>CAVPXY010000004.1:0-1253511 GCA_963709885.1 uncultured Solirubrobacteraceae bacterium | reverse complement strand
GGTCGACACGCTCGCGCCCGGGCCGCCCACCGCCGGCGACATCGAGGATCCGCGTGGAGCAAGTCGCGCGGGCCGATGGCGCTGGTCGCGGCGGCGATTCTTGCCGCCAACCCGCACAACATCCAGCCGTGGATCTTCCGTGTCGATCGTCGCACAACAACCCGACCTGCGACGCTCTCGCGTTCACGCGAAAGCGAGCGCCTGACGAGCACGCGACGAGGTCTCCCTCTCTGGAAGTCCGCCCGGCGCAAGGCTCCACCCCGGCGGATACGCGCTGTGGGCGGGTTTCGGTAAACGGCGATGCCACGGTCGCTTGCGCCTGAGGCTGTCTGGGCTGCGGTAGAGCGCGGCGAGGCCGAGATCCTCGATCTCAGGACGGCCGTCGAGCGTCGCCACCACGGGGTACCGCCGGGATCAAGACGCGTGTCGCTCGCCAAGCATGTGGCGAGTCCCGAGGGGCCCGGCGCCATCTACCTCTGCCAGCACGCCGTCCGGTCTAAGTGGACCTTGCGCCGCGGGGCCGCTGACGTCAAGGGGGGCTTCGTCGCGTGGAAGGAAGCAGGCCTCCCGGTTGAGGAGGTTGACTAGGGCGCGGCGCTCCTCCGCGCCAGCCCGCAAGAATAGGTTGCGACGTGGTGCCCAATCGAGCTGACAAGACACCGGAGATGCCGCGGTGACCCGGTCCTTCGCGGTGTCGCTTCTGGTGCTGGCGGTCACCCCGTTTCATTCCTCGATCCAGCCGCTGCCGGGTCCCGTGCGGGCGCAAGTGAAGCGCGAGGCATGGCACCCGGGGTGCCCCGTGCCGCTGTCGGACCTACGCCTGCTGACCGTCTCCTATCGCGGCTTCGATGGGCAAACCTACACCGGCCAGCTGGTCGTCAACCGGTCAGCAACTGCGCCGCTCGCCCTCGTATTCCGTCAGCTCTACAGACTCCACTTCCGGATCCGCCACATGAGCCTCGCCAACGCTTACGGGCCAGTACGGTCGCGCCCGGCAGACGGCGACGTAAGCGCCAGCTTCGAATGCAGGCAGGCAGTGCCCTCGCCATGCGTCGGTGGAAGCGGCACGGGCACGTGGTCGGAGCACGCCTTCGGTGAAGCGGTCGACCTGAACCCTGTCGAGAATCCCTACGTCGGCTGCGGCCAGAGCCGCGACCCCTTGAGCCGACCCTACTTCAACCGCTCCCAGCACCGTCCCGGGATGGTGACCGCTGCCGTCGTCCGCGCCTTCCGCTCGGTCGGATGGGGTTGGGGCGGCAGCTGGACCGGCTCAACGAAGGACTACATGCACTTCTCGGCGTCCGGGCACTAGCGACACACGCGCGCGCAACAGCGCTCCGGCATCCCACTTGCGCTTATCTGAACAGGGCCCCCTCGTCAAGCGACGGTGGTGAGTGGTTGTGGTTGACGGGATCGTGGTTCGCTCCGCGGATGCCCGGGCTTATCTGGGTCCGCGACCTGGTGGTCGGTGACGTGATCGTTGATCGGTCGTTCCGGGTGGAGCGACTCCGACCGCTCGGTCTTTGTTGGGCCGCCACGCTGGCGTGGGAGGCTCCTCCTCGTCGACTCCGCAGTTTGCGAGAATTCGGCTCGGACAGGGCCCGGCTCGAGGCCCCTGCGAGCCCTACCTGCGTGATAGCGTCGCACACGCACGGCAGCTCGTTCGCCGTCGCGGCGCCGGCGAGCGGCCGACCTATTGTGTATGGCCGCCTTTGGGTGGGCCAGAGGAGGTATGGGAGATGCTCAACGGGACTTCGGCAGTCGGTCGTTTTCGCCTGCGCAAACTGGTCGTCTTGTCGGTTGTGATCCTCGGACTGCTGGCGCCGTCTGCCGCAAGCGCCTCGATCACGAGCGTCTTCGGGACCGTGACGTGCGCGACCCAGGGCCCAGGCGCCACTGAAGGCCAGCGCTGGTGCGGCAACACGGCGGGGACCACGGTCCCAAGCTGGGACGGCACACCGATCGACGTCTCGGTCGCCTTCCCGACCGCCTCGGGCTCTGACAACAACTATCCCGTGATCGGCATCTACCACGGATATGGCGGATCCAAGATCCTGCCGTCGAGTTTGACCGCGCAGCGTTGGCTGGCACAGGGCTATGCAGTATTCAGCATGACTGACCGCGGCTTTGGCGAATCGTGCGGGACCAAATCCCCGGCGATCAAAACGCCGGCATGCGCACACGGATACATCCACCTGATGAGCAGGAGGTATGAAGTCCGCGACGCTCAATACCTGCTCGGCCTGCTCGCCGACGAAGGCGTGATCAACCCCCAGAAGATCGGTGCCACCGGCGCGAGCTACGGCGGTGGAACGTCGTCACAGCTAGGCGCGCTGAAGGATCGCGTCGAACTTCCCAACGGCGAACTGATTCCGTGGGTCAGCCCGAAAGGCACCGCGATGAAAATCGCGGCGACGGCGCCCGAACTTACGTGGACCGACCTCGCCCAGTCGTTGCAGCCCAACGGCAGCAACCTGGACTACGTGGCCAACGCTCCCTATGCGGGCGTTCTGGGCAACCACGAATTCGGGATCCAGAAGCAGAACTGGAACGAAGCGCTGTACTACGGGGGTCTCGTTGCCGGCGGGTTCTACGCCCCACCGGGCGCCGACCCCGAAGCGAACCTCACCGAATGGTTCGCCTTCAACAACACGGGCGGCCCCTACAACGGCCAGCCGCTGGCAGTCCAGCAGGAAGCACAGCTGCCCTACCACGGCGCGTACTACACGAACCTCTCGGAGCCTCCTGCACCGGTGCTGTTCGAGGACGGCTGGGACGATGACCTCTTCCCGGCCGACCAGGGCGTCGACTATTACAACAAGGTACGTGCGGCCTACCCGACCGCGGCAATCGAGTTCTGGGGCCTTGACTATGGTCACAACCCGCGTTCCGCGAACGCATCGGCGACCGACATAGGCAGGTACTCCGCTGCTGAGAACGCTTGGTTTGCGTACTACATCAAGGGCGAAGGCAGCGAACCGGCCGGCGCGCACGGCGGCGTGACCGTCATCGCGAGCCACTGTCCGGTGAGCGCTGCGGGTCAGGAATACAACGCGAGCAACTGGGCGAGCCTGGCACCTGGCGAGATCCGGCTGGAAGGCACCGCCGAACAGACGATCCAGGCCCCCGGCACCGCGCCGAAAAACTCATTCACCTCGGGCACGGTGTGCAGCACGGAAGCTGCCGGCGAAAACGCATCGGCGGCGACCTACAAGCTCGCCCCGGCGCCTGCCGAAGGCTTCACGATCGCCGGCTCGCCTACGGTGATCGGCGAATTCTCGACGCCGGCGGTGAACGGCCAGGTCATCGCGCGGCTGTATGACGTCAACGAAACAGAAGGTGGCGTCCAGCAGCTGATCGGCCGGGCCATCTACCGGCCGATCAACCCGGCCGGCGGCTTCACCAAGCAGGTGTTCCAGATCCACCCGCAGGTGTGGAAGGTCGCCGCGGGGCATGTCGTCAAGCTCGTGTTGAGCGTGCAGGACTCGACCTCGGCCGGGCCACCGGTTCAGCCGAACTATGCGCGCAACTCGTCAACGCCGCAGTCCATCCAGGTGAAGAACCTCGAACTGCGGCTGCCGACAATCGAGCCACCGGGAAGCGGTGGCGGCCTGGTACAGGCACCGCTGCCCAAGTATCTGCCACCGGGCTACACGCTCGCGCTCGGCAACTACACCCAGGTCATCACGGGCACCGTCCACGGCCCGCTCGTCGTGAAGGCTGGCCAGGTGGTGGAGCTCGCCTCGACTGGGAACGTCAGCGGGCCGGTGACGGTGGAAGCAGGCGGCGCGTTTGACATCGAAGGTGGGACGGTCTCGGGGCCGGTCACCACGAACAAGGCGGCGCGGCTCCGACTCTGCGGCGCAACGATCTCGGGCCCTGTCTCATCGACCAACGGCACCGGGCCGGTAGTAATCGGCGGCCCTGGATGCCCTGGGAACACCATCAACGGACCGGTTACCGTCAAGGGCAACACGGGAGTCGTCGTGATCGAAGGCAACGTCGTCAAGGGACCGCTCTCGGTGACGGGCAGCGACGGCGGGGCGACCGTGACCAACAACACCGTGTTCGGGCCGCTTACGGTCACGGGCAACACCGGGGTCGTCGTTGACAAACCCAACGTGGTCATGGGTCCCTCCAACCTCCAATAGGTCTCAGGGGTCGCTCGGGGGCAGATAGTCGAGCGCGAGAATCGAACCACGAACGACGGGGCCCCACGGCCCCGTCGTTCGGATCGGCTTCGAGCTAGGCATCCGCCGGCGTTGCTGCACCGGCATCGGAAACGCGCCGCCAGCAATCCCGCCCGTCAACTGCCAGAGTGCTGGCAGACGGTCTCCCTGCAAGGCCGCCCCGGTCCTGCTCCTTGCCCAGTCGCCTGGCACGGGTCGTCGTCGCTGGCGCAGATTGGTCCCTCCCCGCGGCCCCCGGTATGCGGCGTGGCCAAGGCAGATTCATGGGCAGCGCTGTGCTCGTGGACGAGCCCTCCGAGGCGATCGCGTCGAGGGGCGCCGAGTGGGTCGGGGAGGGTGTGGGCCTCGAGCCGAATATCGGTCGCGGCTGTGGCGACGGAACCGAGGCGCCGGGGGAAACCAGCCTCCGCCGATCGAAGCGTGGCGCCGGTCTCGGAATCCCGGAAACGGCGAGACCAGATATGTGTCTGCCACGACACGCCGCCGGTACAGGTTCTCGGTCGACACGCCGAGATAGCTGGGACAGCGAAACGTGCATCCTTCCCGGTCCCTCTGGAACGGTCGGTTGGCGCTCGGGTGGGAGCACTGACACTCACGATGACGGACGCGCAAACACTTCACGGACGACCGCTCGGAGCGCCTGCGGTGGCCTCCGGCGCGCGCGCGAGCATCGCCGTGGCCGGGCTAGCGATCGTCGCGCGCAGTCCCGGTCTGCACCCCCGTCCCTTGCTCGCGGCCATCGGCATGACGGTCATCGCCGTCTGCGCGCTCACCCAGATGGTCGCCCTCGGCGCGCGCATCGGGCGCCTCGAGGAGTTGGCGGCGGCGCTCGCCGGCGTGCTCGTCAACGGCTTCGGCGACGAGCGGGTGACCGTGCTCACGCTGCTGTGGCTGGCCGCGGTCATCATCGGTGCCCTCGTGCGAGGCCGCGTCGACCTGCTCGCGGCCGCGATCTTCGTCGTCGCGCTAGGCCTGCCGATCGTGATGGTGGGGTCGGTCCACGCAAGCTACCTCGGGCTGTGTGTCGCCGCCGCCGCGCTCCTGCTCAGCGGGCGCGCCGTGATGTCCGAGCTCGGCGAGCTGCTCGAGCTCGCCCGGTATGAGGCCAACCACGACGACCTGACGGGGGCGCTCGCGCGCTCGGCCTTCCGGACGGCGCTGGACGCCGCGCTCGTCGACGTCGACGAGAAGACTCCGCTCGCCCTTGTCACGGTCGACCTCGACCGCTTCGGCCTCGTCAACAAGCTCCACGGCCACGCCGCGGGGGACCGCCTCCTTGCAAACGCCGTCCGGCAGATGCGCGAACTCGGCGATCGCCAGTCGCTCATCGGACGCCTCGGCGGCGACGAGTTCGCAGCGACCGTGCGCACAGCCCCCGAGGCGTTCGCCCAGGAGCTGCTTGCGCGCCTGGCCCATCCCGGCGGCGCCGCGCAGAGTGCGACCGGCTCGGTGGGCATCGCCTGGGCGCCGAACGACGGCCGCGAGGCCAACGCCCTGCTGCGAGCCGGCGACATCGCCCTGCGTGTGGCCAAGCGTCGCCCCCGGCGGCGTGTCGCGACCTACAATGGCGCGTCGCTCAGTGGCGACCGCGAGAGCGACGGCCAGACCATCCTCGCCCGCCTGATCGGAGGCGAAGGCATCGAGATCGTGACCCAACCGATCTTTGACCTGCTGACTGGTGAGGCGCACGCGTATGAGGCGCTCGCCCGGTTCCAGCTCGGCTCGACTACGAGCCCGCTGCACTGGTTCTCGCTGGCCGAGGAGTTCGGCGAGCGAGACGCGCTCGACCAGGCCTGCCTATCGGCGGCGATGCAGCTGCTGCCCGAGCTGCCCGCCGGCGCACGCCTGTGCGTCAACGTCTCGGGCGCGACGCTGCCCGACGCGCGCACGCTCGCCATCCTCGAGACGCCCGCCGAGCTCTCGCGGCTCGTCGTCGAGATCACCGAGGACACGCTCGTGCGCAATGACGACCCCTCGCTCGCGGCGGCCATCGCAGTGCTGCGCCGGCGCGGCACGAGGCTCGCCGTGGACGACATGGGCGCCGGCTACGCGGGTCTGCGCCAGATCACGGCGGTGCACCCGGACTACCTCAAGCTCGACCGCTCGCTCGTCAGCGGGATCGACGCCGACGCCGACCGGGCCGCGCTGGTCAGCGCGATGGTCGACTACGCCGAGCGCGTCGGCGCACTCGTCGTCGCCGAGGGAGTCGAGACCGCGGCGGAGCTGTCATCGCTCGCCGATCTCGGCGTCAACCTGCTGCAGGGGTTTCTGCTCGCGCGACCGGCGCCGGGATGGCCGCTCGCCGGCTCGCGTCCGGCTGCTCTCCCCCTCGTGGGAAAGCGAACGCTGCGCGTTGCCTGAGCGGCGGGCGAAGACCCCGGGCAGTCAACCCCGGTGCGGGCTGGGGCCGTTCGACTTCCCCGCCTTGATATTGACCGCGCTGACCGAGCCTGGACCACAACCCCGCGGCTACCGGTTGGTCGAGAGTGCTTGGGGCCCAACAGGCCAGGTTATGAGGCCCTCGGGCGCGTGCTGGGTCTCACAGCACTTGGCGACTTCGGGTGCACGCAGGGAACACGATTTGGGAACACGGCCCATTCAAACTGTTGCTCACCACGACCAATGCGACAAGAAGATCCCTGCAAATACGCTATATGCGTTATATGCGGGCGGAGGTGTGTGCGGGCGGAGGGACTCGAACCCCCAAGGGCCTAAAGCCCACCGGCTCCTAAGTCACGCCACTGGTGCGCGGGCCCCGTACTTACTGGCCGCTTTGTGCAGTTAGATCGCGTTTAGGCGGTTCTGCGGGTACGTTGTTACCCAATCTGTTACCCACGACGTCGAGTGCCGTGTGCACCTGGCCGTGGCGCGCGAGCGGTCCGAATGGAGGCACGTCGGTGCCACTACGGACGCTGCGAAAGCACCGAGACCGACAATGCGATCACGACTGCTTCGCCATGTCGGGAGGCGTCTGGACGGGCAGCCCGAGACTGCTCGTGCTCGTCCGGAGCGCTAGCGCGACGCCAGGCTTCGGGTCACTGCTGCTTTCGTATACGCGACACCCTCGTAGTAGATGCGGTCGCCTGCCGGGACTCGCCTGCCGTTCATGGCCTAACCCCGAAGCGGAGCCTCTCGCGCGCGAACCCCTCTATGCGGTGCCGAACGAGGGTTTGAGCCCCGTCGCTCCAGTGCTCGGAAACCCTGCTACGGCAGGGTTTCCGCGTCGGGCCGGTGGCCAGTCGGTGGCCAGTCACCGGCGCTGCTGTACTGGCGCGCCAGCTCAGCCATCGAGACACTTATCCCTCGCGAGAGCGCCCGTGGCATCCGACGGCCAGCCTAGAGTCCGCTCGTATTAACGGCCCTGCTCACTCGGCTCGATTTGCCGTGCTCGACGGTGGTCCGCAAGAGGGCAAGCGCGTCGAAATCGCGCCGGGGCAACTCGCGATTGAGATTCCCGGCACGGCGGAAGTGGTCGATCACTACGCCTATGAGGCGGTGGTCGTTAACGACCCGGACACGGCGGTGTTCTCATTCCGCGAGCGCACCATCCCTGACGCGTAGACCCTGGCCTGCTCGCTTCCAGCTCGCCCGGGCCTGTCCCAGTCCCGACCTAGAATGGGACCGGCGCGCGACCAGGATCTGCCTGCGGAGTGGAGTGACGAGGGCGTTGATTCGGGGCACAGGTGCGGCTCATGATGTAGCTTCGCCAGTGCGCGTCCGCGCGCTTCGCCAATCTCCGGGGCATGGACGCCGTCGTGGCGTCCCATCCTGATTAGCGACCGAAGACCAGAGAATGATTGCCACAGCACCGAATCGTGTTTAGACGAGGGGAATATGGGCGGCGCGCTGCTAGGCGCGACCTCGGACGGCTTTCACCTCATGAGAGGGCGGATGCGGAGGCCTGGTACAAGTTGACTGAGGAGGACACGCGCTGTCGATGGGGGCGCCATCGAACCTTTGCTGGCGGTTCGCACTGAGGTACGTCGAGGCGCTTGACATAGATCCAGAGAGTCCAACCGGCGGCGCTTGCCTGGTGGCAGTCAACATGGGCTATGCCGCTCGTATCGCTGACATTGAGCGACGTAGCGACCTTAGTCGATGGTCGGAGACAGACATTGCCGAACTCATTGCCGGCGATGAGCGCGGACGTATCGACCTTGACGCCATGACCACCTGGGTGCAGAGGCGATTTGACGATCCCGCCGCGATCCTCACGATCGCATCGTGCACGCCAAACCTCTGGGAGGGTCTGACATCGTGGGCCGTATTGAACGTACACGGGAACATGCGTAAGCACTCTGCGCGGCCAGGTGACCTGCCGCCGATCGACGAGTTAGGTGCGCTCATGCAACTTGGGTATCTCCTGCGCTGCTTGGACGAGGCGCTTGGAGAAGAACCTGGCGACCCAACCACTTATTCCGTCTGACCTGGCAATGGGTGGGCCCAGCGCACAGCCCAGCCCTGTGCACGAAGCTCGCCTCGGGCTAGCGCCTTGGACGAGGGGGAGCTGTCGAGGGCGGCGACGTGATCACGCCTGCTTCGCCCGGATGCGTAAGCGATCGTCTCCCGAGCGTCAGACCGCGCGGTCGAGAATCGTCCGCAGCGGTAGCGAAGGGCGGGCCGCATGAGACGACTCCTATCACGCGCACGCAGAAGCGGACGAGCTCCTCGAACTTCCGCCGGTCGGCGGGCCGAAGTTATTTACCGCCGCCGCAGGCGGGCGCGAACCCACAGCCGCCAGCGGAGGACGGCGAGCGCGAGTGTCCCGTCGCGGCGCTGCGACCAATTCACGGCTAGAGCGGCCCCGCCGACGACGAGCAACAGGACGAGGCCCGCGGCGAAGATGGCTTCGCCCAACCCCAGCGCTACGAGCAGCACGCCGAGGCCACCGAAGACGACCCAGCTGACCCACCCCCTCACCGCGGCATCCTTGACGTGACGACGGACTGTCGGGGCGCGAGTAGCGCGAGCAGGACCGTTCCTCGCATTAGCTGCTCATCATCTCACGACCGCCGGAACCCACGGGTATCGTTCGGACAAATGGATACCCCGCCCGAAGTTCCGCGACGACGGGACCGTCGGCGTCAGGTGGGCCGGATCGACCAGCACCATCATTCGGCCTCGCGATAACCCCCGAAGCCAGGCTACGGTCGGACTGCTGCCACGATCTGATATGGCAACCACGACGCTCGCGACGGACGCGAGGCGCCGCTCGATACCGACGCCCGCGACCTCGCCGCCGTGCTCGACTGCCCCGAGTCGTTCCTGCGTCACGGCTGGGGCTTAGCGCCGGGGTCGACATATCAACCGCGCGGTCCGGTCGGACACCTAGCCTGCTGTCGATGGGTGAGCGCACCGACGGCGACCGACTGTTCGAGGAGTATCTTCGCCACGCGGGCGTCCCGGTGCCCGACCATGAGCCCGATCTCGGGATCGGCGTGCGCATCGAGTACCTGCTCGACCTCGACGGCGAGCGGTGCGCGACCGAGGTCAAGGAGTTCGACCCGTCGTCGTGGCCGATCAAGGCGGGGACCACCTCGATGGAGCAGGTCCTCAAGCCACATCGCACGCAGATTCACCACGCAGCTCGGAAGCTGCGCGAGGCGAAAGACCTCGGGCACCCGCTCGTCGTCGTCCTCACCGATCCGAAGAACGCGCTGTTCGGACTGCTGCGTCCGTTCGAGATCATCACGGCGATGATGGGCGACCCGCAGGTGCGAATCCCGGTGTCGGCGAGCGGCCCGGTTGGTCCTGCGGGCTGGGGCGCTGGCAGGAACGGCGAGCTGCGCCACAACCACCCCTACGTCTCGGCCGTCGTTCACATCGACCACGCGGCGGAGCATCCCCGCGCCCGCACGTTCATCACCGGCTCCCCTCACGCCGTGCCGCTCTCGCCAGTGTTCTTCCGGGGTCCCGACGACCTGGTGTGGGAATACTCGGACGAGGCGTCCGCATACCTGCCCGTTGACGATCCGCACGCCCCGCCCGGCCAAGGGGTGAGGTAGGAGCACCAACGCCGACCAGCCCGGCGCGGAGAGATGGCAATGGCCGGACGCGGGGGTGGGGTAGGACGCTGAGCAGTTGAACAGTGCGCGGGCGAGCAGAGATGATCGCGTTATCCCGGCCAATCGCGTGCGTCACGGCCTCAAGGAGGGCAGCGTCGCTCTACTGGGAAAGGAGCAGGGAGAAGCTCCTGCCGCTTGCGCGAAAAGGAGCCGCCTAACAGATCCTGGCTTCGGCCCTGCCACCCCTGGGCGTTGCTCCCCTTCTACATCAATTTTCGCGGAGGCTCGCCCTCAGCGTCGCGGATGACGGCGATACAGGACCGTCGCGACTAGCCAGACAGCCAGGAAGCCAAATGCGGCGATCCACGACACGGCGTAAAGCCCGGCGAAGGCGACGAACGCGACGATGCCGATCAAGAACGCTGCAGAGCGTGGCACGAGATCCAGTATGCGCGATCTCGGTGTTGCCGGTGCTGCGGGACGAGGCATCGAGGAGCACGGCAGGACGCCCGGCGGTATCGAGGACACGGACACGCCGGTCATGCTGCTGCTGCCCCCGCCCATGCGGGCCGTACAGGTGGAGCAAGAGCAGGCTTACTCCTGGGCGTAGCAGGCGTCGAGCCACAGCCGTCCAGGCGCGTGCTTGCTCGAGACCGTCGGCTGCGCTACGCGCGGGATGCGAGCGTCTCGGGTGAAGCCCGGCTCGCGCTCGCTCAGGACGACCGATGAGCAACGCTCTCCCGTGACCCGAATCGTGCTCCTGCTCTTCGGGTGGGAGCGGGCGTCTCGGCCGCCGGAGAGCCCCAGCTCAGTAGCGCCTGGCGCCGGCGCCGGACCATGCCGATAGGCGATTGCCTCACAAGCCGGCCAGCGGGGCTGGGGCTGAACACCGTCCCGCGCACCCCTCAGCGCCTTGCCCGGCTCGAATGCTGGACCGCCGGTGCTGGCGCGATGACTCTCGATCTGGCCGATCGGGGCGCGACTTGGTTGGCCCTCACGCCGGATGGCCGCATGGCTTGCGTCTGATCGGCTCTGCTCGGCTTAACGCGTAGGCGGCGGATGAGCGCCGCGCGAGACCGAGCCGAAGGAGCGTCGTGGCGAGTGCATGCCGGAAAGCTTCAGTGGGAGAGGGCCGTGGCGAGCTCTGCTGCTGAGCGGGCGGCGAGGGCCGGCTCCGGTCTTTCCGCGGCGAGCATCCACTGGGGCAGGCGTGCAGCGGCTCCAAAGCCGCTCGCGGTCACCGAGCGCGACCGCCGCCTGCTTGCGCTCTTGCATGACGTCAACTACCTGTCCTCGAGCCAGATGGCGCTGCTCGGGTGGGGCGGGGACTCCACCTGCGCGCGGCGGAGGCTGCGCCTTCTGCACGACCGTGGGCTGATCGACAAGTTCCGCCCGGCACGCGCAGCGGGCAGCTATGAGTGGAACTACCGCCTGACCGCGGAGGGCTGGCACCTGATCGCCGAGCACGGGATGCACGCGGAGGACAAGCAGTACAAGCCGGCCGACATCCATAGCATCGCCTACGTCGAGCACGACCTGCAGGTCAACGCGCTCGTGCTCGACATCGCGCACAGGGCGCGGCTCGGCGAGGGCCCGCTGCTCGACGCGATGCCGTTTGTCTGGCACGGACCGCGCCGCGGGGAGATCGATCCGCGCGAGGACCAGAGGCCAGAGGACGGCGAGCCGCGTGCGCAGCTGCTCCCGCGCTTCTTCCACGGGCGCTCGCGCGAAGGCGTGATCAAGCCCGACGCGACGCTGATCTTCGGGGGCCAGGAGCCCCACCAGGCGGTGCTGATCGAGTACGACCGCACCGCCCGGCCGCACAAGCAGCTCGAGCGCCTGCGCCGCTATGACTGGTTTCTGACCGAGGGATGGACGCGCGGGCGCTTCGCCTTTCACCAGATCGCGCCGGTCCTGGTGTTCGTAACACTGCACGAGAGCTCGCTGCTGGCGCTCGTCAAGGCCGCCGACGCGACCCTCGATGCCGCCCGCGCGCTGGCCAGAGACCGAAGGCCGGGGGCAGGTGTACGTGGGGCGTGAGCGCGTCCTCTTCACGACGCGCGAGCGCATCCTCGCCGGCGACTTCCGCATGCTGCGGGCGCCGTCTGACCCCCTGGAAGTCAGAGAACTCAGAGTGTTCGATGGACGTGCGCCCTTCTTCACAGTCGAGGACGAGTTCGACCTCGTCGCCCTGGCGAAGCAGCCGCCCGACGACGCGCTCGCCGCCTGACCGTCTGCGCGACAACCTGTTGGCCATGTCGGCCGGAGATGCCGCTTTCGGGTGCCCGGCTGTCCGCCGCTCTCTCGGCGAGGCACCCCAGCGAGTACCCGGCTGCCCGCTCGCTCCCGAAGTTTGGCTCTGCACCTGGCATCGAGGAAGGGGGTCCCCGCCTCTCCGCTTCGCTTCGACCCGGGGACCCCCTTCCTCGACCAACACATCACAGATGTTTATGGCGAGGCCAGATGCAGAGTGGTGAGCGGGAGCGAGCGGGCAGCAGGGTGTGGAGCGAGTCGAGAGCAAGAACTACTAGAGGCTTGATGTGGGTTGGCCCGCTGGGCAGGAAGCGGGCGTTGACATAAGAAGAGGGCCTCCAGCCCTGTCAACTCGTGATTGGAGCACGAGATGGACGCTTCGCTGGAGACCCTCGTTATTGCAGCCTACGTGTTCGCCTGCTCGCTGTCGATTCCTCGCCCCGGGCCGGCGGGCAAGGTCACCGATCAGGAGCTGATCGCGCTGGCTGTGGCCCAGGCCATCACGGGCTTGGTCTCCGACCGCCAGTTCCTGGGCGACGATCGGACGGCTGCTGCCCGGCTGCTTCCCGTACCTGCCCGAGCAGTCGCAGTACAACCGCCGGCTGCGGCGCCTGACGCCGCGGATCACGACCGTGCAGCTACGGCGTCGCCGAGCTACATCGCCGCAGGTAGCGTCCGCCTGGTCGACGGCACGCTGCTCGCGTTGCGCCAACTACGCGGGCTGTGCGTCAAAGAGCGAGTTCGCCGGGCATGCCGGCTACGGCTACTGCCCGTCCAAGAGCCACTGGTATGGGGCATGCGGCTGCTGCTGATCACGCGATCGCCGGGGTGCTCCGCTCGGCTATGACCTCAGTAGCCGGCCAACGAGAGCGAGCGCGAGGGTGTCTTTCAGCTCGCCGCCGCCCACCCCGGCAGCCTGCTGTTCGCCGACGCCGGCCATCGTGGCCGCGAACACCGCGACAGCCTCGCAGCTGATCGGCGTTGAGCTGATCGTGCCCGAGCAAGCACCGGCTCGGCAGCGTCCACCCAGCGAGATCATAAAGGCCCGCATCCGGCTGGTGATCGAGTCGGTCTTCTCAACGCTCAAACGCCAGATGCGCCTCGAGGATCACCTGGCCAAGACACTAGCCGGACTTGCCCAACGCGTCGTGCAACGACTCCTGGCTCTCACCCTGAGCATGCTCATCAACACCATCCTCGGGCGTCCGCCCCGAGCGCTCGCCGCCTATGACGGACGATGAACCCACATCAAGCCTCTAGAGGACCGATTGGGACAAGGGCTACATCGGCGGGTGCAAGGCGGAGGACTGTCGGGGCGGTCAGGGCAACGAGGCGAACGGACGCGGGGTCGTCGGCATAGCGGTGGCGTGACCGCGCGAGCAGGACGGCGTCCGTGTAGCGGCAGGTCAGACGAAGCGTCTACAGCCGCATCGAGGGGAGCGGCGTTGGCGTTTCCTTCATGGCGTTGGGTCGCTCGTTTTGGCGATCCACTCCGTGGAGGAGAGCGTCGCTCCCGCTGGGCGTCAAATCGGCGGAGCACCGGCTCGAGATGCTCGGCCCCGTCCGCGAACCTCGCCGTCTCGCCCCCAAGAGTTCGACCTACACGCCCGGTACAATCACCGTGTGTCGACTTCGCCTTGGCCGTCGTTGCGTGACGAGGATCGCTGGCTGCTCGCCGCGATGGAGGATCGGCTGCGCGACAGTACGCAGAGCCCAGAGCAGCTACAGGCTCGGGCCCGTGAGCTGCGCGCCCAGGCCGAGCAGAGCGATATCAACGGCGTCCGCGACGCGAGCTTGGCGCTCGCCGGGCGCTATGAGGACGCTGCGGCCGCTCGTCTGGCTGCTCGCTGAGCGCTAGCTTCCTCGGGCACGCTCGAGCAGCCCGCGCATCTCCGCGACGATCTCGTCCTGGCGCGCTCGCAGCGCTGATAGTTCCGGCTCGGATTCGATGAGGCGAGTCTCGGCGAGCTGCAGCGTGCGCTTCGCCCGGGGCGGGTCGAGAAGGTTCTGTGTCTCCCACTCCTCCCTCAGCTGGCGCAGCTCGCGCGTCAGCGCCGGCATCCGTTCCGTGACGACCGCGGCTGACTCGCCGAGCAGCGCCCGCGTGTGAGCACTGTCCGCGCCGAGCGCGCCGAGCTCGCGATGGAGGTCGCCGAGGTACTCGTGCGCGATCGTCGCCGCGGCGAAATAGCGGTCGAGTGCTGCGAACGGGTCAGGGCGTTCAGTCATGATGCTCGCGATAGCTTCGAGGAGCGCACGGATGGCGCCGATGCCCGCGCCTTTCGGCGGAAATCTGCTTGCACAGCGAGCACGTTGCTCGGCTTTCTGGGTGATGATCATCAGGACCAACCCGGGTGTAGAGCAAGCAGAGGTCGCGGCGTGAGTGCGGAACAGCACGACGTGATGACGGCAGCCGAGGTCGCCGAATATCTGCAGATCCCCGTGCGCTCGGTGCACGAGTACGCCGCCCGCGACGAGCTGCCCTCCGTCCGAATCGGCCGGCACCGCCGCTTCAGCCGGGCGGCCGTCGAAGCGGTGGTGGATGTCAGTCGCCGCCCTCAGCGAACGCCCGCGCGAAACGATCGACCTGCTCACTCGCCTGGCGGGCGTGCAGGTAGCGCGCCGTCGTTTGGAGGTCCGCGTGCCCCATGGCCGCCTGTATCTCGGTGACTGGCACGCCGCCAGCCGCGAGCAGCGAGCCGTAGGTATGTCTGAGGTCGTGGAAGCGGAGCGGGCGCAGCCCGGCGGCGTCGCGGGCGCGCTTGAACCTCGCGACGAGCGCGCTCGGGTCAAGCGCGCGCCCGCGCCAGTTGCAGAACACCAGCTCGTCGCGCGCGGTGAAGTCGCTCGCGCGCGCGCAGGCGCTCGAGCGCCTCGGCCGCCTGCGGCACGAGCGGGACGTGCCGGACGCGGCCGCCCTTGGTCCCGGACTCCACGCCGGCCGACAGCGCGCGCGAGACGGTGATGACGCCCTCGCCGACGTCGCGCCAGCGCAGCGCCCGCAGCTCGCCTTGGCGCAGCCCCGTGTAGGCCGCGACGCGCACCAGCTCGGCGTCCTGCGCGTCCTCGGCCCGGGTCGCGTCGCTGGCGGCGCGCCGATCGCGGTGCCTGCCCTCGGCAAGCGCCGCCGCGAGCCGCTCGACCTCCGCGACGCTGTACGTGTCGAGCGCCGCCCGCTGCGGTTCGCGGCGCTTGTCGGTCGCGCGCACCGGGTTGCCAGGCAGGCCGGCGCGCTTGACGCCGTAGGTGAACACCGCGCCGCAGCAGCGCGCGCCGCTTGTTGACCGTCCGAGCCGACGCGCCGGACGCGGCGAGCGCGTCGAGCAGTTTCTCGACGTCGCGCGGCGTGACCTCGGCCGCGGGCCGGTCGCCGAGCGCGAGCATGACCTGTCCGTTTGTCGTGCCGTTCGACTCGGCGAGCGCGTAGCCGTGGTCGGCCAGCGTCGAAGGCTTCGCACCCTTGACCCGCTCAAGCCACCGCATGTAGTCGAGCGCGACCTCGCGGAACGTCGGACCGGCCGCCTGCGGGTCGGCCGCCTTGGCGGCCTGCTCGGCGACGATCTCGCGGGCGCGGTCGTGCGCGCCGGCCACGTCGAGGCAGCCGTCTCGCGGACGCCCGCGCCGCGGCTTGCCGGCGGGCGTGACCCACGCGGGGCCGACGCGGCGCTTGACCTGCCGGCCGCCGATGCGAAACATGACCTCGTAGAAGGCCCGCGTGCCCTGCGCACGGAGCTGTAGCGAGTAGGTGGGGAGGCTCGGGCTGACATGTTACCCAACTCATGTTACCCAACCCGCGTCGAGTGCACGATCCGCCGGCGTCCCGTGCCAGAACAAGAAAAGGCCCGGATTACCGGGCCTTTTCTGTCGATGCGGGCGGAGGGACTCGAACCCCCAAGGGCATTACGCCCACCGGCTCCTAAGGCCGGCGTGTCTACCAGTTCCACCACGCCCGCGCGGCGCTCGCAGCCTAGCTCCCCCATCGACCGCACCTCGCCTCCCGTCGGGCCCGCAAGGTCGCCCCCTGGGCCCCGCAAGGTCGTCCCCCGCCGGGCCCGCAGGTGCGGTCGCACATGGGGCCGCGTGAGATTGTATGGTCATTGCTGCGATGTCCTCCGCGATGTTCCCCTCCGGCGGGCAGCTCCCGCCCGGCGTGGTCGTCACCCACCCCAACCGCGAGAAGCCGGTGGTGCAGGCCACGCGCGCGACGGTGATCCTGCTGCTGCTCGTCTCGGCCGCGCTCGTCCTGATCATCACCGTCAGCGGCTGGAACGTGCTCGAAAGCGCGGTCGCGATCCAGATCGCCTATGTCGCGATATACCTCATCCTCGCGTTCTTCGCCGCCCGCTGGAACCGGGGCGTGCTGCCCGTAGCCGCCGTGCTCGCCGTGCTTCTGAGCATCTTCGCGCTGGTGGCCGGGCCGGGCTGGTTCAATCGCGACAAGTCCGGCTTCGCCGCGCCGGACCACCTGAACGCCGGGCTGCTCGGCGTGCTCACGCTGCTGATCGTCCCCGTGCAGATGCTGCTCGTCGCCTTCGCCATGCGCGGCTTCTCCCAGGGCTGGAACGTGGAGCTCGAGCGCCAGCGACCCCGCCGCGAGCGCCGACGCACCGGGGCTCGCATACACTTGACGCCCGCGTGCGGCGGTGGCGGAACGGTAGACGCGAGGCCCTCAAAAGGCCTTGTCCGAAAGGGCGTGTGGGTTCGAGTCCCACCCGCCGCACCATTCGAGTCCTGACGGTCCCTACGGTCCACCGACGAGCTCCCACAAGCGGCTGCGCCAGCGCCGGTGAGGCGACGAGGATCCCCCACGGCAGGTTCTCGTACACCGCGAGCTCCAGCACTCGGAGTCCCGCGCGTTCGCAGATCAGCCTCCCCGCCGCGACGTCCCACTGCTTGACCGACCGCTCGAAGTACGCGTCATAGCGCCCCGCCGCCGTCCAGCACAGGTCGAGAGCGGCGCTCCCGAAGCGACGGATGTCGCGCACCCGCGGAGCCAGCCGCGCGAGCACCCTGGCCTGCGCCTCGCGCACGTTCGCGTCGTAGGCCAACCCCGTGGCGACCATCGCGCTCGCCAGATCCTCGTGCCCGGACTCCGCCTGCGCGAGCGTCCCTGGACCCTTCAGCTCGACGGCTGCCCTCGGGGCCCGGTCAGCATGGGCCGACCCTCCCTCGTCGCGGTGAACAGCTCGTCGCGGTTCGGGTCGTACACCGCCCCGGCGACCGTCCCCCCGTCGTCGCGGACCGCGACGCTCACGCACCACTGCGGTATCCCGAACAGGAAGTTGACCGTCCCGTCGAGCGGATCCACCACCCAGCTCAGCCCGCTGGCGCCCTCCGCCGCGCCACCCTCCTCTCCCAGGAACCCGTCGCGCGGGCGCCGCCTCGCGAGAAGCTCGCGGATGGCCCGCTCGGAGGCGAGGTCGGCCTCGCTCACCAGGTCGGTCGGCGTGCTCTTGCTCGCCACCTCCCGCTCGCCGCCACCTCGCGCGCGCTCCAGCAACAGCCCGCCCGCCATCCTCGCGGCGTCGACCGCCACCTCCAGCAGCTCCTCCGCTGACGTCCCCGGCGCTCACGAGAAGCCGGGCGGACGGCTCTGCGCCCAGGGACGCTCCGCCTCGAGCTGGGCGGCGAGCGCAAGCAGCGTCGCCTCGTCGTTCGGCCTTCCCACGAGCTGCACCGCGCGCGGGCAGCCCATCGGCGGCGAACCCCGCCGGCACCGAGCAGGCGGGCTGACCGGTGAGGTTCCAGCACGCCACATAGGGGACGGTCGCGGCCGCGACGACCGTCGTCCACAGCCACCCGCGGCCCTCGCAGGCGCCGATCCTCGGCGGGGGCGCGGGGGTCACGGGGGTCAGCAGCACATCGTGGTCGGCCAGGGGCTCGTTCACGCCGCGCGGCGTAGGCGGACGCGCGCGCACGCGCCCACGCGACCGCCTTGGGTGGAAGCAGGCCGCCGAGACGGGCGATCGTCCGCATTCGCCGTTCCAAGCGCTCGGGATGGGCAAGCGCCGCGGCCTCCTCGTGCAGGCCGTGCAGGAAGAGGACCGTGAACTCGGGCGCCGGCACCAGCGGGCCGTGGTCCACCTCACGCTCGCTCAC
Organism: uncultured Solirubrobacteraceae bacterium; assembly: GCA_963709885.1. Classification (GTDB taxonomy): domain Bacteria; phylum Actinomycetota; class Thermoleophilia; order Solirubrobacterales; family Solirubrobacteraceae; genus Palsa-744. The sequence goes on along the minus strand of CAVPXY010000004.1, from coordinate 1,234,964 downwards.
CTCGTGGCCGAGCCGTCGCAGCAGCACCACCGTCTCCTCCAATGCAGCGCGGTTGTCGGCGTGCAAGCCGCGTGAGCGGCGAGGGGGGAAGCGCGCTCGCCACGGCGATGCGCAGCGCCGGCGGCGCCGGTCCTGCGAGGTGGAGCTCGCGCCCGAGACCGACCGCGTCGAGGAAGGAGCTCCGGGGCACCTCCGGCGCGCCCGGATCCGGCGGCCCGTCGGCGATCGCGTCGTAGAACAGAGCGCTGTCGCGCACCGAGCGCGTAAGCACGCCGTTGACCGACAGGCCATGCAAGGCGTCCAGGTGCGGAGCCATCGGCACACGCCCCCGCTGGGTCTTCAGCCCGAACAGGCCGCAGTAGGCCGCCGGCGAGCGGATCGATCCCCCTCCGTCCGCCCCCAGCGCGGCCCCCACCAGCCCGCTGGACACCGCCGCGGCCGAGCCCCCGCTGGAGCCTCCGGGCGTGTGCTCGAGGCTCCACGGGTTGCGCGTCACCCCCCACGTGGGCGACTCGGTCCAGGGGACCGCGCACAGCTCGGGCACGTTCGTCTTGCCGATCACCACCGCGCCCGCCGCGCGCACGCGACGCACGATCTCCGCGTCCTTCGGCGCCGGCTCGCCGTAGGCGTTCGTGCCGAACGCGGTCACCTCACCGGCCACGTCCATGTCGTCCTTGACCGCGATCGGCACGCCCAGGAGCGGGCGCTCGCCTCCGGCGCCGCGGCGGGCATCGGCCTGGTCGGCCTCCAGCAGCGCGCGCTCTGCGAACACCACGCGAAACGCGTTCAGGAGCGGATCCAGCCGCGCGATGCGCTCCAGGTAGAGCTCGACCAGCTCCCGCGATGAGATCTCGCCCGCGGCGATCATCTCGGCCTGGCGGGCGACCCCGGCGAAGGCGACCTCAGCGGGCTCCATTCGACGGCAATCTAGTCAATAACTCGGCATCTCGACCGCGACTCGGCATATCGACCGCGCCTCGGCATCCCGACCGCGCCTCGGCATCCGACCGGCATCACGACCGCGCCGCTTTGTCGACCGCAGCCGCTCTAGGATAAGCTTGAGGCGTCTTTTGAGGTTTGAGGGTGACCGCAAGTGGCCATCGGCGATCTCCAAAGACGTGGAGAGGCAGAGCACTTCGACGACCCAACAAGGGAGAATCTCGTGTCCTATCCCGTCAGCTTCGAGGCCGACTATGCAGAGCCGCGCAATCGGCTTACGGCGTTCTTCAGGCTCATACTGGCAATCCCGGTTGCGATCGTGTTGTACCTGTACGCGATCGTCGCCTTCATCGCGATCGTGATCGCGTGGTTTGCGATCGTCTTCACCGCCCGCTTCCCGAAGGGCCTGTACGACTTCGTCGCGGGGTTCGTGCGCTTCCTCACGCGTGTCACCGCGTACGCCGCGCTGCTCTGCGACCCCTACCCGCCGTTCGGCGGCGCACCGGACGCCTCCTACCCGGTGCGGATGGAGTTCGCCGGACCGCTGGAGCGATACAGCCGTCCGAAGACGTTCTTCCGCTTCATCCTCGCGATTCCGATCGTGTTCGTCCGCTATGCGATGGCAATCCTCCTCGAGATCGGCGCAGTCGGCGCCTGGGTGGTGATCCTGGTAACGGGGAAGCTGCCCCGCGGCCTGTTCGACCTGATGGTTCTCGCCAACTCCTACACGGCACGGAGCGACGCCTACTTGTATCTGCTCACCGAGACCTACCCGCCGTTCCAGGACGAGGTGACACGTGCGGCCGGCACCGCTGGGCCGGCGACGCCCGCGAGCCCGCCGACCCCGCCCACACCCCCCAACCCGCCGGCACCTCCCGCGTACTCCTAGCTCTCCCCGCGCCCGCCCCCGTGGCGCCGGCGAGGATGGTGACCGGCGCCGCAGAGGCTGTCTCGCCCACGCGCGAGCGTGTCTCCCGAAAAGGTCCTACACGGGTGTCACGGGATTGCGCTTCTCAGGCCACGTTCGCCGCTTGGAGGCGACATGGGCGAACCTGCGGACCAGCTCGGCGCGCAGATCATCGGGCTCGACCACGGCGTCGACCACGAGCTCGGAGGCCAGGTGCAGGACGTCGATGTCCTCGGCATAGTCGGTCCGCAGCTCCTCGGTGCGGCGGGCGCGCTCTTCGTCGTCGTCGATCGCCTGCAGCTGGTTGTAGTAGACCGCGTTGATCGCGGCCTGCGGGCCCATCACCGCGATCTGAGCTCCGGGCAGCGCGATGCAGCAGTCCGGCTCGAACGCCGGGCCCGCCATCGCGTACAGCCCCGCCCCGTATGCCTTGCGCACGATCACCGAGATCTTCGGCACGGTCGCCTCGCTCACCGCGCTGATCATCTTCGCGCCGTGCCTGATGATTCCCTCCCGCTCGACCTGCGTGCCGATCATGAAGCCGGGCACGTCCGCCAGAAACAGCAGCGGGACGTTGAACGCGTTGCACGTCCACATGAAGCGCGCGGCCTTGTCGGCCGAATCGGAGAACAGCACTCCCCCCTTGTGCTTGGGTTGATTGGCCACGAGCCCGATCGCCCGGCCCTGCAGGCGCGCATAGCCCACGATCAGCTCCTTCGCCCACCGCGGATGGATCTCGAGCAGCGAGCCCTCGTCGATGAGCGAATCGATCAGCGCCCCCATGTCGAACGGCTTGTTCTCGTCCGCGGGAATCACCTCGGCGATCGCCCGCCCGTCGCCGGTTCCCCGTGCGGGTAGGGGCGTGGCAGCCGGCGGGTGCTGCTCCCAGCTGCTCGGCAGGTACGAGAGATAGCGCCGCGCGGTCGCGATCCCCTCCTCGTCGCTGTCCGCGAGCTGGTGCGCACAGCCTGAGACCCCCGTGTGCATCCGCGCTCCGCCCATCTCCTCGAGGCTCACCTTCTCGCCGATCACCATCTCCGCCATCCGGGGGGAGCCCAGATACATCGAGGCGTTCCCCTCGCGCATGACCACCACGTCGCAGAACGCCGGTATGTACGCGCCTCCGGCGGCGCTCGGGCCGAACAGCACGCACACCTGCGGCACCACTCCGGAGAGCTTCACCTGGTTGTGGAAGATCCTCCCCGCCCCCCTGCGGCCGGGGAACATCTGCACCTGCTCTGTGATCCGCGCCCCCGCCGAGTCCACCAGGTAAACGATCGGGATCCCGAGCGTGAGCGCGCGTTCCTGGATGCGCAGGATCTTCTCCACCGTCTTTGAGCCCCAGGAGCCGGCCTTGACGGTCGGGTCGTTCGCCATCAGCGCGACCGCTCGCCCGTCGATCGTGCCAACTCCGGTGACCACTCCGTCGGCGCCGAGGTCATCCTGCTGCCAATTGGCAAGCAGCGCCTCCTCGGCGAAGCTCCCCTCGTCGAGAAGCATCCCCACACGCTCGCGCACGCCGAGCTTGCCCTGCTCGCGCGCCTTCTCCCGGTGGCGCTCGGGGCCGCCGGCCAACGCGCGCTCCTGCGCCTTCGCCAGACGACTCATCGGAGCAGGTCGCGACGACCGGAGTGCCGGCGCTCCCGCGCCAGCCGGCGCGCGCGGCCCGCCGCCATGCGGGCTTCAACCGCCTCCTCATCGGGCGCCGGCCCGAACAGGCGCCAGCCATCCCGAACCAGCGGCAGCAGCGTGAAGATGATCACCCAGATGGGCCAGAAGCTCCCGCTTGCGCCGGAGGCGAGCCAGATCGCCACGCACGCGAGCGAGGCGCCCGCCGACCCACCTGCCTCCTGGAGCAGACGACGGCGCAGCCTGCTCCTGCGCTCGTCCTGGGCGCGCCTCACGCTCTCCGGGCTCATCGGCAGATCCGCCCGCAGCGCGTCGAGATCCGCGCGGGTCCTCGCCTTGTACGCAACATCGAGGCGCTCCTCGAACTCCTCCGGGGTGAGCCTGCCCGCCAGCAGGTGCTCGCGCAATTCCTCGCTCACACGCTCACGATCGGCGTCCGCCACACGAAGGCTGGAGGGGTCGCTCATCCCTGCAATCTAGTTCCTATCCGGTTGGAGAGAAACCTGTTGGGAATGTGTTATCCGCGGGAAGGTTCTCGGAAAAGTGGAGTCTGTCGGCGTGAAAGCCATCTACCAATGGAGGAAGCCACCATGTCTGACAGCGCTCAAGGCGCCGCGAACCCCGACCGGCTCATCGCGCGTCACATCCGTCGATCAATGCCCGACGTCCATCTTCCGGGCGCCCCTGGGAGTGCTCGCTGCCCTGCTTGCCTGCGCGGTGCTCTCGCCGGGGAGCGCCCTGGCGTTCGGCTTCAACCAGTCCTTCATCGGGCAGTTCAGCACGCTCACCGAAGTCGGCAGCACCGTGCCGGCCAACGGAGACGTGAACCCCTACGGGATCGTGAACGTGCCGAGGACCGTCGGCTCGCTGGTGCGGGGGGACATTCTCATCAGCAATTTCAACAATTCGAAAAACCTCCAGGGAACGGGCACCACGATCGTGCAGATCACGCCGACCGGAAGCCTCTCGGTGTTCGCCCAGATCAATGCCGCCACGCTCCCCGGCCCCTGTCCTGGCGGAGTGGGCCTGACGACGGCGCTGGCGATCCTACCCAATGGTTTCGTCGTGGTCGGTAGCCTCCCCACCACGGACGGCTCCTCCGGCACCGCAGAAGCTGGGTGCCTGATCGTGCTCAACAGCACCGGTCAGGTGGTCAAGACGATCTCCGGTCCGCCGATCAACGGCCCCTGGGACATGACCGCCGTCGAGGGCTTTGGCAGCACCACGCTGTTCGTCACCAACGTCCTGAACGGCACCGTCGCCTCGGGAGAAACGCCGACCAACGGCGGCACGGTGGTGCGCATAAGACTGAGCACCTTCGGAGCCCATGCACCGGTGGTCACCTCTGAGCAGGTCATCGCGACCGGCTTCCCCGAGCGCACCGATCCGGCCGCGCTCGTCGTCGGCCCCACCGGAGTGGCTCTGGGCTTTGACGGCACCCTGTATGTCGCCGACACGCAGGGCAACCGCATCGCCGCCGTTCCGCACGCCCTGTTCCGCCAGACGCCCTTCGGCGGCGGTGGGTTCACGGTCGCCCAGGGCGGCTCTTTGAACAACCCGCTCGGGATGACCCTCGCCCCGAACGGCGACCTAATCACGGCCAACGCCAACGACGGGAACCTCGTCGAGACGACGCCGTTCGGCCACGAGTTCGAACCGGTCGACACCGAAGCCGGCGCGGGCGGTCTGTTCGGGCTCACGGTGGCGCCGAACTTCCGCGGCGTGTACTTCGTCAACGACTCCAACAACACCCTCGGTCTCCTGCACTGACGCACGGGCGGACGGGCGGACGGGCGGGCACGACCGCTCGCCCGTCCGCTCGTCCGCCCACCCTCGAGCAAGCGCCCTCTAGCAAGCGCCCCCATATCACCGCCCTGGCGTACGCCGGGGCGGTGGCGGGGCGACTGCAGCCTCACCCCGGTACGTGCCGCCTCACCCCCGGTCCCGCAGCCTCGCCTTCGTGCGTGCGGCTTCACCCCGGTACGGTTTGTTCGGCATCCCCCACCGCCATCCACCATCGTGAGGAGCCCGTTCATGAGCATCGTCGTCACCGAGGACCGCGGCCCGACCCGCCACATCGTCATGAACCGCCCGGAGAAGCGCAACGCGATGAACGAGGAGCTCATCGCCGGCCTGTCCGGTGCGCTGCATGCCGCCGCCCACGACCCATCGGTGCTGTGCGTGGTCGTGCGCGGCGAGGGAGCGATGTTCTCCTCGGGCATGGACTTCGCCTCGCTGGGCGCGCTCGCGGGCGAGCCCCGGCGGCTGCGCGATGTTCGCACGGCGGTCCTGGCCGCGTGGAACCTCTGCGAGGAGATGACCAAGCCCACGATCGCTCAGATCCACGGCGGGTGCATCGGCGGCGCGATGGAGCTCGCGCTCGCGTGCGACCTGCGCACGATGGCCGCCGACGCGGTCATCGGCATGGTGGAGACGCGCGTCGGGCTGATCCCCGACGTGGGCGGCTCTTCGCGCCTGCCGAGCGTCATAGGGCTGGGCCGCGCGAAGGAGATGATCATGGCGTCCAAGATCATCGACGGCACCGAGGCCGAGCGGATCGGATTGGTCAACCGCGTGGCGCCCGCCTCGGAGCTGGACGCGGCCACCGAGGCGCTGGTGGGAGAGCTGCTCGCGTGCGCCCCCGTCGCGGTCGGCCTCTCAAAGCGCGTGATCGACGCCTCCGCCAAGCCGACGCTCGCGGCAACGCTCGAGCAGGAGGTCACGATCCAGCAGATCTGCGCCGAGAGCGCCGACTTCGCCGAGGGCGCCCGCGCCTTCGCCGAGAAGCGCGAGCCGGAGTTCAGCGGACGCTAGCCGCTCTGGGGGTCCGGCGGGCGTGGCGCGCCGGGGCTCGCCCGTTGGCGCGATCGCGCCGATCGCGCCGATCGCGTCAGCTCTCCCGCCAGTCCACTCCTCCGGCCAGAAGCGTGTGGCTGCCGAGCGGGCGGCCCAGGACCTCCTGCGCTCGACGGGCGCAGGCGATCAGCGCGGGCAGGTCGATGCCCGTGGAGATGCCCATCTCGTGGAGCATCGAGACGAGATCCTCGGTGGCGATGTTGCCCGTGGCGCCCGCCGGAACCGGGCAGCCCCCCAGCTCGCCGAAGCTCGCCTCGAAGCTCTCAACCCCCGCCTGAAGGGCGGCCAGCACGTTGGCGAGGCCCTGGCCGCGCGTGTTGTGGAAGTGCGCGGTGAGCTCGACCCCGTCGCCGAGAGATGCCCGCGCCGCTCCGAAGAACTCCCGCACCTGCCTCGGGTTGGCCATGCCGGTGGTGTCACCGAACCCGATCTCCTGCGCGCCGGCGTCGCGCAGCCGGGCGCCGATCTCGAAGCACGCGCTCGGGCGCCACGCGACCCTCATACGGGCAGCCGAACGAGGTCGAGATCACACCCTCGCAGCGCAACCCGGCGGCGCGCGCACGGTCCAGCACCCTCTCCAGGCCGAGGAGCGACTCCTCGACCGAGCGGTTCACGTTCTTCTGATTGTGGGTCTCCGATGCCGACAGGAAGACGTTGACCTCATCGAAGGCCGGCCGACCCCCGCCGTGGACGTCGCGCAGAGCGAGGGCGGCGTCCAGCACCGCGCTCGTTCGGGATGAGCACCGACACGCTCACCTCCTCGGGCACGTCGATCTGCGCGAGCACATCGGCGGCGTCGGCGAGCTGCGGAATCACCTCAGCCCGGACGAAGCTCGTGACCTCCAGGCGCTTCAGACCCGTGCGCGCGAGCGCATCGATCAGCTCGACCTTCCGCTCGGTGGGGATGACCTCGGGCTCGTTCTGGAAGCCGTCGCGCGGACCCACCTCCCGGATGCGCACCGCGGCGCGGCAGCTCGCTCATGCCTCGCGCCCGAGCCCCCGACCGCTTATCCGAGCAGCGCTTGCGCGCGGGACCAGAGCCTGGTCATGCCGCGGATCCAGCGCTCAGGGTCCTCGGCCTTGCCGACCACGAAGTCGTGCATCTCGGGGTGCGTGAGGATCAGGAAGAGGTCCTCTTGCAGACCCTCCAGGATGCGCTCCACCGCCTGCTCGGGCGCAAGCACATCGCCGCCGCCGATCACGGCGCTCGCCTTGGCGGCGTCGCCGCCGGCGCCGCCCCGAAGCATCGCGGTATCCACCGCGCCCGGGCAGATACACGACACGCGCACCCCACGCCCGCCGTAGGTGAACGCCAACCACTCCGCGAACCCGACCGCCGCGTGCTTGGTCGTCGAGTACACCGCGTCGCCCGCTGCGGTGAGGATGCCCGCCATCGACGCGGTCGTGACGAGGTGTCCGTCACCGCGGTTGATCCACCCGGGCAACAGTGCGCGCGCCGCGTAGACGTGCGACATCACGTTGACACGCCACTGGCGATCCCAGTCCTCGTCGGGCGCCTCCGGACCACCACCCTTTGCCAGCCCTGCGTTGGCAAACCAAACGTCGACCGAGCCGATCGTGCCCTCGACCTCCTCGACAAGCGCACGCGTAGCCTCCTCGTCGGACACGTCCAGAACCCGTGGCACGACGCGCGCGGCGCCCAGCTCCTGACTCAGTCGTTCGACGCCGTCGCCGTCGACGTCGGCAGCGACCACGTTCCGCGCGCCCCGCTCGGCAAGAGCGCGCACGAGCGCTCCGCCGATCCCGCCCGCCGCACCTGTGACGACGGTTATCTTGCCCTTGGGGTTCATGATCTGAGGAAGCCTATACTCGGCCGCCGTGCCACCGTCGCCCCCCGACTCGGTCGCCATCGTCGGCGCCTCAGGCGCGCTCGGGTTCGGTTTGGCCGTCAGGCTGGCACGGGCCGGGGTGCCGATCGCGATCGGCTCGCGTGAGCTTGCTCGGGCGGAGGAGACGGCGCAGCGCGCAGGCGTGACGGTCCCCGGCGGTTCGTTCTCCGCTCACGAGAATGCGGACGCCGTGCGCGCGACAGGCCCTGCGGGCACGGTGATCCTGAGCGTGCCCTTCCGCAACCAATCCGAGACGTTGAGGAACCTGAAGGGCGCCCTCGCTCCCGGCCAGCTGCTGATCGACGCGACCGTCCCGCTGGCGGCCGCGGTGAGCGGTAGGGCGACGCGGATGCTGGGCGTGTGGCAGGGCTCCGCCGCCCAGCAGGCGCTCGAGATGGCCCCGACCGGCGTGCGTGTCGTCTCCGCCCTGCACACGGTCAGCGCTGCCTCCCTGGCCGATCTGGGCCATCCGCTGGAACAGGATGTGCTGCTGTGCGGGGACTCGCGCGCGGACAAGCGCGAAGCGGCGAGCCTCATCGAGCGAGTGGAGGGCCTGCGCTGCGTGGACTGCGGAGGCCTCGAGATGGCGCGCATAACCGAGTCGCTCACCGCTCTGCTGATCTCGGTGAACACCCGCTACAAGGCCCATGCGGGAATACGCCTTACAAGCCTGCCCGACCCATCGTGGAGTGGTGATGGGTGAGGATGTAGTCGTCCTTGCCGGAGGTACCGGCGGAGCCAAGCTCGTGAGGGGCATGGTGGACGTTGCCGGTCCCGAGCGGGTCGCGGTGATCGTGAACACCGGCGATGACATCGAGATCTACGGCGCGCACGTCTCACCGGACCCGGATCTCGTGTCCTACTGGCTGGCCGACCAGATCCACGAGCGCGGCTGGGGGTTGAAGGGCGACACGTTCGCGGTGATGGATGCGCTGAGGGCGCTCGGGGTGGAAGTGTGGTTCAACCTCGGCGACCGCGACCTCGCCTGGTGCTTGGAGCGCACGAGGATGCTCGCCGATGGACTTTCTCCGACGGCGGCGCTCGCGCGTCTGACCGAGGCGATCGGCGTGCGGGCGCGGGTGCTCCCGATGACCGACGACCCCGTGCGCACATGGGTCCGCACCGGCACCGGTTGGCACCCGTTCCAGGAGTTCATGATCCGCGCGGGCGGAGGGGGACTGGTGGAGGGCCTGGAGTTTCGCGGCGCCGAGTTCGCGGCGCCGAGCAAGGAGGTGCTCGGCGCGATAGCGGGGGCCCGCGCGATCATCATTGGCCCGTCGAACCCGCTTGGCTCGATCGCTCCGATTCTGGCCGTGCCCGGCATCCGTGAGGCGCTCGTCGCGGCCGATGCCCCCGTGGTCGCGGTGAGCCCCGTCGTGGGGGGCAGGGTGCTCAAGGGCCCGACGACTTCGTTCATGTCGTTCGCGGCGCTGGAGTGCAGCGCGGACGGGGTGGCCGACTTCTACGGCGACCTGCTCGACGGGATGGTGGCTGACGAGAACGTGGCGCGGCTGACGTCCATCCATATGGACACCCGCATGCACGACGCCTCTAGACGGGCGAGCGTAGCGGAGCAGACGCTCGGCTTCGCCGAGGCCCTCGGCTCCTAGCAGGCGCTCCTCGGCTCCTCGCGCCCGCCCCGTGCCGGCGCCACATCTGAAGTGCGGCGAGCGCCGCTATCGTCGTCGGGCAGATGCGCACCGCCGCGATTCTCCCCGTCAAGCGCTTCGCTTCGGCCAACCAACGTCTCGGCGCGAGCGTCACCGAGGAGCTGCGCCTGGGACTCACCCATGCGATGGTCGCCGATGTGCTGCTCGCACTGGCCGAGACCGCGTCGGTCGAGCGCACGATCGTCGTCACCCGGGAGGGGTCCGTCGCCGCGGCCGCCCGCGAGCGGGGAGCGCTCTTCATCGACGATGCGGCCGAAGCCGGTCAGTCGGCGGCGGTGGCGCTCGGCGTGGGAGGATCGCTGGCGGAGGGTTTCGAGCGCGTCCTGTGCGTCCCCGGCGACTGCCCGGCGCTCGAGCCGGCAGAGCTGGAGTCGCTACTGGGCAGGGGCGACCGTGGTGAGGCCGAGGTGGTGATAGTGCCGGACCGCCACGGGACGGGTACCAACGGGCTGGTGCTCACGCCCCCCGATGTCATCGCCCCGAGCTTCGGGCCGAACAGCTGCAGGCGCCACCGCGCGCTCGCGCGTGCCGCGGGCGTGGCATGCCGCCTCGAGTGGCCCCAATCGCTGCTGCTCGACATCGACACCGGCGCGGATCTCGCAGCGCTGGCAGAGGCGCTCTCGGGCGTGGACGGACGCGCCTCTCACACGCGCGCTGCGCTCGGCCAACCCGGACGTTCGGACGCGCTGTCCATCCCAACGCCAACCTGACAGGGCGCCTCGTGGCGAGCCTGACCGCCCGAAGCCTCACCGGCCTCCCGGAGGTGCGCGCCGGAGACGACCTGGCCGCGCTGATCGCCGCCGCGCCGGGCGGCGGGCAGCTGCGGGACGGACAGGTGGTCGCGGTCGCGCACAAGGCGGTCTCCAAGGCCGAGGGCGCGGTCGTGGCGTTGGCCGATGTGCGCCCGGGGGAGCGCGCACGCGCATTGGCGGCCGACAGAGGTGGTGAAGGCAATGACCCGCGCGTGGTCCAGGTGGTGCTCGATGAGTCCCAGGAGGTGCTGCGCGCAGAGCGCGGCGTGCTCATCTGCCGTACCCGCCACGGCTTCGTCTGTGCCAACGCCGGGGTGGACGCCTCCAACGCGTCCTGTCCCGACACACTGGTCCTGTTGCCCCGCGACCCCGACGCCTCCGCGCGTGTCATTCGCGCGCGACTGCGAGAGCTGACAGGGGCCTCGCCCGCAGTGCTCCTCACCGACAGCTTCGGGCGCGCCTGGCGCCACGGTCAGCTCGACGTGGCGATAGGACTGGCCGGCATGCAGCCCCTGGAGGACTGGCGCGGGCGGACCGACGCCGCCGGCCGACAGCTGCGGGCCACCTGGCTCGCCGTCGCGGACGCCGCGGCGGCGACCGCCGACCTGGCCCGCACCAAGGACTCAGGCGAGCCCGTCGTGGTCGTCGAGGGGCTCGAGCGGTTCGTCACCGTCGAGGACGGCCCCGGGGCGGCCGCGCTCCTGCGGCCGCTTCAGGAGGACCTGTTCCGCTAGCCCGGGAGCGGCCGGTCCTTCCGCTAGCCCGGGAGCCGGCGGTCGCTAGGCCGGCGAGCCGGCCATCCAGTCGCTGGAGGAGCCCGGGTTGCCGTGCACGAACACCACCGCCTGGCGGGCGTCCTCTGAACCCGCTTCGAGCACCGGCGAGCTTACGCCGTGGACGGTGATCCTCCGCCTTCGCCCCATCTCAGCCCTCCATCATGCCGCGACGGGGAGCTCGTAGCGGCGCCTGGTCTCATACAGCGTCGTGCGCTCGGCCGCCGGGCGACCGGCCTCGTGGGCGGCCGCCACGAGCTGGTGGGGATCGAGCCTGGTTCCGTGATAGCTGCCAGCCAAGCGGCTGATCGACTCCTCCATCAGCGTTCCCCCGAGATCGTTGACGCCCCAATGCAGCGCCTCGGTCGCGGCGTCGAGCCCCATCTTCACCCAGCTCGCCTGCAGGCTCGTGATGGTCCTGCCGAGCGCCAGCCGGAATACGGCCGTGTGCTTGAGGTTCTCCTCACGGGAGATCTCCTGCACGCCGTGGGTGCGCCCGAGCAGGGTGTGAAAGGGGATGAACGAGAGCGGCACGAACTCCGTGATCCCGCCCGTGCGTTCCTGCAGCTCGCGGACCACCCGCATGTGCTCGGCCAGCTCCCACGGCTCCTCGATGTGGCCGAACATCACGGTCGCGGTCGAACGCAGTCCGGCGTTGTGGGAGGCTTCGATGATCTCGACCCAGCGGGCCACCGGCAGCTTGTTCGGCGAGATGCGCTCGCGCACGCCGTCGTGCAGCACCTCGGCGGCGGTCCCCGGCGTCGATCCCAGCCCGGCGTCGGTCAGCCGTGCGAACACCTCCCCGGGCGGGGACCCGGAGATGTCGCACATGTGCGCGATCTCCATGGGGCTGTATGCGTGGAGGTGGAGATCGACGCCCGCCCGCCGGGCCGTCTGCTTCGCAAGCGCAAGCCAGCCGAGATAGTCCTCGAGCTCCCAGTCGGGGTGGATGCCCGACTGGATGCAGAGCTCGCTGGCGCCATACTCGATGGCCTCTTCGACGCGACGGACGAACTCCTCGCGGTCGTGCTCGTAAGCGTCCGGTGAGCGCCTGCCCTGCCCGAACCCACAGAAGGCGCATCCGACCACGCACACGTTGGAGACGTTGATGTTGCGGTTCACCACGAACGTCACCGTCTCTCCGGCCAGCTCCTCGCGCAACTCGTCGGCCGCCTGGCGAAGCTCCTCGATCGCCTCCGTTCGCGTCTCCGAGAAGAGCGCTGTCAGCTCATCCGCGCTCAGTGCGAGCCCGTCGCGACCCTTCTCGATCGCGCCGGCCACGAGCTCGGGACGGATCGGCGCCGGGGGATCGGAGCGACCGGATCCCCGCCGGGGAATGAAGCTCCAGTACTTCGCCTTGATCGTGTCCATCACCCCCTGCGCAACCCACTCCGAGTCGATGTACCTCGGGTAAACGCAGAGCCGCTCGGTCAGCGCGTACCCGTCGCCCTGCAATGCCTTGCGCACCTGGTGCGGCGAGGGGAACGGATGCTCCGGGGAGATGTGATCCCCGTTGGCGCTCAGCCCACCCAGATCGGTCGCACCGGCGGCGACCAACTCCCCCCACCAGTCCGCAAGGTTGGGCGGGATCTGGATTCCCACGTCCGGCATCAGCCGTCGGGTCTCTGAGATGAGCCGCTTCATGTCCTCGATCTCGACGGCCCCACCGCCGGCTGTTCCATCCGCGCCAACCCATTCAGGCAGCGGCAGCTGCGGGCGTCCATCGGCGATGCCCGTGCGCCAGTACGCGCGCGCGGCAGCGTCCGCGATCTGGGCCGGCTCCCGTCCGTAGTAGCGCTGGTGGGGCACGAAGTTCTGAAGGATCACCTCCTGCAGGTGCCCGTACTCGGCGTGGGCGCGCCGCCAGCGCCTCGAGCGATTCGATGCGCTCCTCGCTCGGTCTCCCCGATCCCGACGAGAATCCCGCTCGTGAACGGGATCTTCAGCTCCCCCGCCGCCCTGATCGTCTCCAGGCGCCGGGCCGGATGCTTGGTGGGCGAACCCGCGTGCACCGTCTCCATCAGCCGCTCAGCCACCGACTCGAGCATCAACCCCTGCGAGGCGGTCACCTCCCGCAGCCGCGCCAGGTCCTCGCGCGCGAGCACACCCAGGTTCGTGTGGGGCAGCAGGCCCCGCTCGAGCGCCCGTTCGCACGTCCACACGACGTACCCCGTGAAGTCCCCGTGCCCGTAGGTGCGCAGCCGCTCGCCCACCTCGGGGTTGACCTCCGGGCGCTCGCCGGTCAACACCAGGAGCTCCTTGACCTGCCTGCGCGCCGCCCCGTCGAGGATCTCGAGCACCTCCTCGGGCGCATACAGGTGGGCCGTGTGCGTGGCGAACGAGCAGTACTTGCAGTAGCACCGGCACGTCCGCGAGAGCGACAGCGTCAGGTTGCGCGAGAAGGTGACCCTGTGGCGCATGACCCGGAGTGTATGGCCTTGCAGGCGCGGCCCGACCGCTGGATCCGCGCTCCGGCATCATCGGTCGAGCGGTGCTCGCGGGGCCGAGAGCGGTGTGCTGGAGCCCCGCGCCTCCGAGCCTGGTTAGGATGACCCATTGGCTGCGCGCGTCTTCTTGGCCAGGCACGGCCAGACGGCCTACAACCTCGAGGGCCGTTTCCAGGGTCAGCTGCCGGTCCCGCTCGACGACTCCGGCCGCACGCAGGCGGCCGAACTCGCCGAGCGCGCAGCCGCCCACGGCTTCTCGGCGCTGTGGAGCAGTCCGCTGCTGCGCGCACACGAAACGGCGGAGATCGTCTCCCGCCGCATCGGGTTGACCCCCCGCGAGGATCCGCGTCTGATGGAGACCAACGCCGGCGAATGGACCGATCGCAGCTTCGCCGATGTGCGTGCGGGGGCGCCGGAGCTGTTCGCGGCGTTCACCGCCGGGGACCCGAGCTTCGCCTTCCCGGGCGGGGAGTCGTTCGCCCAGCAGGAGGTGCGCGTGGCCGCGGCGCTCGACGACGTCGAACGGGCCGAGCTACCCGCGCTGGTGATCTGCCACGGCATGGTCATTCGCGCGGCCCTGTCGGTGCGCGCGGGCCATTGGCTGCCAAGCGGACAGCGGGTGCCCAACGGCGCGCTCGTCCCGCTCGACCCGGCCTGGGCCGAGCGCGCCAAACTCGATGATTCAGAGGCCACGGAGGCCAGCTGAGCGGCGGATGAGCCGGCTCTACGCGCGGCCGAGCGCGCGCGCCCGCTTGAGGCCTCGTCGCGCCATGAAGCCGTTGGCGAGCAGCAGCAACCGCTTGTTCGCCGGCGCTCGGAAGCCATTCTCGGTGTGCGGTGCGTAGACGGAGTCCCGCAGCCAGCCGGTGTACTGATGAGTCTCAAGGCCGATGAGCTTGGGCTCGTAGCGATGGGCGAGCAGCCCGGCGCGGCGACCGCCCGGGGCCAGTGGCCCGTCCAGCGCGATACCGGATGGGCTCACGGCGCCCACGCTCACCGGCATGATCAGCGGGAAGCCGTCGACGCCGGGGTAGGAGAGGAGTACGTGCGGGGAGTTGCTCACGCGGCGTGCCGCCCGGGCCACGTCCACGCGCGGCGCCGTGCCCATCTGCGGGGGCGCCTGCGGTTCGGGATCTTGCCCCGAAAGGGGCGTGCCGACCACGGTCCGCTCGCCCGTGCATTGCAGGTCGGGCCACGAAAGGACCCGCTCGACGTGCACTGTCACAAGGACGCGATCGGCGTAGTAGGCGCTCAGCCAGCGATCCCAGAAGATGCCCGTTTGCGGGGGACCCATGAATCGCGTCGACGCCGGCCTCACGCGCTCGTCGAGAACGGTGGGATCGGGCTTCAGGTCGTAGCTCGCCCTTCCCTGCACGAGTACAAAGCGCGGGGCGCTGGCAAAACCGTGCTCGCGCGCGTGGTAGGCCAGTGCGACCAGCGGATTCTCCTTGATCCGGTCGAGCTTGCGGCCGAATCCGAGCGACGTCGTGAAGCCGATGGTCCCGGCCTCTCGATCGCGCAGGCCGATGGGCGCGACAGGTGTAACCACCGCGCCGCCCGCCGGGGTCACGTAGGCGAGCGCCGCAGTGAGATCGCCACCGATGATGCTGTCATCGAGATCGGACCACACCGGCGGCGACGATACCCAAGCTCAGCAGCCGGCACCCAGACGTCAGGGACCGGCGTCCAGACGCTCGAGGAGCTGCCGGGCCTTCGCGAGCCATGCGCGAACGGGGGACCACCAGGTCGAAGCCGGCCCGCTCGGCCCGTTCGCGCACGCCCACGTCCACGTGTGAGTAGAAGCCCAGCGTGCGTATCCCGGACAGCGATTCCACGAGCCTCGCACCATCGAGATCCTCGTTCGTCAAGTCCACCACCAGCACACCCGCAGCCGGAGCCTCGGGGTCGTTGAGCCGGTCCCTCAGCCGATCCTCGTCCCCGATCAGCTCGACCTCGTGACCGGCGGCCGTGAGTGCGCCCTGTACGCGCGATCCGAACAGCAGGTCCGGAACGAGCGCCAGCACGAGCGCCATCGCTATTGCGCCCGGAGGCGGCGGAACTCCTCGCGGGCCGACTCAGGCCGGCCCCACATCTGCACGACCTCCACCCGTCCGCTGCGTGTCTCCCGCACCGCGAGCTCGCCCTCGATGCCCGCTTCGTCGAGCAGGCGCAGCGTGCCGTGCACCGTCGGCGCCGACGCGGCGTGGCCGAAGCGGTGGGCGACGAGCAGGCGCCAGTGCCAGTCGTGGTGGGAGTACGGCCGCGCGTTGCACGTGACCAGATAGACGGCGGCTTCCACGTAGCGTGACTCATCCGCGATCCGCAGGTCGAGCTCGAGATCCGTCCAGTCGTCGGGGAGCGAGTCGACGATCCGCTGGAAGGTGTCCGCCATGCTCATCGCTGCGCAGAAGCCTAGCGGCGCTCGCGCGAATGCGGTCTATCCTCGAATTCGTGTCCACCGCCGACGTTGCCGCCATCGACGACACTCCCAGCACGAGCGCTCTGGGCGCCGAGTACCGAGCGCTCACCCAGGCCTGCGGCCTGATCGACCGCTCCGAGCGGGGCAAGCTCGCCCTGACCGGCCCCGATGCGGTGGAGTTCCTCAACGGACAGGTCACCAACGAGCTGGCCTCTCTGCATCCCGGCGAAGGCTGCTACGCAGCGTTCCTCACGCACAAGGGCAAGATGCTCGGCGACCTGCGCGTCCTGGCTGCCGGCGGAGTTCAGAACGGCGCGCCGTCGGAGCTACTGCTCGACACCGAGCGCGTGGCGCTGCAGGCGCTCTTCGACATGATCCGCCGCTTCAAGGTCGGCTATCAGCTGGAGTTGAGCAAGCGCACGCTCCAGAGCAGCCTGTTCTCGCTTCTCGGGCCCGAAGCCGACGCTGTGACCGCGCGCGCCCTGACCGGTGGATTCGCCTCGGAGAAGGGCCCGGCGAAGGATACGGCCGGGCCCAGGGCGCACGCCCATGCGCTCGTGGACTCCGAGCATGCGCACCGGCCGGGACACATCGCGGGTCGCGCGGTGAGGCTCATACGCACCGCCGAGCCACAGGGCGTGGACGTGCTCTGCGACGCTCGCAGACAAGGAGATCGTGCAGCGCGCCATCATCGACGCGGGGGCGAAACCGGTGAGCGAGGCGGCCGGGGAGATCGTGCGCGTCGAGCGCGGTCGACCCCGCTATGGCGTGGACCTCGACGACACCGTCATCCCCCAGGAGGCTGGGCTGAACGAGCGCGCCGTGAGCTTCACGAAGGGCTGCTACGTCGGCCAGGAGACGGTCGCGCGCCTGTACTACAAGGGCAAGCCCAACCGCCATCTGCGCGGTTTGCGCCTCTCCGGGCCCGTCGCCCCGGGCGAGGAGCTGCGTCTCGGAGACAGGACCGTGGGGCGGGTGGGCAGCGCGGTGCTTTCACCCCGGCTTGGCCACCTCGCCCTCGCGCTGGTGCGCCGGGAGGCCGAGCCGGGCGCGCTCGTGAGCGTCGGCGAGCATGGCGCCACGGCGGAGATCACCGAGCTCCCCTTCGCGCCCTGAACGTCCCCGAGCTCTACGGCCCGTCGATGCAGGACGTGCCAGCTGCCTGTGTGATGAACAACACACAGGCAATAGTTGCGCGCAGAGATACACTTGCAGCCATGCAACTAACTGGCGCCCAAGCGGAGCTCGATCGCTCGGCGTTGACGCGGGACATGTACGCGCTGGCCAGCTACCTGATGCGCAGCTCGAACCTCGGGGCCTTCAACACGATCGCCGACCTCGAGCTCTCGTTCACCCAGATCAAGGCCATGTGCGCGATGGACCTCGACAGCGGACACCGCTCGGTGAAGGCGCTGGCGGAGTCGATGAAGGTCTCGCTCCCGGCGATGAGCCGCGCGATCGACGGCCTTTACGAGCGCGGCTTCGTGGATCGTCAAGAGGACCCGCTGGACCGGCGGATGAAGCGCGTGCGGCTGACCGAGTCCGGGCGGGCGATCACGAGGTCCCTCAACGAGGCGCGCTTGGCGGCGATGCAGGAGTTCCTCGTCTCGCTGAGCGATGAGGAGGCCAAGGCCCTCGGGCAGGCGCTGGCGCCCATCCTCGAGGGCCGCGGAGAGATCACGGACCTGAGACCGCCCGTGCACGCGGCGTCGTCGTGAGCGCGAGGTTCTCCGCCCTGAGGATGACCGAGGAGAACCGCCGCTGGTGGGCGCTGGCGGCGATGTGCTTTGCGCTGTTCATGATCATGCTCGACAACACCGTCGTCAACGTGGCGCTGCCGTCGATCCAGCGCAGCCTGCACGCCTCCACCTCGACGCTCGAGTGGACCGTCAACGCCTACACGCTCTCCTTCGCGGTGCTGCTCGTCACCGGTGGGCGCCTCGGCGACCTGTTCGGTCGCCGCATGATCTTCCTCGCCGGCGTGATCATCTTCGCGCTGTCCAGCGCGGCCATCGGCTTCTCGCCCAGCGACACGTGGCTGGTCGCCTGGCGCGCGGTGCAGGGCATGGGCGCAGCGCTCATGATGCCGGCCACCCTTTCGATCATCACCAACGCCTTTCCACCGCACGAGCGCGGCAAGGCGATCGGCACGTGGGCCGGGGTGTCGGCGATGGCCCTGGCCATCGGTCCGGTCGTGGGCGGTTTTCTCGTCGAGCGAGTCAGCTGGCAGTCCATCTTCTTCCTCAACGTACCCGTCGCGGTCGGCGCGATCGTCATCACGCTGTTCGCCGTGCGCGAGTCGCGGGACGAAGCCGTCGAGCGGACCGTCGACGTGCCCGGAGTGCTCACCCTCACGATCGGCCTCTCCGCGCTGGTGCTGGCGCTGGTGGAGGGCAACGAATGGCATTGGGGCTCGACGCGGGAGATGGCCATGCTGGTGGTCGCCGTGATCGGCCTGGCGAGCTTCGCCGTGGTCGAGTGCCACCGGCGCACACCGATGGTCGACTTCGGGTTCTTCCGCTCGCGCACGTTCCTCGGCGCCAACATCGTGGCGTTCATCGTGAGCTTCGCGATGCTCGCGATGTTCTTCTTCATGGCGCTGTACATGCAGAACGTTCGTGGCTACACGCCGCTGCAGGCCGGCATTCGCTTTCTGCCGGCCACGATGATGATCATCCTCGTGGCTCCGCTGGCGGGACGGCTCGCCGACCGCGTCGGCCCCCGCCCGCTCATGACCCTGGGACTGCTGGCCGTATCCGGGGCGCTGTTGTGGCAGTCCTACGTCACGGTCTCGAGCGCTTATGGCGCGCTGTTGCCGGGCTTCGTGCTGATGGGCGTGGGGATGGGCTTCGTCATGTCACCCATGAGCCTCGCGGCGATGAACGCCGTCGACCAGGCCAAGGCCGGCGTCGCATCGGGAATCCTGTCGATGAACCGCATGATTGGCGGCACGTTCGGCGTGGCCGTTCTGGGCGCGATGGTCAGCACGCTCGGACGCTCTGAGATCGACCGGCTGCTGCCCGCGCTGCCCTCCGCCGCCCGTGCCCGCCTGGCCAGCGGCCTGGGCTCCGGAGGCAACCTGCACCACGTGTCCGTCCAGATCGTGGACGCCGGCCAGAGGGCCTTCGTCTACGCGCTCCAGTACGGGCTGCGCGTGGGGGCCGGGGTCGCATTGCTCGGCGCGCTGCTGGCGTGGGCGTTCGTCGCCGGGCGCATACCCACGGCGCAGGCGCGCGGGGAGGCCGGTACCCATACAACCGCCCCCGACGCCCGCTCTGGGCGGACCGCCGCCGAGACCGTCCACGTGTGAGCGTCCACGTGTGAGCAACCCCGAGTAGGATTGCCGGCGCATCCCGTCCCCGACACGCGAGGTTCAAGCACGTGGCGATCGATCTCCAACAAGTCTCCGAGGTGGGCGTCGAACCCGGAGAGCTCCCCAAGACGATGGCCGCCTGGGTGATCCGGCAGGAGCGCGAGGGCGAACCCCGCGACGCTTTCCAGATTGAGGAGATCGAAGTCCCCGAGCCCGGGGCTTTCGAGGTGATCGTGCGCGTGATGGCGGCGGGCGTCAACTACAACAACGTGTGGGCCGCGCTGGGCAAGCCGGTGTCGGTGTTCCGCTACCACGCCGACGAGGACCATCACATCGGGGGCTCGGACGCCTCGGGAATCGTGTGGAAGGTCGGCGCCGGCGTGACCCGCTGGAAGCCCGGGGACGAGGTGGTCGTGCACTGCAACCAGGCCTCCTACGAGGATCCCGAGGTCCACGGCCTGGACCCCCTCGCTGCCCCCTCACAGAAGATCTGGGGCTATGAGACGAGCTGGGGCTCCTTCGCCCAGTTCACGAAGGTCCAGGCTCAGCAGCTGCTTTCAAAGCCGGCGGCGCTGAGTTGGGAGGAGTCGGCCTCCTACGGTCTGGTGTACTTCACCGCCTACCGCATGCTGATCACCCGCTGCAAGCTCCAGGCGGGGCAGAAGGTGCTGATCTGGGGCGCCGCCGGTGGTCTGGGTGTGTTCGCCACCCAGCTCTGCGCCGCCGCGGGCGCCCACTGCGTGGGTGTGGTCTCCAACGCCGAGAAGGGCGAGCTGGTCAAGCGCCTGGGCGCGGTGGACTACATCGACCGCAACGAGTTCGCGGGCATGATGCGCACCGGCCAGGAGACCCCGGATGAGGAGAAGGCCCGCTTCGGCGTATCGCGCGAATTCGCCAAGCGCGTCAAGCAGATCCTGACCGACGCGCCCGACATCGTGTTCGAGCACGTCGGTAAGGCGACGTTCCCGACCTCTGTTTTCACGGTGAGGCCATTCGGGAAGGTCGTCATCTGTGCCGGCACCACCGGCTTTTATCTCGACTTCGACGTACGCTATCTGTGGATGAAGCAGAAGGAGATCCTCGGCTCGCACTTCGCCAACGCGTACGAGTGCACGAAGGCCAACGAGCTGATCGAGAGTGGGCAGATCCGTCCTGTGCTGTGGCGCACGCTCGGCTTTGACGGCGTCGCCGAGGCGCACCAGCTGATGCTGGAAAACAAGCATCTCGGCAAGATCGCGATCCTCGTCGGCGCCCATACCGAGGGTGAGGGCAAGACCGCCTCGGGCCCAGGAGCCATCCACGCGGAGGTGGGTGCCTGATGGCCGGCACGGTGATCGTCCCCTGGTACGCGACGGGCTTTCGCAAGGACTCCTTCGAAGCGGCCCTGAATGAGATCGCCGCCACGGCGCTGCGCTACGGGGCGGACTCCTACGCCGTCTACCGCGCGCGCGACGACCGCTACAAGTACCAGCAGCTCGCCTCCTTCGCGGAGCACCTGGACTGGGAACGCTACTGGGAGGGCCCGGAGATGACCGATTTCAGGGTGCGCCACTCGAGCTGGTACCAGGTGCCGGTGCTGTACGGCTGGTGGGACCGCACCGCCGGCGCCACGCTGGTCTCCGGGGCGTCCCGGACCGCGGGCAACGGCCGCGGCAACGGCCACGGCGTGGCCAGGGGCGAGCGGGCCTGAGACGGCGGTGGCCAGAGGTGCAGGCCAGGCGCCGCCTCCACGGGGAGGCCAGGCGCCGCCCCCGCGGCCGCTTCAGCCCTGTTCGAGCGGCGCCATCGTCAACCCCGCATCCTTGAGCTGCTCCCAGTAGTGCTCGGCCGCCTCCTGGTGGCCGCTGTAGACGAGCGCCAGCCCCTTGGTGTGGATCGCGTTGGCGATCTCGTGGCCGCGCTGCAGGCTGACGCCGGGGATGAAGCGCGCGAGCGTGCGGGCGACATGCTCGAACGTGTTGTGGTCGTCGTTGCGCACGATCACCTTCCAGGCGTCCCCCAAGCCACTCCCGGGCTCCCGCACACGTGGCAGCTCAACCGTCTGGCTCATGCAGCGAAGGATAAGGCCCACGGTCCAACCGTACAATTGGGCCATGAGCGGCGATCAGTCCCCGCGCCTGTCCGAGCCCGACCGGCCGTGGATGATGCGCACCTACGCCGGTCACTCAACGGCGACGGCCTCCAACGAGCTCTACCGGCGCAATCTCGAAAAGGGACAGACCGGCCTGTCGGTCGCCTTCGACCTGCCCACGCAGACCGGGTATGACCCCGATGACGAGCTCGCCCGCGGAGAGGTGGGCAAGGTCGGCGTATCCATCTCCCACCGCGGCGACATGGCGGCGCTGATGGAGGGGATACCGCTCGGGGAGATGAACACCTCGATGACGATCAACGCGACCGCCGCCTGGCTGCTGGCGCTCTACATCGTGGCCGCCGAGGATCAGGGAGTGAGCCAGGAGCAGCTGCAGGGCACCACGCAGAACGACATCGTCAAGGAGTTCCTGGCGCGGGGAACGTATGCGTTCCCGCCCGCTCCCTCGATGCGGCTCATCGCCGACATGATCGCCTACACGGTCGAGCACGTGCCGAAGTGGAACCCGATCAACATCTGCTCATACCACCTGCAGGAGGCGGGTGCGACGCCCGTGCAGGAGATCGCCTATGCGATGAGCGACGCGATCGCGGTGCTGGACGCCGTGCGCGAGCGGATCGGGGCCGCCCCCGACGGGGGTGCCGGCAAGGGCATCGAGCAGGTGTTCGGACGGATCTCGTTCTTCGTCAACGCCGGCGTGCGCTTCATCGAGGAGCACGCGAAGCTGCGCGCGATGTCGATCCTGTGGGAAGAGCTCGGGCGCGAGCGCTACGGCGTGCAGGATCCGCGTCATCTGCGCTTCCGTTACGGCGTGCAGGTCAACTCGCTGGGCCTCACCGAGGCCCAGCCCGAGAACAACGTCCAGCGCATCGTGCTCGAGGCCCTCGCGGTCACGCTGGGGCGGGACGCGCGCGCGCGGGCGATCCAGCTGCCCGCCTGGAACGAGGCGCTCGGACTACCTCGTCCGTGGGACCAGCAGTGGTCGCTGCGCATCCAGCAGGTGCTCGCCTACGAGACGGACATCCTCGAGTACCCCGACATCTTCGCCGGCTCGGAGGTGATGGACGGCCTCGTCTCAGAGATGCTGCACGGAGCGCGCGCCGAGATGGCCGTCGTCGCCGAGCACGGCGGCGCGGTGGAGGCCGTGCCGTACATGAAGAGCGCCCTCGTCGACTCCCACCGCGAGCGCATCCGCCGGATCGAGTCCGGTGCGCAGGTGGTGGTCGGCCAGAACCGGTTCACCGAGTCCGAGGACTCGCCGCTCACCACGGACGGGCAGGGCGGCATCCTCGTGGTGGACCCCGCGGTGGAATCCCAGCAGATCGAGGCGGTGCGGCGGTGGCGCTCAGAGCGCGATCAGACCGCCGTGGATTCCGCGCTCGCCGCGCTCACCGATGTGGCGCGTGGGGAGGGCGGGGAGAACCTGATGGTCGCGACGATCGCCGCCGCGCGCGCGGGTGCCACAACCGGCGAGTGGGCAGCTACGCTGCGCGAGGTGTTCGGCAGCTACCGCGCGCCCACCGGCGTCGGCGAAGCCTCCGCGGCACCCGCCGACGGGGAGCTGAGCGAGCTGCGGACGGAGGTGTCCCGTCTGCAGGAGAAGCTGGGCCGGCGGCCGAAGATCCTCGTGGGCAAGCCCGGCCTTGACGGTCACTCAAACGGCGCCGAGCAGATCGCGGTACGCGCCCGCGACTCGGGCATGGACGTGGTCTATGAGGGGATCCGCATGACCCCCGCCCAGATAGCCGCCTCGGCGTTGCAGGAGGGCGTGCACGTCATCGGCCTGTCGATCCTCTCCGGCTCGCACCGCGAGCTGATCCCCGCCGTGATCGCCGCGCTGCAAAAGGAGGGGGTCACGGCGCCGGTGGTGGTGGGAGGGATCATCCCCGAGCAGGACGTCGCAATTCTCAAACGAGCCGGCGTGGCGGCCGTGTACACGCCGAAGGACTTCGACATCACGCGCATCATGCGAGACATAGTGGAGCTGGTGGCCGCCGGGCCCGAGCCATCCCCGAACGGCAGCGAGGGCCCGTCCACCAACGGCTCGGCGTGAGCGCCGACGGGGCCGCCCTCGGCGCGCGCCTGCGCGAGCGGGACCTGAGCGCCGCGCCCGCCACGCTGAACCTGCTGGAGAGCAGCGCCCCCGCCGACCGTGAGCAAGCCGCAATGCTTCTGCAGGAGATCTCTCCCGCCGCACTGGGGGGCGAGGCGCCGGGGC
Organism: uncultured Solirubrobacteraceae bacterium; assembly: GCA_963709885.1. Lineage (GTDB taxonomy): Bacteria > Actinomycetota > Thermoleophilia > Solirubrobacterales > Solirubrobacteraceae > Palsa-744. Next base: position 1,211,099 of record CAVPXY010000004.1, on the reverse strand, counting down.
ACGTGATCGGGGTGACCGGACCGCCGGGCGCGGGCAAGTCGACGCTGCTCTCGGCTCTGCTGAGAGCCTGGCGCAGTCAGGAGCGCACCGTGGCGATGCTCGCCGTAGATCCCAGCTCGCGCCGGTCGGGGGGCTCGCTGCTCGGGGATCGAGCGCGCATCGACTTCGACCCGGCCGATCGCGGGGTCCTGATCCGCTCGACCGCCGCCGGAGAGCGGTTGGGCGGGTTGGCCTCGGCCACCCGCGCAGCGGCCCATGCCCTTGCGGCGGCGTTCGACGTCGTCGTGATCGAGACGGTGGGGGTGGGCCAGGGCGAGACCGAGATCGCCGACGTGGCCGACACGGTGGCAGTGGTGGTGCAGCCCGGGAGCGGGGATGTGCTGCAGTTCCTGAAGTCCGGGATCACGGAGATACCCGACGTGCTCGTGGTCACCAAGGCCGACCTCGGCCAGATCGCGACGCGCACCAGTCGCGACCTGAGCGCCGCCCTGCGCTCGCTCGGCTCAACCGCCACCCCGGTGCTGGCCGTCTCCTCGTTGCCTCCCGCCAGCGGGATCGACGAGCTGGTGGGAGCACTCGCCGAGCACCGCACCCAGCTGGACATGCCGGCACGACGCCTGCGGGCGCGCCGGGCCGGTGCGCTGCGGGAATTCACCGTCGAGCACGGCGAACGGGGGCTGCGCGCTCTCGGGGGCCGCCGTTTGGCCGAGACGCTGCTGGCCGCGCAGTCGCCCGATCTCGAGGTGCCCGCGCTCCTGGCCGTCCTCGAGCAGGCGGCCGAGGTGGGTTGAGGATGGTTCGCGATCTGTCGATGATGTTCGGGGCGTTCGTCCTCGCGAGCGCCCTCGCCGGCGCGCTCGGCGCGGCGAATCTCGGCACGGCGCTCGCGTTCGGGCAGATGGCCTTCGCGGCAACCACTGTCTACGTGATGCTCAAGCGTTAGCGACCACCGTCTACTCGATGCTCGAGCGTTCACGACCACCCTCTACGTGGTGCTCGAACGTTAACGACCACCGTCGTGATGCCCCGAACGTTAAGCAGCATGTAATGGAATCTCCGCTCAGAGGTCTGTAGGTCTAGAGAGATGATCGTCCTTCTCGCCTTTGCGATCCTCGCTGGCGCGGGCACTGCGCTGTCGCCGTGCGTTCTCCCGGTGCTGCCGGCGCTCCTGTCGGCCGGCGGCGTCGGGGGCCGGCGCCGGCCCCTGGGCGTCGTGCTCGGGCTCTCGATCACGTTCACCGTCACGATCGTGGGCGTGGCCAAGGTCGTCGACGGGGTCGGGCTCGGCAGCGACCCGCTGCGGATCGTGGCAGTAGTCGTGCTGCTGGTGTTCGGGATCGTGCTGCTCGTGCCGAGCGTGGCTGCGCGAATCGAGGCGCCCCTCTCGCGACTGGCCCGCTTCGGCCCGCACTCGACGGGCGATGGCTTTCTCTCGGGCATGCTCGTCGGCGGTGCGCTCGGGTTCGTCTACACGCCCTGCGCCAGCCCGATCCTCGCCGCGGTGATCTCCGTGAGCGCCGCCTCCGGGAAAACGATCCTCATCGCGCTCGCCTACGCGTTCGGCTCGGCGGTCGTGCTCCTCGCGCTCACGCTGGGGGGCAGGCAGGTGTTCGAACGCGTCCGAGCAGCCGGCCGCGGCCCGCTGCTGCAGCGTGTGCTGGGCACGATCATGATCCTCACCGCGGTCGCGATCCTGACCAACCAGGACGTCAAATTCGACCAGTTCGTGGCCCAGCACATACCCAACGTCAACCTCACCGCGGCGCTCGAGTGCTCGAGCACGGTCACCGGCCGACTGCACCAGATCACCGGCCGCCAACCGAAGTTCGCCCCGGCGAACGGGTCCTCCGCGTGCGGGGGCTCGGCGACGGCGGTGCACACGGCCGCGGCCAACGCGAGCCAGGCGACTCTCCTCGCGGACGCGCAGAAGCTCCCGAGCCTCGGAGCCGCGCCTGAATTCATGGAAACGCAGGACTGGTTCAACACGCCCGGAAAACGCGCCCTGTCACTCGCCTCGCTGCAGGGGCGGGTGGTGCTGGTCGACTTCTGGACGTACACGTGCATCAACTGCATTCGCACACTCCCCTACCTGAAGGCATGGGACGCGGCCTATCGCAATGAGGGCCTCACGATCGTCGGTGTCGAGTCGCCCGAGTTCCCCTTCGAGCGCGACGCCTCAAACGTCGCGAACGCGATCAGCCAGTTCGGACTGCGCTACCCCGTCGTCCAGGACAACAACCTGGGCACGTGGAACGCCTACGGCAACAATTCCTGGCCGGCCGACTACCTCATCGACGCCCACGGGCAGGTGCGCTACACGGCGGTGGGCGAGGGCGACTACTCCAAGACCGAAACCGCCATCCGCTCCCTGCTCGCCGAAGCCGGCCACGCGGTGGGCAGCATGAGCCACCCGACCGGCGTGATCGTCCCCTCAGAAGAAGCCACCCCCGAGACCTACCTCGGTACCGCACGCGCGGAAGGGTGGGTCAACGGCCCCAAATCGGGGCTGCACGACTACGGCCCGGCTGCACCCGCCGGCCTGGGACTGAACGACTTCGCCTTCAGCGGCACGTGGAACATCGCCGGCCAGCCCGCCACCGCCGTCTCGGGGGCCGGGGTGGACGTGGATTTCCAGGCAAAGCACGTCTACCTCGTGCTGAGCTCTCCCGGTGAACGCCCGCTCGGGGTGCAGGTGCTGCTCGACGGCCACCCGATCCCCGCCGCGGATGCCGGCGCCGACGTGCACGGCGGCGTGGTCACCGTCCGCGGCCAGCGCCTGTACACGCTCGTCTCCCTCCCCCGTGACCGAACGCCACCGGCTGTCCCTGCGCTTTGCTCCCGGGGTCACGGGCTATGCGTTCACGTTCGGGTAGCCGGATGTGCGAGTAGCCAGACTCGCGGCGGATGCTCAAGCATGGCTCGCCGTCACGGCCGGGCCTGGACGGTACGGCAAGCAATGCACGCTTGGGAGGCACAATGCACCTGCTAGGAAGCGGGCTCCAAAGGGGCCTTCTGCGACGTATATCCGGTTTTCTGGCCGCCTCGGCGGCGCTCCTTCTCGTCGGCTTCGGGGCAGGGGCCGTGAGCGCGAGCGCTGACGGCACGGTGTCGATCAACGGCAGCCCGCTGATCACCTCGATCGGCACGCTCGGCGAGTGCCAGTCCAACTACCTCAACGGAGGCAACAACTTCTACCCGGGAGAAGGGACCCTCGGCGACTGCGGGTTCTTCATGGCATTTCCAGAAGCCGGCAATCCGGCAGGCCTGCAGAAAGCCGTCTACGGCTTCGAGGGAATTGCCGGCCCCCACCTTCTCGGCATACCGGGTGGAGCGCTCTACACGGCGGTGGGCAGCCAGGGAGCGGTGACCGGCAGTGGCACGTCGGCCAGCCCCTACACCGAGGTCACGACGTTCAAGGTCATGAACGAAGGAGAAAAACTCGACTACGTCCTGATCACCGAGACGACGACCTACGTCAACGGCGAACCCCAGTTCACCTCGACCTTCGACGTCCAGAACATCACCGGCACGGGGGGTTCAACGGCCCCGTCCGCCACACTGAAATTCCGCGCGATCTACGCCGGCGATCTGTTCACCAACAACAGCGACTTCGGGACGGGCGTCTTCCTCGGAGGCCCGCCGCCGTTCATCGGGGGCCAGAACAACACGACCGGCGTCCTCGGCGGGTTCATCCAGGCTCCGTCGCCCTCGCCACCGTGGACCAATTACGAGACGGGCTGCTGGAACCAAGTGCCCGAAGGAAGGTGCGAACCGGCCAGTGCGCAGGATGTCGGCATCTGGAATGCGGTGCGCAAAGCGGCAAGCGCCGCGGCGGTCTTCAACAACGACGTCGATCCGAACCTGATCGACAACGCCACGGGCGTCAGCTGGGACGACCACTTCTCAAGCGGGTTGGCACCCGGAGCGCACGCGACCTACACGATCATCAACCGTGCTCAGGTACCAACCACGTTGAGCGTGCAGCCGGTGAAACAGACGCTCACCGTAGGTGCCACCGGCACCATCACGGTGACCGCGACCGACAGCGCGGGGACGCCATACGCGGGCCGCTCGGTCGTTTTCAACATCAGCGGCGCCAACCCGAAAAAAGCGAGCGTCACGACCAACTCATCGGGCGTGGCGACACTCAGCTACGTCGGAGCCAACCCAGGCCTCGACACGATCCAGATGTTCCTCGACCTCGCCGGCACCGGCGTGCAGGCGCAACAGGATCCGGCCTCCACGGCGCAGATCACCTGGCTTCCCGCGCCGCCCGCGCCCAACAGCAGCTACAAAGTCCAGAGCATCAAAGCCAACTCGAACGGCACGATCACGATCACGTTCGTGCCCTCGCAATCCGGTCAGGCAACCCTGGAAGTCACAGTGCCGACCGGCACGATCGCCCGTAGGGAGGCGATCGCGGCCAAGAAGGCCAAAAGCAAGAAATGCAAGAAGGGCCAGATCAAGATCAAAGGCAAGTGCCGGCCGGCGAACACGGTGTCGGGCAAGGTCTCGGCCACGGGCACGGCCAACGTGCCGCTGACGCTCACCGTCAAGCCCTCCAAGAAGGTCACGAATGCGCTGAAGAAAGGCAAGACCGTTGACCTCACCGCCAAGCTGACCTACAAGTCATCGCTCGGCGGCACACCCACGGTGCAGGTCTTCCACTTCACCGTCAAGGGCAAGAAGCCCAAGAAAGCCGGTCACAAACACTAGCTGCCCGATACTCACGCGAGCAGCATCCGGACGGGGCGCCCGATGGGCGCCCCGTCCGGCCTACAATGCTCCCGATGGAGGGCTCGATGTCCGAGACGACCGCGCGGAGCTGGCTGCGCTGCTACCGCTGCTGGTCGCAGGACCTGGAGGTGCAGGTCCACTACGAGGGGATCCACAAGATCGATCCCAACACCGGTGAGCGCGCGGAAGTGGTCGACGAGTTGCAGGAGGCGGTCGTTCAGTGCCTGGACTGCATGCACGATCAGCCCCACCTGGGCTTCAGCAACGGCCGGGTGGAGCCGATCGAGGATCGCTGGGAGCGGATGATCGCCGGCACACCCTGGGTCGCGTCGTGCACAGTGGCGGTTGATGCCGATGACGTCGAGAGCTGCTCCGGTCCGGAGGCTGGGGACGCGCTCTCCTACGCCGCATTCGGCGACCACGGGGTGCGTGAGTTCTTCACGCACGTGCGCTTCCACAAGCACGAGGACGACGGCCGCATCATCGTTCACCTGCTGGTCGAGCTGTACGCACGCTCGCTCGAGGAGGCCACCGAGGTGCTCGAGTCCTCGGCGCGCGGCGCCCTCACGATCACGTCGCTGGCCGAGGAGTCACGCCCCCCTGCTGCCGCCAGCGAGATCCACGGCCACGAGTAGGGCGCCCGCCGACGGCTTTGCCGTCGGTGCCGCCGGCGCGCTGCCGCGCCCTCAGTCGGCTGCCTTGCTCAAGCGCGCCTCGAGGGCATCCAGCTGAGCGTCAAGCTCGGGGGGCAGCCGGTCGAATTTGTCAAGGTGCTCGCGGAACTGCGGCAGCTGGGCCTTCCACTCCTCGATGTCCACCCGCAGCAGACCGGCGACGTCCTCGTCAGAGACGTCGAGCCCGCGGGTGTCGATGCCGTCCTTGCCGACCGGCGGGATCAGGCCGATCGGAGTCTCCGTTGCCGCGCCGTGGCCGGCGCAGCGCGCGAACACCCAGGACAGCACGCGAGAGTTCTCGCCGAAGCCCGGCCATAGGAAGCGTCCGTCCTCGTCCTTGCGGAACCAGTTGACGTAGAAGATCTTCGGGAGCTTTACGTCCTCCCGGCGTCCGATCTCCAGCCAGTAGGCGAAGTAGTCGGCCATGTTGTAGCCGCAGAAGGGGAGCATCGCGAAGGGGTCGAAGCGGAGCTCGCCCACCGTGCCGGCGGCCGCCGCGGTCTTCTCCGAGCTCATCACCGAGCCGAGAAACACGCCGTGCTCCCAGTCGAACGCCTCGCTCACCAGCGGGACGACCGTCGAGCGACGTCCGCCGAAGAGCATCCCGTCGATGGGCACGCCGGCCGGGTCCTCCCACTCGGGCGCGATCGCCGGATCCTGCGCCGCGGGGGTTGTGAAGCGGGCGTTTGGATGGGCCGCGGGCTTCGGCGCCGCGGGCGTCCAGTCGTCGCCGCGCCAGTCGATCAGGTGCTCCGGCGGCTGCTTGGTGAGACCCTCCCACCAGACGTCCCCATCGTCCGTCCTCGCGCAGTTGGTGAAGATCGTGTTGCGCTCGATCGTGCGGACGGCGTTCGGGTTCGTCTCCTCACCGGTCCCCGGCGCGACGCCGAAGAAGCCCGCCTCGGGGTTGACCGCGTACAGCCGCCCGTCCTCGCCGAACTTCATCCACGCGATGTCGTCGCCGATCGTCTCTACCTTCCAGCCCTCGAGGGTCGGGATGAGCATCGCCAGGTTCGTCTTCCCGCACGCGCTCGGAAAGGCGCCCGTGATGTACTTGACCTCGCCCTCCGGGGAGGTGAGCTTGAGAATCAGCATGTGCTCGGCCATCCATCCCTCGTCGCGCGCCATCACCGAGGCGATCCGCAGCGCGAAGCACTTCTTGCCCAGCAACGCGTTGCCGCCGTAGCCCGAGCCGTAGGACCAGATCTCCCGCGTGTCGGGAAAATGCACGATGTACTTGTTCTCGGCGTTGCACGGCCACGGCACGTCGTCTTCGCCTGCGCTCAGCGGCATGCCCACCGAGTGCAGGCAGGGGACGAAATCCCCTCGGCTTCCCAGCGCGTCGAGCGCGCCCTGTCCCATCCGCGTCATGATCCGCATGCTCACGGCCACGTAGGTGGAGTCGGTCAGCTGCACCCCGATGTAGCTGTGGTCGGATCCCAGCGGACCCATCGAGAACGGCACGATGTACATCGTGCGGCCCTTCATCGAGCCTTCGAACAGCTCGGTCAGCGTCTCGCGCATCTGGAGTGGATCGCACCAGTTGTTCGTCGGACCCGCTTCCTGCGCGGTCGCCGAGCAGATGAACGTGCGGTCCTCCACGCGTGCCACGTCATCGGGGTCCGACAGCGAAAGATAGGAGTTGGGCCGCTTGGCGTCGGACAGGTGCGCGAACGTTCCTGCCTCGACGAGATCGCCGCACATCCGGTCGTACTCCTCGGCGGAGCCGTCGCACCACTGGATTTCGTCGGGTTCGCCCAGCGCTGCCACCTCCTCGACCCAGGCCAGCAGGCGCTCGTTCTTGGTGGGGGCGGGGGCGGTGGCGTTCATGGCGTCGAATCGGCTCCCTCGTGTCGCGATCGTGCTCGCGCGCCCTTGCATGAGCGCGGCTTACGCAGGCCAGGATGGGCTGCGAACGGAAAAACGCCCTTGCCGGGCGATCGAAAGAGCCTATCGCACCCCCGGCCCAAGGCTCGCCCGCGCCGAGCCGACTGCCTCCAGGGCAGGCGTGGCCCGCGTTCAGGCCGCCCGATACTTCTTGACGGGCCCTTAGTCGACGTTTCCCTCCGCGGACTCGCCGCCGGGGCTCTTGCGCGGCACCAACACGAGCCGCTTGAACTCGGCCACGAGCACACCGTCCTGGTTGAGCACGCGCGTGTGCACCTTGACGGTGCCGCGGTCCGGCTTGGATTGCGACTCCTTCTTCTCGAGCACCTCGGACTCGCAGAACAGCGTGTCGCCGTGGAACACCGGCGCGGGGTGGGAGAGTTCCTCGGTCGCAAGGTTTGCGATCGCCTTGCCGCTGACGTCGCTCACCGACATGCCCAACGCGAGCGAATACACCAGCGGCCCCACCACCACGTTGCGCCCCTGTTGGGATTTGCTCGCGTACACGTCGTTCAGGTGCAGCGGGTGATGGTTCATGGTGATCAGGCAGAACAGGTGGTCGTCTGCCTCGGTCACGGTCTTCGCGGGCCAGTGCTTGTACACGGCGCCCACCTCGAACTCCTCCAGGTAACGACCGTATGGGTGGGAGCCGCTCGCCTCGCGCGCAGCCTGATCGGTCTCGACGGACTGGGTCACGTTCATGGGTCTCTCGAAGTCTCCTTTGGCCGGTGTTCGATGAGGAACTCTAGATGGTCGCCCGCGGACCATCGTCGCTCGCGGACCGAAGCTCGCCTCCCCACCCCGGCGCGGGCTCGACCGGTCCGCGATGAGGCCGGCGACATCGACCACTATGCGGTCCTGAGGCGAAGTTGTCTGGAAGAAATCAATACGATCTCCCCCATGCGCAACCCCCGCGACTTCTTCAAGCCCCTGGCCATCGACGCGCCCGAGCCGGCTCACGATATTCCGTTCAAGCCGTCCCGGATGATCCACTTCCTCGACTTCTCCAACGAGAAGATGGTCGCCAAGGTGCCCGACCTGGCCCCCAAGGTCGACATCCTCCTCGGCAACCTCGAGGATGCCGTGTCCATCGACAAAAAGGAGGCTGCGCGCGCCGGCCTGATCCGCGTCGGCCGTGAGATGGAGCTCGGGGAAACCGCTCTGTGGACGCGCGTCAACGAGCTCGCCTCCCCCTGGGTCCTCGACGATCTGACCGAACTCGTGACCGAGATCGGCGACAGGCTCGAGGTCATCATGGTCCCGAAGATCGAGGGTCCATGGGACATCCACTATGTCGACCGCCTGCTCGCCCAGCTCGAGGCCAAGGCCGGACTCGATCGTCCGATCCTCGTACACGCGGTCCTCGAGACCGCCCAGGGCGTGGCCAACCTCGAGGAGATCGCCTGTGCCTCTCCCCGCATCCAGGGCATGAGCTTCGGCCCCGCCGACCTGGCCGCGTCGAGGCGCATGAAGACCACCCGCGTCGGCGGCGGGCACCCCGGCTACCGCACGATCGCCGACCCCGACCCCGACGATCCCGAGGCGCCCCGCCCCTCATACCAGCAGGACCCGTGGCACTACTCGATCGCCCGCATGGTCGACGCGTGCACCTCCGTCGGCGCCCTGCCCTTCTATGGTCCCTACGGCGACATCTCAGACGAGGAGGGCTGCGAAACCCAGTTCCGTGCCTCCTTCCTGCTCGGCTGCGTCGGGGCCTGGTCTTTGCACCCGGCGCAGATCGCCATCGCCAAGCGTGTCTTCTCACCCGACCCCGACGAGGTTGCCTTCGCCAAAAAGGTCATCGAGGCCATCCCCGACGGGCGCGGCGTGCACATGATCGACGGCAAGATGCAGGACGACGCCACCTGGAAGCAGTGCAAGGTGATGGTCAACCTCGCCGAGATGCTCGCGCGGAAGGACCCCGAGCTGGCCGAGGCCTACGGCTTGGTGCCCGCCTCGGCCGTATAGGCTTCCCCGCCGCATGAGATTCTTCGAGTACGAGGCGCGCGAGATCGTCAAGCGCGCCGGGATACCCGTCACCGACTACGGCTTCGCCACAGACGCCACGCAGGCGCGCGGGATAGCCCTACGGATCGGCGGGCCGACCGTCATCAAGTCACAGGTCCTCTCCGGTGGACGCATGAAGGCGGGTGGGGTCAAGTTCGCCGATACGCCCGAGCAGGCCGAGGAATACGCGGCGAACATTCTCAAACTCGAGATCGGCGGGCACATGCCTCGCGGAGTCCTCGTCGACCCGAAGGCGGTGCTCGAGCAGGAGTACTACGCGGGTGTCGTCTGGGACGGGACCAGAAAGCAGCCCGTGATCATCTTCTCGCCGGTAGGGGGCATCGACATCGAGCAGGTCGCCGAGGAGCAGCCCGAGAAGGTGGGTAGGCGGCACTTCTCGAACATCCTCCCCTTCAGCGACTTCCAGGCCAAGGAGGTGATCGCCGCCACGGGCGTCACCGGCTCGGCGCTCAACAGGCTCGTTCCGATCGTCACGCGATTGGCGCACCTCTTCGTCGGGAATGACATGACCCTCGCCGAGATCAACCCACTCGGGCGGCTCCCAGACGGCTCGTTCGTTGCATTGGACGCCCACATGGAGATCGAGAACGAGGCACGCGGCCGTCACAAGCAGCTGCTCTCGAGCCTCGGCGTCGGCGAGGAGGAGACCAGGCAGGCGCGCGAGGCCACCCCGTTCGAGCTGGCCGGCGAGGCGGTCGACGCCACCGACCACCGCGGCGTGGCGGGCAACGTGACCGAGTTCGACGGCAACCTCGGCCTGGTGATCGGGGCCGGGGGGGGCTCGTTGACGCTGTTCGACGCGGTCCGCGCCCATGGCGGCAAGCCGGCCAACTACTGCGAGATCGGGGGCAATCCTTCGGTGGCTAAGGCCTGCGGGCTGGCCAAGCTCGTGTTGGGAAAGCCGGGAGTCGAGCAGATCGCGGTGATGATGTCGATCGTCTCCAACACCCGCGTGGACATCGTCGCCCGCGGCGTGATCAAAGCCTGCCTGGAGCTGGGCCTCGACCCGTCCAAGAAGATCGCGATCTTCCGCATCCCTGGCGCGTGGGAGGAGGAGGGCTTCAAGATCCTCGAGGAGTACCGCGTCGACTATGCCGACCGCACCGTCTCGCTGAACGAGGCAGCCCGCCGCGCGGTCGAGAAGATTCAGGGGAGCCGGACGACGCCCCCGTCGCCCGTTCCGGCGAGCCCGGATGGCGAGCGGGCGACAGGGGGGCGAGCGTAGTGTCCTTGCAAAACCGGAGGGCCGGTATAGCCATGGTCTCTACGCACGGGCCGCAGAGCAATTGCAATTGGAGGGCCGGTATAGCCATGGTCTCTACGTACGGGCCGAAGAGCATTGCAATTGGAGGGCCGGTATAGCGATGGTTATACCGACCTCGAAAAAGGAACAGTGATATGTCGATCCTGATCGACGCTGAGACGACGTTCATCGTCCAGGGCATCACCGGCCGGGAGGCTGTAAACCTGACTCGAGAGTGCCTGGACTACGGCGCCGGGGCAAAGATCGTCGGCGGGGTGACGCCCGGGCGCCTCGGCCGAGAGGTCCACGGGGTGCCGGTGTTCGACACGGTCGCCCAGGCGGTCGCCCACCACGGGGGGCCGATCTACGGCTCAGTCGTGACCGTCCCTCCGGCCTTCACCAAGGATGCGGTGTTCGAGGCGATCGAGAACGGGGTCGAGCTGGTCGTGATCGTCACCGAGCGCATACCCCGTCGCGACGTGGCGGAGATGGTCGAGCTGGCCACCCTGCGCGGAGCGCGCATCATCGGCCCCAACTGCCTCGGGATAATCGTGCCCGACGTGATCAAGATGGGCGGGATCGGCGGCCCCGCGAGAAACGCCGCTCAGGCTTACACCCCGGGGCCGATCGGCGTGATCTCCCGCTCCGGCGGAATGACGACCGAGATGTCCTCCACGCTCACCGCCGCCGGACTGGGTCAGTCCACCGCCGTGTCGATCGGCGGCGACGCGATCATCGGATCCACCTACGCCGAGCTGATGCCCCTGTTCGAGGCCGACGAGCAGACGCAGGGCATCGTCATCTACACCGAGCCCGGCGGTCGCATGGAGGCCGAGCTCGCGCGCTGGGTGACCGACAACCGCTCGCGACTGCCGATCGTCGCGTTCATGGCGGGGCGCTTCATGGACGAGATGCCCGGCATGAGCTTCGGCCACGCGGGCACGATCGTCGAAGGCAAGGAGGACACCGCCTCGGAGAAGATCGCCCGCCTGGCCCAATCGGGTGTGGGGGTGGCAGAGCGAATAGAGGACATCCCCGAGATGATTCGGGCCAAGATCCGCCAGGGCGCCGAGAAGAGCCCAGCGTGAGGAAGGATGGAATCTTCATCGCCGTCGAGGTCGACGAGCGCATCGCCTCCGACAGCGCGCTCGCGTCGAAGCTCGCGGAAGTGTGCCCGGTGGACATCTTCGCCGCCGCCGGCCGAGTGGAGATCGTGCAGGAGAACCTCGACGAGTGCGTTCTCTGCCGGCTGTGCCTGGACGCCGTGCCGGACGGCGTGCGGGTGCTCAAGCTCTACGACGGCGCCGCCGCGCTCTAGCGTGGCGCACTCGCCGTTCGGCGCCGTCCTTCGACGCACCGCGCCTGACGGGGGAGCCTGGACCTCCGCGCGGCGGCTCGGTCCACTATCGTGATGGTAAGGCGATGAACGAAAACTTCTCCCTGATCGTGATGTGCCTGTTCCTGCTCGGTTCGCTGGCGTTTCTGGCACAGCAGTTGACGTCCTACCACTAGCGTCCTGTCGTACCAACTGCTCGCACCTGCTCGCCGCGCGGGTCGGGTGCCGGGCCCTAGGAGGACCTCCGCGCCTTGCGCGTGCGCTGTCGTTCCTGCTGAGCCTCGACCACTTTGACGATCAGCTTCAGAAACTGCTCCGGCCCGGATGCCTTGGCCTGACCGTAGGTGAACGCCTCGATCCAATCAGGCACTTTGCCTTCACGGGCCATCACGTTGAAGAACTCGCGGCGCATGTCCACATGCACATGGGCCTCGGTCGCCGGGCCCTTGGTGACCTTCACCTCTGGCATCTGAAGGCGGAAGTGCTGCACGTCTCCCCGCCCACGCAGTTCGACGCCGACCACCAGCTTGATCGGCTGGAGCGCCGGCACTTCCTCGATGAACCTACGTGTCGCAAGCTCGATCAGTGCCTTGGCGTCCTCGGCCATATGACTGATACTCGCCTTTCCGGTCGATGACGATCAGATTTTATGACGCTGCAGGAGCTTGCGCCCGATCACCATGCGCTGGATCTCCGACGTGCCCTCCCCGATCAACAGCAGCGGGGCGTCCCGGTAGAGGCGCTCGATCTCGTACTCCTTGGAGTAGCCATAGCCGCCGTGGATGCGGAAGCACTCCTCCACGCAGAAGCGGCCCGCCTCGGAGGCGAACAGCTTGGCCATGCCGGCCTCGAGGTCCGAGCGCTCGCCGGCGTCCTTCAGGCGGGCGGCGCGCAGCGTGAGCAGACGCGCGGCATCGACCTGCGTGGCCATGTCGGCGAGCTTGAACTGGATCGCCTGGTGCTCTGCGATCGGCTTGCCGAAGGCCTTGCGCTCCTGGGAATAGCGCAGCCCGAGCTCGAGCGCTCGCTGGGCGATCCCGACGCCGCGGGCGGCGACGTTCACGCGGCCCACCTCCAAGGCGTCCATCATCTGGGAGAAGCCCATGTTAAGCCCGGCGGACTCGCCCCCGAGGATGTTCTCCGCCCGGCAACGGTAGCCGTCGAACACGAGCTCGGTGGACTCGACCCCCTTGTAGCCGAGCTTCTTGATCTTCGGCGGAACGTTCAGACCGGCGAAGTCACCGGCGTTCTCGCTGACCCCGGCCTCCTTTTCGGCGATGAAGCACGTGAAGCCCTTGTGGCGCGGGTCGGCCTCGGGGTCGGTCTTGACGAGCACGAACACGAGCGTTGAGAGCAGGCCGTTGGTCACCCACATCTTCTGCCCGTTGATCTCATACTTCCCATCCTCGCCCTTGCGCGCGGAGGTTTTGATCGCCTGCACATCAGAGCCGAGCTCGGGCTCAGACAGGGAGAAGGCGGCGCGGATCTCCCCCGTGGCCATGCGCGGCAGGTACTTCTGCTTCTGAGCCTCGGAGCCGAACTTCATCAGCAGGTAGGAGCCGATGAAGTGGGTGTTGACGATGCCCGAAATCGAGATCCACCCGCGCGAGAGCTCCTCGACGATCATCGCGTAGGTGGTGAGATCGAGGCCCATCCCGCCGTACTCCTCGGGGATCGTCACCCCGAACAGGCCGAGCTCCTTCATCTGCGCGACGATCGGCTCGGGAAAGACGTCCTCGTGGTCGTAGTGCTCGGCGTTCGGAAGGATCTGCTCGTCGGCGAACTGGCGCACCATCTCGGTGATCGCCTTCTGCTCGTCGGTCATGTCGGTGTAGGGCTCGGCGGCCACGGCCATTCGGTCAGCGCTCCAGGGTAGTTGTCGGATCGTGTAGGGGTCTTCCAGGAGAATACCGGCGTGAACTTCGCCCGCGACGTCCTCGATCGCCAAGACCCCGCAGGCCTCGCGCTGATCGAGCTCGCGCGCAGCGGCGAGCGACGGGAGTGGACCTTCGCCGAGATCGGCGAGCGCAGCGCGCGCCTGGCGGGTGGGTTGCACGCGCGCGGGGTGGGCACGGGCGATGTCGTGATGACGCTCATCGGCAACCGCCCGGAGTGGGTGTTGGCGATGTGCGCGTGCTTTCGCCTCGGTGCGGTCGTGCTCCCGTGCACCGAGCAGCTGCGCGCGAAGGACCTGCGCCTGCGCCTTGCGGCCGCGAGACCATCGCTGGTGATCGCCGACGAGCGCAACCGCGCCGAGCTCGAGGCGGCGAAGCCGGACTGCGAGGTCGTGCTCGTCCCCGACGAGACGCTGTTCGCGGCTGAGCCCGCGCCCTCGATCGATCTCACCGACGCGGATCCCTGCCTGGTCACGTTCACCAGCGGCACCTCCGGCGAGCCGAAGGCGGTGGTGCACGCCCAGCGCTACCTGCACGGGCAGCGCCTACAGGCCAGGCATTGGCTGGATGCGCGCGAGGGCGAGCGCGTGTGGTGCACTGCCGCGTCGGGCTGGAGCAAGTCGGCGCGCAACGTCTTCATCGCGCCGTGGCTCTCGGGCGCCTGCGCGCTGCTGCACGACGCGCGGTTTGACGCGCATGAGCGCCTGCAGCTGCTCGAGCGCGAGCGGGTGAGCGTGCTGTGCATGGCCCCCACCGAGTACCGCGTGATCGCCAAGCGCGCAACGCTGAAGCCGCTGGCAGATCTGCGTGTGATGGTGGCCGCCGGGGAGGCGCTGAACCCCGAGGTGCTGAGCGCGTTCAGGGAGAGCACCGGACTCGAGATCCGCGACGGCTACGGCCAGACCGAGACCGGACAGATGACGGGGACGCCGCCGGGCGAGCGCGCGCGGCCCGGCTCGATGGGTCGCGCGCTTCCCGGCGTGGACCTGCGCATCGAGGACGGCGAGCTGACGGCGGACCCGGCGACCGTCCCCACCTTCTTCCTCGGCTATCTCGGCGAGGGTGTGAGGCGTTGCGATGACGGAGCGTGGAGCGTCGAGGACCGCCGCACGGGGGGGCCCTGGCACACGGGCGACCGGGTCGACGAAGACGGGGACGGCTGGCTGCACTTCGAGGGGCGCAGCGACGACGTGATCATCTCGGCCGGCTACCGCATCGGGCCGTTCGAGGTCGAGTCGGCGCTGGTCGCACACCCGGCAGTCGCGGAGGCCGCCGCCGTGGCTGCTCCCGACGACGAGCGCGGCGCAGTCGTGCGCGCGGTCGTGGTGTTGCGTGATGGCGAATATTCCCCCTCACCGGAGCTCGCGCGCGAGCTGCAGGAGCACGTCAAGCGCGAAACGGCGCCCTACAAGTATCCGCGCATCGTCGACTTCGTCACCGAGCTGCCCAAGACGGCGAGCGGCAAGGTCAGGCGGGCTGCGCTGAGGGCCGACCCGTAGCGCCCACGTGCTCGGCCTCAGCGTCCTCGATCTCCTGCGGCTCCGAGCGCCCGGGCGGGCGCAGCAGCAACAGCGCGGCGAGGATACCGCCCACGACGCTCGCCGCGGCGACGATGTAGGCGAGGTGGTAGCCCCCGGTGAGGGCGATCGCCGGCGGGTGTCCGCTCGCGCTCAACGCCTTGGCGTGGTCGGTCGCGATCGTCCCGAGCGTCGCCAGCCCGATTGCACCGAACAGCTGAACGGAGACGTTGATGATTCCCGATGCCAGTCCCGCGTCGCGCCGGGGCGCGTCGGACATGCCCATCGTAAGCAGCGGCAAGAACGATGCGCCCGCTCCGAGGCCCAGCAGCAGGAACGCGAAGAACAGGCCCGGGAGGTAGCTCGCGTGCACCCCCTCCCCGGCCAGCAGCAGGAGGCCCGCGGCGATCCCCGCCAGGCCGGCCACGAGCGTCTGCAGCGAACCGAACCGTTCGGCGGCACGAGCGGAGACGCCCAGCGACATCACCGCGATCGCGACCGTGAGGGGCATGAATGCGAGGCCGGTGTCGATCGCGTCGTAGCCGAGCACCCGCTCCAGATACAGCGCGCCGAGGAAGAACGCGGAGAACATGCCCGTGACGAGCAGGCCGCGAACGAGGCTCGATCCCATCAGCATGCGCAGCCGCAGGATCCGCAGCGGCATGATCGGATTGGCGATGCGGGACTCCAGCACGAGAAACGCACCCAGCAATGCCAGCGAGGCGCCGCCAACGCCCAGCGTGCGCGCCGAGAGCAGCCCGTATTCGGTCGACTTCACGATCGCGAAGGCGCCGAGCATGGTTGACAGCGTGATCAGGAACGATCCGAGGACGTCCACGCCGCCCGCGAGCCCGATGCCCTCGTTCTCCTCTATCAGTGCCGATCCGAACAGGAACGCCAGGGCGCCGATCGGCACGTTGACGAAGAAGATCCAGTGCCAGTCGAGCGACTGCGTGAGCGCGCCTCCGGCCAGCAGCCCGATCGAGCCGCCGCCGGCCGAGACGAAGGCATACATGCCCATCGCTTTGGCCTGCTCGCGGGCCTCCGGAAACTCGGTGACGATGATCGCGAGGATCACGCTCGAGGCGACGGCGCCACCCACCCCCTGCAGGAGACGAGCGAGAATCAGCATCATCTGATCCTGGGCCACGCCACACAGGATCGAGGCCGCCGTGAACAGGACCAGCCCGGAGAGGAACACCCGCTTGCGCCCGATCAGGTCGCCGAGCCGCCCCGCGAGCAGCAGAAAGCCTCCGAACGTGATCAGGTAGCCGTTGATCACCCACGTGAGGTTGCTCTGCGTGAAGTGCAGATCGTTCTGGATCGAGGGCAGCGCCACGTTGACGATGGTCGCGTCGAGGACCATCATCAGCTGGCCGAGGCAGAGCACGCCAAGCGCTATCCAGCGCCGGCGCTCGCGCCGGCGCTCGGCCGCGGCCGCGTCGGGGTGGTTCTGGGCGATCTGTGCGTGGCTGCTCGTAGCTGCGTGATCCATCATGGCCTCCTCGACTGGTCGCGAGATAGAACACGCTAGCAGGGATCATCATTGATACAAGTATGATCCCTGAGAAAGCGATGATCTTTAGAATGTGGTATCATTTGCCTCGTTATGAGGGCTGAGGATCCAGAGGCCCAGGGGCTGCCCGCCCCGGGGTCGATGGTGTTGTTGACGCGGCTCGCCAAGCAGGTCTACCGGCGCAGCAGCGAGGAGCTGCTGGGGATGCACCTGCGCCTGCTGATGACCCTCAGCTACCTGCGCGATCACGACGGCGCCCCCCAGCAGGAGCTCGCCGAGGCGCTGTGCATGGACGCCAACAACGTCGTTCTGCTGCTCAACGAGCTCGAGGAGCTCGGGCACATCACGCGCCGTCGCGACCCCCACGATCGCAGGCGCCATCTAGTCGAGCTCACTCCGCAGGGGCGCCGCGCGCTGTCACGTGCCGAGCGGGCACAGGAAGAGATCGAGGACGAGGTGCTGCAGGCGCTCGACGCACAGGAACGGGCCACGCTGTGGCGGCTGTTGACCCGGGCGCTCTACGCCGCGGAGCCGGTGCGCAACGGGGACTACAGCGCCACGATGGCGTCGATCTCGACGTAGGCGCCCCTGGGCAACTCCGCCACTCCGACGGTCACGCGGGCTGGTGGATCGCTGTCAAAGAAGGACCCGTACACCTCGTTGACCTCGCCGAAGGCCTGAAGGTCGGTCATGTAGACGGTCAGCCGCACGGCACGCTCGAGCGTTGCGCCCGCCGCTTCGCAGACCGCGCGCAGGTTCTCCAGGCAGCGACGCGCCTGCTGGGCGGCCGTGGCGCCCGACAGCTCGCCGGTGGCGGGGTCGAGCGGGATCTGCCCCGAGCAGAACAGCAGACCGCCGGCCGAACGCAGGTCCATGAGCACGGCGTGGCTGTAGGGGCCGATCGCCGGTGGGGCCCCGGGGGCCCGCACGATCTCGCGGTCCGAGCTCATCTGAGGACGAGCCTATCTCGTGGAGCATCGAGCTGGGCAGGCGGCTAGATTCCGATCGGTGCGCCGCTCCGTCGAAAAGACCGCCGCTGCGCTCCTTACGGCGGGCCTCTGCACGTTGACAGCGTCCCTGCGCGCCGAATTCCCGGCGGGCGGTCCGCGCGGCGGCGCACGGTGACACGGCAGCGATCGCGCGGCTGCTCGAGCCGGCCAGGAGCAGCGAAGGCGGCGAAGCGGAAAACCTGGGCGAGAGCTTCGACGGGGCACTCTACTTCGCGACTACCTGCGAAGAGGGTCTCTTCCCGTGGAGTCGCGCCGCCTCCCCGAGTGAGCGCCTTTCCGAAGCGAAGGCCCAGATCCACGCGCTCGGGGCAAGGGGGTTCGCGCCGTTCACCGAGGCTGACGTGCTGAACCTCAGCGATATCCCCGCGTGCGCGTTCTGGCCGTTCACGGCACCCGCCCCCGCGGCGCAGGACGCACGCTTTTCCAGCGTGCCGACGCTGATCCTGAGCGGCGCCGACGATTTGCGCACGCCGGCGGCGAATGCCCATGAAGTCGCGGCGGAGATCCCAGGGTCAAAGCTGCTGGTCGTCCCCAACGTCGGGCACTCGGTGCTGGACGAGGACCCCACGCGCTGCTCGAGCAACGCGCTCCAGGCCCTGTTCGTCGGCAAGCCGGTCAAGCCCTGCGCGCCCGCGCCGCCGCCGCCCATCCTGCGGCCCACTCCCCTTCCGCCGCCCCGCCTGGCCGACGTGGCGCCGGCAAGGGGCAATCGCGGCAAGCCTGGACGGACGCTCGAGGCGGTGCTCGAGACGGTGGCCGACTCCGGCCGCCAGCTGGCGCTCAAGATCCTCGCGCAACTCGGCTCGCGCGACGCGACGGCCCTGTCCTCCATGAACGTCGGAGGTCTGCGCTCCGGCTGGGCGGGATTTGCGGCGGGCAAGCTCGTCCTGCATGGCTATAGCTACGTCCCGGGCGTGACGGTCTCGGGCGAGATCACCGCTGCGAAGATCACGCTGAGCGTCGGCGGAACGGCGGCCGCACACGGCACGCTGACGGCCGATCCTGAAGCGCCCGGGCCGCATATGACGCTCACCGGTCGCCTGGAAGGCCACGAAGTGAATGCTGCGAGCTCCGGCCCCAGCGCCTCCGGCGTGCAAGCGTCGCTGGCTGCCCTGCGATCGGTTCCCACCGGGCTTGCCCGAGAATCCGTGATGCGATCTGGGGCGCTCAGCGAGGCCGCACGCCTGCGCGCGGTTCTCGGTGTCCAGGGCTGAGCGAGGCCGCACGCCTGCGCGCGGTTCTCGGTGTCCAGGCTCAGGCTCTGGGCCCAGCACCGGGTGGACCGCCGCCCGCGGAGGCGCCGAAACGGTACCGCGGCACGACGGACGCTTGCCGCTAACGTCTTCGGGGGATGTCGAAACGGACCCTGAGTATCGCGCTCGCGACGACGCTTCTCAGCGGCGTGTCCGCGCTCGTGGGCGCCCCGGCAGCCGGCGCGCTCCCGTTCAGCCCGTGTGCGAACAGCCCTGGCTTCACCTGTGCGACCGTGCCGGTCCCACTCGACCGCCGTGGTGCTACGCCGGGCACTCTCTCCCTCAGCGTGGAGCGCAAGCTGGCCGGCGCCACCCCAAGCCCGGAAGCCGTGCTCGCGCTCGCCGGTGGGCCGGGACAGCCGGCGCTGCCGGTCGCCAAGTTCATCGCCGAGGCGATCTCCCCCGCGCTCGCAACGCGCGACCTGCTCTTGTTCGACCAGCGTGGCACCGGCGCATCTGACCCGCTCAGCTGTCCCGCGCTGGTCCGTGCAGAAGAAATCGAACGGGCTCGCAGCGCCGCAGAACTGGCGGAACGGTGTGCCCTACAGCTGGGACCATCGCGCGGCGATTACACGACCGAGGAATCGGTGCAGGACATCGAGGCGATCCGGCAGGCCGGAGGCTACGAAAAGCTCGTGCTGTACGGGACGTCCTACGGCACGAAGGTCGCACTCCAGTACGCCGAACGCTATCCGCAGCACGTGGGAGCCCTGGTGCTCGACTCGGTCGTGACGGCCAACGGCAAAGAACCCTTCGCAATCCCCTCGTTGAAGGCAATCTCCTCGGTGCTCACCGAGCTCTGCGCTGCACGCACCTGTGCCGGGATCACGTCCAATCCGGTAGGCGACCTCGCACGCCTGACCGCGCGGCTGCGCAGGCACCCTGTGAGTGGCTCGGCGTACGACGGCTCGGGCCGGCGACACTCCGCCACGCTGACTGAGGTGGGCCTGCTCGGCGTCCTTCAGGCGGGCGACCTGAACCCGGCCCTGCGCGCCCCGCTGCCCGCCGCGGTGCAATCCGCGCTGCACGGCGACCCCGCGCCGCTGCTGCGCCTACAGCTGCTGGCGGAGGGCCTGATCCCGAGCGTGCCCAACGGCCACCCGAACGAACTGGCCGAAGAGATCGACGAAACCCTGTTCTTGGACACGAGTTGTGAGGAGACGCCGTTTCCGTGGCAGCGCGCAGCTTCGCCGGAAACGCGACTCGCGGAAGCCCTCAACTTCCTGCGCGGCCAGCCAAGTGGAGACTTCTACCCGTTCGACGCGAGCACCGCCTTGGCCAGCAGCCTGGTCTCAGTGTGCGCCGGGTGGCCGGACGCATCTCCCGCGCCCCCCTCCCCGGGCGCGCTTCCCGATGTGCCCACCCTGCTCCTCTCCGGCGCGCAGGATCTGAGAACCCCCACGTCGAGCGCTCGCCAGGTCGCGGCGCTTATTCCCGACGCGCAGCTTGAGGTCGTCCCGTTCACCGGCCACTCGGTCCTCGGCAGCGACTTCAGCGGCTGCGCCAAGCTGGCTGTGACGACGTTCTTCAGCGGCAACCCCGTGCAGCCGTGCGCCTCCGCAGCCGACACGTTCGCCCCGACGCCGATCTCTCCCGCAAAGCTTGCCAACGTGCATCCTGCTCCCGGGCTCGCGGGCAAGCCGGGGCGCACGCTCACGGCCGTGCTCGACACGATCGTCGACCTCAACCGTCAGGTGATCTCCGCCACGCTTCAGGCCAGCCAGCAACTTCCCAGCGGGTCGCGTTTCGGTGGGCTGCGCGGCGGCTACGCCAAGCTCACCTCCTCCGCGGCGACCCTGAAGAAACTCTCGTTCGTGACCGGTGTCGAGCTCAGCGGAACATTCCCGGTGAAGCACGGCAAGCTGGAGACGTCCACGATACGCATCTCAGGCGCGGACGCCTCGCCGGGCACGGTCAGGATCGGCTCCGGCACGCGGGTCACCGGCACGCTGGCGGGGAAGCGGTTCAACGTGGGCATCGCCAATGTCAGGCTCTCGCGCACACTGCCCACGGGCGCGTGGCCGTCGCGCCCTGTCAGCTTCCCACTGCCGGGACTGATCGAAGATCAGCCGGCGCGCGTCGGCTGATCCGGCCGTGCCCAACGCTCTCGCTGCCGAGACCTCTCCCTACCTGCGCCAGCACGCGGAGAACCCCGTCGACTGGCTGACCTGGGGATCGGCAGCGCTCGCGCGCGCCCATGAAGAGGACAAGCCGCTGCTGGTGTCGATTGGCTACTCGTCATGCCACTGGTGTCATGTGATGGAGCGAGAGTCGTTTGAGGATCCGCGCACCGCCGAGCTGATGAACGAAAGCTTCGTGTGCGTGAAGGTCGATCGCGAGGAGCGCCCGGACCTCGACGCGCTCTACATGGAGGCCGTCCAGGGGATGACCGGTCGCGGAGGCTGGCCCTTGAACGTGTTCCTCACGCCCGAGCAGCTGCCGTTTTACGGCGGAACCTACTTCCCGCCCGAGCCCCGCCACGGGATGCCCGCATGGACGCAGGTGCTGCACGCGATCGCCGAATCCTGGAGCGAGCACCGCGAGGAGATCAGCGCCGGTGGAGAGAGGCTGCGGGAGCGTCTGTCCGGCGGGGCGCTCCTGACACCGTCCTCTGAGCCGATCGACGCGGATACGCTCGATGCCGCGGTGGCACGCCTGCGAGAGGCCTACGATGCGCGCAACGGCGGGTTCGGCGGCGCACCGAAGTTCCCGCCGGCCTCGGCAGTCGAGTTCCTGCTGCTCAGAGGAGAGCCCGAGATGGCACTCGGCACCCTGGACGCGATGGCAGCCGGAGGGATTCACGACCAAGTCGGGGGCGGGTTCGCGCGTTACAGCGTCGATGACACCTGGACGGTGCCGCACTTCGAGAAGATGCTCTACGACAACGCGCTGCTGGCCAGGGCCTACCTGCACGGTTTCAAGGCCTCCGGCGAGACCCGCCTGCTCGAGGTCTGCCGCGACACACTGGGCTGGGCGCTGCGCGAGATGCGCGGCCCGGAGGGTGGGTTCTACTCGGCGCTCGACGCGGACTCCGAGGGCGTCGAGGGACGCTTCTACGTGTGGAGCGTCGCCGAGCTGAGGGACGCGCTGGGCGAGGATGCCGATGCGGCGATCGCCTGGTTCGGCGCCAGCGAGCGAGGGAACTTCGTGGACCCCCACCATCCCCAGCCGGGACTGAACGTGCTCACAGACCGCGGTCCCCGCCCCGGCCAGGGCACAGCTCGGCCGCTGGGCGAGCTGATCCGGACCCGCCTGCTCCAGACGCGCGAACGCCGTGAGCGTCCTGCACTCGACGACAAGCGGCTGACCGGCTGGAACGCCCTCATGATCGCTGCCCTCGCCGACGGCGGAGCGACGTTGGACGAGCCCGAGTACATCGCGGCCGCGAGTGCGTGCGCCGAGTTCGTCCTGCGCGATCTGCGCGACGAGCGCGGTCGGCTGCTGCGCACCTACAACCGCGGCCAAGCCAAGATCGGCGCCTACCTCGAGGACCACGCCTTCCTGCTTGAGGCGCTCATCGTCCTGTTTGAAGCGAGCTGTGAGGAGCGCTGGTTCGATGAGGCCACGGCTCTCGCCGAGGAGATGATCGCCCGCTTCTCAGACCCCGAGCGCGGCGGCTTCTTTTCGACCCCGTCCGACGGCGAACCTCTGATCGCACGGCGCAAGGACCTGGAGGACACTCCGATCCCCTCCGGCAGCTCGAGCGCCGCCCTGGGGCTGCTGCGCCTGGCCGAGCTCACCGGCGAGGCCTCCTACGAACGCCATGCGGTCTCGGCGCTGGCGCTGCTGCGCGACATCGCCCCGCGCCATCCGACCGCGTTTGGACACGCACTGCAGGCAATGCACTGGCACCTCTCCCCCATGCGTCCGATCGCCTGTCCGGTCCCCGCCTCCAAGCGCCCCCCTCCCTGATTCCAAGCGCCCCCATCTCTGATTCCACGTGCCCCACCCCCCTGACTCCAAGCGCCCCACCCCCTCCCTGACTCCAAGCGCCCCACCCCCTCGCCCTCGAGGTCCGGGCGTTCAGAGGATCGACAGGTAGCGGTCAAGCTCCCACTGGGTCACCTGGACGCGGTAGTCCTCCCACTCCTGGCGCTTGATCTCCACGTAGCGGTTGAACATGTGCTCACCGAGGGTGCGCAGCACGAGCTCTGACTCGGCGGTGATCTCGATCGCCTCCCCCAGGCTCGCCGGAAGCTGCTCGACGCCCAAGCGCCGATGTTCCTCCCCCGAGAGGTGGTACAGGTTCTTCTCCATCGGCTCCGGCAGCTCATACCCCTTCTCGATCCCCTCCAGTCCCGCCTGCAACAGCGCGGCGAACGTCAGGTAGGGGTTGCAAGCCGGGTCCGGGCAGCGCAGCTCCATGCGCGTCGCCTTCTCGGTGCCCGGGTGATACAGCGGCACGCGCACCAGGGCCGAGCGGTTGCGACGCGACCACGCGACATACACCGGCGCCTCAAAGCCCGGAACCAAGCGCTTGTAGGAGTTCACCCACTGAGCGAAGATCGAGCAGATCTCACGCGCGTGCTTGAGCTGGCCTGCGATGAACGCCTTGCCCACGTCTGAGAGGAAGTACTGGTCCGCGGGGTCGTAGAACGCGTTCTTCCCGCCGCTGAACAGCGACTGATGGGTGTGCATGCCCGAACCGTTCTCGCCGAACAGCGGCTTGGGCATGAACGTAGCGTGCCAGCCGTACTTCATCGCGTACTCCTTGACCGTGATCCGATAGGTCATGCAGTCGTCGGCCATCTTCAACGCGTCCGAGTAGCGCATGTCTATCTCGTGCTGAGATGGCCCCACCTCGTGGTGGGTGTACTCGACGTGAACTCCCAGTTGCTCCAGCGCGAGCACCGTCTCACGGCGAACGTCCGAGCCCGCGTCGAGGGTCGTCAGGTCGAAGTAGCCGCCCTCGTCGAGCACCTCGGTCGAGCGGGAGTCACGGAACAGGAAGTACTCGAGCTCGGGCCCCACGTTGAACGTCTCAAAGCCCATCGTCTGCGCCCGTTCCACCGCGCGGCGCAGCACATGGCGCGGGTCACCCTCATAGGGAGTGCGCTCGGGAGTGATCACGTCGCAGAACATCCGCCCCACCCCCTGCTCCTCCGGACGCCACGGAAGCACGGCGAAGGTCGACGCGTCGGGCATCGCGATCATGTCCGACTCCTCGATCGCGTTGAACCCCGTGATCGAGGACCCGTCGAAGCCCATCCCCGCCTCGAACGCATCGTCGAGCTCGGCGACGTTGATCGAGAACGACTTCAGCTGGCCGAGGATGTCGGTGAACCAGAAACGGATGAAACGGATGTCGTGCTCGGCCACGAGCGCCTTGACGTCCTCGGCTGTCCTGGGAGTATCGGCCATCCCGGCGGACCTTAGACGATGGTCGGTGCTCACCGCTATCGACGGGTGGCCAAACCGCTCAGGCTCTCAAACCGGCGAAGCTCAGTGTCCGGCGACTGCCGCGACGAAGCTGGCGACCTCTTCGGCTTCCTTGCCACGGTACAGCAGCGCCGGCATCTGTCCGAGGCCGCGGGCGCGACCTTCGGCGATCGCGCTCAGCACGAGCGCCTTGCGCCCGGCGGGTGTTGCTATGTCGTCGCCGACGCGCACGTCCAGGTTCGGACCGATCTGGCCGACGGCCTTGGTGGCGGCGAGCGTGTGGCAGACCGCGCACGAGCGCGCGAACAGTTCGCGACCCTTCTGCTGCTGGGCGCTCAGGTGCACGCCCCCGACCCCCACGCTCGCCTTGTGCGCCCCGTTGAACGCCAGCACGAGGGCCGGGACGACCAGGCCGAACGCGAACAGCAGCACAACTCCCGCGGTCACTGCGCGTTGGCCGAGCTTTGATTCGGTGTGCAGCGACTCTCGCGCGCCACGCGCGCCGCCCCGCATCGCGATGAAGAAGACTCCGAGACCGACGAGCAGCCAGAAGAGCAGGAAGGCGATGATCATCTCGGGCGGAAGATATCGATTGGGGCCGTGGGGCGGCCGATCGAGGCCTGCACCCGAGCCCGCGCGGCTTCCGCCGACCGCCCTCGGACTCCCATCGCCGACCGCCCTGGGACTCCCATCGCCGACCGCCCTCGGACTCCCATCGCCGACAGCCACAGCGCTCCCTCTGCCCGGCAGACCCGTGGCTCGGGTGAGAGCCCTCCTCGGATGAGAGCCCTCTCAAACCTTTAGGAGGCGCGAAGCTGGCGCGCTAACCTCTGGAGTGGTCGAGCAACCCAAGGAACTGGACCACGCCGTGAACATCCTCCGCCGTCTTCCCCTGTATCGCCTATTGCTCCTGTGCGGGCTCGTGATCGCGGCCGGCGTATCGGCCACGGCGCTCGCTTTCGCCCTGAGCTCGGGTCCCACGCCGCCGGCCAAGCCGCTGGCGCAGGTGGTTCACGACACCCTGAGCGCGGCCCCGGTGGACGGCGTCAGCGCGAACATCCGGCTCACCAACCATCTCCTGGAAGGCGCCGGTCTGGCCAGCGGCGGCGGCCCGGCCGGCGAACTCGCCTCGAGCCCGCTGATCTCCGGGGCATCCGGCCGGCTGTGGATCGCCAAGGACGGCCGCGTCCGCCTCGAGCTGCAGGCCGAAAAAGGCGACACCGAGATCCTGTACGACGGACATACGGTGCAGCTATACGACGCCGCCTCGAACACCCTCTACCGCTACACACCTCCCGCCGGCCAGGAACCCGCCACGCCCGATCAGGCGACCACCACGGCCGGCCACGATCACGAAGTTCCGACATTGGCCAAGATCGAAGAAGGAATCTCCCGCGTGCGCGGCCACGCGGCGGTCTCAGAAGCGACGCCCATGGACATCGCCGGCCAGCCCGCCTACACGGTGCGGGTCTCCCCGAAGGAAGGCGGGAGCCTCTTCGGCGGGGCCGAGCTGTCGTTCGACGCGGTCCACGGCGTGCCGCTGCGCGCGGCGATCTACTCCTCGACGAGCTCCTCGCCGGTGATCGAACTGGCGGCCACCGAAGTCTCCTACGGCCCCGTGGAAAGCTCGGTGTTCGCGTTCTCTCCGCCCGCGGGGGTCAAGATCAAGGAAGTCAGCTTCTCGAATGCCGAAAGCACCAACGGCTCAAACACCGCGAGTGCAGCGGACAAGCCCACACTGACCACCCACGGTCACGGCGTCACGGCGATCGCCGTGCTCGAAAGCAAGAGCCAGGCGGGCGCCGGCAAGAGCACAAGCGAACCGCTTGAAGGACTTCCCAAGGTCACGATCAACGGCGCCAGCGCCAGCGAGTTGCGCACGGAGCTCGGTACCCTGCTCAGCTTCGAGCGCTCCGGCGTGCACTACGTGCTGGCCGGCTCGGTGACGCCCGCCGCGATCGAGGCACTCGCACGAGGCCTCTAGCGGTGAGCGAAGGGGCGCCGCCGCCGGTGCGGGCGTGCGGGCTGGTCAAGCGCTACGACGACATACTCGCCGTCGACCACATCGATCTGAACGTCCACGCGGGCGACGTGTACGGGTTCCTCGGGCCGAACGGCGCCGGCAAGACGACCACACTGCGGATGGCGCTCGGCTTGATCACCCCAACCGAGGGCACCATCGAGCTGTTCGGACGTGACCCGCTGCGCCAGGGCGCACGTGCCCTGGAGGGAGTTGCCGGGTTTGTGGAGTCGCCTCGGTTCTACCCCTACCTGAGCGGGCGCAAGAACCTGGAACTGCTCGCCGCGCTGGATGGAGATGGCGCGGCCCGACGCATCGACGAGGTGCTCGAGGTCGTCGAGCTCAGCGCCCGCGCCAAGCACAGGGTAGGCGGCTACTCGCACGGGATGCGTCAGCGCCTGGGGATCGCGGCCGCGCTCCTGCGCCGTCCGCGCCTGCTGATCCTCGACGAGCCGGCCACGGGCCTGGACCCGGCGGGAATGCGCGACATGCGGCAACTGATTCGCCGCCTCGCAGACCAAGGGATCACCGTGCTGCTGTCAAGCCACCAGCTCCCCGAGGTGCAGGAGCTGTGCGACCGGGTGGCGATCGTCGACTCCGGGCGCGTTGTCTACGAGGGCGCCATGGCCGACCTGCGCCGCCAGGGCGGGGCCGGCTACCGCCTCCTCACCACCGACGACGCGCGCGCGCTGGAGGTAGCGCGCGCACAGGCCGGCGTCGAGCACGCGGTCAGCGGGGCGCACGGAGTCCACTTTCAGGCCCAGGAGCGCGACGTGGGCGAGCTGTCGCTGGCCCTTGCCCGGGCGCGAGTAGGCATCCTCGCGCTGACGCCGGAGCTGGCGACCCTCGAGGACCTGTTCTTCCGGCTGACAGAGGGCGTCGGCGGGGACGGCGGCGGCGGGGACGGCGGCGGCGGGAGACGGCGGCGGCGGGAACGGCGGCGGCGGGAACGGCGGCGGCGGGAACGGCGGCGGCGGGAACGGCGGCGGCGACCGCGCAGAGCCCCGAGGCGAGCGGACCCGGCGGGACGCCAGCCAGCACGATGAGCGCCCAGGCGAGCGCGTCATCCGCGCTGACAGGCGCTCGGGCCAGTGCGTCATCGGCGCCGGCAGGCGCTCAGAAGGCGGTCGAGATCGGATGAGCAGCGCGGCTGTCAGCTCCCCGACCGCGGCCACTCCGAGCATCGCCCGCATACGGCGCCCCTCGACGCTGACCGCGTACCGCTGGGAGCTGCGCAAGCTGGTCTCCCAGAAGCGCACCTACCTCGGTCTGGCGCTTGTGGTGATCCTGCCGCTTTTCTTTGTCGTGTTCCAGAACGTGCACCAGCGCCACGATCGCGGCGCCGACAACATCTTTGCCGCACAGATCACTCAGTCCGGGCTGGCCACACCGGTGTTGATGCTGCTCTTCATGTCCGTCTTCATGCTGCCTCTGGCCGCCGCACTGGTAGCGGGGGACGTAGTCGCGGCCGAGGACGGGAATGGCACCTTGAAGACGATCCTCACGCGTTCGGTCAACCGCGGACAGGTGTTCGCCGCGAAGGTGATCGCGGCCCTGACCTACGCCGCGATCGCATTGTTCCTGTCGGCTGCCGTGGCGACCGTGGCGGGCGTCGCCTCATGGGGCTTTCACTCAGTGAGAACCTTCTCGGGGACCGTCGTCTCGGCACCCGAAGCTTTGCTGCTCGTGTTCGCGTCCAATGCCATCTACCTGATCCCACTGCTCACCGTGGCCAGCATCGGCGTGCTGCTGTCCACCGCCACGCGCAACAGCGCCGCGGCCGTCGTCGCCACGATCGGCCTCGTTATCCTGCTGTTCATCGTCGCGCAGATCCCCGGGCTGGAAGGCATCCGGCCCTACCTGCTCACCGAACAGTTCGAGAACTGGCACGGCCTGCTGCGCACCCCGACCGACTGGGCTCCGATCGCGCACTCCGCGTGGGTCTGCGCCCTGTACGCCGCCCCGGCGCTGTTCGCCGCCTATCTCGTCTTCCTGAGACGCGACGTCGCCGGCGGGTAGAGCCCGACGCTCAAGCGGTCTCGCGGATCTCGGCGGGCAACTCGACGACCGACAGCTCGACGTCGCCCATCAGCCTCCTGGCCTCGCGCGGATCGATCAGCCCGGCACCCAGACGTTTCGTGGACTCGGCCCCACAGGCCACACCGAAGCGCAGACACTGGTCGGGCGCGCGACCTTCGTAGCGCGCCGCCAGGTAGCCGGCCAGAAAGGCGTCGCCCGAGCCGCTCTTGGCGATCGGCTCGCTCGGTTCGATGCGGGCGCGCTTCACGCGCGGCTGGCCGTCGACGAGGACCTGCGCGAAGCAGCCGTCGGGGAGCGTCATGATCGCCTCGCGCGGACCGAGCGCTGCGATCTGACGCACCGCGAGTGAGCGCTCCTCCTCGCCCGCGAACTCGTGGCCGACGAGTTCCTCGGCCTCGAGCACGTTGGGCGACACGACGTCGGGCTCGGCACGGACGGCCTGGCGGAGGGGCTCGCCGTCGGTATCGATCACGGTCGTGACCTCCATCCGCTCCATATCGCCGATCAGCGCCGCGTAGAAGTCGGGCTCAACCCCGGGCGGGAGCGAGCCCGCGAACACGACGATCGCGGCACCGCGCGCGAGGTAGAGGAGCTTGTCGCGAAACAACTCGATCTCCCTCTCCGACACCGAGGGACCGCGTTCGTTTATCTCGGTCTGCTGCCCGGAGGTAGGGTCGAGCACGGAGGTGTTCGTACGCGACTCCTCGCGAATGCGCACGAAGTCATTGAGGATCGCCTCCTCGGTGAGCTGCTCGACGATGTGTGTCCCAGTCACGCCGCCCGCAAAGCCGGTGGCGATCACCGGCTGGCCGAGCGCCTTTAGCGTGCGCGCGATGTTGACGCCCTTGCCGCCGGCGATCGTGCGCTGCTCGACCGTGCGGTGGCGCCGCCCGACCCGGAAGTTCGGCACCGAAAGCGACTTGTCGATCGCCGCGTTGAGCGTGACCGTGATGATCATCCTGCGTCTGTACCCACCTTCCAGCGCCTTGAACGGTGGCCGGTGCCGCGGCGCGCCCAGAAGGCTAGCGGAATGGCCCGGCAGCGCCGGGCACCCCATCGCCCGGTCATGACCTGGCCCTCCCCGTGGTCATCTCCGGCCATTCCCATCATCTCTGGCCATCCCATGGTCATGATCTGACTATTCCACGGTCATCATGCGGCCATTCCCACGGTCACCACTCCTCGTTCCCGCCAACCGTTCTCGCGCCGACCCCATGCGCTTGAACTCCATCGGACAGCGACCAGGCGGCCGCGCGCAGGCGCTCGGCCTCGGCTCGTGCCGCAGCCGCGGGCGCCCCACCGGCCGACTGATGAGCTTCGGCGATGCTGCGCGACGCGGTGACGAGACCGCCCGCGCGTCCCGGCGCAAACGCCGGGAGAAGATCCTCCACCCGGCCCCCCTGGGCACCGACCCCGGGGAGCAGGAACGTCGCGCTTCCCATCAGCTCCCGCGCACGTGCGAGATGGCTCGGCACGGTGGCTCCCACGACCGCCCCCACGTCGCTCAGACCGGCCTCGCCTATTCCTGATCTGCCCAGCGCGTCCACGATCTGAGCCACCCGTTCCCACAGCGTGCCCCCGCCCTCGAGCTTCAGGTCCTCGATGTCCGCTGCGCCGGGGTTGGACGTTCGCACGAGCGCCAGAACGCCCCCGCCCCCGTCGCGCGCGGCCGACACGAACGGCGCGATCGTGTCCCCCCCCATCAGTGGATTGACCGTCACCAGATCCGCGCCAAGCCCCGGCACGGTGCCAAACGGAGTCTGGATGCCGGCTCCTAGCGCTTGCGCGTACGCGGCGGCGCTCACCGAGATGTCCCCGCGCTTACCGTCGGCGATCACCAGCAGGCCACGTGTCCTCGCGTGGACCGAGACCGCCTCGAGTACGCTCCACCCGGGCGCCCCGAGCCGCTCAAAACAGGCCATCTGCAGCTTGATCGCCACGCACGCCTCCGCCGTGGCATCGATCAACGCCCGGCAGTGCCCGAGAACCGCTGCCCCGACGCGCTCCGCCGGGGACCCCTGCACGGGCTCACGAGCACTCCCCGGCCACAGTGCCGCCGGATCGGGGTCGAGGCCGAGCACGATCTGCGACTCGCGCCCGGCCACGCGAGCGACCAGAGTGTCGCCGAATGAAGGCGCGATCAGCGTCCCTTCACCGCGCTCTTCAGACCGCTACCGGCGGTGAAGCGTGGCACGCGCGAGGCAGCGATCTGGATGCGCTCGCCCGTGCGAGGGTTGACTCCCATCCGCGCGCCCCGCTCGCCGACGTGAAACTTGCCGAATCCCGACACCGTGACCTCGCTGCCGCGGCGCAGCGCGTCCTCCACCGTGGCCAGCACCGCGTCCACCGCCCGTGCGGCATCCTGCTTGGTCAGATCCGCGCGGTCCGCCACCTGGTCGACCAGCTCGGACTTCGTCACTCTGTCCTCCTCGTTCGTGTGGAACAGTTTCTGCGACGCTAACACCGTATCCGGACGAGCGCATCGGTAAGAATGCCCCGGATGAGCATCACCCGGCTCGCCTGGTTCGTGACCGTCTTCGTCGCGCTGCTCACGGCCCTGCTGCTGCTGCTGGCCGGCTACACCGGCTATGCCGGCCTCGGCGTCGCCGTCGCCGCCTCGGCCGCGATCAACCTGCTGTGAGCCACGCGAGCAGCGCCCGGATCGCGCGGCCGCGGTGGCTGATCGCGTCCTTCTGCTCATCAGAGAGCTCAGCCATCGTGAGGGCGGACAGATTCTCATCCGCGGGCGGGTTCTCATCCGCGGGGCGAGCCTCAACCGCCGGGCGAGCCTCATCCGCGGGGGGGGCCTCTTCTACGGGGGGGACCTCATCCGGCAGAAACGCCGGGTCGTAGCCGAAGCCGCGCTCTCCGCGCGGCTCTGTCGCCAGACGTCCCCGGCAGCGACCCTCGAACACGTGCTCGGCGTTGCTGCTCGGATCGACATAGGCGATGGCGCACACGTACTCGAGCACGCTTTCCGCCGGCACCTCACGCAGCAGCTTCTGGAGGTTCTCCTCGTCGGAGGCGCCCTCGCCCGCGTACCGGGCCGAGCGCACTCCCGGCGCACCGTTGAGCGCCGCCGCCTCGATCCCTGAGTCATCCGCGATGGTCGGCCCGCCCGTGGCCTGCGCCGCGGCCCGGGCCTTGCCGAGCGCGTTCGCGGCGAACGTATCCCCCTCCTCCGGCGGCAGGATCACCGCCGCTGGCAGCCCCTGAACCTCCCAGCGCTCCCCGCCGGAACGGGCAAAGAGACGCGCGAACTCTCGCCGCTTGTGCTCGTTGTGGCTGGCCAGTACGAGCTTCAACGGCTCGCGACCGCCGCCCCGGCTAACGCCTGCTCCTGCGCCACCCGCAGCCGCTCGATGCCCGCGCCCGCGAGCGCCAGCAGCTCGTCCAGATGCGCCCGCGAGAGCGGTGTACGCTCGGCCGTCGCCTGCACCTCTACCAGACCGCCCTCACCGGTCATCACCACGTTCGCGTCCACCTCCGCGGTCGAGTCCTCGGCGTAGTCGAGATCCAGGAGCGCCGTCCCGCCGACCATCCCACAGGACACCGCCGCCACCGACCCCGCCAGGGGTGAGCGCGCGAGCCGGCCCTCGGCACTCAGCCGCGCACACGCCAGGGACAGTGCGACGTAGGCGCCTGTGATCGACGCGCAACGAGTGCCCCCGTCAGCCTGGAGCACGTCACAGTCCAGATAGATCGTGCGCTCGCCCAGCGCTCCGAAGTCGACCACCCCCCGCAACGACCGTCCGATCAGGCGCTGAATCTCGACCGTGCGCCCGTCCAGGCGCCCCCTGGTCGCGTCGCGCTGCCTGCGCTCGCCCGTCGACGCCGGGAGCATGCCGTACTCGGCCGTCACCCAGCCGGTGCCCTTGCCCACCATCCAGCGAGGCACGCTCTCCTGTGCCGAGGCCGTGCAGATCACACGCGTCTCGCCCACCGAGACCAGGGCGGAGCCCGTCGCGGTGCGCATGTACCCGGGCTCGATCGTCGTCGGGCGCAACTCCTGCGGCCCACGCCCGTAGCTGCGTTCGCTCATGCGAGCACCTCGACCTCGGCGAGCTCGACGCGCTCGACCGTTCCCAGGGGCATCTGCAAGAAGCGCGTCCCTGCCTCACGGAACGCGTCCACGTCGTCCGTGCACAGGAACATGTAATCGCCCTCCCCGTCCGCTCGCGGGTTCTGCAACTCGCGCGTGCTCAGCGCGTGCTCCACCTGACGCGCCAGCGCCGCGCCTGAGCTGACGAGGGTCACCCCTGGCCCCAGCATCCGCTGCAGCAACGAGCTGATCAGCGGATAGTGGGTGCAGCCGAGTATCACCGTGTCCACCCCCGCTCTCTTCAACGGCTCGCACGCCATGCGCACGGTCGCGACCGCCCGCTCGTCGAACTGCTCTCCAGCCTGGATGATCGCCGCCAGCGTCGGGCACGCCACCGCGTGCAGCGTCACGTGCGGATCGACCGCCGCCACCGCCCGCTCGTACGCGCCACTGGCAACGGTCGTCGGTGTCGCCAGCAACCCGATGCGCCCGCTGCGCGTGGTGGCGACCGCCCGCAGCGCCTCCGGGCGCACGACGCCCAGCACGTCGAGCCCGAGCGTCGTCTGGCGCATCCGCTCGCTCAGGCTTCCGAGCGCGCAGGAAGCGACCGAATTGCACGCGACGACCAGCAGCTTCGCGCGCCGGCGCAAAAGCTCCTCGGCGATCTCCGCCGCGAAGCGCTCGAGCTCCTCCCGCGAGCGCTCGCCGTAGGGGAACCGGGCCGTGTCCCCGAGGTACACGAAGTCCTCGCGCGGAAGCCGCACCAGCAGCTCGTGCAGTACGGTCAGGCCGCCCACGCCCGAGTCGAACACCGCTATGGGCCGCGCGCGCGGGTCCGATTCGACGGCTTGGCTGTCCATGCACGCCATCATTCCAGAGCGCTACGGTCGGGGGATCGTGCGCGCGCTCGTGGTCTCCAACATGCTCCCCGACGCCGCCCACCCCGAGCGCGGACGCTTCGTGCGCGATCAGGTTGCCGCGCTGCGCCTTCTCGACGAGCTTGACGTCGAGTTCTACGAGTTCTCCCCGGGCGGGCGGGCTTTGGCGGGAGCCGCTCTCGACCTGCGCCGACGGTTCGCCTCGCGGCACGTCCGGAGACGTCGCTTCGACGTGGTCCATGCGCACTTCGGCCTCACCGCCTGGCCCGCCCTCGCCGTCCCCGCCCGCGTGCGGGCGCTGACCGTGCACGGCACCGATCTGCGCCATCCCCGCACACGCCTGGCGACACGGGCGGCGCTACCCGTGATCGATCTTCTCGCCGTCGTCTCGGCTCCGCTCGCCGGGGAACTACCTGGCCGGGCGGCCCGACGCCGTGCCCAGGTGCTTCCCTGCGGCGTGGATCTCGAGCGCTTCCGCCCGCTACCACGAGCGCGGGCGCGCGCCGAGCTGGGCCTGGACCCCGCGCGGCCTTACCTGCTGTTCGGCGCCGACCCCTCCCGCCCGGAGAAGCGTCACGACCGCGCGCTCGAGCTCGCGCGCGCGGTCGAGGTCGAGATGCTCACGCTGGGCGGCGTCGACCCCATGAGAGTCCCCTGGTGGATCAACGCCGCCAACGCGGTCCTCATGCCCTCCGAGCGCGAGGGCTTCGGGCTGGTCGTGCTCGAGGCGCTCGCCTGCGACGTGCCCGTCCTCGCCACCCCCGTCGGCATCCACCCCGACGCCCTGAAGGACGTGGACGGCGCTCTGTGCGCACCGTTCGACCTCCCCCGCTGGCGCACGGCCCTGGAGCCCCACCTGCTCGCGCCCGACCCGCGCCTGGACGGCCGGGCGAGCGCGGCGCGCTTCTCGGCGCAGAAAATGGGGGAACGTGTCGCCGCTGCATGGCGCGCGGCGCTCAAGTCCTACGGCTAACATGAATCGGCCGTGGATCAGCCATCTACCACGACTCCCGAGGCCGCTCCACCGCCGGCGCCCGATGTCAGCGAGCCGGCAAAGATCGTCGAGCCCCCCGGGTCGCCCGGCTTCCGCACGCGCGGGCGGATGCGCCGCCGCTTGCGCTTCCTGCGCAAGGCACGCGAGCTCGCCTACCGCGACCTCGGCGGGCTGGTCTTCAACCTGCACCGCTTCAACCAGCGCAACGACCCACTGGTGATGGCCAAGCTGGGCACGCTCGGCCACATCGATACCGAGCTTCGCTCGCTGGAGACCGCCCTGGGGGAACACGAGCCGGTGACGGTCCTCCGTGAGGCGGGCATCACCGCCTGCCCTCGCTGTGCAGCTATCCACAGCGGCGAGGACCGGTTCTGCCCGAACTGCGGACTGTCCGTGAGTCGCCGCGTCGACCTGCCGATCTCCGGCGCTCCCGGCGTGCCCGCCGCGGCGGGAGCCGCGGCGGGCACAGGCCCTGCCAGCGGTACCCCCGCCGTGGGCGAAGGCGCTGCTGGCGGGGCGCCTGCTCCTGCAGCCTCCACGACCGCGCCCCTGCCGACACCCGTTCCCGCCTCGGCCGCGGCCACGACGCCCGCCGCCGGCCGAGACGCCCAAGACCACCCCGGCGGATCTCCGGCCACCCCCTCTGTTCCGGTATCGGCCCTGCCCACATCCACCGTCCGACCGGCCCCTGCCGCTCCACCAGCTCGGGCCACTCCACCGGCTCCGGCCACCCCAAAGGTCCCCGCCATCCCAAAGGCCCCCGCCACTTCCATCCCAAAGGCTCCCGCCACGCCAAAGGCCCCCGCCACCCCAAAGGCCCCCGCCACCCCAAAGGCTCCCGCCACTTCGAAGGCTCCCGTGACGCCCAAGGCTCCCGCCACGCCACCGGCCCCCACCGAGGCTCCGTCCGGCGATGAGCAGCCCACCAAGATCCTCCGTCACCCCGCAACGGGCGGGTGAGCATCAACCCCGCCTCGCCGTCATCCCCGACCACCGTCCTCGACGGCGGAGCCCCACGCCCGGCCGACAGCGCGAACGCCGCCGCGCCCGCGCCCGAAGCCTGTCCGCTGTGCGGCGCGCCGCTTCCCCCCGAGCAGGAGTGGTGTCTACGCTGCGGCGCCGCCGCGCGCACGCGCCTGGCGACGTCTTCCAACTGGAAGGCCCCGATCATCGCGGTGGCGGTCGTGGCCACGCTGTCGCTCGGGGTGCTCGCCGCGTCCCTGGTCAAGCTGGCGGGAAACTTCGGCTCCACCGCCACCTCCGCCGCGGTGACCGTGACCGTGACGGCAGGCGCGGTAACCCCCACGACCACGACCGCAGCGCCGGGGACGAGGACGCCGAGCACCACGGTCCCTGGCACGACGACCCCCGCCGGAAATCCCGGCACCGCGAGCGGCCCGCTGTCGACCGAGCCCACCGTGAAGCTACACTTGGGCCCACCCCCGGCCACAACGCAAATCCGAGAACTCATAACAGGAACCGGCCCGGAAGCCCTGCCGGGGGATATGGTGTCGGTCAACTACGTCGGTGTCCTCTACAAGGGCGGCGCGCAGTTCGATTCCTCGTGGCGCCGTGGCAAACGCTTCACGTTCGCGCTTGGCACCGGTCAGGTGATCGCGGGATGGAACCAGGGCGTCACTGGCATGAAGGTGGGCGGACGGCGCGAACTTGTCGTCCCGGCTTCAGCGGCATATGGCGCCAAAGGCTTAGCGACCAGGCCGGTCGGGATCCCGCCGAACGCGGCACTCGTCTTCGTCGTCGACCTGCTCGAAGTCTCGTCCAATCCCAGCTCAACGCGCACGACCACGCCTGCGAAAAAACGCTGATTCGCAGAGAGAGGACCGGCCGCTGAGCGGTGGATGAGGGACGCGAGTCGGCGCGAGCGCTAGGTGAGGCTGGGCGGTGGATGAGGGACGCGAGTCGGCGCGAGCGCTAGGTGAGGCTGGGCGGCACCGGGGGAAGGCACGGGGGGAAGGTACCGTTCCGCCTATGTCCGCCTCGCCTCCGCCGGCCTCCTGCGAGGCCGACGTCGCAGTGGTGGGCGCTGGCGCGGCGGGACTCTACGCCGCGCTCTGCGCCGCGCGCGAGCACGCCACGGTGGTGCTCGTCTCTGCCACACCACTGGCGCAGACCGCCAGTTACTGGGCCCAGGGCGGCCTCGCGGCCGCCCTCGCCGCCGACGACAGCTTCGAGCTGCACCTCAGCGACACCGAGCTCGCTGGACGCGCGCTGGTCAGACACTCCGCCGCCGAGATCCTCGTGCGCGAGGCGCCAGCCTGCGTGCGCGACCTGCAGGTGCTCGGCGTTCGCTTCGACGCCGACCGCTTCGGACGTCTGGCGCTCGGTCTGGAGGGTGGCCACTCGGTCAGGCGGGTCGTCCACGCCGGGGGCAGCGCCACGGGCAGACGCGTGGTGCGCCAGCTCTCCGCTCTGGCGGCCGGCGAGCCGCGCATCACCGTGCTCGAGGGCGCACGCGCCCGCGCGCTGTGGCGCTCTGAGGAGCGCTGTCGCGGCCTGGTCTGCGACGACGGCATGACCGTTTCTTCGCGCGCGGTGGTGCTCGCCACCGGTGGTGCTGCGGCGCTGTGGGCGCGCACCACCAACCCGCCGGGCTCCCAGGGCGTCGGCCTGCTGCTCGCCCACGCGGCCGGCGCCGCTCTGGCCGACCTCGAGCTGCTCCAGTTCCACCCCACCGCGGTCACCGGCGTTCCCGGACGCGAGGGCTTCCTCGTGACCGAGGCGATCCGCGGCGAGGGCGCCACCCTCCACGACGCCTCCGGCGAGCGGTTTGTCGACGAGCTCGCCCCCCGCGACGAGGTCTCCCGGGCGATCCAGGCCCGCCTGCAGGAGACGGGGCAGCGATCGGTGGGCCTCGACATGCGCGCGATCGACCCCGCCCACTTCCCCAACGTTGTCTCCTCGCTGCGCGAGGCCGGTCTTGATCCGGTGCGCGAGCTGATCCCGGTCGCTCCGGCCGCCCACTACACGATGGGGGGGATCGTCACCGACCTGCACGCCCGCTCCACGCTCCCAGGGCTCTACGCGGTCGGCGAGTCCTCCTGCACCGGCCTGCACGGCGCCAACCGCCTCGCCTCGAACTCATTGAGCGAGTGCTTCGTCTTCGCCCGCCGTGCAATCGCCAGCGCTCTCTCCGAGCCGGGATCCGCGCCCGCGACCGACGCGCCGGCGGGCCAGAGAGGGCACGAGATCGAGGCGCTCCGCGAGCTCCCACCGCCCCCACTCGCCGATGCCTCCACCCGCGCAGCGCTTTGGCGGGATGCCGGCATCGTCCGTTCGGGCGAGGGATTGAAGAAGCTGCTCGAGGACCCCCACCCACTGGCCAGGCTGATCGCACGGTGCGCACTCGCCCGCACCGAGAGCCGCGGTGCGCACCAACGCCTCGATTACCCCCAGCGCGATCCCGCCCTCGACGATCGCCACGTCGTCGTCTCCCACGCGGACGCCGTCGGCTGGCAGACGTGGGTCTGACGCTCCGACTGCGCGCCCGGAGCTTCGGGCTCATCGGACCCACATCCCCACCCCACCCGGCGGTTCGGGGCCTCGGGGTACATTCACGGAGAACCGGCATGGATCATGCTAAAAAATCGTCCTTTCATAAAAAAGAACGGCTCCCCGCCTTTATCTCGGTCCGTTTGGATCGGTGGCGTGTTCTGTGAGTGGAAGGTTCTGGGAGGGATCGGAGTCTTTGAGAGAACGGCGGGTGTGCTCCAAGCCACCACATTTGAGCGAGAAAGGGTGACACCAGTCGCCATGTATCAGTTCAGTAGGGCCATCTACCGGGAGCTTGCTCCCCACATCGTTGCTCCCTCGCCGGGAACCCCCGCCACCAGTAACCATGCGACCGTCCTGCGCGCTTGCGAGGAGGTCGTCAAGCGCATGGCGGTCGACCACCACTACTTCGCGCGTCCCGCACGCACGCTGTTCTACGACATCCGCAGCTACTTCCCGATGTCCGCGCAACAGCACGTCCACCAGGTCGTCTGCCGCTACGTGGGCTATGCCGAACGGTTCCTCGCCGAGCACCCGCACGAGGGCTATGCCGCCGTGAGCGGCGCCACGCCGCGGTGCCGAGCCACGACCCGCAAAGGCGCCGCCTGCCAACGCACACCGCTACCCCACAACGGGTACTGCCCCTCCCACCAGCACCTGGCGGACACCGAGGATCGCGAGCTCGCGGCAGCGTGAACCTCGCGTAGGCTCCCAGGGATGCTCCTGGGGGTCGATGTCGGCGGAACCTTCACCGACGCGGTGCTCGTCGGCGAGGACTCGTCCATCCACACCGCCAAGGTTCCGTCGACCCCCGCCGAGCAGGCGGTCGGCGTGCTCGACGCGGTGCGCCTGGTCCTCTCACGGGCCGGGGCGCGAGCCGAGCAGGTGGAGCGGTTCGCGCACGGCATGACGGTGGCCACCAACGCCCTGCTGGAGGGCCGCACCGCGCGCACCGCCCTGATCGCCACGGCCGGCTTCACCGATGTGATCGAGCTCGGCCGCCAGGGGCGCGGCCCATCTGTATGAGCTATGCCTGTCCGGACCGCCTCCGCTCGTGCCCGCAGCGCTGCGGTTCGCGGCGGCCGAGCGCACCGGCCCCGACGGCCCGCTGCGCGCGCTCGATCCCACTCTCGCCCGAGCGCTTGTGCGGGAGATCGCCCTCGCCCGTCCGGAGGCCGTTGCGGTGGCGCTGCTCCACTCCTACGCCCACCCTTCCCACGAGCGCCTCCTCGGCGCCCTGATCGCCGAGTTGCTGCCCGACAGCCAGGTCTCCCTCTCCTGCGACCTGGTCGGCACCTTCCGCGAGTACGAGCGAACGGCCACCACCGTTCTCGACGCCGCCCTCTCCCCCCTGACCGGGTCCTACCTGCGCCGGCTGTCCGCCGACGCCCGCGCCGGCGGGTTGCCCGAGCCCCAGGTGATGCAGTCCTCAGGCGGCCTAACCGACTCCGGCCGCGCCGCGGCCCATGCCGCGCTCACCGTTCTGTCCGGCCCCGCCGGAGGCGTCGGCGGGGCGCTGCTGCTGGCTGAGCTGGCGGGCGAGCCGAACGTGCTCTGCTTCGACATGGGGGGCACGTCCTGCGACGTCTGCCTGATCGAGGGCTCACAGGTCACCGAGACAGCCGAACGGGTGGTCGCCGGACGACCGCTGGCGCTGCCGGCGCTCGACATCCACACCGTGGGCGCCGGCGGCGGCTCGATCGCCTGGCGCGATCCCGGGGGCGCCCTGCGCGTGGGGCCGTCCTCCGCGGGTGCCCTTCCGGGACCGGCCTGCTACGGCCTTGGAGGTCGCGAGCCGACCGTCACCGACGCCAACCTCCTGCTCGGCCGCCTGCTCGAGGACGCGCCCCTGGCCGGAGGGCTCGCACTCGACCGCCGAGCCGCCGTCCTCGCCGTGTCTTCTCTGGCGCGGGAGCTCGACATGGACATGCTCGCGTGCGCGGAAGGGATCGTCCGCGTGGCCGAGGCGGAGATGCTGGGCGCCCTGCGCCTGATGACCGTCGAGCGGGGGATCGACCCCCGCGGCTTCATCCTCTTTCCCTTCGGAGGCGCGGGGCCCCTGCATGCGGCCGCGCTGGCGAGCGAGCTGGGCATCGAGCGCATCCTCTGCCCGCGCGCCTCGGGCGTGCTCTGCGCGCTCGGTCTCGCCGCCGCCGCTCCCCGCCGCGACATCTCGCGCACCGTCATGCTCACGGGCGATGACCTGACTGCCGAGCGCCTCTCCAGCGAGCGCGATTTCCTCATCGCCGAGGCCCGCACGGCGCTCGGCTCGGCTCCCTCGCGCGTGCGCGTTCGCCACGAGCTGCGCTACCGCGGCCAGTCGTTCGAGCTGGGAGTGGAGGAGTCCGAGTCCGTGGGCGCAGACGCCGTGGGAGAGGCATTCGCGCGCGCGCACGAGCTGCGCTATGGCTACCGCGACGACTCCTCGGACGTCGAGCTGGTCAACATCCGCGTGTCCGTCTGGGGCTCACCGCCCACACTCCGACCGCTGGCCCCCACCACGGCCGCTCCCGCGCCTGAAACCAGACCGATCCGCTTCGACGGCGATTCCCTGGACGCCGCCATCTACCGCGGAGAGCTCCCGCCCGGAACGCCTCTCTGCGGACCGGCTCTCTGCGCGCTTCCCGAGGCCACGCTCCTGATCCCGCCCGGCCTCTCGGGCGAGGTTGACGCGCACGGGACGGTCCATCTGCATCGACACGCGGGCTCGGAGGCTCCGCGGGCGTGACCATGCTCGACCCGATCGAGCTGCAGGTCATCACCGGCGCCCTGCACGCCGCGTGCGCGGAGATGGGTGTGGTGCTGATCCGCTCGGCGCACTCGTCGAACATCAAGGAGCGTCGCGACGCCTCCACGGCGCTGTTCGACTCCGACGGCGAGATGGTCATGCAGGCCGAGCACATCCCCGTGCACCTCGGCGCGATGCCCGCCGCCGTCGCCGCGGTTCTGCACGAGGAGCACTCTCCCGGGGTCTCGTGGATCCTCAACGACCCGTTCGCGGGCGGCACCCACCTGCCCGACATCACCGTCATCACGCCAATCTTCGTGGGCGACCACCTCCTCGGCTTCGCCGCCAGCCGGGCGCACCACGCCGACGTGGGCGGTCGCGTGCCCGGATCGATGCCAGCCGACAGCCGTTCGCTGGAGGAGGAGGGCGTCGTGATCTCCCCCCGTCCCCTCGACGAGCGGGCGATCGAGGAGCTCGTGGCGCGCATGCGCCAACCGGCAGAGCGCCGGGCTGACCTGCGCGCCCAGCTCGCGGCCAACCGCATCGGATCACAACGCCTGTCCGAGCTCGCAGGAAGCCTTGGCGCGGACCGGCTGCGCCAGGCCACCGATGCGGTCCTCGATTACGCAGAGCGCCGCACCCGCGCGTGCCTGGCGGCGCTGCCCGACGGAACCGCTTGCGCCACGGACGTGCTCGAGGCGCCCGAGGGCGACCTCGAGCTATGCCTGCGCGCAGTCCTCACGGGAGATCGGCTGCTCCTCGACTTCACCGACAGCGCCCCCCAGCATGTGGGCAATCTCAACTGCCCGCTGGCAGTCACCCGCTCGGCGTGCCTATTCGCGGTGCGGGCCCTCACAGATCCGGACATCCCGCCCTCTGCGGGCGCCCACCGCCCGATCGATGTGCGCGCCCCGGAAGGCACCCTGCTGAACGCCCGCCCCGGCGCACCCGTGGCAGCGGGCAACGTCGAGACCTCCTCCCGTGTCGCCGACCTCGTGCTCGCCGCGTTCGGTCGGGCGCTCGGCCAGGGCACGATGAACAACCTCACACTCGGAAATTCTCAGTTCTCCTACTATGAGACCCTCGGGGGCGGTCAGGGTGCCTGCGCGGACGCGGACGGTCCCAGCGGTGTTCACGTCGCGATGAGCAACACGTTGAACACCCCCGTCGAGGCGCTCGAGCGGGAATTCCCGCTGCGCGTCGTCGAATACGCCCTGCGCCGCGGCTCCGGGGGCTCAGGGCTCCACCGCGGCGGCGATGGCGTGGTGCGCGAGATCGAAGCGCTCCAGGAGATGACCTTCTCGCTGATCGCCGAGCGCCGCCGCCACGCGCCTGTCGGGGCCCGGGGCGGCGGGCCGGGCGCTCGCGGGCGCGATCAGCTCGACGGCCGAAGACTGCCCGGAAAGGCCACCGGCACGCTCCACCCGGGCGAGCGGCTGCGCATCGAAACCCCTGGTGGGGGAGGATTCGGCCATGTCTGAGCGCATCGGCTTCCTCGGCCTGGGCATCATGGGCTCGCGCATGGCCGCGAACGTGGCGAGCGCGGGCTTTCCGCTCGCCGTCTGGACGCACACTCCCGGCAAGGCCGAGCGCTGGGCCTCCGCGCACGGCGCCACCGCCTTTCTCAGCCCCGCCGAGGTGGCGCGGGTGAGCGACATCGTGGTGAGCATGGTCGTCGATGGCGAGCAGGTTGCCGAGATCCTGATCGGCCAGGACGGCGTCATCCAGGGTGCTCACACAGGGCTCCTGTGCGTGGACTCCTCCACGATCGCCCCCCCGGACACCCGCAGGATCGGCGCGGCGCTGGGCGAGCGCGGGGTGGGAATGCTCGACGCCCCGGTGACCGGCTCCTCGCCCCGTGCAGAGGCCGGCTCACTGACGATCATGGTCGGGGGTAAAGGCGATGACTTCGCCCGCTCAAAGCCCCTGCTTGAAGCGATGGGGGAGCTGGTCGTGCACGTCGGTGAGCTCGGCCAGGGGGGGATGCTCAAGCTGATCAACAACGCCCTCGGCGCCGCAAACGCCGCGGCCCTCGCCGAGGCGCTGCTGCTGGCGCGGGCGACCGGATTGGACCTCGACGCGTTCGTCGAGGTCACCTCGGCCGGCTCGGGGGCCTCCGCCCAGATGGAGTCCAAGGCGACCCCGATGCGCGCGCACGACTACACGACGCTGTTCAAGACCGCCCACCTGCTCAAGGATGTGCGCCTGTGCCTGGAGGAGTCCCAGACCGCGGGTGTGCCCTTCCCGTCGGCCGCCCATGCGCGCAACCTGCTCATCGCGACGATGGGACGGGGACACGGCGAGCATGACTACGCCGCCATGATCGAGGCCGCCGAGGGACTCGCCGGATGGCGATTGTAACGTCCCGCTACGATCTGGATCACCCCAAACGCCAAATAAAAGCCGCGATTTGCAGGGGATTTGGGATTTCCGCCCGGAGTTCGTATCTTTAACGCACCTCCTGCCGTCCGCGGACGCCAGCAGGGTCTGCCAAACCAGCCTTCCTGTCAGCTCTTTAAGTCTTCTCATGCCAATTGCTTTCAAAGAATGGGCCGTCACCGTCCGCGCTCTCGCGGAAGGCGAGCAGCTCATAACCCTTCGCAAGGGCGGAATTCGCGAGCCCGGCAAGCCTTTCCGGCTCGCCCACGAGCGATTCTTCCTGTATCCAACGTTCGATCACCAGCCCGGTGATCTCGTGCGCGAGTCCCACCAGCCCGAGTTGCGCCGCGCGCTCGAGGAGGGCGTCTGGAGCGAAGGCGAGCCGCCACTGCACGCTTTCGCCTCGGGCGCCCCCGTCCAGCAGCCCGACCGCGTGCGCATCCGCGCGTGGGCCCAGGCGGCCGACCAGTTCACGATCGCCGACCCGCGCTGCGTCGACGCGCTCTCCCCTTTCTACGTGTGGACGCCCGACTACGCTGAAAAGCGGCTGGGCTGGCGCAGGCATCAGCCGCTGCACGTGCTGCTCCTGCGCACCTACCGCATCCCGAGGCCGGTCACCGTGAAGGTCAAGGACGAGTACACCGCCCCCAACGCCTGGGTCGAGCTGCAGCGCGAGCTTCCGTTCGAGGGCACCCCCGTGCTCTCCGACGCCGAGTTCGAGCGCGCCTCCGAGGAGATCCGCGCGATCACAAGCGAAGCCGGCCAGCCGGTCCTCGCCTAGACCCCGTCCCACGCGAGCGCTTCGCGTGCCGCCTGGGCTCCAGACTCGGGAACCAAGATGTCGCGCGGGCCGGCGGCGAGGAAGTCGGGCACGTCGAACCCGCCCGAGCGGCGCAGCATGCTGGGGATGCCCTCCTCGAGCAGCAGCGCCTCGATGAACTCGGCCTC
This sequence comes from uncultured Solirubrobacteraceae bacterium, assembly GCA_963709885.1. Classification (GTDB taxonomy): domain Bacteria; phylum Actinomycetota; class Thermoleophilia; order Solirubrobacterales; family Solirubrobacteraceae; genus Palsa-744. The sequence continues at coordinate 1,167,085 of CAVPXY010000004.1, read as the reverse complement.
GGGCTGACTCTCGGCGCGGGCGACCTTCACGAGCTCCCCTTCGGAGTACTGGGGCTTGATCTTTCGCGCCTTGCGCTGGCGCTCGGTAGCCTTCTGCTTCGGCCCCGGCACGTATACCAGCGGCATGGCGCACACCCCGCAGAAACGCTCGCGGCGGGGGTAGGTGCGAGCGCAGCGGGGGCACACGAGCGGCTCCTCGCTCACATCGCCGCCCCGGTGATCGCCACCTCTTTGATCCTGCCGGCGTCGTCGATCAGGTAGGAGCGCACCTCGGGCTCCTCCTCACCCGCCAGCCCCACGATAATCCACTCCACGCCCGGCCAGTTGGCGGCGAAGTTGATGTCCGTCTGGGAGGGGTATGGAGCGGTGCGGGTGTGCGAGTGGTAGATCGCCCCGAGCTCGCACCCATCCTCCTCGATGGCGTCGATCGTGCACAGAAGCTCGCGGCCGTCCACCTCGAAGCGCAACGGGCTGGCGGCGACGTTGGCCGCGCGATGCACTCGCACCGCGCGCATTCCGTCCTTCACCGCGACCACGCCGCAGCACTCGATCGGAGCCTCCTCGCGCGCATGCGCGATCAGCTCCCCCAAGAGGGCGGCGGAGATGTTCACGTCCGCTCGGCGCCCCCGCGGACCCGCTTGAGCGCTTCTACCACCAGACGGTCGAGTCGAGGTTCTCGATCTCGTCCACCGGCAGCGTGTAGATGCCGCTCGACAAATACCTCCAGCCGTCGTCGGCGACCACGAACACGACGTTCCCCTCCTCGAGCTCCCCGGCGATCCGTACGGCGATGCTCGCGATCGCTCCGCTCGAGACGCCCGCGAACAGGCTCTCCTCGTCGAGCAGCCTCCGCGTCCAGATGATCGCATCGCGGTTGGTCACGAAGATCTTGCGATCCAGCAGAGAGAGATCGATTATCGGCGGGATGAAGCCGTCGTCCAGCGAGCGCAGTCCCTGAACGGGCTCGCCCTGCATCGGCTCCGCCGCAACGATCTTCACAGCCTCGCCGAACGCCTCCTTCAGCCGCCTGCCGTTGCCCATCAGAGTGCCCCCCGTGCCCAGCCCAGCCACGAACGCGGACACCTCGTCGAGCTCTTCCAGGATCTCCAGCGCCGTGCCGTTGTAGTGCGCGCTCGGGTTGGCCTGGTTACCATACTGGTAGGGCATGTAGCAGGAGGGATCTTGCGCGGCCATCGCCAAGGCCTTCTCGACCGCGCCGTTCGAGCCCTTGGAGCCGTCGGAGTAGACGATCTCCGCGCCGTACATCCGCAGCAGCTCGGTACGCTCGGGCGTCACGTTCTCCGGCATCACCACCTTCAGGCGGTAGCCCTTGCGCGAGCAGATCATCGCCAGCGAGATGCCGGTGTTCCCGGACGTCGGTTCCAGGATCGTCTGGCCCTTCACGATCGCGCCCTTCTCCTCGGCGTCCTCGATCAGCGCGCGGGCCACCCTGTCCTTGACCGACCCCGTCGGGTTGCGCGACTCGAGCTTCGCCCAGATGTGCACGCCCGGCTTCGGGGAGAGGCTGGGCAGCTCGACCAGCGGCGTATTGCCGATCGACTGCACGATGTCCCCGTACCGACCTCCGCAAGGCCTGCTCCTAAGCCGCTCGGCAGCCATTACTTCACGGAATATAGCGGGGTCGGGGCGCGGTGGTGTATCAGTTTGGATCTGAGCCATTGCGCCTCCGCTGGTAGCCTTGGGCTATGCCCGACCGGTCACGCAAGCGCCCACGCGATCCCAATCAGCTCGGCAAGCTCATCGTGGACATCGCCGTCGGTGAGGTCGAGGATGTGGCCGGGGACGCCGGGAAGGACCGACAGCGGTCGCACTGGGGCGTAAAGGCGGATTGAAGGGTGGGAAGGCCCGCGCGGCGGGGATGACCGCCGAGCAGCGTAGCGAGGCCGCCAGGAAGGCTGCGAAGGCTCGCTGGAAGGGCGAGAAGCCCTAGGAGGGTTTGGCGATATGCTTCGGCCCGATGGGGGGATGGCGTGGCATGGTGGCCGTCGCGGCTTCGGCGTTGCTGCTGGCCGCTTCGGGTTGCGGTGGGAGCAGCGGTGCCTCGGCGAGGAACATCACTTGCAGGGAAGTCAACGCGAGTAGGGCCAAGACCGAAGCAGTCGCGAAGGAACTGGTGAGGGCCGTCCAGCTCGCTGGCGGACGAGTACGCTCCCCCACCGAAGCAATTGCCAAACTAGTCAGCAGCGTCTGCGAAATCGGCAACGGGAGTCCGGTCAAGCCAGAAGACAAGGCGTTTGCGGCGGCGGTTGCCGAGTTTTGGCACGAGCAGGGGAACCCGGGCGAACCGCCATCGTCGTTGACCTAAAGGCGCTGGCCATCACCAAACGCGCTGACGGCCGCATGGACGTTGCCGCGTGGCTTACCTCGCTCGCACCCCAAGAGCGTAAGGCCGTCAGATCACTACTGCGCAACGCGCCTGCGATCAAACGAAGTTCACGACCAAACTGATACACCACCCGGGGCGCGGTGGTGCGTCCGATGCACTACCCGGGGCGCGGTAGTGCGTCGGGGCGCGTCCGCCGGTTCCGGCTGCGCCCCTGATCTACAGCTGCGCCCCTGATCTACAGCTGCGCCCCTGATCTACAGTTACCGAAGAGCCGTGAGGTTGGTTCAGTAGTTAGCCTCGGAGTCGGTGCCAGTTGGCGCCGCTAGCCTTGCTCCCATGAGCGCCACCGAAATCGCAACGAAGTTCGTCTACGACTTCTCCGAAGGCTCGCGGGAGATGCGCGAGCTGCTTGGCGGCAAGGGGGCCAACGTCGCCGAGATGACCCGCATCCTGGATGCCGAGCGCGTGCCCGGCGGGTTCACGATCACCACCGAGGCCTGCGTCGGCTACATGAACGCCGGAGGCTCGTTCCCCGACGGGCTGTCCGACCAGATCGCCGCCGGGCTGGCCCGGCTCCAGGAGCGCGCCGGCCGACGCTGGGCGACGCGGACGACCCGCTGCTGGTGTCCGTGCGATCCGGCGCGCGCGAGTCGATGCCGGGCATGATGGACACGGTTCTCAACCTGGGCCTCAACGACCGCTCGGTGGTGGGGTGCGCGCAGCGGACGGGCAACGAGCGCTTCGCTTGGGACTCCTACCGGCGGCTGGTGCAGATGTTCGCCAACGTGGTGCGCGGCGTGCCGGGTGACCAGCTGGAGGCCGAGATCGACGCCGTCAAGAGGAAACGCGGCGTGCGCCTGGACACCGAGCTCGACGTCGAGGCCCTGCGTGAGCTGACCGGCCGCTTCAAGGCGCTGTTGAAGCGGACGATCGGCGACGACTTCCCGCAGGACCCGGGCGAGCAGTTGCGGGCGGCGGTGTGCGCCGTCTTCGACTCCTGGCAGGGCGAGCGCGCCGTCTCCTACCGGCGTATTAACCGCATCCCCGACGACTGGGGAACAGCGGTCAACGTGCAGCAGATGGTGTTCGGCAACAAGGGCGACACGTCGGGGTCGGCGTTGCCTTCAGCCGCGACGAGATCACGGGCGGCCCCGAGCCCTCGGGCGACTTCCTGGTCAACGCGCAGGGCGAGGACGTAGTCTCCGGCGCGCGCAACACCCGCGAGCTGGCCGAGCTGGCCGAGCTGATGCCCGAAGCCCATGCTCAACTGATCGAGATCCTGAGCACGCTCGAGCGTCACTACAAGGACATGCAGGACACCGAGTTCACGATCGAGGAAGGGCGTCTGTACATGCTGCAGACCCGCAGCGCCAAGCGCCCGGCCCAGGCGGCGGTCCGCTTCGCGGTGGACGCGGTGGACGAGGGGCTGCTGAACGAGCGCGCGGCGCTGGCCACGATCGATGCTGCCTCGCTGGAGAGGCTGCTGCATCCGACCTTCGACCCGTCAGTGGACTTCGCGGTGCTCGCGCGCGGCGTGGCCGCGTCGCCGGGCGCCGCCCGGGGCGAAGTGGTGTTCACCGCCCACGACGCGGTGTCGGCCGCCGCCGACGGCCGCGACGTGATCCTGTGCAGGCCGTTCACCGAGGCCGACGACGTGGCCGGCTTCTACGCCGCCCGCGGGGTGGTCACCTCCGAGGGCGGAAAGGCCAGCCATGCCGCCCTGGTGGCCCGCGGCATGGGCCGTGCCGCAGTGGTGGGGGCCTCCGCCCTGGAGATCGACCTCAACATGAAGGAGATAAGGGTCAACGGCACCGTTCTGCACGAGGGCGATCAGATCGGGGTCGACGGCAGCAAAGGGACGATCACCACCGACACCGTGCCGCTCGTCGATCCGGTGGTCGACGATCGCTTTGAGCGGGTGCTGAGGTGGGCCGACGGCATCCGGCGACTGGGCGTGCGCGCCAACGCCGACAGTCCACTCGACGCCCAGCGCGCGCGGGGCTTCGGCGCCGAGGGCGTGGGCCTGTGCCGGACCGAGCACATGTTCCTGGCCGCGGACCGGGTGTCCAAGATGCGCGACATGATCGTCGCGAATTCGCGGGACGAGCGCCGCCGGGTCCTGGCGGAACTCGCGGCCTTCCAGCAGAAGGACTTCGAGGGGCTGTTCGAGGAGATGGCCGGCTGGCCGGTCACGATACGCCTGTTGGATCCGCCGCTGCACGAGTTCGTACCTGCCCACCACGAGGTGCAGGCGGAGCTGGACGTGACGCGCAACGAGGCCGAGCACGGCCAGGTGCGCGAGGAGGAGCTTCGCCGGCTGGAGCACCTGCTCGAGCGCGTGGCCTCGTTGCAGGAGACCAACCCCATGCTGGGCACGCGCGGCTGCCGGCTGGGAATCCTCTACCCCGAGATCTACGAGATGCAGATGCACGCGATCTCGCGGGCCTGGCGCGCGGTGCGCGAGCGCAGCGGTTCAGCGCCCCGGCTCGAGGTGATGATCCCGCTGGTCGACTACGAGCGCGAGCTCGAACTCGTGCGCGAGCTGGTGGTGTCCACCGGGCACGCCGAGGGACTGGAGCTCGGGCGCGACTTCCAAGTGGGCACCATGATCGAGCTGCCGCGCGCCTGCATGACGGCAAACCGCATCGCCCACCATGCCGACTTCTTCTCGTTCGGCACCAACGACCTGACCCAGACCGCCCTGGGGTTCTCCCGCGACGACATCGAGGGCTCGATCCTCGTTCGGTACATGGAGGAGAAGATCCTCGACCGTTCGCCGTTCGAGACCCTGGACGAGCCCGGCGTGGGCCAGCTGGTGCGCATGGGGGCGTGGCTGGGGCGCGAGGCCCGACCCGAGCTGACGATCGGCGTGTGCGGCGAGCACGGCGGGGATCCGGACTCGATCGCGTTCTTCCACCGCTCCGGATTCGACTACGTCTCCTGCTCGCCCTACCGGGTGCCGACGGCCCGGGTGGCCGCCGCCCAGGCCGTGCTGGCCGAGCAGAACGGCGGTCACCCCACCGACCGGTAGTCCGCCTGCCGCGCGCCGCCGGGGCGAGCGAGACCGGGGTTTACGATGGCGGCGTGGAGGAGGGCGTGCCCGATCGCCTAGCGCCCACTGCCCGATGCCGGCTGGTGGGCGCTACCCGAGGCCACTCGACCACTGGCGCCGAGTTCGCTAACGGTAACGCGCGAGCCTACCGATACCACGAAGGTGGCACTCGTCGTCGTACTCGTCGCTTTTGCATTGTTCACCAGGCTCGTGCTGCGCCCGTGGCTCAGTCATCGCCTGGGGGGGGCGGACATACCCAACCCTCCCGTCCCCCTGGCCTTCGCGTTGCTGGTCGCCGCGGGCGCGTGCGCCAGCCTGATCGGCCTGGCGGCGCGGTCGACGGTCGTGGGGCTTGTGAGCTTCCTGACCCTTCTCTGCGCCCTCAGCGCGGCCTTGGCGCTCCAGGGGGTCGAGCCCCCGAAGTAGCCCCCGAGCCGCGCCTCGGCAGACGGAGCGCTCGCGGGCGATCGTAGGGAGGCTCACCGCCACCGGCCATCGCCGGCAGGATGACGAGCGTGTCGCCTTCGCCCACCGCCGTCTCCAGGCCGCCGAGCACGCGAACGTCCTCGTCGTTGAGATAGACGTTGACGTAGCGGTTGAGCTCGCCCTCGGCGGAGAACAGCTGGCTCTCGGTGGCGGGGTGGCTTGAGGCGAGATCGCGCAGCACCGCGCCCACGTTCTCCCCGGAGGCGCTCACCTCCTTCTCGCCGCCCACCGAGGCGCGCAAAACCGGGGGGATCTTGATCGTGGCCATCCGGGAATGATTAGCACGCCGCGCGCGTCCTGCGCGCGCCCGTGAGGTGAACGGGTTTCATCCAGGGCTCGTCAAGCTACCCGGCGGCGGCGCAGAACGCCTCGTAGTCGGGGAAGGAGCCCATCTCATCATCGGTGATCTCATCGGGCTCACGCGAGCAGATCGGGCAGTCGGGGTCGCGATGGACCTTGACCTCGGTCAGCGTCGCGCCCAGCGCGTCGTACAGCAGCAGCCGGCCGATCGCCGGCTCGCCGATGCCGAGGATCAGCTTCACCACCTCGGTCGCCTGCAACAGGCCCATCGTCCCGGGGAGCACGCCGAGCACACCGTTGGCCCCGCAGGAGGGCGCGAGCTCGGCGGGCGGCGGCTCGTGGAACAGGCAGCGGTAGCAGGGACCCTGATAGGGGGCGAAGACCGAGAGCTGGCCGTCGAAGCCGAGAATCGAGGCGGAGACGACCGGGATCTGAAGGCGCACGGAGGCGTCGTTGAGAAGGTAGCGGGTGGGGAAGTTGTCCACGCCGTCGACGATCACGTCGTAGCCCTCGATGATCTCCATGATGTTCGCCGCGTCGATGCGCACGGGGTACTTCACGACATTCACATCGGGATTGAGCGCATGTATCGACTCCTCGGCGGAGTCCACCTTGGGAATGCCGATGCGCTGCGTGGAGTGGATCACCTGGCGCTGGAGGTTCGATAGGTCGACGTCGTCGTCATCGACGATCCCCAGCGTGCCGACGCCCGCGGCGGCGAGGTACAGGGCGGTAGGCGATCCGAGGCCACCCGCGCCGAGCAGCAGCACCTTCGCGTCGAGCAGCTTGATCTGGCCCTCGACTCCGATCTCGGGGATCAGCAGGTGGCGGGAGTAGCGCTCACGCTGGTCGGGGCCGAGCGCACGCGGGACCTCCACCTCGTAGCCGCGGTCCTTCCACAGCGTGATCCCGCCGATCATCGACGCGACGTTCTTGTAGCCGAGGTCCTCCTGGAGCGTCCGCGCGGCCCAGGCCGAGCGGTTGCCGGACTGGCAGTAGAGCACGATCTGCGCGTCGTGGTCCGCGACGGCGCCCTCGATGCGCGTCTCCAGGTAGCTCTTGGGCACGTGCTTGGCGCCGGGGAGATGACCGGCCGCGAACTCCTCGGTCTCGCGCACGTCCACGACCGCCACACCCTCACCGATCAGCTCGCGCACCTTCGACGGATCGATCTGCTCGATCTGGCTCTTGACTTGGCGGAGAAGCTCCGCTCCTGACGGACTCATATCGAAACTCCTAAACCATGGTCGGCTTTCATGGTGACTTCACAAAGTATAGCGCCTGCCCGGGAGCGTGCTGCCCTACCCTCAGCCACGATGCGTCCGCGCCCCCGGTTCGCTGTGCCGGCCCTCGCCACCGTCCTTGCGATCGTGCTCGTAGCGCTGGTGGCGCTGGTCGGATGCTCGGGGCGATCCTCCTCGTCGAGCTCCTACTCGAGCGACTCGACTGCCGCCACGGCCTCGGGCTTCGACGGTGCGGCGCTGCCCCTGGGCGCGCCCGCGCACGACTTCGCGCTGACCGACCAGGCCGGACGGCGTGTCCGGCTGCAGGACTACCGCGGCCGGGTGACGATCCTCACCTTTCTGTACTCCACCTGTAGGAGCGCCTGCGTGGTGATCGCCGAGCAGATACGCGGCGCCCTGGACGAACTCGGCCCGGGCGTTGCGGCGCTGGCCGTCAGCGTCGATCCCGCCGCCGACACTCCAGCCCACGTGCGCGCCTTTCTCGAACGCGTTTCTCTGAGCGGGCGCCTCGAGTACCTGACCGGCTCCCGGACGCGCCTTGAGGCCGTGTGGCGCGCGTACGCAGTAGTGCCCGCGAGCGCGGGCGAAGCCGCCTATGCGAGCTCGGCTCCGGTGTTGCTGCTCGACCGTGACGGCCGCGCGCGGGTGCTCTTCGGACTCGAACAGCTCACGCCCGAGTCGCTCGCCCACGATGTCCGCAAGCTCGAGGGCGGCTGATACCCTAGCGCTCAGGTAGGTATTCCAGAGATGATGTTCTCAACCAAGACCGAGTACGGCGTGCGCGTGATGGTCGAGCTGGCCAGGCGTGCCGGCGGGGAGGATGGGGTTCCGGTTCCCCTGACGGAGATAGCCGCGCACGGCGGCCTTCCGCTCGCGTACCTCGAGCATCTGGTGGCACGCCTGCGCAAGGCGGGGCTTGTCGATTCCCGCCGCGGCTCCCGCGGCGGCTACATGCTCGCGCGTGCGCCCGTGGAAATCACGATGGCCGAGGTGGTCGAGGCCCTCGAGGGGTCGATTGCACCGATCGAGTGCATCTCTCAAGCCCCCGACGGCTCCATCGTGTGTGCGCGCGAGGCTGACCCCGCCCACGCCTGTCCCACGAAGCTGCTGTGGACGAAGGTGCGGTTCGCGATCGTGCGCACGCTGCAGGAGACAACCCTCGCCGACCTCCTCCTTCACCCGGCCCTCGACGCCGCCTCGGCGCTTTCCAACGGCGCCGTGCTGCCTGCGTTCGACACAGAACCTCAACCCCTCACCACTGGAGCCTGAGGGCGAACATGGCCGACCTACAGGTCAGAGACCTGCACGTGCGCACCGAGGACCGCGAGATCCTGCGGGGCGTCGACCTGGATATCGACCGGGGCGAGATACACGCCCTGATGGGTCCCAACGGCTCAGGCAAGTCCACGCTCGCCAACACCCTCCTCGGGCATCCCACCTACGAGATCACGCAGGGCTCGATCACGTTCAAGGGCGAGGACATCACCGCGGCCGAGCCGCACGAGCGGGCCAAGGCCGGGCTGTTCCTGGCCTTCCAGTACCCGGTGTCGATTCCCGGAGTCTCGGTGGCCAACTTCCTGCGGATGGCGATCAACGCCAAGCGCGAGGAGCCGATCGGGGTCAAGGAGTTCCGCACCCAGCTCCAGCACGCGATCGAGCTGCTCGACGTCGACAAAGCGTTCACCTCCCGCCACCTCAACGACGGCTTCTCCGGCGGCGAGAAGAAGCGCGCGGAGATCCTCCAGATGGCAATGCTCACGCCCGATGTCGCGATCCTCGACGAGACCGACTCGGGCCTTGACATCGACGCGCTGCGGACGGTTGCCGAGGGCGTTCAGAGGCTGCACGACGAGCAGGGCCTGGGCGCGCTCATCATCACCCACTACCAGCGCATCCTCCACTACGTGAAGCCCGAGTTCGTGCACATCATGATGGACGGGCGCATCGTGCTGGAGGGGGGCGTCGAGCTCGTCGAGCGACTCGAGCGCGAGGGCTACGATGGGATCCGCCAGGAGTTCGGCGTCGGTGTCTGACGGTTCCTCCGCGGCGTCGGTGTCTGACGGCTCCTCCGCGGCGTCCGACGGCTTCTCCGGCCCCGGCACCGACACGGTGGCGGTCAAGCCGGGGCGCCACCGTGAGGCAACTCTCTACCACGCGCTCGCCGGCGCGGGTGCCGGCGACGGGCGCACGCTCGCAGAGCTGCGCGAGGCCGCCCTGAGGGTCTACGAGACCTCCGAGCTACCGGTGTGGCGACGCTCGGGGTTCTGGACCACGAGCCTGCAGGGGCTCGACCTGGACGCGCTGAAGGTGCAATCCGACTCGGCCGCGCCAGGTGTCCTGCCGAGTGTCGTGCCGCGCACGCTTCCAGATCGCGCGCGCGCGGGCAGGCTCGTGCAGAGCGCCGGCATGGTGGTGCACGTCGATCTGGACCCGGGCCTCCAGGCCCGCGGCGTGATCCTGTGCTCGCTGGAGGATGCCTTCCGCGAGCATCCCGACACGGTCGAGCCGTGGTACTCCAAGCGCCTGACGATCGACCGGCACAAGCTCGAGGCCGCCAACGCCGCGCTGTGGACCGGCGGGGCGTTCCTGCACGTCCCCGATGGAGTCGTCGTTGAGGAGCCGTTTGAGATCGTCTACGCGATCGACGAGCCGGGCCTGGCACAGTACGCGCGCACGCTCGTTCTCGGCGGCGAGGGAAGCGAGTTCCGTGTGAACGAGTACGACCTCGCCGAGGACTTCGACGGCCAGGCGCTGCACGCAGGGGCGTTCGAGCTGTATCTGAAGGACGGCGCGCGCTGTCATCTGGCGCAGCTCCAGGACTGGGGCGCCGGAGAGGTGTTCGACGTCTCCACGCGGTTCGTAGGGGTCGGTCGGGACGCCTACTGCCACTGGCTGCCGGCGCTGCTCGGCGGTCACCTGGTCCGCCAGCACCTCGAGCTTGCGATCTCCGAGCCGGGCGGGGAGATGGCCTTCCGCGGGCTGTTCTTCACCGAGGAGCACGAGCACCTGGACGTGTTCGCCGTGGACCTGCACGAGACCGGCCCATCAAACGGCGACGTGCATTGGCGGGGGGCCGCAACCGGAGACAGCCGCGCAAGCTTCGAGGGTCTCATCCAGATCGATCCGGGCGCCCAACGGACACACACCTACCTGCAGATCCACTCGATGATGCTCTCCCCGAAGGCGCGCGTCGACGCGATCCCCTCGGTGCTCGTGTCCGCCGACGACGTCTCGGCCTCGCACGGCGGCACCGTCGGCGAGCTCGACGAGGCTGCCATCTTCTACATGCAGACGCGCGGGCTCGACCGCCCGGCGGCTGTCCGCGTGATCGTGGAGGGCTTCTTCGAGCCGCTCATCTCAGAGCTTTCAGATGAGCCCTTGGAAGCCCTCGTGCGCGAGAAGGTGGCACAGAAGCTCGCGGCGGCGCGCGAGGACATCGAGGCCTATGCCGTCAGTCGCTGAGAACGACCTTTTGATGAAGACCCCCTCCGGGGGTCGGGCGGGCGTGCGTGCTGACTTCCCGATCTTCGCGCGGAGCTTTGGGGGGCGTCCGCTCATCTACCTGGACTCGGCGGCGAGCTCGCAGAAGCCGGAGGTGGTGATCGAGGCGCTGGCGGATCACCTGCGCAACCACAACGCGAACGTCCACCGCGGCGTGTACGCGCTCGCACAGGAGGCCGACGCGGCCTACGACGGCGCTCGCGGGCGGGTGGCCGCTTTCGTGGGCGCACAGCGGGAGACGACGATCTTCACGAAGAACGCCACGGAGTCGATCAACCTCGTCGCATACGCGTGGGGCCGGGCGAACGTGGGGCCGGGCGACGCAGTGCTGATCACCCAGATGGAGCACCACGCGAACATCGTGCCCTGGCAGGTGCTCTGCCGCGAGCGCGGCGCGAGCCTGCGCTACCTGGAGGTGGACGAGCAGGGCGAGCTGTCGCTGGAGCAGCTCGACTCAGAGCTCGCCCGCGGCGACGTGCGGCTGGTGGCGTTTGCGCACGTCTCGAACGTGCTCGGCACGATCAACCCCGTCGCGGAGATGACGGCCCGCGTGCGGGCCGCCGGTGCGGTCTCGCTCATCGACGGCGCGCAGGCTGTCCCCCACATGCCGGTGGACGTCGGCGCCATCGGCGCCGACTTCTACGCCTGGACCGGCCACAAGGCGCTCGGGCCGACGGGGATCGGCGTGCTGCACGGCCGCCTCGAGATCCTCGAGACGATGAACCCGTTTCTCACCGGCGGTGACATGATCGCCTCCGTCGACTTCCAGTCGGCGACCTGGAACGAGCTTCCGCACAAGTTCGAGGCCGGCACACCGCCGATCGCCGAGGCCGTCGGGCTGGGAGCGGCCGTCGACTACCTGGCGAAGCTCGGGATGGACCACGTGCGCGCGCACGAGCGCGCCCTCACCGCCTACATGCTGGAGCGCCTGGAGCAGGTGCCCGGGTTGCACGTCGTAGGGCCCTCCCGGGCTGACGCGCGTGGGGGCCTGGCGTCGTTCATGATCGAGGGAATGCACCCCCACGACGTCGCCGAGCTGGCCGACCGGGGTGGAGTGTGCATCCGCGCCGGGCACCACTGCGCGCAGCCGCTGATGCGCCGCCTCGGTGTGAGCGCCACCGCGCGGGCGAGCGTGGGCGTCTACAACGAGCCCGGCGACGTCGACGCCCTCGTGGACGCCCTCATCCGCGGGCGTGAGGTGTTCGAACTGTGACAAGCGTGTGACCGGGGATGACGTGTATGCACAGAAACGAGCTCGGTAACGCGATGGTATTCACCGGCGGGTGGTCCCGCAATGCGATTGTATTTACACAGCCCCGCGCCATATCTACCATAGATATACCGAGTTTTTTTGCGAGTACGTAATGGACGACCTCTACCGCGACTACATCCTCGACCACTACAAGCAACCCCGGAACTTCGGGGAGCTCGATCCCCACGACCTGGAGGCGCTCGAGCACAATCCACTGTGCGGAGACGAGCTCGGAGTGCACATCCGCGTGAAGGACAACCGCATCGACGAGCTGCGCTTCCACGGCCACGGCTGCGCCATCTCCCAGGCGTCTGCGTCGATCGCCTCCGAGGAGCTCAAGGGCATGACGCTGGAGGAGGTCGGTAGGCTCGGCGCGGACTGGATGATCGGGCTGCTCGGCATCCCGGTGTCCGCGACACGACGCAAGTGCGCGCTGTTGAACCTCAAGGTCGTCCGCGGGGCCGTGACCGGCGATCGCGCTTGGCCGGCCTGAGGGCACCAGCCCCTGAGGGCCGCGATGCCCAGCCGCCTGAGGGCCGCGATACAATTCCTACTTCACAGCACAGGATTCTCCGAGGCAACAGCGCAAGGGAGCGACATGGCCACGATTGACCGCACAAGGATCGCCAAGCCCAGCCCCATCGTCGATGATGAGCAGGGACAATTGCGGGCACGCCACGGCATCTCGCGCGAGGTGGTGAGCGAGCTGTCGAAGATCAAGGGCGAGCCCGACTGGATGGCCGAGAAGCGGCTGAAGTCGCTTGAGATCTTCGAACGCAAGCCCGTTCCCACCTGGGGGCCGGACTTGGGCGGCCTGAACCTCGACGATCTCGTCCTCTACTCCCCCCCCACCGCCGGGCGCTTCAACAGCTGGGACGACGTGCCCGCAGAGATGAAGCAGACCTACGAGGATCTCGGCATCCCTCAAGCCGAGCGCGAGCATCTCGCAGGCGTCGTCGGCGTGTGGCGCCAGGAGCCCGTGTACGAGGGGTTGAAGGAGGAGTACTCAAGGCTCGGCATCCTGTTCTGCTCGATGGACACCGCGATCACCGAGTACCCGGAGCTGGTGCAGAAGTACTTCATGAACAAGTGCGTGCCACCGCAGGACAACAAGTTCTCCGCGCTCCACGGCGCTGTGTGGTCGGGTGGGGCCTTCTGCTACGTACCCAAGGGCGTCAAGTGCGACCTTCCGCTGCAGTCCTACTTCCGCATGGAGGGCGCCGGTGAGGGCACCTTCGAGCACACGCTGATCGTCGCCGACGAGGGTGCCGAGGTGAACTACATCGAGGGCTGCACGGCACAGACCTACAGCGTCAACTCGATGCACTCCGCGGTCGTTGAGATCTTCGTGCACGAGCGGGCGAAGGCGCGCTACACGACCGTGCAGAACTGGTCGAAGGACGTCTACAACCTCAACACCAAGCGCGCGGTGGTCGACGCGGAGGGAACGGTGGAGTGGGTCGGCGGGTCGATGGGCGCGAAGTATGTGATGCTCTACCCCGGCTCCTTCCTGATGGGCGAGGGGGCACGCGCCGACCATCTCAACGTGGGCGTGGCGGGCAAGGGCGTGCACAAGGACACCGGCGCCAAGGTCGTGCACCTCGCTCCGAACACGACCTCGAACATTCTCGCCAAGTCGATCTCCAAGGACGGCGGCATCATGGGCTACCGGGGCTTGGTCAAGATGGGCCAGCACTCGGCCGGGTCCAAGGCGCGCGTGCAGTGCGACGGGTTGATGATGGACGGAATCTCCCGTTCTGACACCTGGCCCGACATCCAGATCCAGAACCCCCACGTGACCGTCGCCCACGAGGCGACCGTGGGGCGCATATCGGACGACCAGCTCTTCTACATGGGCTCGCGCGGCTTCACCGAGGACGAGGCCGCGGCGATGATCGTCAACGGCTTCATCGAGCCTGTGACGAAGGAGCTCCCCATGGAGTACGCGGTCGAGCTCAACCGCCTCATACAGCTGGAGATGGTCGGCTCCATAGGCTGACCTGACGCCGATGGCCGGCGGCTGGCGGCGTCCTGCCGATCGGAGATCAACGGGATCTCCGATCGGCCAGCACGCGTACGCAGTACGCCACGCTCCCTGCGTCCTTGACCAACGGCTTCGCCGTCGGTGCCCCCTTGGCCCTCGACGCCAGGTCCGGTCTGTTTCCTGACCCGACATGCGCGCGCCTGTGGACACGATCGTTGCTCCGCTGTTCCCGACGGGGCTGCCGTGGTTGAACACGAGCGGGGGCGCCGGCGGAGGCGCTCAGGCGAGCATCATCCAGCGGGGTAGGCCGATGCTGGTGGAGTTCTGGGACTTCTGCCGACCGAACTCGCTGCGCACCCTTCCCTACCTGAAGGCATGGCACGAGCGGTATGGGTCGGCGGGGTTGCGCACGATCGGCGTGCACTGCCCCGGCTTTCAGCCCGCGCGGGAGGAGCAGGCGGTCAGGGACGCGGTGGCGCGCCTTCACATCTCATATCCGGTGCTCATCGACAGCGCCTTTGAGGTGTGGGAGGACTACGGCAACGAGGTCTGGCCCGCGCGGTACCTGTTCGACGGGCGGGCGCGCCTGTTCGAGTACCACCTCGGCGAGGGCGCCTATCGCGAAACCGAGCTGGCGATCCAGGGGCTCGTGGGAGTCGAACGCGAGCCCATGGCCCCCTTGCGCCCCGAGGACGCCCCCGATGCCCGGCTCCCGGCCCAAACCGGGGATCAACCGGGCGCGTACTCGGGTCCGTATGAGGCCGGCGGGGTGTGGGCGGTCCTCGACGGCACCGGAACGGTTCGCGTCAACGGGGGCACCGCAGGGGGCGGCGCCGAGTTGGCGATCACGCACCCGGGCGCCTATCCCCTGATCGAGCACGACCGCCATACCGCGGGCGTGTTCGACCTCGAGTGCGGAACGGGCGTCGAATGCCTGGCGACCTGCTTCACGCCGGGGATTGCCTGAGCTCGGCGTGCGTGCGATCCAGGAGCAGTCTTCTGAGCACGGGCGGTCCCGAATCCTCGACGAGCACGCACGTCCCCGGCCAGTAGGGGCTCTCAGCGGGACTCGAGGTGACGAACACGGGAGCGTAGGTCCAGCAGCCCGCGTTCACCAGCCGCGCGCCCGACTCAACACCCTGGGCGGCGCGTCCGTCGGACGGGCCGTGAGAAGGGTGAGATCGAGGCG
The DNA here is from genome assembly GCA_963709885.1 of uncultured Solirubrobacteraceae bacterium. Taxonomy (GTDB): domain Bacteria; phylum Actinomycetota; class Thermoleophilia; order Solirubrobacterales; family Solirubrobacteraceae; genus Palsa-744. Next base: position 1,151,730 of record CAVPXY010000004.1, on the reverse strand, counting down.
CCTGCCCACGCCACTCCTGCTCGCGATCTCCGGGGAGTGGTCCGGCGCGGTGGGTATGGCCGAAGACCACATACGCGTCACCCAGGCCGAGCCGTGCCGCCACCTGGCCCATCGCCGCCAGGCCGGCCCGGCGGAGCTCGCCGCTTGAGACGTCCGTGCGCAGCGGGCCCAGTCCCGCCCGGTTGAGCGCGGCCACCGCGAGCGGGAAGGCGGCCACCAGCGCGCGTGTGCGGAGCCTGCGGCGGTCCGAGCGGCCGCGGCTGTCGCCTCCGAGGGCACGCCAGGCGCCGACCATGCTCACTCCGTTCAGGGCGTCCCCGGTACGGCCATCCCTGGCCACGGCGTCCCTCCACGCGAACACGGGGGCCGACACTGCCTCGTAGTCCTCAACGCAGTGGAATGCCTCGGCGGGGCGACCCAGCAGGCGGCTCATCGCGCCCACGCTAAGGCGCTCCAGCGTGGGCACCGTCAGATGGAAGTCCAGATAGTGGCCGTGGGTCGCGTACACGTCAGGACGCACCCACAGCCCGGGGTATGCCGAGAGGACGCGCACCGGGGACACCCACTCGGCGATTCGCTCGAGCATCGGCGAGGCCTGCGCCGGATGCAGGAGCTGCTCCACGCCGAGCGGCGGCGGGTCATCCTCCTCGGCACGACGGGCCAGCCACGGTTCGATGAGCGCATGGTCGTGGTTGCCGGCGGTGACGATGAGCTCGCGCCCGGCAAGCGCCCGGCCGAGATCCTCGAAGAACGGCCGGGCCGCGGCCATCGCGTCGCGTGGCGGGCCGTGGCGCAGCTCGAGCACGTCGCCGAGCAGCACCAGGCGATCGACGTCTGAAAGGGCCGCCAGCAACGGAGCGCGCAGCTCGACGCGGCGAAGCACGTCCGCGCCCGAGACGCTGCCCAGATGCAGGTCGGAGATGATCAGCGTACGCACGGCAACCGCTGAGAATAGAGCCGCATGGGAGCGCCGGTGCCCGCTCAACAGCGACGGCGGTGGCGCCTGCAAGACTCGTCCCGCGGCGCGCTACGCTGTAGCAGCGATGGATCGAGGCCCGGGAAGCCGCCGCGTGGTCTGGCTGACGGCTCTCGCGGCCGCTCTGGTCGGCTCTGCTCTTCCGCAGGCCGCCGGTGCGAGTGCGCCGGGGTTTTCCTTCACGCCGTCCAAGACCGAACCGTATGCGGTGTGTGGTCATGCAAGGCCCGGTCATTCTGCGTGCCTGGCGATCCTCGTTCCGTCAGCCTCGGCCCTGTCCTCCTCGAGGGTGCCGCGTCCGTCAAGCCCCGCAGTCGTAAGCCCCTCCCTCTCCGGTACCGGCGTGGGCGGGGGTTACGCTCCGGCGGATCTGCGCTCCGCATACAACCTTCCCTCGGAAACCGCGGGGTCCGGACAGACGGTGGCGATCGTCGACGCCTTCGACGATCCCAAGGCGGAGTCAGATTTGGCCGTATATCGCTCACACTACGGGCTCCCGGCGTGCACGACCGCCAATGGCTGTTTCAAGAAGGTCAATCAGAAAGGAGAAGCCAAATACCCGGCGGCGGAAGCAGGTTGGGCAGTTGAGATCTCGCTCGACATCGACATGGTCTCGGCGGCGTGCCCGAACTGCCACATTCTGCTGGTGGAGGCGACGAATAACTTGAACGCAAACCTGTACGCGGCCGAGGACGAGGCCGCCACGCTCGGGGCGACCGAGATCAGCAACAGCTATGGAGGCGAAGAGGTCTCCACCGAGACAACGTCTGACTCACACTTCCATCACCCGGGAGTGTCGATCTTTGCATCTGCCGGCGACTCAGGTTACGAAGTCGAGTATCCGGCAGCTTCGCAGTACGTGATCGCCACAGGTGGTACAGTCCTGACGCCAGCGTCGAACTCGCGCGGGTGGTCTGAGACCGTTTGGAAGGGCACCGGAAGCGGCTGCAGCCTCTATGAGCCCAAGCCGGCCTGGCAGACCGCCAGTCCGAAATGCACAAAGCGGACGAACAACGACATCGCCGCGGTCGCGGCCCCGGAAACACCGGTGTCCGTCGCCGATTCATACAAACTTCCCCAAGAATTCGAAATAGGCGAACCTGGATGGACGCTCGTGGGGGGGACGAGCGTCAGCAGCCCACTCATGGCTGGGACGATGGGGTTGGCGAACGCTCACACGAGATCGTTTGGCGGTGCCGACGCCTACTATGTGGAGGCCTCTCAAAACGGCACCGGGGTCCTGGATGACGTCACATCAGGGACCAACACGAAAGAAGGCAAAGAAAATTGCGGCAACTATCTCTGCAACGGAGAGGTCGGCTACGACGGGCCAACGGGTCTGGGCAGCCCCTACGGTGCTCCCATAGTGCTGGAACCCCCGACAGTCGCGAAATGCACTGTGTCCATGATCACTCAGACCTCCGCGACGTTGTGCGCGACGGTGAACCCCAATGGCGTGCTAGTCACTGAATGCTACTTTGAATACGGCACCAAAACCCCCTACGAATTCGTCAAGCCGTGCAGCTCGCTGCCGGGGTCGGGAACCAGCCCGGTCGAAGTGTCCGCGCCGGTCACGGGCCTTGTCGCGAACACCACCTACCACTTCCGGGTCTCTGCGACCAACCCGGGCGGCACCAGCAAAGGCTCAGACGAAACGTTCAAAACGCTGCCCAACCCCCCGACGGTCGTGACCAAAGCGGCGTCGTCTGTCACGCAGACCTCGGCCACGATGAACGCGACGGTGAACCCCAACGGTGGGGAAGTCAGCGAATGCAAGCTTGAATACGGCACCACGACCGAATACGGAAAAAGCGAAAAATGCACGCCGTCGCCGGGGACCGGGGAAAGCGCGGTCGCGGTGTCCGCGTCGGTGGCAGGTCTGAGCGCAAAAACGACCTACCACTTCAGGATCTCGGCGACCAACCCGGGCGGAACCAGCAAAGGCTCAGACGAAACGCTCAAAACGCTGCCCATCCGCCCGACGGTCGTGACCAAAGGGGCCTCGGCGCTCACCCAGACGACAGCGACCCTGAACGCCACCGTGAACCCCAACGGCGGGACGGTTAGCGACTGCCACTTCGAATATGGCCCCACGGAAGCCTACGGATCAAGCGAAAAATGCACGGCGTTGCCGGGGTCCGGCGAAAGCCCGGTCACGGTGTCCGCGGCGGTCAGCGGCCTGACCGTGAACACCACCTACCACTTCAGGATCTCAGCGACCAACGCGGGCGGCACCAGCGAAGGCGCAGACGAAACGTTCAAGCGATGCGCCAGCACGTCGGAAGGCTTCTGCACGACCTTCACCCACCTCGAAAGCCGCGAAGTCCCCTTCGGCGAACCAAACGCGGTCACGGTCGACCCCAGCGGCAACATCTGGGTCGCCGACTCCGCCCACGACCACGTCCTCGAGTTCAACTCCAAACGTGAATTCCTCAAACAGCTTGGCAGTGAAGGCTCCGGGTCGGGGCAGTTCAAAGGCATCGGCGGTCTCGCCAGCGACGCCTCCGGGGACATCTACGTCACCGACACCGGCAACAACCGCGTAGAGGAGTTCTCCTCCTCGGGGGCGTTCATAAGGACCTTCGGCTCCTCGGCTCCCGGCTCGGGGCAGCTGCTCTCACCGGGCGCCGTGGCGATCGACTCTGGCGGCGATGTCTGGGTTCTGAACGCCATCAGCGCCCAGGAAGGCGGGCGGATCGTGGAGTTCTCCTCCAGCGGCGGCTTCCTCAGCCAGTTCGGCTCAAAAGGGACCGGCCACGGGCAGCTGCTCTACGCCACCGGCCTTGCGTTCTCTGGCGGGCACCTGTACGTGGCCGAAATAAGCCCCGGACGGGTGCAGGAGCTCTCGAGCTCCGGTGAATTCATCGCACAGTTCGATGAAACCGGCTCCTTGCCCGATGGCATCGCCACAGACCCCACGACGGGCAACCTCTACGTCTCAGAACTCGCCAACCGCGTGCAGGAGTTCAGCCCGACCGGGACCCACCTCGCGACGTTCGGCTCCTACGGCGCGGGCAACGGGCAGCTCTCATGGCCTGAGGGGGTCGCGGTCAACTCCTCCGGCAACGTCTACCTCGCCGACGCCCGCAACCAGCGCATCGAGGAATGGAAAGGCGGCGAACCACCCACCTTCGCCGCGAGCTTCACCCATCTCGAAAGCCGCGAAGTCCAGTTCGGTGAACCGACAGCGGTGGCCGTGGGCCCGGGCGGAAACGGAAACATCTGGGTCGCCGACGAACTCCATGACCACGTCTTGGAGTTCAACTCAGGGCGCGAATTCGTAAGGCAATTCGGCAGCGAAGGCTCAGGGGAAGGACAGTTCAAAGGCATCGGCGGTCTCGCCAGCGACGCCTCCGGGGACATCTACGTCACCGACACCGGCAACAACCGCGTAGAGGAGTTCTCCTCCTCCGGGACGCTCATCAGGAGCTTCGGCTCCTCCGCTCCCGGCTCCGGGCAGCTGCTCTCACCGGGCGCTGTGGCGATCGATGAAAGCGGCGACGTGTGGGTGCTCAATGGCAGCAGCGCCCAGGAAGGCGGGCGGATCGTGGAGTTCTCCTCCAGCGGCGGCTTCCTCAGCCAGTTCGGCTCAAAAGGGACCGGCCACGGGCAGCTGCTCTACGCCACCGGCCTGGCCTTCTCGGGCGGGCACCTGTACGTGGCTGAAGTGAACACCGGACGGGTGCAGGAGCTCTCGAGCTCCGGCGCATTCATCGCGCAGTTCGACGAAACCGGCTCCTTGCCCGATGGCATCGCCACAGACCCCACGACGGGCGACCTCTACGTCTCAGAACTCGCCAACCGCGTGCAGGAGTTCAGCCCGACCGGGAGCCACCTCGCGACGTTCGGCTCCTACGGCTCGGGCAATGGTCAGCTCTCAAGCCCGCATGGAGTCGCGGTCGGCTCCTCGGGGACCATCTACGTCGCCGACAGTCGCAATGAGCGCCTGCAGGAATGGGCGGCGGGCAGCTAGTGGAACGTCCGTTTAGTTCGTTGGTGTATGCCTCGAGGACCTTGCCGGTGTAGGTCCACTTGAATAGCCAGCGGGGCATATCGCCGCAGAGGTCCTCTGACCGCGGCGCACACACCGTCGCGGATCAGCGGCTCAGCGCGCGGACGGTCATGCGGGATCGGCAGCCTTCCGCGGGACAGGCCGGACAGGCTTGGGGAGCATGAAGCGGACGTCCTCGCGGATCACGTGAAACTCGGAGATGTCTTTCACACCGCGTGCGCGGAAGAAGTCGACGAGCTCCTGGACGAGGTTCTCGGGCGCGCTGGCCCCGGAGGTGATGCCGACAACCCGCCTGTCCTCGAGCCACTCCTCGCGCACCTCACCGGCTTTGTCGATCAGGTGTGCATCGGTTCCGCAGTCGCGCGCGACCTCCACCAGGCGCAGTGAGTTGGATGAGTTGCGCGAGCCGATCACGAGCATCAGATCGCAGCTCCCTGCCATCCGCTTGACGGCCGCCTGGCGGTTGGTGGTGGCGTAGCAGATGTCGTCGGTGCGGGGACCGACGATGCTCGGAAAGCGCTCGCCCAGCCGGGCGATGATCGAGCTGGTTTCGTCCACGGCGAGCGTGGTCTGTGTGACGTAGGCGATCCGCTCGGGATCCTCGACCTCCAGATCGTCAACGTCGCGCTCGCACTGCACGAGCACGATCTGCTCGGGAGCCTCGCCCATCGTGCCTTCGACCTCCTCGTGGCCGTCATGACCGACGAGCACGATGGTGTAGCCCTCCTCGGCGAAGCGGACAGCCTCGCGGTGGACCTTCGTCACGAGCGGGCAGGTGGCGTCGATCGTGCGCAGACCCCGCGCGCGCGCGCCGGAGCGCACGCTGGGGGCGACGCCGTGCGCGGAGAACACACACACCGCCCCCTCTGGCACCCCGGTCTCCTCGTCGACGAAGATCGCGCCGCGTTCGCTCAGCTGTGCGACGACGTGCTTGTTGTGGACGATCTCCTTGCGCACGTACACGGGCGCGCCGTGGATCTCCAGAGCGCGTTCCACCGTCTGCACGGCACGATCGACCCCCGCGCAGTACCCGCGGGGCGCCGCGAGTAGCAGCTTGCGGACCGAATTGGACACCACGACCATTGTAGGGAGGACCGGTGTACCCTAGGCGCTCATGACGCAACGCCACCTCGACAGGCTCACCCCAGTCGACGCCTCCTTCCTGCACCAGGAGGGCCCCGACTCACACATGCACGTCGGGGGACTGACGATCGCCGAGGGCCCGCCCCCGGCGATGGAGGAGTTTCTCGAACAGATCCGTCGACGACTGCATCTGGTTCCCCGCTACCGCCACAAGCTCACGTTCACGGCGCTCGACAGCGGGCGCCCGGTGTGGATCGACGACCCGACCTTCAACCTGGAGTACCACGTGCGCCACACGGCGCTGCCGACGCCGGGAACCTGGGCGCAGCTGCAGAGCCTGACCGCGCGTATCTTCTCCCAGCAGCTCGACCGCTCCAAGCCGCTGTGGGAGATGTGGCTGATCGAAGGCCTCCAGGACGACCGCTTCGCGTTGATCACGAAGACCCATCACTCCGTCATCGACGGCATCGCCGGTGTCGATCTGGCGACGGTGCTTTTCGACCTCTCCCGCGAACCGCCGCCGATCAAGCATTCCGGACGCCCGTGGCAGCCGCACCCGGAGCCCGGAGCGGTGGAGCTCGTCGCGACGGGACTGCGCGGGGCGCTGCGCACGGGGATCGCGCTGGTGGAGGGGGGGCTCGACGCGCTCACCCATCCCGACCACGCGCTTGCGCGGGCGCGCGAGGCGGCGGAGGGGATCGGCGAGCTCATCTGGGCCGGCCTGAACCCAGCGCCGGAGACGCCGCTGAACGTGCACATCGGCCCGCACCGGCGCTTCCTCGGCATCGCCAACCGGCTGGAGGACTTCAAGCTCGTCAAGAACGCGTTCGGGGGCACGGTCAACGACGTCGTGCTCGCGGTGGTCGCCGGCGCCCTGCGCTCCTTCCTGGTCTCCCGCGGACAACACACCGAGGGCGTCGAGCTGCGCGCGCTCGTCCCGGTCTCGGTTCGGACCGAAGGCGAGCACCACACGATGGGTAACCGCATCGTCGTGATGCGCGGACCCCTGCCGGTCTACATCGCCGATCCAGTCCAGCGACTGCGGTTCGTCTCTGAGGCGATGGACGGGCTGAAGGAATCAAAGCAGGCGCTCGGAGCCGAGGTGATAGCGGGGGTGCAGAACTTCGCGCCCCCCACGATCCTCGCCCAGGCATCGCGCCTGAACTTCTCAACCCGCCTGTTCAACCTGATCGTCACCAACGTGCCCGGCCCGCAGTTCCCGCTGTACGTGCTCGGACGCGAGATACTCGAGGCCTATCCGGTCGCCTTCCTGCCCCAAAACCACGCCCTTGCGATCGCGATCATGTCCTACAACGGCCAGATGAACTTCGGCCTGCTCGGGGACTTCGACGCCGTTCCCGACATCGAGCTGATCGGCGAGAGCATCGCGGAGGAGCTCGCGACGCTCGTCTCGCTCGCGCGCGAGACCGCCGCGGTGACCGCCTGAGGATCCCTGCTCCGTCCGCAAGTCGGGGGCTTTCGGCGACGTTAGTCCAACGTGGCCCAGACGGATTGTTCTCCGAGCCGTGGCTGCGGGTTTTCGCCGATGCGACACCTGATCACCTATGTGGGGTCGGGTATCAACTGAGCAACGTGTCTTGCGGATGTGTCTTGCGGATAGTAGACGGACGCGCTGCCCGTCGAGCGCGAAATCGAGTCGAGGGGGAGCGATGCAGCGCAAATGGGGGGCATTCTTGGTCGGGGGCCTGCTGCTCGCAGGTTGCGGCGGAACGTCAGCGAGCCAGATCAGCCAGCAAGAAAGCCTCGGACGCGCTGCAGCTGCAGCGCAGAAGAAGGCGGAAGCCGATTTCCTGCAGAGCGAGCGTGCAGCCGCCAAGGAACGCGAAGAACACAAGGAAGAACCCGAGGAACAGGAACGACACAGACGTGAAGCACAACACGAAGAGCACCATAGAGCCGAACAGCAACGCCAGCAAAAGGAGGTAGAGCTCAAAGACAGACTCAGCGAACTGAAAGAAGAACCCGGCGACCGGCAGGCCGAGCAGGAAGAAGCAGTCAGGACGGAGCTGAAAGCACTCGAGCGGTAGCCCGGCTCTTCAGCTACGCACGCGCGGCAAGCACGGGCAGTTCTGAGCCGCGCTCAGTACCCGAGCGCGAACTTCGCGTCCTCGCTCATCTTCTCGGGCGACCACGGAGGGGTGAAGACCATCTCCGAGGCAACCGTCCTCACGCCGTCCAGTTCGCCCACGAACTCTTCGATCTGCTCGGTCACCTGCGGCCCGATCGGGCAGCCGGGTGTCGTCAGCGTGAACGTGACGCGCACATTGCCGTCGTCGATCTCCACCCCGTAGATGAGCCCCAGCTCCACGAAGTCCAGACCGAGCTCGGGGTCGATCACGTTCGAGAGCGCGTCCATCACATCGTCCTCGGTGGGCATGGCAGCGGACTCGGACATACAGCGAGTCTAGCTCGCACTCAGTTGTCGGACCCGAGGCGGTCCCACATGTACAGCTGGATGCACTCGCTGGCCAGCTCGATCGCCCGCTCGGGCGAGAGGCGGGGCAGCACCGTGTCGAGAGCCTGCTCCTCGGACACGCCCGCCTGGAACGCTTCCTCACCACGGAAGCCGGCTGCGATCTTCAGCGCCTCACGCCTGTTCTCCCCGAGGCTCGAGAACACTCCGACGAGGAAGTCCGTGTTGGGAATCGGCTGGCCCACCTCCAGCGAAGCATGCCAGGCGGCCAGCAGGTGCAGGTCATCCTCGTCGAGATCGGCGATGGCCTTGGCGTAGTGGACCGACAGCTCCTGATCGGGGATGTCGTCCACCCACGCGCGCACAACCTCGCCCACGAGCTGACGGCGCGCCTCGCGGCCGACCGACTCGGCGATGACTCGAATCGCATCCTGAGGCTCGATGAAACAGAGTGGCATTGCGACTTTCCTGGCCGAAGGGGAACGATTTACAACAGGGGACTGTAGGCGGCGGTGTGGACGGCATTTTTCGCAAGGTCAGAGCTCCAGCGCGTCGTGGGCACGCTCAAGCGTTCCGCGATCGCTGCACTCGGGCGGAAACCCAAGCGTTGCCCGCTCCGGCGAGGTCCAGTTGGCGAGCGCGAGGTCGAGTGCGTCCACGGGGACGGAGATGGCCTGCGCGAGCGCCACGGCCCGGCGCTCGAGATGGATGGGGTCGCCAATGGCGAAGAGACGCTTGGCGGCCAGCGTGGTGAGGTCGCTCGAGGAGAGCCCACCCACGCCGCCGAAATGCAGGGAGTCCGCGCGCAGCTCATACAGGCCGAGGCGTCCGAGCGTGACGAGCACCTCAAAGCGGCCCATGCGCCCGAAGCCGGGGAACGCGAGCCGCTCGAACAGTCGCTCGAAGCGTCGCTGAGGGCTCCACCCGGCGTCGCCCGAGAAGGCACGGGCCTGACCGCCGCTCTGCTCGGCCCACTGGCGGTAGGCCAGGAGCGTGCGGGTCCCAAGCGCGGGATCGTGGGAGGTGCGCGGGCCGAGGGGGATCTCAACGAGATCAGCGCCGGAGCCGGCGAAGCAGCGATCGGCGAAGCCATCGGCCAGGGCCAGGCGGATCCCGGCGAAGGGGTCCACGCCGTCAGGCGGTGGGTCGAGAGGACAGAGATAACAGGCAAGGAAGCACATCCAGGTGGCCCGCTCCAGATCGTGCTCGGCGATCTGGAGCGCCTCCGCGTAGAACCGGACCGGGGCCGCGCCAAGGGCCAGCAACCGCCCGGCGGCGAAGGCGATCTCCTCGGCCAGGCGCCTCGCGTCCGCCGAGGCACGCAGGCCCGGCAGGAGCGCCGAGCGATAACCGTCGTCCTCGGCGCGGCCCTCGCGGTGGACGCGCAGACTCTCCCGGCGTGGGCCCCTGGACCGGGTGGCGCCCGGCGCCGCGGGGCCAGGGGCAGGCCGCGTGCCGCGGGACGGCCGCGTGCCGCGGGACGGCCCCGAGCGGCGGGAGGCTCCTGCGCTTGAAGGGGCACCCGGCAGCGTCTTTGAGCAGATCGGGCAGCGCTCTATGAAGCGATTGTGCCGGCAGAAGGTGGGCATTGCACGAAGGAAGAAGTCAGCCCGTCCGCCGTCGCGCGTCCTAACCGGCGCCGATGCCCGGCCCGACCCGGCGGGCACACGGTCCGGAGGACTGGGTCGGGCCGTGTGCCGGCTCGGAGGGGCCCTCGGGTCCTTCGTTTGCGTCGGCGTGGCCGGCGCCGATGCCCGGCCCAGCGTGCTTTGGCGGGCCCTCGGGTCCTTCGTCCGCGTCGGCGTGACCGGCGATTCCGTCGTCTGGCGGCAGCACAGGCGTGGCGGCGGTGTCCGTTCCGTTCCGGCGAGCCGCCAGGCACCGGTCGACCATGCGCGCGCACTGGCGGCCCTCGTTGATCGCCCACACGATCAGCGACTGGCCGCGGTGAGCGTCTCCAGCCGCGAACACTCCCTCCACGGAGCTGGTGTATGGCGCTACCGCCTTGATGTTGCCACGCGGGTCCCTCGCCACCCCCAGCTGGTCGAGCAGCTTCGGCTCGGGGCCCAGGAAGCCCATCGCCAGAAGCACCAGCTGGGCCGGCAGCTCGCGCTCTGTGCCCGGGACGGGCCCGAACGGCGGGCTCGGCTCGGCCCGGGCGATGTGCAGGGCGGCGACCACCCCCTTTCCGTCGTCGGAGAAGCGGGTGGTGGTGACCGAATAGTCCTGCTCGCCCACGTGGAGGTTCTTGGCCTCCTCCATGGCATAGCTGAGGCGATACTTCAGCGGCCACTGCGGCCACGGTGTGAGCCCGTCCGGACGTTGGGATGGAGGCTCGGGGAGCAGCTCCAGCTGGGTGATCGACCTCGCGCCCTCCCGCAGTGCGTTTCCGACGCAGTCCGCGCCCGTATCCCCACCCCCGATCACGACCACGTCCAGACCCTTCGCGGTGATCTTCCTCTCGGCCGCCGGTGCGGGGACGGTGGGCTCGGGACCGAACTCGCGCGCCACCCAGCGGTTGCGCTGGTAGAGGTAGTCCATCGCGAAATGCACGCCGTCGAGCTCCCTGCCGGGCACCGGCAGATCGCGGGGCACACGCGAGCCGGTGGCAAGCACGATCGCGTCGAAGCCGCTACGCAGCTCATCCACGCTCACGTCGCGTCCGACCTCCACGCCGCAGCGCAGCTCGACGCCCTCGGCGGCCAGCTGCTCGACCCTTCGCTGCACCACTGTCTTCTCGATCTTGAAGTCCGGCACGCCGAACCGCACGAGGCCCCCGATCGCCTCATCGCGCTCGAACAGGGTCACGCGGTGGCCCGCCCTGCGCAGCTGCTGGGCCGCCGCCATGCCCGCCGGGCCGGAGCCCACCACGGCCACCGCCTGGCCGGTTTCGCGCTTCGGGCTCGGAGGCTGGGGAGCGACCCAGCCCTCCGCCCAGGCGCGGTTGATGATGGCGTTCTCGATCTGCTTGATCGCCACCGACTGGCCCTCCCGGATCTCGAGCACGCACGCCGCTTCGCACGGCGCGGGGCAGAGGCGACCGGTGAACTCGGGGAAGTTGTTCGTCGCGTGCAGCTGCACGATCGCGTCGGAGAAGCGATCGCGGTAGACGAGGTCGTTCCAGTCGGGAATCAGGTTTCCCAGCGGGCAGCCGTTGTGACAGAAGGGCACGCCGCAGTCCATGCAGCGGGCGCCCTGGTCGCGCAGCTCCGCCACGGGGCGCTGCAGCTGGAACTCGTGGTAGTCACGCGCGCGCTCGACGGGGTCCCGCTGGGGGATGCCGTGGCGCTCGATCTGCAGAAAACCGCCGAGCTTCCCCATCAGGGGCCCGTCTCGCCGACCGCGTCCAGCCTCCGGGTCACCACCGCGCCGTTCTCGGCCGCACTCACCGCAAGGGCCTCCTCCGCCTCGGCCAGCTCCCGCAGCACGCGCTTGTAGTCGTGCGGCATCACCTTCACGAATGCTCCGCTTGAGAGCAGCTCAGCCCACTCGACCAGCACGCGGGCCGCCACCGGCGAGTCGGTGCGCGCCAGGTGCTCTTCCACCATCGCCCGCAGCTCGATGGCGTCGGCGGCCGAGAGCTCTTCGAAGCCGACCATGCCCATGTTGCAGCGCTCAGGGAAAGCTCCCTCCTCGTCGAGCACGTAGGCCACGCCACCGCTCATGCCGGCCGCGAAGTTGCGTCCGGTGGCACCGAGCACGACGACGCGTCCACCGGTCATGTACTCGCAGCCGTGGTCGCCGAGGCCCTCGACGACCGCCCACGCGCCCGAGTTGCGCACCGCGAAGCGCTCGCCGGCAAGACCGCGGAAGAACGCCCTTCCGGCGGTCGCTCCGTAGAGCACCGTGTTGCCGACGATCACGTTCTGCTCGGCCTCGAAGTGCTCGCCCATGCCCTCGCGCGGGCGCATCGCGAAGACTCCCCCGGAAAGGCCCTTGCCCGCATAGTCGTTGGCGTCGCCGCGCAACGTGAACGTCACCCCGGGCGCCAGCCATCCGGCGAAGCTCTGACCGGCCGAGCCGTCGAAGTCGACGACGATCGAGTCCTCCGGCAGACCCTCAGCACCGTACTGGCGGGCGATATGACTCGAGAGGATGCCCCCGACGCAGCGGTTGCGGTTGCGGATCTCCAGGGCCATCTTGACCGGCTCGCCCCGTTCGAGGGCCGGCTGCGAGCGCTCGAGGAGCTGCCAGTCCAGGGCGTCCTTCAGCACCTCGGGCGGCGGTTCCACGCGGCGGCGGGGCGCACCGTCTGAGACCTCGATGTGGGTGAGGATTCCAGACAGATCGACACCGCGGGCCTTCCAGTGGTCGATCGCCTTGGTGACGCCCAGCAGGTCCACCCGGCCAGTGGCCTCGGCCAGAGAGCGCAGCCCCTGCGAGGCGAGGATCTCGCGGACCTCCTCGGCGACGAAGAAGAAGAAGTTGACGACATGCTCGGGGGTGCCCTGGAAGCGCTTGCGCAGCTCTTCGTCCTGCGTGGCGATGCCCACCGGGCAGGTGTTCAGATGGCAGGCGCGCATCATGATGCAGCCGGTGGCGATGAGCGGAGCCGTGGAGAAGCCCATCTCATCGGCGCCGAGCATCGCGGCGATCACGACGTCGCGGCCGGTCTTGAGCTGCCCGTCGGTCTGCACGACGATGCGCGAGCGCAGGTCGTTGAGCAGAAGCGTCTGCTGGGTCTCGGCGAGGCCGATCTCCCAGGGCACGCCCGCCGCCTGGATCGAGGACAGCGGCGAGGCGCCGGTGCCGCCGTCGTGGCCGGCGATGAGCACCCTGTCGGCGTTCGCCTTGGAGACGCCCGCCGCCACCGTACCGACCCCCACCTCGGAGACGAGCTTGACCGACACCTGCGCCTGCGGGTTGGCGCAGCGCAGGTCGTAGATCAGCTGCTTGAGGTCCTCGATCGAGTAGATGTCGTGGTGGGGCGGCGGGGAGATGAGACCGACGCCGGGTGTGGTGTGGCGGATCGCGCCGATGTAGGCGTCGACCTTGTGCCCCGGCAGCTGGCCGCCCTCGCCCGGCTTTGCGCCCTGGGCCATCTTGATCTGGAGCTCGTCCGCGTTGACGAGGTAGTGGATCGTCACGCCGAACCGCCCGGAGGCCACCTGCTTGATCGCCGAGCGGCGCCTGTCGCCGTTGGCGTCGGGGGTGAAGCGCGAAGGGTCCTCCCCGCCCTCGCCCGTGTTCGAACGCCCGCCCAGACGGTTCATGGCGATGGCCAGCGTCTCGTGGGCCTCGCGGGAGATCGACCCCAGGCTCATCGCCCCGGTGCAGAAGCGCTTGACGATCTCGCTCGCCGGCTCGACCTCCTCGAGCGGTATGGCCCCCCCACGCTCTCGCGAACCGGATCCCCGCCCGCCCGCGCCCGAGGAGCCGGGCCCATCCTCGCCCGGGCCGATCTGCAGCAGGCCGCGGAGCGTGGCGCGGCGGGCCGCGTCCTCGTTGACCGCGCGGGCGTACTCGCGGTACTTCTCGAACGCCGCGCTCCCGCGGACGGCCGCATGCGCCTCGCGGTCCCCCCTCAGGGCGGCGCCGACGTCGCCGTTGGCCGCCCGCACCGCGTGCTGGACGAGGGCGATCGTCTCGGGGTTCCACATATGATGCTCGCCGTCGCGCCGCCACGCATAGACGCCGCCCACGGGGAGAAGATCATCCTTGGTAGGCGGATACGCCCGGGCGTGGCGCTCGAGCACCTCGGTCGCGAGCACCTCCATTCCGACCCCACCGATGCGCGAGGCGGTACCCGTGAAGTGGGTGTCGATCAGCCCTCTCTCCAGGCCCACGGCCTCGAAGATCTGCGCGCCACGGTAGGACTGGATCGTGGAGATGCCCATCTTGGAGATCGTCTTGAGCAGCCCTTTGCCGATGGCCTTGACGACGTTCTGCGCTGCGTCCTCCGCGCTGATCGGGATCTCCGTCCCATCCGCTCCGGCGCGCAGGATCCGCCCCTGGGCGACCAGCTCGTCGAGCGTCTCGAGCATCAGGTAGGGGTTGATCGCGCTCGCGCCATAGCCGATGAGCGTCGCGAAGTGGTGCACCTCGCGGGGCTCGCCCGACTCGAGGATGATCCCGGCGCGAAGACGGGTGCCCTCGAGGACGAGATGGTGGTGAACCGCGGCCACCGCCAGCAACGAGGGGACCGGGACGCGGCGGGGTCCGAGCAGGCGGTCGGAGAGGATGATTATGTTGACCCCTTCGGCGATCGCCTCCCGCGCCTGGCGGCAGATGCGGTCAATCGCCCCGACCATCCCAGACCCAGCGCTTGGCGACCCCGTGCTGCCATCTGACCCAGCGCTTGGCGGTCCCGTGCTGCCATCTGACCCAGCGCTTGGCGACCCCGTGCTGCCGTCTGGCCCAGCGCTTTGCGACGCAGCACCGCCGATCGCGTCTCCCGGCCCGCCCTGTGCGATCGGCCAGGTGATGTCGATGGTGCGCGCGGCGTAGACCTCGTGATCGACGTGCCTGAGCGTCTCGAGCTCCCGGTTGAGCAGGATCGGCTGGTCGAGGTGGAGCTTGTGGGCATGCTCGGGGGTCTCGTCGAAGAGGTTGCGCTCGTTGCCGAGGCTCGTGGCGAGGCTCATCACGATTTCCTCGCGGAGAGGGTCGATCGGCGGGTTGGTGACCTGAGCGAAGAGCTGCTTGAAGTAGGAGAACAGCGGGGGCGCCTGATCGGAGAGGACCGCCAGGGCGATGTCGTTGCCCATCGACCCCACGGGCTCCTGGGCGTCCTGGGCCATCGGGGTCATGAGCACCCGGAGGTCCTCCTGGGAGTAGCCGAACGCCCGCTGGCGCAGGCGCAGCGGCTGGTCTGAGAGCGTCTTTTCGCTGGAGGGCGGCAGGTCGCGGAAGCGGACCGCGTTACGGGCGTACCACTCGCCGTAGGGCCGGCGCGTTGATACCTCGCGCTTGACCTCCTCGTCCTCGACGATCCGGCCCCGCTCGAGGTCCACGAGGAAGAGCTTGCCCGGCTGAAGGCGCCCGAGGCGGCGCACCTGACCGGCGGGGATGTCCAGCAGGCCGGCCTCGGAGCCGAGCACGACGTGCCCATCGGTCGTCTCCACCCAGCGCCCCGGGCGCAGCCCGTTGCGGTCGAGCGTCGCGCCGACGACGCGACCGTCGGTGAACGCCACCGAGGCAGGCCCGTCCCAGGGCTCCATCAGGCAGGAGTGGAAGGCGTAGAAGCCCTTCAGGTACTCGGGGAGGTCGTCGCGGTCCCGGAAGGCCTCGGGGATCATCATCATGGCCGCGTGGGGGAGCGAGCGCCCGGCGAGCATGAGCAGCTCGAGCACGTTGTCGAACGTCGCCGAGTCCGAGTTGCCGGGGCTGACGACGGGGAGGATCTTCTGGAGATCTTCGCCGAACAGCTCTGAGCGCAGCTCCGACTCGCGCGCGCGCATCCAGCTGATGTTGCCCATCACGGTGTTGATCTCGCCGTTGTGGCAGATCACCCGATAGGGATGCGCGAGCTCCCAGCTGGGGAAGGTGTTGGTGGAGAAGCGCGAGTGCACCAGCGCGAGCGCGCTCTTTGCGCGCTCGTCGCGCAGGTCCGGGTAGAACTCGGCCAGCTGGTATGAGATGAGCATGCCCTTGTAGTTGATCGTGCGCGAGGAGCTCGACGTGACGTACAGGCCGGGCTCCCCACCGTTCAGCTGGCAGACGCGGCGAATGACGTAGAGCTTGCGCTCGAAGGCGTCCTGGTCGAGCCCCTCCGCCGCCCCAACGAACAGCTGTCGGATAACCGGGCGACAGGCGCCGGCGACCTCGCCGGTGTGCTCAGGGCGCACGGGCACGTCCCGCCACCCGAGCATCCGCTGGCCCTCGGCGCGGACGGTCCGCTCCAGCAGGTCCTCGAGTCGCCCGCGGTAGGAGGGGTCGGTGGGCAGGAAGCACATCAACACCCCGTAAGCGCCCGGCGGGGGCAGCTCGAAATCAACCGCCGCCCGCAGCAGCTCATCGGGCATCTGCATGAGGATCCCCGCGCCGTCGCCCGTGCACGGGTCGGCGCCGGAGGCACCACGATGCTCGAGGTTCTCGAGCGCCGTGATCGCCCGCGAGAGGACCTCGTGCGTGGGCCGGTTGTCCAGGCGCGCGACCATTCCCACGCCGCACGCGTCGTGCTCGAAGCGGGGGTCGTAGAGTCCGACGGCCTTTGGCGGCTGCTTGGTTTGCGAAGTCATGGAAGTGCTCGGTTGGGGCGGTGGGTCCTGCGTGGGTGGACACACCCTGTATGCGGGCACGCCCACCGGTGCGCAGGCACGCGGGCACACGAGGCGGAGCCAGAAAGCGTAGCAGCGCAGAGCGGTCAAAAACCAGCCGCGAGAGGCACTTCGAGGTGCTCAAAGCTCGCAAGAACTGCTCGCCGGAAGACGTCGATCCGCGCGCTCAGCCCCCGGCGGTCTCACGCAGCGTGTGCGCGTCGCTCCACGAGCACAGACCCCCCCGCCCGGGACAGGTCTCGCAGAGGCCGCGATGAGGGTGTTCGCTGACCGCGAACCTGCGTGCGCTCGCTCTCTGGATGCGCGCCGCCAGGCGCTCTTCGAGCTCTGATCGATCAGACTCGGTGTAATGGACGCCCACCCAGTCCTCGGGACGCTCCAGGAACCAGTGGACGATCTCCACCCGGGGCGCGCCATCGCGCAGGACGGCGAGCGCGTAGATGAGGCGCTGGACGCCGTACTGGCGCTCTACCAACGCATTGAGATCCTCCTCCGAGCCCACGCGGTCTGACTTGTAGTCGAGCACCATGCACGCGCCCTCGCTCTCGTCGGCCAGGACGTCGATGACGCCGGTGATGACCGGCCCGCCCGCCACCGGAGCCCGGGAGCCCACCGGAGCCCGCGAGCCCACCGGAGCCCGCGAGCCCGACGGTGACAGGCGGCCCGTCGGAGCCGAGCGCGAACGCGAACGGGTACTCGCGGCGCACGCGCACCGCCGCCGCGAGCCGTGCGGCGGGCGCGGCCGCGAGCGCCCCACCGATCAGGCGAGCGATCTCCTCGCGCTCCTCACCGCTCGTGCGCGTGCCCAGCTCGCGAGCGTGGGCCGCCACCTCCTCCGGCGATGGTGCGCGGGGAGCGCGGAAAGTCGAGCCTCTCGAGCAGCCCGTGCACGAGCGTCCCACGCGCCCGTGCCTCGAGCGTCCCTCCCGCGGAGGGGAAGCGGGCCGCCGAACGATCCTCGCTCATGCCCAGTTCCCGTTCCAGGTAGTAGCGATAGCCGCAGCGCTCGAGCTCCGCCAGGGAGGTGTAGCTGAGCGTTGATGTCAGGCCGGCGCCACCTGTACGGCCGGCGGGGCCCGTTCCCCCGGCGCCGGGAGACCTGACCGGGAGAAGACGCATCTGCCCGATGCGGGGGATCGCAGGCTCGAGATTCGCGGCGCCCCCGAGGTAGGAGGGGACGACGGGCGCACCAACCGACATGGAGCCGCGATGAAGGACATCGCCGGCGCTCGCGGGGGAGCTCAACCGCAGCCGCACATGCGTCACCCCGACCGCCAGGTCATGGACCGGCGGCAGCACGCGGGAGGCGAGCGCGGGAACCTCTGGGGCGAGCGCCGGCCCGAGCCAGGAGATCGTGGTCGCTCCCCGGCGCTGCTCGGGCCAGCGCTCGAACTCGACCGCCCCACTCAACAGGAGACGCTCACGCGCCCGCGTCATGGCCACATACAGAATCCGATCCTCCTCCTCTGACTCGGCCTGCCTGCGCTCGCTCGGCCAGGTCTTCGTAATCGAGGGCGGGCAGGGCCTTCTCGCCGTCCAGGCGCAGCAGCGCCAGGCCGAGGCGCTCGCCGTCGACGAGCACGTCGGGCTGGCGAACGTTCGGCGCGCGCCCGAGGTCCGCGACGCAGACGACCGGAAACTCGAGGCCCTTCGCCGCGTGAATGCTCATCAGGCGAACCGCGTCGGGCTCGACCCCTTCGACGGGCGCATCGGACTCGCGAGCACCGGCGGTCTCCTGAAGACGGGCGGCATGGTCGAGGAAGCCGCGCAGGTCCCGGCCCTCGCTCGCTTCAAATGCTCGAGCCAGGCGCAGCAGCTTGTGGACGTTGGCCAGCCTGCGCTCACCCCACTCGAGCCCCAGCACGTGCTCGCGATAGCCGCTCGAGTCGATGGCACGCTCGATCAGCTCCGAGAGCGTGCGCTGGGAGGCCCGCACGCGCTCACTTTCCAGGCGGGTGCAGAACGCGTGCAGGGCGCCTCTGTCGAGCTCTGCGAGCTCGTCGAGGAGTCCCTCCTGTTGCGGGCTCGAGGCGGCCTCCCAAACGCCGCGCCCGGCCTGCCCGGCGGCCCGCGAGAGCAGCGCCAGGCCATCGCGTGAGAGGCCGACCAGTGGCGAGGCGAGCGTCCCGTACAGCGCCTGCTCATCGAGCGGATTGGCAAGCGCGCGAAGATATGCCAGCAGATCGCCGATCTGCTGATGCGCCCAGAAGCCGCCGACTGCCGCCAGAGTGCGCATCCCGCGCAGCTGAAGCGCCCGCTCGTAAACCTCGAGGTCGCCGCCGGCGCGCAGCAGCACGGCCACTTCTCCGGCACGCGCGCTACCGCTCTCGACGAGCTCGGCCACGCGCTGGGCGAGCAGACGCGCCTCAGCCTGGCGCCAGAGGGAGGCGGGCGGAAGGCCGTGCGCAATTTCCAAAGCGAGCTCCCCATCCTCCTCCCAGCCGCTCCTGGCGGTGAGGAGCAGCTCGACCAGGGGCTCACACGGCTGCTCCGCAGGGCGGGCGGCGCGGAGCCTGGAGAATCCGGCGAAGCGATCGGAGAAGACCGCGTTTACGACCTCCAGCAGAGGCGGGACGCTTCGGAAGTTTCCGGTGAGCGCGAGAGTGCCCCCGAGCTCGGCGAGCGCGGCGCGACGGTCGCGGAACAGTCCCACCTCGGCGTCGCGGAATCCGTAGATCGACTGGAACTCGTCTCCCACCGTGAACAGATTGCCTCGGTCGAGGGTTTCCAGGATCCCGAGCTGGCGCGGATTCGTGTCCTGAAACTCGTCGACCATGAGCAGCTCGAAGCGCTCCGACCACGCGGTCCGCAGGCTCTCGGAGTCCTCGAGCACCTCGCGGGCCCGCAGCTCGAGGTCGTCGAAGTCGACCGCGCGACGGTCGTCCTTGAGGTCCTCGTAAGCGTCCGTGAAGCTCGCCAACAGCTCGTCCAACAGGACACACGCGGCCGCCGCATCGCGCGCATCGCCGTCCGCCGTCGCATCGAGCAGCGCCACCGGGAGCCTGGGCAGTCGCTGCCCGCGGCTGCGCAGCCGGGCATGGACGCCTTCGATCATCGTTTGAACGCGGTCGACTCCGTAGGCGGCCACGAGATCGACGGCGTCGGTGCGCTCGCCCGCGAGGAAGACGTGCATCGCCGACCTGAACGCGCGCGTGCGCAGCCGGTCGGCGTGGCCCTCGTCGAGAAGCGTGAACTCCGGGTCAAGGCCCGCCGGCAGCGGGTGCGAGCGCAAGAGGCGTGCACAGAATCCGTGAAACGTCCCCACCGACGCGGCCTCCGCGTCACGAGCGGCCTCGCGCTCGCCGAGCGAGAGCAGCCGCTCCCGGACGCGCTCGCGCAGCTCACCGGCGGCGCGGTCGGTGAACGTGATCGCGAGGATCTTCGCGGGCGCGATCCCATCTTCGCGGATGGCCCTCACGAAGCGCTCGACCAGCACCGAGGTCTTGCCGCTTCCGGCGGCCGCCGAGAGGAGCAGCGGCTCGGACCTGCGCGAGACCGGCTGCTCCTGCTCATCGGTCAGGGTCAGCCCCGCGATCGGCCGGGTCGGTGGTGCCTGCATCAGCGCTCGCAGCGGCAGATGGTGGGGAACTCGCAGCCGCCCTTCCCGAACGCGCAGGTCTGTGGCCTGGCCTCGATCTGTCCTCTGCCGGCCTCGGCCACGGCCTCGCGCGCCATCGCGACCGCAGCGTCCAACAGCTCCTGCACATCGCCGTGGGAGCGCGTGTCGCCCCTGACGCAGTCGAGCTGCACACCGCTCTCGCCGTCGAGCAGGCCACGCGCGCGCAGATCGGCACCGCTCAGCGGCTGGTAGAAGCCACCCGCGACCCGCCGGCCGAGCAGCTCCTGCACGACACGCATATACAGGAGCACCTGCAGCCTGCCCTCGCCGAGCCATCGGGCGGGCGGGGGGGCGAAGCCGCTCTTGTAGTCGTAGACCACCGCCTCACCGGACTCGCTCACGTCGACCCGGTCGATCCGGCCACGAAGCCTCGACCCCGGGGCGAACTCGAACGCCGGGAGAGCGCTCTGCTCTCCCCTTCCGTCATCGGCGTCGATCCCGAAGCCGACCTCGAGGAACGCAGGCTCCAGCGGGCTTTCAAGGCCGGCCGCGTGGTCGAGATAGCGCTCGAGATCCGCTCGCAGCCGCCTGCGCACGCCCGGACGGCGCTCGGGGGCAACCGACAGGGGATGGTCGAGCTCGTTGCGCTCGAGTGCCGCGCCGAGCAGCTCGCGCGCGCGACCCAGCCGTGCTCGGGTCAGGCGCGCTGAGCCCGTCTCGGTGCGCAGACCCTCGAGGGTGTCCTTCAGCGCCGCGTGGGCGAGCCCGCCGCGGGCGAGCGGCTCTGGGTCCGGATCAAAGGCACCGGGTCCGAGCACGTTCATCACGAACCAGCGCATCGGGCATCGGATCCATCCTTCAAGCGAGGACGCCGACCATGGCCGCTCGCGTAGGGCGCCCAGCACCAGCTCGTCCGAGATCGCCGCCGGGCGCGCGGGCACCGGCAGCGGCGGCTCGGACGGGCCCGCCGCCTCGGCCGCACCGAGCGGCCTGCGCAGACGCTCCTCGCCGAGCTTCTCCTCGAACAGGTCGCAGACGTCGTCCACGAACAGCGACCGCGCCGTGGGATTGCCGTCGTCATCGGCCACATGCCAGCTCAGGACCAAGAGCTCCTCCGGGCGCGAGACGGCCGCGTAGAGCACATAGCGCTCCCTCGCCAGCTGGCCGCCCTGTGATCGGTCCTCGAGCTCTGACAGGAGCAGCCCGGACGTCTCTGCGAGCCGGCGGCGCTCCTCCTCGCCCAGCAGCGGCTGCGGCCGCGCGCGCGCCGGGAACACACCTTCCTGCAGAGCGCACACGAACAGCGCCCTCACGCGCCGGGCGCGCAGGGCGAGGGGGTCGAGCACGGCCACGGCCCCCGGGGTGGGTCCCTGCCCGCTGAACACCTCCACGCGCTCGAGCCAGCGCGCGAGCTCCGGCCCGTCTCCCGGCGCGAGCTCCGGCGCAGACCGTGCCAGCTCGCGAAGCTCAGCAAGGGCGCGACGGCCCGCGGATAGGGCGCGGGCCTCATCGATCTCGTCCTCGCCGAGCACGCTCGCGGCCGCGCGCCGGGGCGCGGCGAAGAGCCATTCAAGCTCACGCGTCACCCGCTCGATCAGCGCGCCAGGGCCTCGCCCAGCGGCCTGCCCGAGCTGGTCGATCGTCTCCAGAGGCCAGTGGCGCTCCTCCCACAGGCGGCGTGCCCGAGCCGCGCTCAGAGCGCCCGTGCGCCGCGCCCTGATCTCAAGTGAGTCGGCGAACTCGGGGCGCTCGAGCAGACCCGGTGCGCGCAGCCAGGCAAGGAGGTCTCCGAGCTCGCCCTCCGGCACGCCGCCGCTCGTTGCGGGCAGACAGCGCAGCACGCCGATCAGGGCGCGTCCTATCGCCATGTCGCCGAGGTGCCGGCGGCGCTCGAGCGCGAACGGGATCCCGGCGGCCGCGAACACCTCTTCGAAGAGGGCGGCGCTCGCGCCCGGCGCTCGCATCACCACGGCGATCTCCTCCGCCGCCATGCCCGCGTGGAGGAGCTCACCGATATCACGCGCGACGAGCTCGAGCTCCGCCCGCTCCCCGCCCCCCTCCAGAAGGCGCACTGCGTCCACCGGATCCACGCGCGCGCCGCCCGTCTCGAACAGCGAGCGCTCGAGATGGGCGAGCGGAGCGCGCGCGCGCGGCGAGTAGTACTCGGCGCGAGCTTCCAGCTCGCGGTGCTCGTCGGCCAGCGGGTGAAGCTGGGCGAATGCGAGGGAACGACCGGCGAACGCCGCCCGTCCCGGCTCGTAGGTCAGCGACACGGTGACCGGCGTGCCCACCACCCGGCCCAGCGTCTCGATGGCGTCGATCTGCAGCGGGGCGAGGTCGTCGAAGCCGTAGAACGCCACGGGTGTGCGACCCCACAGGGCTGGGTTGCGCCGTAGCCCGTCCAGCGCGCGCACGGCGCGCTGCTCGTCGTCGAGGCGCCCGAGCCGCTCGAGCGCTCGGCTGTACTCCTCGAACAGCCGGCCGATCTCATCGCTTGAATGCGACGGGCCATCCTCGGCGGACCACCGGGCGAGCGCCTGGGAGAGCCGTGCGGGGCTCACGCGCCGCACCTGCAGTTCAGCCAGGAGCGCCCCCGCGGCACGGACCAACCCCGCCGACGGACGCATGGCGGTGCCGCGCTGCAGGAGCGCCGCGATCAGCCGTTCGCGCCCCAGCCCACCGAGCGAAGCCTCGCGCACGCCGGCACGGCGGACGACCTCCTCGATCAGCCCGTCGAAGCGCTCTACGCGAACGCCCATCGCGGCGCCCCGGCCCGCGAGCTCGCGCAGGTAGTGCTCGGCATCGGCGCGCGTGGGAACGATCAGCAGCGGTTCCTCGCCATGGGCGATCTGGCGCCGGACGGCATCGAGTACGACCTGCGCCTTGCCCGCGTTGGCGGGGCCGGTTATCAGCGTGATGGGCACCGCGTCCAATCCTTGCGCACCCGTCCGACGCGGTCGCCCGCCCGAAAAAGAAGCTACGCGGCGCTCATGCGGCGCTGCGAGCCTCGACGGCCTCGACGGTCTCGACGTCTCGGTGCTCGCCTCCGCCTCGGCCTCGGGGGGCTTGGCGCCCTCTCTCGCCCACTCCTCGTTGAACTCCACGCGCCATTTCCCGTCCTCGGTCTGGCTCATGGCGAGGTGCGCCCTGAACGTGCGTCCGCTCCGTCCGCGAAAGCCGGTCACCGCGCGGGCGGTGTAACCCGTCTTTATCAGCTCGCGCGCGACCGCGATCGGTAGCTGCTTGCCCGCCTTCGCCTTCCAGATCACGAACCCGCAGCCCGGATCCTCGCGCGCCCAGCACGAGTAGCCCTTGCGATTCTCCACGATCTCGTGTCCGCACACCGGGCACGGCCCCAGCTTCGCCCGGGGAATCCGCACGTCTTTCAGCGTCTCGTCAAGCTCCTTCACGGTGTCCTGGGCGAAGCCCGCGATGTCGCTCATGAAGTCCTTGCGCGAGTCCTCCCCGCGCTCGATCCTCCCGAGCCGGTGCTCCCAGCTGCCCGTCAGTTCGGGAGACGTGAGCGCGTGCTGATTGAGGAGCCGGATCACGTTCAGGCCCTTCTCGCTGGCCATGAGCGCCCGCCCGTCACGCTCCACGTACCCCACCTGGATCAGCCGCTCGATGATCGCCGCGCGCGTGGCCGGGGTGCCGATCCCCGAGTCCTTCATCGCCTCGCGCAGCTCGTCGTCGTCGACGAGCTTGCCCGCCGTCTCCATCGCTCCCAGCAGCGACGCGTCGCTGTATCGCCGCGGGGGTTTCGTTTCCTTGCGCACGCTCTCGATCTCCCGCGTGCTCACCGCCTCACCCTCCTCCAACCGCGGCAGCTGCTGGTCTGTGCCCTCGTCCTCCTCGCCCACGGGGGTCGCGTCGGTGGCCACCTCGTCGTACACCCCCCGCCAGCCGGGCACCAGCAGAAGCTTGCCCCGCGTGCGGAACACATAGGAAGCGTCCTTGTCCTTATCGTCGGCCACCGTGGTCTCCACGCGCGTGTTCTCGAAAACCGCCTCGGGGTGGAACACCGCAAGAAAACGCCGCGCGGCCATGTCGTAGACCCGCCTGTCGTCCGGGCCCATTTTCTCGAGGTTGTGCTCGGAGCGGGTCGGGATGATCGCGTGGTGGTCGGTCACCTTCGCGTCGTTCACCACCCGCGCGAGCGGCAGCAGATCCAGCCCCCTCACGTACTCCGCGCCCTTGCGGTACTCCGGATGCGCTCCCACCAGCTCGGCGATCGGCCTGATCTCCTCGACCATGTCGCTCGTCAGGTAGCGTGAGTTCGTGCGCGGGTAGGTGAGCGCCTTGTGCTCCTCGTAGAGTCGCTGCGCCGCGGCGAGCGTTCGCTTGGCGGAGAACCCATAGCGGTTGTTCGCCTCCCGCTGCAACGTCGTCAGGTCGTACAGCATCGGGGCCTTCTCGCGCTGCTCCTTCTTCTCGAGCTTGGTGATCGTGCCGAGCTTGCCCCGACACGCCTGCACGATCGCCTCCGCCTCCTCCTCGGTGGCGATCCTCGGACCACGGGACCTCCCCTCCGCGCCCGCCGCGGAGTGGAAGCGCCCGCTGTAGGTCCGCTCCCCACCGGCTGAGGAGTCTTCCTCTTCCGGAGGGGCCGCGAAGGTCGCGTCCACGAGCCAATAGGGCTCGGGTTTGAAGGCCCTGATCTCCTCCTCGCGGCGGGCGATGATCGCGAGCGTGGGCGTCTGCACGCGCCCGAGTGACACCGCCCCGTCGAACGAGCTGCGCAGCCGGATCGTGGCGGCGCGGGTGGCGTTCATACCGACGATCCAGTCGGCCTCCGAGCGCGATCTCGCCGCCTGCTCCAACCGCGCGAACTCCTGCGCCGGCCGCAGCGAGCCGAACGCCTCCTTCATCGCCGCGCTCGTCATCGAGTTCAGCCACAGCCGTTTCACCGGCTTGTCCGCTTTGGCCTTCTCGTACAGATACGCGAAGATGAGCTCCCCCTCGCGGCCGGCGTCACAGGCGTTCACCACGTCGTCGATGTCCTCCCGCGCGAGCTGCTTGGTGACGACCGCCATCTGCTTGCGCGAGCGCTCATCGCGCACCACCAGCTTGAAATGCTCCGGCACGATCGGCAGGTCGGGCATCCGCCAGCTCTTGTACTTGGGGTCATACGCGTCCGGCTCGGCGAGCTGCACCAGGTGGCCCACCGCCCATGTGATCACGTGCCTGGGACCCTCGAGCCATCCTTCCTGCTTCTGAAACGGACCCTCCAACACGCGCGCCAGGTCCTGCCCGACGGAGGGCTTCTCGGCTATCACCAGCGCCTTTCCCATCGCGGTCAGCGTAGCGGGTGCCCGCGTCCTCGGATCTCGATGCATCCATCCAGGCGGACCCGCATGGTCGGGCTCACTCCGCCGTGCACGGCCCGGTGCCCACCCGGCCGTTCTGCCCGGCACGTACGCTCGCGTCGGTGAGCGCGGTGGCCACGGTCGCATTGGCTACGCCGTAGCCGCCGCGCGCGGAGCCGCCGACGGTACTCGCGAACACGGTGGTCAGGACGCGTCCGCGAGCATCCACCAGAGGGCCACCCGAGTTGCCGGGTCGCACCACCCCGCGCAGCGGAGTGAGCAGACGAGACACCGGTCCCCGGCCGTAGGCGTCCTGCGTGGCCACGGTCTCGGTGTGCCCGACCCGTCCCGGCTGCACATCGAACCGGCCGTTCTGCGGGTAGCCGAGGATCGCCCCCGTGCGGCCCGACGCCGGTTCCGGCGCGAAGCTCAGAGCGGGCAAGCCGAGATTTTCGATGCGCAACAGCGCGATGTCGTCGGTGGGGTCGAAGGCGATCGCGTGCGCGGCCAGGCCGGGGGGACGGCCGCCGACCTCCACGGTAGTGTCCCGCTCGCCGGCGACGACATGCGCGTTGGTGACGACCACGTCCGGCTCCGCCACCCATCCCGACCCCTCGATCGCAAGCCCGCACGCGCTGCCGAGCACGCGCACGACGCTCCGCGATGCCGCCTTCACTCCCGGCGCGCGTGCGATCAGGGGTGCGGGGGCCGCGACATCCGGCGAGGGGCCGGTGATCGAGGGCAGGGGATCCAGTCGCGCTAGCGCGTTCAGGACCGGACCCGAGGGCGGCAGGGCATGGTTCAGCTCGCTGAGGATCGCCGAGCGCTGGATGTCGGCGCGCAGAGCTCCCTGGCCGGGCGTCTGGGCGGCGACGGCGGCGAGGATCCACACGATGCCCAGGCCGAGCGCGGCCCCGAGGACCGCGCCGAGCAGGCCGTCGATCAGGCCTATGCCCGGGATGATCCCCGTACCGTGCAGCGTGCCGCGCAGCCTGAACCCGACACCCTCCAGCCCGCCTGCGAGGATCGCGCCGGCGAGCAGAGCGCCGATCAGGCCGAAGGCGGGGGCGTAGGGCGAGGATGCCCCCTGTTCGAGCAGCAGCGGGCCCAGACGGGTGCCGACGAACGCACCAGCCGCGAAACCGCCGAAGGAGAGCACCCCCGTGATGAAGCCCTGCCAGGCGCCGAAGGACGCCAGTATGGCTGCGAACGCGACAATGATCCAGTCGAGTTGCGTCACCCCTCATGTTCTACCGTTCTCCGGCTGAAAACCATGTAAGACGCCTGCGGCGGGCACGCCCCGTGATCGCAGTGGCGAGCGTGGCGTTTGCGATCGGCGCCATCGTCGGCGCGAACCACGCTCCCTCCGCGGCGCACAAGCTTGCCGCCAACTTCGTCCTGGCCTGGACGAGGGGTGAGTACGCGCCGATGTACTCGGACATCGACGCCCCCTCCCGGCGAACGACCGATGTCTCGGAATTCGCCCACCTCTATCAAAAGGCGTTGACCACCGCCACGGCCACCAGCCTGGAGGTCGCGGGCAAGCCCCGCGACGTTCCCGGCGGCCTCGTGGAGGTTCCGGTTCGCGTGCGAACCCGCCTGTTCGGCACGCTGTCGCTCGGCTTCAGGCTGAAGATCCTCGAAGGCGGCCGCGAAGGCGCACGCATCGCCTGGTCGCGCTCGCTCGCCTTCCCCGGGCTGCGCCCCGGGGAGCTGCTCAGCCGCAGCACCGCGCTGCCGCGGCGCGCGACGCTGCTGGCCCGTGACGGAAGCGTCCTGGCCGAAAGCGCCGAAAGCGGTCCCGGAGAAACACAGTCTGCCGGGCTGAATCGCAGCTCGCCGCTGGGGGAACTGGCAAGCGCGGTAGTCGGGACGGTCGGCCCGATTCCGGCTGGGCGCCAGCAGGCGCTGGAGGCCGAAGGGGCGCCGGCGAGCGCGACCGTCGGCGTGAGCGGCGTGGAGCTGGCCCTCGACGACCGCCTGCGAGGGACCCCCGGGGGCGAGCTGCTCGCGCGCGGCACACCCGGAGGGCCGGCTCGCGTGCTGGCGTCGGCCGCGCCACATCCCGCTGCGGCGGTTCGCAGCAGCGTCTCGCCCGCGCTGCAACGCGCCGCGGTGACCGCCCTGGGCAGCCAGCTCGGCGGGGTCGTCGCGATGCAGCCGGCCACCGGGCAGATCCTGGCCGTGGCGGGCATCGGCCTCGACAGCCTCCAGCCACCCGGGTCGACGTTCAAGATGGTCACCCTCACCGGCATCCTTGAGGCCGGAATCGCCAAGCCGCACAGCGTCTTTCCCTATGCGACGTTCGCCACGCTCGACGGGGTGAAGTTGAACAATGCCAACGGCGAGGAATGCGGCGGCACGCTCGAACTGGCCTTCGCTGTGTCCTGCAACTCCGTATTCGCGCCGCTCGGCGTAAAGCTCGGCGCCAAGCGCCTGGTGAGCACCGCGGAACGTTTCGGCTTCAACCACGAACCGGGGATCCCGGGCGCAGCGGAGAGCACGCTGCCGGCGGCGGCGCAGATCCAGGGCGAACTCGATGTCGGATCGACTGCCATCGGCCAGGGCCAGGTTCTGGCGAGCGCGCTGGAGATGGCCACCGTCGCGGCGACCATCGCCGACGGCGGGCGGCGACCCAGGCCGACCTTCCTACGCGGGGCTCCCGCAGCGGCGGGCGTACCGGTGATGAGCGCCGCCGTGGCGCGCACCGTGCGGCGCCTGATGATCGGCGTGGTGCGCTCCGGCACCGGAACATCGCGCGGCGATCCCCGGGGTCGTGGTGGCCGGGAAGACGGGCACCGCAGAACTGAAGACGGTCTGCACCTCCTCCGGCTCCGGCTCGAGTGCGGGCGAATCCGGCTCCGGGGAAGCGGGGGCGGCGGGCTGTCAGGGGACGGCCAGCGAAGCGAGCAACACCGACGCCTGGTTCGCAGCGTTCGCGCCGGCGCTCCACCCCCGCATCGTGGTGGGCGTCCTGCTCGTGAAAGACGGCGCCGGCGGAGCCACCGCCGCCCCCGTAGCCCGCGAAGTGCTCGAGGCCGGCCTCAAGGCCAGCCACTAGACGTCGAGCTCGGCTGACGCTGTTTGTGCCGCGTTGAGCGGGTCGAAGATCTTCAGCTCGAGCGGCCGGTTGTCGAGCGAGACGATGTGGATCTTGTAGAGGAGCAGCAGTCCCTGGGTCGAACCGTTCGCGGCGACCGAGTCGGGCACCGGCAGCCGGCCTTTGCCCGGGACCAGCCCCCCCGGTAGGCGAACTGGTTGGTCAGGTCGGGCACCACGGGGACGTAGAGGTTGTTCTGTGTGTCGGTGATCGTCACCCTGTTGGCGGCCAGGCGTGCCCGGGCGAAGTTGTTGTAGACCTGGATGAACACCCCAAACCACTCCTGGCCGGGTTCCAGCTTGCGCTCGGCCGGGGAGAGTCCCTGCAGGTAGGCTGCGTCCTCGACGTCGTAGGGGTTCAGCTCCCGTGAGAGCTGAACCTCATAGATCAGGGGCCCGACGTTCAGATAGGGCGCGTTGGCCCCCGACTCCCCGGCGTAGGTGCCACTCGTGACCCTCGTGTGGGAGTCCCCGCATGCGCCGAGGGAGAGGGCCGCGAACAGGGCGAGCACGGCGAGCGGGAACTTGCGCGGACGGCTGGACATGCGACGCGGCAGTCTACCTTCCACCGTTTTCACCCGCCGGCGACGATGACGCGCCGACCACCGCCTGCGGCGGCGGCGCCCCGGCGCTCGCCCCGCTCAAGGATCGCGCGCAGCCGGCGCATCGCCCGCCCGTTCTTGCGCCTCGTACCAGCGCCGTGCGCCGAGCCCCTCCATCAACCGATCCGACAGGGTCGCCGGGATGGTCTCCAGCGTGAACCGCACGCGGGTCGTGCCGCCCTTGGCGGACGAGAGCTCGTAGACGCCGAGCGTGCGAATGCGGTTGTTCTTGCCGGTGCGACCGACCTCGACGATCCGGTGCGGGCGGTCGACCTCGGCGAACGTAACGTCGGCCCAGCTGAAGCGGTTGCCCGGCGCCTTGACGCGAAAGCGCGCCCCCGCCCCGCGTCCGACCGAGTCGATCCGTGTGAGATGCCAGTCGACCAGGAAGTGGTCTGTGAACTCGGGGTGGTTGGCGATGTCCTGCAGATAGTCGAACACCCGCTCACGTGGAGCGGATACCACGATCGACACGGTCACGGGGCCCACAGCGACCGCCAGTCTATTCAGCCGGGGCTCTACGCGGCGCCGGCGGCGAGCCGCACGGCGTGGCCGTGCTCGGAATGGCGCACGATCTCCCTCGCCACCGGAGCCTCGCGGCGCAGCGGCCGGCACAGCTCGCAGACCAGATCCCCTTCGCGCCCATCGTAGAGATGGACGTGCTCGCCGATCAGCGGCGAGCGCCCGCAGTCGGCGCAGCGACTGCGGTCCGCCTCCAGGGCGCCGACGCAGCGACGAAGCAGCAAGCGCTCGAACTGCTGCACGTGGGTGACGGGCGAAGCCATGCTCGCCCCGGATTTCGCCATCCGGCTCCCATCTCCTGCGGAGATCTACGGATTGGGCCCGTGAGATCTACGGTGCAGGTCCCGACCGTTTCTGGTAGTTTTGCTATCCAGAACTTTCGGCCACGGCTGGCTTGTTATCATCGCCACGAGCTTCCTCGACGCCCAGCCCCTACGCAGCATGCTGAGCAGCACCGAGAAGAGAGGGGAGGAGCACACAATGGAGTCACTTTCTTCGGGCACCTTCGTCGGCGCGGGGTCGTTCCGTTGCCGGCGCTGCGGCTACGTACTGACGCTCGTCGGCTCGGACACGCTCACGGAGTGCCCGGGGTGCGCCGGGGCGGACTTCGTGCGCGCATCGCTGTTCAGCACCGAGCGCCTCCCCGGCCGACGCACGCTCCCGCGACGCGACGGGATGCTCTCGGAGCCCCCTCCGGCCGACCGCGACGCACGACTTGCCATCGTCCGAGAGGGGATCGAGCAGCCCGGACAGTACCTCTGCTACGAGGAGAACGGCGAGCTGCGGACGGTGGCGCTCACGCGCGAGTGGACTCGGGTCGGGCGCAGCCTCGCCGCCGACGTGCGCTTCGACGACCCCACCGTCTCGCGCCGACACGCTCTGATCGTGCGCCAGCCCGATGGTGTACGCGTGCTCGACGACCGCAGCCTCAATGGCGTGTTCGTGAACGGCACGCGGGTCGAGGGAAAGGTGCTGCGGGACGGCGACGAGATCATCGTCGGCCGCTACCGCCTGAGCTTCCTGAGACGTGGCGCCCCACCCCGACACAGCCCCCGGGAGCACCGAGCAGGCCTCGCTGCGCGACACCGGTTGAACGGCTCTCCGCGCCCCGGCGGGTGCGCCGCGTAGTATCGCCTGCATGGCTCACACCATCGCCGTGCTCTCGCAGAAGGGAGGCACGGGCAAGACAACCGCCGTTCGCACGCTCGCCGACGTCTTTCGCCGCAGCGGCGTGCGCACGCTGGCGGTCGATCTCGACCCACAGGGCAATCTATCTGACTACTTCGACCTCCCCACCGACGTCCAGCCCACGATCGCCGACGTGCTCTCCGGACGCGCTCGCACCGCCGCCGCGATCCACTCGGAGATGATCCCCGCCAACCTGAGCCTCGCCGAGACCGAGCTGATGCTGGGCGGCAAGATGGGCCGGGAGCTCACCCTCAGGCGCGCGCTCGCAAAGACCCCCGACGACTACGAGCTCATCCTGATCGACTGCCCTCCCTCGCTCGGCCTGCTCACCGTCAACGCGCTCGTGGCCGCCGATCGGGCGCTCATCACCGCCGAGGCCCAGTACTTCGCGTTGCAGGGGGTCGAGCAGGCGATGGAGGTGGTCGAGCTCGCGCGGGACAGCCTCAACCCTGACCTCTCGCTGCTGGGCGTGCTGCTCAACTTGGCCGACATGCGCACCGTCCACTCGCGCGAGGCGCTGGCCTCGCTGGAGGAGCGCTTCGGCGAGCAGATGTTCGGCACCGTCGTTCGCGCCTCGATCGCCTATGCCGAATCGGCCGAGCGGGCGACGTCGATCCTCGACCACCGGCCCGACCTGGGCACGGACTACATCGCCCTCGCCGACGAAGTGCTCGCGACGGCTGGGAGGCTTCCAGGACGCCCGCGAGCGGCTGCCTCAGAGCTCTCCCACGTAGGCCCCCTGGGACTCGAAGGGGACCCTCAGCACCGTCGCCCAGCCTTCCACCTCTGGCGCCAGCGCCTCCGCGACGGCGCCGGTCTGCTCGTAGAAGC
This sequence comes from uncultured Solirubrobacteraceae bacterium, assembly GCA_963709885.1. Taxonomy (GTDB): domain Bacteria; phylum Actinomycetota; class Thermoleophilia; order Solirubrobacterales; family Solirubrobacteraceae; genus Palsa-744. The sequence continues at coordinate 1,119,899 of CAVPXY010000004.1, read as the reverse complement.
ACCACACGAGCACCGTCGGACCCGCCCCGGAGATCGTCGCCCCGAGCGCTCCCATCGCGCGCGCGCGCGACGCGAGCTCGTAGGAGCGCGGAAACAGCTCCGCGCGCCGCTGCTCGTGCAGGCGATCGTGCAGACCGCGCGCGAGCAGGTCCCAGTCGCCCCCGAGCAGGCCCAGCGTCAACAGCGCTCCGTGCGCGACGTTGAACACGGCATCTGCGAGCGGCACCTGTGCCGGCAGGGCTGCGCGTGCCACGCGCGTGCGCACGGGCTCCTCCGGCACCACCGCCAGCGCCTCCAAGCCCGTGGGGGGATCAAACCGGGTCGCCTGCCCGTCGGCGCACACGACGAACCCGCCCAGCAGCGCGGCCGCGACGTTGTCCGGGTGGCCCTCCACCTCGCCGGCGAGGGCCAGCACCTCGGCGTCGAGCTCGAACAGGTGGTCGGCTGCCATCAGGCCCGCGACGATCGCCGCGGCGCTCGATCCCAGCCCGCCCACCAGCGGGATCTCCGAGCGGATCCGGAAGCTGAAGCCGTCGGCGGAATGCAGCCGCTCGAACCCCCGCACGCACAGGTTCTCGCGGCCCTTGGCCACCGGCAGATCGGACTCCACGGCGAACTCTCCCGTCTCGGACACCTCGAGCTCCAGGTGCAGGGCCAGCGCGGCCGCCATGCAGTCGAACCCGGGCCCCAGGTTCGCCGAGGACGCAGGCACGCGCACGACGCGCCTACGGATCACCCAGCACCGCTTCCTCGATCTGCGCAGTCTCCGGAAGACAGGGAATGATCCTGCCGTCGTTGTTCGCGAGCGCAGTCTCGGGATCCTTCAGGCCCCGACCGGTCAGCACGCAGGCGATCGACTCCGCGCCATCCGCGCCATACTTCAGTAGCCCAGCGACCGACGCCGCCGAGGCAGGCTCGCAGAACATGCCTTCCTTGGAGGCGAGCAGGCGAAAGGCCGCGAGTATCTCCTCGTCGCTGACCGCCCGGATCGAGCCGCGCGACTCGGTCGCCGCCGCCATCGCGTCCTCCCAGCGGACCGGGTTGCCGATCCTGATCGCGCTGGCGACCGTTTCCGGGTGCTCGATCACTCGGCCCTCCACCAGCGGCGCCGCGCCGAGCGCCTGGAAGCCGAACAGCTTCGGCGCCGCGCCGATCTCCTTGAAGCCGCGCCAGTAGGAGGTGATGTTGCCGGCGTTGCCGACTGGGATGAACAGCGCTTCAAGGCCCCCTTCCAACCCTTCGTGGATCTCGAAGGCAGCGGTCTTCTGACCTTCGATCCGGAATTCGTTGACCGAGTTGACGAGCACGATGGGGTGCGTGTCGGTCAGCTCCCGCACCAGCGTGAGGGCCTGGTCGAAGTTCCCTTTCAGCGCGATCACGCGCGCTCCATGAACCAGCGTCTGTGCGAGCTTGCCCTGCGCGATCTTCCCGTCGGGCACGATCACTGCACAGGTGATGCCGGCGCGAGCCGCATAGGCCGCCGCGCTGGCGGCGGTGTTGCCGGTCGAGGCGCAGATCACGGCCTTGGCACCTTCGCGCACGGCGGCCGAGACCGCGCATGTCATCCCCCGGTCCTTGAATGAGCCGGTCGGGTTCGCGCCCTCGAGCTTCAGGCGCACCGTGGCTCCGACCATCTCCGACAGCACCGGTGCGCGCAGCAGCGGGGTCGAGCCCTCCTGCAGGCTCACGAGCGGGTCACCGAGCTCGAACGGGAGGCGTTCGTGGTAGCGCTCGATGAGGGGCACGTCAACCCCGGAGAACGCAGCCCCCTCGACGACCGGCAACTGGCGGCGCGGCTCACTCATCGCGCGGCTCCGCGGCTCACTCATCGCGCGACCCACTCATCGCGCGACTCACTCATGAGAACTCCTCTTCGATCACGAGAATCATGCGGGGGGCCGAGCGCACGAAGTCGAACCGGCCGACCTGCTCCACGGCCTTGCGCAGACTGGACTCGAGCACCGGGTGCGTGACCATCACCAGGCGCGCGGTCTCTCCCAGACCCCGCTGCACGACGGACCTGATCGACACGTCCTGCTCTCCGAGCGCCTGCATCACACGGGCCAGCACCCCCGGGCGATCGACCACGTCCAGGTGCAGGTAGAAGGCACTCTCGACGTCCTCGATCAGGCGCAGCGGCAGCGGCGGCGCAGGTGGCCGGGCGCCACCGGTCATCACGCTCACGACGTCCCCCAGCACCGCGCTCGCGGTCTGTCGGCCGCCCGCGCCGGGTCCGGACATCGTGATCTCCGTGATCGTCCCGGACTCGACCGTCACCGCGTTGAACGAGCCTGACACCGATGAGAGAGGGTGCCCGGAGTACAGGAACGTGGGATGAACGTGCACGGACAGGCCTCCGTCGCGGCGCTCGGCTGTGCCGATCAGCTTGAGGCCCAGACCGAGCTCGCGTGCGTATTCCAGGTCATCGGCGTGCAGGTGCTCGATCCCCTCGTAGCGCACGTCGTTCAGATGCACAGGGGTACCGAACGCAAGCCGCGCGAGGATCGCCATCTTCGCCGCCGCATCGCGGCCGCTCACGTCGTCTGAGGGGTCCGCCTCGGCGTAGCCTGAGCGCTGGGCCTCTGAAAGCGCCTCAGCGTAACTCGCGCCGCGGGCCATCTCGGTGAGGATGAAGTTGGTCGTGCCGTTGACGATCCCGTGAATGCGCTCGATCGGCGTAGCGGCCAGCGACTCCTCGAGCACGCGCACGACCGGCACCGCCCCCGCCACCGCCGCCTCAAAGCGCAGCCTCACGCCGTACTCCCGGGCCGTCTCGAACAGCTCCTCGCCGTGCTGGGAGAGCAGCTGCTTGTTGGCGCTGACCACGTCCTTGCCCGCGCGCATCGCGGTGAGCAGGTATTCACGGGCGGGCTCGATCCCGCCGATCAACTCGACGAGCAGGTCGGCTTCGGACAGGATCTCCTCAAAGCTTCCTCGCTCACGCGTCAGCACCCCGCAGATCACCGGTCTGCGGCCGTTGAAGCGCGCGATCTCCCCGGCCCGCTCCTCGAGCAGGGCCGAGAAGGCCGAGCCGACCGTGCCGTGCCCCAGCAGACCGACCTTGAAGTCGGCAGAGGACGCCATCCAGTCAGGAGGCATCGCGCGCGATTTCCTCTCTGAAGACATCGCGCGCGATCAGGTCGTCGAAGCTCTCGCGCCTGACCACCACGCGCGCGTCACCCTCAGAGCAGAAGATCACCGGCGCCCTGGGAACGCCGTTGTAGCTGTTTGCCATCGCATACCCGTACGCCCCCGTCGCCGGCGTCACGATCACGTCGCCCGGCTTGGGGTCTGAAAGCAGCGCGTCGCGCACGATCACGTCACCGGACTCGCAGTGCTTGCCGGCCAGCACGCACTTGGCCTGACCGCCGAAACGGTCCGCCACGTGCGCTTCATACACGGCCCCGTAGAGCATCGGTCGCAGGTTGTCAGACATCCCGCCGTCGACCGCGACCCAGCGCGAGACGTTCTGCTTGACGCTCTCCACCGTGTAGAGCGTCACGCCCGCGTTCGCGCTCAGCGCCCTCCCAGGCTCGATCAGCAGGCGCCTCTCGGCGCCGATGCCGTGAGCGTGCGCCGCTCTGACGATCGCGCCGACATACTCCTCGATCGTGGGTGCCGGAGGCTGAACCTCGGTGTAGCGAACCCCGAGGCCTCCTCCCAGGTCAAACACGGGGAAGTCACCGAGCTTGGCCACCTCGGCTACCTGGTTCAGAAACGGCTCCAACCCGAGCAGCTGGGAGCCGATATGGGCGTGCACCCCCTCGAGCCTCAGCCCGTCAACCCCCTCCACGCGCGCGATCGCCTCCTCCGCCTGGGCCATGGAGAAGCCGAACTTCGAATCGGCCTGGCCGGTTGAGATCTTCTCGTGCGTGTCTCCCCGCACGTCCGGGGTCACTCGCACGAGCACCCGCTGAACCACGCCGCGACGCTCGGCGAGCAGCCCCTCGAGCCGGTCGATCTCGTCGAAGTTGTCCACCACGACCAGCCCCACTCCGAGGCCGAGCGCCATACCGAGCTCGGTCTCGGACTTGGCGTTGCCGTGGAGCACGAGCCGTTTCGGCCGAAAGCCCGCCTGGAGGGCCAGGTGAAGCTCGCCTCCCGAGGCCACGTCGCACCACAGCCCCTCCTGTGCGAACACCTGCAGGACGGCCGTACAGGGAAAGGCCTTCGAGGCGAAGACGACGTGGAAGTCCTCGTGGCCCGAGTCGCGCCCGGCCTGCATGAATGCACGGGCCCGCGAACGCAGATCGTCCTCGGCCACGACGTAGGCCGGGGTACCGAACTCCCGGGCCAGCTCGATCGTGTCGCAACCGCCCACCTCCAACCGGCCGCGCTCGTTCAGGCGGCTGCCGAGGGGGAATACGTCCGAGAGACTCGTACCGGTGGCCATCGCCGGTGATTATCGCTTGCCGGCTCCAGACGCCGTCGGACGGTGAGAGTCACCGCCTGCTTGGAAGAGCAGGTCCTCAGGCCATCGTCGGACGGAGCGAGGCCACGCCCCCCCGGCGCGCGAGCACGGCCAGCCACACCGACCCGATCACGATCAGCGCCGCGCTCTCGAGCTGGGGCGCGGTCAGCCCAGCGAACACCTCGCTGTTGCGGCGGATGAACTCGACCAGAAACCGCTCCAGCCCGCTCAGCAGCAGGTAGAGCGCGAAGATCACTCCCGGGCGCACGCGATCACGCAGGTGCCACAGCACGTAGGCGAGCAAGCACATGCTGACCGTCTCGTAGATGGGCGTCGGCTGCACCTTCACTCCAGGGGGCGTCGGGACCGTCCCGTGCGGATAGCCCATCGCCCACGGCAGGCTCGACCGGATGCCGTAGTCGCCGTCGCCGGAGACCTGGCAGCCGATGCGCCCGATCGCATAGCCGAGCGCAAGCGCGGTCGCGCACATGTCGAACATCCTCAGTTCGAGCGCGTGGCGCCAGCGCATCCACAGGACCACGCCGACCGCACCGCCGATCGCCCCGCCGTACCACACCAGGCCGGACCCCGAAAAGATGGTCGAAGCCAGGCTGTGCTTGGCCTGGCCGAGCTTTTCGAGAACATAGTACGCCCGCGCGCCCACGACGCCGCCGAGGAGTGCCGCGAACACGATCTCATATGCCCAGTCGGCCGGCTTTCCCAGCTCGCGCAACCTGCGCGCCACCACCGCCCCGCACGCGAGGAACCCCAGCGCGAACATCACGCCAAAGGTCTTGATCGAGATGCCCAGGATTTCGATTTCGGGCTTCATTGCGTCCCCGCTGCGAGCGTCATCGTCCCCGCCGGACTGTAACGGAGGTCCCGCTCGGTCTGCGACAATCAGTCTCGATGGCTACCCGACACCCAAGCTTCGGCAGGGACACCGGCCTGCAGGCGCGGATGCTCCTCACGATGTTCCTGCTCGGGCTCGTGTATGTGGTGTTCGTCGGGGTGCTGTTCGCCGTCGGCGCCGGCGCCGGCCTGATCGTGGTGGTGGCGGTGGTGCTGCTGCTCGTGCAGCTGTTCGCCTCGGACAAGATCGCGATGGCGACGCTGGGGGTCAAGGAGGTATCTCCGGCCCAGGAGCCCGAGCTGCACGGGATAGTCGAGCGGCTGTGCGTGCAGGCGGACCTGCCCAAGCCCAGGGTGTGCGTGATGGAGACCTCGATGCCGAACGCCTTCGCGATGGGCCGCTCGCGGAAGTCGACCACCGTCTGCGCGACGCGGGGCATCCTTGAACTGCTCTCTCCCGCCGAGCTTGAAGGGGTGATGGCACACGAGCTCACACACGTCATCAACCGCGACGTGATGGTGATGACGCTGGCGAGCTTCTTCGCGACGCTCGCCTCGCTGATCCTCCAGTTCGCGTTCTTCTTCGGCGGAGGCGGCGACAGCGAAGAGGAGCAGGACATCTTCATCGTCGTGATCGCCTCGATGCTCGTGTACGCGATCTCGTTCCTGCTTCTGCGTGCGCTTTCTCGCTACCGCGAGTTCGCGGCCGACCGCGGCGGGGCGGTCTTGACGGGACGTCCCAGCGCGCTGGCCTCGGCGCTCTTGAAGATCAGCGGCACGATCGAACGGGCACCGAGCCAGGACCTGCGCGCGGCGGAAGGAATGAGCGCGTTCTTCATCATCCCCGCCCGGGCCAAGAAGTCGTTGATGAACATCTTCGCCGACCACCCGCCGCTGGAGCAGCGCCTGGCCGCGCTTGAGCGGTTGGAGTCCCAGCTGCAGAGCGCCGCCTGACCGTGGGCCTGCGCGACGTCCTCACCGGTCGCCACGAGGTCAAGGGACCGGCGCCCGACCGCCTGTTCGCGATCTCCACGGCCTACGTGACGCTCTCCTCCGAGCACCAGATCGAACCCGTCGGAACCGCCGCGATCGTCTTCCAGGCGCTCGCCACGAGCGAGTTCGAAGCCACGCTGCGGGACATGGAAGAGGTCGTGACCGCCACCGGCGGGGACTCCGGCACGACGGTGTCCACGCAGGACGACAGCTACGGCTACCGCTGGATGATCCTGCGCAACCCCGCCGGGGCTCCCAGCGTGGAAGACCTCGCGGTGGGCATCAACGCGGTGTCCTCCTCGATCGAGGAGGCCGGCCACGGCGAGCGACTGTTGTGTGCCGTGTTCGCCTTCGCCGATGCGGGTACGGCGGCCGGGGTGCCGGCTCAGCCGGTCGAAGATCGCCGGATCTACTTCATCTACAACTACAAGCGCGGCTTCTGGTATCCGTTCGTGCCCGACCCGGCGGGCGGTGCCGATCAGCGCTCGACCGAGCGGGAGCTGCAGATCAAGGCGCAGATGGCCTCAGAACTCCCGATGGAGCCGGAGCTCGAGCGCTGGTTCCCGCTCTGGGGCATCCCGATTTGAGCGGTTGGCCAACGGGCCCGGTCGCTTCCGCTGCAACGTGCGCAAGAATTGGGAAACGACCCTATGAAAACGGTGGAAGCTCCTCTAAACTGGCTGCCCAGCCAAAGGATTGAATGGGCCGCGCCCCCGGCTACCCCCCCTCCTCCTGCCGGGGGCGTGCGTATCTCCTTCCAACGGGCGTCGTGGGCCACGCGCGAGCCCAAAGCCCCTGGAACCCGTTTCTGAGACGGGTTCTCAGTCGGGGATGAGACCCTCTCCGGTGAACTCCCGGCCTGCCTCCTCGAACGTGAGATCGGCAGGGGGGAGGATCACTTCGGAGACCTTCAGCTCCTCATCGCCGATGCGCTTTCCGTGGGTGCGCACGTAGTCCAGCAGCGTCCGGTATGCCTCGGCGAAGCCGTCCTCTCGACCGCCGTCTACGACGGAGGCGACCGCTTTCTCCAGCTCGTTCAACTGCTCGGAATCGCTGTCCGGGAGCTCATATTGATCCTCGCCGGAGATGCGCACGATCATGTCTGACCGTCCTGCCCCGGCGCCTGCTTGGCACCCTCGGGCGAAGACCCGCCCGCACCGGGGCCGGGAGCCTGAGCTTGCGCGGGAATCTGGGGGGAGGGGGCGGTCGGGCCTCCCGCGCCGACTTCGGTCTTCAGCTTGGCCAGCTCGTCATCGACCTGCGGCTGATCGGAGAGCTGCTTGAGCTGGCGATCGATGTCGTCTTCACCCGGCCCCAGCGCGGTGATGTCATCGAAGGTCCCAGCGGCTTCCAGCTCGGACACGGCGTCCGCACGCGCTTTCATGTTTTCGGTCTTGTCCACAGCCCGTTGCATGGCGAGCCCGACGTCGGCCATCTGCTCGCCCACCCCGGTGGCCGCCTCGGAGATTCGCACCTGGGCCTCCGCGGCCGAGTACTGCGCCTTGATGACCTCCTTCTTGGTGCGGAACGCCTCGATCTTGGCGCGCAGCTTCTGCTCGGAATCGGTGAGCTTCTGCTGCTGCTCTTCGAGTTCTGCGACCTGCCCGTCGAGGGACTGGAGCTCGGTCTGGGCGACGTTCTTGCGTTCAAGCGCGGCTCTCGCCAGGTCCTCCTGACCGGCGGCCACGGCCTGACGAGCCTGTGTGTCGAGCTTGACCACGCTCTGCTGGAGCGAGGACTCCTGCATCTGCAGGCGCTTCTTGGCCGTCACCACATCGGCGATGCCCTTCTTGACGTTCTGAAGCTGTTCCACCTGCTTCTGGTAGCTGTAGTCGAGCGTCTCGGCTGGGTCTTCTGCCCGGTCGAGCAGCTTCGAGACCTTCGCCTTCACGACGGTTGACATTCGCCCGGTGAGGCCGGCCATCTGATCCTCCTATTGCTTTTCTTCGGGGGCACCGATCGGAGATCGGCCAGCAGACTCAAGCGTAGCCGAAGCGGAGCCGGAGCCTCACAGACCGAGAGGGTGGACGACCGCGAAGCCCGCGTTGGCCGGACGCAGCGGGCGCCAGCGCGGCCCCTGCTGGTTGGAGGGGTCGTCGGCCGCGCTGGTGTCCAGGCGCATCCCCGCCACGGTCGCGTAGGCGTGACCGGCGTTGGAGAAGATCGTCACCCATCGCCCCACCCCCCGCGAGCCCCACGCCATCAATTCCGAGGAGTCCTCGGGCGTGGCGAGCAGATTGGCGCCGTGGAGCGCGAAGGAAACGGTGCCCGAGCAGTCGTAACCGGGGGATTCGAACGATGCGTGGCCGCCTCCGTAGATGTAGGGCAGTCCGACGATCTCATCGCCGGCCCAGATGATCTCCTGCACCGCGGCGGGCGCCGACATCGGGGCCGCTGCGAGCCCATTCACGTAGCGCGCCGTCGCGCCCGGAACCAAGAGCTGCGGCTTTACGCCGGCGGCGGTGCCGACGGCGGTGCCGACGGCGCTTCCGCCGGTGGCGCCGGTGCCGATGGCGCTTGCGCCCGTGGCGCTGCTCGCAACACCGGCGATGGCCGGCGGCTGGTAGGGCACGATTTCGCCGGTGACGGTCTTTTCATAGACCGGGCCCTTGTAGGCGATGTTCGGAGTGCGAGCCGTGACCGGCGCCGCGTGAGGCGGCACCGGCGGAGCCTTGGGGCCCTTCGCGGTCGAGACGCTGTGCGCAGCGGAGCCACCGGCGGCGACGCCGCCGGTCGAGAAGGCCGAGGCGGGCGTCGCCCCGATGGCCAGGATCGCCAAGCAACTGAGAAACGCACCTAGGGTTCGCACCCGCAAAGCAACAACCTCTTTCGTCGGCCTGCGGGGTTAGCTGACGGGCTAGCGCTGAAAGAGCCTGCGCTTCACACGGTGTCACCGTGGGATTCGCCCCAACAAATCGGGTCCCCCGTTCTCTGACATCTGGTCAGAGACTCGGCGTTCTGGGCGGCACGCTAGCAGAGTGCAAGGACGCTTGCACGACGTGCACCGTGTTTCGCACGTTCTGCCTGCAAATTCCGGGGAATTGTGAGCGATCCGCCGTGCGCGGCTGCCGGCACGCGGCCCCAGCGGCGCCAGCGCAGGTTCCAGGCGGCTCCCCTCTGACGCGCCCGCTAGTGTCCCAACCGATGCGCGCCGTCCCCCCGTTTCGGCTGCCCGCGGCGGTGTTCGTGCTCGTGGCGCTCGCCCCCGCTCTCGCCGGTTGCGGCAAGTCCGGCCCAGCGTCGCTCTCAACACGCGAGCCCTCGGCAGCGATTCCCCCGATAAGCGCCCAGGGCGCGGTGGGTGTGGCGACGAAGAACACGACTCGGCTGGGCGGCGCCAACGCGGTGAGCGACGCCGCCGCGGTAGCCCTCGCGGTGTACCCCGGCCTGACGCCGGCCACCCGACCGCGGGCGGTCGTGCTCGTCGACGGGAACGATTGGGCAGCCTCGCTCGTGGCCTCGGCCCTGGCGAGCAGGCCGCTCGGCGCACCGCTGCTCTACGGACAGGACGGCACCCTCCCCGACGTGAGCCTCCATGCGCTGCGGGCAATGCGCCCGGTTGGCGCGGCGTCCCTGGGTGGCGCCCAGGTGATCCGGATCGGCTCCGCCCCCGTCCCCGACGGGCTTCGAGCGCGCACCGTGCCCTCGGCGGGGGGGCCCGCGGCCGTGGCCGCCGCCGTTGAGCACCTGCTCGTCCTTGCCCGCGGCGGCACGCCCCGGCAGGTGATCGTCCTCGCCGCCGAAGCTCCTTTAGCGCTGCAGATGCCGGCGGCGGGCCTCTCCGCCGAGAGCGGCGCCCCGATCCTGTTCGTGCAGGCCGGTACGGTCCCCGCGGCGACCGCCGTCGCGCTGAGGAGCCTGCACCGACCCGCCATCTACGTCATCGACCCTGCGACCGTTGGCCGCAGCGCGCTGGCGGCGCTCGCGCGCTTCGGCCAGGTCACGCCCATCGTCGACTCCTCGGCGCCCGCCGCAGCTCAGCGTCATCCCACTCCCGTGGAGAACGCGAACGCCGTGGCTCGCTTCACCGACGGCGAATTCGGTTGGGGGGTCAAACAACCCGGCCACGGCCTGGTGTTCGCGAACGCCGGGCGCCCGTTCGACGCCCCAGCCGCCGCCCTGCTCTCGGCCACAGGCGAGTACGGACCGCTCCTGCTGCTCGAAAGCCCCTACGCCGTGCCGCCCGCGCTGGCCGGCTACCTGAGCGACATCCAGCCCGCCTACGGCAGCTCGCCTCAGTTCCAGCCCGTCCACGGCGCGTACAATCACGGCTGGCTGATCGGCGGCGAACAGGCGATCTCCGCGCTCACCCAGGCCGAAATCGATTCCATGCTCGAGATCTCTCCCCGTCGCGTCACATCTGAAGAAGAACCTCCCCCCTCGGCCACCGAATCGCCGCCCTCCACATCCACTGAAGCGCCGCCCTCCAAATCCGCCGAACCTCCGCCCTCCACGTCCACCGGATAACCGAGCTCCAACGCGACGAAATTGAGCCAAGCCGAGGATCCCGAGCGCCTGCTTCGCAAGGAGAGCGCGAGTGAGGTGACCGTGGAGGACGTGCGCCGGCTGATGGGCGCCTCCACCCCCCACTTCGCGCTTCAGCTTCGCAACCGCATCGCGAACCTGATCTCCGGACTGCCGGGCGATCATCCCGCGCGCGTGGAAGGCGAACGCGAGATCGCGCGCCTGGAACGCCTCGGCTTCAGCGGCGAGACCCGCGGCATGGCGGGCGACCCAGGCGAGCGCCCGCTGCCTTCGCTGGAGGCGCACCGCCCCGAGGGCGCCTCAGAACCTGTGTGAGACGGATTGTGAGGCCACGAGCCCTCATCGCCCCGCTGCGAACGTCCGCTGACGGCGTGCGTCGAGGAAGCGTGCGCGCAGCAATTTGAACAGAATCGTGCCCAGCAGGAGGTCGAGCGGAAGCAGCGCGACGTTCACGACACGCGGCAGCCGCGTGAAGGCCGAGCCGACGAGCACGACCGCCGAGTGGAAGGCGACGATCGGAAGCAACACGAGCAGCAGCGTGTGCGAGCGGTAGCCGCTCAGGTGCTCGCGCAGCGTCACGTCAACCGTGCCGATCGCGATCGCAGCGATCGCCGCGATCAGCAGCGCGCCGTTGGCAGAGAACCCCCTGAGAAAAGCCACGACGCCGCCGATCGCCCCCACCAGGATCAGGAGCTCGGACAGCGGCAGCGGGTGCCAAGGCGCCTGCGGACGCTCGCCGAGCGCCAACGTGCCCGTGAGCCCACGCCCGGAGCGCTGCCCCGCCCGGCGGGGGCGGGAAGCCCCGCGCTCCTGCTCTGCACCGGCCGTTCTCGGCCCCGCCGAGGCCGCCTGCGACGCACTCGGCGACGCACTCGGCGACGCGCGGCGCCGCTTGCGCGGGCGTCCGCGGCGGCCCCTGTTGCGATTGGCCACGACTTTAGGCGTCCGGCCGAGGTTCGCTGCGCCGCATCGCCGTCGATCCTAGCGCCTATGCTGGGCTCGGTGTCCACGTCTCCCCTCTCCGTTCCGCCCGCCCGCGCGGGCATCCCGGACAGCGCACTCCCCGGACCTTTCCCGGTCGGGGAGTACGCGGGCGCCCTGCGCTCCAAGCTCCGCTCTCTGGCCCGCGTCCAGCTCGTGGGCGAGCTGGTGAACCTGCGCCCCTCGCGGGCGCGCGTGTACTTCGAGCTGCGCGACTCCACCGGGGCGATCCCCTGCGCCGCATGGCTCGGAGACTGGGAGGGGATGATCGCCCGCGCGGGAGGGCCGCCCGCTGAGGGTATGCAGATCGTGGTGGCTGGCGGATGCGACTACTACCCGGGGAGCGCGACGTCCTCACCCGGCTTCTCCTTCACCGTCGCCGACCTGCGGGTTGCGGGCGAGGGAGACCTGCTGGCCCGTATCGACCGCCTGCGCAAGCAGCTCGACGCCGAGGGACTGCTCGAGCTCCAGAAGCGTCTTGACAGGCCACTGCTTCCTCTCAACATCGGCGTGATCACCGGGGAGGGCGGCAAGGTGCGCGACGACATCCTCGCCGCGCTCGCTCGCCGCGGCTGGGCCGGACGGCTGGTGTGGGGGTTCGTCCCCGTGCAGGACCGCCACGCCGCGCCTGCGATCGTTCGCGCGCTCTCGGATCTCAGTTCCGTGGGGAAGGTGGAGGTGGTGATCGTGGCCCGCGGAGGCGGCTCGCTCGCCGACCTGCTGTGCTTCTGCGATGAGGCCCTCTGCCGCACGGTCGCCCTGTTGGGCGTGCCGGTGATCGCCTCGGTCGGCCACCACACCGACCGCACCCTGCTCGACGACGTCGCCGCCGTGAGCTCCTCCACGCCGACCCACGCCGCGGAGGCCGCTGTGGGCGTGGACTGCGTGCGCGCCAGGGTCGAGCAGGCGGCAGCTGCCGCGCGGCTGCACGATCACGGTCGCCTCGCGGTCCTCTCGCGCGCCCGCCTGCTGGCGACGCTCTCGCGAGCGCCCGCCGCGCACCTTGATCGCCAGCGCACCCGCCTTCACCAGCACCTGCGCGAGATCCGCGCAGCCGGGCGCCGGCGGATGCGCTCCGAGCGCCACCTGACCCGGCAGCGGGCGCTCGTGCTCCAGCGCAAGGCCCACTCATCGCTGCTCGACTGCCGCCGGCGAGCGCCGCGCGAGCTCGAACGACTCGCGCTGGCGTTGGGCGGCCACGATCCCCAGCGCACGCTCGAGCGCGGTTACGTCCTCGTCCAGTCATCAGATGACGAGCCGCTCCTCACGGCGACGCGGGCTCGTGCGGCGGATGAGGTGAGGCTGCGGTTCGCCGACGGCACGGTACCCGCGAAGATCCTCCACCCATGAGCCGCGATCCAACGAGCGCCGAGGAACCGCAGACATACGAGGCCGCCGCGGCCCGCGTCGAGGAGATCATCCGCCGTCTTGACTCCGGCGAGGCCACTCTCAACGAGACGCTCGAGCTGGTGAGGGAGGGCAAGGCGCTGATAGAGCTGTGCGCGCGCGAGTTGACCGCCGTGGGCGGCGCGCTGGAGGAGCTGCGACTCGACGAGTTGGTGAGCCGCCTGGAAGGGGAGGGCGGTGAGCCTTCAACATGAGCACCTGGGGCCTGCTCGCCGAGATGCCGCTGGAGATAGACGACTACGCACTGGACCCCCTCGTGGCTTCGGTGTCCAGTGACTTCGAGCGCAAGAGCACCCTCATCCGCTTGCAGGGCAGAGGGAAGGAAGGCGTCGGCGAGGACGTGACCTACGACGCCGTCGACCACGACATCCTCCAGGCGGCCGGCCCGGTTCTCCCGCTCGCCGGGCGCTTCACGCTCGCCTCCTTCGCGGAGCATCTGGCGCAGCTCTCGCTGTTTGCGCAGACGCCGCAGCGGGAGGTCTCAGAGCGCTACCGGACGTGGGCGTACGAGTCGGCGGCCCTGGACCTCGCGCTGCGCCAGGCTCACACCACGTTGTACGCCGCCCTCGGACGCGAGCCGCGGCCGGTGCGCTTCGTCGTCTCGCTGCGCCTCGGCGAGCCCCCGTCCCTGGATCCGGTTACCGAGCGCCTTGGCCTCCACCCGGGGCTTCGCTTCAAGCTCGACCCCACGAGCTCCTGGGACGAGCCTCTGATCGCCGCCCTCCAGAGCACCGGGGCAGTCGACTCAGTCGACTTCAAGGGCTTCTACTCCGGCACGGTCGTCGACCAGCCTGCCGACGCCGCGCTCTACCGACGCGTCGCCGAGGCGTTCCCCAACGCCTGGATAGAGGATCCCGCGCTCACGACGGAGACCGACGCCGTGCTCGCCGCACACCGCGATCGCTTCTCCTGGGACGCGCCGATCCACTCGATCGCCGACATCCAGGCCTTGCCCTACCCGCCGCGCATGGTCAACATCAAGCCCTCGCGCCTGGGCGGGCTGCGCAGCCTGCTCGACGCCTACGACTATTGCTCGGCGCAGGGCATCGGCAACTACGGGGGCGGCCAGTTCGAGTTGGGGGTGGGGCGAGGGCAGATCCAGTACCTCGCATCGCTCTTCCACGCCGACGCTCCGAACGACGTGGCGCCCACCGGCTTCAACCTGCCCGTCCCACCTGCGGATCTGCCGGGAAGCCCCCTCTCCCCCGCGCCTTCGGGGGAGGGGTTTCGCTGGGGCTGAGAACGCCCGGGCCGGCGGACGTAGAGCGCAACTTCTGTACCGCCGAGCGGTTTGCGGGTGCATAGCGGCTAAGGTCAATGGCCGCCGATCCGCGCACAAGGTCGTCCGGCCTGGGAGGGCTCTTCTTGACGAGCGCAGGCGCCCACAAGCGATCGAGGTTCCTCACCGCAGCAGTCGTGGGGTTGCTGCTGGGCGCGTTTGCCGCCCATCCCGAGCCGGCCGCGGCGTCCGGCTCCGGCGGCACACCGGCCGCCGGCGGTGCGCCCGGCACGACACACGCCGGCGGTGCGACCAGCACGACACACGCCAGCGGTGCGACCAGCACGAGGAAACCCTCCCCCAGCGCGCACGTGTACACGATTCGCATCACCCACGCCCGCTGCGTGCCCGCCGCCCGATGCAGCGCCAACCCGCACGAGGTCTCAACGCGCGGAACCCTGTTGCTCACCGGCCCCGGCTTGAAAGCTGGGATGATTGTGGCCTTTCCCAGTTCGACGGGCGCTCGCATCAGCAGCTTCTCGCCCGCCTCGCACCTGCACGCGGGCGCGTCGGGCCTGATCGCGACGGTGCCGAGCGGCGCGCACTCCGGGCGCATCATGGTGCTGCTCGGCCATGGACGCTACACGAGCTCATATGGCCCGATCTCCGTCGTTCACCACGCTCTCCACCCGCCCGTGCCCAAGCGCAGGCCGCTCGCATTCCCTCCCCCGGGCGCGAGCGCGCCGAGCGGGACCGCGTTTGCCGGCCAGGGAATGTGGATCTGGTACATGAGCAGATCCAATGGCGGGAGCGTCGCGTCGATCGTCGCCCAGGCGCATGGGACCGGGGTGAGCACCCTGTTCATCAAGAGCTCCGACGGCGCCAGCAACTACTGGAGCCAGTTCTCCCCCCAGCTCGTGGGAGAACTGCACGCGAACGGCCTGAAGGCGTGCGCGTGGCAGTATGTGTACGGCTCCAACCCGGCGGGCGAGGCCGAACTCGGCGCCAGGGCGGCGGCCAACGGCGCCGACTGCCTGGTGATCGACGCCGAGGCCGAGTACGAAGGCCGCTATGCGGCCGCGCAGACCTACATCGCCGATCTGCGTGCCAAGGTGGGGCCCGCCTACCCGGTGGGACTGGCTTCCTTCCCGTACGTTTCCTACCACTCCTCGCTCCCCTACTCGGTGTTCCTCGGGCCGAACGGCGCGCAATTCAATGCGCCGCAGATGTACTGGAAGGACATCGGCGTCTCGGTGGACACCATCTACGCCAACACCTACATCGCCAATCGCATCTATGGCCGCCCGATCGTCCCCCTCGGACAGACCTATGGGGGCGTCTCCTCCACGGACCTGCTGCGCTTCCGCGAGGAGGCGGTCGACTACGGAGCCGCCGGTGTGTCCTTCTGGGACTGGCAGGAAACCCCGTCAAGCCTGTGGACGACATTGGCGGCGCCGCTGGCGCCCCTCACGAGCGTCACCCCCAACACCACCTACCCGGAACTGCACAGTGGCAACAAGGGCGATCAGGTGCTGTGGATGCAGGAGCACCTGGCGAGCGCGATCCCCGAACAGGAAACCACCGGCACCTTCGGCTCCCAGACCGCGGCCAACCTGCGCGCTTTCCAGACCGCCCACGGCATTCCCCCAAGCGGGGTCGCCGACGCCGCCACGTGGGGGGCGCTGCTGGCCCTACCCCCCGTCGCGGTGAGCTGGACGGGGGGCGGACCGAGCGGCTAGACCCTAGACCCGCTGTATGAGCGTCGCGGTTCCAAGCCCGCCGCCGCAGCACATCGTGACGAAGCCGATCTCCTTGTCGGAGCGCTCGAGCTCGTGCAGGAGCGTTGTGATCAGACGGGCGCCGGTGGAGCCGAGGGGGTGCCCCAACGCCATCGCGCCGCCGTTGACGTTCACGCGATCCATGTCCGGGTTGTGCTCGCGCCGCCAGGCGGCGATCACCGGGGCGAACGCCTCGTTGATCTCGATCAGGTCGATGTCGTCGATCTTCATGCCGTTGCGGTCGAGGATCTTGCGCGTCGCCGGAATCGGCCCCTCGAGCATTTTCACCGGGTCACAGCCCACGGTCGTCTGGTCGACGATCCGCGCGCGGGGGGTGAGCCCCAGCGCGGAGGCCTTCTCGGCCGCCATCAGCAGCACCGCCGCCGCGCCGTCGGAGATCTGGGAGGCGTTCCCGGCCGTGATCTTGCCGTCCGGCTTGAACGCCGGCTTCAGCTGCGACAGCGCCTCGAGGCTCGTGTCGGGACGGATCCCCTGGTCTGAGACGAACGTGTCGCCGTTCACCGACATCGGCACGATCTCCCTCTCGAAACGGCCCTCCTCCGTGGCCTGGTGGGCGAGCCTGTGCGAGCGCACCGCCAGCTCGTCGAGCTCCGAGCGGGGGATCTCCCACTGATCGGCGATCATCTCGGCGCCGAGCCCCTGGCCGACGATGTTGTGCTTGGCCATCAGCTCGGGGGTGAACGCGACGCCGAACTCCTGCTGGGTCTGCATCACGGCGGCGAACGGAAGGTGGCCCATGTGCTCGACGCCCGAGCCGATCATCGCGTCGTGGACGCCGGCGGCGATCAGGCCCGCGGCGAAGTTGACCGCCTGCTGGGCCGACCCACATTGTCTGTCAACGGTTGTGCCGGGCGTCTCGATCGGCAGCCCCTCCTGCAGCCAGGCGTTGCGGGCGACGTTCAGGCCCTGCTCGCCGAACTGGGAGACGCAGCCGGCGATCACGTCCTCGACCTCCGCGGCGTCGATCCCCGCGCGGGAGATGACCTCGGTGTAGCACTTGCCCAGCAGCGCGTTGGGGTGGGTGTCCTTGTAGTAGCCCTTTTCCATGTGCCCACGGCCGATCGGTGTGCGCACCGCCTCGACGATCACGACCTCGCGGCCCTCTTGTTGCCTCATTTCGGGGAGTCCTCCTCAGGTGTGTTTCCCGGCGTTTTATGGAGAGGACCCGGGGCGCTCCCGAACGATCGGGGCGCTTGTGGTCGATGCCCGGCTCCTATAACCCCTTACTCTATCGCGTCAGACTTCATAGATTGACTGGTCAGTCAATCGCGAGAGAGAGGAGAGTACGCGTGAAAGAGCACCTCGCGATAGCCGGCAGCGGCGCGATCGCCTGCGGCCTGGCCGCCACCGCGGCCCACCACGGCCCGGTGCTGCTGCTCGCCCGCTCGGAAACCTCCGCAGACCGTGCGCGGACGACCGTCGAAAACACCCTGGCCCGCCTGGCCGCGGAAATCGACCCCGAGCACGTGCAGGTCGTGACCGACCCCGAGGACCTCGCCGAGGCCACGTTCGTGGTGGAGGCGGTGGTGGAGGAGCACGACGTCAAGGTCGGGCTGCTCACCGAACTGGGCGCGATCGTCGACCCTACGGCGATCCTCGCGAGCACCACCTCATCGCTGTCGATCGAGCGCATCGCGCAGGAGAGCGGGCACCCGGAGCGGTTCCTTGGCCTGCACGTGTTCAACCCCGTGACGAAGATGAAGCTCGTCGAGCTGATCTTCCCGGAGACGGCGAGCGCGGAGACCCGCAGCCGGGCGCTCGCCGTGTGCGAGGCCTTCGAGAAGACGCCGGTGGAGGTTCCCGACGTGCCCGGGTTCGTGGTCAACCGCCTGCTCTTCCCCTATCTCTTCAGCGCGGTGCGCCTGCTGGAAGAGACGAGGATGGACCCGGCGGACGTGGACACCTGCATGCATCTCGGCGCGGGGCACCCGATGGGACCGCTCGCGCTGCTCGATCTCGTCGGGTTGGACGTCGCGAAGGCGATCGGGCAGACGATCGGCCAGCCGATACCCCCCCACCTCGACCAGCTGATCTCCGAAGACGCGCTCGGACGCAAGAGCGGGCGGGGGTTCCACGTCTACTGACGAGGCGTTTGCCAGGTCCCAAGGCGTCCCGAGGGAAGGCCTTTGAACATTTATCTCGACTGAGCGGACTTTTAGCCGGCGTTCATGGCGGTTGCCATACTTGTATACGCGACCTACGGTCGCAACGCACACCAGCCTCCTCCCAGTGCACAACCTCCGGCCCGCTCCCCCCGCGGGCCGGAGGTGCTTAAGGCTCCTGCGAGGCTCCCTGCGTCTCGCCGCTTGGGGCGGGACGCAATGTATGATCTGCCATCGCGGTCAGGCAGGGGGACGCATGCGCTTGGGCTTCATCCTCGACACTTCCAAATCCGCCTCGGGCTACCGGGTTGAGTTGCCTATGAATGCCCTTGTCGAGCGCGGACACGAGATCGTCCGATCTGATGACCCATATGAGGACACACCGATGACACAGCTCTTCGGCTGCGATCTCGTGCACTGTTTTCGTCGTCACGATCGCATCGCCGACCTGGAGGAGCTTTCTCGAAGGGGCGTCGCCATCAGCTTCGACAACGATGACGACTTCGCTGCAAGCGATATGGTCGGCGGCAAGTCAACTCTCGATGGCCGTCGTATCAACCGCCAGCTCTCTGCCGCCTACGACACGGCGGCACGGCTTGCTGATCTCGTCACGACTCCCAGTCCTCCGCTGGCCGAGAAATATCGGGCCGCCGGTGCGCAGCACGTCGTTGTCATCGACAACTACCTCGATCGGGGAATGTCGCACTTCGGGCAACGCACTGGCCACGACGGGATCGTCGTCGGGTGGGTCGCAGGGCTTGAGCACGCGGCTGATCTGCCACATGTGAACATCGTCGAGTCGCTCTCGCGCCTGCTCGCCGCACATTCGCACGTGCGCGTGCTAACCGTGGGCCTGCGACTTCCCATCCAATCTGATAGGTACGAGCACATAAAGGGGATCCCGCTGGCAAGGCTGCTCGAGGTCACGTCTCGCTTCGACATCGGTATCGCCCCGCTGGCCGACAACGCGTTCAATCGCGGACGGTCTACGATCAAGCTGAAGGAGTACGGCGGTGGAGGGGCTGCGTGGTTGGCGTCTCCCGTCGGGCCATATCGAGATCTCGGATCTAAGCAGGGCGGTTGCCTGGTCGAGGACGACGGCTGGTTTGAGGCGCTCGACGGGCTTGTTCGCAGCAACCGCACCCGTGCTCGGCAGTCACGTCGGGCGCTCCGATGGGCGAAGACGCAGACTGTCGACCGTCACGCCGGCATCTGGGAGAGCGAGTTCGAACGCGCCATCGAGCGCACCGGTGAACGAATGCTCGAGGCGACCGCTGCGCGCCGAACCGGCCGCGTGTAGTCCCCTTACGGTGGGCAGTTCTAAGGCTCCTGCGTCTCGCGTCTCTCGCGGGGTGGGACTGGGCGGCGCTCGCGGATGCGCACCGCCTCGACGCGGTTCTCGCGCACCGACTCCACCCGGATCGAGAAGCCGTCGGCGTTGACCGTGTCCCCGCGCCGGGGCAGCCGCCCGAGCTCGGCGAACACGAAGCCTCCGACCGAGTTGTATGCGTCGCTGTCCACCGGCAGATCCAGCCCGTAGTCGGCCAGGTCGGTGACGGGGACGTGCCCGCGCACGAACCAGTCGCCGTCGGCGAGCCTGCGCACCTCACCCGCCGTGGGGTCGGTCTCATCGGTGATCTCTCCGACCACCTCCTCGATGATGTCCTCGACCGTCACGATCCCGACGACCCGCCCGTACTCGTCGACGACGACCGCCATCGACGTGCGCTGGCGCTGGAGATCGGCGAGCAGGTCGTCGAGCGGCTTGGTCTCGGGAACGATCAGCGCGTCGTGGACGATCGGGCCCACCGAGGCGTGCGGTCCCTCCTGCATTAGCTGGCGGGCGAGCATCGAGGCGTGCACCAGTCCCCGCACGCGATCGCGGTCTTCGCCTTCGGTGACCACCAGCCGGGTGTGCCCGCTCGAGATGCACAGCCGAAGCGCCGTCTCGACGTCCTGGGAGATGTCGATCGTGACGACGGCGGGGATCGCGGTCATCACCTGGCGGGCCTCCTGCTCGTGCAGGTGAAAGACGCCGGTGAGCATCCCGGCCTCGCCGGGATCGAGGTGCCCGCCGGCGTAGGACTCGGCGATCAGGCGCTTGAGCTCGTCCGGGGACCCGCCGCGCCGCTCGAGGCTCATATCGACTCCGAGCAGCCGCAGGATCCGATCGGCGACGGCGGTGAGCAGGACGATGAACGGATGGAAGAGCACGCTGAACGCCTGCAGGGGACGGGCGACGCGCCGGGCCACCGTCTCGGCGCGATCGATCGCGTAGAACTTGGGGACCATCTCGCCCAGGACGAGCTGCGTTGAGGCGATGATGAGGAAGGCGAGGGCCGCCGCGAGCGCGAGGGCGACCCCGTTGCTGAGCGGGCCGCCGAGGGCGCCCTTGAGGATGTCGGCGAGCGCGGGCTCGGCCAGCGCGCCGATGCCGATCGAGGTCATCGTGACACCGATCTGCACTGCCGAGATGTACTCGTTGATGCTCTGAAGCTGCTCAAGCGCCAGCGCCGAGCCGCGAACGCCCTCGTCGCGCATCACTTCCAACCGCGCTCTGCGGGAGCGCACGAGCGCGTACTCGGCTATCACGAAGAACGCGTTGATCGCGACCAGCACGGCCGCGAGGATGAGCTTCAGGCCGTTCACGCCAGCTGATCGACGCGCGCGGCCAGCTGGAAGTCGGCGTCGGTGAGGCCGCCTTGGGAGTGGGTGGAGAGCGTCAGGCGCACCTTGTTCCAGCCGTGCAGGAGGATGTCGGGGTGGTGGTTGGCCGCCTCGGCGATCTCGGCGACGCCGTTGATGAACGCGATCGCGCCGGCGAAGTCGGCGAACGTCAGCTCGCGCACGATCGAGGAGTCCCCGCCTCTGCGCCACTCGCCGGTCTTTGCGAGGCGCTGCTCGATCTCCGCGTCGGTGAGCGGTGCCATCTCAGAGCACGAGGTTACCGCGGGAGCGGTGTGCGTACAGTCATGTCGTGCGGATCGTGAGCCTCGTCCCCCACGCCACCGAGCTGCTGTTCGCGCTGGGGCTCGGCCCCGAGGTGGCGGGTGTGACGCACGAGTGCGACCCGCCCGAGCGACGCTCAGGCGATGCCGGTGCCGGAGCGCCGGCCACCGTGATCGCGCCGAACACGCAGGCGCGCACAGGAGGCCACAGCCGACAGCCCGAGCGCCGGGACCCGGCGTGCGTCCGCGGTGCGGATCACGAGCCCCGCCAGCGTGCCGCCGATCAGGCCGCCGATATGGGCGCCGACCGAGATGTTGGCCAGGCTGAAGCTGAGGATCAGGTTGATGCACGATCAGCCCGCCGATACCCGACTCCATGACGCTCAGGCGGCGCGCGCGCAGCTCGACGACCGCAGCCCCCATCAGCCCGAAGACCGCGCCGGAGGCGCCGAGGCTGGGTGCGGGCGTGGCGAGCAGCGCGCCGAAGGAGCCGGCCAGCAGCGAGACGAGATAGATGGCGAAGAACCGCAACGAGCCGATCGCGGGCTCGAGCATCATCCCGAGCAGGTAGAGCAGGTACATGTTGAAGCCGACATGGAGGAGGTTCTCGTGCAGGAAGCCGCTCGAGATGAGCCGCCAGTACTGCGCCTTCGACGATCCCCCCGCGGTAGAGCACGCCTTCTTCGATGACGCGCGCCGTGGATGGTCGAGCCGAAGAGCGTGAACTGCCCCTGCTCGGCGAGGAAGACGACGACGTTGATCGCGATCAGGGCGTAGGTGACGCGCGGCACGGTTGCGGTGTCGCGCATTCGCTTCACCTTCGTCCGCTGCTTGGAGCACTCCGGACAGCGCATCCCCACCGGGGTGGTGGTCATGCAGTCGGGGCAGATCGGCCGCCCGCAGGAGGAGCACGAGACCCCGGTCTCGCGCGAGGGGTGCCGATAGCAGGTGGCCATTTGCGAACAGGACCCTACTGGGCCGGTTCGGTCACTCCGGCGGGTTTGCCCCGGGGCCGGCGTGCAGGCCATGAGCGGCGACGAAAGCCCTGGGGCTTGAGCCCTGCGCCGACCCGCAGCAGCTCGGCATCCACGGTCAGGAGCGTGATGTCGCGCTCCCGTGCGACCGCCCAGTAGGCCGCGTCATAGAAGGTGAGTCGATGTTCCACCGCAAGCACCGCGGCATCCCCGGCGGGCCGCGGGCGAGAGAGCGCAGGCCCTCGTCGCAGATCAGCTCGAGACGATCGAGGATTTCGGCGACCCGATCTCCCGGCAGGCCGAGTGGCCGCGCGGCCACATTGCCAAGCTCATAGACGGTGAGGTCGAGCACGACCGCCGTCAGCTTCCCGGCCGCGTGCGCGTCGAGGATCGCTCGCGACGGCACGACCTCTGCCTCGCCCCGCTCGTGGAACCACTTGACCACGACGGACGTGTCACAGAGGACGCTCGTCACGGAGCACGCGTGCGGCGGGTGTCACGAGCGTCGAGCGCGTCGCGCTCGGCGCGGATGAGCGTGCCCGACTCGAACGTCCCCGCGCCGTCGAAGAGCGTCCTCGCTTCCTCGATCGCACGACGCACCAGCTCTCGATCGCGTCGAGCAGAGCTCGCGGCTGACCGCATCGCGGAGCAGGGCGCTGCGCGTGGTTGCACGCCTGAGCGCCTCAGCATCGACCCTCCGCAACAGCTCGTCGGGAAACGACGACCATCACCTTGGCCATACCATCGTAGTATCATACGCACGACCCGCCTCTCGCGTCGGCTCAGCGGTCGCCGAGGAGCTTGCGCGTCTCGCGCCCGAGATCGCGGATCGCGCGCTCGGCATCGCGGATGGCGCGCTGAGCGGACGATCGGTCAGAGCGCGGCCAGCGCACATCGCCGAGTGCGCCCGGGGAGCTGTTTGCGCGCCGGCGGGCGCGCAGCAGCACGAGCGCAGCGCCCGCGGCGGTGCCGGCCACGATCGCCGCCGCCGGACGGGCCCAGTTGCGGGGATCGCGCATCGCCGAGAGCTCCCACTCCTGGAGCTCATCGGCGGCCATCTCGGTGATCGAGGTGAGCATGCTCTCCACCCGCACGATGAGATCCTCGGGGGGCTCGACCGGCGCGAGCGCTTCGCGCAGGAGCCCCTCGAAGTTGGCGGCTTCACTCATGTCTTCACCCCCGCGGAGCATCGGGCCTCGTCCTCCGGGTCCGGGCGTTCGGGATCCGCTCGCCCGTCCTGCTTGAGAGCGTCCGGCTTGGCAGAGTCGCCCACGAGCCCCTGCAGCTGCCTGATCGCCCGGTGGATGAGAACCTTCGTGGCGCCGTCCGAGCGGCCCAGGGCCCGGGCGATCTCGCGGTTGTCCATGCCGAGCGCGAAGCGCATGATCAGCGCCTCGCGGCGGTCGTCCGGAAGCAGGCGCACTCCGTCCAGAACCCGGCTGAGCTCGTCGCGTCCCTCCACGAGCTGCTCGGTGGTGTGCGGCGCCGCGAGCGGGGTCGTCTCGTCTATCGGCGAGGACGGCTTGCGCGAGCGGTCGCGGTAGAGGTTGGCCGCCAGGTTGTGGGCGATCCGGATCAGCCAAGGGCGAAGCGGGCGCCCGTTCGATTCGCGCTGGGCCCGCTCGAAGTGGCGGTAGGCCTGCAGGAAGGTCTGCTCCGTGAGGTCCTCGGCATCGTGGTGGTCTCCCACGCGGTAGTAGGCGTAGCTGTAGACGTCGCGCAGATGGGCGCGGTAGAGCTCGGAGAACTCCGCGTCGAGCTGTGTCTTTGACTTCTGAGGGACTTGCTCGGTCACTCATCGCACACCCTATCCCCGCCTGTCCCTCCCCCGCCCACCGGAAATCCCGGGCCGGGTGCGGGTCAGGCAGCACGGACCTCCTCACGTGCGGGGGACTGCTTGATGGGCGCGCCTACGGCGCGCGGGCGTGCCGCGCGGGCGTGCCACCTCATCGCGCGGCGCTCCCACGCCGCCGAGCCAGGCCCACTGCAGGCCGACGCAGGCCCATACGCGCTCGGTGACCGACGCGGCGCGCATGGGCGAGGAGTGCTCTGCGGTTCCGAACAGAAGCGGGGTACCGACGCGGATGCGGATCTTGCGCGGACGTATGCGCCAGCCCCTGCGGACATCCTCGGTGCCGATCACCGCGATCGGCGCCACCGGCGCGCCGGTTTGGAGCGCCAGGCGCCCCACCCCGCGCCGCGGCGCGCCGAGCGGGCCGGGGCGCACGCGGGTGCCCTCGGGGAAGAGCACGACGCAGTCGCCCCGCGCGAGGATCGCGCGGGCGGTGTCCATCGCGTCCTCGTCGCCGGCGCCGCGATCGACCGGGAATGCGCCGAGGCCGTTGAGCAGCCACGCCACCAAGCGGCGCTGGAACAGCTCGCGCTTGGCCATGTAGTAGACGGGCCGGCGCACGAGCGTGCCGATCACGAAGGGGTCGAGGAAGCTGCGGTGGTTGGAGGCCAACAGCAGCGGGCCCCGGCGCGGCAGGTGCTCTGCGCCGATGCGCTGCATGCGGAAGTAGATGAGGAAGAACGGCACGAGGATCGCCCTGAGCGTCCAGTACAGAAATGGGTTCACGCCCCGCGAAAGGCTCCGCTCGCGAAAGGCCGAAAGGCTCGCGCGCTCCTGCTCGCTGCACCGGCGGTCCATACCCCGAGATACACCGTCCCCGACCGCGCCGTTACAGTTGGCAGCATCCTCGCCGCCGATCGCGCGCCGGAGTAGCTCAGCTGGTAGAGCGCCTGTCTTGTAAACAGGGGGTCAGCGGTTCGAGTCCGCTCTCCGGCTCTCAGAAACCCCCCGTTGATCCGGGGGTTTCTGCTTTGCGGCCGGGCGCGGCGGCGCCGATGGGGCAACGGATGGGGCAACACGAGCTGCGAGCGGCTTCTCAACGGGGGCTCCCTGCGACCTAGAATCCGCCGCTCGTGGGCTACGACTTCACCATGCGCCGGAGGGCAGAGGCGCGCGCCGACGGCGTGGAGCCGCGCTGGGGGATGAACGGCACGGCGATGGCTGTTGTCTGCCAGCTTCTCGATCAGCAGGCGGTCCTCGACTGGGACAAGGAGGGGCCGCCGCTGCGATGCGACTTTAGGCAGCGCCTCTTGAGCCTGCTCGGAGACGGCCGGACGGTGACTGAGGCGGCGGCGACCGCCGGAATCTCGACCACGACGGTGGCGAACTGGGTCGCTCGCGGACGTGCGGCGGATGCGGACCCCGAGGCAGCCGCGTTCGCCGCCACGTACGACGCGTGCCGGCGCGCCGATTCACCGCCGACCGAAGATGGCGAGCGCTTGACTGTTGACAGTACGTTCCACCTGCTCGAACAGAGCGCGCGGAAGGGCAGCGTGACGGCGCAACGGGCAGTCTTGGCGGAGCTTCGCCGCCGCCAAGATGCCGAGGACCTGGCTGAGACGCTGCGCGGCATGGGCTTGGCCGGCCGATGAGGCCGGAGGCCGAGGTCGAGGACCGATGACGGCGAGGCCTTGTCTAGTCTGCGGCGCGTCGCTGGACGGGCGTCGGCTCGGCCACGTCCAGGCGAGGCCCGCAGTACTTGCATGCGAGGCCCCCCAGGATCGTCTCGGCGCAGTCCGCACACCGGCGGTGGGCCCGCCGATCGACGCCGGCCAGGCGGTGGGCCCGCGCGTACAGCGCACGCACAACCGCCGCCCTGTCAGTTGTCACGTCATGCCCTTGCTGTTCGGAGAATGCAGCCCTCCGATTGCCAAGTCGGGCCATGCACGCGGTATACGCCTGGCTGCCGGGCGATGCATCCGTAGATAGCCGCATGCAATCTACGTACAAGGCTGCTGCAGCGAACAGCCCGTAAGGGTCGCCGCCGACGGTATGCTGAGGCTGTCCCAACAAGTGGGGCCGCGTGTTGTGAGCACCGGCCCCGTGACCCACAGGGAGGTTGAGTCCCGTGAGTAACGAGAACCCTAGTCAAGGGCCGGTCAAGAAGCGCATGCTGGAGAGGACCAAGACGCCGGGCGTCTACCGGCGCTGGCGCTCCTACATGGTCACCTACCGCCACAACGGCAAGCAGCGCAAGCGCTATGCGCGGACCTACGCCGAGGCGCGCGACCTCAAGGCAACGCTCGCGACCGATGTCCGTCGCGGAGAGCACCGCGAGCTGCGCGGGGTCACGTTCGCCGAGTACGTAGCCGACTGGCTGGACTCCTACGCCGGCCGGACCGTCGGCGGGCTGCGACAGTCAACCAGGGACGACTACCGCTGGTCGCTTGAAACGAAGGCGGTCCCGTTCTTCGCCGAGCGGGTGGCGAGACTGCCCGACATCGAGCCACGGGACGTGCGCGCGTACGTGGCGTGGCTATTCGACGCGAAGGCGCAGGGACGGGAGCTGGCCGTCAATACGGTGAGAGCCCACGTCGCGTCGCTCAAGGTGCTCATGGCGAGCGCCGTCGAGGACGGGGTGCTGCGCTACAACCCCGCGGCGCAGGTTCGAGTCTCGCGGCCGGGGGTGCCGGTCAAGCCCGAGAAGGCGCGGGTGCGCGCAATGGACGCCGACCAGCTCGCGGCGCTGCTGGACGGCCTGCACCCCGACTGGCGGCTGTTCTTTGAGCTACTGGCCGCGACCGGCTGCCGGATCGGGGAGGCGCTGGAGCTGCGCTGGTCCGATGTGGACTTCGGAGCCAAGCGGCTGCACGTCTCGCGGCAGGTCTACCACGGCGTTGTGGGGCCGCCTAAGTCGAGCACGGGCGTCCGGGAGATACCGCTCAGCACGGCCATGTGCCGGCGCTTGTGGCGGCTCCAGGGCACCGCTGAGGAGCTGCTGTTCACCGGCCCTCGCGGGATGAACGTTGACCAGCGTTGGCTCGCGCGGCAGGTGCTCGACCCTGCCACCGAGGCCGCGGGCGTCCCGTGGGTGTCCTTCCACGTGTTCCGCCACACTTGCGCGTCTGTGCTGTTCGCCGCGGGCAAGACCCCCAAGCAGCTGCAGGTCTGGCTCGGGCACTCAGACCCGGCGTTCACCCTGCGCGTGTACGTGCACCTGCTCGATGATGGCCTGGGCGACGCCGACTTCCTGGACGCGGCGAAGTGGGCGAGCGATGGGGCAACGGATGGGGCAACACGAGCCACGGGAAAGCAGGCAAACGGCGTGGCGCCGTCTGCCCTGGAACTGGCGATTTAGCGGGGGATTCTCCGAACGCAGGCAAAGCCAAGCAAGGCCGGCGGCCAGCCTGTAAACAGGGGGTCACGGGTTCGAGTCCCGTCTCCGGCTTTGCGAAACTACCTGCTAATACGCGGGTCTCCGATCGCGCAGCTGCAAAGAAATCTGGCTTCGGTGCTCGTGGGTAGCACCCGTGGGTACCACTTGGCCGCCCGAAACAACAGCTAGAGCCGACCGTCTGAGACCGACGCGGCGAGTCCGGGGCTGCCCGGGCAGAGGGCCCGCAGCCACACGCCGCCCCCCGGACTGCTGAAGGGGGACGCGGACAGCGACCACCTCCTTCGGAGTCGGTCGTGGCCGGAGCGAGCGTCCGCTCGATCACGCCCCGCCGGTCGGGGCGCCGCCGCCTTCACCGGCGCCTGGTGGTGCTCCGGCACCGCCGGCCCGGCCCGGAATGGCTTGCTGCAGCTCGCCCTGGCACTTGGACTCGGCCGCCCTGAAGGCAGCGCTGGCCGTGTTGAGTCCTTTGGTGTCG
Source organism: uncultured Solirubrobacteraceae bacterium (assembly GCA_963709885.1). Lineage (GTDB taxonomy): Bacteria > Actinomycetota > Thermoleophilia > Solirubrobacterales > Solirubrobacteraceae > Palsa-744. The sequence goes on along the minus strand of CAVPXY010000004.1, from coordinate 1,092,064 downwards.
AAGACCGGGCCACTGCCCGACGTGTTGGGCGCGGGCAGGTTCACCCCGTTCTGGCGCATGCATTTGGCGAACGTCGCCAGCGCCTGGGCGCGGGCGGGGCTGTTGAAGAACCTTCCGCGGCCGGCGAGGTTGCCGCCGCACTTCTTTAGCGCGGCTTCGTACTGTGCCCGCGTCACGCCCTTCGGCAATGGCCGACCGGCGGCGCCGCCGAAGAAGCCGCCGGCTCCGGGCGGTCGCCCTGTGCCGGGGGTGCGTTTGGGCAGGGTGATCCCGTTCTTGGCCAGGCATTCGCGCACGGCCGCGAACCGACCCGATCGGGGGCCGACGCCGCCGGTCGCCGAGGCCGAGGCGCTCGCGCTGGCGTTCGAGGAGGAGGAGCTGCTGGATGAACCTCCGCAGGCCGCCAGCGCGAGGCTGGCGAGCAGGAGGACCAGCACGGCCATGGCGCGCTTAGGTCTGATGCTGTGGATGTGGGGCATTGACTTCCTTTGTTGGGGTGTGAGGCATTGGCATTCCGGCGCGGCAGCGGCTAGCCGCCGTTACCGAACAGGGCCTGTCCGCCGCTCGAGCCACCGCCGGCGCCGCCGCTGCCAGAGCTCGAGCCGCCGCCGGAACCGGAGCCGCTGAACAGAGCGCCGAGGCCGCCGCCCGCACCGACGCGGATCGATTCGGCGCTGATCCCGCCGTCGGCGCCGGGGGCACCGGCGACGGTCACCGTTTCGCCGGGGTGGATGCCCTTCACGTCGGCCGTCACGGTCTTGGTGACGGTGGTGGCCGGCGATGTCGTGACCTTGACCGTGTTGCCTTCGGAGGTCGTGACGTAGAGCGTTTCGCCGGAGAGGTAGGCCACGCTGCCGACGGTCGCGCCGGCGCCTGCGCCGATCGCGCCTGCGCCGCCGAGGCCCCCGGCGCCGCCGAGGCCGCCGGCGCCGCCCGCACCGGAGGCGCCGCTGCGCAGTCGCGCCAGGCGCGAGACGAGGCCCGCCGCCCCGCCGGCGGAGGTGGCCGACGAGCCCTGGCCCTTCTCGACGAGCACGCCGCCGATGAACCCGCAGGCGACAAGCAGCACTCCGAGCAGAGCGAGCGGGACCGGCGCCAGCAGGCGCCGGCGCGGCCGCGGGGGCAGCTCCTCGAGCTGCTCCTGCGACCATTCGTCCTGCGCGTCGATCGGCTCGTAGGCGGGGGACTGCGGCGATTGAACGGCGGTTTGGTGGGCGGGGGTGTCTGTCATGTCGGGTTCCTGGTGAGGCATGTCGGGCTCCTGGTGGGGAGGGGTTGGCTCACTCAAAGCGCAGCGCTTCGATCGGTCTGAGGGCCGCGGCGCGGGCGGCGGGGTAGGTACCGAAGAACAGGCCGGAGGCCAGGGCAGCGCCGAACGCCAGGAAGATCGAGTAGGTCGCGATCTCGGGGTGAACGCCCGCGATCACGAACTGGCTGCCGATGACGCCGACGAGCACGCCGATGATGCCGCCGAACATGGAGACCAGCATGGCCTCGGTCAGGAACTGGGTGAGAATGTCGCTGCGCCTTGCGCCGATTGCCTTGCGGATGCCGATCTCGCGCGTGCGTTCGGTGACGCTCACGAGCATGATGTTCATGACCCCGATCCCCCCGACGAGCAGCGAGATCGCCGCGACCTCGCCGAGCAGTGTCGTGAAGACGTCGCTGGTGGAGCTCGAGGTCGACAGCAGCGAGCCCTGGTTCAACACCCTGAAGCCGGGTTCGGCTGTGTTGGTGATCTTGTGGCGTTCCTCGATGATCGAGGTGACCTCGCCTTCGGCGGCGTTGAGCGCCGCTTCGGACCTCGCCTGAACCGTTATCGAGTTGATCGGCCCGTAGCCCGTGAGCGAGGCCTGCACGGTCGAGATCGGCGCCATCACGACGTCGTCCTGGTTGATGGCGCCATTGGAGCCCTTCGAGGCGAGCACGCCGACCACTTCGAAGTTGCTCCCGTTGACCTTGATCGTCTGCCCGACGGCGCTGCGGCCACCGAACAGTTCCTGCGCGACGGTCTGCCCGATCACCGCCACCCGTTCGTGGCGGCTGACCTGCGCTTCGGTGTACGAGGCCCCTTCCTGGACCCTGTAGGTGTGCGCGGTCAGGTAGGACGGTGTGGTGCCCACGAACGAGGACGGTTCATAGCTCGTGCCCCCGTACACCAGCTTGACGCCGTTGGCGTTCACGACCGGCGAGGCGCTCTTGACGTCGGGGGCCTTGCCCGGTTCCTGGATCGCTTCGGCGTCCTGCTTGGTCAGCGACACGGTGCTCGCGCCGGCCACGGCAGAGCCGCCACGCCCGGCGCCGGACTGGACTAGCAGCACGTTGGTGCCGAGCGCCTGGATGCGCGACTGAACCGCCTTCGAGGAGCCGTTGCCGACGGCTATCAGGACGATCACCGAGGCGACGCCGATCATCATGCCCAGGATCGTCAGTCCGGAGCGGAGCTTGTTCGCAGTGATCCCGCTCCAGGCGACGCGCATGGTCTCGCGGCCGATCATGATCGCGCCTCCGCGGCGCCGGAACGGTGGGCCGCCTTCTGGGTGTGGACCGCCGGCGGCGCGTCGTGCACCCCGCTGCTGCGACGGTCCTCGACGACCTCGCCGTCGCTGAGGCGGATCACGCGCTTGGTCTGGTCAGCCACGTCGGGCTCGTGTGTGATTAGGACCACTGTCCGCCCTTCTTCGTTCAGGCGCGCGAAGATCCGCAGAACGTCCTCGGTGGAGCGCGAGTCGAGGTTTCCGGTCGGCTCGTCGGCGAGGATCAGCGACGGGTTGGTGACGATCGCGCGCGCGACTGCCACCCGCTGCTGCTGCCCACCCGACAGCTCCGCCGGCATGTGTTGGATGCGGTTGGCCATTCCGACCGAGGCGAGCGCCCGTTCGGCGCGGCGCCTGCGCTGGGCGCCCCTCAGCCCGGCGTAGGCGAGCGGCAGCTCCACGTTGACGAGCGCGCTGGTACGAGGAACCAGGTTGAAGCTCTGGAAGACGAACCCGATCTTGCGGTTGCGCAGGTCGGACAGATCGTCCTCGTCCATGTGGCTGACGTCCAGGCCGTCGATCAGGTAACGGCCGCTCGTCGGAACGTCCAGGCAGCCGAGGATATTCATCAGCGTGCTCTTGCCGCTGCCCGAGCTGCCCATGATCGCGACGAGGTCGCCGGCGTCGATGCGCAGCGAGACATCGTGCAGGGCCCGCACCTTGATCTGCCCCAGCTCGAAGGTCTTGGTGACGTGCTGCACGTCTATCACCGCCTGGCGCCGTCGATGGCCACCGGCGGGCGCTGGGGGACTCTCGACGGAGGTCTCGCGCCGAACCAGGGGCTGCTGGCGGGCGCGCACGCGAAACTCGTTGCGCCGGCGGCGGAGCGGGGACATCAGCCAACTCCCCTGAAGAAGGCGCCGCCGCCCGGGGAGGCTGCGCCGCCGAGCCCGCCGCCCAGTCCCCCGCCCAGGCCGCCCAGGCCCCTGCGTGTGGAAGTGCCGGTGCCGCTCGTCGTGGAGGCGCTCGGCAGGACGACCGTTTCTCCCGCCTTCAGGCCGCTGAGAATGATCGTGGAGCTGTTTCCGGCGAGTCCGGTCACCACTCGCTGGCGCACCTGCCTGCCGGCGCGCACAACGGTCACGGCGCTGGCCGTGATCGCGCTCGTCGGGATGTTGATGCCTTCGGCCTGCTTGACGACGACTTCCGCGGTCGCGCTCATGCCGGGCTTCAGGCCTTCTTCCATCTGGTCGAGCGCGAAAGTGACGTTGTAGCTCACCACCCCGCTGTTGCTCGTCGAGAGGATCGCGACTTCGCTGACGTGCGCGGCCACCTTTCGGCCGGAGAGCGCTTCGATGGTCACCGTGGCGATCTGACCGGCCTTCACGTTGCCGACTTCGCTCTCGCTGAGAGGCACCACGAGCACCATCGAGCTGAGGTCCGAGAGGACCGCGAACGACGAGGCGCCCGAGGAGGCGGAGCCCGACGCGCTCGAGGAGCCGGTGGAGCTCGAGCGCGCGCCCGAGCCCCCGCCCGCCGCCGCCGCGCCCGTAGCGGACCCGCCGGAGGAGGTGCTGCTCGCGGAGGCCTTGGTCGTCCCAACTCCGGCGACCGTTTCACCCACCTGACCGGTCAGCGAGGCGATCGTCCCGCTTTCGGGCGCGTACAGCTTCGTGTTCTGGACGGCCTGTTCGTCGCTCTGCACCGTCAGCTGCGCGCTCTTCACGGCAGCCTTGGCGGAGGCGATGTTCGCTTCGCGCGTGACCCTGACCGCCGAGCTGGACGAGGAGGAACTCGATTGCGTTTGCGTGGACTGCGCCTGGGTGCTCGTCGTGCCCCTGGCGGGCGTCGTGCTCGCCGGCGTGGTTTTCGCCGGGGTGCTCGTCGTCGTGGGCCTGTTCGGGGACGTCGAGCTCGGGGCCGTGCTCCTCGGCGTGGTCGGCGTCGTTGAGGTCGGCGTCGTTGAGGTCGGCGCGGGCCCGGCCGGGGACGTGCCCACCGGCGCGGCGGCGGTGGTCGCGGTCGACGGGGCGGCGCCGCTGCGCACCGAGGCCGTCGAGGCGGAGGCCTCGCTGCCCGTGCCCGAGCTCCCCGAGGTCTGACCCGAGGCGGATTCGCTCCCCGTTTCTTCCGCATTGGCCAGGCTCGCTTCAGCGGCCCGCAGGGCCGCCTTGGCCTGTTCCAACGCCACTTCGGCGCTCTGGGGGTCCAGCGTGGCCAGCAGCTGGCCCTGGGAGACCTGCTGCCCCTGGGTGACGTAGGTGCGCGAGACCGTTCCGCTCGTCTTGAAGCCGAGGTTCAGCTGGGTAGCCGCCTGGAGGTTGCCGCTACCGGAGACCGTTGACTGGACGATCCCCTGCTGGGCGGCGACGGTTCGGGTCTGTGTGGTCGCCGACGGCGAGGGGGGTCCGACGAGCAGGATGCCGATCACCACAAGTGCCGCGGCGGCGACGCCGAGCGCCACGTTGAGCCACGGCGGCGTGCTTCTATCGGCTGAGGTCATGCGCAGGTGTGATCATGCATCGGCCACGCAAGAACTTCGTAAGAAACGGGGCCACGACGCCGACCACGCCGTCGCGGGGCTCGCCTCGTCACCCGGTCCGGCAACGAGCACGCCGGCCGGCGCGGCGCAGCCGGAGCAAGCGCATCCGGCACCGGGCTTTTACGAGATCCTTCGGTTCGACTGCCAACCTACGCCTGAATCATGGGCGTGGAAGCCTTGACATGAGTGCGCCGGACACGCTCAACCGCCGGGCCCCGGCGGGTGGCACGGTGGGCGCTGCACCACGGGTTCTTGTCGTGGACGACGAGCCCGCGGTGCGCCAGGCACTCGCACGAGCACTGGCGCTGGAGCGCTACGAGGTCGTGCTCGCCGCAGACGCGGCGGAGGCGCTCGATCTGCTCGGCGCGGAGAGCTACGAGGCGATCGTGCTCGACGTATCGATGCCGGGTATGAACGGGTTCGAAATGTGCAGGCTCCTACGCAGCAGCGGCGACCGCACGCCCGTCCTGATCCTGACGGCCCGCGATGCGATCGACGATCGCGTCACCGGCCTGGACGCCGGCGCGGACGACTACCTGGTCAAGCCGTTCGCGCTGCGTGAGCTGATGGCGCGCGTGCGCGCGCTGCTGCGCCGCAACGCGGGCGACGGCGACGAGGAGGAGCCGCTCAGCTATGCGGACCTGACGCTCTACCCGGCCAGCTACGAGGTCCGCCGCGGTGCGCGTGAGATGACCCTCACGCGCACCGAGTTCCGGCTGCTGGAGACGTTCCTGCGCCATCCGCGTCAGGTGCTGACGCGCTCGACGATCTTCGAGCAGGTCTGGGGGTATGACTTCGGCGCGAGCTCGAACTCGCTGGGCGTCTACATGGGCTACCTGCGACGCAAGACAGAGGCCGGCGGCGAGCCGCGCCTGCTGCACACGGTGCGCGGCGTCGGCTACGTGCTGCGCGAGCAATGACCTTCCGGCACCGGATCACGCTCGTGGCCACCGCGGCCGTCGCGATCGCGGTGCTGATCGCCTCGGGGCTCACATACGTGCTCGTCTCCGACCAATTACACCGCCAAGTCGACAACTCACTGCGAAATACCGCTGTTGGGGTGCAGCGCAGCATCGCCGGGCTGCGAGCGCCCGGTCGGACGGTGCCGCTGGAGCTGCCGCCCGGGGTCGCACCGGGTGAGCTGCGCCAGATCCTCGGCCTCGGCGGCCGCCGCCCGCGCACCGGGGACACCCAGCGCGCCGGTCGGCTGCTTCTGCGCACACCGCAAACGTTGATGGGCCAGGACCGCGGGGTGTTGCAGCTGCTTGGCGCCGGCGGCAAGGTCATCGTCTCGCCCGGCGGCGGCGTCGCGACACTGCCGGTCGACGCACGCACGGTCGACCTCGCTCGCTCGGGAGGTCACAGCTACTTCTCCGAGATCTACATCGGCTCGGACCATCTGCGCGTCCTGAGCGCCGCCCTGCCGCCCGGGACGACCGCCCGCGGGGTCCAGATCGCGCGCTCGCTCAACGAGGTCGATCACACGCTCTCGGACCTGCGCCTGATCCTCGCGCTGGTCGCACTCGGCGGCATCGCCGTGGCCGCGCTGCTGGGAGCGCTCGTCAGCCGGGCAGCGGTCGCCCCGGTTCGGGACCTGACCGAGGCAGCCGAGCACGTCGCCAGAACGCAGGATCTGGCGCGACGGATCCCGAGCCGCGGCGGGGGCGAGCTGAGCCGCCTTGCGGTCAGCTTCAACGCGATGCTCGATGCGCTCGAGGGCTCGATGCGCGCGCTCGACGTCTCGGCGAGCGCCCAGCGCCAGCTCGTGGCCGATGCCTCGCACGAGCTGCGCACCCCGGTCACCAGCCTGCGCGCCAACATCGAGGTGCTCCAGCAGTCGCCCGCGATGGCCGATGGCGAGCGTGAGCGGCTGCTGTCGGACATCGTGGAGCAGCTCGAGGACCTGACGGCGCTGATCAACGACGTGATCGAGCTGGCGCGCGGCGATGAGCCATCGCCAGTGTTCGAGGAGGTGCGCTTGGACCACGTCGTCGCCGAGGCAATCGAGCGCGCGCGCTTGCACGCCCCTCAAGCGCGAATCGAAGAGGACCTGTGCGAGACGCTGCTGCTCGGCGACGCCGCACGGCTCGACCGTGCGGTCAGGAACCTGCTCGACAACGCTCTGAAGTTCGGGCCGCGCGACGGGCCGGTCGAGGTCGCGCTCCGGAGCGGCGAGCTGACCGTGCGCGACCACGGCCCCGGCATCGACCGCGCCGACCTGCCGCACGCCTTCGACCGCTTCTACCGTGGCGCGAGCGCGCGCGCGCTGCCCGGCAGCGGACTCGGCTTGGCGATCGTGCGCCAGGTGGCTGAGGCGCACGGCGGCAGCATCAGCGCCGAGACCGCCCCGGGCGGCGGCACGCTGATGCGCCTGCAGCTGCCCACGCTGCCCCCTGGTTCCCTCGGGGAGGCCGTGGACCACGCGCCACTGTCGGCAACGGTCCTGAGCAGTGACTGACGCCCGGCGAGAGGCCTACGGCAGGCCTGGGAGGGAGCCCTCCGCGCGCCTACCGGCGAAGCGTCACTGACCCGCTCGTGGTATGCGTGCTCGCGCCCGGGACGGACAGGACCAGGGTCATGGTGGCGCTCAGCCGTCCGTGATGCGAGCCGAGCAGCGTGACCGCGGCGCCGCTGAGCGAGAGCTTGAGCGTGCGCGTCGTGCCAGCGGTGACGGTGGCGGAGCCGTGGGCGAGCTTGCCGGTGTGCGTGCGTCGCAGCGTGACAGTGGCCTTGCAGCTCTTCTTCGGCGCGGGGCACGTGACGGGCACCTCGACGACGGCTCGGTGGACGCGCAGCGTCTGGAACTGGCTTGGGAGCGCATAGAGGTCCGCTACCTCGAGACCGCGTACGTCCTGGAAGGTGACGAAGCCTGTGCCGTCGTCGGCGATCGCGACACGGGCGTTGTCGAAGTCGGCGTACGAGTCGCCGACCGTGGCGACGTACTGCGCCGGCGCGAAGCGGGCGCCGCCGTCGGTTGACAGGTACAGGCGCATCATGTCCGCGCTGTTGAACGTCGGCCACACCGCCGCCAGCTCGCCCGTGTCGTAATTCTCGCCCAGCCCACCACCGCGAAACAGCGAGCCCACTCCGCTCGGCGTGGCCGCGAGCCTCGCAGGCGCGCCGAACGCGTGCGTGGTGGTGTTGTAAGAGCGAAGGTCGACCGCCGTCGGCTGTTCAGCGGTCCCGATCGAATCCGACGACAGCATGAACAGACCCGCGGCGCCATCAGCGAGACGCGGCACGTAGCCGGCGCCCACCACCGTCGGCCCTGTCCAGCCCGCCTGGGGGGCGATCGGGTGCGGGTTGTGGGCGTAGAACGCGTAATAGGCGAGCTTTGGCGGTGTCGTGTCGAGCCAGTACGCCTCGACCACCTCGCCGACCGACGTGGTCCCGAGCGCCGAGCCGCCGACGCCTCCACCGCCGGGGTTCGAAAACGTGAAGGCGCTGGCCCCGAGGGCACCACCCGAGACCTCGGCCGTGTCGTCGAGGTTGAATCCCAGCCCGGGGTTGTTCGAGCTCTCGAGCCAGTAGACGCTTGGCTGCCCGGAGGCCGTAGGGTAGGCCTGCTGGTCGTATGTGGCGTAGGCCGGCGTGACCGGCAGCGAGTCGTCGACGCCGGTCAGGCCCGCGTAGCTGTACGAGCACGGGCAGGTCGGGATATACGGGATTTTGTACGGGGCGCCGAACGTCGTGCCGCCGTCGGTGGAGGTCCAGACCAGCGTGTCGTCTAGCACGTAGCGGGACGAGACAACCCACACCGTCGAGCCCGGCCCGAGGATCGGGAACAGCGCCAGCGCGTTCGACTGGGCGCCCGCGCCCGCCCCCGGCAGGGACAGGCTGACGGGGTGGGCGCAGCGCGACGCCGCCGGCGCGAGCTTGCAGAACATCGGCTGATCGGCCACGCCGCCCGTGCCGGCGTGCTCCCACGCCACATATCCGTTGCCGGCCGCGTCCGTCACGACCGCGCCGAAGGAGTCCGGCGTCGGATCGATCGTGAACTGGTCGGCGGCCCACGCCGGATCCGCCAACGCTGCGCGCGCCAGGGCCGCGCTCGCCAAGACAAGCCCGATCCATACGAACGCCCGCGCGTGCCGCGCCCCCGTCATCGCGCCATATCTTGCCCCACCCGCAGCCCGCGCGCAAGCGTCACGCGGCGAGCTCTTGGTGTGTCCGATCTGTCTCAACGCGCGAAAGCTCGACGAGGGCCAGTTGACCCCCAACGCCCGCCTCGCTGGGGCAACTTCACTATGGGAGTGGATCGGGGACGACGACGTGACGGTCTTCAGCTACTGACGCGTAGCTGTGGCATGTCCGTTCGCGACCTGCCGACGCCAACGAGAAAGGTGTGACGCCCGCCCTCTGCCTCAGGGAAGCGCCTTCAGGGACCTGTCGAGTCCAGGAGCGCGTCGATTCGGGGGGTCGCCGATCACGCAGGGTCGAGGTCACCGCCCCTCACGAAGTGTGTATAGAGGAACTGCTGCCTTGTGCCGGACGGCGTTTGATGCATTTCCGGGCAAGAGCGGACTTCGGTGAAATCGCCGCCGAGCAGGCCCGCCAGGCTTGGTGCGTCGTACCGGACGACGGGCAGGCCGCTGCACTGCTCAGGGCCGTCGGGTCCGAAAGTCGCAAGTATGAGATGCCCGCCCGGTCGCAGGGTGCGCCGCAGGACCGCCAGGTATGCCGTGCGGTCCTCGGGTGTGACCATGAAATGGAAGACCGCCCGGTCGTGCCAGAGGTCATAGTGGCGTGGAAAGGTGTGGGTTCGGATGTCGGCCTCGATTCAGGCGATGCGATCGGACTCGCTCGCGGCCTGAGCCCTGGCGTGCTCGATGGCCGCAGAGGAGATATCGGCGACGGTGACGTCGGTGTATCCCGCGGCTACCAACCGGGCGGCGAGGCTGGAGGCCCCGCCGCCGACGTCGAGGATGGCGGCGTCGCACGGCAGGCCCGCTGACTCGATCAACGAGAGTGAGCGTTCCGGCTCGGGCTCGTACCAGCTGACCTCCTCGGGGGCCTTGCTCTTGTAGACGCCCTCCCAGTGGGCCGAGTCGTCAGTCACGTGGAGGCCGGATGAACGGTGGGGCCTGGTCACGCAGCAGACGATGATGCTTTGCAAGCAGCAGTAGCGATCGCCAGACGCCCAGCTGGCGGGCGAGCTCCATCGTGTCGCTCGCCGCCCAGTCCTCCACGATCTTGCCGTCCTCGAAGCGGCTGATGACGATACCGCGCAGACGGACTCGCCGGCCGCGGTGGGTGCCGTGTAGCGTCCAACGGGAGGCGACACGGTGGCCCTCGGCGACCTGCTCCTCGACCTCGAAGCGCAGGTCGGGGAAGAGCTGTCGGTACAGCGCGACCGATTGCCGAGCTCCGTCTGTGCCGTGGTACTCGAGGGCGTTGACGTGATCGACGAAGCGGTCGCTGTACACCTCTTCGATTCCGGCCGGATCTCTACCGGAGCAGACCTCCTCCAGAGCGCGTCGCGCGACCTCGCGCCGCTCGGCCACCGCGTCGTCGGTCGCCGCCTGGACTTGCCCGGCCGCCTCGGTTGCCCTCGCCATGCGGAGAAGGTTATTGGGATGCTGTCTGCCTTCGAGGCGCCCCGATGATGCGCAGCTTTGGGGCGCTCGCGAGGTCTATCGTGTCGACGGCCTGTGTATATGCGTCCGCTCGCCCGACGCTCGCGCGAGGCGCAAGGCGTTCCCCAAGCGCTGACGGCCGGCGCGGCTTGGGTTAGGCGCGTCGCGTCAACCTGCCGGGCCCGGCCCTATAGGCTCCGATGATGCGCGAGCCTCCCGAGCTGCCGGGTGTCCGACACGACTACGTGGATGCCGGCGGGCTCCGCACGCATGTCGCGCTGGCGGGCCCGGCCGACGCGCCGCCCGTCCTCCTCGTTCACGGGTGGCCCCAGAACTGGTGGACCTGGCGCCACATCATCCCGACCCTGGCTAGGCGCTTCAGGATCATCGCTCCGGATCTGCGGGGCCACGGCTGGAGCGAGGCGCCGGCGACCGGCTACGAGAAGGAGCAACTCGCGTCGGACATACTCGCCGTACTCGATGCCCTCGCGATCGAGCGGGTGACGTGGATCGGCCATGACTGGGGCGGGTGGACGGGCTTCCTCGCGGCCCTGCGTGCGCCCGAGCGCATCGAGCGGATGCTCGCGCTCTGCGTCCTGCACCCGTGGATAAAGCCCAGCGCGCGCCGGCTCGCGGTGCTGCTCAGCTACCAGGGGCCGATCAGCCTTCCGATCGTCGGCCCGCGCGTGGCCGAGTCGATGGTGCGCGCGCTCCTGCAGACCGGGCGGGGCCCCGACCGGCTCGAGCTGGAGGACGTCGCGCTCTTCGCCGAGCACATCCCGCCCGCTGTGACGGTCGCCATGTACCGGACCTTCCTCGCCCGTGAGATCGTGCCGCTCGCAAGAGGCCGCTACGCAAGCGACACGCTTGAGGTGCCGACCACGCTGATCCTGGGCCGGGCAGACGCCGTCACGAAGGGAACGGCCTCCGGGCCGGTCGAGGGCCAGCCACAACTGCACGTCGAGCTGCTCGATCGCGTGGCCCACTGGGTGCCGGAGCAGCGTCCGCAGACCATCATCGACTGGGCCTCGAGAGTTGAGCCCACGGCCAAGGCTGCGGTTTCCGAGGGTTTCTCAGCAGCAGGGTCAGCGTCGGCAGCCTCTCATCCAGGAGGCGCAACGGACCAGGCGTCTTCCGGGTAGCGCCTTCTCCAGGCCACGCGGGAGCCAGCGGCTCATCCCCCGCGGACGCCTCCAGCTCTTGTCTCCACCGGGGACCACCGTCTCTCGGCTTGAGCTCGCGAGACAGCCAGATGACGGTTGGCTCGGCGACATCGGGGGAAGTACGGACCCCCTATGCGGGGAGACCCCGACGCCGCTTCGTGCCTCGCCGCGCTAAGTTTCGTCAAAATCACGCTGACAGGGAGTCAGAGGCCATGGGCGAGCAGCTCAGCATGCTGGACACGATGTTCCTCGAGCTCGAGCAGTTCGACGAGACCGCGCACATGCACATCGGCGCGGCGCTCATCTTCGATCCGCTCCCCGGCGGCGGGACGCCGGACATCCACGAGTTCCGCGACTACGTGCGCGCGCGGGTAGCGATGCTGCCGCGCTTTGCCCAGCAGCTCTCTGCTCCACATGCCGGTCCACTCACGTGGCTGACGTGGGAGCCGACAGAGGCGTTCGACGCCGATGCCCACGTGCACCACGCGACGCTGCCGGCGCCGGGCGGCGAGGCCGAGCTGCACGAGTGGCTCGGGGACTTCTGGTCGCACCGCCTGGACCGCCACCGGCCGCTGTGGGAAATGACGCTGGTCGACGGCCTCCAGAAAGGACGGTGGGCGCTGGTGACAAAGACGCACCATTGCCTTGTGGATGGCGTCGGCTCGGTCGACATCGGGTACGTCCTGCTCGACGCCTCCCCGGAGGCTCTGCCGCCGCACTCGCGGCCGCTGCGGGGCAGCGACGAGGAGGTCGCAGAGCACGGCAACGGCCGGTTCTGGCTCTCGCCTGGCTTGGTGTTGCGCGGGGCGCGCGCTGGCGTCGGTGCGGCGCTACACCCGCGCGAATCACTCGATCGCGTACGCGCGGCCGTCGAGCTGATCGTGCGCGAGGAGGTGATCGGAGCTCCACAGTCGAGCCTGAACGGGCCGATGAGCGGCACGCGCCACTTCGCCACCGTCCGGTTGAACCTCGCCGACGTCAAGGCGACGAAGGCGCGCCTTGGTGGCACAGTCAACGACGTCGTGCTCGCGCTCTGCGCGGGCGGACTGCGACACCTGCTGCTCTCCCGCGGCGAGGGGCTGCCCGAGGGCGATCTGCGGGCGCAGGTGCCGGTGAACATCCGCTCAGAGGAGCAAGAGCACGTGCTCGGCAATGAGCTGACGTCGTTGTTCGTAGAGCTGCCGGTGACCGAGTCGGACCCGCTCGCGCGTTATCGACGCGTCACCGAGCGCGCCAAGCAGCTCAAGGCCGGCTCGCAACGCGCCGGCGGCAAGACCATCATAGAGCTGGCCGACATGGGTCCGCCGCTCGCCGGCGCACTGCTCGCGCGGTCGATGTTCGGTGGCACCCGGATGTTCAACCTGACGATCACGAACGTTCCAGGCTCTCCGCAGCGGTTGTTCGCGTTCGGCGCGGCGCTCGTCGAGGTCCTCCCGCTGGTGCCGCTGTTCGCCGGACATACGATCGGCATCGCAGTGGTCTCCTACGCTGGCCAGATGGTCTTCGGCCTGAACGCGGACCGCATGGCGGCGCCCGACGTAGGAGTGCTCGCGGAGGGCATCGAGCGCTCGTTCTCGGAGCTGCACCCGCCCGAGGCCAAGCGACCGCGGCGCCGGCCGGCGGTCGGAGCCGGGCCCTAGGTTTGGAAGCCCACTGCCGGACTGATGCACCCGCGTGAGGCCCCATCAGTTGCCTGCCGATCGGTGACCGACATGCCCGCGACGCTAGTCGAACTGCCCTCGCGGCGAATCCGTGGCGACTACGGGTGGGTGCGGCCATCCAGCGGCTAGGCTGCACTGATGCGGGCCGACTTCGAGGCCGAGGGACTGCTCGAGGACCTGCACGATCCGCGTGAGCGCGCCGAGCGCACCGCCCTTTTGCACCACCTCCTGCACCGGGGCGTGCCGCTGGAGGACCTGCGTCGTGCCGCCGCGGAGGGGCGGCTCGTCTTGCTCGCGGTCGAGCGCGCTCTCGACGCGACAGGCGAGGCGTACTCGCCGACGGACGTCGCCGCCCGTACCGGGCTCGACGTGGAGGCGGTCCGCCGTCTGCGCGCCTCGTTCGGCCTCGCCATTCCCGCCGCCGACGAGCGCGGTCTCGGCGACCCCGACGTCGCGGAGGCGCGGCACGCGCAGGAGGCACTTGCGTTGGGGTTCACCGAGGAGCAGCTCCTGCGGCTGAACCGCGCTGTCGGAATGGCCGCGGCCCAGGTGGCAGCGGCGATGCTGCAGGCCACCCAGGAGGCCGTGCTGCGACCCGGGGAGGGCGAGCATGAGCTCGCGCACCGCCTCGCGCTTGCCGCGGCGCAACTGATGCCGATGGCGGGCTCGATCGCGTCGTATGCCGTCCAGGAGCACCTGCGCGCGCAGCTCAGCCGCATGGCGATCACCCCGGCCGAGCTCCGCGCCGGACATCCAGGTGACCTTCACGAGGTCACCGTCCTCTTTGCCGACCTTGTCGGCTTCACCGCGCTCGGGCAAAGCTCCGGCCCGGAGCGGCTGGGCGACGTCGCCGAGCGCCTGGCGGCCATCGCCGCCGCCGTCGCCGATCCCCCGGTGACCTTGGTGAAGACCCTGGGCGACGGCGCGATGCTGGTCGCACCGGAGCCCGGGGCGCTGCTCGCTGCAGCCGTGGCCCTCCTGAAGGCTGCCGACGCCGAGGGCGTCGGCTTCCCGCAACTCCGCGGCGGCCTCGCCCGCGGCGTCGCGCTGTCCCGCGGCGGCGACTGGTTTGGCGAACCCGTAAACCTCGCCAGCCGCATCTGCGACGTGGCGCCGCCCGGCGCGATCCTCGCACCGGCAAATGTCAAGGACGCATGCCCGTCCGCGCGCTGGGCATTCGCCGGCGCCGAAAGTCTCAAGGGAATCCCCGAGCCCGTACAACTCTGGCGGCTGGAACTCACCCCAGCGGCGTGAGCCTCACGCAGACGAGCGGCTCCCGCTTGCGTGCGATCCGGCAGCCCGGCGCGTATCCCCATCCGTGGATCTCCGGACCCACGTGCGGGATACCCCGGACGACGGAGGCAGCCCCCGCAGATAGCGTTCGTTGCGAGAACCGGCATCCAGCGCGGTCACTTGCTGGCCCTGGGAGCCGCAGCTGTCCTGCTTACATTTCGCCATGAGCGAGCACCTCACACCCCTGGACGCGACCTTCCTCGAGCTCGAACAGGCCGACGAGAGCGCGCACATGCACATCGGCGGGATCATGGTCTTCGATCCTCTGCCGGGTGGTGGCTCGCCCTCGCACAAGGAAGTCTGCCAGCACCTCGCGACGCGGCTGGGACAGCTGCCCCGTTACAGGCAGCGCCTGTCCGAGCCGCACACCGGCGGGCTGTCGTGGCCCGAATGGGAAGACGATCCCGCGTTCGAGATAGGCAGGCACGTCGCCCACGCGGCACTCCCCGCACCGGGAGGCCACGAGGAGCTGGCGGAATGGGCATCGGGCTTCTTCTCCCAGCGCCTGGATCGTCATCGGCCGCTGTGGGAGATGGCGCTCATCGAGGGGCTCGCCGACGGTCGTTGGGCCCTCGCACACAGGACTCACCACTCCATGGTCGATGGCGTCGGCTCGATCGACGTCGCCTACCTGATACTCGACGCTACAGCGGATGGGGCGTCGAGCACTCCGTCGTCGCCGTCCTCCGCCAGCGGTGCAAGTGGCGGTCACGCGCCCTCTCCGGGCGCCGACCGCGAGCCGTCCGCCGGCCACCCGACCGCTCCTGGCCCGCTGGCTTCTCTGGCACACGTTTCGGCGGGGCTTTTCCCCGTTGACACGATCGTCCACGCGGCCCAGATGGGAGCCCATGGCGCGCTTCACCCGCGTGAGACGCTCTCCAGCGTGCGCTCGGTGATCGACCTGCTCGTGCGCGAGGAGCTTCACGGGGCGCCGCGGACGAGTCTCAACGGGCCGATCGGCACGCGGCGGCGCTTCGATGTCGTGCGGGTCCCACTGGCGGACCTGAAGGAGATCAAGAACTCGCTCGGCGGCACAGTCAACGACGTCGTGCTCACCGTCACCGCGAGCGGGCTGAGGGCACTGCTCCAGTCCCGCGGCGAGGCACTGCCGGCGGAGGGGCTGCGCACGATGGTTCCTATGAACGTCCGCATCGCGGGTGAGCACCTCGCGCTGGGGAATCAGATCGCCTCGCTATTCGTGGAGTTGCCTGTGGCGCAGGCCGATCCAGTGCAGCGCTATCGCGAAACCGTGGCCCGCTCTGAGTCGCTGAAGTCCGCCGGGAAACAGGCTGCGGGCTCCGCTGCCGTGCTCGAGCTCACGGGACTGGCGCCGCCGGTGATCCATGCCGTCATTGCGCAAGCCCTCTACGCCACCCGACTGTTCAACGTGACCATCACGAATGTGCCCGGTCCGCAGCAGACGCTATACGCCTTCGGCGCGCCACTGCGCGAGATCCATCCGCTCGTGCCGCTCGCCCCCGAACGCGCCGTCGGCTTCGCCGCGATGAGCTATGACGGCAGCGTGTTCTTCGGCGTGGTCGCCGACCGCGACACCGTGCCAGACCTCGATGTGCTGCTGAGCGCCCTGGGCGCCTCGGTCAAGCAGCTCCTGTCTGCGGCCCGAGCGGAGGGAGTGCCCCCCAAGGAAGGCGCTGCTCGCGCTTCGCGTCCCCGGCGACCCGCAGCACGCAATGCGGACGGCGTGCGCTGATCGCTCGGGTCTGCGGGTAGGCAGGACGCAGGAGTCAAACGCCGACCAGACTCAGCTCGCTCACCGCAGAGGGAGGCTGATCGCGGGAAGTCCCTCGGCTCGCAACCGAGCGATTAGCCGACGCGACGGCGTTTGCTCGAGCGCGACGGGGACTTGGTCGGTTTTCGCGAACCAGAGGACCGGCCGGAGGCCGCCCGCTTGCTCGTAGCCCGACTCGGAGTGACCGCGGAGCGAAGCCTGCTCAGGTCGTCAATCAGAGCGCGGTTAGTCTTTTGGGCGTCGCGTCGCAGTGCAGTCAAGGCAGCGCTTATGTCCTTGTAGGACCGCTGGCTACCGTGACCAACGTCTCGCCCGAGCGCCTTCAATGCATCGTTAGCCTGATCTAGCGCTTTCTCGAGTCGCTTGGCCGCTCGCTCAAGCTGCAAGCGTGTGGCCGCAGTCATGGAACCGGCTTTGCCGGAATCGCGGCTGGCGCTGCGAGCAGCAGGTTTCTTGGCTGGGGGCATGTTGATCTCCTCCGTTGGGTCGACACCGGACTACCGAGGGGTTCTTATCAGGACGCGACCGAGATGGTCGCCTCGTCGCCTTTCCCGTCGTGGCCGGTCCTACCGCGGATGGGCCGGCGTCGCGCACTGTGTCCAGCAATACCGCCTACTTCTCGCCGTCTGACCGGCTCAGCGTCTTACCGGCGCTGTCTACGACCTTGCGGAGGTAGTCGTGTTGGGTGTGGACCAGTCGGTCGGCCATCTCAAGGGCGGAGTCGATGATCTCCTGCCGCCTGGACGGGCCATCGCCGTGGGGCAACGCTGGCAACGTATGGTCGACGGCGTCGACGAACTTGCGCACCGCCTCGATCGCCGACCGCTGAGCGTCCTCGAGGGACTGGAGTACTTCCCCGGACATCTCTGCGGTCCTGTCGACTGCCGTCGCTGCCTTCGGCGCCGCCGCCGTTGGCGCTCCGGTGTCCTGGGTCTTGGTCTCAGCCATTGCCATCGCTCCTTTCAGGATCTAGGTTCATCTAGGTTCAGGCGCCAGCCCGACCCACCTCGCACACACGTGCGTGGCCCGTCAGCGCCCGTCTCGCCTTGCCGCTGTCTTCCGGGTGTCCCCTTGCGGGCTGTGGCCCTATGTCGCCTCCCGGGACAGCACGTCCACATTCACGCCCCCAGACAGGACATCCACGTGCACCCCCTTCGATAGCACGTCCACATTCACGCCCCCCGACAGGACATCCACGTCCACGACGCTGCGCACGATGCTGCGCAGGGCGCCGTACTCCATGTCCGCAAGGTGACGGAGCAGATCGACGAGCTCGTAGGCGACCGCGGGCGGCAGGCTCTCGGCCGTCTCGACGAACTTGCGCACCGCCTCGAGCGCGGCCCGCTGAGCGTCCTCGACGGACTGGAGTACTTCCCCGGACAGCTCTGTGGTCCTCTCGACTGCCGTCGCTGCCTTCGGCGCCACCGCCGTTGGCGCCCCGGTGCCCTTGGTTTTGGTCGCAGCCATTGCCATCGCTCCCTTCAGGATCTGGTTTTAGACGGCAGCCGACCTTTCCCGCACGCGCCACAGCCGGCCGTCCGTCTCTCTCGCGTAACCGTAACCATCCCCCCGACCGGCGGCATCCGTGGAAACTCACACGCGGGTCTGCAGAAGCCCGCACAGCGCACAGGGCCGCCCTAGAGCACCGACAGTCGACCGGCTGGCGGCGCTGGGTGAGGACCGGGGCCGCGGTCCTCAGGAGCGCATGGCCAGCGCTACGCCGGCGCGCTCGCAAGGCGTCCCAGCGCGCGCAGCTCGGCGGCGATCGCCCGCAGCAGCTCGTCGGGGTCGGGCACGAGGCCGGCGTCGGCGGTGACGCCGAAGAACACGCGGCCGTTGTAGCTGAAGATCGTCACCCCGAGCCCGACGCCGCCCGTGCGCGGCGCCATGATGAGCATGCCCTTCACCGTCACGCCGGCAAGGCGAATCGGTCTGTCCGGCCCAACCATGTTCGAGACGACGACGGTCGTCCTCGTTGAGAAGAAGTCCATCCACAGCCGCTCGCTGCCAAACGGGGAGATCCCCATCATGCACAGCCCGTCGAATGCGACGCGGCCCTCGGCCGTGCGCTTGATCTCGCTCATGCGTCGCTGCACGCACATAAGGCGCTCGCGGGGAGCCGCGACGCCGATCGGCAGCGTCAGGATGACCAGGCCGAACATGTTGCCGAGCTCGCGCGGGATCGGCTCGCTCGGGCGGGCGCAGGTTGAACGGCATGTAGGCACGGATCTCCTCGACGAGGCTGCCGCGGGCGGTGAGGTAGTCGCGCAGGGCGCCGGCGATCGCGGCGAGCGCGACGTCGTTGACGGTGGCGCCGGTCGGACGCCCGATCTGCTTGACCTCCTGCAGCGACACCGGCGTCGTCCAGCTCGTGCGCTGCGGAACGCTCAGAGGGCCCTTCAACACCGTCGGGGTGTCAGGCCCAGTGCGGGCGATCTTCGCGAGCGACCGCGTGTCGACGCCGGCGATCCGCCCATGGAGGATCCCACCCGGGTGCGCGAACGCGTAGCGCGTCTCGCGGGCGAGGGCCGTGGCGAGCTTGCGGGCAGCGAGCAGCGCGGGCGCCGCGTAGCTTGCGGCGGCGGATCGCGGGGGCGTCTGCTTGGCCTCTGCGATGGGAGGCTCGGGCGCGTCGTCGCTGAGGGACTGAAGCACGCGCGCGAGCGAGACCCCATCGACGACGCAGTGATGGATCCGCCAGACGATCGCGGCGCCGTCGCCGAAGCCGTCCAGGAGGTGCATGCTCCACAGCGGCTTGTCGCGATCGAGTGCGGTGGACTGCAACCTCGCCACGAACGCCTCGAGCGCGGCCTGGTCGCCGGGGGCGGCCAGGCTGTGGCGATGCACGTGACGCTGCATCTGAAAGCGGGGGTCCTCCTGCCACCGCGGCATGCCGATCCGAATGCGCGGCTCCACCACACGCTGGCTGAAGCGCGGGAAGCGCTCGATCAGTCGCTCTCCCAGCAGCTCTTCGACCGCGTCCCATGCCGGTGCTCTGGCGAACCACAGGACGGTCGTGATGATCGCGAGGTTCGCGGGGCGATCCATGCGCAGCCAGGCTGAGTCGATGGCGCTCATGTCGCTCACCAGTAGGCACCTCGCAGGAGCTGAGCGACCGCGCGCTGCAGCGCCGAGGCGGACTCGCTCTCGTCGAACTTCCCGTGCGCTGCCGCCGAATCGGGAAATGCCCTGTAGGTCGCGCCGAGGATCTCCTTCGCCACCGCCGGGGAGATCGTGCGCCCGAGCTCGGTGAGCGAGCCGAAGCGCGGACCGACGTGATCGGTGCGGGTGCGGATGGCCTCGCAGATGAGCTCTGCCGCCTGATCGGGCGTGAGCGCGGGGAAGCGATCGTACAGCTTGGTCGGAGCGCTCATCGGCGTGCGCACGAGCGGCATGTGGATCGTCGTGAACTGCACGCCATCGTCGGCGCACTCGGCGGCCGCCACGCGCGTGAAGGCGTCGAGCGCGGCCTTCGAGGAGATGTAGGCGCTGAACCGTGGCGCGTTGGTCTGCACCCCGAGCGTGCTCACGTTGACGATGTGGCCACTGCGGCGCTCGCGCATGTCTGCCAGCAGGCCGAGGATGAGCTTGACCGGGCCGAGGTAGTTGAGCTGAATCGTGCGCTCGAAGTCGTGGAAGCGCTCGTAGCTGAGCGCGAGCGAGCGGCGGATCGAGCGGCCGGCGTTGTTGACGAGGACGTCGATCGTTGGATGATCGGTGAGCACCCGCTGCGAGCAGCTCGTCGATCGACCGCTCGGCGGAGAGGTCCGCGCTGTAGACCTCCCCCACCCCGCCCGACGCCTTGATCTCGCGAGCGACGTCCTTGAGCCTCTCGGTCGTGCGCGCGATCAGCAGCACCTTGGCGCCGGCCCGTCCGATCTGCACCGCGGCCGCACGGCCGATCCCGCTGGAGGCGCCGGTCACCATCACCGTGCGGCCGTCGACCGCGTCTTTCAGCGAACGCCGTGCGAGCAGTGTCCCCGCGGTGGACTGTGCGACGCGGCCCACCGACCGCGCCAGCTGGCTGGACGCAGATGGCACGCGCACCCGAGGCGTCATCGCCACCACGCGAGGCGTGTCGGCAGCGAGAGCGCGAGCAGGCCAGTAAACATCTGTTTACCGAGTGTAGTGGTGTCGATTCATCGCGTCAATACCCAAAAACCCAATAGTGTGGGCGGTGCCGGACTATTCGTGTGTAAACATGCATTTACGCCGTAAGCCGGCCATGTATGGGGGCGCATCCACACAGACGTAGACATCGGCGCAAGTCGTCGAGCCCTGAGACCCGCTCGGAGCGCAAGCTGCGCACGCGCGAAGCGCTGCTCGACGGCGCGCTGCGGCTGCTAGACGATCGCGCCTTCGGGAGCCTCAGCCTGCGCGAGGTCGCGCGCGAGGCGGGGATCGTCCCCGCGGGCTTCTACCGCCACTTCCAGGACATGAACGAGCTCGGCTTCGCGCTCGTCGACGAGTCGTTTCGCCGGCTGCGTCAGATGCTTCGCAGCGCGCGCGAGGATCGTCGCGACTACAAGGGGGTGATCCGCACGTCGGTTGCGGTCCTCGTCCGTCACGTCCACGAGAACCGTCTGCACTTCCGCTTCATCGCACGCGAGCGCAGCAGCGGGGTGCCCGCGCTGCGGCGAGCGATTCAGGCCGAGATCCGCCTGTTCAGCAGCGAGCTGGCGACCGACCTCGCGCGCTTTCCGGATCTGCGCACGTGGAGCTCGGAGGACCTGCAGATGATCGCCGCGCTGATGGTGAACACGATGGTCGCGACGGTGGAGGCGATCCTCGACGCTCCGTTCGACGATCCGCTTGCCGAGCAGGAGGTCATCCGCATCGCGGAGAAGCAGCTGCGCCTGATCGCGCTCGCGATCCCGCACTGGCGCAGCGCGGTCGGGGCTGAAGCACTCTCAAGAGAGATCCGAGCCTGACGCGCGCTTCCTCTAGGCGAGCGCCCAGAGGCACGGCGCTGTCCCGCGCCAGGCCCGTTCAACGCCGCCGCCTTCTTGGCTTCGCGCGGGCCGCACACAGCAGCTCGCGAAGCCGTTCCGGCCTGCGGCCGTGTCCGCCGCGGACACGTTGCCAGGCCGATCCTCAGCCGAGCCGCACGCTCACCTTGGCGCCGCTGGGCAGGACCTGCTTGGCAGCGGGCTTCTGGGCGACCACGACGAGCCTGCGCTTGGGTGCCTTGGGCTTGGTCACCTTTCCCAGCTTGCAGTGCGCGCGAGCCAGCAGGCCCCCGGACTGGGCGAGCGTCTTGCCCTTCAGCTTGGGCACGACGCAGCTGGCCGGCCCGGCGAGCAGCCGGGGTCGCAGCCGCCCGATCGCAACGCCCTCGGTGAACCAGAGATCGCCGTTTGGGGTGGCCGCGATCCCGTGCGGGCCGCCTTCTTCTTCTCCGGGAATGGTGAAGGCGGTGACCGTGCCGCTCGGGGTGATGCGGGCGATCTTGTTGGCCGTCCCCTCGGTGAACCAGAGGTTGCCGTCACCCGCTGCCGTGATCCCACCGGTAAGGCCGGTGGGCCGATCGCGCGTGGGCGGGACCGCGAACTCGCTGATCGCGCCGGCCGGGGTGATGCGGCCGATCACGTTCGTCCCCGTCTGAGTGAACCAGAGGTTGCCGTCGCGAGCGGCAGTGATCCCGCTCGGGAACCCGGGGAAGGGGACCTGGAACTCGGTGACTTCGCCGCCGGGCGTGATGCGGGCGATCTTGTCGGCGTGACCCTCGGTGAACCAGAGGTTGCCGTCTGGGCCGGCCGTGATCCCGACCGGAACACTGTTCGCCGTGGGAATCTGGAACTCGGTGATCGCGCCGGCGGGCGTGATGCGGGCGACTTTGCCGGCCCCCTGGGTGAACCAGAGGTTACCGTCGTGCCCGGCCGTGATCCGGTTCGGGAGGCTGTAGGGCGTGGGGATCTTGAATTCGGTGATCCTGCCGCTCGGCGTGATGCGGCCTATCTCGTTGGCTTCGCGCTCGGCGAACCAGACGTTGCCGTCGGGACCGGCCGTGATTGTGGTGGCGTAGTTGCTCGGTACAGGGAGGACGAACTCCTTGATCTTTCCGCTCGGCGTGATGCGCCCGATCTTGGGTGCGAAACGCTCGGTGAACCAGAGGTCGCCGCCGGGGCTCGTGGTGATCCATTCCGGCGCGCTTTTCGCGGTGTGTACCGGGAAACTGCTGAACGCGCTCGGCGTTTGCGCCCGGGGCGCAGCGAGCGCGCCGTGCGCACAGATCAGCGCCGACGCACAGGCGACGAGCAGGCCGATGACGCCACGACGGGGGCCGAGCATGCCAACCGCCCGCCGCGGGCCCCGCTCTGCGCGAGCGCGGACGTGGACAGGGCCTTTCCCCGTTTTGCCAAGCATAACCACCCTAACC
The DNA here is from genome assembly GCA_963709885.1 of uncultured Solirubrobacteraceae bacterium. Classification (GTDB taxonomy): domain Bacteria; phylum Actinomycetota; class Thermoleophilia; order Solirubrobacterales; family Solirubrobacteraceae; genus Palsa-744. The sequence continues at coordinate 1,069,223 of CAVPXY010000004.1, read as the reverse complement.
CTTCCACGGGCCGTAAGTTGCACCCACCGAGACGTAGACGAATCCGTAACAATACCGCCACGGCTGGCCCACTGAGCCAGCTCGACGAAGCCGGGGGCGGGATGCTCGCAGCGAGGACCGCCATCGTCTAGCATTTGCAGCACCGTGTTCAAGCGACCTCGCTTCGGCATCCCTATCGTCTTGGCACTCGTGGCGGCGGGCTGCGGGTCGAGCACGACGTCGAGCACTACCGGGCAGGCGAACACCGCCGCGAGCGCAACCGTCAGCACGAGCGCCAACACCGCCACCAGCGCGCCCCTCGGCACGAGCGCCACGACGACCACGACGCCTCAAGCCATCACCGGGAGCACCGGCTCCAAGACGACCTCGCACACGACCACGGCAGCGGCGAGCGGGACCACACAAGCCAAGCCCACGCGGCAGGCGGCGCCTTCCACGACCAACGCAGCGAAGCCTACGATCACGGCTACCGTGCTGACTGTACCGACCAAAGCCCGCTTCCCCCAGGACGTGACGACCAGATTCCTCGGCGCCTGTAAATACGCCGGCGGATCCGCCGCCAGATGCCAATGCGTGATCGACCGTCAGGAGCTGCGCCCGGTCGAACATCCCAAGATCGAAAAAGGCCAGGTGTTCGCCGAACTGTTCTTGCTCGAATTCAAGATGAGGAACGACGGCGTGACCCTGAAGGCGGCGATGAGCCACGCGGTGCCGCTGCCGCCCGGCCTGCGCGGCACGCTCGACGCGTGCAAGAGCACGTAAAGCCAAGCCAGAGCTTTTCGGACTAGAGCTTTACGCTCGCCGTCTTGGCGGCGACCTGCTTGCCCACCGTCAGCCTGACCTGCACGCGGGTCTTCTTGTGGTGGGCACGCAGCGAGCGGCCCGTCCTGGTCAGCTTCACCTGGATCCGATGCGTACCGGCCGTGAGGTTCTTCTTGACCGTCGTCTGCAGGCCCGTGCCGCTGATCTTCACGGTGCCCTTGGCGCTCATCTTGACCGTCACAAGCAGGGTGTTGCCCTTGAGCGTCGTCTTTGTGATCGCGACCGTCGGGGGACAGCCCGTGACGGTGATGGGCGTGCTCTGTTTGATCACGGCGCCGTTCTGGGCGGTCAGCACCGTCGGCAGTTTCAGCGCCATCGAGCACGGTGGCACGTTCGCCGCCAGGACCGAGTGAGGGCCCTCGGGGAGGTTCAGTTCGAATTCCGATACGGGGGAGTCGGGAAGCGCGTTGAAAGTCGTTATGGTGATGCCTTTTTTGATGTCGGTCTGCCCGTCGAGAATGACCTCGACGCGTTCGCCCTGGAGCACGATCTCGAGGTCCGGGAACGCCGCGCCGCCGTGGGAGACGAGATAGGCCGGACCGCTGAGCGGAACGTTGAGCACCGGCGTGTGCGCGATCGCATACCCGACCACCGAGCCTTCCGGACACGCGGCGGGGTTGGCTTTGAACACGCTGTCGAGGCAGGCTTTCTGGAGGGTCGTCAGACGCGAGGGCAGCTGCCTGGGCAGTTCGGTGACGGTTTTGGCGATGTTCGCGTATGCGCCCGGCGGGTAGGTGATCCTCACGTTGAGGCTCGCCCCGTCCGCTTTGCTGGTGTGCGCCTGCGTGGAGGCGGTGAACGTGGGCCTGAAGGGCAGCCTGGTGCAGCCCGTGATCCCGAATTTGGAGCCCACCGGTACGTTTGCGCCCTCAGTGCCGCCGAGGGTCGCGGAGACCTGCTGTTCGTTGCAGTTGGTCGGGTTGAGCATGAAGCCCGGCTTGTCGACTTCGACGTGGACTTCGCGCAGCCGGATCGGCACGCCGCTCACGATCTGGGGCAGCGCCGGCGTGGTGACCGTGACGGCCGCGGTGCTGGGGTCGATCGTGATCGTCGAGCGGACGACGACGTGACCGAGGTTGAACGGGCCGGATTCGGCGGGGGTGTCGGTCAAGATGCCAAACGGCGCTCCGTTGTACGGGCCGGTGAGATAGGCCTGCCCGCCTTCCTGCGTGAAGGGGTCTGAGCCCGGACCGGCGATCGAGGTCGCGGTGCCGATTTTGCTCTCGGCCGGGCAATGCGGTCGGCTGTGCCCCTCGGTGGGGGCTTCCTGTTCCTCGGCGAGCGCTTCAGCTTCGCCGCAGAGCTTGACCGCGGGGATCCTGCCGACGAGGCCGAGCGGCATGTGCATCGTGAAACTGGAAAGGTCCTGTTCGCGGTCCCGTCGCCCGAACGTGAGCGAGAAGTCGGTCGACGCACCAGCGGTGGCCGCGCTGGGCCCGGTCGTGCCCGCGTTGAAGGAGGGGGCGAACGGCAGCGTCCCGGGGCACGCTTCGCCCGCGCCGTTCCAGTCGACGTTGAACGACGACGGGGGCGGGGGCGCGTTCTGCGTTTCCGGCCCGCTCCACGGCGTCAATACCGCGGTCGTGTTCGCCGGACCGCACGTCTGCGGGTTGGCCAGCGGCGCCCGCGGACCGCCCTTCAGCTTCAAGTCGAACAGGTCGAAGGGCTGCTGGGGCTGGTCTTCGAAGACCGAGGTCAGCTGCCCCGTTGCGGGGTTCGAGACCTCGGTCTTGCCGCGCAGCTTTATGAGCAGCCCGGTTCCCTTTCCCGGCAGCTGGAGTTTGTTCTGCAGCTGGATGAACAGGGGGAACAGCTTGCCTTCTTTGGCGTCTTGGCTGGTGCAGGGCGAGCATTCCGGCTGACCCGTGAACATCTCGCCCTGCAGCGCCCCCCCCGGAAGCGGCGGGAGAGGGGACGGGGACGGCGAGAGCGTCACGGCCGCGCTGTCGGCGATGGCGACGGCACCTTCTTTTGTTTCGCCTCTCACCCGGCATTGGATGACCTGGCCGGAGTCTTCTGGGCCCAGGGTGTAGCTCTCCCCGTTCGCCCCCGCGATCGACGCGCCGTCTCGCAGCCATTCGTACGTGAATGCGGGCTTGCCCGTCCACTGGCCGCTTTGACAGCTGAGCTCGCTGCCAACCGCAGCCTCGCCGCTCGGTGCCGCGATGCTCGCCGGGGGGATCGGCGGCGTGGCCGGCGCGGGAGAGGGAAACACCGGCTGGCCCACCGCGACCGAGCCTCCGCCGTCGTTGCGCGCGGTCACCTGACACTGGATCGCCTTGCCAGCATCTTCCGGTTTCAACGCGTATTCCTGCGCTTCCGCCCCCGCGATCGGCGCGCCGCCCCGTAGCCACCGGTAGGTGAGCTTGAGCCGTGCATGACTGCTGTTTTCCACTTCTTCGGCGCCGCTTTCGCGCTGTTCGGAACTGCGGCTCCACGGGCCGCCGCTCCACATCCCCTGCGAGCAGGTGACCTCTCCTTCGGTCGGACCTGCCGCCGTCGGCTCCCCGCTGAGCAGCGGTGTGAAGACTTCCGCCGTCGCGATCTGCGAGGCCTGCGGGCATTTCTCGGTCACGGCCGGTTCGCGGCTTTCGGCCGCTTGCGGGTTCACAGGCGTCTTGCCTTCCACTTCTTCGTCTTCGGCCTTCTTGCTCGGCCAGAACTGCGCCCTAGTGCATGCTTGCAGTCCGTCGGCCCCCGACGGCGAGACTGTCATCCCTTCCGGCAACGTCATCTTGAGCGTCCTCAGCGCCGGGGTGGCGTTGCCTTTCCCTTCTTCCTGGGGCACCGTCAGGTCGAACTCGGCGCCCGTTGGCGCATCCGCCTGGGTGGTCGCGCCTTCGACCGCTGAGGAGACCGTCGGCCCGAACTTCAACTGCGGGTTGAACTGCAGCTGGTTGCAGCCTGTCAGCGGCAATCCTTCCCCTTCGATCAATTCTCCAGCGGTCCCTTCGTTGACCGTTTCATGCGTCGCCCTGGTCACGCGTTCGGCGTTTACGTTGACAGGCACCGACTTTGACACGAAGGTCTGCGGTTCATGGTAGGAGTTCGTGCGTACCGTCCATTTCGGCGCCGAGCAGTCGGTGGGATTGGTGAGCATTGGCTTGGAGCCTTCGGCCGGCGGCTTGCATTTGAACCACGCTTCACCGAGTTCCACTGGTTCTACTGTTTTGGCCTTGGGCACCTTAACGGCTTCGGCGCCGCTCTCGCACATCGTCAGATCGTTGGCCGGCCAGGTGCCTCCAGCCGCGTTGTCGCCCACGGTGACGCCGTAGTCGCCGCCGCTGCGAACCCGCACTTCCAGCAGGATCGGCTGCCCCGCGACGGCGAAGCCGAACTCCGCCGGGTTGCCGGGTGTGGGCTGCATGTTGTAGACAAGGGCCCGGCCCGGCGCTTGGCTCGTGACCTTTTGGACGATCTTGCGTCCCGCTTCGGTCGAGGCGTTGCTAAAGAGCGCGAGACGACCGGCCTGCCGGGGGGGAAAGACGGGTTCGGGTACAAGCCCTTCGAGTATCCCTTCGACGTTGGGGACATAGGGAATCCTCTCTTCCACTTCTTCATGGAAGACTTTGGGCTCTGGATTTGAGTTCAGGTCCACCGCGGTCCAGCCCACGGCGGTGTCCGGCGGGCATGCGCCGCCGAACAGTGCGCTCACGGGGCACCTCGGCGTGGTCAGCACGTTGCCCAGGAAGCCGGGCGGGACGTCGACCTGCACTTCCTTTGTTTTGCCGCCCGCCGGCTGCACGCCGAGGTATCCTTCTTGTAGCGTCAGCGGAGCTCCCCCGTTTGATCCCGTCTGTTCCGCTTCTTCTACGAAGGGCACAAAGTGATACACCAGGGCGGTTGACAGGCTTGGCGGGTGGCCGCCAGCCTGGTTGAACGGCTTGAAGCTCGTCGGTGCGTTGAGTTCCTTGATCTTCCGGGTTTCCTCGAATTCGGGTTCTTCTGCCGGCCCAAGGTTGGTGAATTCACCGACGTGCACCGCGAAGCTGTCGACTCCGAATGGAACCGCGGGTGTGATCGTCGTTTCCCCTTCCTTCTGGGCCGTCGACGCCAGCGGCCCGCCGCCGCCCTGCACCGTCGCGGTGTTCGTCAGCGTCGCCACGTTCGTCGCCGGCGGGGCCGCCTGGGCTTTGACCGCCACTTCTGCGGTGATCGGCGGAAGGGATTCACCCGGGTTGACTGCGCTCGAGGCCGTGCATTCAAAACCGCCGGCCTGAATCACTTCGCCCCCCGGAAGCGTCTCCGGCACGATCGTGCAGTGGCCGTCATCGTTCCAGAGGAACGTGCCATTTTGCCTGGTCGACGTCACTGCGCGGCCATCCACCAGCACCATCCCCGCGGGGAGCCGGTCGGCGACGACGATCGGTTCTGGCGTGCTGGCTTCGGTTCCTTCGTTGCGCACCGTGATCGTGTATGCGTCGGCGGTGCTTTCTCGCGCGAACGTTTTGGCGCTGGCCGCGTATGGGTCTCTGGCTCCCAGCCGGCCGTAGGGGTTGGCGTGCGTCATCGTGATGTGCCACTTCACGCTCGCCAGCGCCGGCGCGGCGCAGAGCAGAGTGGCCGCGAGCGCCGCTGTGAGCCCGAGCGCCGCGTCGCGGCCGCGTCGCACAGACACTGAGGGCCTGTCGCTGACTGGCTGCGGCTTCATCCTCTGGCCCGACCCTTGGTCTTCATGCGCGCGCTTTCTTCTTGGCCGTGACTTTGCCGGCGTATTTCTTCCTGGCCTGCCGTTCGCAGGCGACCCGCTGGGCCTTGTTGTGTTTCTTCCTGCACGCCTTCAGTGCCTTGGCGAGCTGCTGCGCTCGCGTGAGCGGTTTCGGCTTCGACATCTGGAACGCCAGCGAGGCGCCACTCGGGGGGCCGAGGTTCCCGCCCGCGCTCAGCAGCGAGCTCGCCGCCGAACCGAAGGACCCTGCCGGCGTCGGCGGCGGCTGGCACGCTTCGCCCGCGCACGCGGCTTGCGCGACGGGCGCGGGATAGCCCCCGCCCACGCGCGCGTCGTAGTAGTCGAGCAATTCGTCGGTGTCCTGTCCAACCAGTGACGTGCCCGTGGAAAAGAAGATGTCAGCGCCCGACGCCGACATGGCGGTGGTCGAGTCCTGACCTGAGGCTTCGTTATGCAGATTCGGTTCAACCGAGCTCCGCCCGTCGGAGATCATGTGCACTTCCCCTTCTTCTTCGGGCTTCGGGCACGGCGAGGCGCAGTGCCACAAATACAGCTGCGGTCCACTGCTGTGGTCGTTGGCCGCCAACCGTTCGACCGTCGTGAAGATGATGTCTTCGCCGTCGTGCGCGCCGTTCGCTTCTCCGCTTATCGCTCTGTTGAAGTCTTCGATGTCGGAATAAGCGCCCAGGATGAAGGCCGGGATCGCAGCCACGAACGCGTTCTTGCCTTCGCTGGGCGCCGTGAACCCCGGCGCGTCGTGGGAAAGCCACGTCAGTCTGCCGGTCGGGAAGTCATAGCGGTAAACGGCCTGCGAGCCCGAGCTCGTGCTCCCCGCCAGCTGCGCCGTGCTGGAGAAGACGAGATCGCGACCGTCGGGCGTCGTCTGCGCGCGCGGTGAGAAGGGCAGCGGGAAGATGTGGCCTTCGCCGTGCCCCAGCCCGGTGACCGCCGCGATGAACTTGACTTCGCCGGTTTCCGTGTCGACTCCGTACAGGTTTTCCTTGCCAGCTTCGGCGTGTTGGCCGTATTGGTTCGCTTCGGCGGTGAGCGCGCCCCGCGCCATGAAGTAGACGTGGCTCCCGTCCGACGCGAGCCGCACTACCCCCAGCACGTTGGCACCGCTCGGATCGGGGCTGAGATCGACGAGCCTTTGGCCGTTCATGTACGCGGGCAGGTTCTTGTTGAAGTCGTACTCGTAGAGGTTCGTGGTGGAGTCACCGTTCAGCAGCCTCTGCGTGGTCGTGAAGAAGACCTTCGACCCGTCCGCGGAGGCCCCCTGGAAGGCGGCGGGCTTGTTTTCTGAGAACGTCAGCGTGACGCCGGTGGCGCTGGCGGTCGCTTCCGCTGACAACGTGAGCGTGCTCCCGCTGACGGAGGACACGCTCGTCCCGGTGGGGATGCCAGCGCCTTCGACGGCCATTCCTTTCGTGATTCCCGCGGGAAAGACACCCGGCGCCACTTTGACGGTCGCCGAACCGGTTGTTGTCGTCACGTTCGCAACGACTATCGGCGCGGTGCACGCAGCGCATCCTTCCTTGGCGCTCGGGTCGGAGACCTTCACGGTCTGGCGGCCTTCCACCATCTGCCCTCCCCTTTCCACGGTTTCGCAGGGGAGTTCGAATTCGTAGCTCGCGGATGGGCAGGGGATTCGCGCGTAGACCGTTTCCGCTTCGCTGGCTTCTTGCGAGGCCGTGAAGAAGACCGTTTCCCCGTTGTCAGAGACCGCATGGTATGTGGTTCCCAGGTTTTCTTCATGCGGTGTGACGCTCCCAAGACGTGGAGCGGCAGGTCCTTGGGGGTTCCGAACCGTCAACAGACGCGGTTTTCCCCCTTCGTGGCCGACGTTGACGAACCGCAGCTGCGCGGCCGGGCCGACGTGGCTGACTTCGTAGATCGCGGCGGTGCTGAATCCGGCTGTACTGCCAGCTCAGTTCTGCCGCCTTGACGTCTTCGGGAAGCAGCGGCACCGAAACCTGAAGGAAGACACGTGAGAGATCGGAGGAGCCGCCCCTGTAAGCCAGAGCTGAGTTTCCCAGGAGGATCGCGTTGTCGAACGACGTGTACAGGGGCGTGCGTTCCCACGGGAGCGCTTGGTGCTTGACGGCGCACGCGAATGCCTGGCGCGGTTCTTCGACGTGGCCGACCAGATTGTTTTCGCCGCAGCTGACGCTTTGCGAGGTCAGGTCGGGGGAGAAATCCACGAACGGCCCGTACGTGACTGGCTCGGCAATGAGCGCGGCCGGCGCGAAAGCCGAGGACGTTTCCCAGCCCGATGCCCCTGCCCCGCGCCGTGAGAGGTAGGGCTCATCGGGACCGGCTTTCAGGAAATAGTTTTCGGGTTCGCCGAAGTTCCCCTGCGACTGCCAGAAGAGCGCTTCACCGTTGGGCGCGACGGCGAGTTCGGTGGGCACGAAGAAGGCACCGTGCACCCCAACGTCGTGCGACTGCTTGTAGAGGGGGCTGACCATCTCATAGGCCCTGCATTCCGGCAGGAGCGCCGAGTACGGCTGGGCAGTCCCGGGGGCGATGTTGCTTTCCTGGCGCAGCTGTTCGTTGGGGCAGGCTTCTGCCGCGACCGCGACGCCGGCGTTGAGCGCGAGCACCGCCGCGAGCAGCGCCAGGGCGCCCACCACGGCCACACCTCTCGCGGTGAGCCCGCGTGAAACCCTCGCTAGCATGATCATCCCTCTCCGCGCTCCGCCGCCTCGCCGCTTCTTTTTCGATCTCTGCCTGCGACGCTATCACGTAATCCGGCAGCCTGCAAGGGAGAACCCACGCCGACAGCTGTCAGCCAGTCCGCCCGATCAGCGCGATCCCCTAGTGCAGTGTTCCTGAAGTGGGTTGTTGTTTGGTTGCCTTGTTGATGATCTGTTCGGGGGTCTTGGTCCAGATGAAGGGCTGGGCGCGCTCGTTGTAGTGCGCGATGAAGTACTCGATCGCGGCAATGAGCTCGGGGACGTCGTGGTAGACGCCGCGACGGACTTGCTGGTTGGTCAGGATCGAGAACCAGATCTCGTTCATGTTCATCCACGATGCGCTGGTCGGAGTGAAGTGGAAGTGCACGCGCTTCCTGAGCCCGGGGCTCCGGCCATGCCGCGCACAGCAGAGCGGAAAGCAGGGCATCACGTTGCTCGTCACTGCGGGCGTCGATGTCGTCAATCGTGCGCACCAGGAGCGCGGCGGCGGATGCCAAGTCCAGTTGCCAATGATCGGGTTCCATTGTCTCGCTGCTTAGAACCCAAGCCGGGGGCCTGCAGTTTCGGTTGGAGGCGCTCACCTATGTCCAAAGCGGCCGAGGCCATTTGGCCTTTGTGGAGCACTGAGCACCCGCGCCCCGCGCGGGTGCTGTCAAGGTCGTCTGCTTGGGTGGTCAGTGAAAGAGGAAGTCCAACGCGAGATGAACTGCTCCCACAAGCTCGCCTCGGCGGGGTGAGCGCTGATGTCATCCGCCGCCGGGGAGCGGGAGTGTCCGAGGATCTGTGTAGGCATGAGCGAAAGAGAGCGTCATGTCTATACGAACGCAGCAGCACACCGAGTTGGATGAGGGTTCCGCCGGCGTTGAGCGGAGCGAGCCCGTAGGGCGAGAGCAGCGAAATGTCGGCGGCGCGTCCGCCGCGGGAGGCCCCGGGCCTGCCCGAGCGGGGAGCGAGCTCTCCGAGGAGCTCGTCGAGCATGCGCTCGAGCGGGTGCGGGCCGGCCTGCCGGTCGGCGAGCTGCCCGAGGAGGTCCGCGAGCAGCTGACCGATGGCCTGATCGACGAGCTGCTTGCCGGCAAGCGCGGCGAGGCGGAGATCCTCGGGCCCGGTGGGCTGCTTGGAGACCTCACGCGCCGCCTAGTCGAGCGCTGTATGGAGGCCGAGCTGACCGAGCACCTGGGCTATGAGCACTCCAAGGCACCGCCTGGCGGGGCGGGCAACTCGCGTAACGGTGCGCCGCCAAAGACGCTCCTGACCGATCACGGGCCGGTCCAGATCGGCGCGCCGCGCGATCGCAACGGGAGCTTTGAGCCGCAGATCGTCTCCAAGAAGCAGCGGCGCCTGGCGGGCCTTGACGAGAAGATCATCGCGCTCTACGCCGGCGGGATGACGACCCGGGAGATCGAGACCTACATCTCAGATCTCTACGGGCCCGGCGTCGGGCGCGACACGGTCAGCCGCGTGACCGCCGCGGTGCTCGAGGACGCAAAGGCCTGGCAGACCCGGCCCTCCGAGGCCGTCTATCCGATCCTCTACCTCGACGCTCTGGTCATCAAGATCCGCGATGGACAGGCCGTGCGCAACTTCGCCTGCTATCTGGCGATCGGCGTCAACTGCGACGGGGAGCGCGACGTGCTGGGCATGTGGTTCCAGCGCTCAGAGGGCGCCAAGTTCTGGCTGCAGGTGCTGAGCGAGCTCAAGCAGCGCGGCGTCGAAGACGTCCTCATCTGCTGCGTCGACGGGCTGAGCGGCTTTCCCGAGGCGATCGAGGCCGTCTACCCGCAGACCTGGGTGCAGACCTGCCTTGTCCACCAGGTCCGCTCGTCGTTGCGGTTCGTCCCCTACCGCGACAAGAAGAAGGTCGCTCAGGACCTCAGGAAGATCTACACCGCCGTGGACCGCGACCACGCCGAGGCAGAGCTCGAGCGCTTCGCCGAGACCTGGGACGAGCGCTACCCAATGATCAGCGCCAGCTGGATCGAGCGCTGGGAGCGGATCGTGCCGTTCCTGGCCTTCCCGCCTGAGGTCCGCCGAGCCGTCTACACGACCAACACGATCGAGGCGCTCAACCGTCAGATCAGGAAGATCATCAAGACCCGTGGCAGCTTCCCCAGCGAGGACTCGGCGCGCAAGCTGCTCTATCTCGCCATCACCCGCGAGCAGCGCAGGTGGCGGCACACCTACAACTGGAGCTCGGCGCTCGTCGCCTTCCGGATCCACTTCGGAGACCGGCTCCCCGACACCGCAATCTGACAGTCACACATTCACACAATCGGAGTCACTGGTATAATTCACCAACAGCGCTTACACAGAAAGTCGGACGCCCTCCGGGGAGCCGCTGCGCTCTGGCCGGGAGTCCTTGGGCTTCACCCTCAGATCCTCCCCGCCAGGCCCCTTGCGGGGTTGGCTGCGGTCAAAGCGACTCCCACGAGCACGAACGTCCTGTCGCTCGGCTCCGCGTTCGGCCCTTTGCGGCGATGATGATCCCCGCCGGTCATATGGCCTCTGCTGACTTCTCTGCGGTGAGCGACGCCCTTTCGGACGCCGCCGTCCCATCCCACCCGGTGATCACGCCAAGCGCGACCGGGCATCTGAGGACATCCGCAGAGACCTCCCCGGATAAGACCAGCAACCTTCCTCGCACACCCACCGCGTCTACGTGACGGCCCCTTGATGACATCGGGCTTCGCCATGCGTTGCTGGCTCGCCCGGACCGCCCCGCCTTCTACGCGCAGCGCATGGTCGCCCACGCACCATGTGTTCCTAGGGTCGCGATTTCGCCTCCGGCTTCCTTCCCACCCCGCCTCACGACGACGCGGTTGCCCTCGGCTTGTGGTTGGTGTCATCAACCCCCACGGGGGACTTGCACCCCCGAGCTGCTGGTCATGCCGGGCGTACAACGCAGTGGGGCCGCGATCGCTCGCGGCCCCACACTCGCGTCAATTCACAAATCCTGTCGCGACTTGCTCGTTCCTGCTCGCGACATCGTTGGGATCGTCAGTTGACGGTTTCGATTTCTTGAGTTCGTTCAGCGCCCAACATTTTCAGCGAGCCCGTCGTGATTCCTTTCCCGGCGTTGCTGCAGGCAAGTTCACCGCCAGCTCCACCGCTGAAAGTGAGGCTACCTGCCAGCGGTAGTGCTTTGGTTGACCGTCTTTGGCGTCGAAGTTCCTCCGCCGGTTTCGGCGGTACAGCTGACCGAACCTGGCGCGTTGGCTTCCACCGAGATACGCATCTCGAGCCCTGTGAACGGCCCTTCCCCTGGTTTTTCTTCGGACGGTAGGCCCGCGAACTGGCAATGGACGTACACTTTGACGTTCGTGGTTTTGAGCCTGATGTTGGGCGATGACCCTTCCAGTACCCCGGGCCATTCCAGTTTCGTCGGGTTCGACTGTGGGGCTTTGTTGTTTTCGAATACGACTCCGATTTTCCCGCCAGCGAGTTCGCATTCTTCCATTTTGCAGTTGGTGTCGGCCCAACCGTTGGTTTCCTCGTGGCCCACGCCTCCTACGTTCCAAACCTAGCCTATGACTGCGTTTTCGCATTCCACGGGCGTGCCCCCGAGGCTGTTCGTCAGCGCGAGCTTGCCCCACGAGATGGTTTCTTCGGCATTTGCTTGCTTTCAACGCTCTTCCCGCCTTTGCTTATCTGATATTTTGCAGCCTGCGCCGCCGTCGGCATCGCCACGAACGCGACGATCGCCAGCAGCGGGGCCAGGCTGATGAGGAGCTTCTTGACCATGTCTAGTGTCCCTCCGTTGTCTGGGTCCCGGCCGAGCGGCCGGGATGTTTGCTTTTGGTGGCTCCGCGGCACTTTCCTTTACGTGGATGCGCCTTGGAGCGGACGACTTCACGCCCTCTGCATTTGTCTCCGGCGTTAACGAGCCGGACATATCGTTGCTGGCCGACCGAACCGCCGCCTCCCAATCTTCTAGCTGAACTACCCTAGCTGAATACCGAGCAGCGGTTCGCACGCGCCTCGCGTGATCCGCCACCCACAACCACGCAGCGGATCCGCCATAAGAAGGCTTGGCTATACGAGTTGGCTTCTCCTCCCTTTCCCTCCACTTCCCGGGACCCCGTTGACCGGGGAGCGACGGAGTTTAGCACATCTTGAGAGTCCTGTGTAAGGCTTCGTTCTCGCCACCCAGGGTCTTGCTCGTGTTCCGCGTAGCCGGCGCCGGCTGAGGTGGTCGCTCTGGCGAGCGAGCTCTTGGGGAGCTGCATTCCGCCCGTTGGCGGGCTCCGCCCTCCAGGTGTCAAGTGCCGGGGGCTCGGTCGCCGGCCGAGCACTGGACAACGCGCAATGCGACCCAAGCGGCCGCGGTCAGCCACGAGCCGGGCCCGCGAGCGCCTGTTCCTGCTTGACGGTTCCTGCTTGACGGTTCCTGCTGACGGTTTCGCAGACAATTGGTACCGTGCCCTTAGCAACTTGATGATCCGCACGGAGCCGCGAACGAACTGATGATCCGCGCGGAAAAGCAAACGCTCGATCAAACGTACCCTGACGGGTTCGTGGGGCGTTGGCAGCGCGTGTAGATCCGGGGATTGTGTGGGATGCGACGGGGTTCGATCCAAATGGGGAAGGGAAATGGGAGGAAACTCTTGATGTTTTCAGGGATTGATTTTTCAGGGATTGGTAGGCGTTTAGGCTTCGTCGGCGTTGCGCTGGCGCTCGGACTCGTGTTCGCCAGTGGCGCTCTCGCGGCGGCCCATACGCAACGCGGCCCGCGGGGGCCGCGGGGGGTCACCGGATCGAAGGGGGTCACCGGACCGAAGGGGGTCACCGGCGCGACCGGTCCCGCGGGAGCGGCCGGTCCGAGCGGGCCCGAAGGCAAAGAAGGCAAAGAAGGCAAATCGGGCTCGACCGGGCCCGCCGGCCCGACAGGCCAAGAAGGGCGCATGGGCGAAGAAGGCCCCACCGGTCCGAGCGGTCCGAGCGGACCTGCTGGCGTAACCGGGTCGACCGGCCCGAGCGGACCTGCTGGCGTAACCGGGTCGACCGGCCTCAGCGGAGTGACCGGGTCGACGGGCCCCGAAGGCAAAGTAGGCCCAACCGGTCCACCTGGTGGCCCCCCGGGTCCGACCGGTCCGACAGGGGCATCTGGCGGAGGCGGAGGCGGCGAAGGCGCGACCGGGGCCACTGGCCCGACTGGAGTCACTGGAGCCACCGGAGCCGGAACCGTCGGCCCCACCGGCCCGACCGGATCTGGCGGCTCGGGTGGTGGTGGCAGGGAAACGGTAGCAGGGACCCTCGCGTCCGGGAAGTCCGAGACGGGCGGGTGGTCCGCGTCGATCAACGTTCCTTCGGGAGTACTTGCGACGCAGGGAGTCGGGGTCGCCTCCTACCCGATCCCACTGGCCGTAAGACCCGAACACGTTGTCTACAAAAAGGTCTCAGAACCGGCGGCAACGGCTAACTGTAAAGGCAACCCGAATAACCCCGTATCAGCGGCCGGCTACCTCTGCATATGGCGAGGGGACGCCAACGGGGCCAGGGAAGAAGAAGACAGCAACGCGAGCTTCTTCGCGATAGTCGAACCGAGTGGCGAAGGCGGCTCCTATGCCGAAGGAGAAAGCAAAGCTGGACTGAACGCGGCAATGATCGTCTTCAGGACCAACGAAGGTGAATTCGAAGGGGGGGGACTGACGCCCCTCGTCAAACCGGCGCACCTGGTGGCGGAGGGGAGCTGGGCCTTTACTGCAAAATAGCGACACATGCTCATCGGCTCCGGGGTTCTTCCGGGTGGCGGACATCAGCGTCGCCCGGGAACCCCGAGCCGTGTGGGAATGCGAGGTTGATGGGTTCGCGGCTGAGTGGGACACAGGGGAAGCGGCAACTTGCAGTGGCCCGCCCCAGCCAGTAACCCTGAACTGCTCCCCATCTCGTGCCGGTGAATGTCGCCACTTGCACTGGCCCCGGCTTCGACGCTTGAAGTGGGCCCACCTCGCTGCCGTCGGTGATGAGCACGTTGGCGTGGTACAGCAGCCGGTCGACGTTCGCGGCGGCCAGTGTCTTTGGCATCAGCTCGTCAAAGCCCGCGGGATGGATGTTCGAGCTCAGCGCGATGGAGCGCTTCTCATACGCGGCGTCCACCACCCGGAAGAGCGCCTCGGCGGCCTCTGCGGAAACCGGCAGGAGCCCCACGTCGTCGATCACGATGCCGAAGATCTCGCCCCAAGCGGAGAAGGGCTTGTTGGAGGTGACGATCAGGCTCGCGCGCTCGTAGCGACGGGAGACGAGCATGAACATGAGGTTGGCGGCGTGCGGGTCGAACGGGATGTAGCCCACCTCATCAAGCTATGCCGATGTCGGCATAGGTCGATCTAGGCCGACACCGCGACTATGCCGACACGGCGCCAGCCGCGAGCGCGGACTGCCCGCTCGCTGTGACTTCTTGAGCGCGATCGGCTTCCGATTGTCGGCATAGTTCCGCGTCCCGACTGGCCACTTCGATCGTCGGAGCTTGGGCTTCGACAAGGAGGCAACGATGTCGGGTACTCGCAGGAAGCCGGGGTGTCTGGGCCCGTTTGTTGAGGGCTATCGCGTCCGGCTGTTGGAGCTTGGCTACACGCCGGGCACGGTGCGCGGGATGCTGAAGGTGCTGGGGCAGCTGGGCCGCTGGATGGATGAGGAGGGGGTCGGGCTCGGCGAGTTCGATATGGCCGCGGTCGAGGCGTTCCGCGCCGCGCGGCGCGCCGGTGGAGATCGGCGCGTGGCGAGCGTTGGCGAGCTGCGCCAGCTGGTGGCGCACCTGCGGGAGGTGGGGGTGATGGCACCCGAGGAGCCCCAGCGGACGCTGACGCCGCTCGAGCGGCTGATCGCGGACTACCGGCGGTGGCTCATCGTCGAGCGCGATCTGGCCGCGCCGACGGTGCTTCGGTACGAGAAGCTGGCGCGCAGGTTCCTCGGCGAGCGGGTCACGACCGAGGACGAGCTGGGGGCAGGCAGCGTGAGCGGCGCCGAGGTGTCGGCCTTCCTGGTGCGGGAGTGCACCCGCGTCTCGGTCGGCTCGGCGAAGGGCCGCGTCGCCGAGCTCCGCTCGCTGTTGCGCTTCCTGCACTTGCGCGGGTTCACCGAGCGCTCGCTCGCGGAGTCGGTGCCGCCCGTGGCGGGCTGGCGCGAGACCGGCATCCCGCGGGCGCTCTGCCGCGCGGATGTCGAGCGGCTGCTGGCCTGCTGTGAGCGTTCGAGCCTGGATGGCGTGCGTGACTTCGCGATGCTGATGCTGCTCGCGCGGCTGGGGTTACGCTCGATCGAGATCTCGCGGCTGGAGCTCGACGATCTGCACTGGCGCTTGGGCGAGCTGGTGGTGCGCGGCAAGGCGCCGTCGCGACCACCTGCCGCTGCCGACCAATGTCGGCGAGGCGCTGGCTGCGTACCTGTCAAGGCGCGGCACACACGAGAGCCGGCGCGTGTTCTTGACGCTGCGGGCCCCGAGGCGGCCGGTCCGCGCGGATCTGGTCGGCGACGTCGTGCAGCGGGCGTGCAAGCGGGCCGGGGTTCAGCACGTCGGAGCGCACCAGCTCAGGCACGCGCTGGCGCGCGAGCTGCTGAGGGAGGGCGCGTCGCTGATCGACATCAGCCAAGTACTTCGCCACCGCGACCTGGCGACCACCGCTATCTACGCCAAGATCGACCTGGGTCGCCTGCGCCTGGTCGCCCAGCCGTGGCCGGGAGCCGCCCGATGAGCGCGCTCTCGGAGCACCTTCAGGAGTATCTGCGGCTGCGGCGGGGGCTGGGCCACGAGCTCGCAGACGCCGCCCGGCTGCTGCCGCGGTTCGTCGCCTACCTCGACGCGAACGAGATCGAGTTCGTCACGGTCAAGGCGGCGGTCGACTGGTCGCTTGAGCCGCCGGCGAGGACCAGAACGACCGTGTGGGGCCGGCGGTTCATGGTCGCGCGTGGGTTCGCCCGCTACCTGTCCGGGATCGACCCGCGAACCGAGGTCCCGCCCGCCGGCCTGATCCCGATCCGCCGCCAGTGGCGCCCGCCGTTCATCTACACAGATGCGGACGTTCTCGCGCTGATGGATCAAGCGCATCGGTCGATCCCGCAGCCGCTGCGCGCGGTGACCTACGAGACGCTGATCGGACTGCTGGCCGCAACCTGCCTGCGGATCGGCGAGGCGATCCGCCTCGACCGCCACGACATCGATTCGGAGGAGGGCGTGTTGCTGGTGCGCCGATCGAAGTTCGGCAAGTCCCGCCAGGTGCCGCTTCAGTCCAGCACGCTCGAGGCACTTTCCGAATATGCGCGCCGACGCGATCGACTCTGCCCGCGACCAGCCAGCGAGAGCTTCTTCGTCTCGCTGCGCGGTACGCGGATCATCTACGCGTGCGTGTGGCCGACTCACCGGATGCTCTGCCAGCGGGCTGGCGTCGGTGCCGGGGTGGCGCATCCCCCGAGGGTGCACGACCACAGGCACTCCTTCGCCGTGCGGACCCTCGTGGGTTGGTATCGCGACGGCCATGACATCCAGGCCAGGCTGCCGTGGCTGTCGAGCTATCTCGGGCATCGGGAGCCCCGCTACACCTACCACTACCTCTCCGCGGCGCCCGAGCTCCTCGGCCACGCCGCCAGACTGCTCGAGCGCGATCAGGCGGTGGCGACATGACCGAGGTCGCGCCGACGCTGCAGGCGTTCTTCACCGACCGGCTGGCAGGACAACTGCAGGCCAGCCCGAGGACGGTCGCCTCATACCGTGACACGCTCAGGCTGCTGTTGTGCTTCGCGCACGAGCAGACCGGCAAGGCGCCCGCCTCGCTTGACTGGAGCGACTTGGATGAGGCGCTGATCTCCTCGTTCCTGGCTCACCTGCAAGCCGACAGGGGAAACGGCGCCAGGACGCGCAACCTCAGGCTCACGGCGATCCGGTCGCTGTTCAAGTACGCGGCGCTCAGGCATCCCGAGCACGCCGCGGTGATCGCGCGGGTGCTCTCGATCCCCCCCAAGCGATTCGAGAAGCGCGCGATCACGTTTCTCACCGCAGAGCAGGCCGACGTCCTGCTCGCAGCGCCCGACCCAGCTCGATGGGAGGGCCGGCGCGACCGGGCGATGCTCACCCTCGCGATCCAAGCCGGCCTGCGGGTCTCCGAGCTGATCGGCGTCAACTGCGCCGATATCGCGCTCGGCACCGGCGCGCACGTCCGCTGCGAGGGCAAGGGCAGAAAGCATCGCTCCGTGCCGCTCACCACGCCGGCACAGGCCGTGCTCTCCTCGTGGCTTGACGAGCGGGCCGGCCGCCCGCAAGACCCGCTGTTCTCGACCCGCACCGGCAGGAGGCTGAGCCGCGACGCCATCGAACGACGCCTGGCCACCCACACCAAGGCCGCGGCAAAGCGATGCCCGTCGCTTGCCGGCAAGCGGCTACACCCGCACGTGCTGCGGCACAGCTGCGCGATGTCACTGCTGCAAGCCGGGGTGGACACCACCGTGATCGCGCTGTGGCTCGGGCACGCCGACGTCCGCTCCACCCAGCCCTACCTGCACGCCGACCTCACGATCAAGGAACGAGCCCTCGCATTGGTGACCCCAACCAACGTCAAGCCCGGCCGCTACCGGCCCCCGGACGCCGTGCTCGCGTTCCTCGAGGCACTGTGACTATGCCGACGATCCAGCCGACGAGCAGGCCGAGAAGCCCGCCGCGAGCAGGCCGTTCATCGAAGGCGAGCGCGCCGTGTCGGCATAGTCGCGGTGTCGGCCTAGGTCGCAGACCAGCAGCGGCTAGCGCTCTAGGCGCCGCAGCTCATCCTCGAGGCGTCCCTGGCGTTGTGCGTCTGCGAGCAGGAGCAGCTCCGCCGGTGCCCAGCGCTGGGTCTTGGCGGTCTGCAGAAGCTCCGGTGCGACCTCGCGCATCCCGCGCAGGCGCAGCCGGCGAAGCCCCGCCTCGAGCTCAGGATCAAGCGTCGCGCTCATGCTCGCGCGCAGCGGTAATCGGTGAGAGAGCGGACCGCCACCTTCGGCAGGCCCACGAGCTTCAGCGGCTCTGACTCGGCGACGCTCGCGGGCGCCACGCCCCCGAGCCCGTCGGCGATCGAGCTGAGATCGCCATGGGCAAAGCGGGAGAACGCGCTCGCGCGTTGAAGCGCCGCCCGCGTCTGATCCTCTCCCCGCGTGCGCGCGAGTGAGAGCGCTTCATCCAGGCGCTCGTGCAGCCGGGCGGTGCCCGCCGCCGCGGCCGCCCGTAGATAATCCTCAGCCGCAGGACCCAGGGCCAGGAACGCGTGCTCTGAAGGCGTGCGTGGCCGCTCGGAGCGGCAACTTGCAGTGGCCCCAGCCCGGAACCCTGAACTGGCCCCATCCCGTGCTGGTTGTTGGTGTACGTAGATGATCTCTCATTCACCCCCGCCTCGGGGTCCCGGCGACCTCCGAGCGAAGCGAAGCCCGTAGTGGCCAGTGCAGCTCTGAGGTCGCAGCGCGCGGACGCCGCTCGGCGCCTGCTCGGATAGTGCTAATCGGTGATCGACGCCTCTCCTCGGCGCGAGCAGCTGATGCTGGGCGACCGGGACGCACAGGTGCATGATCACGACGTCGCGGTCTGAGGCGGTGACCTGCACGGTCTCACCGACGAGGCGATGGGGCACCGAGTAGCGCGCGGAGAGAAAGCGCACCGTAGCCAGGCGATCGACCTTGCGCTCCTCGCCGCAGGCCAGCGCCGGGCGCGCCGGTGGCAGCGAGCGAAACAGGGCCCGCTCGACTTCAAGGCGCTCGACCGGGCGCGCGCGGGTCTCGTAGTGGACCTCGCCATTGACCTCCTGACACCACGCGGTCCCCGCCTTGATTGGCTTCATCGAGCGACTCGAAAGCCCTCATAGGGGATGAGGTCTGACTTCGTGAAGCGAACGACCGCCTCGACCTTGCCCTTCGACTCCGGGTCTGAGCGCTCGGTCGTGCGCGGTGAGAAGCGATAGTGCGCCGCCAGGCGCACGAGGTCCGGGTTGAGCATCGCCGCCCCGGCCAGATGCCCGGTGGCGACCGTCTTTGGATTGTCGAACAGCACCCGTGCCGGGACGCCGCCGACCGACTCCTTAGCTGTGCGCGAGGCCCACGGCGAGCGCGCCGAAGCGCTCTGAGCAGGAGAAGCTCACCGTCCGATAGCGCGACCAGCCCAGCACCGAGGAGAAGAACGAAAAGCTTGCGCGGACCGGCGGGCGTCTGGATCGTCCCCGCTCGCGCCCCTGTCGCAGAGCATCCACTCGCCCGGCTCTGAGACCCACGGCCGGTAGACCCGGCCCTCGAGCGCCTGCCTGGCCCGCCACGCCGCCTTCGCCTCGGCGAGGGCCCGACGCAGGGAGCGCTCTGAGCCCTCATAGCCCGCCGCGCGTACGATCCGCATCAGCCAGCCGCCCCGTGACCCTGCCGCCCGTCTGCTCGACTCGCCCGGCGATCAGGCCCGCGAAGTCGTCGGTCACCCGCGCCCGCTGCAATGCAGGTGCGCACTGGCCCGCCTGCGCCGGCCGCCTGGACATAGCTCTTGACCGTCTTGTGATCGCAGCCCAGCAGCGACCCCACCGCCCGAGAGCTCCCCAGCTCCTCATACAGAGGCGATGATCTCCACCTGTGTCCTTCCGCTCTTCGTTGCGTCCTCCCGACGGTCGAGGGTGCAAGAGCTCCGCGCCGTCGAGCTCGAACCGGACGGGTGGGGAATTAACTGGCCACCAGGCGGGAGTTTCTCGTGGCCGCGGTCAAGTAGTCGTTGGTATCAAAGCGCAGGTCGGGATCTGGTGTCACTCGCATCACCCAGCGGCGGTCTGAGTCGGGCTCCCGGGCGGGCAGCGGCCGCATCAGCTCGCGCTCTTCTGCGAGCCTGTCGATCGGCCGGGCCCTCAGCATCCTGTGCGCACGGGCGTTGGCCTTCTCAAACTGCCCCGAGCCACCAAGCCAGCGCGCCATCCCCCACAGCACGTCGGGCGCCTCCTTGCTGAAGATCAGCGCACCGGCGCCGGCGCGCGAGTGGCCGAGGCAGCAGACCACCACCCACGCCCCGGCGAGTGTGGCCGTGCCCGACGGGCACATACGCCGAGGGCTCCCACAGATCCCACTGGCAGATCTCCCCGCGGCAGATAGACGGTGCGCCGAAGCGCGCGCGTCTTCACAAACAGCGGGCGCACCTCGCGCAGGTAGTCATCGACGATCGACTTCCCGTCATCGAAGCCAAGCGGCTTGATCATCTCCCTGACCCTGACCCCCGGCAGCTTCGGGTCCCGGCGCAGCAGATCGTGGATCTCTCTTGAACGGGTCGAGCTTCGGACGGCCGCTCGGGCGCACGAAAAGCCGGCGGGGCATCCGAGCGCAACGCCACTCTGATCGTGTTGCGCGCCAGCCCCGTGCGGCGCATCAGCTCCTTGATCGACACCCCGCGACCGAATTGCTCCCGGCGCAGCTCGGCCCAACGCTCCACGTCCAGCACGACCCTTCTCCCGGTCTCGGTCTCGGTGGCAGCGACCGAGCCAGGCTCACCACGACCCCGGACACCTTCGCCACCGCCCCAGGGGGTCGAATCTCAACCGGCGAAGGGGGGTCAGTTTCTCACCGGCGCCGACATATGCTTTCTGGCGAGGGGGGTATCTATTTGAGTCAGGTTGGGCTGCGGCTCGTGGTGCGCCAGGGTCGCTCGATGGCTGGTGGTGCGGGGGAGCGCGCGGGCAGCGTTCGTCGTGGTCCTCCGGGGCGTGGGTTGGCGATCAGGCTGCGGTAGGTCACTGGGTCGGTGATGACGGCGTGCTCGAGGAGTCGGTAGAAGAGCAGGCCACGACGCCGGGAGCGGCGTCGGTTGAAGCGGAACGTGAACTCGTTGAGGTAGGCGTCGAGGTGCTCTGGTCCGACCGAGCCTTGGTGGGTCCCGAGGAGCCAGCGCTTGAGCAGGCTCGCGATGCGATGGACGCCGGGCATGACGACGTGCGCAGGATCGCTCTGCTGGGCATCACGGTCCGCTGGTGTCGGTAGCCGTGGTCGGGCACGGTCCAGTAGGCCTGCCACCCGTCGGTGTGGACGGTCGCTCCCGGCTCGACGGCGCTCTTGATGAACCGGATCAAGCTGTCCTGCGAGACGTCATCGACGCGTTGCAGGCGGATCCGCCCAAAGCCTCTGGGCTGCTTGATCTCGACTCCCATGGCGAGGGAGTGTCCGAGGATCTGTGTAGGCATGAGCGAAAGAGAGCGTCATGTCTATACGAACGCAGCAGCACACCGAGTTGGATGAGGGTTCCGCCGTCGTTGAGCGGAGCGAGCCCGTAGGGCGAGAGCAGCGAAATGTCTTTTTTTAAAAAAAAAAAAAAAAAAAAAAAAAAAAAAAAAAAAAAAAAAAAAAAAAAAAAAAAAAAAAAAAAAAAAAAAAAAAAAAAAAAAAAAAAAAAAAAAAAAAAAAAAAAAAAAAAAAAAAAAAAAAAAAAAAAAAAAAAAAAAAAAAAAAAAAAAAAAAAAAAAAAAAAAAAAAAAAAAAAAAAAAAAAAAAAAAAAAAAAAAAAAAAAAAAAAAAAAAAAAAAAAAAAAAAAAAAAAAAAAAAAAAAAAAAAAAAAAAAAAAAAAAAAAAAAAAAAAAAAAAAAAAAAAAAAAAAAAAAAAAAAAAAAAAAAAAAAAAAAAAAAAAAAAAAAAAAAAAAAAAAAAAAAAAAAAAAAAAAAAAAAAAAAAAAAAAAAAAAAAAAAAAAAAAAAAAAAAAAAAAAAAAAAAAAAAAAAAAAAAAAAAAAAAAAAAAAAAAAAAAAAAAAAAAAAAAAAAAAAAAAAAAAAAAAAAAAAAAAAAAAAAAAAAAAAAAAAAAAAAAAAAAAAAAAAAAAAAAAAAAAAAAAAAAAAAAAAAAAAAAAAAAAAAAAAAAAAAAAAAAAAAAAAAAAAAAAAAAAAAAAAAAAAAAAAAAAAAAAAAAAAAAAAAAAAAAAAAAAAAAAAAAAAAAAAAAAAAAAAAAAAAAAAAAAAAAAAAAAAAAAAAAAAAAAAAAAAAAAAAAAAAAAAAAAAAAAAAAAAAAAAAAAAAAAAAAAAAAAAAAAAAAAAAAAAAAAAAAAAAAAAAAAAAAAAAAAAAAAAAAAAAAAAA
Source organism: uncultured Solirubrobacteraceae bacterium (assembly GCA_963709885.1). GTDB lineage: Bacteria > Actinomycetota > Thermoleophilia > Solirubrobacterales > Solirubrobacteraceae > Palsa-744. The sequence goes on along the minus strand of CAVPXY010000004.1, from coordinate 1,047,003 downwards.
AAAAAAAAAAAAAAAAAAAAAAAAAAAAAAAAAAAAAAAATTATCCCATGCCTGTGTGAAAAGAGCGCTGAAAAAAAAAAAAAAAAAAAAAAAAAAAAAAAAAAAAAAAAAAAAAAAAAAAAAAAAAAAAAAAAAAAAAAAAAAAAAAAAAAAAAAAAAAAAAAAAAAAAAAAAAAAAAAAAAAAAAAAAAAAAAAAAAAAAAAAAAAAAAAAAAAAAAAAAAAAAAAAAAAAAAAAAAAAAAAAAAAAAAAAAAAAAAAAAAAAAAAAAAAAAAAAAAAAAAAAAAAAAAAAAAAAAAAAAAAAAAAAAAAAAAAAAAAAAAAAAAAAAAAAAAAAAAAAAAAAAAAAAAAAAAAAAAAAAAAAAAAAAAAAAAAAAAAAAAAAAAAAAAAAAAAAAAAAAAAAAAAAAAAAAAAAAAAAAAAAAAAAAAAAAAAAAAAAAAAAAAAAAAAAAAAAAAAAAAAAAAAAAAAAAAAAAAAAAAAAAAAAAAAAAAAAAAAAAAAAAAAAAAAAAAAAAAAAAAAAAAAAAAAAAAAAAAAAAAAAAAAAAAAAAAAAAAAAAAAAAAAAAAAAAAAAAAAAAAAAAAAAAAAAAAAAAAAAAAAAAAAAAAAAAAAAAAAAAAAAAAAAAAAAAAAAAAAAAAAAAAAAAAAAAAAAAAAAAAAAAAAAAAAAAAAAAAAAAAAAAAAAAAAAAAAAAAAAAAAAAAAAAAAAAAAAAAAAAAAAAAAAAAAAAAAAAAAAAAAAAAAAAAAAAAAAAAAAAAAAAAAAAAAAAAAAAAAAAAAAAAAAAAAAAAAAAAACAGCGTCTGCTCCTCAGAGATCCTCTTCGGAAACGCGATCACGGTGTGAGCTTCTCTGTGGGCGTAGTGATCGCGGCCAGGTCTTTTTTTTTTTTTTTGCCATCGCCGAAGCGACCGGCCTCGGCTGCAGATCGCCACAGCGTGTTCTCGACCTCCCTACCTTTTTTTTTTTCCCCCCCCCCCCCCCCCCCCCCCCTTTTTTTTTTTTTTTTTTTTTTTTTTTTTTTTTTTTTTTTTTTTTTTTTTTTTTTTTTTTTTTTTTTTTTTTTTTTTTTTTTTTTTTTTTTTTTTTTTTTTTTTTTTTTTTTTTTTTTTTTTTTTTTTTTTTTTTTTTTTTTTTTTTTTTCCGGCGGCGCGTCCGCCGTTTTTTTGGCCTGCCCGAGCGGGGAGCGAGCTCACCGTGGAGCTTGGCGAGATGCGCTCGAGCGGGTGCGGGCCGGCCTGCCGGTCGGCGAGCTGCCCGAGGAGGTCCGCGAGCAGCTGACCGATGGCCTGATCGACGAGCCTGCTTGCCGGCAAGCGCGGCGAGGCGGAGATCCTCGGGCCCGGTGGGCTGCTCGGAGACCTCACGCGCCGCCTAGTCGAGCGCTGTATGGAGGCCGAGCTGACCGAGCACCTGGGCTATGAGCACTCCAAGGCACCGCCTGGCGGGGCGGGCAACTCGCGTAACGGTGCGCTGGCGCCGATCACGTGATTCTCCCCACTTCTGATCATGGAAATTCCCCAGGGCTGAGGGGGTAGCGCCAGCATCTCGTGGAGCCGAGGCGGAGCGAGCTGCTGGCGGCGCGCTTTCCGTCGGGGGCCCCCTGCGAGGGTCGCGGGTTGCTGATGCCTGCGACCTGAAAAAGGAGGCCCCCTGGGGATGCTCACACAGGAGGACGATGTGGAGATACACGCGCTTGCTCGCCGTGGCTGGTCGGTCTCGGCGATCGCCCGGCACACCGGCCGGGACCGCAAGACGGTCCGCAAGTACTCTGAGCGGGCACCGTGGCCCTCGCGCGAACCGGGCCCGAGCTGCCTTGAGCCGTTCGGTGAGTATCGTGGCGGCGAGGTTTCGCGGATGACGCGCACATCGATGGGACGGTGCTCTTTCGCGAGGTGACAGAGCTCGGGTTTGACCGCTCCTATGTGACGTTCGTGCGGGAGCTACGAAGGCTCGGGTTGCGCCCGCGTTGTGAGGCGTGCCGCACGGGCGGGCAGGGCATAACGACGGTTATCGCCCATGAGCCCGGAGAGGAGATCCAGTGGGACTGGCTTGAGTTCTCACGAGACCCCGTGGGGCGAGCCGGCCTATGTGCTGGTCGGTGCGCTCTCGTTCTCGGGGAAGTGCCGGGCGGTGATCTGCGAGGGGCAGAGCTTCGCGCACCTGGTGGAGGGCATCGACGGGGTGCTGCGCCGTCTCGGCGGCACGAGCCGGGTATGGCGAACAGATCGGATGGCCACGGTCGTCTACCCCGGGACCGACCGGGTCACCCCGCAGTTCGCACAGGTCGCCAAGCACTACGGTGTCGAGATCTGGGTCTGTCCTGCGCGCCGGCCCCAGCGCAAAGGTGTCGTTGAGGCGGCGATCAAATACATAACCGGCTCTTGGTGGCGCTCGGCGCCGGTCTCGAGCCTCGGGCAGGCACAGGCCGACCTTGACCGCTGGGCTATCACGGTGGGAGTGTCCGAGGATCTGTGTAGGCATGAGCGAAAGAGAGCGTCATGTCTATACGAACGCAGCAGCACACCGAGTTGGATGAGGGTTCCGCCGGCGTTGAGCGGAGCGAGCCCGTAGGGCGAGAGCAGCGAAATGTCGGCGGCGCGTCCGCCGCGGGAGGCCCCGGGCCTGCCCGAGCGGGGAGCGAGCTCTCCGAGGAGCTCGTCGAGCATGCGCTCGAGCGGGTGCGGGCCGGCCTGCCGGTCGGCGAGCTGCCCGAGGAGGTCCGCGAGCAGCTGACCGATGGCCTGATCGACGAGCTGCTTGCCGGCAAGCGCGGCGAGGCGGAGATCCTCGGGCCCGGTGGGCTGCTTGGAGACCTCACGCGCCGCCTAGTCGAGCGCTGTATGGAGGCCGAGCTGACCGAGCACCTGGGCTATGAGCACTCCAAGGCACCGCCTGGCGGGGCGGGCAACTCGCGTAACGGTGCGCCGCCAAAGACGCTCCTGACCGATCACGGGCCGGTCCAGATCGGCGCGCCGCGCGATCGCAACGGGAGCTTTGAGCCGCAGATCGTCTCCAAGAAGCAGCGGCGCCTGGCGGGCCTTGACGAGAAGATCATCGCGCTCTACGCCGGCGGGATGACGACCCGGGAGATCGAGACCTACATCTCAGATCTCTACGGGCCCGGCGTCGGGCGCGACACGGTCAGCCGCGTGACCGCCGCGGTGCTCGAGGACGCAAAGGCCTGGCAGACCCGGCCCTCCGAGGCCGTCTATCCGATCCTCTACCTCGACGCTCTGGTCATCAAGATCCGCGATGGACAGGCCGTGCGCAACTTCGCCTGCTATCTGGCGATCGGCGTCAACTGCGACGGGGAGCGCGACGTGCTGGGCATGTGGTTCCAGCGCTCAGAGGGCGCCAAGTTCTGGCTGCAGGTGCTGAGCGAGCTCAAGCAGCGCGGCGTCGAAGACGTCCTCATCTGCTGCGTCGACGGGCTGAGCGGCTTTCCCGAGGCGATCGAGGCCGTCTACCCGCAGACCTGGGTGCAGACCTGCCTTGTCCACCAGGTCCGCTCGTCGTTGCGGTTCGTCCCCTACCGCGACAAGAAGAAGGTCGCTCAGGACCTCAGGAAGATCTACACCGCCGTGGACCGCGACCACGCCGAGGCAGAGCTCGAGCGCTTCGCCGAGACCTGGGACGAGCGCTACCCAATGATCAGCGCCAGCTGGATCGAGCACTGGGAGCGGATCGTGCCGTTCCTGGCCTTCCCGCCTGAGGTCCGCCGAGCCGTCTACACGACCAACACGATCGAGGCGCTCAACCGTCAGATCAGGAAGATCATCAAGACCCGTGGCAGCTTCCCCAGCGAGGACTCGGCGCGCAAGCTGCTCTATCTCGCCATCACCCGCGCCCAGCGCAGGTGGCGGCACACCTACAACTGGAGCTCGGCGCTCGTCGCCTTCCGGATCCACTTCGGAGACCGGCTCCCCGACACCGCAATCTGATAGTCACACATTCACACAATCGGAGTCACTGGTATAATTCACCAACAGCGCTTACACAGAAAGTCGGACGCCCTCGGTGGTCTCTGATCAGCGCAAACGCCAAGGCGGGACGATCGCAGAGCTCGCCGCCGCAGAGGGCCTGCTCGCGCTGCCCGGTGCGGCGTTCCCGGCCCTGCTTGAGGGTCAGCGTGTCGTCTCTCGCACTGCGATGGTCGCCTTCGAGGGCAACCGCTACAGCGTCCCGCCGGGCCTCGTCGGGCAGAGCGTCACCGTCCGGGCGCGCCTCGGCGAGCTGCATCTGGAGATCATCTCCCCGGCCAACAGACGCATCGCGCGGCACCGGCGTGCGCCGGCCGGCGCCGGACAGATCCTGCAGAGCTCAGAGCACGCCCGACTGCTCAAGGCCGCGGTGCTCGACGCGTTCACGACCGAGAAGCCGTGCCGGCGCAAGCAGAACCGTCCACCCGGCCAGGCCGCGCTCGCCGAGGCCGCTCGGCTGGGCGAGAACACGCAGGGCGTGCTGGTCGACCTCGAGCAATACGCCCAGATCGCGAGGGTCGCCAGGTGAACCGGAACGCCACCTACCAAGAGCTGCGCTCGCACCTGGCCTACTTGAAGCTCGCCGCGGTGGCCGAGCAGCTGCCCGCCGCCCTTGAGCAGGCCGAGAAGGAGAAGCCCGGCTACACCCAGTTCCTCACCGACCTGCTCGCCGTTGAGGTCACAGCGACCGAGGAGCGCCGTCTGGCGGGCCGGCTGCGCCTGGCGGGGTTCCCGTCCACCAAGACCCTGGAGGACTTCGACTTCACCGCCCAACCGACACTCGATGAGCGCCTGGTGGGAGAGCTCGCGACCCTGCGGTTCATCGAGGAGAAAGCCAACGCGCTACTGATCGGCCCACCCGGCGTCGGCAAGACGATGCTCGCGATCGCGCTCGGCCTGAAGGCCGTGCATGCCGGCTACCGCGTCTACTACACCACCGCCGCTGAGCTCGTCGCGCGCACCGCCAGAGCCGCGCTCACCGGCCGCTGGCAGACGACCATGCGCTTCTGGAACGGGCCGCAGCTCCTGGTGATTGACGAGCTCGGCTACCTGCCGATGCCCGGCGAGGCCGCAAGCCACCTCTTCCAGGTCATCAGCCGCCGCTACGAGCACGGCTCGATCATCCTGACGACCAACCGCGGGATCGCCAGCTGGGGCGAGATCTTCGAGGACACCACCGTCGCAGCCGCGATCCTCGACCGGCTCCTGCATCACGCCACCGTGCTTCAGATCGACGGTGAGAGCTATCGCATGCGCGGCCACCGCGCCCGCCTCACTCAGCTACGGGCAGGCCTCAACCAGGGTGGGGAAAAACCGTGATCGAAACTGGGGAATTTCGATGATCGTTGACAGCGCCGCCAAAGACGCTCCTGACCGATCACGGGCCGGTCCAGATCGGCGCGCCGCGCGATCGCAACGGGAGCTTTGAGCCGCAGATCGTCTCCAAGAAGCAGCGGCGCCTGGCGGGCCTTGACGAGAAGATCATCGCGCTCTACGCCGGCGGGATGACGACCCGGGAGATCGAGACCTACATCTCAGATCTCTACGGGCCCGGCGTCGGGCGCGACACGGTCAGCCGCGTGACCGCCGCGGTGCTCGAGGACGCAAAGGCCTGGCAGACCCGGCCCTCCGAGGCCGTCTATCCGATCCTCTACCTCGACGCTCTGGTCATCAAGATCCGCGATGGACAGGCCGTGCGCAACTTCGCCTGCTATCTGGCGATCGGCGTCAACTGCGACGGGGAGCGCGACGTGCTGGGCATGTGGTTCCAGCGCTCAGAGGGCGCCAAGTTCTGGCTGCAGGTGCTGAGCGAGCTCAAGCAGCGCGGCGTCGAAGACGTCCTCATCTGCTGCGTCGACGGGCTGAGCGGCTTTCCCGAGGCGATCGAGGCCGTCTACCCGCAGACCTGGGTGCAGACCTGCCTTGTCCACCAGGTCCGCTCGTCGTTGCGGTTCGTCCCCTACCGCGACAAGAAGAAGGTCGCTCAGGACCTCAGGAAGATCTACACCGCCGTGGACCGCGACCACGCCGAGGCAGAGCTCGAGCGCTTCGCCGAGACCTGGGACGAGCGCTACCCAATGATCAGCGCCAGCTGGATCGAGCACTGGGAGCGGATCGTGCCGTTCCTGGCCTTCCCGCCTGAGGTCCGCCGAGCCGTCTACACGACCAACACGATCGAGGCGCTCAACCGTCAGATCAGGAAGATCATCAAGACCCGTGGCAGCTTCCCCAGCGAGGACTCGGCGCGCAAGCTGCTCTATCTCGCCATCACCCGCGCCCAGCGCAGGTGGCGGCACACCTACAACTGGAGCTCGGCGCTCGTCGCCTTCCGGATCCACTTCGGAGACCGGCTCCCCGACACCGCAATCTGATAGTCACACATTCACACAATCGGAGTCACTGGTATAATTCACCAACAGCGCTTACACAGAAAGTCGGACGCCCTCCATGGCGACGATCGACTTGGTTGCGGTCTCCCTGCCGTCGACGCCGACCTCAACACCGCCGAGGTATGTCTCGTCGACCTCGACAAGACCGGTGAGCCGCTCGCGGCCGGGACGCACCATGGCAATGCGGAAGCGGTGCAGCATCGCCCACGCCGTCTGGTATGAGCCCAGCCCGAGCGACCGCTGGACGCCCAGCGCCGAGACGCCGTGCTTCTGGCTGGTCATCTGCCACGCCGCCGCGAACCACAGCCGCAGCGGAGACCGGCTGCGGTGAAAGATCGTCCCGGCCGTCACCGACGCCTGGTGTCCGCAGGCGGCACACTCCCAGCGACCGCTGCTCAGTCGCCAGCCAGCCTCGCCGGCGCAGCGCGGGCAGCGGAACCCCTGGGGCCAGCGCAGCCACTCCAGGTAGTCCAAGCAGGCATCCTCGTCGGGAAACCAAGCCAGCAGCTCCGCGTAGGAGCTCGGATAGTCGCTGCCTGCCAGCGGCACCACCCCACCCTACCTGAGTTAGATAGATACCCCCCTTCTGGCGATAGCGGTGCTTGGCCTCGGCCACAGCCCGCTGGGTGGAGCGATCGGAGCCCAAATAGCCCATCGCCACCAGCCGCTCGTGCGCCTTATCCGCACGGATCTTGCCGTGCGAACGATCGACCAGCGCCTCGATCTTCTCCGAGAACGCTCCCACCACAGACCGCCCGCGAGAACGGCCGCCCGACCTTGCCGGCCGCCTGATCCCGGGCCCGAACCCAGTGAGCGACCGTCTTGTGATCACTTCGCTCAGCTCGTCATGGCCGGAGAGGTGCTGTGGGGGGCGAAGCGTTGGCAGCGAAACCCGGCTTCCGACCTGCGGGGAGTCCCTGCGTCCGCCGGGGGTGACGAAAAGCGACCCCATTTAAACGGTCCAGGCCCCAGGTCATCCGTTCGCTGGATGAGCCGGGGCCTGGGCCACGAGGACTCTTTGGGGTCTCCCCCCACGGCGCCTCAGCGAGACTGAGGCGCCGCTTGGTGGGAGAAGGACCCAGAGCCTAGAGGCGAGCGGTTATTTCGTGAATGACCAGCTCCCCTCTGCCGACAGACGCGAGGGTTCCGTCGCCGGAGCTCCTGCTGCTGTTTCTTCGTGAAGGGCTCCGGCCTGAACTGAATGATCGCACCCTTCAGGCCGGCTTTACTTTCTGCTGGGTATTCGCCGCCTTCGCCACTCGGTTCAGCTATCTGGAACATTTCTACGTTTACGTCTTCTTCTTCCCTAGACCCGTTGGCGATCCCTCGCCATATGCAGAGGAAGCCAGATGCTGATACGGGGTTATTCGGGTTGCCTTTACAGTTAGCGGTTGCCGCCGGTTCTGAGACCTTTTTGTAGACGACTGTTTTCGGGTTTCACGGTCAATGCGGGGGTGAAGCTAATCGCAGCGTCCGCTGTCGACTGCAACTCTCCTACGGCCACGTTGAGCTGAGTCGCCCAGGTACCGGTCTTTTCGTTGCTTGCAGCGCCGCCTGGTCCGGTCGGTCCGGTCGTGCCGACTCCGGTCGGTCCTTGCGGTCCGGTCGGTCCGACGTTGCCCTGCACACCTTGCGGTCCGGTCGGTCCTTCGTTGCCGGTCGGTCCGGTGTTGCCCTGCGTACCTTGCGGTCCTTGCGGTCCGGTCGGTCCTTCGTTGCCGGTCGGTCCGGTGTTGCCCTGCGTACCTTGCGGTCCTTGCGGTCCGGTCGGTCCGGTGTCACCTTTCACACCTTGCGTCCCTTGCGGTCCGGTCGGTCCTTCGTTGCCGGTCGGTCCGGTGTTGCCCTGCGTACCTTGCGGTCCGGTCGGTCCGGTGTCACCTTTCACACCTTGCGGTCCTTGCGGTCCGGTCGGTCCTTCGTTGCCGGTCGGTCCGGTGTTGCCCTGCGTACCTTGCGGTCCTTGCGGTCCGGTCGGTCCTTCGTTGCCGGTCGGTCCGGTGTTGCCCTGCGTACCTTGCGGTCCGGTCGGTCCGGTGTCACCTTTCACACCTTGCGGTCCTTGCGGTCCGGTCGGTCCGGTCGGTCCTTCGCCGCTACCGCCGCCGGTCGGTCCGGTCGGTCCGATCGGTCCTTCGTTGCCGGTCGGTCCGGTGTCACCGGTCACGCCTTGCGGTCCGGTCGGTCCGGTGTTGCCCGGCACACCTTGCGTACCTTGCGGTCCGGTCGGTCCTTCGTTGCCGGTCGGTCCGGTGTTGCACCTTTCACACCTTGCGGTCCTTGCGGTCCGGTCGGTCCTTCGTTGCCGGTCGGTCCGGTCGGTCCTTCGCCGCTACCGCCGCTACCGGTCGGTCCGGTCGGTCCGGCCGGTCCGGTCGGTCCGGTGTCACCTTTCACACCTTGCGGTCCGGTCGGTCCGGTGTTGCCCTGCGTACCTTGCGGTCCGGTCGGTCCGGCGTTGCCTTGCGTACCTTGCGGTCCGGTCGGTCCGGTGTTGCCCTGCACACCTTGCGGTCCGGTCGGTCCGGTCGGTCCGGTCGTGCCGGCGTTGCCTTTCGGTCCGGTCGGTCCTTCTTTGCCGGTCGGACCTTCTTTACCGGTCGGACCTTCTTTACCGTCTTTACCGGCCGGTCCGGTCGGTCCGGTCGGGCCGTGTGCCGCCTTCGCCGCCAAAGCAGCTCTGGAACGATTTCCAAGTGAAGTTCACTTTGTTGCTGTAAGAGTACCCGCCTTTCGCCTTCAACGCGACGGTACCCGTGTATTCACCAAGGTTTAGGAAGATCGCAGCAATCGTGGTCGCTTTCGTGCTGCTGGTCACGGTGGCGCTCGTGGTCACTTCGTAGGGGAACGCGGGGTTGGTCTGGAGCGAGGTCGCCGTGCCCGTCGACCCAAAGTTTTTGCCCGTTAGCGTGAGCACCTGTCCCGGACAACCAGACGTTGGTTCGATTTTTTCGATCGTCGGCGTGCTGCCGCCAAATCCCCATGAGGCCTGGGCACCGCCGAAGAACACAAGCAGGCCGAGCATGCCGATGACCAGACTCACCTTCCTGATCGATCGTCGCCCAAGGGCTCGTGGTGCCGCATCGGCGCCGTGCATGGCTTTGGTGCCGTGCGTGGCTTCCCTGCGCTCGCGCATGGGTAGCATTAGTCTCCTCCTCGAGTACGTGTATATGGACTTGGGTACTCCTAGCGGTCGCACTGTACTAGATCCCATCCCTGCTGTCAAGCGCCCGAAAGGCCCGCACGGAGGCCGCAGGGCCGGCACCGGACGCCGCGGGGCGCCACCGGACGCCCGCGAACCGGAACGCCGGGGGAGCCTCCCGGCGTACGCCAGACGCCCGCGGAGAAGACCGGCTACTATGCCCCGCATGCGCATTCAACCCATGACTTCGAGAAGACACGGTGTCCCCCGCGAGCGTCGCGCCGCGGTCCTGGCGACCGGCGCCGCGCTCGTGTGCGCGGCGCTGGTCAGCGCCTGTGGCTCGTCCAGCTCAGAACCGACCGCGAAAACGAACCTGGACACCAAACGCGTCGCGGCCGCGATCAAGCAGAGCATCCTCACCCAGCGGAACCTCCACGCCACGGTCACCTGTCCCGCAGTGGAGGCGCAGGTGAAGGGCACGGTCTTCACGTGCACCGCCGTGACCACCACACCTTCCAAGGGCAAGACGCCCCCCGTGACGACGACGACCCCCTTCAAAGTCACCGTGCAGAACAGCAAGGGCTACGCGACGTTCATAGGGGAATGAGCCGGGGGCTCGCGGTCGACGCACCCGAGCGCCCAGAGCGCGCCTGACCGAGCCGCCTCAGCTCGAGTTCCCCGCGAACTCGATCGAGGCGAGCGGCCGACGCTTGGCGCAGCGGGTCGATCGGCTCCCCCTCGGCCTCGTCGAGGGCTTTCCAGGCGGCGGTCGCCGGCCCGAGGGGACGAGTCTCACCTCCGAAGTGCCCCAGGTGAACGACGCCTACCTCTACTGCCACTCCTGACGGGCCGGCCTCCATAGCTCCGTTGGCGGTGAGCAGCTCACGCAGGTAGGCGAATAGCGAGCGGTGCTGTAGGCGGCAGGTGACCGAGGCCGACAGCGCGCGCTCGATGAAGCGCTCGCCGTCCTCGGACTGGGTGCCGTGGGAGAGCTTGCGGTAGATGACCGGGCCGCGCAGTGCGCGCTCGGCCGAGTTATTCGTCGGCTCGACCCCCTCCACGGTCACGAATGTCCACAGCGCTGGCCAGATCTTCAGCAGGTTGGCCGCGAAGCGGCGGTGCAGGCGGCAGCGTTTTGACTTGCGCGCGCCGTGCTCGACGAGGGCTCGCAGCTGTTCCTGGATCGGCGCCATCTCGCACTGAAGCCGTCCGCGGTCGGAGTGCGCTTCGAAGGAGTGCCAGACCTTGAACAGCCTCTTGTTGAGCTCGAGGCCGGCCAGGCCGAACTCCTTCTGCTCGGCCAGTCCCTCGGCGTGACGCTGAAAATCACGCTTGAGATGCTCATGGCACGCCTGGCGTGACTCGGGGTCGATGTGGTCATAGGCCCACCAGCGATCCGAGCCGAGGATCCCCCTGAAGTCGCCGATCAGCTCCTTGAGACGCTCACGGTGGCGGTCCGCCGCGATCCGGAAGATCGCCGCCTCAGGCGTGGTCGCGGTCCACAGCGTGCGCCCTTCGTGGGCCGTGAACCAGCCGGTCTCATCGACGTTGAGGGCGGGTGCGCAGAGCACGGTCTCGACCAGCTGCTCGTGTGGTCGCGCGAGTGTTGCCGCCGTGCGCTGGCAGATCGCATCGACCGCGCCGACCGACAACCCGAGGCCGAACAGGTCGGCCGCCAGCTCTGACATGCCGCGGCGCGAGACCCGGTTGCGCGCCGTCAGCGTCACTACCGCCGCCTGCAGGCCGGGACCGAACCGGCAGCCCGCTACTGCCTGCGGCAGCTTTGCCGCTGTGCGCTTGCCGCAGTAAGGGCAGCGCAGGTGGTGCGTGCGGTGCTCGTCGTGGATCACCGTGATCGGTGGCAGCTCGGTATGGGGTGAGCGGCGGAAACTCGACCGGCGAGCGCTCAAGCGCGGCGATGAGGTCGAGTGGGATCGGGTTGGTGAGCGAGAGCAGGCTGTCAGCGCGGAAGGACAGCGAAAGGCCCGCGATCTCGGCCGAGCGCAGGCCGAGATAGGCGAGCCGCTGCGGCACAGGTATCACCGTCAGCCGGCGACCATGGGCCTGGGAGACCTGGACGGCGATCGCGCGCAGGGTCGTGGGGTGCTCGTGGGCCGCAAAGACCGGCCGGTCGGGCTCGAAGCGCCCGCCGATGATCGTGGCGACCAGCTCGCACAGATGCTCATCGTGGGTCACGAACAGTCGCTGCCAGCCGCCGCCGATGAGCGGCGCGAACGGATGTCTCGAGATCGCGGCGACGATGGCGCCGAACAGGCCGCCGCCGTCCACGCCGAAGACGAGGCCGGGGCGGAGCACGACGCCACCGCGCTGCAGCACGACGCGCTCCAGCTCGAGCTTTGCCTGCCCGTAGCGCGAGCGAGCGCCCGCGAAGGCAGCTAGCGAGGAGATCAGCACCGCGCGTCCGCCGCGCGCCGCGAGCTCGTCGAGCAGCGGCAGGCTCCCGCGGACGTTCACCGCGCGGATCTCAGTGCCCCGCCTGGAGAGGTCCCAGGCGGCGTGGACGACGGTCTCGATGCCGTCGAGGACCGAGGGCTCCAGCGGCTCCGCCAGCGCGTAGCGCCGCGCAGGCTCGTCGATAGCGGACGATCGGTGACCCGCCTGCGGCTGACGCACCAGCGCGATCGCCTCCACGCCCGAAGCACGCAGGTGAGCGATGATCCGCCCCCCGAGGTAGCCGCTGGCGCCGGTCACGGCGATCATCGGCGCTCCTGCGGCTCAGCGTCCCCGACGCCGTTCGTCGTGCGTTCCTCGAGCACCGCCGACGTCGCGATGCGATACGCGTTGGCCATCGCCGGGAGGGTGATCGTCCCGCTCGGAATCGAGGGGAAGCAGGAGGAGTCGACCACGTGGATCCGCCGCGCCGGCAGCGGTCGCCCCAGCGTGTCCGCCTCGCCGACCCGGGGTCTGGTGCGCATCGGGACCGACCCTCCGAAATGGAAGCCGCCGCCGGGGTCGGCGCGCTCGGCGAGCGGCGCCAGCGGGATGAGCCCGATCGCTCCCAGCGAGCGCCGCAGCGCGCGCTGCAGGCTGGCCAGCGTCGGCGGGCGTCGCCGGGTTGGGCACAGCCTCGAGGTCCACCGATCGGCGCGCCTGGCTCACGCTGCTGGCGATCCGGTGGGAGTCATCGCTGTGCAGGAAGCAGATCCCGATCACCAGGCGACGGGTGATGGCATCGAGCGCCGGGCCGAGCAGCGAGGCCAGGCGCGGGTGGGTCGCGCGCGCGCGCGCTGTCAAGCCGTCGTTGTAGGTGTACAGCGAGATGTGGACCGGATGGGCGCAGACGGCGGGGTCATCGAGCAGCAGGAACGCCTGCGCGAGGGTGAAGCCTGGCTCGCGGCCGGTCTGACCCGTGCGCCCGACCCACAGGAAAGGCAGATAGAGGGTCTGGCTATCGAGGATCTCGGTTCGCTCGGGCAGCAGACCCGAGCGTTGCAGGATGACCGTGCTCGACAGCGCGCCCGCTGCGAGGAAGGCCCGCGGAGCGCTGATGCTCACGCCGGGACCCCCTCTCAGGGCGGTGGCCTCGACGATCACCTCCCCATCGCGCTCTGTGACCCGGTCAACGTGCAGGCCCGGCCGGTAATCGATCAGCCCGGCGTCGCGCAGCGCTGCGGACGGTATCGGCGGCGTTGTAGATGTGACCGTACGGGCAGCCGTCGAGGCAGTGCGCGCAATAGCAGCAGCCCCTGGAGGGCGCGGGGTGTCCGACGCGGACAGCCAGGCGGGAGGCGCCGAAGTGATAGCCGGCGCCGGCAAGTGCGGCGGCGTGAGCACGTAGACGCGCGAGCAGCTGCTCAGCGGCGTGGGAGCGAAGGAGCGGTCCGTCGGGGACGGCGTGGAGCGGATAGCGCGTGGCCAGCTCGTCCTCCTCGGCCGCATGGGGCACGAACTCGAACACCGCCCGGTAGGCGTCGGTGAGCTCGCTCGCGGCGATCGGCCAGCCGCCGAGATCGCTCCCGGCGTAGGGCAGGACGCCGGCTCCCCAGACGTTGCTCAAGCCGCCGAGGGCGTAGGAGGGGCGCGCTCCCACGCCAGGGCGCACCCCCAGCTCGAGCACGCCGTCGTCGCGGAATGCCACATCGGAGCCGAACAGCTGCTTGTAGCCGGCCCCGCCGGCGCCCGTAGTCGAGAAGCCGGTGAGCGCAACGTCGGCCGGGGACCACAGCGCCGGCACGGTGGCGGCCATACGTCGTCGAGCGGCCTCTCGCTCGCGCTCGAGCGCCAGCCCGGTGTCGAGGACGACCACGCGCCGGCCGGCTGCCGTGAGCGCCGTCGCAGCCGCGGCTGCGGCCGGACCGGCACCGACAACGAGGTAAGGCCGCGGATCGCTCATCCAGATCTCGCCCTCAATGCCAGACGGTGAGCACCACGGCGGCGATCAGCGCCGATAGCCAGGCGATCACGAGCCGGAGGCGCCACCGCTCACCAGCTCCAACCATTCCAGCGGCCGTCCGCAGAGGCGCTTCGCTTCGGCTGGGGGGACCCGGATCAGTTCGCTGCGCGGATACTGAAGTGGCTGCAGCACGACCAACGAGAGCGAGGTGAAGCGGTCGTTCTGCGTGAACGCGCCGTTGCCCAGCGTCTCGCCGCTGCCAGGCGCGAGACCTGCATGGGGATAGGTGTATTCGAACGTGTGCACGCCCGCGGTGAGGTACACGTCGGCGACGGGGACGACGTTCACGAAGCCCGCGAGCTGATTCTTGACCGTGCCCAGCCTGCGACCGTCTACGCTCACTTCAAAGCCCCGGTCGAAGTTGCCGCCGAGGAACAGCTCGTAGCTCTGGGAGGTGGGAACGGCGATGTGGCCGACGGCCGTTCCCGGAGTGGTCGGTTGCAGTGTGCGGTACGCAGGTTCGTGGATCCATGCGGCCGGCCAGAGGACGTTGTCGCCGTAGGCGAACGTGGGCGCGGCGCGTTGGTGAGGCAACCAGGTCCGCATGCTTTTCGCGCGCGGTGCGGGCAAAGCCCAGCAGCTGCGGGCAGGAGGGGATCGCCACTGGCGTGACCGAGCACAGGGGCTCGATCGGCCGCGTTCTCCGCACTTCCACAGTAGGGGTGGGAATTCGGTTCGCCGTACGGGATCTGTTCGAGGATCGTCGTGGGAGCCGGCTCCGGACGCTGCCAAAGCTGATAGTAACGGCCCTGCCAAACGAGCCTGTAGATCGACGGCGGGCGGCTTTCAACGGGCGTGCGTCTGGTCACGATCGAGCGGTAGGGCAGGAGCGTCGAGAGCGGGAATGCATCGAGGCTGGCCCAGGCCGACTTGGTCAGCGACTCGCCACCGCGCAGCGGAAGCGTCACGGGGCGGTACTCGGCTGGCTCGACCGGTGCACCCGCACGCAGAAAGTGCCGGTCGGCATAGACTTCGTACTCGTTGACGAACGTGGGCCCCTTGCCGGCGACCAGCTGGTTGATGTGCTGGAGCTCGACCATGCGCGCGCGCGGTGCCAGCGTGACGTCGCTGTAGGCGAGCACGTTGGACCACAGCACGCCCCCGGCGATGAGGAGCATTGCGAGCGGCCCGAGCATCCACACATGCCGGCGGCCGCGCGCCATCCACGATGCGCGCTCCCCGGCCGGGTCGCCCCCCGCGTGCGGGGGATCGGCGGGTGCCACCTCAGGAGGGGCCTGTGTGCCGTCGGCAAGGCGCGGCACCTGCGCGCGACGGCTGCCCCACAACATCGCGGCGCCCGTCAGGGCAGCTGTGAGCAGCGCTGGCGAGGAGATCGAAAGCGACTTGCCGATCACCCACGGGGTGGCTCCGACGATGTAGACGAGGCCACAGGCGAGCAGCACGACCGCCACGTACAGCGCCAGGCCGTACTGGCGGCGGCGCACGCTCAACCACAGACCCACGGCCGCCGCGATCAGCACCACGGCGATGAACAGCACGGTCGGCATCGCGGGCGCGGTGAAACGAAAGTCCCCCGCCGGCCAGATCCCGGCGAGCTGCCAACCGCTGATCGGCTGGAGGAGGTTGCCGAATTTTTCGGCGACCGTCTGGCCTTCCGAGAACAGACCGCTGTAGCCGGTGGTGAGGAAGTTGTGCAATGCCACCCACACCGGCAGGACCAGCACAGCGGTCATCGCGGCGAGACCGCCGAGCGAGGCCAAGCTCACCTGAAGCCTCGACCGCCCCCGGGCCTGCAAGAGCCAGGCCAAGGCGAGAATCACAAGCACGGGCGCGGCCCATCCTCCCCCGCCTATCTGGAGCGTTTGTATGAGCGCCCCGGCGGCGACCGCGAGTGGAAGCATCGCGCGCAGCTCGCGCAGGCGCACCGGAGGGCGCCGCAGAAGGGGGACGGCCAGCGCGATCCCGAGCACGATCACGAACGCCGCCGTCATTTCCTTGATCCCGCCCCACAGGCTGTAGCCATAGAGCAGCGCAGGCTGGGCGGCGAGGAACGCGACCAGCGCCCGCAGCCGCGGCGACGGCACGAGCGGTTCGACGAGCGCGTACACGCCGAGCGCCAATGCAGCGGCGCAGCACGCGAAGTACGGCTGGATGATCCACGCGGGGTCGATGCCCGTCAACCCGTGACCGACACCCAACAGCATGAAGGCGCCGAGCGGATAGTGTTCGCCGACGTCGCCGGTGAAGACCTGCGTGAAGGTCGAGGGAGGGTGAAACGCCGCGTTCAACGCCGCGAGCGAATGCGAATGCGACATGACGACGTCGACGACGTTGAACCACGTCGCCGTATCATCGAGCTTGACGTAGCCGGTGAAGGTCGCCTGCCCGGAGAGCAGCACGGGCGCGCCGTACGCGAGCAGCGCGCCCACTGCGGCGAGCATCCCCCAGCGGCCCGGCAGCGGCCAGCGGCGCGAACCCGTCCGATGCTCGGAAGCGAGCTCGCGCTCGGCCGAGGGAGTGGCGCGATCGGACCGGCGCGACCACGCCAACAGGATCAGCCCCGCCGCCGCCCCGACGGCCACGACAGGGACGGCCGCGGGCGCCGTCGCGGTGAACGTTGTCAGCGTGCCCGCGACGATGAGCGCCGCCGCCAACCCCAGCGGCAGCAGCAGGGCGTCGTTCACCCGCGCTCCAGCGGCGCGCTCGACGAGTACGCCCCACCCGGCGCCGAGCGCGGCGAGGACGAGCGGGAACAGCACCCACGAGGTGATCAGGGACACGGTCTGCGGCGCGATCGCGGGGGAGCCACGCGTCCGGCGCGCCCGCCCGGCGCGCACCGGCGCGTGGCACGCCGCAGCGAGGTGAGAGCCCGCGAAGCCGGCAGCGCCGGTCACGGGCGCGCGATGGGATCCCGGGAAGCACAGCGCCGTGAGTATAGGCCCTAGCGACCCGCCGATATCCACTTGCCGATGTCGGAAAGACCGCCGATATCGTCTACCCTTGGCTCTGTAGTGGTGAGCGAGGAGAACGCGGCCGTGGGCAAGGAGGGGACAGTCGTCAGCAAGGAGGACACGATGCAGCCGAGCGGGGAGCAATCGGCGCCGGTGAGCGCCGGCGGCTCGGTGCTGCTGAGCGAGGAGAGCTCGATGCTGCGTCAAGGAGGACGCGACGGTGGGTGAGCAGAGGGCTGCACGGATGAGCGAGGACGGGTCGATGTCGGTGAGCGAGGAGAAGCTGCTCATCGTGATTCCCGCCTACAACGAGGCCGGTCGCGTCGGGGCCGTCATCGCCGACGTCCGGCACACGCTCCCTGAGGCCGACGTGCTGGTGATCGACGATGGGTCCGAGGACGCCACGTCAGCCGAAGCGCGCCAGGGCGGGCGCGCTCGTGCTGTCGCTGCCGGCCAACTGCGGCTACGGGACCGCGCTTCAGACCGGCTACAAGTACGCGGTTCGCCACGGCTATGAGCTCGTGGGCCAGATCGACGCCGACGGCCAGCACCGGGCTGAGTTCCTCTCGGGGATGCTCGCCATCCTGCGCGAGGATCGGCGCGGACGTGGTCGTGGGCTCACGCTTTCTGGCCAAGGACGGTCACTACAAGACCCCGTTTGCCCGCTCGCTGGGAATCCGCCTGTTCGCGCGGCGTGGCGTCGATGGCGACCGGACAGCAGGTGACCGACCCCACGTCGGGCTTTCAGGTGATGCGGGCCGAGATCGCGCGTCTGTTCGCGCGCGACGTGTTCCCGGTCGACTACCCGGACGCCGACATCCTCATCCTGCTCCATCGCACTGGATACCGCGTGCGCGAGCTGCCCGTTCAGATGCGCCCTTCGCCGGGCAGCTCGATGCACTCCAGCCAGAGCACTCCTTACTATGTGTACAAGATGCTCCTCTCGATCTGCGTGACTCTCATGCGCCCGCGCACAAAGGGCAGCCCGATGATCAGCTGGAACCTGCGCATCATCGGGATGGTCGGAAGCCTCGCCCTGCTGGCGTTCATCTTCGAGCTCGTCCGCCGGCGCCAGCTCAAGGAGGAGTACACGGTTCTGTGGGTGCTCACGGCCGTCGTGCTGTTCGTGCTGGCCGCCTGGGAAGGGCTGCTCAGCGGGGTGCGCAACCTGATCGGCGCCGGCTCCGAGGCAAGCACGCTCTACTTCTTCGGGCTGATCTTCGTGGTCGCCCTGCTGATGTACTTCTCCGTGCGCGTGAGCCGCCTGGAGCGCCGGGTGATCGCGATGATGCAGGAGATAGCGCTGCTGGGAGCGGCCGCCCGCAACGGCAAGCACAATGGCGCCGGCGCACCGGAGGCCGCTGAGGCGCATGCCGCCGGAGCCGCACGAGCGCCCCGGCGCCGCCCCCGACGGGCGCGAGGGCTCAGTGGCGGAGCGAACCGCGAGGTGACGCTCGATCCGCAGGCACCCGCGGCGCCGGAGAGCTCCGAGCCCGAGCGCGTCGCAAGGTGGCGCCCTCACGCGGGCGCCCGCGTCGCCGCAGCCGATGTCGGAGGTGAGTGCGTCCGGAGATCCGAACGTGGCGCGTCTGAGCATACGCGGCTCAGGCGGCGGTCATCAGGGCGCGCAGACGACGACCATCACGGCGGTGCTCGTCTCCTACGACGAGAGCCCGCAGCAGCTCCGCGCCGCGGTTGACAGCCTGCTCGCCCAGACGCGAGCGCCGGCCGAGATCCTGATCATCGACAACAGCCCCGGTCGGTCCGCTCGCCGCAGAGCATGCGCGGCTACGCGGACGAGGTCAAGGTGATCGAGCCCGGATCGAACCTCGGCTATGCCCCGGCGGTCAACCTTGCCGCCGCGCACGCCAGCGGCGACTATCTGCTCACCCTGAACCCCGATGCACACGTCGAGGCCGGGTGCCTAGAGCGGATGGCGGCCGTCGCCGATTCGGACCCCCAGATCCTGCTCGTCGGCGCCCAGATCCTGCTCGAGGACGGCGTCACGCGCAACGCCGGCGCCAACCCGATGCACCCGACCGGGCATCTCGCCGGCGGGCGGCTACGGCGAGCCGCGCGAGCAGGGCGAGCCGCGCGATGTGGCCGTCGTCTCGGGCGCCTGCTGCTTGATCCGCCGAGAGGCCTTCCTCGCGACTCGGCGGCTTCGTCGATGAGTTCTTCGTCTTCTACGACGACCCCGACATGGGCTGGCGCGCGCTGATCGCCGGCATGCGGGTCGTCTACTGCCCCGATGCGATCGCGCTCCACGGCTACGAGTTCGGGCGCCGCGGGAAAGCACAAGTGGTTTCTGCTCGAGCGCAACCGGCTCTTCAGCGTGCTCGCGAACTACGAAGCGCGCACGCTCGCGCTGCTGAGCCCGCTGCTGATCGCCACCGAGCTCGGCCTGCTGGGCGTGGCCGCCTACGGGGGCTGGCTCCCGCAGAAGCTCAAGACCTACGCCTCGGTGTTCGCGCTGCGCAAGAGGCTCATGGAGCAGCGCCGCGCGGTCCAGGCCTCGCGCCGGCGCAGCGACGCCGAGGTGCTGAGCTGCTTCGAGGACCGCATGGACTCGGCGCTCTCTGCCCCCTCCCGGCCCGGCGCTCGCCAACGCCGTCTGGGTGCCCTACATGCGCCTGGTCCGCCTGCTCCTGCGCGCCACCGAGACTCGCGTGCCGTCCGCATGAGCAGCCGCGTGAAGGCCCAGTCCATGCGTTCAGAAAGTGCGCCCGATGCTCTACTGTACGGGCCGGCGGCAGGAAGGAGCGCGACCACTAGATGCGGAGAATTCAAGGGGTAGGGAAGCTGTGATGAGCTCGGAGGAGACCCAACCGATCAATCCGGCCAGCGCCGCCGAGCGCAGCAACGGCCTGTCTGCGGTCGCGCCGAATCCCGACCAGCTCATCCTCGTCGCGGGCGGCGGAGGGTACATCGGCTGCATCCTGATCCCGCGCCTGCTCGAGCGCGGCTACCGGGTGCGGCTGCTCGACCGCCTGTACTTCGGCGAGGAGGCGCTGGCGGATTTCCGCGACCGGATCGAGCTGCTCGTCGCCGACGTCCGTGACGTGCCGAGCGAGGCCCTCCAGGACGTCGATGGCGTCATCAATCTCTCGGGCCTGAGCAACGATCCCACGGCCGAGTTCAACCCGGAGGCCAACTGGCAGATGAACGCGATCGCCACCGAGACCCTGGGCGCGCGAGTGCCTGCGACGGGGGATCGAACGCTTCGTGTTCGCCTCCTCCTGCTCGCTGTACGACGGGTTGGCGCCGGGGATCCACGACGAGGACGCGCCGATCAAACCGCGCGCGGCGTATGCGACCTCGAAGCGCTACGGCGAGGAAAGCCTCATCCGGCAGGCGGGCGAAGGCCTCTGCCCGGTGATGCTGCGCAACGGCACCGTCTACGGATGGAGCCCGCGGATGCGCTTCGATCTCGTGGTCAACACGTTCGTCAAGGACGCCCTGCTCGAGGGGCACCTGAAGTTGCACGGCGGCGGCTGGATGTGGCGGCCGCTGGTCGACGTCTGCGACTGCGCCGAGGCGATGATCGCCGCCTACGAGGCGCCGGCCGAGAAGGTGCGCGGAGAGATCTTCAACGTCGTTCACTCCAACTACCAGATCCGCGAGCTGGCGATGATCGTGGCCGGCTCCGTGCAGCTCACCGGCCGTCAGCGTCTCGCTCGAGGAGGTCCCCGCACCGGCGCTGAACCGCGACTACGAGTGCGCCAACGCCAAGCTCTCGACGACGCTGGGCTTCATCCCCCGCCGCTCGGTGCTCGAGGCGGTCAGCGATCTGCTCGGGCGGATCGACTCGACGTCGACCGCGTCACACCTCACAGATCCGCGCTGTTACAACATCCGCTGGCTGGAACTCCTCAACGAGGTCAAGCCGGTCCTCGACTCATTCCCCGCCGTCCTGTGAGGGCCCTCATCACCGGCGGGGGAGGCCAGCTGGCCTCGGATCTCGCAGAGCTGCTCGAGGACGATGCTCGCGCGTTCACGCACGAGGAGCTCGACATCTGCGACGAGGGGGCGCTCGAGCGCGCCTATCGCGAGGTGCAACCGGACCTCGTCATCAACTGCGCCGCGTTTCACAACCTCGACGCCTGCGAGCGCGAGCCGGCTCGCGCCTGGGCGGTGAACGTGGAGGCCGTCCGCGGAGCTGGTGCGGCGGGGCGTGCGGCCTAGTCCACATCTCGACCAACTATGTGTTCGACGGAAGGCGCCGAGCAGCCCTACGGCGAGGAGGACCTGCCTGCGCCGCGCTCGGTGTACGCGCTGACGCAAGCTGGCGGGCGAGTACGCGGCGCTGGCCTACGGCGAGGGCTCGCTGATCGTGCGCACCGCGGGGCTGTACGGACTGCCACGGCAGCGCCAGCAAGGGCGGCAACTTTGTCCAGCGAATGCTCGCGCGCGCGCACGAGCAGGGGAAGCTGAGCGGTCGTCGCCGACCAGCGCCTGCAGCCGACTTACACGGCGGACCTGGCGGCAGCGGTCCTCGAAGCGGTCGGAGCGGAGGCGCATGGACGTCCTCCATCTCACGGCGTCGGGCGCATGCTCGTGGTATGAGTTCACCGCGTGCGATCATCGCTCAGCGCGGGGCTCGAGGTGCCGATAGAGCCGACGGCCACAGTCGGTGGCGCCCGGACGGGATCGACCGGCCGCTGAACGGCGTGCTGGCCCGTCCACGCGCCGATGCCCTCGGGCTTGCACCGCTGCGGCCCTGGGAGGAGGCCTTGAGCGACTACATCCAGCAGCGCGGGTCTGACGGCCGGCGCGGTTTGTAGCTTGACCGAGGAAAGGAGCGAGGATGCAGCGGCTGCGATACCAGGCTCGACGGACCGATTCTGATCGCTCCGCGGGTGATCGCCGACGAGCGGGGTTTCTTCTGCGAGACCTACCGCCGCGAACGTGTACGGCGAGCTCGGCATCCCGGAGGAGATGGTCCAGGACAACCATTCACGCTCGGGCAGGGGGATAGTGCGGGGCATGCACTTCCAGATCGGGCGCGGGGCGGCCAAGCTGGTTCGCTGCGGCCGAGGAGAGATCTATCGACGCCGTGGTTGATCTGCGCAAGGGCTCGCCAACCTTCGGCCAGTGGGAGGGCTACCACCTGAGCGAGGAGAACATGCGCACGCTTCGTACTGCCCGATCGGGTTCGCCCACGGCTTCTGCGTGCTCAGCGAGAGCGCGGACGTGCTGTACAAGCAGAGCAACTACTACGCGGATGAGACCGAGCGCGGGATCGCCTACAACGACCCCGATGTGGGGATCGAGTGGCCGCTGCCCAGCGAGCAGCTGATCCCATCCGCGCGGGACGCTCAGGCGCCGCTCTTGGCCGAGATCGCCGACTCACTGCCTTTCGAGTTCGCGGCATAGGACTCATAAGTCCTCGCCAGGCCCTCGTCCAGGCCGACGCAATTGCGACAGGGCGCTGAGCGCGAACAGCGTCCCTCCAACACATGCGCCTCGACTAGATACCGGGCCTTGTCCACGAGAAGACTCCCTCACGTTGGTGTCTCCTATGTCCTGACAACATGTGTCGCCTATCTGTTGAAACCACACACCCAGTCAAGCACGTCGGAGAGGCTTATCAGCCGGGCCGGCTATCGAGCCGCTCACGTGTGAGCTTGGCTGTGTAGCCAAGCGAACTGTTGAACCCGCCCTCGTGCAGGAACAGTCCCAAGCCGTTCCCGGCGCCGACCAGTCCCGGCGGCTCGACGCCCATCTCGTTCTTCCACCACCCGCGGTCGAAGAACAGTGCGGCGATCTCTAGGTGCGGGGCCTCATCCGTGAACAGGTAGCCGCCCTCGATAAGAAGCGGCCAGAGATGACGCAAGCATGTTTCCTCTGACGCGGCGAGATCGACATCGAGATACGCGAACACGACGGTTCGATCGAACTTCGGCAGTGTCTCCTCGAAGAACCCCTTATGGAACGTGCAGGAACCAAGAGCGCCACACCGCTCGATGTTGTTCGTCACCTCTTCGAGCGTCCCCTCGTACGCACCGGCGGCGTACGTTCGCACCTCTTGATCAGCCAGCAGGAGGTGTCCCTCGTCGGTCGCGCTTGGAGCGGGAAGTCCTGCGAAGGAGTCAAAGACGTGCAGCTCGCGTCCACACATCGCAGCAACGAGCGAGAGGTTGACGGCGCTCCCTCCCTTGTAACAACCGCATTCGACGATCACGCCCTCCGTCTCAGGAGGAACCCTCAGAATCGCGGCGGCCATCAGCAGGTGGTAAATGAAATTCGACGCCGAGGGGACCCGCATGTTGTTACGGACCATCGAGACTCAGGAGCCGGAGCTTGTCGAATAGCGAGACCGCGTAGCCGCTGCCGGTCTCACTGCGGAAGTAGCGACCCGCAACCACCGGTAGAACGATGATGGCGACCAACACGGAGGGAAGCCGATGCAGGATTTGCTTGAGCATGATCCGATCCTCGAGAAGAAGCGAGATGCTACTCGGTCCGCCGGCCTCGCCACTTGTCAGGATGTCCTCGGCCGGGGGGCCGACGGCGTCTTCAGCGGCCGCGTTCACCCGCTAATCCTCGCAGGGCAGCCGGAAACTCCAGGACCTCCGGCACGCTGTACCCTTGCCAGATGGCCCAAGCGGCGCAGATGACCGCAGGCGATCGAGACGACGCACCGACCCTGACGCGCTGCCCGATCTGTGGCCAGCCTATGCGGGACAGCCACGTGCGCGGCCGCGATCGCCTGATCACCGGCGACGGGCCGTTCACGGTTATGGAGTGCGTCGATTGCGAGTACGGCGTCACGCTGCCCCATCTCAGCGAGGAGGAGTTGACCCGCTACTACCCAAGCGAGTACTTCGACTTCTGGGGCTACTCCGACCGGCCAGGCCACAATCCCCTCGAGCGGCTGCTGGCACGGTTTCGGAGCTGGAGCGCCACGCGCATGCTACCACCGCCAGCCGTATACGCTCGAGGGGGTCACGCCCGGACGCATGTTCGACGTGGGATGCGGCTCGGGAGACCTCTTGGAGCACTTCGCCGAGCGTGGCTGGGAGACCTACGGGATCGACCCCAGCGCATCCGCGGTGGCCGCGGCGGCCAAGCGCGGCGCCAACGTCCACCAGGGCACGCTGCGCGATCAGCCGTGGCAGCCGGGCTCGTTTGCGCTCATCAGCTTTCAGCATGCACTGGAGCACATCGACGAACCGGTCGATGCGCTCAAGCACGCCGGTGCGCTGCTGGAACCGGGGGGCGTGCTGGTGATAGACGTCCCGAACTGGGCCTGCTGGCAGAGACGGCTGCTCTTCCGAAGCCGCTGGCACCCCCCTGGAACTGCCCCGCCACCTCCAGCACTTCTCCCCGCGAGCGCTGCAGCAGGTGGCCGCCCTGCTCGGCCTGCGGGTGCGAAGCGTGGGAACGACCTCGAGCGTTCCCGTCGCGGCCTACAGCGTCCACTACGCGCTGTTTGGCCAGATGAGGCCAGGCTGGCGGCTGTGGCTCTCCTATGCGCTGGGCCTTCTCATCTTCCCGCTCGTCTTTCTCGGCGACCGCGTAGGGGGTGGTGATGCCTGCTTTATCGTGATGGAGGCCCCGCCCGAGCAAGTCGCGCAGGGCTAGAACAGAGATGACGCTCGCTGTGAACCACCCCGCTCATTCCAGTGCGGAGTGCGGCCATCGAACCGACACCGACTATCGCGGTTGCCTGGATCTCGAGTCGCCTTCGGCATCGAGTGGCGAGCCTCCCGAGAAGCGCACATCGTGCGCGGGAAACAGTCTGCGCAAAGAGACCGAGTGAAGGAGAGACCGCGCGTGGCTGCTTCATCTGTACTTGTCACAGGTGGTGCCGGTTTCATCGGCGCGAGTCTCGCCATCGAGCTCGCGGCCCGGCATCCCGGCTGGGAGATCACCGCGTTCGACAACCTGCACCGCCGTGGCTCGGAGCTGAATCTGTCACGGCTGCGTGAAGCGGGCGTGCGGTTCGTCCATGGTGACGTACGGGAGCCCGACGATCTCCGCGCGGCCGGACCGTTCAACGCCCTCCTCGAGTGCTCGGCCGAGCCGTCGGTCATGGCCGGGGTCAACGGGGCTACGGGGTTTCTCATCCGAACGAACCTGCTCGGTGCCTATCACTGCCTGGAGGAGGCCGCCCGGCAGCGTGCCCAGGTGATCTTCCTCTCAACGAGCCGTGTCTACCCGATCGCCGCGCTGAACGCCCTCGGGTATGAGGAGGGGGATGCGCGCTTCGAGCTCCTCGACGAGCAATCTATGCCCGGCGCCTCTGCGCTCGGCGTCTCCGAGCGCTTTCCACTGGACGGCGCACGTACGCTGTACGGAGCGAGCAAGCTCGCCGCCGAGCTCTTGGTAGACTGAGTACGCCGAGAGCTTTGGCCTGCCGACCGTGGTGAACCGCTGTGGCGTCATAGCCGGCCCCTGGCAGATGGGAAAGGTCGACCAGGGTGTCTTCACCCATTGGATGCTCGCCTTCTATGCTCGCCGTCCGCTCTCCTACCTGGGTTTCGGAGGGACCGGCAAGCAGGTGCGCGATCTGCTGCACGTCGCAGATCTGGCGGAGCTCGTAGACGAGCAGCTTCTGCGCCCCGAGCATTGGGCCGGCGCCGTTGTGAACGTCGGCGGTGGCGCGACCGTGAGTCTCTCCTTGCGCGAGACCTCACTGCTCTGTCGCGAGATCGTCGGGCACGACCTCGAGATCACGGGCGATCCAAGCACGAGAGCAGGGGATGTCCGGATCTACCTATCCGACTGCCACGCCCTCGGGCGCTTCAGCGACTGGAGCCCGAGTCACTCGCCTTCGGACATCTTGGCCGACATCTATCGTTGGATTCACGATCATGAGCGCGCGGTGATCGGCGCGCTTGCCGACAGCTGATGGCTATCGCGATCATCACGGGCTCGGGCGGCCTGATCGGCTCGGAGGCCGTTCGCTTCTTCGCCGATCAGGGTCTTGAGGTGATCGGCGTGGAGAACGACATGCGGGCTCGCTTCTTCGGCCCCGAGGCATCGACGACGCCCACCTCCGAGCGGCTGGCCGAGGAGGTTGACGGCTTCCAGTGGGAGCGGATGGACATCCGCGATGCGGAGGGCGTCGCCTCCCTCTTCGCGCGCCATGCCCAGCAGATCGAGCTGATCGTGCACACTGCCGCACAGCCGTCCCACGATTGGGCGGCCTCGGACCCCCAGACCGACTTCACGGTGAACGCCAATGGCACGCTCAACCTGCTCCAGGCCGCGCGCGCGCATGCTCCTGATGCGAGCTTCATCTTCACCTCGACCAACAAGGTCTATGGCGATCGCCCCAACTTTCTGCCACTCGAGGAGCACGAAACACGTCTGGAGCTACCGGAAAGTCATCGCTGGTATGGCGGTATCGACACCGAGATGCCGATAGATCTGACAACTCACTCGCTGTTTGGCGTCTCGAAGGCCGCCGCCGACCTGCTCGTGCAGGAGTACGGGCGCTACTTCGACATGCCCACGGTGTGCTTCCGTGGGGGCTGTCTCACCGGACCACAGCACGCGGGCGCCGAGCTGCATGGATTCCTCGCCTACCTGATGAGATGCACCGTCACGGGTACGCCGTATACGATCTACGGCTATGGTGGAAAGCAGGTGCGTGACAACATTCACGCCAGCGACGTCGTGCGGGCGTTTGCCGCATTCCACGCCAATCCCCGCACCGCGGCCGTGTACAACCTCGGCGGAGGCCGCGATTCAAACGTCTCGATGATCGAGGCGATCGGCTTGTGTGAGGGCATCGCCGGGCGCAAGCTCGACTACACCCTCTCCGAGCAAGCCCGCGTGGGCGACCACCGCTGGTGGATCAGCGACCTGGGCGCATTCAAGGCCGACTACCCGGAGTGGCAGCTCACGTTCGGTATCGAGGACGTCCTGCATGATATCTACGAGCACAACGTCGAGCAATGGGCGGGAACGAGTCGTTGAAGCTCTCCGTCATAATCCCGGCGCACAATGAGGAGGACTGCATCGCGCAGACCGTGACCGCAATCGTGCAGGCGCTCGTAGGCGAGGCGGTCGACTACGAGGTGGTGGTGGTCGACGACGGCAGCGCCGACCGCACCGCAGCGGTTGTCGCGGACTTGGTCGAGGGCGACGAGCGTGTGCGCTACGTGGCCTCGCCGTACCGCAACGGCTTTGGATTCGCCGTGCGCGCCGGTCTAGCGGAGTACACGGGCGACGCCGTCGCGATCATGATGGCCGACGGGTCGGACAGTCCCGAGGATCTCGTCTCCTATTACCGGCTGCTGGTCGCAGGCTATGACTGCGCGTTTGGCTCGCGGTTCGTGCACGGCGGGAGCACGCATGACTATCCATTGCTGAAGCTCATGATCAACCGCATTGTCAACCTTGGCATCCGTCTTGCGTTTGGACACGGATACAACGACACCACGAACGCGTTCAAGGCGTACAGGCGAGAGGTCATCGACAATATCCAGCCGTTGATCTCCCACCACTTCAACCTCACGGTCGAGATGCCCCTGAAGGCGATCGTCCGTGGCCACTCCTATGCGATAACCCCGATCACCTGGACCAACCGGACGACCGGCGTCTCGAAGTTGAGCCTGAAGGAGATGGGCAGCCGCTATCTCTTCATCGTCCTCTACGTGTTCTTCGAGCGGCACCTCAGCCGGGGTGACTACCGGCGGCGCGATCCATCACTATCAGCCGATGCGCATGCGTGGCGCGCAGGCATGCCGAGTGTACGTGTCCATGGCAGACTCCCGGCGGCTCCTGAGAGTGCTGAGGAGGCGCGGCGGATTGCCGCGAGCGCGCCAGAGGTCCTTCGACAGACAGATTGATGATAGCCGGGACGCCGGTGGGGCCAACGGTGGCACAGGCGCCTCGTGAAGCACGCACCGCCGGTGTCGGTGGGTGGCCGCGCCTGCGCCACGGGTCCCACGCTGCGTGGCTCGCGCTCGCCGTGGTAATCGCCTTCGGGACGGTTCAGACAGCGGTGAGGTTTCACAACCACCACCTCGGCCTGCTCGGGGACGACTATGACTTCCTGCTCACGCGTCAAGGGCTCAGCGTGCACACGCTTCTGGAGCCACACAATGAGCACCTTGTCGCTGTTGGGGTTCTCCTCTACCGCGCGATCTTCGCGGCGGTTGGCATCAGCACCGCGGTCCCCTACATAGGGCTCCTGCTCGGCTCTGTGGCCGCGTGCGCGGTGTTGTCGTATGTGTTCGCCCGGCGTGAGCTCGGTCCGTGGATCGCGCTGATCGTTCCGCTTCTGCTGGTGACGCTCGGCCCTGCGGCGGAAGCACTTCTGTGGCCTTTCGAGTTCGTCTCGTTCATCGCACTCGCGTTCTGGCTGGGCGCGATGCTGTTGATAGAGCGAGGGGGCACACGCACCGACGTGATCGGTTGTGCGTTGCTCATCCTCGGCGTCGGATCCGAGTCCATCGCCGTAGTGCTGCTGCCCGCCACCGCGCTTGCATTGGTGCTCTGGACGGGTTGGCGAAGGGCATGGCGTCGCGCCTGGATCGTCGCACTGCCGCTCGTCCTGTACGCGGCGTGGTATGCGGCCTATCAGCCAAGCGGCGAACGTAGCCTCACCAAGGTACCGGGCTTTATCGTCAACTCGTTCGTTGCCACGGTCGAAGACCTCTTCGGTGTGGTTGGCAGCTCCTACGGCGTCCCGCTGGCCGTGGCGCTGCTCGTAGTCGGGTGCGCGCGTTGCATTCAGTTGCGCCAGATCCCGACTACCGCCGCCTATATGGGCGTGGGGTTGCTGATGGTATGGATCGCGGCGGGACTCTTTGAGGGCCCGGGACGATCGCCATCCGAGAGCCGGTACCAGTTCACCAACTCGCTGCTGTTGCTGCTCACGCTTGCTCCATTGACGCCGCGCCTGCGTTTGGCGCCACGGCTGCGCCTGACGCTCCTGATTGGCGGACTGTTGGCGGTGGTCGTGGGGGCGATCGTCGCTTCGAACCTCGGCGGCTACGAGCACTTGGAGCGTGTCTTCGGCTTCCAGGAGTCGCTGGCGAACGCCGAGCTCGCCGCCCTAGAGGTCGCGAGGCCGGCGATCGTCGAACCACGCGCAACGTTCACCAGCCTCAACGAACCTGGGCTGTACTGGCCGTTCACAGCGAAGGCATATTTCGATGCGGTCGACGCGCACGGGTCGCCGGCGCGTGTCCATCGGGATCTTGAACTCGCCTCGCCGGCAGCCCGCGCGCTGGCCGATGGGGTGCTCGTGCGTGTCGACGAGATCACCGTCGTGGCGTCGGGAGCTCGCAGCGGCACGGTCCCTCCACACAGCGTGTCGGGCGTCCCTTTGCAACCCGCCGGCGCGGGCTGCGTGGTGGTCCCCGCGGGCGCCGCGTCTGAAGCCCTTGAAGTGTTGGCGCCACCAGGCGGGCTGATCATCCGGCCGGACGCGGGGCCGCCCGTCGGCGTTCGCGTCGCGCGCTTCTCCGATCCACCTGCCGCCGTCCCGCTTGCCTCCGTGCTCGGCGACAGCCAGTCCGAGTACCTCCCAGCGCACGATGCCTCAAGCGCCCCTTGGCGCTTCGGGCTGACCGCACGGCAGGCCGTGACCGTGTGCTCCGGGGCCGAATAGGCGTCCTCGCGCAAGGTTGGTCAGTTCATCGACGGCTTGCGCTACGCAGAGCGCGCAACCTCCGTCGCGTCGGTCCGCCCACGCAAGCCCTCCGCACTGGGACTGTCTGCTCCGCGTTCTCCGATCACCAGAAACTGCTTCCCCAAGATGCGCCAGGCGATCGGGAGGCGCAGATACGCGCGCGCGAGCGCCGGATGGGTCGGCAGCCGGCCCGTAAAGCTGTAGGGGAGAAACTTTGCATGTACTGCCACTATGTCAAAACCGGCGGCGTACAGATGCTCCTCGACCGCGTGCTCGGTAAGGATGACGGTGTGGTCCGCAAAGTCAAAATACTCACGTGAACAGTGGCGGAAGTTAGGCCCCATGATCGCAATTCGACCGCCCGGCGCCATGCACTCGTGCATCTTCTCGAGAAAGTCCGCGACGGCCTCCTGGCTGAGGAGGTGCTCCAGGAAGTTTGAGACAAACACGCCACCGAAGTATTCGCTGGGTAGCTCGGCCCTCATGATCTCAGCGACTACCAGGCGTGTGCCGTCACGAGCGACACCCTCCTCGTATGCGACCGCATCGACGGCCCACCGCTCGCGGGCCGGCACCGCGTTGATGAACTCGCAGCGTCCGGCAGCGGGGTCAAGAACGCGGTCTGGACGCTTTAGGCGCTCGTGGATCATCGGAGCTACGGCAAGCCATATCTCCTCGCGCCGTCGTTGGTCGACGTTGCGAAAGCGATATTGGTAGAGGCGCTGATAGTTCACAGCAGTTCTCCGGTAGCTCCGTCACCCGGCCTGCGCGCGCAGATCATCCGGTGCGCGCAAGAAATTGTACTCGACCATTGATCAGCCTGACTCGCGCGAACGGGGCGCGGTGACTCGCAGGAGCAAGCGCACGAGGCGCATGCAGGGCACCCAGACCGCGTAGGCCAGCGCCGGGCCGGGAGGGGGCAGGAGCGCCGAGTCCATGCGGTCCTCGAACAGCTTCAGCACCTCGGCGTCGCTGCGCCGGCCAAGCGGCGCGCCGTGATCTGTAACATGCGGGCTCGTGCGTGCCATTCCGACCCTTCTCGACGGCTTGGGCGTCATCGAGCCTGCCGTGCAAGGGGAAGAGCCGGGTTTCGCCACGATCCCTCGAGAACCCGCTCCCGCGGAAGAGTAGGCGTGTCCAGCATACCGGTGCCACCGGGCGCCGAGACTCCCGTACGTCCTGCCGGACGCTCGGTTCACATTGGCTGGCCCTCGCGCCTGGACAGGCAGGGGATGGCGAGTCCTGCGATATGGGTGATTGTGCCGCTCGTGATAGCAGTGCTGTCGTGGCACACGCTCGCGCTGGAGCCCAGCCCCGGAGCGGATATCAGCTGGCAGGCGGCGCTGCACATGGCGCTCCACTACAGGATCACGTTCGGAAATCACCTGATCTTCACCTACGGTCCCCTTGGCTTCCTGAGTGTTCCCACGCTGTGGTACAGCGGCACGGGGATTATCGCCTTCCTCTACGTTGTGCTCATGCGCGTCGCGCTGGCGGCGGCGGTGTTCGCAGGGCGCGAGACGCACCTACGGGGTGATCGTGGGTGCGGTCGCGGCGCTGCTCGTAGCCGACGCCAGTGGTGTGCTGTTCCAGACGGTGCCTTTCCTGCACGAGACGGTGCCGTTCCTGGTGTTCACCGTATGGGTCGTCGACCGAGTCTCCAGTCATAGCCGGCTCCTGATGCTGATGGCCGTGGGTGGCGCCCTGGCCGGTCTGGAGTTGTGCTCCGAGGGCACACCGTATACGTGGCTCCGTATAACTCCCAGGTGGCTTGGGCCATTCGCCTTGATTGGCGCCCGCTACCCGTGTTCGAATCCTACGTCGCCTACACGACGGGGCTCGATCAGGCTGACGCCGACGCGTTGAACTCGGCGCAAGCACCAGAGCGCATCCTGCGCGATCAATTCGGCGACATCGACAATCGCGTAGGTGCCTTTGACCAGGGGTCGACCACCCGGACCATCCTGTGCCACTACCAGGAGCTGCGCACCACCGAAGCCTGGCAGGTGCTGGGTTTGGGGCCAAATCGCTGCCAGGCACCCGTACCCTTGGTTACGGTGCACGCCGATTGGAATGAACAGGTAGCCGTGCCGCCACCGCCGAACGATCACAGCTTTGTCTTTGTCCGGATCGGCGGTGTCGCCGTGGGAGGGATCGAACGTCTGACCGCGCTGCTCTATAAGCCGACCGAACGTAGGGTGCTACTCGACGGTGCCTCCAACCGGCTGGTAGGGGGCACGGCGACGGACGGGCTGCTTCTGCGCGCTCCGGCTGCGATCGATTTCACCGCACCATTCAACATCGCGCCGAACAGCTCCGCCATCGGCGTCGGCAAGGCCGGGCAGGGTCCCAGCGGTGGGCAACCGATCACCTTCTCGTTCTTCTCCCAGTCGGTCACCGTCGGCCCACGTTAGCTCGGATCATTCACCAACGGTGTGAGCGGCCAACAAGCGCGACGTCCGTTACCGCGGCTCCTCAACCGTCAATGCGCCGCTCTGGATATCAGGTTGGAGGCCGACAGTTGGCCGTGGATGGCGCGAGTTGTAGTGGAGCAGAAAGAAGCCAACGAGGACAAACGGCACGAAGTTCACGAGATGCAGCACGAGCGCGTAGGGCAGCGCGACTGAGTGTGCCATCCCGTACGCGTTAAGCGCGATCAGCGTCGCCCCCTCGAATACGCCGACGGCCGCGGGGGCCGATGGCAGGATCATGCTCATTCCGATCGCGACCATCACCAGCACTCCGGCGGCGAACGGGAGATTGAAGTGGAAGGCGAGGATCACGAAATACGCGCAGAGCATCGAGAAGAGCCAGCCGATGAGCGTCCAGAAGAGCGCCTCGATGGCCACACGCCAGTCGCGCAGGCCACTGAGACCGTGAACGAGCTCGCCGACCGCGCGCTCCAGGCGCTCCTCGGAGACTGGGAACCAACGTCTGATGGGTGTCAGCAACAGGTGCAGCGGACGATCGCCGTAGACCGCGAACAGTGCCGCTGAGATCGCGATAGCCACCACCACGACGGCCGCGACGATGGCTGCCGCGCTGAACCACTTCACACGCGGCAGCCACGGCGTCGCGAGGAAGAAGATCGCGAGGATGCCGAGCACGTCAAAGAAGCGCTCCAGCACAATCGTTCCGGTGATCTCGACGGGCGGCGAGGAGCTTCGCTGCTTGAGGACGAGAACGCGCGCCGCCTCGCCTGCGCGGGCGGGAAGAAGGTTGTTGTAGAGATAGCCGATCATCATCGCGTTCAGCGTCACCCCCCGCGACGGGCGCCGGTGTGGGGTGAACAGCGAGCGCCAGCGCAGCGCACGCGCCACGCAGCCGAGGCCGAAGGCGACCAGGGCCGGGATCAGCCACCAGTAGTTGCTACGTCCGAGCGCCTTCCAGGCTTGCCCAGGCCGTATATGACTGAGTGCCACATAAGAGAAGATCACAGTGATAGCCACGACGGCGACTTTCAGCAACGGTCCCCAGTGCCGCCGGCCACGGGCGCGCGAGGCGAACGTGCCCCACGACGCCCAGCGAGAACTCCCCGGCGATCTCCGCTTTCTTTTTCTCCGAGGGAAATCAATTTTTCTTCGCCCCGGGCCTCTTGCCCTCCTCCACGAGCATCTCATTCACGTTAGTGGATCGGAGGCCCGCGCGCCGACTCAACAAGCAGCGTACCCGGCTCTCGGTCGCACCCACCACGACGCAAAACCCCGTATGCACGCCTCACGCCGTGTATCGCGCTTGTGACTAGAGGTCGTCGGGGGATCGCCAGGCGAGCAACTGCCGCAGCGCGAACGCCTCATGTACCTCCTTCGGGATCATCCCGATGAGCTGGCCGACGCCCAAGAACAGGACCCCGGCGAGCGCCGCAGCGACGAGGTCACCTACCGGGAGCAGGAGGGCGGCGCTGCCGACAGCCGCCGCCGCCGCGACCCTGGCCAGAAAGCCGATCCGCACGCTGACTCGCCCCGCGGCCTTGCGTAACCTCCAGTAGATGAGAGAGGTCGAGCAGCGCGTCGCCGAGCACGCTCGCTGCCGCTCCGCCCTCCGCACCGAAGGCTGGTACCAGCAAGCCGGCGAAGGCCCCGACCCCCACCAGAGCCAGGGCGTTGGCGAGGATCAGCTCCCGTTGGCGCCCCAGCGCGAGCAGTGCAGCAGTCCAGATCTGATAGAGCGCGATGAACAGCAGCGCGGCCACCTGAATCCGAAGGACCGCGCCGGCGGGGCGGAAGGCGTTACCTCCGATGATCACCATCACCGGCTCGGCGGCGCGGATGGTGACCAGGACAACCAGCACGCCGGCGATCACCGCACCCTCGCTGAGACCCTTGACCGCGTAGTGCAGGCGCGCTCGATCGTCACGCGCAGCCGTCGCCAGCAATGGAAGCGCTACGCCGGCGACAAGGATCGGCATGTACACGAGCGTTTCCATCGCACGCAGCGACAGCCCGAAGTAGCCGGTCTGGTGGGGATCGGAGATGAGCGACATGAGCACGATCACCAGGCGGAAGTAGAGTTGCCCCAGCGCGAGCGCCGCCGCCACCGGAAGTGCACTTCGGAGCAGCACGCGCTGGTCGGCGCGGTCGAAGCGCGGAGCGACGAACGCACGAGAGCCCAGCAGCAGGGGCGTGATCGCGACGACCGCTATGCCGACCGCTATCTGGACCGCGAAGAACGGCGTAAGGCTGGAACCGAGCGCGACCAGCAGCGCGAAGCCGGCGAGCGTGACGGCCTGCTTGAGGAAGTCGACGAACGCCAGCCCGGCGTTGCGAAGCTCGACCGTCAGGGGCAGCAGGACGGCGTTGGCAAGCGCCACCATGAACACGCCCCCGCCGGCCAGCGCTGTGCCGACGACCATGGCCGTCGGGTAACCCGCGAGCAGCGCGAAGGCGACCATCACGAGCAGCGCGACCGGCATGATCGACAGCCGCTGGGCGAGGATGTTGGCAATCAGCGCCGGGCGGTCCTGGCGCTCGCGCCGAGCCAGCTCGCGACTGCCGGTGACGTTGAGCGCGACGTCGGCCACGTAGACCGCGATCGCCACCAGCGACAGCACGGTGAAGTAGCGCCCGGACTCCGCCACCCCGAGATAGCGCGCGAGCAGCGCGGCGGCGGCAACTCCCAGCACGGTGCCCGCAGCATTCGCCCCCACCCGCCACGCGCTGCCGCGGATGACCCGACCGCCGGCCTCGCCCGAGCTCAGGACGTCCTCGGCGGCGGGGCTCGCGACGTCTCCGGCTGGGGCGCTCATCGTCTAATCGTCGCATGGCACCCGGCCTGCGCAGGCCCCCTGGGTTTCCGAGCGCGACCGGGTCGACCGTCGGTTGGCCGGCAGAGATGCTCGCCGCTCTTGCGCGAGTGGCGAGGGAGCATGTCTCGGTCGCCGAAGCCGACGCTCCAAGAAACTATTACGCTTGAGATATGGTCGATGCAGCGCAGATGACGGCGGCAGATCCAGGAGAAGAGAGGGCTGGGACGCGCTGCCCGATCTGTGGCCAGCCACTGCGGGACAGCCGTGTGCGCGGGCGCGATCGCCTGATCACCGGCGACGGGCCGTTCACGGTGATGGAGTGCGTCGACTGCGAGTACGGCTTCACGCTGCCGCAGCTCAGCGAAGAGGAGCTGGCTCGCTACTACCCAAGCGAGTACTTCGACTTCTGGGGATACTCCGATCGGCCGGGCGCGAATCCCCTTCACCGGCTGCTGGAGCGGTTTCGCAGCTGGAGCGCCACGCGCAGCTACCATCGGCAGCCGTATGTGCTCGACGGGGTGATCCCCGGCCGCATGCTCGACGTGGGCTGCGGCTCGGGAGACCTCCTGGAGCACTTCGCCAAGCGAGGCTGGGAGATCTACGGCATCGACCCCAGCGCATCGGCGGTCGCCGCGGCCGCCAAGCGCGGCGCCGCTGTCCACCAAGGGACGCTGCGCGATCAGCCCTGGCAGCCGGGCTCGTTTGCGCTCATCACCTTTCAGCATGCGCTCGAGCACATCGAAGAGCCCGTCGAGGCGCTCAAACGGGCGCGCACGTTGCTTGCACCGGGGGGCCTGCTGGTGATAGACGTCCCGAACTGGGCCTGCTGGCAGAGGCGGCTGCTGTTCGGTAGCCGCTGGCACCCCTTGGAACTGCCCCGGCACCTGCAGCACTTCTCCCCCCAAGCGCTCGAGCGACTGGCCGCGCTGCTCGGCCTGCGGGTGCGAAGCGTCGGAACGACCTCGAGCGTTCCCGTGGCCGCCTACAGCCTCCACTACGCGCTCTTCGGGCGCCTGCGAGCAGGCTGGCGGCTCTGGCTCTGCTACGCGCTTGGCATCCTCGCGTTCCCGCTCGTGCTCCTCGGCGACCGCCTCGGTGGCGGCGATGCCTGCTTCATCGCGATGGAGGCCTCGCCCGAGCAAGTCGTGTGAACCTCGCCGCCCGCCCGCAGTCGGCGGTAAGCGGCGACTGCAGCGCCGGACGCGTGCGCACAGCAGCTTGAACCGCACCGTGCGCAGCACGCCGGCATCCGCACCTACGGGCTCAGCCTTTGGGAACCCACTCCTCCATACGGTTGTTGCCGGAGTCGGCGACCCATACGCCGCCTGCTTTGTTGACCGCCAGGCCCATCGGCACATTGAAGTTGACCTGGCCGGGTTCCGAACCTTCTGAGCCAAACTGCGTTAGGTATTCGGCTTTTTCGTTGAACTCCTCGACACGGTCGTTGTTCGTGTCCCCGACCCACACGTTACCGTTTGCGTCCACCGCGAGCCCCTGGGGAGAGCGGAACTGACCATTGCCCGTGCCACCTTCCAGCGGGCCGACCTGCCGTTGGTATGTGCCCGCTTCGTTGAACTCCTCGATCCTGTTGTTGGCGTAGTCGGCGACCCAGACGTTTCCTTTCGAGTCGATCCCGATGCCCGCCGGTTCTTTGAACTGGCCGTTGCCTGTCCCTTCTGAGCCGACCGTTTTCGCGAACGTGCCGCTTTCTTTGAACACCTCAAGCCGATT
This sequence comes from uncultured Solirubrobacteraceae bacterium, assembly GCA_963709885.1. Classification (GTDB taxonomy): domain Bacteria; phylum Actinomycetota; class Thermoleophilia; order Solirubrobacterales; family Solirubrobacteraceae; genus Palsa-744. The sequence goes on along the minus strand of CAVPXY010000004.1, from coordinate 1,010,588 downwards.
GTGGCCGGTGTCCGAGACCCATATTTCTCCTTTTGCATTGACCGCGACGTCCTCGGGCGATGAGAATTCTCCGTTACCCGAACCGGCTTTGCCAACCGTTTTCTGGAATGTCCCGGCTTCGTTGAACTCCTCGATGCGGTTGTTGCCGGTGTCAGCGACCCAGAGGTTGTTTTTGGAGTCGATCGTGAGACCACCCGGTTCTTTGAACTGGCCGTTGCCTGTTCCTGCCGACCCGACCGTTTTCAGGAACGTGCCCGTTTCGTTGAACTCCTCCACCCGGTTGTTGGCAATGTCCAGGACCCACAGGTTGCCTTTCGAGTCGATCGCCACATCCCCTGGATGTTTGAACTGGCCGTTGCCCGTCCCTTCTGAGCCGAACTGCGAGGAGTAGAACATACCCGACACTTTCGCTGTCGCTGCCGAGGTGCTCGACGCTTTCCCGCCAGCGTTCCACGCGGTGACCACCACACGCAGCGTGGTTTCCACATCGCCGAGGCTCAGGACATATTTCGATTCAGTGGCGCCTGCGATGTTCGTGCATTCCGCCCCGCTTGCGTTGCATCTCTGCCACTGGTAGGTGTAGAAGAGCGGCCGTGTACCGGTCCAGGTACCGGTGCTCGCGCTCAGGGTCTGGGTGCTCGACGGGATCCCCGATATCGCTGGCAGGGCCGTGTTTGCGGGCGTGACCCAAGTGCCCGGAACCCACTCCTGCACACGGTTGTTGTTCGAGTCGGTGACCCATACGTCGCCGACTTTGTTGACGGCGAGGCCGGTGGGGGGGGGATTGAGCTTCAACTGGCCGGCTTCTGAGCCTTCAATACTCCCGAACCGCTGCAGGTATTCGCCTTTTTCGTTGAACTCCTCGACACGGTCGTTGATGGAGTCCGCGACCCACACGTTACCGGTCGCGTCGATCGCGAGCGCAAATGGACCGTCGAAGTGCCCGTTGGCCGATCCCTCTGAGCCTGCCGTCCTGACGAATACGCCGGCTTCGTTGAACTCCTCGACTCTGTTGTTGGCATAGTCGGCGACCCACACGTTTCCTTTCGAGTCGATCCCGATTCCCGCCGGTTCGCTGAGCTGGCCGTTGCCTGACCCTTCTGAGCCGACCGTTTTCGCGAACGTGCCGTTTTCTTTGAACACCTCAAGCCGATTGTGGCCGGTGTCCGTGACCCATATTTCTCCTTTTGCATTGACCGCGACGTCCGTGGGCAATGAGAATTCTCCGTTACCCGAACCGGCTTTGCCAACCGTTTTCTGGAATGTCCCGGCTTCGTTGAACTCCTCGATGCGGTTGTTGGCAGTGTCAGCGACCCAGAGGTTGTTTTTTGAGTCGATCGTGAGACCCTCCGGTTCTTTGAATTCTCCGTTACCCGAGCCTGCTTTGCCCACCGTTTTCAGGAACGTGCCCGCTTCGTTGAACTCCTCCACCCGGTTGTTGCCGGCATCCAGGACCCACAGGTTGCCTTTCGAGTCGATCGCGACATCCCCTGGATGTTTGAACTGGCCGTTGCCCGTCCCTTCTGAGCCGAACTGCGAGGAGTAGATCACGCTCGGCGGAGGCCCGGCAGCGACGATCGCCGACGGTGCCGTCGTGGCCGTTCCCCCACCGGCCGCGTTGCTCGCCACGACGTTTACTCGCAGCGTGGTTCCGAGGTCGCGATAGGTGGGGGAGTAGGTAGAGCTTTCCGCACCGGACACGAAGTCACAGTCTTCGCTTTCGCCCGAGCCCGTGCAGTTCAACCACTGGTAGGTGTAGGAGAAGGGCGGCGTGCCGCTCCATGCACCAACGTTCACACTGAGCGTCCCGCCTTCTTCAACTTTGCCTTCGATCGTGGGCGCCACCGTGTTGACTGGAGGCGAAGGCGCCACCACGCCGGTCAGGGCAGAGGTGGCCGAGGCTTCCCCGCCGGCGTTTTTCGCCGTGACGGTGACCTTCAGCGTCATGTTCACGTCTTCATGGCCGAGCGGGTAGGTCGCGCTCGTCGCGCCGGGGACGTTCGCGCAGCTCGCGCCGACGTTGTTGCAGCGCTGCCACTGGTAGGTGAAGGAGAAGGGCGGCGTCCCGTTCCATTCGCCCGTGCTCGCGCTCAGGGTCTGGCCGTCCTTCGCGGTGCCGGAGATCCCCGGCAGTTCGCTGTTTGACGGGGCGAGCGGCGCCACCACGCCGGTCAGGGCAGAGGTGGCCGAGGCTTCCCCGCCGGCGTTTTTCGCCGTGACGGTGACCTTCAGCGTCATGTTCACGTCTTCATGGCCGAGCGGGTAGGTCGCGCTCGTCGCGCCGGGGACGTTCGCGCAGCTCGCGCCGACGTTGTTGCAGCGCTGCCACTGGTAGGTGAAGGAGAAGGGCGGCGTCCCGTTCCATTCGCCCGTGCTCGCGCTCAGGGTCTGACCGTCCTTCGCTGTGCCGGAGATCGCCGGCAGCGCGCTGTTTGACGGGGGACGTGGGGCCACCACGCCACTCGGGGCCGAGAGGACCATTGCTTCCCCGGCGGCATTTTTCGCGTAGACGAAGACGCGCAGCGTCGTGCCCACGTCCACACCTTCAGGCACGTAGGTCGAGCTCGTCGCGCCTTCGATCACCCCGCATTCAATACCTTCGGTGTTGCAGCCCAACCACTGGTAGGAGTAGGAGATCGGCGGCGTGCCGCTCCATTCACCAAGGTTCACACCGAGCGTCTGGCCTTCTTCGACTTTGCCCGAGATGGTGGGCGGCACCGTGTTGTGCGGAGGCGACGGCGCCACCACGCCGGTCAGGGCCGAGGTGGCCGAGGCTTCCCCGCCGGCGTTTTTCGCCGTGACGGTGACCTTCAGCGTCATGTTCACGTCTTCATGGCCGAGCGGGTAGGTCGCGCTCGTCGCGCCGGGGACGTTCGCGCAGCTCGCGCCGACGTTGTTGCAGCGCTGCCACTGGTAGGTGAACGAGAGGGGCGGCGTGCCGTTCCATTCGCCCGTGCTCGCGCTCAGGGTCTGGCCGTCCTTCGCGGTGCCGGAGATCACCGGCGGCGTCGTGTTCGATGGCGCTGCCGACCACTCCTCCACGCGGTTGTTGGCAGTATCGGCCACCCACAGGGCGCCGTTGGCCGCAGCCGCCACCCCTCCGGGCAAGGAGAGCTGGCCGTTGCCTGAGCCTTTGGAGCCGAGCTGAGCGAGGTATTCGCCTTTTTCTGAGAACTCCTGGATGCGGTTGTTGAAGGTGTCCGAGACCCACACGTTGCCGGTCGCGTCCACGGCCAGGCCCTCTGGCATGACGAGCTTGCCGTTGGCCGAGCCGTGGGAGCCGAACTGGGCCATGTATGCGCCGCCTTCAGAGAACTCCTCGATGCGGTTGTTGAAGGTGTCTGCGACCCACACGTGGCCTTTGGCGTCGACGGCGACGCCCGTCGGCAAGGACAGCTGGCCGTTGCCCGAGCCCTGGGAGCCGAACTGGGCCATGTATGCGCCGGTTTCCGAGAACTCTTGCACGCGGTCTGATCCCCCCAGGAGACTGGCATCGGTGACCCACACGTGCCCTTTGGAGTCGACCGCTATGCCCTGGGGACCCTCGAACTGGCCGTTCCCAGTGCCTTGGGAGCCGAGCTGGCGGATGTATGCGCCGGTTTCTGAGAACTCCTGCACGCGGTAGTTGCCGGAGTCCGAGACCCAGACGTCGCCTTTGGAGTCAGCGGCCACGCCCTGCGGGGATGAGAACTGGCCGTTCCCAGAGCCGGGGGAGCCGAACTGGCGGATGAATTCGCCGGATTCCGAGAACTCCTGGACGCGGTTGTTGGCGGTGTCCGAGACCCACACGTGGCCTTTGGCGTCCGGGGCGAGCGCCTGTGGGGATTTGAGCTCGCCGGGCGTGCCGGGCGTGGGGGCCTGGCGGATGTATTCGCCTGTGGCGCTCAGCTCCTGGATGCGGTTGTTGGCGGTGTCGGCGACCCACACGTTGCCGGCGGCGAGCGCCACGCCCCCCGGCGAGGAGAGCTGGCCGTTGCCAGAGCCGTGGGAGCCGAGCTGGGCTATGTATGCGCCGCCTTCTGAGAACTCCTCGATGCGGTGGTTGTAGGTGTCTGAGACCCACACGTTGCCGGTCGCGTCCACGGCCAGGCTCGTCGGGTACTCCAGGTGGCCGTTGCCCGTGCCGATGGAGCCGAACTGGGCGATGTATGCGCCGCCTTCTGAGAACTCCTCGATGCGGTTGTTGAAGGTGTCTGAGACCCACACGTGGCCTTTGGAGTCGACGGCGACGCCCGTCGGCAAGGACAGCTGGCCGTTGCCCGAGCCCTGGGAGCCGAGCTGGGCGATGTATGCGCCGGTTTCCGAGAACTCCTCGATGCGGTTGTTGAAGGTGTCTGCGACCCACACGTGGCCTTTGGAGTCGACCGTCACGCCCTGGGGGGCCTCGAGCTGGCCGTTCCCGGAGCCGGGGGAGCCGAACTGGCGGATGTATTCGCCTTTTTCTGAGAACTCCTGCACGCGGTAGTTGCCGGGGTCTGAGACCCAGACGTCGCCGCTGGCGTCCGCGGCCAGGCCCCGCGGAGACAGGAACTGGCCGTTCCCTGAGCCCGTGGAGCCGAACTGGCGGATGTATTCGCCGGATTCCGAGAACTCCTGGACGCGGTTGTTGGCGGTGTCTGAGACCCACACGTGGCCTTTGCCGTCCGGAGCGACGGCCTGTGGGGATTTGAGCTGGTTGAGGTTGCCGAAGGCCAGGGAGAAGGTCAAGGGGGATTCGGCCGCTGCGCTCGCAGGCGCGAGTGCCAGTGCCGCCATGAGCGAAGGCGATCGTCAGGCCGGTGCTTCTTGGGGCGGGCCCGGTGGTCGAGAAGCGGCGCCACCCACCGCCTCGCCCTCTCCCCCGGGCCTCAGAACGCCCCCCCGTGAATCGCAAACCACACCCAGAACCTCCCTGCCGCATGACCCCTCCTCCTCCTCGAACTAGCCAAGCGCTGGATCCGTCCGGTGGTTGACAGTACCAGATCGGAGCCGGCGCGGGCAAGCTAGGACCTGGAGCGCGACGCGCGCCGTGCGCGACCCGCGCCGTGCGCGGCACGGCGCCCAAGCGCTGGAGGCCGTCCGACGTGCTCGACCGCGACGAGCCGGCCCGGCTGCTCCAACGTGCCCGGCCGTGAGGACGTCAGGCGTCTCAGGCTCTCAGGCAGCGACGGCGCGGGACTGCAGGTGGGCGCCCACCTTGCGCTTGACCCTCTGCAGCGCGTTGTCCACCGTCTTTGTGTCGCAGACCAGCCGCTCGCCCACCTGCTCGTAGGAGCAGCCGTCCAGATACAGCGACAGCACGCGACTCTCGAGCTCTGAGAGCGCGCTCGAGAGACACCCCACCAGCGAGCGCAGCTCCTCTGATGAGATGGCCTGGTTGACCGGGTCCTGCACGGTCGGGCCGGGCAGCATCTGATCGAGCGTCGGCACATCCTCGCCCGCGCCGGCCGGTGAGGATGAGAAGGAGACGTACTGGTTCAACGGCGTGTGCTTGTTGCGGGTGGCGGTCTTCACCGCCGTGATGATCTGCCGTGTGATGCACAGCTCGGCGAAGTTGCGAAAGCTCGACTCGCGATCTGTGCGAAAGTCGCGGATCGCCTTGTACAGGCCGAGGAGCCCCTCCTGGATGAGATCGTCGGAGTCGCCCCCCGCCAAGAAGTAGGAGGAGGCCTTCAGGCGCACGAAGCCGTGGTAGCGCCTGACGAGCCGGTCATACGCATTGCGATCTCCCTGCTTGGCGAGGGCGATCAGAAAGCCATCTTCAACCCTAGGTTCAGAGTGAGGGTTATGAGAGATTCGTGCCACGAGCAGATCCTTTCTTGGGACTTCGCCTCAGGCGGGCAGGCCCAAATTTGCTCAGTGGCGCACTCCTCCCCCGGCGCCAAAGCTAAGTGTTCCCAAGGCTTCATCAACCTTAGGTTCAGCGTTATGTTTGGGGAGCGTCGCACAGTTATGGAGCCTTGTCAAGACCTCGCTCGCGGCTCTGCAAGATCTCATACAGAACCGCCGCCGCGGCGGCGCTCACGCCCAGCGACTCGATCCGCCCGCGCAGGGGCAGGGCGATCAGCTGGTCGCACGCATTCGCTACCCGCGGGCGCAGGCCGGCGCCCTCGCTGCCCAGCACGAGCACCACCCCCGCGCCGCGATAGTCCGGGAAGTCGTAGGCCACGGGCGCCCCCTCCGCCGAGGCGTCCTTGGCGCTCGCCCCATAGCACCAGCATCCCGCCCGGCGGGCCTGGGCGAGGAAGTCGGCCATGTTGCGCACCCGCGCCACCGCAAGGTGCTCGACCGCTCCCGCCGAGGCCTTGCACACGGCCGGGGTGACCTCGGCGGCCCGGCGCTCGGGGATCACCACGCCCGCCGCTCCCACGCACTCTGCGGTCCGGCAGATCGACCCGAGGTTCTGCGGGTCCTGGACCTGGTCGAGCGCCACCAGCAGAGGGTCGGCGCCGGACAGGATCTCGACGGCGCCGGCATAGGGGTAGGCGCCGGCCTGCGCGCACAGGCCCTGATGGGCGGTCGAGCCGCAGCGGCGCTCGATCTCCTCCGCCGAGGCCATCTGCACCTCGACGCCCTGCAGGAACGGCGCCCGCGCCGCCCCGGCCGTCGCCCACACCTCCCCCACGCTGTCGGACCTGCGCCCGCGCAGCGCCTCGCGTACGGGGTTGCGGCCGTAGAGGATCACAGCGGGAGGAGCTCGAAGCCTTCGGGTCCGTCGCGAACCTCCCAGCCGAGCTCCGCGATCTCGTCGCGCAGGCGGTCAGCCGCCGCGAAGTCGCGCCCTGAGCGTGCATCCTCGCGCCGCTCGGCCAGCTCGCGCACCCCCGCGGGAGCCGGCGCCGTGGGGGCGAGCAGGCTCTCGAGCCCCAAGACGCCGAGCATCTCGCGCAGGTGCGAGTCTCCCGGGGCATCCCCGTGCATCGGATGCGCCGCTTCGCGGATCCACTCGTTCAGCACGGCAAGCGCCTCAGCCGTGTTGAAGTCGCGCGCGAGCGCATCGAAGAACTCCTCGCGCAGCGACTCCACGTCGTGCGGCGAATCGCCTCCCGATAACCGCCGCCCAGCCTCGCGGATGCGGTTCACGTTTGCCTGAGCCTGCTCCAGCGCCGCCTCTGAAAAGGCCAGCGGCTGGCGGTAGTGCCCGGAGATCAAGTACATCACGACCGCCTCTGCCCCGTGGCGCGCGAGCACCTCGTGCAGCGGGGCGATGTTTCCCGCCGACTTGGCCATCTTCTCGCCCGTGAACTGGATCATCCCGTTGTGCATCCACAACCGTGCGAGCTCCGTCCCGCGGGCGGCGCGGGTCTGGGCGGCCTCGTTCTCGTGGTGGGGGAACAGCAGGTCGGAGCCCCCGCCGTGGATATCGAAGCCAACGCCGAGGAGCTCCTCGGCCATCGCCGAGCACTCGATGTGCCAGCCCGGCCGTCCCGGTCCCCAGGGCGAGTCCCACACCGTGTCCTCCCCCTGCTTGTGTCCCTTCCAGAGGGCGAAGTCCAGCGGATCCTCCTTGCGGTCGGTCCCCTCCACCTCCTCCCCCTGATCCATGTCCTCCAGGCGCCGGTGGGAGAGGCTTCCGTAGTCCGCGTCCGACCGTACCCGGAAGTAGACGTCACCGCCCGCCGCATAGGCGTGCCCGGATTCCACGAGCGCCCCGATGTGCTCGACGATCGGCTCCATCGTCTCCGACGCGAGCGGCTCGCGGTCGGGGCGCCCCAAACCCAGGGCGTCGGTGTCGGCGCGGTAGAACGCGGTCATCTCCGCCGCCAGCTCCGCGCTCGCGCGACCCTCGGCACGCGCCGCGTCATAGATCTTGTCGTTGACGTCGGTGATGTTGACCACCAGCGTCGCCCCGTATCCCTCGTGCTCGAGGAAGCGCTTCAGCAGGCTGAAGATCACGAACGGGCGCGCGTTTCCTATGTGGATGCGGCTGTATACGGTCGGCCCGCACGCATAGATGCCGATCCGCCCCGGATCGCGCGGGCGCAACGGTGACAGCCCCCCCGTGCGAGTGTCGTGCAGGCGTATCCTCGCCATCGCGCGGGCAACCCTAGCGGTCGTCCGGGCGGTCTCGACGGTCCTCGACGCTCGCCACGGCCAGAGCCGCCACGCCCTCCCCGCGGCCGACGAACCCCATCCCCTCGCCGGTGCTCGCCTTCACGTTCACGCGCTCGGGCCTGAGCCCGAGCGCGGTCGCCAGGCGCTCGCGGATGGCCGCTCGGTGGGGGCCGAGCCTCGGGGTCTCCATCACGACGGTGCAGTCGATATTGACGAGAACAATCCCGCGGCGATCACGCTCGTGAGGACCGTTCCGAGCAGCTGCATCGAATCGGCGTCCCTGAAGTGCTCCTCGGTGTCGGGGAAGTGCTCGCCGATGTCCCCCAGCCCGGCCGCCCCCAGCAGCGCGTCGATGATCGCGTGCGTGAGCACGTCCGCGTCGGAGTGACCCTCAAGACCCCGCTCGTGTGGAATCTCGACGCCCCCCAGCATGAGCCTGCGCCCGGGGCCCAGCCGATGGGAGTCATAGCCGATCCCCGTCAGCGTCATCGCGGGCTCCTCCCGGTGGTCTTGCTCGGGTCGATCATGGCGGTCGCCTCGCCGGGGCCAGTCGCGATACTGGCCCCAATCGGCTCCAGCCGTCGCGCGCGCCTGTCGAACACGCACAGCTCATCCACCCCCAGGCCCTCCAAGAGCTCCAGTGCCTGCGCGTAGTCGGCGCCCACGTCCTGCGGGCGGTGGGCGTCGCTCGAGAGCGCCACCCGGGCGCCCGCCTCCAGGCACATCGCGAGGAACGCCGGCGCCGGATACAGCTCTCGCGCACGCTTTCTGAGCCCTGCGGTTGACACCTCCACCGCGATGCCCGACTCTGCGATCCCCTCCATCGCGAGCTCGTAGTAGCGGCGCAGATCCCCCTCGGGCAGCGGGCGCTCGCGCGCCCCACATCTTCACCAGGTCCGGATGCGCCAGCACGTCGAACAGCCCGCTCCTCGCGGCCTCGCCGATCGTCTGGAAGTAGCGCCGCCAGATCTCATCGGCGCTCTTTCCCGTATCCCAGACGCTGTAATCGTCCATGTCCACCGCCCCCTCGCGCACGAAGTGCACCGCCCCGATCACGTAGTCGAAGTCGCGTGCCTCGAGCAGGTTGGCCGTCCGGTCCTCTGCCCGCCGGGACGAAGTCGGCCTCGATGCCCAGCCGCAGGTCGGGCTGCTCGCGCACGAACGCACAGTAGGAGTCGAGATCGTCGTGCGCGTACTGAAGCCAGAACGGGTGGCGCCACACCTCGAGCGCCTGCTCGAAGCGGTAGACGTGCTCGGAGACGCCCACCTCGGCGATGCCCCGCTCGCGTGCCGCCGCCCGGTAGCGCGCGACATTCGCCTCCGTGAAGTGCTCGGCCGCAGTCGCATCGAGATCGTCCGAGCGAAGATGGAGGTGGTAGTCGGTCAGCACGGGAGAGTTGCGATTCAAGCAGCCCGGGACCGCCTTGCGGGCTTCAGCCGGGCTCTCTGTCGCACGCACAGCTGACGCGCTGGGCCAGCAGCAGCTCGGCCAGCTCCAGGTCGAGCTGGGTGGTGACCTTGATGTTCTCCTCGCTCGCCCTCACCACGATCACCCTGCCACCATCGCGCTCCACCAGCCAGGCGTCGTCGGTGGCCTGCGCAAGCACCTCAGCGGGGGCCTCCAGCACGCGTTCGAGCGCCGCTCTGGCGAACACCTGCGGCGTCTGCACCGCCCATAGCTCCCTACGCTCGAGCGTCTCGCTCACCACGCCCGCGGCGTCCACGCGCTTGACGGTGTCGGTCACGGGCATCCCCGCGATCGCCGCGCTGGCGCTCTCATCCTGCTCCAGCGCCGCGATCACGGCGCGCGCCAGCTCGGCCGTGACCAGCGGCCGAGCCGCATCGTGGACGAGCACGGCGTCGCCCGGGTCCCCCGGCCCGGCCGCCGCCAGCGCCCTGCGCACGGAGTCAGAGCGAACTGCTCCGCCCTCCACCCCCGTGACCCCGGGCGGCGCGGGTGTTCCCGGGGGCAGCGCAAGGACGATCCTGTCCATCCCAGTCCACCTCAGACAGGGCGTCGATACTCCACTGCACCAGCGGCCGTCCGGCGAGCTCGACGAGCGCCTTCGGGCGTCCGGCCCCGAGACGCTCGCCCTGCCCGGCGGCCACGATCAGAGCGATCACCATTTGCTGGAGGGCTGTCGCGCACGCGGCGGTCGCACCGGAAGGGCGCTGCCGCGTGCGCGACAGCCTGCTACTCGGCCCCGGCTACAGCCATCTGAGAAGTGGCCGACTCGGCGAGCAGCTCATCGAGGTAGCTCTCCGCCTCCTCCTCGTCCTTGTCGAGCGCATACATGAGCTCGGAGGCGAGGATCTTCTTGGTGCGCGTGAACATCTGCTTCTCGCCGGTGGACAATCCCTTCTCGCTCTCCCGCAGAGAGAGATTCCGTACAACCTCGGCCAGCTCATAGATGTCGCCCGTCTTGATCTTGTCGCGGTTGTGCTTGAAGCGACGGTTCCAGTTCTTCGGCATCTCCGAGACCTCGTCCCGCAGCACGTCCAGCACCTTCTTCACCGTCTCCTCGTCGATCACCCTGCGCAGACCGGCCAGCGCGGCGTTCTCGGTGGGAACCCTCACGGTCATGTCGTTGTGGAGGATCTTGATGGTCAGGTACTCGCGCCGCTCGCCGAGCATCTCCATCTCCTCCTTCTTCAGAACCTTGCCCGCGCCATGGTGGGGATAGACGACGTGGTCGCCGAGCTCGAACTCGATGTACTCGACCTCGCGGGTCGCTTCGAGCTCGTCTATCAAAGTTGCCTCTTCAGTTGCTTGTGGCGGAATGGTGACCTCCTTGGTTGCGGCCGACCGTGTGGCGACCCTTGGTTCAAGTCTGCAGGTAGCGGTCCACGAGGTTGATCTCCTGCAGGCGACGCAGGCCCTCGCGAATGTCCTTCGCCCTGATCTCCCCCACACCCTCGACCGCCTCGAGCGCTGGGTCGGTTGCGGCCAACAACTCGTCCAGCCCCCCGAATTCACCGACGATCTCAGAGACCACCAGCTTGGGCAGCCGGGGGATGCGTCCGAGCACCCGGTAGCCGCGCGGAGAGACCGGGTAGTCGAGCGTGTTCAGCTTGCGGTCATACCCGAGCAGCTCGGCCAACCGCCCGAAATCGAGCAGGTCCTGGTGGGCAAGCCGTCCGATCTCCTCCAGCGCAGCTGCGAACGCCTCATCGGAGTCGCCGGACAGGTAGTCGCGCACGAGCGCCGCCTTGTCGGCCGCAGTGCCCACCATCGTCTCCTCCAGCTGCATCTCGATCAGCCGCCCCTCGTTGCCCAGCTCAACGATGTAGCGCTCGATCTCCACGGCCATCCGCGTCACCAGCTCCGAGCGCTGGAGCACCGTGAGCACATCGTGCAACGTCGCCCCGCCCTCGAACTCAAGCGCGGTCAGCCTGGTGGAGACCTGATCCAGGCGGGTGCGGTACTTGTCGAGCGTCGCCAGCGCCTGGTTGGCCTTGGCCAGCACCACCGGGATGTCCTCGAGTATGTACTTCATCCCGTCCACATACACGGACACGACCTCGCGGCGCTGGGACACCGCGATCACCAGAGCGTCGGTCTGCTTGGACACTCGCTCGGCCGTGCGGTGCCTCGTTCCCGTCTCATGCGAGAGAATCGTCGGGTCCGGCATCAGCTGGACGTTCGCCATCGTGATCTTCGTGGCGTTCGCGTTCAGGATGATCGCCCCGTCCATCTTCGCGACCTGGTAGAGAAACGCGGGCGTATAGTCGATCTCGAGCTTGATCCCCCCCGAGTTCAGGAAGCTGAGGTCATCGGGCTCCCCGATCACGATCAGCCCGCCCGTGCGGGCGTGGAGGATGCTCTCGATCCCCTCCCGCAGCGCCGTGCCGGGGGCGATCATCTCAAGCGCCTTCATCAACCCCGGGTCCGGTCTCAGTTCGTTGTCGAAATCTTCACCGGATCGCAGAGCCACGATCCTCCATTCTAGGGCATTTAGCTTTTCCTTAGCTGCTCCCCACCGCGCGCACGGGCCTCCCCGCCGCCCGCGCGGACTCCTCTGGCCCTTCCGCGACAGCCCTCGCCGGGCGCCCCTGCTCCGTCGGCAACCCCGCCGCCAGGGCGTCCCTCAGCGTGGCCACCTCGCAGGCCGCTCCGCCGCTGTCCATAGGTGCGATCACGGCGCTCAACCCGTGCCTGGCCGCCTCTTCGAGACGGCGCTCGGGGTGCCCGACCCAGCGCAGCTCGCCGGTCAGCCCCAGCTCGCCGAAACACGCCCTCGGAGCGCCGCCGGCACCGCCGGCGGGGCTGGTGGTGGGCACGCCCCGACTCGCGCTTGCGACCGCCAGCGCGACCGCCAGGTCGCACCCGGGCTCATCGACGCGCACGCCCCCCACGACGTTCACGAACACGTCCGCCCCGCCCGTCCCCACGCGGCCGTGCCGATGAAGGATCGCCAGCACCAGCGCCAACCGGTTGCGGTCAAAGCCCGACACCACCCTGCGCGGCTGCTCGAGCTCTGAGGGCGCCACCAGAGCCTGGACCTCCACGAGCAGCGGCCTGGACCCCTCCATCGCCGCCAGCACGACGCTCCCTGGCGCGCGCGTCGCCTCGGCGACGAATCTCGCCGAGGCATCCAGCACCTCGACCAGTCCCCCCTGGCGCATCTCGAACAGGCCCGCCTCGTTCGTCGATCCAAAGCGGTTCTTCAACGCGCGCAGCTCCCGGTAGGGCCGCTCGCGCTCGCCCTCGAACTGCAGCACGCAGTCCACGAGATGCTCGAGCACGCGCGGTCCCGCGAGGGCCCCGTCCTTCGTCACGTGCCCCACCAGGATCACCGCCACCCCCCGCGCCTTCGCGAGCGCCATGATCCGTGCGGCCACCTCGCGAACCTGCACGACGGAGCCCGGCGCGCCGGAGCAATCGGCGGCGTGCAGCGTCTGCACCGAGTCGATCACGCACACCTCGGGCGCCTCTGCGGCGAGGGTGTCAAGGACGGCGTCGAGATCCGTCTCGGCGAGGATCGGAACCTCGAGCGCCGGGTGGGCCGGGTGGACCGCGTGGACGGGGTCAAGACTGAGCCTCTCCGCGCGCAACCTCACCTGCTCGGCCGACTCCTCCCCGCTCACGTACAACGTGCGATGGCCGTCCTTCAGCAGGTGGCCCAGCGCCATGTTCGTGAGCGTCGACTTCCCGATCCCCGGCGAACCGCCCAGCAGCACCAACGACCCGGGGACAAGCCCACCCCCCAGCACGCGATCGAGCTCCCCGATCCCCGTCGACAGGCGCTTCAGCGGAGTCACCCCTATCTCGTTGAGCGGGCGCGGAACCAACCTCCCCCCGGACGCCCGGCCGATCGTGGCGGCGATCCTCCTGCCGCTGCCACCGGCCCGCCTGGCACCGGAGCCACCTTCCGCGCGCCTGCCCGCAAGGCGCTCCTCCAGGAATGTGTTCCACGCCCGGCACCCCGGACACTGGCCGTGCCACTGGGCGGACTGAAAGCCGCACTGCGAGCAGCTGTAGATGATGTCGCGGGGCATCTGCGCCCCAGCCTACGGGTCGGTGGGGACACCGACCGTGGGTCTGCGGCGCTCATGCAAACGGACATCGCGCCGGCATCGGTCCGGCGTCGGGGAGGACCTGCAGCTGCCCGCTCGAACTACTCGCCGTCGGGCCGGCCGATCTCCGGGGGGTCATCGCCGGGCCGGCCCTCGCCCTCGCCGAGCTCGCCCCCGCCCTCGCCAAGCTCGCCCTCGCCGAGCTCCCCCTCGCCAAGCTCGCCCTCAGCGAGCTCGCCCGGGCCGGCGCCTTCGGCTCCCACGCCGACCGGCGTCTTCTGCTTCTTCGGCTTGATGATCGTCAAGCGCACCTCATCTGCGTCTTCGGGAGCGGGGTCGACCACGACGGTCGCGCCCGGGATGAGCTGCTCGCGCAGGACGAAGTCGGCGAGCGGATCCTCGATGTAGCGCTGGATCGCACGCCGCAGCGGGCGGGCCCCCATGGACGGATCCCAGCCCTTCTCGACGAGCAGGTCCTTGGCCTCGTCGGTCAGCTCGAGCTGGAGCTCGCGTTCGGCCATCGACTCGCGGATGCGCAGCAGAAGCAGCTCGACGATCTGCTTGATCTCCTCCTTCTGGAGCTTGTGGAACACGATCACGTCGTCGATCCGGTTGAGGAACTCGGGGCGGAAGACCTTCTTCAGCTCGCCCATGATCCGGTTCTTCATGTCCTCGTAGGTAATGCCCGTCTCGTCGTCTGAGACCGCGAATCCGAGCGGCGTGTTGCGCGCGATCTCAGCCGCCCCGATGTTCGAGGTCATGATCACGATCGCGTGCCGGAAGTCGACCGTCCGTCCCTGCGCGTCGGTGAGACGTCCGTCCTCGAGGATCTGCAGCAGGATGTTGAACACGTCAGGGTGGGCCTTCTCGATCTCATCGAGCAGCAGCACGCTGTAGGGCTTGCGCCGCACCGCCTCGGTCAGCTGGCCGCCCTCGTCGTAGCCGACGTAGCCCGGCGGAGACCCGACGAGCCGCGAGACGGCGTGCTTCTCCATGTACTCGGACATGTCGATCCTGATCATCGCGTCGTCATCGCCGAACAGGAACTCGGCGAGCGTGCGTGCCAGCTCGGTCTTGCCCACTCCGGAGGGGCCGAGGAAGATGAACGACCCGGTCGGGCGCTTGGGGTCCTTCAGCCCCGCGCGCGAGCGCCTGATCGCCTTGGAGATGACCTCGATCGCGGGGTGCTGTCCGATCACGCGCTTGTGCAGTTCGTCCTCCATCCGCACCAGCTTCTGCGTCTCGGCCTCGGTCAGCTTGAACACGGGGATGCCCGTCCACATCGAGACGATGTCGGCGATCTCCTCCTCGCCGATGGCCGGCCGCTCGCCGGACTCGCCGGACTCCCACTCCTGCTCGAGCTGGCGTTTCTTGTTGGTCAGCTTGCGCTCCTTGTCGCGCAGCGCGGCGGCCTTCTCGAACTCCTGCGCCTCGATCGCCGCCTCCTTCTCACGGCGCGTGGTCTCGACCTGGTCCTCCAGCTCGCGATTGGCCGGAGGCGAGCTCATCGACTTGATCCGCATCCGGGACGCGGCCTCGTCTATCAGGTCGATCGCCTTGTCGGGCAGGAAGCGGTCGGCTATGTAGCGGCTGGCCAGTTCCCCCGCCGCGCGAAGGGCCTCATCGGTGATCTGCACCTTGTGGTGCTGCTCGTAGCGGTCGCGCAGCCCCCTGAGGATCTCCACGGTCTGGTCGATATTGGGCTCCTCCACGCGGATCTGCTGGAAGCGCCGCTCGAGCGCCGAGTCGCGCTCCAGGTACTTGCGGTACTCATCCAGCGTCGTCGCGCCTACCGTCTGCAGCTCGCCCCTGGCCAGCGCGGGCTTCAGGATCGAGGCGGCGTCGATCGCGCCCTCGGCGGCCCCGGCGCCCACCAGGTTGTGGAGCTCGTCGATGAACAGGATGATGTCGCCACGCTGGGTGATCTCCTTCATCACCTTCTTCAACCGCTCCTCAAACTCACCCCGGTACTTCGAGCCGGCCACCAGCGCGGCCAGATCGAGCGTGTAGATCTGCTTGTTCTTCAAGAGCTCCGGCACCTCGGAGTTGGTGATTCGCTGCGCCAGACCCTCAACCACGGCGGTCTTGCCCACGCCGGGCTCGCCGACGAGCACGGGGTTGTTCTTGGTCCGGCGCGAGAGGATCTGCATGATCCGCTCGATCTCAGTCTCACGCCCCACGCATGGGTCGAGCTTGCCTTCGGCTGCCAGCTTCGTGAGGTTTCTCCCAAATTGATCGAGCAGCTTCGAGGACTTCTTGCCCTCGCCCGGCGCCGCGCCAGCACCCGCGCCCGAGCCACCGGCGGACTGGCCTTGACGGCGTCCACCGGGACCCGACAGCATGCGGATGACCTCGTTGCGGATCTTCTCGGAATCGGCGTCGAAATCGAGCAGGATGCGGGCCGCCACGCCCTCGTTCTCACGCACGAGCCCCAACAGGATGTGCTCGGTGCCGATGTAGTTGTGGCCGAGGCTGAGCGCCTCGCGCAGCGCCAGCTCGAGCACCTTCTTGGCGCGTGGCGTGAACGGGATCTGCCCGGAGGTGACCTCCTCGCCGGAGCCCACGATCCGCACCACCTGCGCGCGCACGCGCTCGACGGTGATGTCCAAGCTCTCCAGCACCCGCGCCGCCAGGCCCTCCTCCTCACGCAGCAGCCCCAGCAGGATGTGCTCGGTGCCGATGTAGTTGTGCTTGAGCGTCCGCGCCTCCTCCTGCGCGAGAACGACCACCTGCCGGGCCCGTTCTGTAAATCGCTCGAACATCGTGTAAGTCCTTCCTACGAGGACGGCGCCTCAAGAGCTCTTTGTGGTCCTGATTAGGCCTGCTCGGTGGTTATGCCTAGTCTTCGGGGTGTCCTGTCTAGCCTTCTGGGCAGTCTACCAACCGGCCAACCGGGCTCCACAGGGTCATCGTCATCATGGGCCCACTGCTTGAGCGTCAACCGCTCGGCCATGCCCGCCTACCGGCCCCGCGGTCAGTCTCTCATCGCGGGGAACAACACCACCTCGCGGATCGAGTCGCGTTCTGTGAGGAGCATGACGAGCCGGTCGATGCCCACGCCTACTCCGCCAGCCGGCGGCATCCCCTGCTCCAGCGCCTGGATGAAGGGCTCGTCGAAGGGCATGGTCTCGGGCACACCGACCACGTCCAGGCGGCCCTGCGCATCAAAGCGCCGGCGCTGAACGTCCGGGTCGATCAGCTCGCTGAACGCGTTCGCGATCTCCATACCGCCGGCGAAAGCCTCCCAGCGCTCGGCCAGTCCAGGCTCCGACCGGTGCTCCCGCGCCAGCGGCGAAAGCTCGACCGGATAGTCCATCACGAACGTCGGCGCCAGCAGGTTGGGCTCGACGACCTTCGAGAGCAGATCGTCGGCGAGCAGGAACCAGGTGTCCCCGGCGATCTGCTTATGGAGACCCTGGCGGGAGATCGCCGCCCGCAGCTGCTCGAGGTCGGGTTGGGCCAGAACGTCTATCCCGGTCTGCTCAGCGATGGCCTGCTGGAACGTCACGCGCCGCCAGGGGCTCTCGAAGTCGAGCTCGCCCGAGTAGTCAACCGCACGCGCGGCTCGACGCACCAGCTCTTCCAGGCGCACGGCCTCGTCGTCGTAGTCGGCGTACGCCTCATAGAACTCCACCATCGTGAACTCCGGATTGTGCTTCGTCGAGACGCCCTCGTTGCGGAAGTCCTTGCCCAGCTCGTAGACGCGCTCCAGGCCTCCCACGATGCAGCGCTTCAGGTAGAGCTCGGTAGCGATCCGCAGGTAGAGGTCGCGCTCCAGCTCGTTGTGGTGAGTCAGGAACGGGCGCGCCAGAGCGCCGCCGTAGAGCGGCTGCAGCACAGGCGTCTCGACCTCGATGAAGCCGTGCTCGTCGAGGTAACCGCGCACGGCCGTGATGATCCGGGCCCGGTCGACGAACAGCCTGCGGGTCTGCTCGTTCGCGAGCAGATCGAGCTCGCGCCTTCGGTGGCGGATCTCCACGTCGCTCAGTCCGTGGTGCTTGTCCGGCGGCGGCCGCAGCGCCTTGGCCAGCACCTGGTATGCGTCGACGCGCAAGGAGATCTCGCCGTGCCTTGACCGCAGCACGGCGCCGTCGATCCCCACGAGGTCGCCGAGGTCGAGTGAGATCAGCCGCTCGAACGACTCCTCGCCGAGCACGTCCACTCGGGCGTGCAGCTGGATCTTGCCGGTCCTGTCCACGAGGTCCAGGAACGCCGCCTTGCCGGCCCCGCGGCGCGCTGCCAGCCGCCCCGCCACGCGATGGGCGTCCTCGGTCTCCTCGCCGTCGGCGAGGTGGGCGTAGGCGGCGAGGATCCGCTCGATCGGCTCGGCCCCGGGGAAGGCGTAGGGGAACGCGCCCGGGTCGGACTCCCGCAGGCGTTCGGCCTTCGCCCGACGCTCGGCGATGAGCTCGGGCAGACCGTGCTTTGCAGGTTCGGAGGGGGTGGAGTCGTTGGAATCGCTCATAGGCTCGAGGTCGGCACCAGCCTTCAGGCCGTGTTCGGGCTTCACCGCAAGGCGGCGACCGGACGTCGCCGTTCGGATTCGCGGGACCTGACGGCCCGCGGGGTAACCCTAACGACCGGCACGCCCGCCGCGGCCGCGAGGTAGGAGGGCCATCCCGGCCCTCCTACTCGAGGCCGACGTCGATCTTCGTGATCTTCAGCTTGCGGGCTGGTCCGCGGGGAACCTTCACCGCGACCGTCTCGTTTCGCTTGCGGCCGATCAGGGCACGGCCCACGGGCGACTCGTTGGACAGCTTGTGCTCTTCTGGCCTGGCCTCCGCCGAGCCGACGATCGTGTACTTCACCGACTTGCCCGTCTTCTCGTCTTTGACGTGCACCACCGAGCCGACCTGCACCACGTCGGTGGAGAGGTCCTTGGTCTGTATCACGGTCGCCATGCGGAGCTTCTCCTGGAGCATCGCGATCCGGCTCTCGAGCATCGCCTGCTCGTTCTTGGCGTCGTCGTACTCGGAGTTCTCGGAGATGTCCCCGAACTCCCGCGCCTCCTTGATGCGCTCGGCCACCTCCCGGCGCTTCTCGGTCGACAGCAGCTCGAGCTCGTCCTTGAGCTTTTTCAGGCCTTCGGGGGTGAGGATGACGTCCTTCGGCATGTGACCCTCGATCGGGGTTGACGGTCGGGCCGACGACGAACAAAATCCCCGCGTCGCAGGCGGGGATGTCGCGGCCCGGGGGCTTCAGCGAGCGCAGCAGTATAGCGGGGCGCCGAGACGCTGCGGCCGGGCGCCGGCGCCCCTCCGGCGCCTCAAGCAGGGAGTGGCACCGGCCAGCGCGCGGGCTGGAGCAGCTCCCGGGCCGCTGCCAGCGTTTCCGCCGCCTGCAGCGACATCTGCAATCTCTTTGCCGCATGTGGGTCGAGCGTCAACCGGTGGATGTACCACGGGTAGAACTTGCGCAGGTACCGCGTCGCACGCTCCTGGCCCAGATGCTCCACGGCTCGCTCGATCGTCCAGTCGAGCTCGTCCAGGACCTCGTTCTCGGTCGGCCCCTGCTCGCGTCCCCCAACGAGCTGGGTGAACAGCCAGGGGTTGCCCAGAGCCCCCCGCGCAAGCATCACCGCCGCGGCGCCCGTCTGGGCGAACGCGCAGCGCACGCTCGCGGCGTCGCTCAGCCCGCCGGTGAGGATCACCGGCGCGGGCAGCGAGTCCACCAGGCGCGCCACCAGCCCGTAGTCGGGCACGCCCTTGTGCTGCACAGCCGCCACCCGGGGATGCAAGGTGATCGCGGCCACCCCCGCCTCGTCCACCAGCCGGTGCGCCAGCTCAAAGCCGCTGGTCTCGCCGGGGCGCAGGCCGGCGCGCAGCTTCACCGTGACCGGCAGC
Organism: uncultured Solirubrobacteraceae bacterium; assembly: GCA_963709885.1. Lineage (GTDB taxonomy): Bacteria > Actinomycetota > Thermoleophilia > Solirubrobacterales > Solirubrobacteraceae > Palsa-744. Next base: position 991,194 of record CAVPXY010000004.1, on the reverse strand, counting down.
CGGCCGGCGCCACTCACCGCCCCCTGGACTGCGGCCGCCGCCACCGCGACCGCCCGGTCGGGATCGGCCAGGAGCGCCGCTCCGGCGCCTGTCTTCTGCACCTTCGCCACCGGGCAGCCCATGTTGATGTCGATCGCGTCCGCCCCCGCCCGCGCCACGTGGGCCGCCGCCGAGCGCATCATCTCCGGGTCTTCGCCAAACAGCTGGATCGACACCGGTCCGCCCGCTCGCTCGCGGGGGTCGATGCGCAGCATCTCCGAGCACGTCCTGCGGTTGCCGTAGTGGATCGCGTGGGAGGAGACCATCTCCGAGACCGCCATCCCCGCTCCGTAGCGCTTGGCCTGCAAGCGCACGAACCAGTTGCCGATCCCCGCCAGCGGGGCCAGGAGCACGCGGTTGGGGACTCGCAGGGGGCCCAGCATCCAGGGGTCGGTCAGGTCTTTGGCCGAGGGCATGGTGCAATGCTAGGTATTGCGCTCGTGGAGCAGGCGCAGTCCCGTGAGGGTGAGGAGGTCGTCGACCTCCTCGATCTCCTCGGTATAGGGCACCACGAGCCCGGCCAGACCGCCCGTGGCCACCACGTCGGCGCGCCGGCCCAGCTCCTTGTACAGGCGGCGCAGGATCGCGTCGATCGCCCCCGCGTACCCGAACACGACGCCGGAGCGGATGGCATCGATCGTGTTCTTGCCGATCACGCTCTTGGGCGGCGCGAGGTCGACCTTGGGCAGCCTGGCCCCCCGTTCAGACAGCGCGTCGAGTGAGATCTCGATGCCCGTCATCAACGCACCGCCGACGTACTCGCCCTCGGAGGAGACGACATCGAACGTGGTGGCCGTGCCGAAGTCCACGCACACCGCGGGACCGCCGAAACGCTCGCGGATGGCCACCGCGTTGACCAGCCGATCCGCCCCGATCTCACGCGGGTTGTCATAGCGGATCGCCATGCCCGTCTTCGTTCCCGGTCCGACCGCGAGCATATCCTGGCCGAGATAGCGGCTCGCCATGGCCGTCCACTCCGGCTCGAGCTGGGGCACGGTCGAGGAGACGATCGACGCCTCCACATCCTGGAAGCCATATCCGCGCAGCTCGAGCAGGTTGCGCAACGCGGCGCCGAGCTGGTCCGCGGTCGATTGGCGGACGGTGGCAAACCGCCAGTGCTCGAGCAGCTCCTCCCCCTGGAACGCTCCGAAGTGGGTCTGGGTGTTGCCCACGTCTACGACGAGCAGCATCCGAACCATTATGCTCGGCGGCGTGAACGTGAAGCTCTACGCGCTTTCCGGTTCGCACCCGTGCGCGGCTGTGGAGGCTGCGCTGGGGCTGAAGTCGATCGACTACGACCGCATCGATCTGCTGCCGATGAGCCAGATGGTCATCGGTCCGCTCCGGTACGGTGGCAGCACCGTGCCCGGGATGCGCATCGACGGCGAGCGAGTCGTCGGCTCGCGCCCGATCATGCGCCGTCTCGACGCGCTCCGCGCCGAGCCCGCTCTCCTTCCAGCAGTCGGAGACCCCGCCCGCGCGAAGGTGCTCGAGGCCGAGCGCTGGGGGGACGAGGTGCTGCAGAGCGTGCCCCGCCGGATCATCGACGTTGCCTTCCTGCGCCGTCCCGCGGCGATGGAGAGCTACGCGACAGACACCGAGCTGCCGCTTCCGCGGCCACTCCTGCGCCCGGCGATGCCGCTCACCGCCCGCCTGATGGCAATCAAGAACAAGGCGAGCGACGACTCCGCGCGTGCCGACCTGCAAGCGCTGCCGGGCCAGCTCGACCGCATAGACGCGTGGATCTCCGATGGTCTGCTCGGCGGGGAGCAGCCGAATGCGGCCGACCTGCAGATCGGCAGCACAATCCGTCTGCTTCTCACGATCGCCGACATCCGCCCGCTGATCGAGGGGCGGCCCGCGGCCGAGCTGACCCGTTATTTCCCGCCGGCGCCCGGCGAAGTCCCGGCGGGAGTCCTCCCGGCCGAGTGGTTGCCGACGGCCGCCGAGGCATAGGCTCAGGCGTGCAGGACGACGCTCCGGGTGATCGTCACAGCTGAGCCGCGCTGCGGTGTGAGCACGATCTTCACGGTCAGCGCCAGGTGGCCGTGGATACGCAGCGCGTGCCTGGCCTTGGCGTCGAGGGTCACCGCGAACGTGGCCGTTCCCGCCCGCAGCGAAGAGCGCACCAGGCGACCAACCTGAACCTGTGCCGGCCGAGGAGCGCTCGCCAGCGACGCATTCCTCGCGAGCAGCTCCACCTCAAGCCGGCCCCCCGCGCCGGCCTGCGAGACCGCGACCGAGCCGTGCACAGACTGGCCGTGCTGGATCGCCGTGAGCTTGATCGCCGATGACGCGCTCCCTACGAGCGGCGAGCTGCGCGGACGGGAGCCGGCGGTGTGGGAGCCGGACCCGACAGACGCGGCAGACGTGCTCGTGGTCGGACTTGACGGGGAGGTTTCGGTGGAGCCCATCGTCATGCCCGTGGTGGTCGTTCCGTCGGCGCTGACCGTGATCGTGCCTTTCATTTCGTTGGGATGCACGGTGCAGATGAACGTGTAGGTCCCGGGTTTGCTGAACGCGCATTCGCCGTGCCAGTTCGTGGCGCCGGATTCCTCGGCCGCTGCGGCAGGCATCCCGGTGCAGGTCGGCGTCGACGGGCCAGCGGTCCACGCCAGGCCGTGGTGCACCGTGCTGCTGGGGTTGCTGAACGCAACGACCCCGCCTGCGCCGACCATGGCCACTTCAGGGGACCAGTAGTGTCGTTCGTGTTCGCCCTGGTAGTAGGGCGGGTAGTTGACCGCGGTGATGTTCGGAGCCGTTTCAGAGCCGGCCACGGCCGGCAGCACCACGACGGCGGCGCCGAGCATTGCGACCAGGGCGATGGGCAAGCACCTGCGCAGCATCACCGTCTCCACCCTCCTTTCCTCGACAGTCGAGCGACCTGTGCGGCCCGCGCCGCGAGCGCGAGCGCGTCCCATCCGTCAACCACCAAGGACGCCGTCGCGCTCCGATCCTTCCCGTCCCCGTCCCGACCTGGCTCAGTGAGAAGGCTGCCCTGCTGGAGCGAGAAGGCTGACCTGCTGGAGTGCTCCCGGAGCGCGACAGTAGGAGGGGCGACAGCAATTGCGCGCGGCGCTAGAGTCACATGGCGATCTCGTCGCTCCAGCACCCGACAGCGTTCGTTTCGCCCGCCCATGCGCACCCTGGACCCGAAGTCCCTCAGCCAGCACATCGACCGTCTCTACCGCGCAGCCTGGGCCCTGTGCGGCTCGCGTGAGGACGCCGAGGACCTCGTGCAGGAGACGTTCGCCCGCGTGCTCTCCCGGCCGCGGGTCCTGCACGGAGACGACGAGCTGTACTACCTGATGCGCGTGCTGCGAAACACATTCCTCACCAGCCGCCGCACGGCCGGGCGGCGACCCGTGACAGTGGCCACGCTTGACGATGTCGTCGCGGCCGACCCGCAGCCGATGGGCCAACCCGAGCGCGCGCTGGAGATGCAGGAGGTGTACGCGACGATCGCCGCCCTCCCGGAGGACTTCCGCCTGGCGCTGGTGGCGGTGGATGTCGTTGGTCTCTCCTACAGGGAAGCGGCTCGCGCGCTGCGCGTGCGCGAGGCGACGATCACGACCAGGCTGTTCCGGGCACGCAAGCAGGTCACCGAGAGGCTCGCCCCGGAGCCGGATCCGGCGGAGAGCTTGATCGGTCCTACGCTTGAACCTCCCCAGCCGCCGGCGGCGTCATCCGCGTGGCGGGAAGAGAAGGAGCCCGGCGGAGTCTTGCCTAGTAAGGGAACACGATGACCGAGCCGCGTCCACACACAGAATCCGAGCTGGTTGAGTTCGTGCGGTCGATCGACGTGCGCGCGCCCGAGGAGCTCCACCGCAAGGTGGAGTCGCTGATCGCCGCCCGATCGCCGAGCGCTCGCCCGAGGACCCCGGCTCGGGCGTTCGGCGCGGGCCGATCCGGGTTCGGTATGGGGCTGGCCGGGGCGATCGCGCTCACCGCGGTGGCGGCCGTCGCGATCGTCGCGGGGCTGAGCGGCGGTACGAGCTCCGGGCTCGGCGTGCGCGAGGCATCCGCCCTCACGCTGCGCCCGGCGACCCTGCCCGCTCCAGCGGAGAGCCCCCGCCACAATGGGCAGCTCGTCGCCGCCGTCGACGGCGTTTCCTTTCCCTACTGGGAAGAGCGCTTCGGCTGGCGCTCCACCGGCGCGCGCAGCGATCGCCTCGACGGTCGGATGGTCACGACGGTCTTCTACCAGGACAGCCGCGGGCGCCAGCTCGGCTACGCGATCGTCGCCGGCACGCCGGCACCCCGGATGGGCGGTGGTGCGGTCGCCTGGCGCCGGGGCGTGCCCTACCGGCTGCTCACCGAGAACGGGGCTTACGCGATCAGCTGGCTGCGCAACGGACGCCTGTGCGTGGTGTCCGGACGCGGTATCGACAGCGCCACTCTCCTGCGGCTGGCGAGCTGGACCGCGCGAGGGTCCGTCACCTCCTGACAGCGGCCGCCTCCGGCGGCGGGGCGGCGTGCGTGCCGGCTCGAACCGATCCGCAAAGCGATCGAGCCGCGGCTCAGCGATCCGGCAGCCGCAGTGGTGGGCCGGCCCAGCGCACGCCCTCGTCGAAGGGCAGCGCCGCGAGCGCATCCGCCAGGCGCGTGCCGTCGGGCGAGCGGAGATCGTAGTCCAGCTCCAGGGCGGGAATCAGGACGAAACGGCGGTTGAGCAGCTGCCTGTGGGGCAGGGACATGCGCTCGTGGCGGAGCTCAAACCGCCCCAGCAAGAGAATGTCGATGTCGATCGTGCGTGGGCCATGGCGGACCTCAGCGGCCGCGCGACCCAGCTCGCGCTCGAGGCGCTTGACCGCATCGAGCAGCTCGAGCGGCGCCAGCGCCGTCTCGATGCGCAGGCAGGCGTTCAGGAAGCTCGGCTGGTCGAGCATCTCACCGACTGGATCGGTGTCGTACACCGACGAGCAGGCGAGCACAACCGCGCCTGCCGCTCCCAGCGCGTCGACGGCGCCCTGCAGATGATTGCGGCGCTCGCCGACGTTCGAGCCGAGTCCGAGCAGGCCCGCGCTCAAGCCGGCGCCTCCCCCAGCCTGCCCTCGCGCAAGAAGATCAGCACCAGCAGCCCTGCCCCGACGGCGACCGTCAGCAGGTTCATCGCGAGCGCCATGGCCGGCAGGATCAGTGAGCCCGTCATGGCCGGCAGGATCAGTGAGCCCGTCATGGCCGGCAGGATCAGTGAGCCCGTCATCAGGAACAGGAACCCTCCCGTCACCAGGGCAAGGATCACGAGCGCGAGGGGCGTGTGAGCGGTTATGCCAAGGGAAGGTCGGGGCTACGCCTCGGCTTCACGCCACACCTCGACCGAGACCTCATCAACAGTCAGCGCGATCGGGGGCTCCGGCTTGGTCGCCTTCACCCACACGCCCTCGAGCTCATAGTCCGCCAGCAGCCGATCCGCGATCGTGCTGCACAGGCGCTCGAGCGTCTTGTGAGAGCGCTGCTGGGCGATCAGCGCCACCAGCTGACAGACCTCCGCGTAGTCGACCGTATCCTCGATCGCGTCCGTCACGGTGGCATCGGCGTCGCCCACGTCCAGCCGCAGGTCCAGCACCAGCCGCTGGCCCACCTCGCGCTCGGCCTCGCTCACCCCGTGGCGGGTATACAGCGACAGGCCGGTGATCTCGACCGTGACCGACTCTACCGTCTCGGAACGATCCTCGTCGAGATCCTCACCGTCGTCGTCTAGCTCGTCCGGATCGTCTCCGTGCGCCTCTCCGTCCATCGCCCGACCAACGTAGCAGCCGCCACCGCGAGCGCTTGGCCGACCGGCGCGACGTCGTGCACCCGGAACACGCTCGCGCCGCGCTCAAACGCCAACACGCTCGAGGCCACCGTCCCCGCGAGCCGCGCCGGGGCGGACGCGTCTCCCGCGATACGAGCCAGGAAGCTCTTGCGGGAGGTTCCGATCAGGATCGGACGGCCCAGGGTCAGCAGCTCGTGCAGACGCGCCAGCAGCTCGAGATTGTGCCGAACGGTCTTGCCGAACCCGATGCCCGGGTCGAGCAGTACCCGCCGCTCATTCACCCCCTCGTGCACCGCGAACGCCAACCGCTCCTCCAGAAATGCCTTGACATCGTCGACCACGTCCTCGTAGCGCGGGTCCTGCTGCATGGTTCGCGGCTCCCCGAGCATGTGCATCAGGCAGCATTCCGCCCCGCTGTCGGCGACCAGGCCCGCCATGTCCCGATCGGCGCGAAATGCGCTCACGTCATTGACGAGGCTTGCCCCCGCTTCAAGGGCCGCGCGCGCGACGGTCGCCTTGGAGGTGTCGATCGAGAGCTGGGGGCGGGCGGACCCCCAATCTTCGGCCACGACCCCCTCCACGACGGGCAGCACCCGTCGCAGCTCCTGCTCCGCGGATACCGGCTCGGCCCCCGGACGTGTCGACTCGCCGCCGATGTCGAGAATGTCCGCTCCCTGGGCGGCCAGCGACCGTGCGTGCGCAACCGCAGCGTCGGCGTCCAGGAACAGGCCACCGTCGGAGAACGAGTCCGGTGTGACGTTCACGATCCCCATCAGGCGAAAGCCGTCGGGGGCGTGTACGGCGGAGCTCAACAGCGATGGAGCTCGACGGGCATCTAGACGAGCTCGGGGCGCTCTGGGTCTGTCCCTCTGAGCTCGGCGGTGCCGCCGGCCAGGCCCGGGCGGGGGATGGTTCGCGGCACTTCGCGCTCGGCGCGGTCGGCGGGCGCTGTCGGCACGCTCGGCGCGGGCAGCTCGGGCCTCGAGTCCACTTCGTCGCCGAACACCTCCTGCTCTGACTTGCCCGCGAGCAGCGCCAGGAACTCCTCCTTCTCGATCGTCTCGCGCTTGACGAGGATCTCGGAGATCTTCGTGAGGTCGCGCGCGTGCTCGGTGAGGATGTCCTTCGCGCGCTGGTGCGCGGACTCGATGATCCGGCGGACCTCATCGTCGATCTCGCGCGCGATCTCGTCCGAGTAGTCCGGCTCGGTGGAGAACTCCCGGCCAAGGAACGGTTGGCCGTGGTCGTGGCCGAACACGCGCGGGCCGAGCTTCTCGCTCATGCCGAACCGCATCACCATCTGCTTGGCCGTCGCCGTCACCTTCTCGATGTCGTTCGACGCGCCGGTGGTGATCTCGCTGAACACGAGCTCCTCGGCCGCGCGCCCGCCGAGGGTCATCGCCATCGTGTCCCTGAGCTCGGCGCGTGTGGTCAGAAAGCGGTCCTCCTGGGGCATCGAGATCGTGTAGCCGAGGGCCTGTCCCCGCGAGATCACCGAGATCTTGTGCACGGGGTCCGAATGCTCGAGGAAGTGGCCCACCAGCGCATGCCCCATCTCGTGGTAGGCCGTGATCAGCCGCTCCTTCTCGCTCATCACCCGCGTCTTCTTCTCGGGGCCGGCGATCACTCGCATGATCCCCTCCTCGAGCTCATCCTGGCCGATCTCCCGCTTGCCCGTCCGCGCTGCCAGCAGCGCTGCCTCGTTGATGAGATTGGACAGGTCTGCACCCGTGAAGCCGGGGGTCTGACCGGCGAGCGCGTCGATGTCGATCACCTTCGCCAGCGGCTTGCCTCGCGTGTGCACCTCGAGGATCTTGGCCCGCCCCTTGCGGTCGGGACGATCGACGGCGATCTGGCGGTCGAAGCGCCCGGGGCGCAGGAGCGCCGGGTCGAGGATGTCGGGCCGGTTGGTGGCCGCGATCATGATGATGTTGTCCTTCGCCTCGAACCCATCCATCTCGACGAGCAGCTGGTTGAGCGTCTGCTCGCGCTCGTCGTGGCCACCGCCGAGACCGGCGCCGCGGTGGCGCCCGACGGCGTCGATCTCGTCCATGAAGATGATGCACGGGCTGTTCTGCTTGGCCTGCTCGAACAGATCCCGCACGCGCGAGGCGCCGACGCCGACGAACATCTCCACGAAGTCCGAGCCGGAGATCGAGAAGAACGGCACGCCAGCCTCCCCCGCGACCGCCCGCGCCAGCAGCGTCTTGCCGGTACCGGGCGGCCCATACAGCAGCACCCCCGTGGGGATCCTCGCACCGAGCGCCTGGAACTTCTTGGGGTTCTCCAGGAATTCCTTGATCTCATGCAGCTCCTCCACTGCCTCGTCCACGCCGGCGACGTCCCGGAAGGTGATCTTCGGCGAGTCCGCCGACATGCGCTTGGCGCGCGACTTGCCGAACGACATCACTTTCGAGCCGCCGCCCTGGACCTGGTTCATGAGGAAGATCCAGAAGCCCAGGAAGATCAGGAACGGGAGGATGTACGTCAGCAGGCCGAGCAGCGCGCTGCTCTTTTCGGATTCGACGTTGAACGGCACTCCGGACTTTTCGAGCTGCGCGATCAGCTGAGGAGCGGCCTGGTCGATGAAGCCGATTTCGTACTTTTCCTTGTTGCCCTTCGCGTTGAGCTGGACTTCGAGGGCCTTGCCCTTGTTCTTGATCTCGACCGACTTGACTTCGCCCTGCGGGATCTCATGGGAGACGAGCGTCTGGTAGCTGTGCGTCCGGTGGGTGGTCGAACCCGGATTGACGAGTTTGACGGCGAGGAACGCAAGCACCACGACGATGAGGATCGGGAACGCGGCGCTCTTGAAGAAACGGCTCATAGCGAGATCCTGTGGGCCTTGGCGCCGTATGGAGTCGTGGCCACCGGTCCTTCAGCGTACCATGAGAGGCCGGTTTTTCAGACGCTTGAACGGGTCGGCGCCCGCGGTGGCTATCTGTCGAGCACCGCGACGAACGGCAGATTGCGGTGACGCTCGGCGTAGTCGAGCCCGTACCCCACCACGAAGCGGTCGGGAATCTCGAAGCCCACGTAGCGGGTCGGCAGATCCACCTTGCGCCGCTCCGGCTTGGTGAGCAGCGCACACACCTCGAGCGTCCGCGGATTGCGCGAGCCGAGGTTGCGCATCAGGTATTGCAGCGTCAGCCCGGAATCCACGATGTCCTCGACGATCAGCACGTCGCGACCTTCGATCGCAACATCGAGATCCTTGAGGATTCGCACGACCCCGGAGGAGTCCGTGGCCGAGCCATAGGAGGCGACGGCCATGAAGTCAACCTCGACCGGGATCTCGATGAAGCGCATCAGATCGCTCAGGAAGAACACGGCCCCCTTCAGCACCCCCACGAGCAGCAACGGCCTGCCGGCGTAGTCGCGCGAGATCTCCTGGCCCAGCTCGCCCACGCGCCGCAGGAGGTCCTCGGCGGTGACGAGCACCTCTCCGACTCCCGGCTCGACTCCGACGCGCGGGGGGGTGGCCACCCCGGGGAGTCTAGCCCTAGCGAGGGGGAAGCTTCCTGATCTCGAGCACGCCGTGCTCGATCACCGCCCCCGCCTGTCCGCCGACGTGCAGCTCCGCCCGCCCGCCCCGACGGGCAAGGGCCAGGATCTCCTCCACGCGATCTCCGGCCTGGGGGACGTAGGTGCCCGTAGCATCCTCCGCCAGGCGCACCACCACCAGGCGGGCCATCGCCGCGGGCATCTTTTCCAGGCGGGCGATCGCGATGCTCTTGCGCCCGGCCAGCTCGGACGCCACGAGGCCGTCCAGCAGCTCGGTCTCCTCGCGCAACAGCCTCGCGGTCCTCAGCACGTTCGCCTCCGCCGCCGGGTGCACCGCCCGCAGCGCCGTCAGGAGCCCGTGTCGCACACGCGCGCGCGCGAACCGCTCGCTGTCGTTGCTCTCATCCTCGCACCACCTCAACCCTCGAGCTTCGCAATATGCGGCCGTCTGCTCGCGGGTCACCGCCAGCAGCGGGCGGATCAATCGCCCTTCGCTCGCCACCATTCCCTGCAGCGCCCGCCTTCCCGGGGAGGCGGCGAGCCGGTAGAGGATCGTCTCCACCTGGTCGCTCGCCGTGTGCCCGGTCGCGATCAGCGCATCCTTCGCCTCGGCCATCTGCTCGGCCGCCCGGTAGCGCACCCCGCGCGCCCACGCCTGCAGGTTGCCGGATACCGCACCGGCCTGCCGATCCCCAGTGGGCCCCTGTGCACGCGGCTGTCTGCGCTCGCGTACAACCTCGAGCTCCACGCCGAGTTGCTTGCACAGCCCGACGCAGTGGCGCTCATCCGCGTCTGCCTGCTCGCGCAATCCGTAGTTGACGTGCAGCGCGCTCACGTCCCCGGGCTCGCACAGCGCCACGGCGACGTCCAGCAGGCACACCGAGTCCCGGCCTCCGGACAGCATCGCAACCACCGGCCGGTCCTGTGCCAGCAGTCCCGCCGCGCGGACCGCTTCGCGGACCTCCTCGCCGCCCACGGTCACTCGGGCTTCCGGACCGAGGCGATGAATAGCTCGGTGGGCTCGGAGAACCCCTTCAGCCCGACCTCGCCGATGCGGTCGAACTGGAGACCGTCCACCCCGCCGACCACGTCAACAACGGGGCGGGTCACGAGCACCTCGCCGCCGGCTGCACGCGCGACCACGCGCGCCGCCTGGTTGATCTCGCGTCCGTAGTAGTCGCCGTCCCTGTACACCGCCTGCCCATAGTGGAGCCCTATGCGCGGCGACGGCTCGCCGGGGGCGATGGCCGACTGCAGGTCCACCGCCCACCCCGTCAGCCCAGCCGGATCCGAGCCGATGACCATCACCTCGTCGCCCAGGGTCTTGACGACGCGAGCGTCTGTGGGGAGGGTCTGTTCGACCGCCTCGACAAACCGCTCGACCGTGCCGACCGCCTCCTCGTCGCCCCGCTCGACGGTCAGGCGGGAATAGCCGGCGAGGTCGGCGAACGCGATCGCCACCCGCAGCCGCCCCTCCTCAGGGGTGTGCTCGGCAAGATCGGCCTCCATGTGACCGATCACGTCCTGCTCGACGAAGTGGGCGAGGAAGCGGCCGTGGAGATAGTTCATGACGGGCGCCGCAAAGGGCAGCGTGTCGCGCGCGAGGCCCTCCATCTGCTCGGCGATCTGCACCCCCGGCACGCCCTCGCGCATGAGGGGCTCGTGGACGTGCAGGTGGAACAGACGCACCTCGGCGTCCGCGATCTGGGCGATCGCCTGCCCGTACACGCGCTGCAGTTGCAGGAACGCCGGCAGCGGGAACCCGGCGTCGAGCACCGCGGAGAGGTACTTCAGCATCTGCAGGTCTTCGCCGGAGACGACATCCAGCGACAGCGCGCCCAAGCCCATCGCGACATAGATCCGTTCGATCAGCTCCGGCGCGAGGCGGGACTCGCGGGCAGCCTCCTTCAGCGAATACCGTCCCTCCTCGGTGTCGAGCAGGCTCTGGATCGGCCCGACGGCCAGCTGGCCGTTGTCGCTCGCCCGCTTGATCTGCTCGAGCGTGTGACCGCGCGCGCGCAGTCGCGCCACGACCCGCACGTAGGCAACGGCGGAGGGCGTCCAGCTCCCTTCATACCCGGGCACCAAGCCCTTCTGCACCCACCGCCTCACCGTCGCCGGCGACACGCCCGCGCGCGCGGCCACGTGCGCCAGCGTCAGCCCGCCCTCCTCATTCACCGGCTCATCTCCGGGCTCGGCCACCCAGTCACTCAGGACGGCGACGAGAAGGGCTTTCCCATGCACCGCAGTCTATGGCCCTCCCCGGCAGTCCCTAGAGTCGAGCCGGTGCCGCCCGGCGTCCCCATACACCTGCGCCCGACTGCCCCCCTCGCCGAGCGCGTGCTGCTGCCCGGCGACCCCGGGCGCGCCCTCACCCTCGCCCAGTCGCTCCTCCTGGCGCCGCTCATGTTCAACCACCATCGCGGCCTCTGGGGCTACACCGGCGCCGCGCGCGACGGCGAGCCACTCACCATCCAGTCCACCGGCATGGGCGGCCCCTCGGCGGCCATCGTCCTCTCCGAGCTGATCGCCCTCGGCGCCCGCCGCATGATCCGCGTCGGCACGTGCGGGGCCCTCACGCCGAGCCTTGAGCTTGGCGCCCTGGTCATCGCGCGCGAATCGATCTGCGCCGACGGCACCTCCCGCGCCCTCGGGGTGGGCGAGCGCGTGGGGGCAGACCCCTCCCTCACCGAGAGGCTGATCGCCAGCGCACCCTCGGCGCATGTCGGGACGATCGTGAGCGTCGATCTCTTCTATGACACCGGCCGGGAGCCGCGCTCCCACGACGCGCTGGCGATCGAGATGGAGGCCGCCGCGCTGTTCGCGGTCGGAGCGGCCGCAGGGATACCCGTCGCCTGCGTCCTGACCGTGTCCGACACGTTCGACTCAAACGGCGCTCGCCGACGCATCGACGACGATTCGCTGCGCGCAGCCGCCGAAACGATGGGCGCCGCGGCGGCTGGCGCCCTGGCGAAATGAGCGTTCAGCTCTTGTCGAGTGTTGCTGCGCCTGTCCCGGGTTTCGCTTTGCCTCTGCTGGGTTTCGCTTTGCCTCTGCTGGGTTTCGCTTTGCCTCTGCTGGGTTTCGCTTTGGCCGGCGACTCATCGTCGAGCTTCCTCGTCAGCGTCCCCAGCTGGTCCTCGATCGCCGACAGACGCGCCTCGACCGCGCCCGGCACGAGCGCGCGGTCGAGCCGGTGGACGCCGTCCTCGATGCCCTCCAGCCGGTGCGAGACCGAGCGCAGTCGCCGCGTCAGTCGTTCGATGTCGGCGGCCGATGGGATGTTCAGGGCTCCCATCGCCACCTCCTGCGCCTGGGCGGCCTTCTCGCGCGCATCGAGCGCGCGGCCGATCGCTCCGGTCAGGAGAGGGTTGTCGAGCAGCTCGGACAGCGCCCTGCCGAACCTCTCCTCCGTGGTGCCGCTGAAACGCTCGCGCAGGTTCCTGGCGACATTGCTCGCGTCGGACATCCTCTGCTCCCAGTGGTCGTTCTCGAAAGAGCCCTGACGGCCCCGGCCGGGTCCTCGACCCACAGCCGGATAGGAAGGATACGGTGCAGCCATGCCCGAGCGGCTGTTCCTCTTCATCCAGATGGAGTTCCCCTGGGCGCTCGGACCGCCCGACGGGCGGTATCTGCTGCGCACGCCAGGAGGCGAGGAGCCCGAGCACGTCGTGGTGCTGGGCACGCTCGGCGCACTTCGGGCCTCCACCGGCCGGCGGGGGTCCGCGCGGCACCGGCGCCGGGGGTGGTTCGATCCGTCGGGTTCGCGCAGGGCGGGTGCGAAGGCGACTCCCGAGCCCGTCCCGGTGGCCACCGCGCGATCGACGATCGTCGACCCGATCTCCGTCTCCGCCGAGCGCCAGGCGCGTGCGTGGCTTTCAGGCCTCGACGCCGAACGCGATGTCCGCGCAGCAGTCGCTGCGCTCAACCGTCTCCTTCACTCCCATCGGATCGCCACTGCCGATCCCTACCTTCACGAGGTCTCCCCCGCCCAGGCGCTCGTGATCAGGGCCGGCTGGGGAGAGGGTGAGCAGGTGGCCGACGGGCGCTGGCTGCACGCGCGCGAGCTACCCCCGCCCCTTTGGAGCGATCTGAGATCGACCGGCAAACGACGGCGCCTGCGCGCAGATCGCGTGGCGGCGCTGCGCCCCGAAGAGCGTCTAGCCGACTTGCTCGGGGGACGAGGGGCGAGCCTGCTCTGTGAGGACCTCGCACTGCGCGCGCGTCTGGACCTAGACCAGGGGCGCACCTCCCTTGCCGCTGTCGAGCTGGATCGCGCGTTTGCAGCGGCGCTGCCCGAGCTGCGCACCGAGGGCCGGCAGGACCTGGCCGTTCGCATCGCCGAGCTCGCGCAGCTGCGCGCCGGGGTCGCTCTCCAGGCGCAAGCCGCGATGCCCGACAGCACCGGGGCGCCCGCGGAGGAGATCGTGCGTCACGCGCTCGAGCGTCTGGAGGCGGCGCTGCGTGCGCGCGCGGCACGACGTCTAGTCTGAAGTGACCATGGACCCCACCACGACAGCGATCGGCACCTGGAGCGGCGGGCGCTTCATGCACTTCGGCGAGCCCCTCTCCGAGGAGCGCCTCGCGACGCTGCTGAGCCCGGGGGACGGGATCGACACGGTGATCACCGCCGACGTGTACGGCGCCGGGGAGGCCGATCGCCTGCTCGGCTCGGCGCTTGCGGGGGTGGACCGCGACAGCTACTGCCTGATCGGCGCGATCGGACACGACTTCTATACGGGTGAGCGCGAAGGCGCCAAGGGCTTCCCGCGCTTCACCGACCCCCACCTGCGCAAGCCGAGCGGCTATGCCGCCTACATCCGCACCGCCACCGAACGCAGCCTGGAGCGCTGCGGGGTCGAGCGCTTCGACCTGCTCCTGCTCCACAACCCCGACCGCGTCGGCTACCGCAGCCCCGCCGTGTGGGAGGGCATGGGGGCCGCGCGCGAGGCCGGGCTCACGCGGATGCTGGGGGTCGCGCCCGGTCCGGCGAATGGATTCACGCTCGACCTGATCGCCTGCCTGGAGCGCTTCTCCGCGGACATCGACTGGGCGATGATCATCCTCAACCCGCTGGAGCCCTGGCCCGGCGAGCTCGTGCTCGACGCCGCCGCCGCCCACGAGGTGAGCCTGATCACCCGCGTGGTGGATTACGGCGGCGTCTTCCATGACGACGTGCTGCCGGACCATGTCTTTGCCGAGCACGACCACCGCAGGTTCCGTCCGGATGGATGGGTGCAGGCGGGTCGGGAGAAGCTCGAGCATATTCGGCCCTACGCCGAGCGCCACGGGCTGACGATGCTCCAGCTCGCCTGCACCTGGAACCTCGCCCAACCCGCGGTGCGATCCGTCGCCCCCACCCTCATCCAGGAGCGCGGCCCCGACGTGCGCCCGATCGAGGACAAGCGCGCCGAGCTGGCGGCGCTCGGCGCCATGCTCGCCGCGCCCGGCGCAGAGCTGAGCGCCGAGGAGGTGCGGGCGATCCGCGCCATCGGCGACAACACCGGCTGCATGGCGCTGAAGGGCGCAAGCCTCGAACACGAGGGCCCGCCACGCCCGGACCGCTGGGGACTGGACCGCGAGCTGTCGGCCGTGGCCGGGCGCTGGGGCATCGACCCCGAGCGCCAGCTCGTCCGCGACTCGCGCGCCGCGGTCGGCGCCCGAGGGTGACGTTCGCTTCCCTGCCCGCCGGCCCCGGCCGCTTCTCAGCCGATCCCCAGCGCCGCGGAAAGCGCCCCGAGCTCGCCCACCAGATCCCCGTTCAACCGAACGCTCGCAAGAGCGTCCAGCGGCGTCGAGCCCTTGGTGATGATGGCAACCACGCCGCCGCTGCGATGGGTGAGCAGCGGAAGATCGGCGACCGGGTGGACCTCGAGCGAGGAGCCGATGCACAGCAGCAGGTCGGCTGAAGCGCACAGCTCCTGGGCGCGTTCCATCGCGGCCGCCGGAAGCATCTCGCCGAACAGGACCACGTCCGGCTTCAGCGGCTCGGCGCACCGCACGCAACGAGGAATGCCCCGCGCATCAGCCGCCACCCGTGCCCGCGCCTCGGCGAGCGCGACTTGGACGCCACACACCAGGCAGCTGCAGTGCTCGATGCTTCCGTGCACCTCGACCAGCTCTCGGGTGCCCGCCTTGCGATGGAGCATGTCGACGTTCTGAGTGATCACCGCGTCCAGCATCCCCTCGGCCTCGAGCCTCGCGAGCGCGCGGTGGACAGCATTGGGCCGCTTGTCCTCCAGGGCCGCGAACCGCTCGCCGTAGAAACGCCAGAAGCGCTCGGGGTCGGCATGGAAGACGTCGATGTGGGCGACCTCCATGGGGTTCATCCGCTCCCACAGCCCGATCCCCGGGGAGCGGAAGTCGGGGATGCCCGAGGGCACCGAGACCCCCGCGCCCGTCAGCGCCACCACCGAGCCCGCCTGGCGCACCATCTCGGCCAGGCGGGCATGGGGCGTCGGCGAAGCACTCGCCCGGGACCGCTCGACGTCCTTCAATCCATCATCCACCCCGAGAACACTCTATGAGAGAAGCGAACCTTTGGGCCCGGCTCGGGGTTCAGGGGCCAGACCGGGCGCACGGCCGGACCGGGCGCAGACCAGACCGAGCGCACACCCGGACCGAGCGCACATCGGACCGAGCGCACACAGGACCGAGCGCACACCGGACCGAGCGCACACACGAGGAGGGAGCGACGATGAAACTGCAGGCGGGTACGCTCAGGATGGCCGCAGAGAGGCTCACGACGATCACGATCCTCACGGCCCTGGCGGGACTGGGGCCGCTCGCGAGCAGCTCAGGGGCGGCCGTGGCGCTGCCGACGGTGTCCACCGGGGCAGCGCGGCAGGTGAGCTACGGCTCGGCGACGCTCGAAGGGTCCGTGAACCCGCGGGGCAGCGACACCTCCTACTACTTCCAGTACGGGCCCACGAGGGCCTATGGCGGACAGACCGTGATCGCCGATGCGGGCGCGGGCACCACTAGCGTGAGCGTCAGCGTGCCGTTGGCGGGTTTGCAACCGCTCACCGTGTACCACTATCGCCTGGTCGCGGTCAACGGCATCGGCGCGGCGACCGGGCGCGACAGGATTTTCTTGACGACCAAGGTGCCGCTCTCGCTGCAGATCTTCTCGTCGCCCAACCCCGTTCTCTTCGGAGGCGCGGTCACCGTTCAGGGCACGCTCTCGGGCACCGAAAACGGCAACCGTGTGGTCGTCCTTCAGGCCAACCAATTCCCCTTTACGGCGGGCTTTCAGAACGTCTTGAACCCCGAGTTGACGACCGCCACGGGCAGCTTCGCCTTCACGGTGGCGGGCTTGATGCAGACGACGCAGTTCAGGGTGGTGACGAGCACCCTCCCGCCGGTCGTGAGCCCGGTGGCGGTCGAGGGCGTGGCGGTGAGGGTGGCCGCCCACGTCGGACGCGCCAGACGGCGCGGGTTCGCGCGGATCTACGGAACGGTGACGCCGGCGGAGGACGGGGTGCAGGTGGGCATCCTGAGGATCACGCACGGCCACGGCGTGCTCGTCGGGGGGACGATCCTGCGCCACCGCAGCGCGAGCAGCTCGAAGTTCAGCCGCATCGTGCGCGTCCACGCAGGGGTGTATCGGGTGCTCGTGCGCGTGACCAACATCGCTCAGGTCTCCAACTACAGCCAGCCGCTGCGGATCGGCTGATCGGGCGCGAGCGTCTCGCCGGCGATCTTCCGGGCTCGGTCGGCCGGCGTAGCGGACAGCAGGCCGATGAGCAACAATCCTCGTGTGCAGACTGCCTTTCCGTTCGTGGTGTTCGGGACCGTGGCTTTCTCGGTCGTCATGTCCATAGGGTTCCTGATCAGCCGTGGGAGCGTCTACGACGAGATCGGGCGGGGAGGGTTCTCGCGGGACGACGGGCTCGCGGATGCGCCGGCGGCGCCGGCGCCCGACACCGCCGCAGGACGCGCCGAGCGCGAGCTCGAGATCCGCCAGATGCTGAGCGCCCGGTCGGAGCGCCGCGTGCGCGCGGGACAGCCGGCGCTGGACGTCGAGGCCGAGGTCGCCCGGCTCCTCGAGCCATCTCAGCCAGCACACGATCCCGGCCTCACCGGGGAGGTGCGCCAGCTCGTCGTTGCCCGCAACGAACGGCGTGTCCGCCAGGGCCTGGAGCCGCTCGAGGTGGAGGCCGAGGTGGTGCGAACGCTGGAGGAGCTCGATCGATGAGCATGCGGCCGCAGGGTGGGGTATAAACGCGCCATGAGCAACGCGCGCCGCTTCCAGCTCGATGAGCTCACGATTCGTCCGGGCACCTACTTCAACCCCCAGACAGAGGTCATGCTCGTGGTCGACGACTCGCCCGAGGTCGACCACGAGCTCTTCAACACGGAGGACTTCGACGGTGCCGAATGGGTGCTGATCTCTGAGGACTCTCCGCTTGACGAGCACAAGCGCGACGAACTGGTCGATCTCTTCCAGGCGACCTACCAGCCCGAAGGCGTCCGTGGGGCGGTAGGCCACGGCGACGACGAGGCCGAGGAGGACGAGCTGGACGAGCTCGACGTGGACGAGCTGGAGATCGACCCCGAGTAGCTCAGCCTCGGCGGTGAGCCTTCACCGGGGCGACACGCTCGGCGCAACTAGCGCGCACGGGCAAGTGTTTCCTCACCGTGCTCGCACTTAAGGGGCGTCCGCCTGCAAGGACCCGTGCATCCTCTACGCTCCTCGCCCGTAGCATCCGCGCCGTGCGCACAAAGCATCGCTGGGCGCTCCTCGCGGGAGCGCTCACCCTCGGCGGGGTCACCGCCGTCCCTGCCTACGCCGACCATTACTCGCTCGGGCGAGCCACGATCGGACTCCGAGCGACCGCTCCGGTCGGCGGGCATGCGACGGCTCCCGTCGGTGGGCGCCCGACGGCTCTGGTCGGTGGGCGCCCGACGGCTCCGCTCACGCCTCGGGCGCTCGCGGCCCGAGCGTGCCGGCTGCGCTTGCCAGCCTGCAGCGCAGCGGGGCGATCACGCCAGCGGTCTACCAGCAGTACTACTCCGCCTACGTCGCGGCGAAACGCTCGCTGAGCAGGTTGAGCGGCACCAGGCGGGCGGAGCTGGGCGGGGTGCTGCAAAACGTGCAAGCGATCGCGTCGGCCAGCGGGTTCAGCGCGTCGCGGCTCCGAGCGCTGTTTCTCACGCTCGAACGCAACCGGCAGTGGTGGACGACCGAACCGCTGCTCTCCAGCGGGCAGCGCGTGAGCTTCCCGCCGAGCAAGCTCGTATGGGAGTACTACCCCGGCCAGGGCATCGAGATCCAGTGGCTCGCCACGTTCGGAGAGGCCAACGGCTACTACAACTCCGGCCACGAAAACGCGAACCTGCGCCAGCTGCTGAGCGAAGTCATCCCACTCGCGGCCAATCGCGCGGGGGGCATCGCGTGGGAGTACCTGTTCCGGTTCGACGGCGGCGCGCCCCCATGGACGAGCGGCCTATCCCAGGGCACGGCCCTGCAGGCGCTGTCCCGCGCCTGGTCGCGGTTCAAAGAAACAGCGGACCTCACCGCCGCGCAGCAGGCGCTGGGCATATTTGAGACCCCATCGCCCGTGGGAGTCCAGGTGAAGACCGCGGCGGGGGCGCTCTACGCCGAGTACACCTACGCGCCCGGCGACAGGATCCTCAACGGCTTCATCCAAGCGCTCGTCGGCTTGTACGACTTCACATCGATCACCAAAGACCCGCTCGGGCTCCAACTGTTCGAAGCGGGTGATGCCGAGGCGCGCGCGGAGGTACCCCACTACGACACCGGGGCCTGGTCGATGTACGACCAGTTCGGCGAATCCGGCCTCAACTACCACGAATTGCTCACCGAATTCCTGCAGCACCTCTGCGACCGCACGCGCAAGGGCCCCCCGTTCTCCGGAGCCACCGCTCCGGCGCCGGCTCCCACCCAGACGCCCGGTCCCGCGCCGGGGGGCTCGGCCACCACGGGTGGCTCACCCGCGAGGAGCGGGGCGAGCGCGACGGGCACGATCGCGCGGAGACCGATCTCCGAGCACTCGCCCGCGGCCATGACGGTGGCAACGGCAGCGACCGCCGCCGCGATCCCGGGCGATGACATCTACTGCACGACGGCCCAGCACTTCACCGCCGATCTCCACACACCCCCGGTGATCTCCCTGCTCACGAGCACCCTGCGCGGCGGCACGCGCGCGGGCGTGCAGATATCGCTGTCGAAGGTCGCGACCGTCGGGCTCACCATCCGCCAAGGCGGCCACGTGGCGTGGAAGAACAGCGCCACGGTCGAACGCGGTAAGCCGCGGCTCCTGTGGCCCACGCCGGTCAACGGAGGGACTTTCTCGGTGAACGTCACCGCGACCGATCCGGCCGGCAACTTCGCGACGGCGAACGGAACGATCGTCGTACAGCACCACTAGCGCCGGGCGCCACTCCTAGACTAGGCGGGTGACTGGTAGCCAGACGATCCGGCGCGGGGACGAGCAGGAATGACACGGCTCGCGCACGCCTGGCGGGCGATGACGCCCGAGCAGCGCCGGGCGGCGGTTGCCTCGCTGGCGCTGCTTCTGACGATGTTCTTCCCGTGGTACGGGCTGCAGAGCCTCAACCGCAAGACGGGCGCGCCTTACTCTCACAGCATCAGTGCCTTCGGCGACGTCTCGTTCGTCGAGGCGGCCGTGTTCCTGGTCGCCGTGGGGGTGGTCGTGATGGTGCTCGCCCGCGCCGAGGGCCGCGAGTTCCATCTCCCCGGCGGGGACGGCACGATCGTGACGATCGCCGGGAGCTGGGCGGGGTTGCTGATCTTCTACCGCGTCTTTGACCGCCCGCCCGGCCACGGCTACCCGGTGGGGATCGAATGGGGCTTCTTCCTCGCGTTCGTGGCCGCCGGGAGCCTCGCCTACACCGGCTGGCGGATGCGGGCCGCCGAACGGCCCGAGCCCCCCATGGAACGCAGGGGCGGACGGCGCCGACCGCCCGACCGCCGACCGCCCGACCGCCGACCGCCCGACCCGGAGGACGAAATCGTGCACTCGACACCCCGCAGCGAGGAGGAGACCACAACGCTCGGCCCGGCGCCAGCACGCCCAAAACGGTCCACTCCTGTGCCGGCCGACAGGTCCCCCGGCCGACGCCCGCGCTACCCACCGGCCCCATCTGGGCAGATGTCCTTCGAGGACCCCCCGCCGCGCTCCGACTAGCGGGCACTACCATAGTTATACGCGACGGGCACTGAGATCGGCACTGAGATAACTTCGTTGGCCTCAGCGCCACCGTCCGAGGACCGGCCGGTCCTATCATTGCGGTGACGATGCCCGTCTCACCGCCCCCGGCGCCCGCCTCCATCGCAGAAGTCGCCGAGGGCCTTCGCGCGGTGGGCTACCTTCCGGGCGAGTCGACCGCGCTGGTGGCCTACCTGGCGACGAGGCTCGGCAAGCCGGTGCTCGTAGAGGGACCGGCGGGTGTTGGCAAGACCGAGCTGGCCAAGGCGCTCGCGTCCTATCTCGGCCGCGAGCTCGTGCGCCTTCAGTGCTATGAGGGGCTGGACGAGGCGAAGGCGCTGTATGAGTGGAACTACCGCAAGCAGCTCCTGCGAATCCAGGCGGAGGCGTCCGACACCGGATGGGACGCTGTCCAGGAGGACATCTTCGGCGAGGAGTTCCTGCTGGCGCGGCCATTGATGACGGCGATCGCCTCCGAGCACCCGGTCGTGCTGCTGATCGACGAGATCGACAAGACCGATCAGGAGTTCGAGGCGATGCTGCTGGAGGTGCTCTCCGACTTTCAGATCTCGATCCCCGAGCTCGGCCGGGTGGAGGCGCGCACGCACCCCATCGTGCTGCTCACCTCCAACAACTCGCGCGAGCTCACCGAGGCGCTGAAGCGCCGCTGTCTGTACCTCTGGCTGGACTACCCCTCGCTCGAGCACGAGCTCGAGATAGTGCGCCTGCACGCACCCGGGCTCTCAGAGACGGTCGGGCGCAGGCTGGTGGAGGTGATCGGCATGGTGCGGGACCTGGACCTGAAGAAGCCGCCGTCGATCGCCGAGTCGATCGACTGGGCCCGCGCCCTGCTCTTGCTGGGTGCGCAGGACATCGACGCGGATACGTTCACCGAGACGATGTCGGTGATCGTCAAGCACCGCACCGACATGGACGTGGTGGCCGAGCGCGTGGGCCTGAAGCTCCGATCGCCCGCCGATGTCGCCTGAGAGCACGAGCACCGACGGTCTGCCGGGGCGCATCCTGGAGTTCGGCGAGGAACTGCGGCGCGAGGGCGTGGCGGTTGGCACCTCGGAGCTGCTCGACGCGTTCGAGGTGCTGCGCGAGATCAGCTGGACCTCGAAGGAGGACTTCCGCGAGGCGCTCGCAGCGACGCTGGCCAAGAGCCAGGAGGATCGGCGCGTGTTCGAGCTGGTGTTCGAGCGCTTCCTCTTCCGCGCCGTCGAGCTCGCGGCCGCGCGCCAGGGGGTGCAGGAGGAGGATCGAGCAACCCTCGGAGAGCTCACCGACGAGGAGCTCGACGCGCTGCGCTCCCAGATCGCCGCCGCGATGAGGGACGGCTCGGAGGGGGCGATGCGCGACCTCGCACGGATGACGATCGCCGCGTTCGCCCGCCGGCAGGAGGGCTCGGGTGTGATCGGCGTGGACGTGCAGCGCATCCGCCGAGCGCTCGGCCTGCGCGCCGAGCCCCAGCCCGAGCTGCCGCCGGAGGACCCGCGCAGCGGCGGCCTGCCCCGCGATGCGCTGCGGCGCTTCGAGGCGCTCCTGCGCCGCGAGCTCGAGCGTGGCCAGATCGAGCGCACGGGCAACCTCCCGCCCGCGCGGCCCTTGGGCGAGCTGGACCGGGCGCTGCCCTCCGGCCCGCTCGCGGATCTCGCGGCCGTCCACCGCGTGGTGGCCCAGCTGCGCAGGAGGTTGGCCACGCAGGGACTGCAGGCGCGGGGGCACCGACATCCCTCCCACGTGGACGTGCGCCGCACGATGCGCGCATCGCTCCAGACCGGCGGCGTGCCGGTGGTGCTCAAGTTCCGCCCGCGCCGCCCTCGCCGACCGGAGATCTACGTGCTCTGCGACGTCTCCACGAGCGTCACCTCGGCGTCGGTGTTCTTCCTCTCTGTGCTCCACGCACTGCACGACACCTTCCGCAAGATGCGCTCGTTCGTGTTCATCGAGCGCATCTCCGAGGTCACCGACATCTTCGAGCACGAGCGCAACTTCAAGACCGTAAGCGAACGGATCGCGGGCGACGCGGGCGTGGCCGACGTCTCCGGCTACACGGACTATGGGCGCGTATGGTCGGAGTTCCTCCTTCAGGTGGAGGACGACCTGCACCCACGCGCGAGCGTGATCGTGCTCGGCGACGCGCGCACCAACGGGCGCGACCCCCGCGCTGACATCTTCGCGCAGATCGCCGCCCGCGCCGGGCGCACGTTCTGGCTGAATCCCGAGCCGCGGCTGTACTGGAACTACGGCGACTCGGTCATCGCGGCCTATGAGCAGTGCTGCACCGCGTTCGAGTGCTGGACCACCGCCCAGCTCGAGGACTTCGTGCGCGCTTTGGCTCGGCCCGGCCTCGCCATCGCGCGGTAGCATCAGCGACACAGCAACGCACACACCCAGGGGGGCTGGCGGGAAGCCGGCTGAGATGGCGTCCAGGAAGCGATTCCGCCGGCGCCGACCCTTAGAACCTGTGGGGTAATGCCCGCGGAGGGAGCGAAGTGGCAACCGATCTGAAGGCCCGCGCACAGCCGTCGCTCAGCGACACCGCGACGAGTGACGCAGCCGTTCTCGAAAACGTCAGTCGCACCTACCGCGATCGCCGAGGGGCAACCGTGCAGGCGCTCGCCGGCATCTCCATGCACGCCGCCCATGGCGAGCTGCTCGCCGTGGTGGGACCGAGCGGTTGTGGCAAGACCACCCTGCTCGAGCTCATCTGCGGACTGCAAGCGCCCGACGGCGGCGCGATCGCATGCGCGCCCGCCGTGCTCATGCCCCAGCGCGACCTGCTGCTCCCCTGGTTGAACGCCCTCGACAACGCCGCGCTCGCGCTGCGGGTAGCGGGACTCTCTCGTGTGCAGGCAAGGGATCGCGCCAGCCTGCTCTTCGACGAGCTGGGTCTGGACGGCTTCGAGCAGTCTCGGCCGCATGAGCTCTCCGGCGGCATGCGCCAGCGGGTGGCGTTCCTGCGGACGCTGCTGTCGGGCAAGCCGCTCCTCTGCCTCGACGAGCCGTTCGGGGCACTCGACGCGATCACCCGCACAGAGATGCAGGAGTGGCTGGCGGGGACGCTCGCACGCGAGCGGCGCTCGGTCATCCTCGTGACGCACGATGTCGAGGAGGCGGTGCTGCTGGCCGACCGCGTCGCCGTGCTCTCGCCACGCCCGGGACAGGTGGCGGCCGAGCTCGATGTGGACATCGAGCGTCCGCGCGGACGCACCGACCCCGCGACGATCGCGCTGCGCGAGCGGGCGCTGAGTGCACTGGGAATGGTCGAGCACAGATGAGGACCCAGACTGCGCGCGTGCTTCCGGCGGTGCTGCTGGCCGCCGCGCTGCTCGGGGCGTGGGAGTGCTACGTCGATCTCGCCGGGGTGCAGGAAGACCTGCTGCCGGCCCCGCACTCCGTTGCCAGCGCACTGTGGAGCAGCCGGGGCCTCGTGCTGAACAACTTCACAGTCACCGCCGAGGAGGTCGTGCTCGGGCTCGGGCTCGCGCTCGCCGCCGGCCTGGCGCTGGCCGTTGCGATCCACCTCTCGCCGCTGCTTCGCCGCGCTGCCTATCCGCTCGCCGTCGGCTCCCAAGCGGTCCCGATCCCGGTGATCGGCGTGCTGCTCGTGTTCTGGTGGGGGTTCGGCATGTTCCCCAAGCTGGTCGTGATCGCGCTGATCTGCTTCTTCCCGGTGCTCGTCACGACCGTCGACGGCCTGGCGGCCGTCGACCCCGACCAGCCGAAGCTGCTGCGCACCCTCGACGCCTCACGCTGGCAGGCGTTTCGCTTCGCCGAGCTGCCGGCCGCGCTGCCAGCCGCGCTGAGCGGCGCGCGCATCGCCCTGGCCGTGGGTGTGATCGGCGCGTTCATCGCCGAGACAAGCACCCCCACATCGCAGACCTATTCGGGGTTGGGACGCGAGATCATGACCGACGCCGGCGGCTTTCAGACAGCGCGTGCCTACGCCGCCACGGCAGTCCTGTTCGCGTTCGCGATCGCCTGCTTCTACGCGCTCGCCCTCGCCGAGCGTCGTCTGGCGCCGTGGACCGGTCAATCGAGAGGAGACACTCGTTGAGAGCGACATCGGTCGTCCGCCGAGGCATCGAGATAATCGTGGTCCTGTCCCTGGCAATCGCGCTGTCGGCCTGCGGCACCAAGCGGGATGTGATCTCGACCTCCCGGACGAAGTCGTTCAGCGTGATGCTCGACTGGTTCCCGAATGCCGATCACGCGGCACTGTACTCGGCCATCGCACGCGGAGACTTCGGCGCCGTGGGCCTGGACGTGCGCCCGGTCGTGCCCGCCGAAACCGCCGAACCGCTCAAGCTGCTCGCCGCCGGCAAGCTCGACATGGCGATCTCATACGAGCCCCAGCTCCTGCTCGCGCGCGACCAGGGCCTGAAGCTGGTGGCCGTCGGAGCGCTCGTGCAGCGCCCGCTCACCTCGATCATCGCCCTGCCCGAACAGCACGTCAAGAGCGTGGCCGGCCTCGCGGGCAAGACGGTGGGAACCGCCGGAATCCCCTACCAGTCGGTCGAGCTGCGGGCCGCGCTCCAGAGCGCCGGGGTGAACCCGGCGCGGGTCAAGGAAGTCAACGTCGGCTTCAACCTCGTGCCGGCCATGCTCTCGGGAAAGGTCGCAGCAACTCTCGGCGGCTACTGGAACTACGAGGCCATTCAGCTGGGCCTGCTGCACAAGCATCCGATCGTGATTCCCGTCGATGAGGCCGGCGTGCCCACCTACGACGAGCTCGTGCTGGTCGTGCGTGAAGACGAGGCCCACACTCGGGGACAGGATCTGCGGGCGTTCTTGCAGGCGTTGAGCGAGGGCGAGCGCGAGGTGCGGACCCAGCCCGCGGCCGCGGCCTCGCTGGTGGTCAGGGCCAACCCCTCGCTCGAACCCAAGCTCCAGCTTGCCTCGATCCAGAGGACGCTCCCGGCGGCACTGCCGCGCGACCGCTCCAAGCCGTTCGGCTATCAGGACCCGGCGGCCTGGGCCGCTTTCGGAACGTGGATGTTCGCCCACCAACTCCTCCGCCACGACCCGAACGCCGCGTTGCCTCCATTCACCAACGAGTTCCTCCCCGGGCAGGGAATCTAGCCCGAGCGAAAACACCGAAGCGGCCCCGATCGTGGAGAATGGGTGCAATGGCGCGGATAGGAGTGCTCACAGGCGGAGGGGACTGTCCGGGTCTGAACGCCGTTATCCGCGCGGTGGTCCGCCGGGGCCTGGTGGACGGTGGACACAGCTTCGTCGGCTTCCGCTACGGCTGGGCGGGCGTGCTGGCAGACGACGCGAGCGAGCTGACCCGTCAAAGCACCGCCGGCATCCTCCCGCGGGGCGGCACCATCCTCGGCACCTCGCGCACCAATCCCTTCGCCGACGGCCAGGATCGCACGGCCGCCATCCAGCGCACCCTGAGCACGCGCGGCGTCGACATCCTGATCCCGATCGGCGGGGAGGACACGCTCGGCGTGGCCCAGCGGCTGCACCGAGAGGGGGTGCCGGTCGTGGGGGTGCCCAAGACGATCGACAACGACCTCGCCGGAACCGATGTGACGTTCGGCTTTCAGACGGCCGTGCAGATCGTCACCGACGCGATCGACCGCCTGCACACGACCGCCGAGTCACACAACCGCGTGATGGTCGTCGAGGTGATGGGCCGGCACGCCGGCTGGATCGCCGCGCACGCGGGAATCGCGGGGGGAGCTGACGCGATCCTCGTGCCGGAGCGGCCGTTCGACATCGAGGAGGTCGTCGCGCACCTGCGCCGCCGCCACGCGCACGGTCCCAACTTCTCGATCGTCGTAGTCGCCGAGGGCGCAACCCCGAGCGAGGGGACCCTCCAGACGCAGAGGGAGACGACCGACGCGTTCGGGCACGTGCGGCTCGGCGGGATCGGCGTGATGCTCGAGAAGGAGATTGAGGAGCGGACCGGCTTTGAGGCCCGCGCGACGATCCTCGGCCACGTGCAACGAGGCGGCACACCGGTGGCGTACGACCGCGTGCTTGCCACCCGCTTCGGCGTCGCGGCAATGGATGCTGCCGCGGCCGGGCGCTTCGGAACGATGGTTGGGCTGCGGGGCACCGAGATCGTCGAGGTCCAGCTCGAGCAGGCCCTGCGCGAGCCGAAGCTCCTGGATCCCGGGCTGTATGAGACCGCCGAGCTGTTCTTCGGCTGATCGCAAGGGCGGCTGATCATCGAGCGTCTGGTGCGGTTCACCCGAACAAGGACATGACGAGCGAACCCGACGAGACACGAACGATGCGGGCGATGATATTTGAGGGGGTCGGCCGGCCCCTGCGCGCTGCCGAGCGCCCGATCCCGCGTCCGGGGCCCGGTCAGCTGCTGCTGCGGGTGCACGCGTGCGGCGTCTGTCGCACCGACCTGCATCTGCTCGACGGTGAGGTGGAGATCGCATCCCCGCCGCGGATTCTCGGACACCAGATCGTCGGGACCGTCGAGGGTCGCGACCGCTCCGAGCAGCGAGTGGGAGTGCCGTGGCTCGGGTGGACCTGCGGAGAATGCGGCTATTGCCTGAGCGGGCGCGAGAACCTGTGCCCGATGGCACGTTTCACCGGACGCGACATCGATGGCGGAATGGCCGAGTACACGGTGGCCGACGCGATGCCGAGGAGTTCCTCGCGCTCGCTCCACGCATCCCGGTGCAGACCCGCGTGAGCGCCTACCCGCTCCGCGCCGCCGGCGAGGCGCTCGAGGACCTGCGCTCTGGACGCTTCACCGGCGCAGCGGTGCTCGAGCCGTAGCGGAGGAAGCCCGGGAGCTCGAATTCGATGCAGGCCCCTCCCCCGGGCGACCCCCCCGCTGCCACACGACCTCCGTGAGCCACGGCGATCGCCCGCACGATCGCCAGCCCCAGACCTGTTCCGCCCGATGCGCGGTCGCGCGCGGCGTCGGTGCGGTGGAAGCGATCAAAGACCCGCTCGCGCTGGTCGGCGGGAATGCCCGGGCCGTCGTCCTCGACGAGGAACCGTACGCGCTCGCCCGGGGCCGCCTCGACACGCAGGCGCACCAGCCCGCGCTCGACGGCGGTGTGTTCGATCGCGTTCCCCACCAGGTTGCGCAATGCCTGGGCTAGGCGGTCGGGGTCGGCTCTCAGCGTCCCCGCCGGAATCGGGCCCAGCTCGAAGCGGCGCCGGGCGAGCAGGCTCATGCCATCCCAAAGCTCCCGCACGTAGACGGGGAGATCGATCGGCTCGATGCGCAGGAACGGGGTCTGTTCGGTCTTCGCCAGCAGCAGGAGATCGTCGACGAGGCGGGTGATCCGGGCGATCTCGGCCTGCAAGAGCCGCTCGACCCGACGCACCTCAGCGCCCGAGGGATCCTTTTGGGCGGCGAGCACCTCGAGCTGCCCGCGGATCACGGTCAACGGTGTGCGCAGCTCGTGGGAGGCATCGGCGACGAACTCCCGCTGGCCCGCGAACGCTTCGGTCAGCCGGTCGAGCATGTGGTTGAAAGCGTCGGCCAGCACGCGCACCTCGTCGCCCTGGCCCCCCGCGTCGTGAATACGAGGATTCAGGTCGCCTGCGTCCACCCGCGCGGCCACGGCGGCCATGCGACGCAGCGGACCCGAGACACGGGTGCCGATCAGGTAGGAGGCAAACAGGCCACCTGCGAGCGCGAGAATGCCGGCGAGGATGAACGCGCGCGCCACTCCACTCTGGGCATGCGAGACCGTGGCCAGGGGCTCGCCCACCCCCACGGTCACGCGCAGGCCCGTCGCCTCCGCGCCTTGCGCCCCCGATCGGTCTCCGGAAACGGCAAACACGCGCTTCAGCAGCCGCAGGTTCCCGACATCGGGGAGGGCCAGGGTGGAGTAGCCGTCGCGTACCGTCAAGAGTCGCAACGAGAGGCTGTTCTCCCTGGCCTGCTCGGCCGGCGTCTCGCCGTAGTCAGGCGCTCTCTGGCCAAACAGCTCGGGCCGGTTGGTGCTCGTTCCCGCGCCCGGGACCACCGCGAACAGCAGCGTCGAGCTCGCGCCGAACGGCTGATCGGCAACGTAGCGCTTGGCCACTTCTGCCACGCGTTGGGGCGAGTGACTCCTCGTAAGCACGAGATTGTGCGCCATCTCGCGGGCGTCGCCCGCGATCTCCTGATCGATCTGGTGGCGCAGCTGGGTGCCCGTGCCGCGGTAGACGGCGACGAAGGTGATGCCGGTGCAGATCAGCGTCACCACCGCGACCCACCCCGCCAGGCGCCAGCGCAGCCCGAGGGGAGCCACGCGGTGGAAAACCGGCCTCATGGCTCAGCTCGCGCTGCCCAGCCGATAGCCGACCGCCCGCACGGTGAAGATCGGGGCCGGGTTCTCGGGACGGCCTAGCTTGCGGCGCAGGTAGCCGATGTACACGTCCACGACGTTCGTCGCGGGATCGTGTTCGTAACCCCACACCGAGCTGAGGATCTGCTCGCGCGAGAGCACCTGCCCCTGGTGGCGCAGCAGGTACACCAGCAGCTCGAACTCCGTCGTGGACAGCGCCACCGACTGGCCACCCCGGTGGACCTTGCGGGTGAGCAGGTTCACCTCGATGTCCGCGCCGCGCAGGATGCTCGCCGACGCCTCGGCAACGACGCGCAGCTGCGCGCGCACGCGGGCCACGAGCTCGGCAAGGGAGAACGGCTTGACCAGATAGTCGACCGCGCCGGCGTCGAGTCCCCCCACCCGATCCTCGATCTCACCGCGAGCTGTGAGCACGATCACCGGCACGGTCGGCCTGGCCCGGCGCACGGAGGCCAGGATGTCCAGACCGTCGCGACCGGGGAGCATCAGGTCGAGCACGATCGCATCGAAGCTGTCCCTCAGCGCCAGCCGCTCCCCCTCGATCCCGTCCAGAGCGGCCTCCACGGAAAAGCCCTCGGCCTCCAGACCCCGTCGCACGAAATCGACGATCCCCGGCTCGTCCTCGATCAGCAGGACCCGAGCGCGAACCTCAATCCCCTGTCCCTGACTTTCATCTGAGGAGGGCGACGCCGGCTCATTTCCCCGGCCTTCGTTGACCTTCTGCATTGCTCCAGCATATGCGGCGCCTGCCCGCCTTCGCTGGGATTCGATGAGCTTTCTAATCAAGCTGTTAGACGGGCCTTATCGAACGTGACGACACTCCCCCTATGACAACGACCATTCGGGATGCGGCCCTGCGCAGGCTCACGCGCATCAACCGCTGGCTGATCGCCGGCAGTGTGACGCTGACCGCAGTGCTTTCGGAGGTGGCGGCCCAGGCGTTCCCGGGCAGGACCCATGCGGCCGCGACGACCAAGCTGAAGAGCTCGGCAGCGAGCTCAACCAACTCCTCGGGCGGATCCTCCGAAACGTCCTCGGCCCCTCTGCAACCGCCCGCCCAAGCGCCGCAAACCACCACGGAAGCGGCGCCGGAATCCGCGCCCTCCCAGCAAGCCGCCCCGGAATCCGCTCCGACTCAAGCGGCGCCCGCGCAGGAAACCGTTCCCCAAACCGCCGGCCAGGAACCCGTTCCCCAAACCGCCGGCCAGGAACCCACGCCCGAAACCGCTCCCTCACAGCAACCGGCGCCGGCGCAAGAATCCTCAGGCCCTGTCATCTCGGGAGGATCCTGAGATGCCCGCCGGCCTGCCGGTCTCCGGTGAGCTCGGCTCCGCCAGGTGGGAGGCACTCGGGTCGAGCGTCGTCCTGCGGTTGACCGATCCCCGGGCGCTCCATGCCGCGCGCACGAGGATCGAAGCCGAGCTCGACGCGGTCGACCGCGCGTGCAGCCGGTTTCGAGCAGACTCCGAGCTCTCGCGTGTGAACGCACGCGCAGGCCGGCCGGTTCCTACCAGCCCCCTGCTGATCGAAGCGCTCGAAGTGGCCTTGCGCGCCGCCGAGCTCACTGGCGGCGATGTCGACCCGACGGTCGGCAGGGCGCTCGAGCTGGCTGGATACGACCGCGACTGGCGACTGCTGGCCGCACCCATCGGCGAGCCCGAGTCACCCGCGATCACCGCGCGGGTGCAAACCGGCTGGCGGACGGTGACACTCGATCGCCGCGCTTGCACGATCCGCATTCCCGCGGGAGTCCAGCTCGACCTGGGCGCCACCGCCAAAGCCTGGGCCGCCGACCGCGCGGCCGCGGCCGCGGCAGCGGTTAGCGGCTGCGGCGTGCTCGTGAGCCTCGGCGGCGACATCGCCACGTCCGGGCCTGCCCCCGCGAGCGGCTGGTTGATCAGGGTGACCGACGACCACCGCAGCGACTCCTCCGCGCCCGGACAGACCGTCTCCATCAGCTCCGGAGGCCTGGCGACCTCCAGCACGGCGGTGCGGCGCTGGAGCCACGGCGGGCACACCATGCACCACATCATCGACCCGGGCACGGGAGCGCCGGTGCGCACGTCATGGCGAACTGTCAGCGTCGCGGCCGCGGACTGCGCCGAGGCGAACATCGCCACGACGGCGGCGCTCGTACGCGCCGACGCCGCGCCGGAATGGCTCGCTGACATGGGCCTGCCGGCGCGCCTGGTCGGCTGGGACGGTCGCGTCAGGACCGTCGGCGACTGGCCCGCCGAACAGGACGGCGCAGACCACCACGAGCGCCTCGCGGGCACCGAGGACGCGATGACCGTCGGCGGGTGGCCAGCCGGGCGACACGGGACGGCGCATGCGCTATGACCGTGCCGTTGGCCGCCGCCGGACCGAGCATCTACTGGTACTTGACGCGCTCCACGGGCGCCGTGGCGCTCGTGCTGCTGACCTTCGCGATCGCGCTCGGCGTGCTCGACGTGCGGCGCTTCAGCAGCCCGCGGTGGCCGCGCTTCGTCGTGGATTCGCTCCACCGCAGCGTCTCGCTGCTGGCGATGGTCTTCCTCGCGCTGCACATCCTCACGTCGGTCCTCGACTCGTTCGCCCCGATCTCGCTGGTTGACGCATTCGTCCCCTTCACGGGCTCCTATCGGCCGTTCTGGCTGGGACTGGGCGCAGTCTCCTTCGACCTGCTCCTGGCCGTGACGATCACGAGCCTGCTGCGCCAGCGGATGGGCTACGCGAGCTGGCGAGCGATCCACTGGCTGACGTATGCGAGCTGGCCGATCGCGCTGCTGCACGGCTTCGGCACCGGCAGCGATGTGAAGAGCACGTGGCTGCTCGCGCTCAGCATCGCCTGCCTGGCGGTCGTGCTCGCGGCCGTGCTTGCTCGCGCGATCGACGGCTGGCCCGAGAACCTCGGCCGTCGCACAGCTGCGCTCGGGGGCGCCGGCATCTTCTCGCTGTTCCTGCTGTTGTGGCTGCCGGGCGGCCCGCTCGGCTCGGAATGGGCGCGCCGCTCGGGTACCCCATCGTCGCTGCTTCCACACCATCACACCGCGGCGGCCTCGACCGGGAGCCCCTGATGACCGGCTCTCCCGCGCTCATGACCGAGGCGCCTCTCTCCGAGTCACATGCCGCCCCGGCGCTCCCCCGGCTGCTCGCGGGAATTCCCGCACACGGGGCGATCGGCCTCGACACACACCTGGCCGTTCACGGCCCCCTCCCGCTGGAACCCCGCCGCAGACGCCGCGCCGAGCCGCCGCTGATCGGGCGGATCGAGCGCGCCGGGTTGCGCGGCCGCGGGGGCGCGGGCTTTCCCACGGCCACGAAGCTGCGTGCGGTCGCAAGCTCACGGCGGCGCGGAGTGGTCGTGGCGAACGCCGCCGAGGGGGAGCCGGCGAGCCTGAAGGATCGCACGCTCACCCAGACGCTGCCGCACCTGGTGCTCGACGGCGGCCAGCTCGCTGCCGAGGCGGTCGGCGCTGAGGAGCTGATCGTATGCATCTGCGAGTCGGCGTCCGCGAGCATCGAGAGCATGGCCGCTGCGATCGAAGAACGCGCTCGACGTCCCGGCGCGCGGGCGCAAGTGCACGTGACCGCCGTGCCCGGCGACTACGTCGCCGGTCAGGAGTCGGCCCTCGTCAACTACCTGAACGGCGGTCCCGCCATTCCCACCTTCACGCCGCCAATGCCCTTTGAGCAGGGGGTCAAGCGCCGTCCGACCCTCATCAACAACGCCGAGACGCTGGCCCACATCGCACTGATCGCTCGTCATGGATCCCAGTGGTTCCGCCAGCTCGGCACCCCCAGCCAGCCGGGTTCAGCACTGATCACACTGTCCGGGCCGGTCGCCAATCCCGGGGTGTACGAGATCGAGCATGGCGCTTCGCTCTCGTCCGTGATCGACGCCGCCGGTGGCACCACCGCTCCTGTTCGCGCCGCGCTGATTGGCGGCTATGCCGGCACCTGGGTCGGCGGCGAGCTCCTCCGCGGCCTCGCCCTGTCCGACGAACATCTGGCGCCACACGGGGCCTCGCTCGGAGCGGGCGTCGTGCTCCTGCTCTCCGAGGACGCGTGCCCGGTCGCAGAGACCGCCCGCACCGCGCGATGGCTGGCCGGCCAGAGCTCCCGTCAGTGCGGGCCGTGCGTCCACGGACTGGACGCCCTCGCCTCGACCGTCGAGGAGATCGCCGCCGGCGCCGCGCAGGCCAAGGCCACGCAGCGCATAGCCCGCCTGGGCTCGCTCGTGCAGCGGCGCGGCGCCTGCGGCCATCCCGACGGAGCGGTCAACTTCATCTTGAGTGCCGTGGAGACGTTTGCCGCGGACTTCGCCGACCACGCGCGGCACGGACGGTGCGATGCATGCATGCGGCCCGGAGAGCTGCCGCTTCCGGCGCTTCGCCCGAACGCCGGCCGAGCGCGCAAGAAGCCGTCGATCTCATGAGCCACCGCCTGCGCGTGAACCCGATCGCCTGCGAGGCTCACGGTATGTGCGCCGAGCTCCTACCGGAGCGGATCACCCTCGACGAGTGGGGCTATCCGCTGATCGAGGGCGAGCGCCTCGAGGCTTCGCTCCTCGATCACGCCAGGCGTGCTGCCCAGGCCTGTCCCACGTTCGCGCTGCTCCTCGAAAGAGAACGTAGTCGCGGTTGAGAGTCACGCGGCCCATCGAGCCGCACCTGCTCACAGCGTAGATAGGGCCGCGGCCAACCCCGCCAACTCCCGTAGGGGGCGAAGACAGGCCCCTGGGCGTTCAGGACCCTTGGTCACGCACACCCAGCAGATGCACGTCCACGAGCAGCGAGCGGCTGCCTACGATCTGCACCAGCTCGCCGGCTCTTGAAGCCCCACGCTTGTCCCGAACACCGCGGCCCAGACTTCGCCCAACGCGGCGAGGAGTCGCGAGCGCCGAGGCATGCCGGTGACGGCGCACCAGACCGACGACGGCGGCCCCCGCCACGAACCCACCCGCGGCCGCCGCGGCGGCCTGCACGGCCGGGATGGCGATGCTCGTCGCCCTCCAGTAGGTCGCGGGCGCACCGGGCAGGGGATAGGCGCGCACGACCGTCGGCCCGTCCGCGAGCACCGGGAGGGCGTCGATCTCCTCGGTATCGCCCGTCGTCGCACCAGGCGCCCGTGCACCGCCGGGCTGGTCGATCATCGATCGGTCGGGCTCGAGGGGCTCGCTCACGCAGGAAAGTGTAGAGATCCCCCCAGACCTTCTTGTGCGCGCAGCTGCAGGGCGCTCCTACAGCGTTCGCTCGTATACGCGATAGCGCCGCTTAATTTTCCCGCCCATCCCTTCCATCGCGCGGTTCATCGGCTCGTTCACCTCAAGGATCCATCCCATCTCCCCACCCTTCTGCGGCGTGCGTTCGGCGGCGTCGAAGTGCATCTGGTAGAAGCGCGCCGCCACGCCCGTGTGCCGGTAGGCGGGCTTCACGCCAAGCGCGAACACGTACACCGCGTCGATCTTGCGGCGCTCGCGCAGAACCGTCAACCAGCCGAAGGGAAGCAGGCGTCCACGCGGGCGCAGCTTGGCGAGCACTTGGTTGTAGTCGGGCAACGTCAGCGCGGCCCCCACCACCTCGCCGGTGTCCTTCCGTTCGGCGACCATCGCCCAGTTCTCATCGAGGATCGGCTTGAGCTTCTTGGCGTAGGTGCGCACCTCGTGCTCGGTGAGCGGGACAAAGCCCCAGTTACGCTCCCAAGCCGCGTTGTAGACCTCCAGGAAGCGGCCAACCTCTGCCTGGAGGTCCTTCTTGCGGAAGTTCCGACAGCAGATCCCATGCTCTGATTCGACCTTCTCGGCCATCTCCCAGATGGCCGGATGGACCTTGTCGCGTCCGGAGACGTTGAGGCTCCACATGCACATGTCCATCACCTTGGACAGGCCGATGTCACGCTCGAGCAGCGTTTGATAATAGGGGTGGTGCCAGGGCCCGAGGATGATCGGCCGGTGCTCATGGCCCTCGATCAACAGGCCACACTCGTCGTTGCTGGTAAAGCTCATCGGGCCGATCATCGTGCCCGCCCCGCGCGCCCGCAGCCACGTCTCGGCCGCGTCCAGGAGCCCGCGGGCGGCCTCGGGGTCGTTCTCGCACTCGAACCAGCCCCACAGCCCCCAGTCGTTGCCCTGGAACTCCTGCATGTGGCGGTCGATGTGAGCGCTGATCCGCCCGACGGCGCGTCCATCGCGCCAGGCGAGGAAGTACTGAGCCTCGGCGTGCTCGAAGAACGGATTCTTGCGTTGATCGAGCTGCGCCTTCACGTCCATCAAGAGCGGCGCCACCCAGTTGGGCTCGTTACGATAGAGCCGCCACGGCAGCTTGATGAACCTGCTCAGCTCGCGCCGGGACGCTACCGGCCGGATCTCGACTGCCATCGCGCGCCACCCTATATGCCCACCTCGATCGACGTCTTCGCCAAGATCCGCGGCCACGAGCGCGAGGAGTTGCTGCGCGCGGCGCGTGAGGCCGACCTGATGCCGTACTTCCGCACCGTCGAGTCGCCCGCGATGCCGGTGGTGGAGATGGAGGGCCAGCCGCGGATCATGCTCGCGTCGAACAACTACCTGGGGCTGACGGGCGACGAGCGGGTCATGCAGGGCGCCCGCGACGCGTTGATGCGGTACGGCACCGGGCTGACCGGCTCGCGTCTGTTGAACGGCACCACGCCGCTGCATCTGGAGCTGGAGCGCGAGCTGGCGGAGTGGATGGACACCGAGGACGCGATCGTGTTCACCACCGGGCACCAGGCGAACATGGGTGCGCTCGGAACCCTCCTTGACTCCCGCGACACCGTGATCGTCGACTCCGGCGACCACGCCTCGATCCTCGACGGCGTCCTGCTCTCGAGGGCCAAGATGCGTCCGTTCCGCCACAACCGCATGGACAGGCTCGAGCGAGCGCTCACCCGCGCCCAGGACGACGGCGGCGGCGTGCTGGTGGTGGTCGACGGCGTCTTCTCGATGGAGGGGGACGTGGCGCCGCTGGTGGACATCTCGGAGCTGTGTCTCCGCTACGGTGCGCGCCTGATGGTCGACGAGGCGCACGCTGCCGGGGTGCTCGGGGCGCGCGGTGCCGGAGCCTCAGAGCTCTTGGGAGTCGAGGACCGCGTCGACCTGCGCATGGGCACGTTCTCCAAGTCGCTGGCCGCCTGCGGAGGCTTCATCGCCGGAGACGCTGCGGTGATCGACTACCTGCGTATCTCCTCCCGCGCCTTCCTGTTCACCGCCTCGGCCGTCCCGGCCGCTCTTGGCGCGGCGCTGGCCGCGCTGCGAATCGTCCGCTCCTCCGAGGGCCCGGGCCTGCTGGCCGCCGTGAGCGAGCACGCGCACTACTTCGCCGCCGGCCTGCACGCGCTCGGCTACAGGGTGCTCGGCTCAGAGCCCGTGCGAACGGGGCCGGGCCAGGACGCCGGCGTCGAGAGGATCGTCACGCCGATCATCCCCATCCTCGTCGGAGACGACTGGAAGGCCGCGCTGTTGTGGCGGGCACTGTATGACGGTGGTGTGTTCGCCAACTGCGCAATGCACCCCGCGGTTCCCCCGGGGGGAGCGCTGCTCAGAACCAGCGTGATGGCAACGCACGACCGGGACACGCTCGACCAGGCTCTTGAGGTGTTCGCGCAGGTCAAGCGCGGCTTCGAGGCCGAGCACGGACCGCTGCCGGGACCCGAGACGAGCTGACGGGCGGGCACATCATCTGCCCGCGCGGCAGGCGCCGAGGTCGCGAGTTTGGCCCGGACCCATGCCCGCGCGCGGCTGCACTGGCGCCCGACAGGAGTGCGATAGCTGCCCGGGCAGCCGCCCGGGTGCCATGTCCATTTCGTCACAAGTCTCCGCGGCACCCAAAAAAGTCGCTTCTAGCGTACGAACCGCGGGCGCACGGTTGACCGGAAGCCCGGCGCTGCGTAGCTTCCAGAAGCGCTCTGCATGACCGTCCGGGCTCGCCCCAAAACCACTGCCCTCCGGGCGTGATCCTCCGTCAGCCGCGACCCTCGTGTGTGGGTCTTGGACGGCCATGGCGGGCGCTACTCATCAAAACAAGCGAAGGGAGTTGTCGCCACGAGAGCCTCGTGACGACAACCGGGAGAGTGCTCAATGAACGCGACAGTGATGACCGCCCCGACCGGTCCACAGCACATGCGTGCCCTGGAGCGCGCAAACAAGGTCCGCCTCGCCCGTGCCGAGCTCAAGCGCGCGGTGGCAATCGGCGAGATCGACGTCGCCGAGGTGATTCTGGACTGTCCTTGGGAGGCGCAGAGCATGGCGGTCGCCGACCTGCTGATGAGCCAGCGCCGCTGGGGCCAGACTCGCTGCCGCAAGTTCCTCGTCCAGATCCCGATGTCTGAGACGAAGACCGTCGGATCGATGACCGACCGTCAGCGGCGCGCGCTCGCGGTGATGCTCAACTCCGCTCAGCGGGGTCGCGCGTGGAGCGCGACCCCCTGGGTAACGGACAGCCTGACGAGAGCTTGACCTGCCACCACCCGGCGAGCATCCCGATCAGGCCCAGCCGCGGGCGCACCTCCCACACTCCACAGCCGCCCTGGCCGAGATCGTTGACCGGCAGACGCACGAACCTGTAGCGGCTCGGCTCGAGCTTCATCGCCTCCAGCAGCTCTCGTGCCCGGCGCTCGTGCTCGACCTTCTCGGCCATGAGCCGACGAAACTCCTGGACGCGCCCCGCCAGCTCATCGCGTGACCGCTCAAGCTCTTCCAGGCTGAGTAGGCACGGACCGACGATCGCCCCGTGTGCGGGGCTTGGCGCGGAGACCGGGATGTACGGAAATCCTTCGGCCACGATCGCCGAGAGCTCGCACTCGAGCCTTGCGACCTGCGCCCTCAACGAGCTCCTCGCAGCGCGCTCACCGGTACGAGCGCGATCATCCTCGCTGACGGCCCCGGCGATCTCCGAGTGATCGCGCCCTCGCGGCTCGGCGGAGAGAGGCTCGTAGGCCGCAGCGCCGCGATCGATGACTAGCTGCTCGGACTGGGTCACGCCCAACTTCTCCTCCTAGCGCCGGAAGGGCAATTCTACCAGTACGCCGAGGGGGCCGATCCAGCAAGCCGGCGACGCCGTCAGAGCGCTCCTCAGGGCCGCTCGAGCGCCGCGTGGCACGTCCACAGGGCCTCCTCCACGTACAGCGCCGGCACGCCGGCGACCTGGACGGCGAACAGCGTCAGCTCGCGCGTGCCCGCCACGGGCTCATGCGGCCGAGCCAGCCGGTGGAAGAGGATCGCCAGCGCCGCCGAAGCGTCCGCGATCACGAGCCGGCCGGCCGGCAGCACGGCGGCGCCCGAGGACGTTCCGAGCCGCTCGCCCTCGCGACTCAGGCGGATGCCCAGCGCACCGTCCACGGACTCGGCGTCGAGCGCCCACACCGGCACCCCGGTGTCCACCAGCGCGATCAGCAGCACGTCGTTGAGCAGGCACTCCGAGAGAAAGCCCCCGCGCAGCATCCGCTCGAGCACCGCTTCCTCGATCGGAGTGCGCACGATGTCGGGGTCGAGGCCTATATGGCGGAAGAACACCCGGTAGGCGGCGGGAACGGGTTCCCGGCGGACACCCACCGCGCGGGCGCCGTGAAACCGGTTGGACAGTTCGCGCAGGCGCTCTTTGATCTCCCGTGGCGAGTTGGCATTGAGTGGCGTCCCCCCGCCGACGTGCACGTCGGCGAGCAGGACGCGCAGCCCCGGCAGATCCTCCTCGACCTCACGCGCGCACCATCCGAGCACCGGCTCGAACCGTCCCGGCGGGCTCACGCGGGCGCGTCCCTCCATCCCCGCGCCGTCGACGCCGCCACCAGCTCGCTCAGCCGCGCGCGCAGCGTCGCGCGCGTGGGGCGCCTCTCAAGCGCCGCACTCTGCACCACGCCCCCCGGATAGGCGAACGTCACCTGCGGGCAGCTCACCAGTTTGTAAAGGGCCGCCAGCACCCCATCGCGGTCGATGCCGACCGGCATGCTCAGGTGCCGCGAACGCACCAGCCGGCGCAGCTGATCGCGATTGTCTTTGATCGCGACGGCCGCGAACCGCACGCCGGGAAAGGAGGGCACGAGCGCCTGCAGGTCGCTCAGGATGTCCGGACACGAGCCCCCGTCGATGAACAATGCCAGCACCACCGGACCCTGTTCGTAGAGCTCGCAGATGTTCAGGAGCTGCGGTCCGCGCACGGTGCATGCCGGCACACGTCCCGCCGCGCCTTCGTTGGCGTGAGTGGCGATGTTCGCGTCCCCCTTCAGACCTCCCACCGCCAGCGGCACTGCGAACGGCGGCAGCCTATGACCTGGTTCTATGCCCCGAAGCCCGCTCGGCTTGCTCACCACCGTGTTGACCGCGAGCAGCACCAATATCAGCAGCGCCAAGAGGAGCGCGTAACGGTCGTACCGCGGACCGGACGGACGCTCAGGCCGGCTCATGGCCCGATCCAGACCTTCGCCGCACAGCGGCGCCCAGGGCGGCGGCCAGAGAACCGACCACCTCGCCCAACCCGAGGCGCATCCTGACCGGCTGGGAGCGTTCGGCGAGCATCAGGGCCGCGGGCAGCGCTACCAGAACCCCGACGAGCGACGCGCTCAGATCGATCAGCGTCACCAGTCCGAAGTCGCGGAGCATCCTGATGTCCGAGAACGCGAGCACGCCGAAGCCTGCGATCGCCGTCACCCCCGAGGCCGCAATCGCGGCGCCCGTGTGACGGTAGCTGCGCCGCAGAGCCTGCACCGGATCGTGACCCGCCAGCCGCTCCTGGCGGTGGCGCTCTGAGAGCAGCACGCTGAACTCGGTTGAGATCGCGATCACGAGCGCCCCCAGCGTGACCGACATCGGGTTCAGGGGCACCCGCACCGCGAACAGGATCAGCGCCGACCAGCCGGTCGCCAGGACGATCGGCGCCAGCGGCGCCAGCGCGCGGCGACGATCTCCGCGGAAGGCGATGAGCAGCGCGAGCGCCACCGCCGCGAGGCCCGCGATGAGCGTCTGCACGCGTTTCCACGGGGACGCAAGCTGGCCCGCGGACTTGGCAGCCAGTACCGACAGTCCCACGAGCTGTGCGCTGACTCCCGCGGGAGGATGCAAGCTCGAGCGCATCTCGTCGATCAGCTTCGCCTGCCGATCGAGTCCCGTCAACCGAATGCCGAATGCGAGCGTCGCCGCGCGCCGGTCGGCGGTGATCACGTCCTGGGAGAAGTACGGCGGGATCACGCTGAGCAGACCGCCCACATCCGCCTGCGTGAGCTTGGACGGTTTGGAGGAGGCGGCTGTCTGTTCTCCGAACAGGTCGGTCAGCGAGAGAGCCGGACACAGCCGCGCCCTGGCGCAGCCCGTCGCCGAGCTGTAGCCGAAGCGTCTGAGCATGGCGCTCTCGTACGAACGCATCCATTCGATCGTCGCCGGCCTGGCCAGGTCTTGCGCGCGTACGAGCAGGTCGATTTCCCCTCCCACCCCCGTCGTGCGCTC
Organism: uncultured Solirubrobacteraceae bacterium; assembly: GCA_963709885.1. Lineage (GTDB taxonomy): Bacteria > Actinomycetota > Thermoleophilia > Solirubrobacterales > Solirubrobacteraceae > Palsa-744. The sequence goes on along the minus strand of CAVPXY010000004.1, from coordinate 950,973 downwards.
GAGCGCGTTCAGGCTCTGCAGCGAGCTCAGGTTCTGGGGTACCAGCTTGGTGATGTCGGTCTCCACCTTGGTCTGGGTGTCCAACCCCCAGCCGAGCGCGGCCAGCGCCAGTCCAACGCCGAGCACGCGCCCCGGCCGGCGCACGGCGACGCCCAGCGCGACCCTCAGAATGAGTCGATTGACGGGATTGTCGAGCAGCAGCTCGCGCGCTCCCCTCCACGCTGCACGCACGGGAGCGCCCGTCGATCGCCAGGGGGCGAACCGAGCCTCGCCCGCACGCCCGGGGAGCGCCAGGGCCGCCGCGCCCGCGGTGAACGCGCACAGCAGCGCTACGCCCACGCCCACCACGAGCAGCACCCCGAAGCCACGGACCATCGGCACCGGCGAGAGCGCCAGCGCGAGTATCGCCGCCGCGCTCGCCGCCCCGGCCGTGACGAGCGTGGGACCACCGATGGCGGCGGTGCGCCTGATCAGGAGCGGCCGGTCGGTCGCGCTCTCTCCGAGGGCGCACGCCTCCTCCACGCGCGACTGGAACTGGATCGCATAGTCCACCGCCAAGCCCACCAGCACGGGCAGCACGGCGATCGACGCCATCGTCAGCGACGCCCCAACCACCGACAACGCACCGAACGTGAGAGCCGTCGCGAGGAGCGCCACGGCGAGCGGCAAGAAACGCGGCCGCCCCGAGAAGATCAGGCCGAGGGTCCCCGCCATCACCAGCATCACGGCCACGAGCAGCAACTCGATCGAGTGGGTGATCGAGCCGTTCAGATCCGAGACGATCACCGGCTCGCCCGTCACCAGGTAGGACTCCCCGTGCTGCAGCCCCCACTGGGGCATCGCCACCGCCTCGCGGATCAGCCCAATGGTTCGCGTCCGTGCGCCTTCTGAGACGCCGGCCTTCATCCGCACCGACACAAGCGCCGCGTTGGGGCTCGGGAACAGATAGGCAAAGCGCGCCTTCGGCGTGCCCGCTGGCTTGCTCGAGTCGAATACGAGCGTCGAGATGAAGTTGGGATCGTCGAGGCTCGGTCGCGCCCTGAGTCCGTACTGGAGCGCGAGGGTGGCCAGGTACTCCTGAAAGCGTCCCATCGTGATCTTGCTCGCCTGCCTGCCCAGCGTCCTGGCTTCGCCGGCGCCCAGGCCGCGCGCCAGCGCCGCTGCAGAGACGACCCTTTCGGCCTGCTTGGCCTGGCCTTCGGCCTGCTTGGTCTGGGCAGTGAGCTGTTCGTCGATCTGGTTGGCTGCCTCGTTGACGAACGTGCCGGGACCGAACACCACCTTCACCGTTCGCGCGCGCGCCAGCTGCCCGCACGGACCGTTCACCCCTCCCTCTTCGGGCAGCGCGCTCGCGGGGACGTTGCCCGACAGGCATCCCTCCAATCCCACGAGCCGGTACAGGTCCGAGCTGAGCACCAGTTGTTGCAGATTGCCCTTGATCAGCACCTCCACCGGCTCTTCCCCGAAGCCCCTATAGAACCGCTCGGTGGCTTTGTAGTCGGGGCTCGAGCGCGACACGAACGTGCTCGTCGCCGCGCTCGGGCGCAGGCGGAGCGCGAGCGCCCCGCCCCCCAATCCGAGCGCGATCGCAATCGCGATCACCAACCGCGGACGACGCGCGGCCCCGCCCGCCAGGGCGCTGAGGAAGTTGGCGGAGCTCACGATGAGAGGCTAATAGGTGGGCCGGGGTGCGGGAGGCGCTACCGGCGGATGGATCGTCGTTCCTGACAAGGACGCAGCGAGCCAAGTGTGCTCCGCACACGAGCCGGCACCGACGGCGAAGCCGTTGGTGAGGACGGGGCACCCCGGGCGAAGCCCGTGGTCAGGCGCGACGAGCCGGACCTACCTGGGGGTGCGTATCGTCGTTCCCGGCAAGGACGCAGGAAGCGTGGCGTGCTACGCACGCGAGCGACCGAGTACACAGCCGGGGGCGACGAGGCGCACGCCCAGGTCAATCCATGCCGAGGGGGCCGGCCGACTCACCGGAGAGGAACTGGCGGACGAACGGGTTCTCCGAGGCGAACAGCTCCTCCGCCGGGCCGGACTCGACGATCCGGCCCTTCCACAGGACCGAGAGATGCTCGGCGACACGACGCGCGCTCATGATGTCGTGGGTGATGACCACGTAGCACCCACCGTGCTCGGCGTGGACTTCCTTGATCAGCTCGCACAACAGCGCCGTGCGCACGGGGTCAAGGCCCGAGTCGGGCTCGTCGAACAGCACGATCTCGGGATCGAGCACGAGCGCGCGCGCGAACCCCGCGCGCTTGCGCATCCCGCCGGAGAGCTCGCTGGGCATCTTCGCGCGCTCTGCCCCAAGGCCTACCTCGCGCATTCGCCGGTTGACGATCTCGGCTATCTCGTCCTCGCCCTTCTCGGTGTGCTGGCGCAACGGGAAGGCGATGTTGTCGTACAGAGTCAGCGAGCCGAACAGCGCGCCGTCCTGGAAGAGCACGCCGAACTTCCTGCGCATCGCAAACAGCTCGTTATCGGACAGGCTCGGCACCGACACGCCGTTCACGAGCACATCACCCTCGTCGGGGTAGAGCAGGCCGACGATGTGCTTGATGCACACCGACTTGCCCGTCCCCGACGGGCCGATGATCATCGAGATCTGGTTTTCCGGCAGCCCCATGCTCAGGCCACGCAGCACGTGATTGCGCCCGAACGACTTGTGCACGTCGATGAACTCGATCGCGTCGGCGTCTTTGGAGGGGCGGATCGTGCCGGTGTGATAGCGGAACTCCTCCTCCTCTTCCCCTGGGCGCTGGACGGGCTCGAGCGTCACGCCGGCGGTCGCCGGCTCGGCGGCGGGCTCTGCGGCAGGCTCGGCGGGCTGCTCGGCGGAACGCTCCTCGCTCACGCTCAACCCCCGACCGGGGCCCGCGCGTTGCCGCCCCAGAACAGCTGCGTGCCGAACATGCCAATGAGGTGGATCAGGATCAGGTTGAGCACCATCGACTTCGCCGTGGCCTTGCCCACGCCCACGGGTCCGCCGCTGGCGTTATAGCCGTAGTAGCACGCCACGAGCACGATCGCCGTGGCCATCGTCATCCCCTTGATGACGCTGAATAAGAAGTCCAAGGGGTTCTGGAACTGCCAGAACACGAGCAGGTACCCACCTGAGGAGACGTAGCCGAGCTGGTCCACGATCGCCAGGTAGGAGGCCAGGTAGGCGATGCCGATCGCGCCGATGTACATGAAGGGGAGCACCATCCAGGCGGCCAACAGGCGCGTGGCGCAGAGGAACAGCATCGAGTCGACCCCCATCACCTCCAGCGCGTCGATCTCCTCGGAGATCCGCATCGCTCCGAGCTCGGCCACGATGCCGGTGCCGACCTTGGCGGCCATCATGTAGCCGAACACGTAGGGAACGGCCTCGCGCAGGTTGCACCAAGCCGAGTACACGCCCGCGTAGGTCGGCGCGTTGATCGATTGGTTGAAGTACGCGGCCTCGATCCCGCATGCGCCCAGCCCGATGATGAACGCAAAGCTCCAGATGAAGAGCGTGGAGTAGATGATCAGGATGCCCGACTGGCGCAGGGACTCCCCGAAGAAGTGCAGAACCCGCAGGCTCCAGACGTCGCGCACGATTTTGCCGGTGAAGCGGGCCATCTCGCCCGTTGCCGCGAGCCATTCGCGGGGCATCACGAGCAGTTCGTTCATCGGATCACCAGGATCTGCGGATGGGTGGCAAGGAGCGTCTGGGTGAAGACGTAGCTGAAGGATCCGATCCCCAGGAAGGCGATCACGACGGCTTCGTTGACCGCGCGCCCGACTCCCTCCGCGCCGCCGGAGGCGCTCATGCCCTTGTAGCAGCAGACGATCGAGATGATCGCCCCGAACATCATCGCCTTCAGCTCCGAGCCCCACAGGTCGGTGGTCGAGGAGCTTTCAAACAGCGTGTTCCAGAACGGCCCCAGCGCCCCGCCGTTCAAGAGCTCGGCGAGGATCCCGCCGAAGAGGCCGAACAGCACCGCATAGACGTTGAACAGCGCTGTCACGAGCATCAGCGACAGAAAGCGCGGGACGACGAGGTTCTTCACGGGGTCGACCCCCAGCACCTGCAGCGCGTCGAGCTCCTCGCGCACCTTGCGCGCGCCGAGGTCGGCGGTGATCGCCGTGCCGGCCACCCCGGCGATCACGATCGAGGTGATGAACGGCCCTATTTCGCGTACCACGATCACGATGAAGAATGCGCCCAAGCGGTCAAGGCCCCCGATCAGGTTCAGGAAGTTGGCGGCCTGGATCCCGGGCGCGCCGTAGTTGATGGCGACGGTCGAGATGAGCAGGGGAAACCAGCACAGCCGCAGCGTGAACAGGAATTGGGAGACGAGCTCCCCCCCGTACGGGTAGGGCGGGCGCAGGGCCGAGGAGATCGTCCTGCCGGTCAGGAGCATCATGTCCCCGAATTCCTCGAGCACGTGCCTGACCGGGAGAAACGCCCGTTCGGCGGCACTCTGACCCATTCTCCCTGGCCTCCTCCGTCGCGATCGGTGGTGCTTGCGAACTTTACGCCATGCGTCCCCCGTGTGCCAACACTACCGGCCCGCGGCTCCCCTACCGGCCGGCGGCTCTCGCGGGCGCCCCGTGACGCCACGCCACCACAGCCCGTGACCACGCGCCAGCGCCGCTGGTATCGTGGCCCGGATCGTGAGGGGAAGGCCTGTCTTTCCGGTGATCCCGCGCGGCGTGGCTTCACGCTACGCCGGCGGCGCGCTCGCGGCGCGGACGGGGGGCTTGCTGGTGGCGGCCTGCGCCCTGTTCGCAAGCGGATGCGGTGGGAGCGCCCGCCAGGACGCGGGCGAACCGAGCGGCACCTTCAGGCTGCAGGTCCTCCGCGCGAGTTTCCCGAGGGTGCAGTCGATCGCACGGCCCACCAGCCTCGAACTGCTGGTGCGCAACGCCGGCATCCGCACGGCGCCGAACGTCGCGGTCACGATCGACTCCTTCTACTACACCGAAAACTTCCCCGAACTGGCCGCCACCCAGCGACCGGTGTGGATCATCGACGCGGGCCCCGGGGCGATTCCCAGGCGCCCCGCGGAGAGCCAGGCCGTGAGCCCGCCGGGGGGCGGGCAGACGGCATACGTGAACACCTGGGCGCTCGGCCCCCTCGCGCCCGGAGGCACGCGGACGTTCCGCTGGCAGGTCGCGCCGGTGAAGTCCGGTCTGCACACCGTCCACTTCGCGGTCGCCGCCGGCCTCGCCGGCAAGGCGCGGACCGTGGGCACCTTCGGCGGCCCGGCGCGGGGACAGTTCACGGTCCTCATCACCCGCGCCCCCCCGCCACGGCACGTGGACCCGAACACCGGCCAGGTCGTCCCCGGCCGCTATCCGTTGCCTCACTGACGTTCGATCGTTCCACGCCTGTTCGTGCAGGCGGCGCAACGCCACGAGCTGACCCACGGCTTCGCCGTGTGTGCTCGACCGGCGCCATGAGCGCTCGCGCGGGAGTCGCGCGAACGTGTCTCCCAAAGACTCGCCCAGGAGATCGTTTGGCCCGTTGTCGAAAGATCCCCCCGCCGATTTCGCCATCCGGTGATGCTCTTCAAGGAGGTTGGCACTACGATTGAGGTTGGCACTACGATTGCATTCGGCCTTCCGTGCCCCGCGGGCACCCAGCCAGCGAGTTTGGCTCTGAAAGCCCACTCGTGGCGGCGCGACCCGGTCAGCCCATCACGCTAAGGAGGAGCTAACCCGTCCATGTCCGCGACACCAGAGCAGACCGCGATCCGCGACCTCGTCGTGGGCGACGAGCCCCTGACGATCGAGAAGTTCGCGGACAAGAGCGACCCGGGCGCAGCGGACGTGCTCTCGATGACCGATGAGCTGGGCGTGCAGATGGTCGATCTCAAGTTCACCGACGTTCCCGGCACCTGGCAGCACATGACCCTCTCGGTCAGCGCCTTCGAGGAGGACGCGTTCAGCGACGGGTTGGGCTTCGATGGCTCCTCGATCCGCGGCTTCCAGCAGATCGCCGAGTCGGACATGTTGCTGATGCCGGACCCCACGACGGCGAAGATCGACCCCTTCTACGGCGAGCGCACGCTGTCACTGATCTGCAACGTGATCGACCCGATCAAGCGCGAGGCCTACTCGCGCGATCCGCGATACGTCGCGCAGAAGGCCGAGCGTCACCTCCTTGACAGCGGCATCGCCGATACCGCCTTCTTCGGCCCGGAGGCCGAGTTCTACATCTTCGACCACGTGGCATTCGATCAGAAAACGCACACCGCTTACTACGAGGTGGACAACGCCGAGGCGTACTGGAACCGGGGCGCCGGCTTCGGAGATCCCCGTTCGAGCCCCAATGTGGGCCACCATCCGCGCTCGCAGGAGGGTTACTTCCCGGTCCCCCCGATGGACACCTTCGGCGACCTGCGCGCGCTGATGGTGCTGACCCTGGAGGCACTCGGGGTGTCATGCGAGTTCCACCATCACGAGGTCGGGGGCCCGGGACAGGGCGAGATCGACCTGCGCTTCCAGCCGCTGCTGAAGATGGCCGACACGCTGATGATGCACAAGTACATCGTCAAGAACGTCGCCCGTGCGGCCGGCAAGAGCGCCACCTTCCTGCCCAAGCCGATCTACGAGGAGAACGGCTCGGGCATGCATGTGCACCAGTCGCTGTGGAAGGACGGCGCGACGCTGATGTTCGACGAGAACGGCTACGCGCTGCTCAGCGGATTGGCGCTTACCTACGTGGCGGGCATACTCGAGCACGGCCGAGCCCTGATGGCATTCTGCGCACCCACGTGCAACAGCTACCGACGCCTCGTGCCGGGATATGAGGCGCCTGTCAACCTCGTCCACTCACAGCGCAACCGCTCGGCCGCAGTGAGGATCCCCATGTACCTGTCCTCGCCGAAGGCCAAGCGCATCGAGTTCCGGCCTCCGGATCCGCTGACGAACCCATACCTGGGCTTCTCGGCGCTGCTGATGGCCGGCCTCGATGGGATCAAACGGGGCTTGGAGCCCGGCGATCCGCTCGATGCCGACCTGTTCGACCTCCCCGAGGAACAGCTGGCCAAGATCGGGCACGTGCCGGCGTCGCTCGCCGACGCGATGGACGCGCTCGAGGCCGATCATCAGTTCCTGCTGGACGGCGACGTCTTCACGGCGGATCTGATCGAGGAGTGGATCTCCTACAAGCGCGCGGAGGCCAAGGAGATCGCCCTGCGCCCGCACCCGTGGGAGTTCGTGCAGTCATACGACGGCTAGGCGGGGCCACCACCAACTTGAGGACGACAGTGCCACTCAATTTCCGCCCCAGCGATCGTAGCTCGCGCTAGCCCCACCCGCTACCCCAACCCCTATCGAGAGGAATCGAGCCCGCCCATGCCACCAAGGACCCGCCAGCACAACGTCATAGCCGCGCAGTGGAGCTCAAATGGCAGCGCGCTCGGCTCCCCCGACCTGACCCTCCCGGGCAACCAGGTCTTCGCGTCAAACGTGTTCAGCGCAAGCCTCCAGCGCCAGCGACTGCCCAAGCACGTCTACGGGGCGCTGCAGCGGACGCTCGAACACGGCGAGGCGCTCGACACCTCGTTGGCAGACGCGGTCGCACAGGCGATGAAGGACTGGGCGATGGAGCGCGGCGCGACTCACTACACCCACTGGTTCCAGCCCCTGACGGGCTCGACGGCCGAGAAGCATGACTCGTTCTACGCACCCGCCGGCGACGGCACAGCGATTGCGGAGTTCTCCGGCAAGGAGCTGATCCAGGGCGAGCCGGACGCCTCCTCGTTTCCGACCGGCGGCATCAGGGCCACGTTCGAGGCGCGCGGCTACACCGCGTGGGACCCGACCTCCCCCGCGTTCATCCTCGAGAACCCCAACGGCGCACTGCTGTGCATCCCAACCGCCTTCACGTCCTGGACGGGCGAGGCCCTGGACCACAAGATCCCGCTGCTGCGTTCGATGGACGCACTGTCCGGCGCGGCGATCCGCGCGCTCGAGTTGCTCGGCATCGATGACGCCCGACGGGTGTTTACGACCGTCGGACCCGAGCAGGAGTACTTCCTCATCGACGAGCAGTACTACTTCGAACGGCCCGACCTGCTCACAACCGGGCGCACCTTGTTCGGCGCCAAGCCGCCGAAGGGCCACGAGCTGGACGACCACTACTTCGGCTCGATGCCCGAGCGCATCCTGGCGTGCATGCTCGAGACCGAGCTGCAGCTCGCCAAGCTCGGCGTTCCGATCAAGACCCGCCACAACGAGGTCGCGCCCAACCAGTACGAGATCGCACCGATCTTCGAGAACTCCAATGTCGGCTCTGACCACCAGCAGCTGACGATGCAGGTGATGCAGAACGTCGCCCGCCGCTATGGCCTGGTGTGCCTGCTCCACGAGAAGCCGTTCGCGGGCGTGAACGGCTCGGGCAAGCACAACAACTGGTCGATGGGCACCGACACGGGAATGAACCTGCTCGACCCCGGCGACACCCCTTCGGAGAACCTCCAGTTCCTGTTCTTCTGTGTCGCGGTGATCCAGGCCGTGAACAAGCATCAGGCGCTGCTCCGCGCATCGATCGCCTCGCCGGGCCAGGACCACCGCCTCGGCGCCAACGAGGCGCCGCCTGCGATCATCTCGATCTTCCTCGGCGCCGAGCTGGAAAAGGTGTTCGCAGCAATCGAGTCGGGCAAGGCCCAGCAGTCGAAGCCCGGCTCGTTCCTCGGGCTGGGCACGCCCGTGCTGCCCCCGCTCCCGCTGCACGGGGGCGACCGCAACCGCACGAGCCCGTTCGCCTTCACGGGTAACAAGTTCGAGTTCCGCGCGCTCGGCTCGAGCCAGTCGCTCGCGCTGCCCAACACGGTCCTCAACACGATCGTCGCCGAGGCGATCGACGACCTCGCGGACAAGCTCAAGACGGCCCTGAAAGGGTCGGCGGGCAGCCTCGAGAAGGCTGTCGCGAAAGTCGTCAAGGAGAGCTACGGCGCCAACAAGCGAATCATCTTCGACGGCGACAACTACGCGCCGGAGTGGCACGCGGAGGCCGAGAAGCGTGGCCTGTACAACCTGCGCTCGACCACCGAAGCGCTGCCCTGGCTCATCGAGAAGGGCACAGTGGCGCTGTTCAAGAAGTACAAGGTCCTCTCCAAGCGCGAGCTGGAGTCCCGCGAGGAGGTGTTCCTGGAGCAGTACGCGGTGAAGATCAACATCGAGTCCGAGACCGCGGAGGCGATCGCCCGCACCCAGATCCTGCCCGCGTCCGTGCGTTACCTCAACGAGCTGCGCACCGCGGGCCTCGAGGAGCTGGTCGGTGAGGTCGAACCGCTGGTCAAGGAGCTGCACTTCGCACTGCTCAGGCTCGAGGACGTCAACCTCGAGGACAACCAGGACGACTCCTCGCCGGCGAATTGGGCTGCCTACGTCCACGACCAGGTGATACCGGCGATGGACGACGTCCGCGACGTCGCCGATCGCCTGGAGGGCCTGGTCGCCGACGATCTCTGGCCGCTGCCGAAGTACTCGGAGATGCTGTTCATCAAGTAGTCCTGGCCCAGCGGGCACACGGTCCGAAGGACTGGGTCGGGCCGCGTGTCCCGCCGGCGCCTCGCCGGCCGGTCCTCAGGCCGTCGCCCACTCGCCCGGCTCCACCACGTGGAGCCCGGGCACTCTGGCGAAGTGGCGAACGTTGCGCGTCACCAGCGGCACGTCCGCCTGCAGGCAGATGCCCGCCTGCATAGCATCGCGTATCTCAATACCCACGCCGGCGGCACGCAGCTCGCGCAGGAGGCTGCCGGCGCGCACCGCGGCATCTCGACTCAACGACAGACACGGCGCCGCCAGAAGCGCGTCCGTTGGAGCGGGTTCTAGCGCGTAACCGCTGCCGAGAGCAAGCTCGAAGCACGTCACGGCGGTGATCTGGAAAGCGAGGGTCGCGCAAAGCTCGCGGACCAGCTCCCAACCCGGTCCGGCGCCACGCAGGTAGTCGATCAGGACGTCTGAGTCTAGGACGGGGGCAGTCGCCAACTCGCCCACGCTTCTTGGCGCTCACGCTCGAACTGCGCCGCGTCCTCCTCGCTCCAGGCGCCCTCGGCCGCAGCGATCGCGCTGACGAGATCTTTGCGCCGCCGCTCAGACTCTGATTGGAAGTACTCGCTGAGCGCCTCCTCGACGATCGGGGAGAAGCCACGGATTCCACGATGGACAGCAACCGACTTCAAGCGCCTGTATATGGGATCGGAAAGCTCGATGGTCGTGCGCATGCATGCATTGTAATGCATTTGCCCCCCGCTCGGCCCGGGCAAGGCTATCCGATCGCCTCGTTCGCCAGGGGGCCCAACAACCCCCGCCGCTAGCATTGCCAGCAAGATGCGCGACTACCTCAAATTCATCTCCGAGCGTGTCGTCGTCTACGACGGCGGCATGGGCGCCACGCTTGAGCAGTTCGACACCTTGACCGCAGAGGACTACGGCGGCCTGGCCGGGAAGTGTCATGAGGCGCTCGTGCTCAACCGCCCGGATGTGATCGAGGGGGTGCACTCCACGATGCTCGAGGCCGGTGCCGAGGTCGTCGAGACCGACACCTTCCAGGCGTCGAGGATCAAGCTCGCGGAGTGGGGCCTCGCGGACCACACCTTGGAGATCAACACCAAGGCGGCGCAGATCGCGCGGAAGGCCGCCGGGGAGAGTCGTTTCGTAGCGGGGTCGATCGGCCCGACGGGATACCTTCCGGCCTCGGAAGACCCATCGCTTGGGCAGATTCGCTTCTCCGAGCTCGTGGAGGTGTTCACCGAGCAGGCCGAGGGGCTGATCGACGGCGGAGCGGACCTCCTGATCGTCGAGACGGCCCAGGACATCCTCGAGGTCAAGGCGGCCGTGTTCGGTGCACGCGCGGCCTTCGAGAGCACCGGGCGCCCGCTGCCGATCCACACCTCCGTCTCGCTGCTGCCGAATGGCGGCAAGATGCTGCTCGGCACCGACATCTCGGCGGTGCTGACGACGCTCGAGGCGCTGGACGTCGACGTGATCGGCCTGAACTGCTCGACCGGACCGGAGGACATGCGCGACGCGATCCGCTTCCTCGGCGAGCACTGCCCCGTGCCGGTCGCCTGCATCCCCAACGCGGGCCTCCCGCTGCAGGGGCCCGACGGCGAGACGATCTTTCCCGAGCAGCCCGAGCCGCTCGCAGAGGCGCTGAAGGAGTTCGTGGAGCGCTACGGCGTGGGAATCGTGGGCGGCTGCTGCGGCACCACTCCTGCACACATCGCCGCGATCGTCGAGCGGGTCAGCGGGCGCACCGTCGCGCCGCGTCCGGTACCGCGCGCTCCGCACCTCTCCTCGATGATCGCCGCCACCCCCCTGGTGCAGGAGCCCGCGCCGACGATGGTGGGCGAGCGCGTGAACTCGCAGGGCTCGCGCAAGGCCAAGGAACTGCTGCTCGCCGAGGACTACGACGGCCTCGTGCAGATCGCCGAGGACCAGGTCGCAGGGGGAGCGCACGTGCTCGACCTCTGCGTCGCGCTCACCGAGCGCTCTGACGAGGACGAACAGATGCGCCTGGTGGCCAAGAAGGTCTCGCTCACCCAGCCCGCGCCGATACAGGTCGACTCGACCGAGCCTGAGGTGATCGAACGGGCGCTCGAGCAGATCCCCGGTCGGGCGATCGTGAACTCGGTCAACCTCGAGGCCGGCCGCGCCAAGCTCGACCGTGTCGTTCCCCTCGCGCTTGCCCATGGCGCGGCGCTGATCGCCCTCACGATCGACGAGGTCGGGATGGCAAAGACGGCCGACCGCAAGGTGGAGATCGCCAAGCGCATCCGCGATCTGTGCTGCGAGGAGCACGGATTTGATCCCGAGCTCTTGATCTTCGACTGCCTCACGTTCACCCTCACGACCGGCGATGAGGAGTGGCGTCCATCGGCGGTTGAGACGATTGCGGGCATCCGTGCGATCAAGGCGGAGATCCCCTCGGTGAAGACCTCGCTCGGGGTGTCCAACGTCTCCTTCGGCGTCTCCCCGGGCGCGCGGGCCGTCCTCAACTCGGTGTTCCTTCACCACTGCGTGGACGCGGGACTCGACCTGGCGATGGTCAACCCCAACCACATCACCCCCTACGCGGAGATCTCAGAGTCAGAGCGCGTGCTGGCCGACGACCTCGTGTTCAACCGCCGCGAGGATGCGCTTGAGCGGTTCATCGCACACTTCGAGTCCAAGGGCGAGGAGGACGCGGCCCAAGGCGCCGCCGACCCGACCGAGGGGATGGAGCCCGAGGAGGCGCTTCACTTCCACATCCTGCGCAGGCGCAAGGATGGCGTGGAGGCGTGGATCGACCGCAGCGTGGAGAAGATAGGCGCGGTACCCACCCTCAACGGGGTACTGCTGCCGGCGATGAAGGAGGTCGGTGACAAGTTCGGCGCCGGCGAATTGATACTCCCGTTCGTGCTCCAGTCCGCCGAGGTGATGAAGCGGGCTGTGGCCCAGCTCGAGAAGTACCTCGACAAGATCGAGGGCTACACGAAGGGAACGGTGGTGCTGGCGACGGTGTTCGGCGACGTGCACGACATCGGCAAGTCGCTCGTGAACACGATCTTGACGAACAACGGCTACACGGTGGTGGACCTCGGCAAGCAGGTGCCCATCCAGACGATCCTCGACGCGGCCGTGGAGCACGAGGCCACGGCGATCGGCCTGTCCGCGCTGCTCGTGTCCACCTCCAAGCAGATGCCCGCGTGCATCCAGGAGCTTCACTCAAAGCGGTTGTCCTACCCAGTACTGATCGGGGGGGCCGCGATCAACCGGGCGTTCAGCTACCGCGCGCTGTACCCCGGGGGGAAGCAATCCGAGGAGGTGTATGAGCCCGGGGTGTTCTACTGCAAGGACGCCTTCGAGGGACTCGCGGTGATGGACCAGCTGATCGACTCCGACGCCCATGAGACGCTCCTCGAGAAGCTGCGCGCGGGCGCGAGCGAGTTCCGCGAGAAGGGGGATGCACCCGTCGAGGAGGTGGACCTCTCAGACGACTCGGTCCGCTCACCCGCCCGCACCGACCTACCGATCCCCACCCCTCCATTCTGGGGGGTCGAGGAGATCGAGGTGGATCTCCATGAGGTCTACCGTCATCTCGACACGCACGTGCTGTTCAAGCTGCACTGGGGCGGCAAGGGCGTCAAAGGCGAGGAATGGAAGGAGCTCCTGCGCGATAACTTCCGCCCGCGCCTGGAGCGCATGTGGCGCGAGCAGACCTACCTGCACCCGCGCGCGCTGCTCGGCTTGTTCCCGTGCTACTCGCTGGGCAACGACATCATCGTGCTCGACCCCGAGGACCGCACCACCGAGCTGACGCGGTTCGTGTGCCCGCGCCAGCCGAAGGGCGATCGGATCTGCCTAGCGGACTTCTTCCGGCCGGCCGTCGAGGGCAAGGCGCCGGCGGAGCTCGACGTGATCGCGGTGCAGGCCGTGACGGTCGGCTCGGAGGTCACCGAGCTGATGGCACGCCTCGAGGCCGAAGGAGAGTTCGCCGAGCAGCTGTTCGTGCACGGCCTCGGCGTGCAGACCGCCGAGGGCCTGGCCGAGTGGCTTCACTTCCGCGTGCGCGAGATGCTCGGCATCGACCCGGCCCAGGGGCGGCGCTACTCATGGGGCTATCCGGCCGTCCCCGAGCAGTCAGAGCACCTGAAGGTCGAGAAGCTGCTGGGACTGGAGCAGATCGGCATGAGCATCACCGACGGGTATGCCCCCGAGCCCGAGCAGTCGACGCTCGCGCTCGTCGCCCACCATCCCCAGGCGATCTACTTCGGCACGCGCCAGGGCCGCCTGCTTGCAGACGGCTCGCCCGATGACCTCATACGGGGCTCCAACCGTGATCCGTCGCTGTTCGGCGACCTGGACGACGACGACCCGCCGGAGGGGGCCGTGCTGGAGGAGGACGAGCCCGCCTTGACCTAGTGTCCCGCTATTCGTCCCGGGGCGGGGGGCGAAACAGGATCCGCTTGACCGCCGCGGCCGATCCCCCGCTCAGACGAAGGACGGTCTGAAAGCCCTCGGAGCCGAGCTCGCCCGCATCCAGGGCTCGGCGAAGCTCGTTGAGCATCGCGTGGTCCTCCTCGCGTACCTGATCGCGGGCGGTCTCCAGCAGGATCAGATGGCGGGGGCGCTTGAGCAGGGAAGCCATGCGCAGGAAGGGCTCGCGCTCCTGCGCCCGCAGGCTGTCCGTGCCCAGGACGACGGTCTCCCTGCCCTGCAGGCGATTGCCCACCGCCGCTGCGAGGAGCTCCTGCGCATGTGCCTCCACCTCCTCCGCAGCCACGCGTCCGGCCAGCAGGGCGCGCACCTTGTCGAGCGAGAGCAGGCAGGCTCGATCGTCGATCAGACGCTCCAGGAAGCTGTCACGCTCGGCCGCCGAAGCAGATACCACGACGAGCAGGCTTCCGGGGGAGTAGCGCAGACGGTCCGCCGGTGAGAGAACGCGACAGTGAACCGAGATGTTGGCCAGGCGTGCCGGGGCTCCGTCGGGACGGGGACGATCTGAGGACCAGCCCGTGCGCTCGTCTGCCGAGATCTTGACGCTGCGCGCGGGAGATCGGCTGGAGGACATACACCCATCATGCCCTACCGGGAGCCTCGGCCCGTCACACCGCGCCGCGGCGTGGGCAGCGGAGCCCGGCTGGCGGCGATCAGCGCGAGCTTGCCGGCTCGGTCGAGCGTCTTGATCCGCGCCTCCTCGCGCCGGGCCGCAGTGCGATCGGCCACGGGCACCGCGAACGCGAGCTCAACGGGCAGGCGACTGGCCGTATACCTGCTGGCCCTTCCTGCGCGGTGGCGGGCGAGACGTAGTGCGAGGTCGGTGCTCCAGCCCGTGTACAGGGATCCATCGCTGCAACGCAGCATGTAGACCCACGCGTCGGTCATCGCCCATCGATACGCCGCGCAAGCCCGGATGCCTGCCTGGGCCGGGCGCGATCGCTCGACTCCGGAAACAGCGGAGGGGACCGTCGGCCCCCGTCCGCTGTGAGGAGTCGGCGTCCGCTGTTAGCCGCCGCAGAGAGCGTGGGCAGTTATTCGACCGGCGTGATCGCCTGCCGGGAGGGTCGGACCGCTTCAGTCGCTCTGCAGCACGCCGTACTGAGACTCGGGCAGCACCGGCAACCTGACAGGCGTCGCGTGCATGGTGCGCAACCGCACGTCCTTCCAGGAAAGGCCCTCGTTGACCAGCGCGGGCAGGCCCATGATGAGCGCGGCAGCGACCTCGACTGCCTGCAGGACGATTCCGTAGGCGATGGCATCGGGGGTGGAGACGTGGTAGGCGCCGGCGAGCACGGCGACGCAGGCGGCCTGGAAGACGCCCACGTTGGCAGGGGTGGCGGGAACGAGCGCGGTGACGTTGACGGCGAACAGCACTGCCGCAGCGGCGCCGATGCCCACGCGGCCATCGCGGCCGTCGAGGCCGAGCGCCATCAGAAGCAGCCAGCAGGCCAGCCACTGCATCGTCCACGCGGCGAGTTGAGCCGCGGTTGCCACGGCGGCGCGGCGGGGTTGGCGAAATACGCTCAAACCGTCGCGCAGGCGCAGCAGCGAGCGGCGCAACCCGGTCAACAACAGCTGCAGGCGCTGCGCCCGCCGTCCGCCGATCGTCGATCGGCGGACGGCGGGCGCCACGAGCGTCGGTGCGAGCGCTACAGCTAGGAACGCGGCGAGCGGTGCAAGGACGACGGCCGGCAGCAGTGCCCGGTCGCCGTGGCCGTCGAGGACGCTGACGCTCGATAGCGTGACACCGCCGAGGATGGCAAGGGCGAGCAGGTTGAGCAGCGTCTGAGAGACCATCGTGCCGAGCACAACCGGCAGCGTCTCGCGGGCGCGTCCGAGGCGGCGGGCGACGATCAACGCACGCGAGGTCTCCCCCAGGCGGGCGGGAAGCGTCGAGGACATCAGAACGCCGATGAAGGTGCCCTGCATCGCGTCGCGCCGTTTGGCGCGTCGCCAGGTGGGGGCGGCGAGAAGGATCGCATGCCAGGACAGCGCACGGACGAACATGGAGGCGCACATCAGGCCGAGCCCCGCGGCGACGAGGCCAGGCTTTGACGCGAGAAGGGAGGCGGCGACGCGGGCGAAGCCGACGCGCTGCAGGGCGAGGACCGCGAGACCGCCGCCGACGAGCGAAGTGGCCAGGAGGGCGAGACGGCGCAGCGCGCGGACACGGCGAGGACGAGTGGCGCGTGCGGGAGCAGTCTCGAGGCTCTCAAGGCGCTGGGCGGGGATCCGTGGAAGCAGATCGGCGGGGGCGAGGCCGCGTCGCACTGCCGCGCGCCCCACCCGGGAGGAGGGGGACCCGATTGAACGGGCCTCCTCATAGGCGTTGAGAACCTCGGCGGCGACCTGCGGCCAGGCGAAACGCTCGGCGCGCTCGCGTGCGGCGGCCGCCATCCGCGCCCGCAGCCGCTCAGCGAGCGCCAGGCGGCGGAGGGCCTCGGCCAGCGCGAGCGCGTCGCCGGGAGGCACGAGCAGCCCGTCGAGACCGTTGCGGACGACGTCGCGATAGCCGGGGATGTCCGAGGCGAGGACGGGTGTGGCGGCGGCGAAGGCCTCGGTCAGTATCATGCCGAAGCTCTCGCCGTGCAGCGAGGGCGCGCACAGCAGGTCGGCGCGGGCGAGCTCTGAGAGCTTACGCTGCTCGGAGACCTTGCCCAATGCGCGCACGCCGCGGTCGTCGAGCATCATGTGGGCGACCTCCTCGGGGCACGCGCCGACGAGCGTGAGCGTCGCCGGGACGTGATCGCGAAGGGCCTCGAACGCTCGCAGCAGGATCGGCAGGCCCTTACGTTCGACGGCCTGGCCGATGAACAGGATCCGCAGCGGCGCCGGACGATCTCCGCGCGGCGCCTCGTCGGACGCGAGCGAGCGATCGTGGGTGGGGAGGGTTGGGAGAGCGTCCTTGTCTGCGCCGCGGAGACCCTCGCCCGCCGGCGCGTACGAGGGGGCCCGGATGTCATCGAGGTGGACGCCGTTGGGAATGATGCGATAGCGCCCTCCATAGAAGCGCCGGGCCGTCCAGGCGGCCGCTTCTGAGACGGCGATGCGGACGTGCAGGCGGTTCATCCGCCGCCGTCCGCCGAGCGCGATCGCCGCGATCCCGTTGGTGAGGGCGTTCTCGGAGTAGGTGTGAAAAGTGCCGACGAGCGGAAGATCGCCGGCGCAGAGCAGCGCATCCCAGCCCACGACGGGGACGACCGGCTCGTGGATGTGCAGGACGTCGTGGCCGCCATCGCGCAACTCGCGGCGGAGGGCGAAGACCGAGTGCGGGGTGAGCGCCATGTTCGACACGGCTCCGTTCGCGGGCACGCCGACGGTGCGCCCGAGGGAGACGAACCGCTCGGGCACCGCGCGGCTCTGGGGACGGGCCCCGCGGTGCAGGCGGGCCGAGAGCGTGTCGTCGGGGTCGAACGGCGCGAGGATACGCGGTTCGTGGCCACTCGCGGTCAACTCGCTTGCGAGCGCCTCGATGTGGCGGGTGACACCCCCCGGGTAGGTCCAGGAGTACGGCGAAAGCAGTGCGATCCGCACGGCTGAACTGTAGCCTCTGGAGGAGATGGGCCCGCGCCATTTCGTCAAGTACACGTTCCTGAAGCTCGATCCGGCCTGGCGCCGGCTCGACTCAGAGCGTCGCGCACAGGACAAGCGCGAGCTGATTGCCGCCTGCGAGGACTTCGCCGATGGGCACCTGCTGCAGGCCTTCTCGCTGCTCGGCACGCGCGGGGACGCCGAGCTGATGCTCTTGGCGGAGGCGGAGAACCTCGACCGCATCCACGAGTTCCACGTGGTGCTGGCGCAGAGCGGGCTGATGAAGTGGGCCGACACCCCCCACTCGTTCCTGGGGATGCGCAAGAGCTCGGAGTACTCCGAAGAGGAGCGCTCCATCCCGCGTGCGTTCAAGGGGAAGTACGTGTTCGTCTACCCGTTCGTGAAGTCCCGCGAGTGGTACGCGCTGGGCGCCGAGGAGCGCTGGCGGATCATGCAGGGACACATCGCGGTCGGACGGGAATACCCCGGGGTGGACAATCACACGGCGTACTCGTTCGGGTTGGACGATCAGGAGTTCGTGGTGGCGTTCGACACCGACGACGTGGGCACGTTTCTGGACCTCGTGCAGCGCCTGCGCTCCACCGAGGCATCGCGGTACACGGTGCGCGACACGCCGAGCTTCACGTGCATAAGGATGTCGTTGGAGCGAGCGCTCAACGCGCTCGACGGCGAGCCGGTCGCGCTACAGACCGCACTGCCGGCGGCCTGAAGGCCGTGCCCAAGCACGCCGCGGCCGGTAAGGCTCGGATTCCCGCGAAGACCCCTCGCCGGCCGTCGAGGGGTCGCGCCCTGGCCCGTCTGCGCGCGAGTGATCCAATCCTCTCGGAGCTGATCGCCGCGGTGGGCCCGCTCGGCGACCCACGCGCCGGGCGACCCGAGCGCGACGACCACTACGGCGCACTGGTGCGGGCGATCGTCGGCCAGCAGCTGTCGGTGAGCGCGGCACGCGCGATCTATGGGCGTCTGACCGAGCGTTTCGCCGGTCTCCCGCCCACGCCAGCGCAGATCCTGGCCGAGGACCCTGAAGGGCTGCGGGCCGCGGCGGGACTGTCGCGAGCGAAGGTCGGCTACCTGCGCTCGCTCGCCGAGCACGTCCTCTCGGGCGAGCTCGCGCTCGAGCGGCTGGACGAGCTCTCCGAGGAGGACGTCATCGCCGAGCTGGTGGCGGTCAAGGGCCTCGGGATGTGGACCGCGCACATGTTCCTGATGTTCCATCTGGAACGCCCCGACGTGCTGCCCGTCGGCGACCTCGGCATCCGACGGGCAATCGAGCGATCCTATGCATTGGATGCGTTGCCGGATGCAGCCACGATGGAGAAGATCGCCGCGCCGTGGCGCCCGCACCGCACGCTCGCGTGCAGGTACCTGTGGCGCTCGCTGCGGAACGAGCCGGGCTAGGACCTCTTGCGGAACGAGCCGGGCTAGGACCTCTTGCAGAACGAGCCGGGCTAGATGGCCTCTGCAGAAGGGGTCCGGCTAGACCGCCGAGACCTGCTCCTCCTCGGCCACCCGGAAGGAGGAGCCGCAGCCGCAGGCGGCGACGACGTTGGGGTTGTTCACCTTGAAGCCCGCGCCCTGGAGGCTCTCCTCGTAGTCGATCGTCGAGCCGCTCACGAACGGCAGGCTCTCCCGGTCCACGAGCAGCTTCAGGCCGTGGCTCTCGAACACGGCGTCCTGGTCGCGCTGCTCATCGAAGGCAAGCTGGTACTGAAAGCCCGAGCAGCCGCCGCCGCGCACGCCCACGCGCAGGCCAGCCATGCTCACATCGGCCTGCTGGGCGTCTAGGAACTCGCGAACCTTCTCGGCACCCTTGTCGCTGATCGTGATCATCGCTTTCCAAAGTATAGCGGCTAAGCTGGACCTGGAAATGCCGTCTCCCGAGTACATAAAGCAGCGTATCGAGGCCTCGATCCCGGGGGCGCATGCCGACGTCGAGGACTACACCGGCGGCGGCGACCACTTCCGCGCGACGGTCACCGCGCCCGCCTTTCAGGGGCGCACCCGCATCGAACAGCACCGTCTCGTCTACGGCGTGTTCGGCGCGGAGATCGGCGGCGCCATCCACGCGCTGTCGCTGAAAACCCAGACGCCTTCGAAGACCCCCACTCAATGAGCTAGGAGCTTCCCATGTCCGCCAGCAAGCCCAGCCCCGTCCGTGACCTCCCGATGTCCAGCAGCGAGCCCAGCCACGCCGAGGAGGTTCATGCCCGCACGGGCGAGTCCAACCCCATCCGCGACGCGATCGCGGAGGCCATCGAGGAGCACAAGGTGATCCTGTTCATGAAGGGCACCCCCGAGGCCCCTGCCTGCGGCTTCTCCGCGCGCACCGTTGCCGTCCTTGAAGCGCTCGAGGCACCGTTCGCCGCCGTCGACGTCCTGCCCGACCCCCGCATCCGCCAAGAGCTCACCGCGATCTCGAACTGGCCGACGATCCCCCAGCTGTTCTCGAACGGCGAGCTGATCGGGGGCTGTGACATCGTGTGCGAGATGTACGAGTCGGGGGAGCTCGCGCAGGCGTTGCCCTAAGGCGTTGCTGTAGCGTCCCGCGGCGCATGCACCCCGTCGCGGTCGCCACCGACAGCACGCACTACCTTCCGCGCTCGCTCGCGGAGCGCGAAGGCATTCATCAGGTGAGCCTGTACGTGGGTTGGCGGGGGGCAGAGCCCGAGCGCGAGCTCGAGATGGATGGCTTCGACCCGTTCTACGAGCGCCTGGGCAAAGATCCCGAGCTACCGAGCACGTCCCAACCCTCGATCGGCGACTTCCTCACCGCGTGGGAGCCACTGATCGACAAGGGTCAGGACGTCGTGTCGATCCACCTGGCCGGTGGCATCTCGGGCACCTGCGAGGCCGCTCGCCAGGCGCACGGGCTGCTCTCGGAGCGGGGCCTCGGCGACCGGGTCGAGGTCGTGGACTCCGAGACCGCCTGCGGCGGGCTGGGCATGGTGGCCCTCGCGGCGTGCGCCGCCGCCCGCGCTGGTGCCGGCAAGGACGCCGTCGTCGCCCACGCCCGCGAGGCGCGCGCGGCAGTGAGGATATGGTTCTGCCTCGACACCCTGGAGTACCTCAGGCGCGGCGGACGGGTCGGCAAGGCCCGGGCCTGGCTGGGCGGCACGCTGAAGATCAAGCCGATCCTGTCGCTCGAGCAGGAGATCGTTCCCGTCGAGCGCGTGCGCACCGCCGGGCGGGCCTTCGAGCGTATGGTCGAGTACGCGCGCGAGCTCAACGACAGCGGGTCAGACGGCTGGGTGGTGCAGCACATCCAGGCGCCGGAGCAGGCGGAGCACCTGATCGAGCGCTGCCGGGAGGTCTTTGATTCCGAGCCCCTCTTCGCCTCCGAGGTCGGCCCGGTGATCGGCACATACACCGGCCCGGGGCTGATCGGGGTCGGGGGGGTGCCGCGCGCGCTGCTGAGCTGATCAACGACGGCGCCGGCGCCGCAACATCCGAGCGCCGATCAGAAGACCCACCACCGCCGCCCCGACGAGCACTTCGCCGCGGTGGCGCTCGAGGTGTCCCCGCCAATCGGTCACGTAGGCGACCTCTGAGCGCAGGCGCTCAACCGAGACCGCAAGCTCGGTGCGGTTGCTCTCGATCGAGTCGCGAATCTCAGCCGGCGAGCGCTGCGCCATCTAGCTCTGCACCTCCGAGGGAGGGTTTGAGACTGCGAGCGGATGCGGGGTGCGCGCTGCCTCAGGACCGGTGTCCGCGCCAGCGCCCGCGCTCACCGTCTCGCGGATCTTGCGCGCCTCCTCGATCGCCATGTTCGGCGTCGGCGGTGCGCTCTTTTTGACCACCCGGGCGGCGATCAGACCGGCGATTGCGCCCAGCACGACGAGGATCACCGCCATCGCAAAGAAGCCCCAGAAGAACGTGAAATCGGTCCCCGGCAGGAGGTAGTAGAGCAGCCAGGCGCACCCCACCAGCACGAATATGAGCGCGGTCAGGAAGAACACACCGGCGGCCACCCCGACCACCGCGCCCCTGGCGAGCTTGATCGCCTTTTCGGCGACCTCCGCCTTGGCCAGCTCCACCTCCTCGCGTATCAACAGCGTGGCGCGTTCGGAGACCTCGGCGATCGTCGTCGCGATGTTCTGCGGATGCTCGGGGCGCTGGCCGATCTCCGATCGGTCGCCCGAGGGCGGTCGCGGGGGCTCGCTCACTCCGGCGGCTCCTCGCCGAACACGCGCCTCCACACCTGCCCTGCGACGCGCTGGGCGAGGATGCCCGACAACGCGCTGACCCCCGCCAACAGACCCGCCCACATCATCCGCTTGACAATGTCATTCTCGATCATCGCGCCAGTCTATTCGTCTCCCCGACGGCGGTCTCCTCCAGGCCACCGCAGACGGTCTCAAGGACCAGCCACTTCGCCGACTCGAAGTGCTCCTCGTCCTGCGGCAGCAATCCGAAGATCCAACCCGTGAGCACCTGCTCGATCACGCCGTAGAACGCCATCGCCGCGAAGCGCGGTTCGATCTCTGGCTTGAACACTCCGTCGGCCTGAGCCTTGGTGATGATCTCTCCGATCAGGTCGTAGGCGGCGCGGATCTCGCCCAGGTGGGTCCGCCCGAACGAGTTCGCGGCGCGCGTCACCTCGACGATGATCACCTTCATCATGTCCGGGTCGTGGCGGTAGCTCTCAACGATGAACGACACGATCTCCTGAAGCTTCTCCCGCGCCGGGATGGGCCGGGCGTCGACCTCACGGATCATCTCGAGCATCACGTTCCAGCGCTCCAGGAAGAGCGTGTCGAGCACCTCCTCCTTGGAAGCGAAGTAGTGGTAGACCAGGCCGTAGGCCACCCCAGCCTCGTCTGCGATGTCAGACACACGGCAGGCATGGAAGCCCTGGCGGGCGAACACCCGGACGGCCGCGTTCAGGATCATCCGGCGCTTGTCAGCCTGAGCCTGGGCCCGACTGACGGCAGATCGGCCGGCGCTCACGCGCGCACCTCCTCGGGCCAGCGATAGACGTCCGAGCGGCGGTTCGACAGCGCCGGGAGGCGAGTGCGAATCTCGTTCTGGCGCTCCAGGTCGAGGTCGGCGAGAATGTGGCACACGCGGTCGGAGGCCTGCGCGAGCACCAACCCCCAGGGGTCGACGATCATCGAGCGCCCGCCGGAGTGATGAGCACCGGGATGGGGGCCCACCTGGTTGGCCGCGACGACGAACGTCTGGTTCTCGATCGCGCGCGCCCTCAGAAGCGGCTCCCAGTGGTCGCGGGTCGTCGGCAGCGTGAACGCCGCCGGCAGCGTCATCACCCGAGCCCCCCGCACAGCGAGGATCCGGTAGAGCTCGGGGAAGCGCAGGTCGTAGCAGATGGAGAGGCCAAGATCGACGCCGTCGGCGGTCTGCGAGAGGACGATCTCCTCGCCGGGCTCCTCGAGCTCTGACTCGCGATAGGCCGTGCCGTCGATTTCGACGTCGAACATGTGCACCTTGCGATACACCGCCTTGACCTCACCCTGAGGGTCAACGTGCACCGAGGTGTTCGCCAGCTTCTCCCGCCCGCCCACGCGCTCGAGGATCGACCCCGCCACCAGATCCACCCCCAGCTCTCGCGCCGTCGCGCGGGCCCATGCGATCGATGGCCCCTCGAGCGTCTCGGCAGCGGCACGGAGCTGAACATCTGAACCGATCGCCGTCCACTTCTCGGGGAGTACGATCAGCCGTGCGCCGTCGGCCGCGGCGGCGCGCGTGAGGCGGTCGGCCACGGCCAGGTTCGCCGCCGGATCGGCGATGGAGTTGAGCTGTACTGCGGCGACCCTCAAGAGCCCATCCTCCCCTGCGGGCACGACGCCCGCAGCTCCCACCATGTTCCACCCAGAGAGTAGATTGACTGGTCAGTCAACATCTTCAAGCATAACGACCGCCGCTGCCGGGGCGGCGCCCTTGGGGGCGGCGGCTGACGCTCGCATGAGCCTGTTTCGCGGCGGGCGTCCGTTGAAGCGCTGGCGCTATGTGGGCGTCTTCTGCGAGGAGCTGATGGCGTGTGCCGCGCTCGTCCAGGTGGGACCGGCCCGACAGGGCTTCTGGGCGATCTTCTCGCGCGCCGAGCGCCAACTTCGGGAGCGCACGCGGCTGTTGCCACGACACGGAGCCATCGAGCTCATCCGCGGGCGAGCCCGGACGAGCGGTGGACGTCCAACGCACGGTGGACGTCCAACGCAGGAACCCGGACGCGTGCGCGTGCGCGAGGATGGAGTCCTGCTCGATCTCCGCCTGCACGAAAACGCCGGCATCGAAGCCCTCTGCCCGCACGGGCGTCAGGAGGTGTGGACACGCAAGCAGGCGGGCATCCCCGCTCGCGGTACGCTCGCGCTCGACGGCGGACGGCCGAGGGAGATAGAGGCGCTGGCCGTGATCGACGACACGGCTGGCTACCACGCCCGGCGCACCGAGTGGCGCTGGAGCGCCGGGGTCGGCGAGAGCCCCGACGGGGTGGCGCTCGCGTGGAACCTGGTGGCGGGCGTCAACGATCCACCGCAGGGGTCAGAGCGGGCGGTCTGGGTGGCCGGCGAGCCGCACGAGGCGCCGCCCGTGACCTTCGCCTCGGACCTCTCAAGAATCACCTGCGAGGACTCCTCAGAGCTGCGGTTCAGCGCCGAGGCAGAGCGCCGTCGCAGAGAGAACCTGCTGATCTTCGAGAGCGACTACCGAGCGCCCTTCGGCACCTTCTCGGGGACCCTCCCCGGCCAGATCGCACTCGCCCACGGCCTCGGGGTCGCCGAGCATCACCGCGCTCGCTGGTAGTTCTAGCCGGCACGTGCGCGCTGGTTGCGCAGCTCCGCCAGGAGCAGCTTGGAGTGCATAGCCCCGAGCAGCTCCCGCAGCGGCTCGACTCCTGCCGCGATGATCTCCATCGCGCGCTCGACCTCGACCTCGCCCGCCAGTCGGCCGAGCAGTGCGTGCACCTCCTCGCGTACGAGCGGCTCCAACGCCTTGCGGTAGCGCAGCGTGTCGTACACCGTGAACCCCAGCGCCTCGTCATAGCCGCCCGCGCGGAAGTTCGCGATCGCCTCGATGATCTTGACGTCGTCCTGGTCGTAGCCACCGCGACTTGGCGTGAGCACGCCTATCTCCACGAGTCGTTGCAGAACGTTGCGCGGGATCTCATAGCGCTCGCGCACCGCCTTCATCGATACCCGGCTGCGCTCCTCCGCGCTCTGGAGCGCCCGCTCGAGGATGCGGTCCTCGAGCTCGATCAGCGCGCGCAGGCGCTCGGGGTCGTCCTCGAGCGCCCTCTTGATCACGCGCAGGGGCATGAACCGCTCCTCCTGCAGGCGCTTGATCAGCTCGATCCGCTGCACGTAACCCGGCGGGTAGTAGGCCATGTTGCGACTAGTGCGGACGATGTCCTCCCCCTCGCCGAGCAGCCCTTCGCGCAGGTAGTAGCGGATCGTTCCCGCGCTCACACCCGAGCGCTCGGCCAGCTCGCTCATCCTCAGAAGCGGCCGATCGAGCGAAGCATCCCCAGCGCGCGCAACGGTGGCGCTCATGTTCCCCGCCCCACGTTCACACCCGGAAGGGGGCGCCCTGCTGGGCCCCAGCCGGCCCAGCCGCCGCGCCGGTCGCGAGCAGCTCGGCCACCTCGGCCTCGGCGTACCCCGCCGCCAGCAGCACCGCCTCGGTGTGCTCACCCAAAGCCGGACCCGGCAGCCGCGCGTGCTCGCCGGGCGTGCGCCCGAGCTTGACCGGGACCCCGAGCTGGCGAACGGGGCGTTCGGCGCCCGGCTGCTCGATCTCAACGGCCATCCCCCGCTCGCGCACGAGCTCCGAGTCGAGCGCCTCGTCCAGCTCGAGCACCGGCTCAAGGCAGCAGTCGTGCGTGCGCGCGAAGGCTTCCCACTCGGCGCGACTGCGGCCCTTGAAGATCTCCTGCACCTCTGCGTGCACCTGCGAGCCGGGGCGCTCGAACTGAGAGACCACCAGGTCCTCTCGGCCCACGCCCCGGCAGAAGGCCTGCCAGAACTTCGGCTCAAGAGCTCCCAGCGTGACCCAGCCGTCGACGCACTCGTATGGCCGGTAGCAGACCAGCGACCCCGCCAGCGGCAGATCCCCCCGGCGCGGGACGGTCCCATCGGCGAAGTAGCCCGCGGCCACCAACGCAAGCCACGACAGCGCGCCGTCGGCCATCGACACGTCCACCAGCTGGCCTTCACCCGAGCCCCGCGATTCAGAGCCCGCGCCACCCAAGCGGCCAGGCGGGCGGGCGGGGGCTCCATCGCGCTCTCGCAGCGCG
The DNA here is from genome assembly GCA_963709885.1 of uncultured Solirubrobacteraceae bacterium. Lineage (GTDB taxonomy): Bacteria > Actinomycetota > Thermoleophilia > Solirubrobacterales > Solirubrobacteraceae > Palsa-744. The sequence goes on along the minus strand of CAVPXY010000004.1, from coordinate 925,199 downwards.
GCCATGATGCCGAACGCCGCCATCAGCGCGCCGCCGCCCAGATCGGCGATCTGGCCAGCGGCCTGCACCGGCTCGCCGCCGCTCTCACCCGTCAGGCCAAGCAGGCCGATCAGCCCCAGGTAGTTCATATCGTGCCCGGACGCCTCACGCTTGGGACCATCCTGGCCGTAGCCCGAGATCGCGCAATACACAAGGCCCGGGTTCTCCTCGCGCATCCGCTCATACCCCACGCCCAGGCGGTCGAGCACCCCCGGGCGGAACGACTCGAGCACGACGTCGTAGGAGCTCACCAACCGCAGCAGCGCCTCGCGGCCGCGCGCGTTCTTGAGGTCCAGCCGGATCGAGCGCTTGTTGCGGTTGAGCGCCAGGAACAGCGCCGAGCGCGCGCTCTCGTGCAGGGCGGGCGGGCCCTCATAAAACGGGGGCGACCAGCGAATGTAGTCGCCCATGCCCGTGTCCTCGACCTTCACCACATCCGCGCCGAAGTCCGCCAGCAGCAGCGAGCAGAACCCGCCCGGCAGAAGACGGGAGAGGTCGAGCACGCGGATGCCCTCGAGGGGCAGGCTCACCGCGATACCCGCTCGCGGGGGGTGATCGCGAGCATCGCGCGGGCCTCCTGCACGGTTGCCGCCCGGCGCCCCACATCCTCGGCCATCTGCCTGGCCTTCGCGACCAGCTCGCCGTTGGAGCGCGCCATCTCGCCGTTCGGCAGGTACAGGTTGTCCTCCAGCCCCACCCGGATGGAACCGCCGAGCGTCAGCGCGGACGCCACGAGCATCCACTGCTCACGGGAGATCCCGATCACCCCCCAGTGGGGACGTGCGGCACCGTCGGCGCCGACGCCCGGGATGTTCTCGACCATCGCCGCCAGGTTCCGTGCTGTCGGCGGGACGCCTCCGGTGACGCCCATCACGCAGTCGACGTGCAGCGGGGTCTTCAGGACCCCCATGTCGATCAGCGGCGCGAGACTTCCGACGTGTCCGAGGTCGAAGCACTCGTGCTCGGGTTTGATGTGAAGGTCGTTCATCGCTCCGAGCAGCTCGACGATCTCCTCGAACGGGTTTGCGAACACCATCTTGAAAACGAAGTCCTTGCGCGAGCGCGAATACTTCGCGTAGTTCATCGAACCCATGTTCAGGGCCGCCACCTCCGGGCGGCACGCGCGCAGGTAGGCCACCCGCTTGCCCACCGGAACGCCGATCGCGCCCGTGGAGTAGTTGACGATCACCGCATCCCCGACCTCGGCGCGGATCGCCTCGGTGATCGCCTGGAAGTCCTCGATCTCATAGCTCGGCGTGCCGTCCGGGGTGCGCGCGTGAATGTGGATCATCACCCCGCCCTCGTCCACGATCCGCCGCGCCTCGGCAGCGTACTCCGAGGGCGTGTAGGGAATGGCCGGGCACTGCTCGCGATTGGCGATCGCCCCGGAGATCGAGCACGTGATCACGACCGGGTCCTCGATACTCATACCGGGACCACTCCGTGGCGCTTCCACGGCCGCTCGACGCGCTTGCCCTCGGCCATCTCGAGTGCTCTGCAGATCGTCGGGCGCGTCTCCCGCGGGTCGATCACGTCGTCGATCATGTCGTTGCCGGCGGCGATGTACACGTCGATGATCTCCCGGTAGGCCGCGATCAGCTCGGCCTTCTTGGCCTCCGGGTCCTCCGCTTCCTCCACCTGTTTGCGCATCACGATCTCCACCGCCCCCTCCGCGCCCATCACGCTGATCTCGGCGCTCGGCCAGGCCACGATCAGATCCGGCTCATACGCGCGTCCGTTCATCACGTAGTAGCCCGCGCCGTAGGCCTTGCGCGTGATCACCGTGATCTTCGGAACCGTCGCGTTCGCCACCGCGTAGAGCATCTTCGCCCCGTGCCTGATGATCCCCTCGGCCTCCACCTTGCTCCCGACCATGAACCCGGGGACATCCATGAGGAACACCAGGGGGATCCCGAACGCGTTGCAAAGGTTCACGAAGCGCGCCGCCTTGTCGGCCGAGTCGTTGTCGAGGATGCCCCCCAGGTGCTTGGGCTGGTTGGCGACGATCCCCGCCGGACGCCCGCCGAAGCGCGCGAAGCATGTGATGATCGTCTTCGCCCACTGGGGCTTCATGTCGAAGTAGAAGCCATCGTCTGAGATCCGGCCGATCACCTCATACATGTCGTAGGGCTTGCGGTTGGACTCCGGCAGCACATCCAGCAGCGCCTCATCCATACGCTGCACCGGATCGCCGCTTGCGCCTACCAGCGGACGGGCCTCGCAGTGCTGGGGCATGAACGACAGGTATCGCTTGATCGCATCGATGCACTCCTCGTCGTCTGCAACCTCCAGATCGCCGACCCCCGACTTCCTGCAGTGCACGCGCGAGCCCCCCAACTCCTCCTGGGTCACGTCCTCGCCCACGGCCGCCCGCACCAGGTGCGGACCGGCCAGGGCCATCGAGCCGCGGCCCTTGACCATCGGCACGAAGTCCGCCAGCCCGGGGATGTAGGCGGTGCCGGCGGCGCACGGGCCCATCAGCGCGGCTATCTGCGGGATCACGCCGCTCATCACGACCTCCTCGCGAAACAGGTGCCCGGAGCCGGCGAACAGCGAGCCCACCGCCTCCTGGATGCGCGCCCCCGCGGAGTCGAGCAGCCAGATGAAGGGGATGCGCTTGGTGAGAGCGAGCTCGCGCAGGCGCGTGACCTTCAGCTCGCCGGTCATCCCCATCGAGCCCGCCATCACGGTGAAGTCGTACGCGCACACGGCCACCATCCGCCCTTCCACCTTGCCGTAACCAGTGACCACCCCGTCCGCCGGCGCCTCCTTGCCGTCCATCGCCCGCTGCGCGAAGTGTGGGCGCCCGTGTATGCCCAGCTCGGTGAACGTGCCCTCGTCGATCAGCAGCGCCAACCGCTCGCGCGCGGTGAGCTTTTCCGCGGCGTGCTGCTTTGCGATCTTCTCCTCGCCCCCGCCCAGCCTGATCTGCGCGCGGCGGGCTTCGAGGTCCTCCGCGAGCGGCCGCAGGATCGAGGTCGTCTCCCGCGCGGCCATCAGCGGCCTCTCCCCATCGATCCGCCTGTTCGGATCGGCGGAGCCGTTCCCATCGGCGGGGCTGTGCCCATCGGCGGAGCCGTTCCCATCGGCGGAACTGTGCCCATCGGCGGGACCGTGCCCATCGGCGGGACCGTGCCCATCAGCGGCCCTTCCATTTCGGGTCGCGCTTCTCGAAGAACGCGCTAACGCCCTCGACGATGTCCTCGGTGGACAGCGCCAGGCTCAGCTGGGCACGAAGGTAGTCCAGGGCGTCGTCGAAGGGCATGTCCATCTGGCGGCGCATCGCCTCCTTGCCGAGGTGCATGATCACGGGGGACCTCCCCGCGAGCCTGCCCGCCCACTCGGAGACCGCCGCGTCGAGCTCGTCCCAGCTCACGACGCGGTTGACGATGCCCGCGGCGAGCGCCTCCTGGGCACTCCAGCGCTCACCCAACAGCAGCAGCTCGTTGGCCTTCTTGCGGGGGACGTTCCGGTAGATGAGGGCCATGATCATGAACGGGAACGTCCCCACGTTGATCTCGGGCGTGCCGAACGTGGCCTCCTCAGCGGCGACGATCAGATCGCAGGCCAGGGCGATCCCCAGCGCACCGGCGAGCACGTGCCCCCGCACGGCGCAAACCGTCGGCTTGCCGAGCTCGCCGATCAGCTTGAACAGCTCCACGAACCGCTCGGAGGCGAAGTGCTTCTCGACGAGCGGCGTCTCCGTCGCGAAGCCTCCGAGGTTGGCGCCGGAGGAGAAGGTCTTCTCGTGCGAGGACGCGAGGATCACGCAGCGGACCGCCTGCTCGTCGCGGGCGCGCTCGAAGGCCTCGACCAGGCCGCCGAGCAGCTCCGGGGACAGCGCGTTGCGCGTATCGGGGTCATTCAGCGTGATCGTCGCGACGCCCGCCTCGCCGACCTCGTACAGGACTGGGTCTGTGGCCACGTGCCCATCCTAACTGCATCTGTGCTGGCAAGAAGTAAGCAGCTCTACTATTTACTTTGCCATCCTCGTGCGATAGCTTCCGGAGGGCATTGCGATGCGGCGCATCACCACCCGGAGTCGAGCGGAGCCGACGGCCTGGCGGCGCGCGCCGGCCGCGACCCGCGACAACAAGGAGACCCCCGACATGGCCGCCACCGCCGAGAGCGTCCTGAAGCCCGACTTCAAGGCCAACCGCAAGCACTTCATCTTCACCGACGAGCACGAACAGTTGCGCGAGTCGATCACGAGCTTCGCGATCAAAGAGCTCGCGCCTCACGCGGAGGAGTGGGAGGAGACGACATTCCCCGACTCGGTCTTCCGGCGCATGGGCGAGCTCGGCTTCCTCGGCCTGGACAAGCCCGAGGCCTACGGGGGGCAGGGCGGGGACTACTTCAGCGCGATGGTTCTGGCCGAGGCGATCAGCAACGCGGATTGTGGCGGCCTGGCGATGGGAATCGCGGTGCAGACCGACATGGCGATGCCTCCGATCCTCGCGTTTGGAACCGAGGAGCAGAAGCAGGAGTGGGTGGTCCCGGCGATCAAGGGCGAGAAGATCCTCTGCCTCGGCATCACCGAGCCCGACGCCGGCTCGGATGTCGCTGGCATCAAGACACGGGCCGTGCGCGACGGCGATGACTTCGTGATCAACGGCTCGAAGACCTACATCACCAACGGCCATCGCGCCGACGTGATCGTGCTGGTCACGAAGACCAACCCCGATGCGGGCTATGACGGCTTCAGCCTGTTTCTCGTCCCGATGGACGCTCCCGGGGTGATCCGTGAGAAGAAGCTCCGCAAGATGGGCATGCACGCCTCGGACACGGCGCTGCTCGCCTTCCAGGACGTGCGCGTCCCCGCCTCGGCGATGCTCGGCGAGGAGGGCAAGGGCTTCTACCACATCATGTGGGAGCTTCAGGGCGAGCGCATGATCGGCGCAGCGGGCAGCGTGGCGGGGGCACAGAAATGCTTTGACCGAACGCTCGCATACGCCAAGGAGCGCGAAGCCTTCGGCAAAGCCATCGGTCACTTCCAGGTGATCCGCCACAAGTTCGCCGAGATGGCCACCAAGATCGAGACCGCCCGCCAGCTGGTCTACGTGACGGCGTGGCGCTTCGCCAACGGCGAGTACCCGGTGCGGGAGATCTCAATGGCCAAGCTGCACTCGGCCCGGGTGGCGTGCGAAGTCGCCGACGAGTGCATCCAGATCCACGGCGGTGCCGGCTACATGAAGGAGTACAACGTCGAGCGCGTCTGGCGCGACATGCGCCTGAACCGCATCGGGGCAGGTACCGACGAGATCATGCTCGAGGTGATCGGCCGCTCCTACGGCCTCTAAGGCCGGGGCCCGTCCTACCAGCGCGGTGGCCGGCGACACCGGCCCTCGCGCGGGGAACGCGCGGAATTGCCTCCCACCCCACCCTTCACCGAGGAGCACGAGGAGCTGCGGGCTTCGATCCGCGGCTTCATCGAGCGCGAGCTGATGCCGCACGCGGAGCAGTGGGAGGACGAGGAGTGGTTTCCCCAGGAGGTGTTCGGAAGGCTCGCCGCCCAGGGTCTGCTCGGGCTCAAGTACCCGACCGAGTATGGCGGGCAGGGTGGCGACTACCTGCACGAGGCAGTGTTCATCGAGGAGCTCGCCCGCGCCGGCTCGGGCGGCACCGCCGCTGGCATAGGCGCACACGTGAACATCGCCACGCCGCCGATCTGGAGGTTCGGCTCAGAGGATCAGAAGCAGCGCTATCTGATCCCGGCGATCCGCGGGGAGAAGATCGGCGCGCTTGCGATCACCGAGCCGGGTACCGGCTCGGACGTCGCCGCGCTGCGCACGCGTGCCGAGCCCGTCGAGGGAGGTTGGTTGGTCAATGGCGAGAAGACCTACATCACCAACGGCGTCCGCGCGCACTTCATCGTCACCGCCGTGAGGACCACCCCGGAGGGAGGCCATCACGGCATCTCCTTCCTGATCATCGATCGTGGTGAGGGGGTCAGCTCCTCGAAGCTCGAGAAGCTCGGATGGCAGGCTTCGGACACCGCCACGATCAGCTTGGATGACGTGTTCGTCGCAGAGGAGAACCTCCTCGGCGGCCTGCACGAGGGCTTCGCGCTGATCATGGCCAACTTTCAGTGGGAGCGCCTGGCGATGGCGCTCGGGGCCGTCGGCTCGATGCATATCGCATGGGAGCGCACCGCCGCCTTCGCGCGCGAGCGCCAAGCCTTCGGCCGCCCGCTCTCAGGCCACCAGGCGATCCGCCACAAGCTCGTCGATCTCGCCACCTCCGCCCACACCTGCCGCTGCGTGACCTACGACGCGCTGCGCCGATTCGTCGCCGGCGAGGAGCCCGTGAAGGAGATCACGATGGCCAAGCTGCTCACCCAGCGGGCCTCCTTCGAGCTGATGGACGCGTGCCTGCAGATCCACGGCGGCGCCGGCTACATGCGCGAGTACTGGGCCGAGCGCGCCGCCCGGGACGCACGCCTCGGGCCGATCGGCGGGGGCAGCGACGAGATCATGCGGGAGATCCTCGGGCGGGTCCTCGGGCTGTAGAGCCCGAGGACCCGTTCTAGATCTCGAGGACCCGTTTTAGAGCTCGAGGACCCCGCTCTTCCAAAGCTGTCCGGTCTGCCCGCGCGGGCTCATGGCCGCGATCCTCCACGCCGATATCAGGAGGGTGGTTCCTCAGCGCCTCCTTCCCCTAGCTGCTCTCCTCTGCGCTGTGCCTGTGCGTCGCGGGTCCCACCTCGCCCACGCTCGGCGCACCGGTCGCCTGCCGCGCCCGCCGCCACCGGGGGCCCCTGCCCCGGCACGGCCCTCGCGCCCAACGGGGCGGACCTCAACCGCATCCGCGCCGCCGTCCTCTGCCTGGTCAACCGGGAAAGGACCGATCACGGCGAGAGAGCACTCGCCGCCGACGCTCGACTCCAGCAGGCCGCCCAGGCCCACACCGAGAGCATGGCCTTCGAAGACTACTTCGAACACGTCGGACCGCGAGGCGAAACCCCGCTCAGCCGCATGCGCGCGTCCGGCTACATCTACAGCTCGCAGATCGGCTACGAAGTCGGTGAGAACATCGGCTGGGGAACGCTCTGGCACGCCACCGCCCACGCGATCGTCGCGGCCTGGATGGCTTCGCCCGAGCACCGCGCCATCATCCTCGACGCCCGCTTCCGGAACACCGGCGTCGGCGTCTCGTCCCACCCGCCGAGCTCCCTGGCCCACCGCCAGCGCGGGGCCATCTACACCCAGGACTTCGGCGTCCTCATCGCCGGCTGAGAGCTAACCGCCGTGCGGGTGTGGGCGACCGCCGTCCGGGCTCCGGGTGGCTGTCCAGTCGTCGGGCCGGCTGTCGGCGAGGAGTCGGCGCATCCGGGCCGTGTTTTGGCGCCAGTCGATAGTCTGCGCGGACCTCGACCACAAGGAGACACAACAGACATGGGAGTACTCGACGGCAAGTCGGCGATCGTCACGGGCTCGGCGCGCGGGATCGGACGCGCCACCGCGGAGCTGCTCGTCTCGCAGGGCGCGCAGGTTCTCATCAACGACCTCGACGGCGACGTCGCCGAGCAGGCGGCCGGGGAGATCGCGGGCGAAACAGCCGTGTTCGCCGGCGACCTGACGAAGCCGGGCGTACCCGAGGAGCTCGTGCAGAAGGCGGTGGAATCGTTCGGGAAGATCGACATCATCGTCAACAACGCCGGCTACACGCTGGACGCGCCGGTCCACAAGATGTCCGACGAGCACTTCCAGGCGATGCTCGACATCCACACGGTGGTGCCATTCCGCGTGCTCCGCGCTGCGGCCCCCCACCTGCGCGAACCCGCCAAGAAGGAGCGCGAGGAAGGACGCGAGGTGTTTCGCAAGGTCGTCAACGTCTCCTCCACCTCGGGGACGTTCGGGAACGCCGGCCAGGCCAACTACTCCTCGGGCAAGGCCGGTGTGGTGGGCCTGACGAAAACGCTCGCCAAGGAGTGGGGGCAGTTCAAGATCAACGTCAACGCCGTCGCCTTCGGCTTCATCGACACGCGCCTGACCCAGGCGAAGGTGGATGAGAACAAGATGGAGAAGGACGGCGAGAGCATCCAGCTGGGCATCCCCGAGCAGATGCGCCAGATGGCCTCGATGCTGATCCCGCTGGGCCGCCCCGCCACGCCCGAGGAGGCGGCCGGGGGCGTGTTCTTCCTCTGCTCCCCCTGGTCCAACTACGTCCACGGCCAGACGCTCCACATCACCGGGGGCATGTTCGGCGGTATGTCGGGCTGAGGCAATCGAAGCGATCAGACGGTGCTTGCCGGGCCGGCGCCCGCGGCGGCGTCGCCCGCGCGTGCGCCGCCCAGTTCGAAGTAGAGCACCGCCGACCCCAGGGCCGAGAGCGGCGCGGCCAGGATGCCGACGATCACATCGACGACGATCCCCGCCCCCGTTCCAGCTGAATCGGCGGCTGTCTCGATCGCGAAGGCAAGGATGAGGACGAGGATGTCGAGTACGACGATCACCCCGAACACCTGCCAGCCGTTGCCGCGCACGAGCTCCCGGCTGCGTCCGAGCGCGCTCAGGCCGCCCGGACGCTCAAGCACGACGACGGGAGCGGCGACCGACCAGATCGTGATCAGGATCAGGCCGGGAATGACGATCAGGATGAAGCCGATCACGACGCCCACGCCGACGACGATGCCCACGAGGACGAGCTGGCCCAGCACCGGCGCGACGGCCTTCAGCAGCTGGCCCACGGTGGCGTCGCGCCGGCCGTCCTGAACGTCGGCGACGAGCTCGACGACCATGCCCGTGAACAGGATCCCCGCCACGAGGCTCAAGGCCTCAGCGAGCAGCGCCGTCCCGGGACCGGCCGCGACGAGCAACTCGCTGAGGATCCCGGTAATGACGAATACCGCTGCCGCAGCGGGCATGAGCACCGATGCCTCCTCGACATAGATGGCGAACACCCGGCGTATCACCGCGCCAACGTCGATTGATGCGCTCATCTCGTCTCTCCAGCCTCGGTTCCCGTGCACCCACCACGAACGCTACGGGACGTTCCCGACGTTCCACCCGACACTCGCCTGCGCCCCTCAGTCTGCGGCGCCGCCGGCCCGAGGCCTCAAGCCGGAGCCGTCCGCCGAGCTCCGCGCTCGGCCCGCCGCTCGGCGCGCACGCGCTTGAGGATCCCCTCGCGACCGTGCTCCTCCAGACCGGCGTACAACCCGCGAATCTCCGCAAGAACGTCATCGGCCACGGCCTGCTGCTGCTCGCGGGTCGGGCTCTCGATCCGCTCCCAGCGCATGGGGTCCCCGTACTGGACCGTGACCTTGGGGAACTGCAGCCGCTTCCAATTGCGGACGCGCGAGGAGCCGTGGATCGCGATGGGCACGACCGGCGCGCCCGTCTCCAGCGCGAGGCGCCCGATCCCGCGCTTGGCCTGCTCAGACACTTTCCCTGTGCGCGAGCGGCCACCCTCGCAGTACATGGTGATCGCCCCGCCTCTGGCGAGGATCATCTCGGCGGTGATGAACGCCTCCTCGTCGCGCGCCCCGCGACGCACCGGGAAGACACCGCCGTGGTTGTAGATGAGCTGCATCGGCGGTTTGAACAGCTGCGACTTGGCCATGAACCGAACCTTGCGCCGGATGTAGCAGCCCATAAGGAAGTGGTCCATGAACGAGAAGTGGTTGGGCGCGAGGATCACTGCCCCGGAGCCGGGGACCTTCTCGGTTGAGATGGAGCGCGCGCGAAGGAACGTGTAGGCGTACAGGGAGGTGATCACCCGCGTGACCTCGTATACCCAGTTCGGTTCACGCCTGCGTGCGCGCTCATGGAAGCGGTCGAAGTGCTCCTTCGGCCGGGGGTCGGCGTAGACCTGCTCGCGCATCGGGGCCAGATCGCTCATCTGAGCGCTGTACAGCGGTGCCCGCGCAAAGTTACGCGTGGCGAGGGCAGAAGACATCGGCCCGGACGCCCAACGCCACGCCTCAGCCAGCCCCTCGTGCGCGGGCGAGCGCGTCCTTCCAGCCCGCCAGCAGGCTCGCGCGCTCGTCCTCGCCCATCCCCGGCTCATAGCGAGTGCGCTCACGCCACGCGTCGCCCACCTCGCTCACGGTCCAAGAGCCCACGCCCACACCCGCCAGATAGGCCGCCCCGAGCGCCGTCGTCTCGGTGATCTCGGGCAGCACGACCGGAACCCCCAGCACGTCGGCCTGGAACTGCATCAGCCAGCCGTTGGCGCAGGCCCCACCGTCCACCCGCAGCTCGCTCAGCGGCTGCCCGGAGGCCGCCTCCATCGCACGGACGGCGTCGAGCGTCTGGTAGGCGATCGCCTCGAGCGTCGCACGCGCCAGATGCTCGCGACCCGCGCCCCTGGTGAGTCCCACGATCGTTCCGCGCGCGTGGGGGTCCCAATGCGGCGATCCGAGGCCCGTGAGGGCCGGAACGAAATACACCCCGTCGTTGCCGTCGAGCGCTGCGGCGAGCGTCTCTGTCTCCTCGGCGCGCTCGATGATATGAAGGCCGTCGCGCAGCCATTGGACGGCGGCGCCCGTGACGAAGATCGACGCCTCGAGCGCATAGGTACGCGATTCGCCGATACCCCACGCGACCGTCGCGAGCAGCCCGCGCGGGGGCTCGGGCACGGTGAAACCGGCATTGATCAGCACGAACGACCCGGTTCCATATGTGTTCTTGCCCATGCCCGGATCCACGCACGCCTGCCCGAACAGGGCCGCCTGCTGGTCGCCGGCCACCCCCGCCACCGGGACCGCGTGGCCGTGAAGCGCCCCCGGCCGGGTCTCGCCGAGGATCCCGGCACTCGCCTCGACGCGCGGCAGCGCGCGCTCGGGCACGCCGAAGAGGCCCAGCAGCTCAGGGTCCCAGCGGCCGGCGGCGATGTCGTACAGCAGCGTGCGCGAAGCGTTGGAGGGGTCGGTGACGTGCTCGCCGGTGAGCTTGAAGAGCAGCCAGGAGTCGACCGTGCCGAACAGCGCCCGTCCCTCCGCCGCGCGCTCGCGCAGCCCCTCGACATGCTCGAGCAGCCACTGCATCTTGGTGGCCGAGAAGTAGGGATCGAGCACGAGGCCCGTGCGCGCGCGCACGAGCGCCTCGTGCCCTGCGGCCCTCAGCTCCTCACAGCGCGCGGCCGTGCGGCGATCCTGCCAGACGATCGCCTTGTGCAGGGGCTCCCCCGTGGCCGGATCCCACACGCACACGGTCTCGCGCTGGTTGGTGATGCCCACCCCCTGAAGCTCGCCCTCGCGAACGCCGGCATCCGCGAGCGCCTCCCCGGCAACCGCCTGCGTGAGCGTCCAGATCTCGTCGGCGTCGTGCTCTACCCAGCCGGGCCGCGGGAAGTGCTGGCTGATCTCGCGCCGGGCGCGTCCGATCGGCTCGGCACGCTCATCGAACACGTAGCAGGTCGTGGCGGTGGTGCCCTGGTCGATCGCGAGGATCACGGGGTCGGAGCGTAGCTGGACACGGGTCGATCGGCGGCGGGAGCTATTGTCCCGGATCGATCAACTTTGGAGGTTCGCTTGGCTGAGGTGCAGGCCCATATCACCGGCACGGTGTGGAAGATAGAGTGCGCGGTCGGAGACCGAATCGAGGAGGGCGACACGGTCGCGATCCTCGAGTCGATGAAGATGGAGATGCCGGTCGAGGCCGAAGACCCGGGAACGGTCGCGGAGATCCTTTGCGAGGAGGGCCAGGCCGTGAGCGAGGGCGACACGCTCGTAGTCCTGGAGTAACCCGTGCCACCCAAGGGCCCACGTCGAGCTCGCCCACGGCAAGCTGCTGATCGACGAGCCGACGGGCGGCGTCGTGCGCCTCACGATCTCGAACCCGACCAAGCACAATGCGCTCGACCACCCGCTGCTCAACGCGATCACGGCCGCGCTCGGGGAGCTGGAGGCAGACGCCCGCTGCCTGGTGGTCACGGGCGCTCACGGGATGTTCTCGGCGGGCTATGACATCGGGGAGATACCCGATGAAGGGTTCGAGGAGCACGCCGAGCGCCTGGTCGCGCACCCGTTCACCGACGCGATCGACGCGGTCGAGGCGTTTCCCTATCCCACCATCGCCGTCCTCCCGGGCCACACGATCGGCGGTGGTCTCGAGCTTGCGCTGGCCTGCGATCTGCGCGTCGCCGAGGAGAGCATCAAGCTGGGCATGCCCCCGGCGAAGTTGGGACTGGTCTACTCGCACACGGGCCTGCGCCGCTTCATCGACACGATCGGGGCGGCGCGCACGCGCGAGCTGTTCCTGCTCGGTCGCTACATCGACGCTCACACCGCGCTCGCCTGGGGACTCGTCAACCGCACCGCCTCCGCCGCGGAGCTGGAGGCGGTCGGGCTGGATCTGGCGAGCGAGCTTGCCTCAAACGCGCCCCTCGCCCAGAGAGGCAACAAGCGGGTGATAGCGGCCCTGCTGAGCGCCGAGCGCGAGCTCCCGCCGGAGGTGACGCAGGAGCTGATCGAGCTGCGACGCGCCTCCTTCGCCTCGCTCGATCTGCGCGAGGGGATGAGGGCGTTCGCCGAGAAGCGTCTTCCTCGCTGGCGCGGGGAGTAGCGGTCGAGCAAGAATTCCACGGATCGAGCGGGAACTCCGCGGAAAGTCGTCACGGCAACGTCGCAGCCGTCCGACGCGCGCCATAACGTGTCGGTCGTGCCGCCGCTGATCACCCGCGAGGAAGCCCTGCGCCTGGGCGAGCTGGAGGATCACGGACGAATCGAAGCGCTCGTGCAGCGAGCGTGGGAGGCGCGCGTGGAGCGGTTCGCGGACTCCACCGACATGTGCTCGCTGGTGAACGCCAAGTCCGGCGGCTGCGCCGAGGATTGCGGCTTCTGTGCGCAGTCGCGCTTCGCCGAGGCCGAGACGCCGATGCACGCGCTGATGGACCCCAAGCAGGTCCTCGAGCACGCGCGCGCGGCCGAGGCGGCGGGAGCGCACCGCTTCTGCATGGTCACCCAGGGACAGGGGCTGTCGAAGGGGGACTTCGAGAAGTACCTGCAAGGCGTCCGCCTGGTGGCCGAGCACACCAACCTCAAGCGGTGTGCCTCGGTCGGGCACATCTCCCGAGCCCGTGCGGCGGCGCTCAAGGAGGCGGGGATCCAGCGCGTGCACCACAACGTCGAGACGGCATCCAGCTACTACGACGAGGTCTCCACGACGGTGCGCTACGAGGGGCGCCTGCGCACCATCCAGGCGGTGCGCGAGGCGGATCTCGAGACCTGCGTGGGGGGCATCCTCAACCTCGGAGAGACGCGCGCGCAGCGCGTGGAGATGGCGTTCGAGCTCGCCGCCATCGACCCGACGAGCGTCCCCATCAACCTGCTCAACCCCCGCCCCGGCACGAAGTTCGGCGACCGTGAGCTGATCGACCCGTGGGAGGCGGTGAAGTGGATCGCGATCTTTCGCCTGATCCTGCCGGAAGCGCTCTTCCGTCTGTGCGGCGGGCGCGTGGAGAACCTCGGCGAGTTGCAGCCGCTCGCGGTCAAGGCGGGGCTGAACGGGGTGATGATGGGCAACTTCCTGACGACCCTAGGCGCCGAGCCCGAGCAGGACCGGGCGATGTTCAAGGAGCACGGACTGAACGTGGGGCGCCAGCCCGACAACGCGGCCAACCCCCGTCCCGACAACCGCTCGGGGTGGCTGTCGGGGCAGACGCCGGATGTCGTGGAGGAGCTCCTCGACGGAGCCGGACGGACGCGGGGCCCCGGACGGGCCACACGTGCGGCAGAGGATGACGGCGCAGCGCGGGATGACGGCGGCGGGGGACTGAACGTGCGCCTGTGGGATCCCTCTTCTCAGCTTCGCTTCAAGGCCAAGCGCAAGGTCCCCCCGCGGCCGGACGGCGCCGCGAACCGCGCACCGGCCGGGTGGGGTGCGGGCGTCGATCAACCTTCGAAGACGGCGCCCCCGGGGGCGTCCCCGGTCGTTGCCGGCTGGGGAGATTGACGAGCCCAGAGAAGAAGGGATAAGGGATGAACTACATCGAAGAGCGCCTCCACGAGCTGGAGCGGCTTGGCCTCGGCCGTCGCCTGCGGATGGTGAGCGGCCCGCAGGGGCCGCGGGTGCTGCTCGACGGCAGGCCCGTGCTACTGCTGTGCTCGAACAACTACCTCGGGCTCGCCGACCATCCGCAGGTGCGTGAAGCGGCGGCAGATGCCGCGATGCGCTGGGGTGTCGGGGCGGGCGCATCGCGGCTCGTCTCCGGGACGATGACCATCCACCGCCGGCTGGAGGAGCGCCTGGCGGCGTTCGAGGGACGCGAGGCCTGCCTGCTGTTCGGGTCGGGCTACCTCGCGAACATCGGCGCGATCGGCGCGCTGGCCGGCTGCGGCGACACGGTCTTCTCCGACGAGCTCAACCACGCCTCGATCATCGACGGCTGCCGCCTCTCCCGGGCCGAGGTGGTCGTGTACCGGCACTCGGACGTCGAGCACCTCGACTGGAGCCTGCGCCGCCATGGCGGCCGGCGAGACGGTCGGGGCAGGCGGCTCATCGCGACCGACTCGGTGTTCTCGATGGACGGCGACGTGGCCCCCCTCGCGGAGATCGTCGAGCTGGCGAACGCCCACGGCGCGCGCACGATGGTGGACGAGGCACATGCCACGGGCGTCCTCGGCCCGGACGGGCGCGGGGCCGTCGCGCAGGCGGGCGTGGAGGGCGAGGTCGACGTGATCGTGGGCACGCTCGGCAAGGCGCTTGGCTCCTACGGAGCCTACGTGTGCGCGGACTCGGAGACGGTCCGCTACCTGATCAACACGGCGCGCTCGCTGATCTTCTCAACCGCGCCCCCGCCGCCCGCCATCGCCGGCGCGCTGGCCGCGCTCGAGCTCCTGCGGGAGTGCCCGCAGCGCGTGCGGCGGCTGCGTTCGAACGCGCAGATCCTGCGTCGCGCGCTCGCCGGCGAGGGCTTCCCGGTGAACGAGGAGGGGTTGCACATCGTCCCCCTCGTCGTCGGGGATGAGCGCGCGGCGACGCGCCTGTGCCACGAGGCGATCGAGAGGGGCGTGTTCGCACAGGCGATCCGTCCCCCCACCGTGCCGAGCGGAACCTCCCGCCTGCGTCTGGCTGCGATGGCCTCGCACACAGCCTCCGAGCTGCAGATGGCGGCCCGCGTGCTCAGAGAGGCGGCAAGCGCGATTGGGTTGCGCCCGGCTGAAATCGCGCCGCCCCTCGCCGAACGCCATCTATCCGACGTGGACGCCTCCGTCCCCGACTCCGTCCCAGACGTCGAGCCGTTCATCCCGGACCTCGAGTCCGACGTCGAGCCCGGCGTCCCGACCGCGGAGCTCGAAGCGGGGCGCCAGCGCCTCGCCGAGGCGGTCCGGTCGCGATCGCGCGTCCCCTACGATGCAGAGCGCGTCACCGAAGGCGCGGAGGGACGGTCGCCGGTCGGCGTCGTCGGGCCGAGCCCCACCGCGGAGCCGAGCCCCACCGCGGAGCCGAGCCCCACCGCGGAGCCGAGCGCCCCGCGGAGCCGAGCGCCCCCGGAGCCGAGCGCCCCATTCGACATCGAGCGTGAGCCCGCCGTCCCCCGCGCGGCTTAGAGCCTGTTGAAACAGGCTCCTGGCCCCGTACCACGAGCGCCGGCGTGCAAGGGCTCCTGATCACCGGAACCGACACGGGCGTCGGCAAGACGATTGTGAGCGCCGCGCTGCTGGCGGCGATGAGAAGCGAAGGTCAACGGGTACGCGCGTACAAGCCCGTGGTCACAGGCCTGGAGGACCGGTCGGAGATCGCCGCACGCGGCGGTTGGCCGCCCGACCATGAGCTGCTCGCCGCCGCCGCGGGGATGAACCCCGAGGAGGTCGCGCCGCTCTGCTACGGCCCGGCCGTCTCCCCCCACCTCGCGGCCAGGCTCGCGGGTGAGCGCATCGATCCCTCGCGCCTTCTCGCGGGCGCCCGCACCGCAGGCGAGGTGGTCGGCTCACTGATAGTCGAGGGAGTGGGTGGACTGCTGACACCGCTCGCCGAGGACTACACCGTGTGCGACCTCGCGGTCGAGCTGGGACTGCCCGCGCTGATCGCGGCCCGTCCCGGCCTGGGCACGATCAACCACACGCTGCTCACACTCCGGGTCGCCCGCGCCGCGGGTCTGGATGTGCGCGCGGTCGTGCTCACCCCGTGGCCCGAGCAGCAAACAACGCTGGAGCGTTCCAACCGCGAGACGATCGCACATCTGGGCGGGGTCGATGTGGAGGGCTTGGGTCCCGTGGCGAGCCCCGATCCGGCCCACCTGGCGATGGCCGGGGCGGAGCTCTGGAGTAAGCTCGCGCGGACCCGTTAAGAACAGACGCCCGCACGGGCCGCGTCGAGGACGGCCGCTGTCACCGTCGCCAGGTCGTCTGCGCCCGTCACGTACGGGGGCATCGTGTAGATCAGGTCGCGGAACGGGCGAAGCCACGCGCCCCTCTGGACCGCGGCCGCGGTGGCGGCCGCCAGGTCCACATCTCCATCGAGCTGGACGACGCCGATCGCGCCGAGCACGCGGACGTCCTTGACGCCCGGCAGCTCACGGGCCGGCTCGAGGCCCGTGCGCAACCCCCGCTCGATCGCAGCAACGCGCTCGCGCCAATCGGGGGCGCCAGCCCCGGCGCTGCCGTGTGGGCCGGCGAGCAGATCGAGCGAGGCTAGCGCCACCGCACAGGCAAGAGGATTCGCCATGAACGTCGGCCCGTGCATCAACCCGCCGCCCTCACCCTCACCGATCGCGCGGGCGACGCGCTTGGTGCAGAGCGTCGCGGCGAGCGTCAGATAGCCGCCCGTGAGGGCCTTTCCTACGCACATCACGTCCGGGGCGATCCCGGCGTGCTCGCACGCGAACAGCGCACCGGTGCGCCCGAAGCCGGTCGCAATCTCATCCAGCAGGAGCAGCAGATCGTGCTCGTCGCAGAGCCTCCGCAAGAGCGACACGCACTCCGGAGAGTGAAAGCGCATCCCCCCCGCTCCCTGAACGACCGGCTCGAGGACGACCGCGGCCAGCTCGTCGCTGTGGCGGGCGACCAGTTCGCTCACACGCGTCGCCCAGCGATCGTCCAGACCGGCGTCGAACCCGTCGGGCGGACGGTCGGCGAAGAGGTGCTTGGCCAGCACGCCCGTAAACAGGCCGTGCATCCCGCCGACCGGATCGCACAGCGCCATCGCGCCGAACGTGTCCCCGTGGTAGCCGCCTCGCACCGTCAGCAACCGCGTGCGCGCCACGCGCCCGAGCGCACGCTGGAACTGCAGGCACATCTTGATCGCGACCTCGACCGACACCGATCCGGAGTCGGCGAAGAAGACCGCCTCCAATCCCTCGGGCGCCATTCCGAGCAGGCGCTCGGCCAGGCGCACGGCCGGCTCGTGCGTGAGCCCGCCGAACATCACGTGCGCCATCTGCCCCAACTGCTCGCGCAACGCCTCGTCCAACGCCGGATGGCGGTAGCCGTGAATTGCGCACCACCACGAGGCCATCCCGTCGATCAGCTCACGCCCGTCCGCGAGCTTCAACCGCACCCCCTCCGCCGAGACGACGGGCAGCGAGGGCAGCGAGGCGGGCAGCGCGCCGTAGGGATGCCACACGCGTTCGCGATCGACCGCGAGCAGCTCGTCCCAGTCGCTCAGCGGGCCCCTAGCTATTCCTCGTAGAGGACGAAGTCCCGCTTACGCGCTCCGCACACCGGGCAGAACCAGGTGTCGGGGATGTCCTCAAAGGCGGTCCCCACGGGGATGCCCCCGTCCGGATCGCCCTCCTCCGGGTCGTAGATGTAACCGCAGGATTCGCAGATCCAGCGCTGCAGAGTCTTCGTGGTGGCGCCCATACGTGGAAGACTACCGGCCTCCACCGCCGGTAGGGTCAACGGATGAGCAAGCCCGGCCGTGGCGAACAAGGGAGGGGCGTGGATTCGGGCTCCGGCACGGGGCGATCGGAGACCGGCACAGGGCGATCGGATTCAGGCGAGGAGTACAACCCCGGCCCTGCCACCCGGCCTCGCCAGGCTGCCACCGTGATCGTGCTGCGCGGGGGCACCGAGGCGCTCGAGGTGCTGCTGGTCAGACGCACACCGAAGGCCCGGTTCATGGGTGGCGTATGGGTGTTCCCCGGTGGCGCGGTCGATGAGCGCGACATCCCCGGCACACGCGCTGCTTCAGCGGCGGAAGAGGTCACGATCGAGGCGCGCGCGCTGCGGGCGGCCGCCGCTCGCGAGCTGAGCGAGGAGGCGGGGATCGAGCTGGCCGACTCCGGTGGGTTGGTGGAGTTCTCGCGGTGGATCACCCCGGCGCAGGTGCGCACGCGCTTTGACACCCACTTCTTCCTGGCCGTCCTGCCGCAGGGACAGGAGCCGCGGGTCGATGGCGAGGAGTGCGTGGAGCACGGCTGGTTCACGCCCCAGGCCGCGCTCGACGCCCACGGCGCCGGGGACATCGTGCTGGTCTTCCCCACCATCAAGCACCTCGAACAGCTCCGCCAGTTCGGCTCAGTGGAGGCCCTGCTCACGCACGCACGCGGGCGCGAGGTGCAGCCCGTCCAGCCGAGGGTCGTGCTCGAAGGCGAGGTTGCCCGCGTGCTGCTCCCCGGCGATCCCGGCTACTGATCGGCGCCGCCACTCCCGCTACTGATCGGCGCCGCCACTCCCGCTACTGATCGGCGCCGCCACTCCCGCTACTGATCGGCGCCGCCACTCCCGCTAGGCCGGCCAGCACCGATACATCCCTACCCGGAGCGCTGATCAGCCTTGTTGCTGGGCCTTGATCACGTGCGTGACCGCGTTGATAAGCGCGAGGTGGGTGAACGCCTGGGGATAGTTGCCGAGGTGGCGACCGGAGGAGGCCTCGAGCTCCTCCGCGTACAGTCCCAGGGGCGAGCCGTACGCGAGCAGGCGATCGCACAGGTGCTCGGCTTGGCGATGCTCGCCGATCTCGGAGAGCGCCGACACAAGCCAGAAAGAGCAGATCAGGAAAGTGCCCTCCTCCCCGTCCAGACCGTCGTCGGTCTCTTGGGTGCGGTAGCGCAGGACCAGCCCACCCTCGGTCAGCTCATCGCGGATCGCCATCACGGTCGCGCGCACGCGCTCGTCCTGCGGGGGCAGGAAACGCACGAGCGGCACGAGCAGGTTGGAGGCATCGAGCGCGTCGGTGTCGTAGTGCTGGCGGAACACCCCGCGTGCATCGACGCCGTGCTCGAGGATGTCCGCGCGGATCTCCTCGGCGAGCGCCTGCCACTCCTTGGCGCGCTCGAGATCGCCGCGCCGTTCCGCCAACCGCGCGCCTCGGTCCGTCGCAACCCAGCACATCAGCTTGGAAGAAACGTAGTGGCGAGGCTCTCCCCGCGCCTCCCAGATCCCCTGGTCGGGCTCCTTCCATACCACCGACGTGCACTGCACCTGGTCGGC
Source organism: uncultured Solirubrobacteraceae bacterium (assembly GCA_963709885.1). GTDB lineage: Bacteria > Actinomycetota > Thermoleophilia > Solirubrobacterales > Solirubrobacteraceae > Palsa-744. Next base: position 905,839 of record CAVPXY010000004.1, on the reverse strand, counting down.
GAGCACCGGCCACAGGCGGTCGGGGATGTGGTCGCGCCGCTTGGCGTGCAGGTAGACGGAGTCGAGCACCGCCCCGTAGACATCGTTCTGGCGCTGGTCATAGGCGGCGTTGCCGAGCCGCACCGGGCGTGCGCCCTCGTATCCCTTGAGGTGATCGAGCGTCGACTCCGCGAGATCCTTCTGGCCCTTTATCCCGTACATGATCTGCAGCGAGCCGTCCTCGGCGCGAGGGACGTCGGCAACGTACTGGATGAAGTCGTCGGCCTCCCAGTCGAGGCCCAGCGCGTGCAGCCCCCACAGCGTGAACGAGGCGTCGCGCATCCAGCAGTAGCGATAGTCCCAGTTGCGTTCGCCCTTCGGTGTCTCCGGCAACGAGGTGGTGGGGGCGGCGACGAGCGCACCGGTCGGCATGAACGTCAGACCCTTCAGCACGAGCGCCGAGCGCTGCAGGTGGAAGCGCCAGGGGTGGTCGGGGTAGATCCCGTCGGCAAGCCAGGTGCGCCAGAAGTGGCTCGTGCGCTTCATGTGGTCCTCGGCCTGCTCCACCGTGCGTGGACCACCGAGGCTCTCGGTCCAGGAGAGCGCGCAGAACCGCTTCTCCCCTTCGACCATCGTGTGACGGCCGTGTACGCGGTTGCCCTCGATGCCCACGCGCATGTCGCTGAACAGGCGGAACGCGGGGTCGCCATTGGAAGCATCGATCGTCTCGGAGGCATCCATCGCGCAGTCCACCGCACAGCCGCCCTCGATGCCTGTGTCCACGATGTCCCACCTCGCCGGCGTGGCGCCATAGTCGAGCACCGGCTCGCACACGACCTCGACCTGCACCTGACCCTGAATGCACTCCATCATGCGCACGACCAGATGGTCGGCGTCGAAGTCCGTCGGCGGGCGCGTGTGGCTCGAGCCGTGCTTGTTGTCGTGCCACTCGCCGATCGTGAGCGCATCGGTCACGAGCAGCCACCCCTGCGGGGTCATCCAGGTGGTCTCGATCATGTTTGTGCCCGGGATGTAGCGCCTGCCGGCCGGGACATACAGACCGTAGGGACCCACCCGCCAGGTGCCCGCGCCGCGGTCGAGCAACGCTCCGAACACCGACGGCGAGTCGAAGTGGGGCAGGCACATCCACTCGATCGATCCGTCCGAGGCGACGAGCGCCCCCGTGTGGCAGTCCGAGATAAAGCCGTAGTCGGCGATCGGGGGGAACGGCGAGTCCGTCGTCGGGCCGGTCGAGCTGAGGGCGGCGGGCACGCTCACCAGAGCTCAACCTCGAACATTGGGCGCTCGACGTCCGCCGGCAGAGCCCCTTCCTCCTCGAGCTTGTCCAGATGGGCGGCCAGCGTGGCGGTGGCGAGCGGCCGCAGCGCCTGGGGGACCTCGGGCCAGGCCGCGTCGAGCAGTTCCGAAACCGTCCGATGGCCCTCGCCCAGCGCCTCGATCAAGCGGTTCTCGCGGTCGATGCGGTGACCGATGTACTCATCGAGCTTTGACCGGGCGTCCCACACGGGCGGGCCATGGCCGGGGCAGAGCACCTCAAAATCCTCGCGCGAGCGCAGACGGCCGAGAGCGAGCAGGTACGCCGACAGGGCGCCAGGGTAGGGACTTATGAACACGCTTCCGTCGCCGAGTACCGCGTCGCCGGTGAGGCACGCGCCCTCTGCCACCAGGGCGAAGTGGTCGCGGGCATGCCCCGGCGTGGACACCGCCTGGAAGGGGCCGAATCGGAGATCGTCCCGAAGCGTGACGTCCACATCCCCGCGCCCAGCCGCCAGCGGCGCGGGGCGCTCTTCGATCAGGGCGCCGGCCGCCGCGGAGTGATCTGCGTGGTCGTGGGTGAGCGCCACACCTCCCAGGCCGCCGCGAGCGTCGATCGCCGCGAGCAGGCGCTCGACATGGGCGTCGAGCAACGGCCCGGGGTCCACCACCCACGCGGGCCGGCGTCCCACCACCCAAGTGTTCGTGCCCGACAGGGTCAACGGCCCAGGGTTTGGCGCGCGCAGGCGCACGATGTCGTGGCTCCTCAGCTCCTCGAGCTCTGACTGGGCCTCCGACGAGGGAGTCTCCGCTGATTCGGCCTCCGCGTCGGTCCCGCGTGGCGGCGAAGCGCTCATGTATGCGACGTTAGCTCACACGGCGGCCAAGATGGCCCCTTGCCGAGATTCACCTCGACCGGCGACGCCCCCCACGACTATTGCCGAAGCCGTTGCGCGGGCCACCGCTCGAACGCCACCGAGCACCGTTCGACGCGCCTGCGGTTACGCGCCGGCCCTGTCCGGAGGGCCGCCGGGGTGAGTCCGGACCGCCCGTGGCGTCGCTGGGTAGGCCGCCGAGCTCGAGCTCGCGGTACAGCCCGAGGGCGCCCACCATGCCAGCGAGCTCGCGCGCCTGGTCGTGTGCCACGAGGGTCACGCCCACGCCGCTCGCTCCCGCACGGGCGGTCCGCCCCACGCGGTGCACGTAGTCCTCGCGCGTGGCGGGAATGTCGTAGTTGATCACGTGCGTGATCCCCGTGACGTCGATCCCGCGCGCGGCCACGTCCGTCGCCACGAGCGTGTCGACCACGCCCGCCTCGAAGTTCGCGAGCGCGCGTTCGCGCTGGCCCTGAGACTTGTCTCCGTGCATCGCCACGGCCTTGACCCTGTTGGCCGCCAGCCGCTTGACCAGGCGGTCGGCGCCCCGCTTGGTGCGTACGAACACGAGCGTCAGTCCGCGCCCGGAGCCACTCAGCTCGGTCACCAGACGTGCGACCTTGCCCTCGTGGGAGACCATGTGAAAACGGTGCTCGACGTCTCCCTTGCGCTCGGCCGGGTGCGCGTGCTCGTGACGGCGCGGGTTGCTCGTGTAGGCCTTGGCGATGCGGCCCACCTCGCCCTGCAGCGTGGCACTGAACAGCAGCGTCTGGCGCTCGGAGGAGGTCATCTTCACGATTCTGTCGACCACCGGGCGAAAGCCCATGTCGAGCATCCTGTCGGCCTCATCCAGGACGAGCAGCCGGACGCGGCTGAGCGACACGTCCCGACGCTCGATCAGGTCGAGCAGCCGTCCCGGCGTCGCGACGAGGATGTGCGCCCGCGCGGCGATTCGAGCTTGCTTGATGATCCCAGCGCCGCCGTACACGGCCGCGATCGACAGCGCCCGTGCGTGGGCGATCGGAGTCAGATCGTCGACGATCTGACTCGCCAGCTCGCGCGTGGGTGCCAACACGAGCGCTGAGGGCTTTACGTCCGTGCCCTTCAGGCGTTCGACCATCGGTATCCCGAAGGCGAGCGTCTTGCCCGATCCGGTCGGCGACTGGGCGAGCACGTCGTGGCCCTCCAGCACGTCCGGGATGACCATTCTCTGGACGGCGAACGGGGTGGCGATCCCGCGCTGGGCAAGCTCATCGGTGACGAGGACGGACACGCCGAGATCGGCGAACGTTTCATGCTTCATGTGTTGGTGCTCCTTCCGGCGACCCTCTGGCCGCCGCTGCGGATGGAGATTCGACTGACCCCATCCGCGCATCTGAAGCGCCAACAAAGACCAAGAACCTCGCGGGTGACCTCGCCACCCGGTAGTGCCACCGTAGCAGCCTCGCGCCGTCAGGCGCCGGCCATCGGCCTCCTGAGGCCTACTGGAGGTTGGCCATCACATGCTTGACAACCGTGTAGTCCTCCAACGAGTAAACGCTCAGGTCCTTGCCGTAACCGGACTCCTTGAACCCACCGTGGGGCATCTCCGAGACGAGCGGGATGTGGTCGTTGATCCAAACGCACCCGAACCGCAGCGCCTTGCTGACGCGCAGAGCACGCCCCACGTCTCGCGTCCACACCGAGGAGGCCAGCCCATAGCGGGTGGCGTTCGCCCACGCGATCGCCTGCTCCTCATCGGTGAACCGCTGCACGGTGATCACCGGGCCGAAGATCTCCCGCTGGATCATCTCGTCGTCCTGCCGGAGCCCCGCCACCACCGTCGGCTCGAGGTAGAAGCCGGGCCGCTCGGGCTCACGCCCGCCCGTCACGAGCTCCGCGTGCTCGGGCCTGCGCTGCAGGAAGCCCTCCACGTGCTCGCGCTGGCGGGCCGAGTTGACCGGACCGAGCGTCGTCTCGGGCGCGAGGGTGTCTCCGATCACGAGCCCCTGCGCCTGCCCTGCCAGGCCGGAGACAACATCGTCGTAGACCTTCTCATGCGCCAGCACGCGCGTGGCCGCCGTGCAGTCCTGCCCGGCGTTGTAGTACCCGGTGCCCGCGATCGTCTCGAGCGCACCCTCGAGAGTCACGTCGTCGAACACCACCACCGGCGCCTTTCCCCCCAGCTCCAGGTGCACGCGCTTGAGGCTGTCGGCCGCGGTCCGCGCGATGTGCTTGCCCGTCTGCACCGACCCGGTCAGAGACACCATGTCCACCTCCGGGTGGCTGATCAGCGCCTCCCCGGTCGGCTCCCCGGGGCCGGTGAGCACGTTCAGCACCCCCTTCGGCAGGACCTCCGCGGCCAGCTCTGCAAACCTCAGAGTGGTGATCGGCGTGGTCTCGGCCGGCTTCAGCACCACCGTGTTCCCCGCCGCAAGCGCTGGGCCGATCTTCCAGATCGCCATCATCAGCGGGTAGTTCCAGGGGGTGACCTGGCCGATCACCCCGACCGCCTCGCGGCGGGTGAACGAGGTGTAGCCGTCCATGTACTCGCCCGCTGCCCTCCCCTCAAGACAGCGCGCCGCGCCGGCGAAGAAGCGCAGATTATCGACCATCACAGGAATCTCGTCGTTCTCCACCGCCGCAAGGGGCTTGCCCGCGTTCAGCGCCTCGAAGCGGGCGAGCTCCTCGCCGTGCTCCTCGAGCGTCGCCGCGAGGATCAGGAGCGCCTGCGAGCGCTGGGCGGGCGTCGCACCAGACCAGCCACCGAACGCCCTTCGCGCGGCACTCACGGCTCGGTCGACCTCCTCCGCGCTGGAGACGGGCGCCCGGGCCAGCTCCTCCCCCGTGGCCGGGTTGAGGATCTGTTCGGTTGCTCCCTCCGCCGAGACGGTCTCCCCGTCGATGAAGTTGCCAAGAACGCCTACCTGGGTCGACATATCGAACTCCTCCTCGGAAGAGCGGGTGGGATTGTTTTGTTCTGCTTTCTCAACCTCGTATAACCATCGCTATACGAGGCTCGCGATTTGTTCTACGCCTTGCTTCCGGCTTCATTTCTGCGGACTCCCGGTCACATCGCTGCGCACTCCCGGGTTCACTTCTGCGGACTCCCGGTTACATTGCTGCGCACTCCCGGGTTCATTTCTGCGGACTCCCGGTTTCACTCCTGACACACTTTTCACACGCCGAGCGCTTCCGCGACGGCCGGGTGGATGATCTCCCCGTTGCGCACGTTCAGCCCGGGGCGCAGACCGCGATCACGGTCCATCGCCCCCGCCACACCGAGCTCGGCCAACTCGATCACGTACGGCAGCGTGGCGTTCGTGAGCGCATAGGTCGAGGTGATCGGCACCGCCGCCGGCATGTTCGTCACGCAGTAGTGGGTGATGTCTGCGACCTCGAACGTGGGCTCGGAATGGGTGGTCGGGCGCGAGGTCTCAAAGCATCCGCCCTGGTCGATCGACACGTCCACCAGCACGGCGTGCCTGCGCATCAGCTTCAACTGCTCGCTCCTCACCACGTGCGGCGCGCGCCCACCGGGGACGAGCACGGCACCGATCACCAGATCCGCCAGCGGCAGCATCTCCTCGATCGCAAGCGCCGAGGAATACACGGTCGAGGCGCGCCCGCCGAAGGCGACTTCCAGCTCGCGAAGCCTGTCGATCGAGCGGTCGAACACGAACACATCGGCCTGCATCCCGATGGCGATGAACGCGGCGTTCATCCCCACCACGCCGCCGCCGATCACGAGCACCGTCGCAGCGGCCACCCCAGGCACCCCGCCGAGCAGAATCCCCCGCCCCCCGAGCGGCTTCTCCAGCATGAACGCCCCCGCCTGCGTGGCGATCTTCCCGGCCACCTCGCTCATCGGCGCCAGCAGCGGTAGTCGCCCCTCTGCGTCCTCGACCGTCTCATACGCGATGCACGTTGCGCCCGACTGCTGCAACCCGCGCGCCAACTCCGGCTCGGCCGCCAGATGCAGATAGGTGAACAGCGTCTGCCCCTCGCCCAGCAGCTCCACCTCCGCACGCTGGGGCTCCTTCACCTTCAGCACGAGCTCCGCCTGCGCGAACACCGCGTGCGCGTCGGCCACGATCTCCGCGCCCTGCGCCTGGAACTGCCCATCTGCCATCGCGCTGCCCTCCCCGGCGCCCGCCTGCACGAGCACGTCGTGCCCGCGTGTGCTCAGCTCCCTCACCCCCGCGGGGGTGATCGCCACGCGGTACTCGTCCGGCTTGATCTCGGTGGGAATCCCGATCCTCATCGCCCACCCCATCCTTGCGGCGCTCCCGTGCGAGCACGGGACTCCCGCAGGGAGTCCTCATCAAAAGAGATCCTCACCTCGCGAGCTCCCGGCCGCGGAGCGCCAGCCAGAACTCGATGCGATCGCGGGCATTCGAGAAGTCGCGTCCGGTCAGCTGCTCGACGCGGCGGACGCGGTAGCGCAGCGTGTGACGGTGGCAGTAGAGCGCCTTCGCCGCCTGCTCCCAGTGTCCGTTGTGCTCGATGAACACATCGAGCGACCGCAACAGCTCCTCGCCGTAGTCGCCCTCTCCCTGCTCGACCGGGCCGAGCACGCCGCGACAGTAGGAGATCAGCGCATCGTCGTCCTGAAGGGACAACAGCAGCTGGAAGGCGCCGAGATCCGAGTAGGAGGCGACCTCAGGCACGTTTCCGTTGCGCAGCCGCACGACCTCCAACGCGCAGCGCGCCTCGTGGAAGCTCAACCGCAGCGAGTGCGTCGCCGCAGCACGACTCGCGGCCGCGAGCACCTCGCCGAAACGGGCGGTCAGCTCTCCCCGGACCTTCCGTGCGAGCTCGAGGGGGTCGATGCCGTCCGCGTCGACGACAGCGCACAACAGCCCCGCGCGAATCGCCACGAGGCTTCCCACCCGCTCGCGCTCGAGGAACCGTTCGAGCAGCGCCGCCGCGCCGCTCGGGTCTTCGAGCGAGAACGCCAGCACCGCCACCCGCTCGCCGATCCCGAACGGGCGCAGCCGCGCCTGCACCTCATCCGGATAGAGGTGTCCTGTCAGCGTCTCGGCGAGCACGTCCCCGGCCATGCTCCGCTGGAGCATTTCGTAGCGCTCGTCGAGGAGCTGCGCGAATGCACGCTCGGTGATCGCAATGAACGGCAGCTCGTACGGAACCTCGAACACGGGAAACGAGCGCTTGCGCGCCGCGGCCAGCAGGGGCGCAGGCAGGCGCTTGTGCGTGAAGCCCGTACCGAAGCCCAGACCGGCGATCTCGTGGTCGGCCAGCCGCTCGATCAGATCGCGCTGGGCCTTCGGGCCGGTCAGCTGCACCCCGGTCGTCAGGAGCAGCTCGCCGCCCCGCAGCCACGGTGTCGGATCGGGCAGCTCGGTGCTGTGCACCCAGCGGACATTCGCCTTCGCCGAGTCGTGCCCGCTTGCCAGCTCCAGCCCCAGTTCGGCGATCAGGCTCTCGACAGTGAGCTCCATCTCTCCACCCGCTCTGACGCCTCGCTCAGCACCGGGCGAAGGACCGCCTCGATCTCCTCGAACTGCTCCTCCCCGGCAATCAGCGGGGGTGAGAGCTGAACGATCGGGTCACCGCGATCGTCGGTCCGGCAGATCAGCCCACGTCGGTAGAGCTCGCCGGAGAGAAAGCCGCGCAACAGCTCCTCGGCCTCGTCGTGGGTGAACGTCTCCTTGGTCTCCTGGTCCTTGACGAGCTCTATCGCCTGGAAGTAGCCCGCCCCCCGCACGTCCCCCACGATCGGCAGGTCGCGCAGGCTCTCGAGCGTCGCACGCAGGCGGCCTTCGTGTGCGCGCACGTGCGCGCACAGGTCCTCGCGCTCGATCACGTCGATATTGGCGAGCCCCACCGCGCACGCCATCGGGTGTCCGGCGAACGTGAACCCGTGGTTGAAGATCTCCTTGCCATGGAGGAACGGCTCGGCGACATGGTCGCCCGCGACCACCGCCCCCAGCGGCGCATACGCGGAGCTGATGCCCTTCGCGGTGGTGATCATGTCTGGGAGATAGTCGTAGCGTTCGCAGCCGAACCAGTGGCCGATGCGCCCCCACGAGCAGATCACCTCATCGGAGATCAGAAGCACCCCGTGGCGGTCGCAGATCTCGCGCACCCGCTGGAAGTACCCGTCCTGGGGCACGAAGCAGCCGCCGCCGTTCTGCACCGGCTCGAGGATCACGGCGGCCACCGTCGCCGGCCCCTCGAACAGGATCGCCTCCTCGATCGAGTCCGCCGCCCACAGCGGATCGCGGTCCTCTTTCCAGCGGTAGGAGTTCGTGTTGGCCGCGTGCCGCCCGCCCGGCGTCAGCGGCTCGAACGGTTCGCGCAGAGCCGGTAGGCCGGTGGCGGTGAGCGCCCCCATCGACGTGCCGTGGTAGGCCAGGAAGCGAGAGATGATCTTGTGGCGCTTGGGCTCGCCTCGCGCGGCGTAGTAGGACTTGGCGAGCTTCCACGCGGACTCCACCGACTCAGAGCCGCCCGAGGTGAAGAACACGCGGTTCAGGTTCCCGGGCGCGAGCTCGGCGATACGCGCGGCCAGCTCGATCGCGCGCGGATGCGCATAGCTCCAGTTCGTGTAGAAGCCCAGCTCCTTCGCCTGCCGCGCTGCCGCCTCCCCGAGCTCTGCCCGTCCGTGGCCGATGTTCACGCAGTACAGCGCTGAGAGCCCGTCGAGGTAGCGCTTGCCGTGTTCGTCATACACGTAGCACCCCTCACCCCTCGTGATCACCGGCACCTCGGCGCCCTCCTCGTAGGCGCCCATGCGCGTGAAGTGCATCCACAGGTGGCGCTTCGCCCGCTCCTGAAGATCACTGGACATCGAACACCCGCAAATCTCCCAGCCGACTAGACGGTGAGGACAACGCTACTGCGCAGCGCCACCCGGCTCAAGGCGTCCGACGGTCAACGTGTCCTGTCTCGATAGTACATCACGTACAACTCGACGGGTGCGTTTTGGGGATTGCGCCCCTTGGCCTGCGCCGCGCGGAGTCGTAACTTCTGTTACGACGAGGCCGTAGCCCTGTCAGAGCCCACAAGCGAGGACCTCGATGGCCACCGACAGCGTTGCCGTACCCGCAGCCCCACCCGCATCCGGGGGCCCTGCATCTGGACAGGTGGAGGACAAGGGCCTGAAGAAGGGCGCCATCGGCTACCTCTCCAACCTCGTCATCGGGGTCGCCTCAACGGCACCGGCCTACTCGCTGGCCGCGACGCTTGGGGCGATCGTGGCGGTCGGGGGGCTCGGCGTCCACGCGCCCGGCGTGCTGCTCATCGCGTTCGTGCCGATGCTCCTGATCGCCGCGGCCTACAAATACCTGAACAAGGCCGACCCGGACGCTGGGACGACGTTCGCTTGGACCACGCGGGCTCTCGGTCCCGGCACCGGCTGGGTCAACGGCTGGGCGATCTTCCTCGCCGATGTGATCGTGATGGCCTCGCTCGCCAAGATCGCGGCCATCTACACATTCAAGCTCTTCGGCTTCACCGAACTCGGGAACTCCAAAGCCGCGCTCATCATCGGGTCGGTGGTGTGGATCGCCGTGATGACCTGGATCTGCTATCGCGGCATCGAGCTCTCGGCGCGCATCCAGCAATTCCTGCTCACGGCCGAGATCGTGATCCTCGGCCTGTTCGCCGTGGTCGCGCTCGTCAAGGTCTACGGTAGCCATCCCCCGGCACACTCGGTCAAGCCCACGCTGGAGTGGTTCAATCCGTTCGGGTGGGGCGTCGGCACGCTGATGGACGGCGTACTGCTCGCCGTGTTCATCTACTGGGGCTGGGACTCCGGCGTTGCGGTCAACGAGGAGTCCGAGGATCCAAACGAGGGACCGGGCCGCGCGGCGGTCGTGTCGACGATTCTGCTCGTCTTCATCTACGTGATCGTCTCGACGTCCGCCCAGGCATTCCACGGCACCGGGTTCCTGACCGAAAACAAAGAAGACGTGCTGAACGCGCTCGGCAACGGCGTGCTCGGCGGGACCCTCAACAAGCTGCTGATCATCGCCGTGCTCACCTCGGCGTCGGCCTCGACGCAGACGACGATTCTGCCGACAGCGCGCACGACGCTCTCGATGGCGCACTGGAAGGCCGTGACGGCGCTTCTGGGTCGCGTCCACAAAACCTATCTGACCCCCACGGTCTCCACGCTCGGCATGGGCGCGGTCTCGATCGCGTTCACAGTCGCGCTTCTTGAGCTCTCCGAATCCGTGCAGGCTGACGCGATCACCGCGATCGGCTTTCCAATCTGCTTCTACTACGGCTTCACGGGAATAGCGTGCTTGGTCTACTACCGTCGCGAGCTGCTCAAGAGCGCGCACAACCTCCTCCTGGTCGGGCTCGCGCCGCTTCTCGGCGGGCTGATGCTCTTCTTCGTCGGAATCGATGCCGCAATCCACTATGGCCACAAGGCAAACGTGGAATCCAAGCCGATCCTCGGCATCACGCTGCCAATCTGGATGGGCATCGGCGGGCTCGTGCTCGGCGTCGTGCTGATGATCATCTCCCGCTTCTTCTTCCCGCACTTCTTCAAGCGCAAACTGGAAACCGCGCCGCCGGGCCTGCTCGAGCAGCCGGTCGAGCACGCCCCGGCACACTTCTGACTGGCGTATAGATCTGCCGCTAGGCCGGCAGCTCGATCTCGCGATGCGGTGAGCCCAGCTCGCTCAACCGCTCCAGGAACGGCTTCGGTGCGAACGCCTCGGGACCGAGAACGCCCGCGCCCTTCCAGGTGCCCTCATCGAGCAGCTCCAGCGCCACGACGGGATTGATCGCCGTCTGCCACACGACCGCCTGACTTCCGTACTCGCGCATCGTGTGCTCGTTGTCCACGATGTGGTAGAGGTAGGTCGAGCGCGGCTGGGAGTCCGTGCCCGTGCCCGTGACCCAGGTGCCCGCGCAGGTGCGACCGGTCATCCGCTCCCCGAGCTTCGCCGGATCGGGCAGCACGGCGGCGACCACGTCGCGGGGGGCCACCTCCACGCCGCGCACCGAAACGGGCTCGGTTGCGTCCAGGCCGAGCTTGTGCAGCGTGCGCAGGACGTCGATGAACTCCTCCCCGAGCCCGTACTTGAACGTGACGCGCTCACACTTCACCCATCGCGGGATCAGCACCACCTCCTCGTGCTCCACGTTCACACACCGCACCTTCCCGATTCCCTCCGGGAACTCGAACACCTCGGGCTCGGAGAACGGCGGGGTCGTGTAGAAGCCGCGCTCGCGCTCCCACACCAGCGGCGGGTTCAGGCACTCCTCGATCGTCGTCCAGATCGAGAACGTCGGTGCGAAGTCATATCCCTCCACGACGAGGTCCGCTCCGTCGCGCACCCCCACCTCCTTGACGCTCGCAAACAGCTCCTGGGCGGCGTAGGCGGCGAACACATCCGACAGGCCCGGCTCGACCCCCATCCCCACGAGCGCAAGCAGGCCCGCCTGCTCCCAGGCGTCTGTTCCGGCCAGCTGGCGCTCACCCAGCATCGTCCCCGGCAGCTCGTATGGTCGCTCCGGATGCGGTCGCGAGAGCGTCATCGCCATGTCGAGATATGTGACCTTTGCCTCGAACGCTGCGCCAAAGATCGGCTCGTTGAAGCGCGGGTCGCACGCGTTCAGCACCGCGTCGGGCCGAACGCGGCCGATCAGCTCCACGAGGTCCTTCTGATTGGAGGCGTCCACGCGCTCGGCCGAGAAGCGGGTCGGCTCGCCAAGACCGGCCACCACGGACCGTACGCGCTCGGGCGCGACGTCGGCGAGCACCACCCGCTCAAACGCCGGCCGGCCTTGGGCGATCGCCGCGAACGCCGCTCCCACGCCACCGGCTCCAATGACGAGAACCTTCATCAAGGCCAGTCTGACGCAAATCGAAATCCCCGACAGGCACAACGGCGCGGCGCCCATGCGCCGTTATGTCGCAGGTCGCTGCCGTATGCTGCCCCGATCTGCGCGGTCCCGAACACGAGCACACCATGAGCACCGGCGTCCCCAGCCCTTCGCGCACGCCGACCGGATCGCCCGAGCCCGAGTCCGCGGGCGTGCGTGCGCCCACGCGCGAGGGCGACGGGGCAAGGCAGCGCTCCGCGCCGGACGCCCCCGAGCAGAATCGCGGCCGGCGCGGCGCCCGATCGGCCACCGGGCCGGCCCGGTGGGCCGCCTCCCCCGCGCTCGGGCGCGCTGAGCTCCTGTGGGTCATCATCGCCGGGGTCGCGCTGGCCGCGCTCACGAGCTGGCCGCTCGTGCTGCACCTGCCCAGCCGGATCGCGCCCGGACCTGGGCGATCCGGTGCGCACCTCCTGGGAGATCGCCTGGGTCGGCCACGCGATGCTCCACGATCCCCTGCACCTGTTCACCTCCAACGCCTTCTACCCCCACCCGCTCAGCCTGGCCTTCTCCGATTCGCTGCTCGGCTACGGACCGACCGCGTTCTTCGGCTCGGGCACGGTGGCCGCGCTCGTCCGTTACAACCTGCTGTTCCTCTTCGCTTGGTCGCTGTGCTTCGTCGGCGCCTACCTGCTCGCGCGCGAGCTCGGTCTGGGTCGAATCGCCGGGGCGGCCGCCGGAGTGGCGTTCGCCTACGCGCCCTACCGCGTCACGGAGGCCGGCCACCTGCACGTGATCTCCTCCGGCGGCATACCGCTCGCGCTGTTCCTGCTCCTGCGCGGCTACCGGCGCGGCCGACGGGGGCTCGTGCTCGCGGGCTGGCTGGTGGCCGCCTGGCAGATCAGCCTCGGCTTCTCGCTCGGCCTGCAGTTCAGCTATCTGCTCGCCGTCCTTGCCCTGCTCGTACTCGTCCACTGGTGGCGCGGGCGTGCGCCCGGGCCGCTCATCCCCCGCCACCTGCTGACCGTCACCTGCATCGGCGTCGCCATACTCGGCGCCGTCACGATCTTCCAGGCGCGCCCATATCTCCAGGTCGCTCACGATTACCCCACCGCAAAGCGCACGCTCAAGGAAGTCAAAACCTACTCCGCCGGTCCCTCCGCGCTCCTGGCCGCCTCCTCGGAGAACCGCGTGTGGGGCGGGGTCACGGCAGGGGCACGCGCGCACGTCCACTCAAAGAACGAGAGCGTCTTCTTCCCCGGCGGCCTCATCCTCGTGCTCGCCGTCATCGGCCTCGTGGGCGGGTCGAGGATGGTCGGGTCGGAGGCAGGCGGGTCGGAGGCAGGCGGGTCGGAGGCAGGCGGGTCGGAGGCAGGCGGGTCGGAGGCCGGCGAGTCGGAGGTGGGCGCGTCGGAGACCGGCGGGCAGGAGACCGGCGGGTCAGAGGGGAGCGGGTCGCGGGTGGGCGGGTCCCCATATACCCGCGGGTTGCGCCTCGGCCTGGCCCTGGGAATCGCCACGTGCTCGATCCTCGCCCTCGGCTTCGGGCTGACCGGGGCGGGCTATCCCTACCGGCTGCTGTACGACTTCGCCCCCGGCTGGGACGGCGTGCGCGTGCCGGGGCGGGTCTTCACGCTCGGCACGCTCTTCTATGCGCTCCTCGCGGGAGCGGGCGTGCAGCTGCTCGTGTGGCGCATAGGCTCATGGGGGGCGCGCAACAAGCTGCGCGGCCTGCCAACGCTGCTCGGTGCGGCCCTTCTCATCGGCCTGGTCGGCGAAGGGACGGGCCACCTCGGCCACCCGGCCGTGCCTCAGCCGGCGCGCGCCGAGGTCGGGTTGCCCGGACCCCTCCTTGACCTGCCGACCGACGGCGCCGCCGACCGCCTGTGGCAGTACTTCTCGACCAACGGCTTCTACAAGATCCCCGTCGGCAACAGCACCTTCGACATGCCGTCGGTCGATGACCTGCGCGGCGGCATGAACGGCTTCCCCGATCGCGCCAGCGTCGAGAAGCTCCGTTTCTACGGGATCCGCACGGTCGTCCTGCATCTGCACATGCCCCGCCTGCCCGGGATCGTCGGCTACGCGCTCGCGGAGCCGCCCGACGTGGCGGCGGCGGCGGCCAAGCCGATCGCGGGCCTGGGCGTGACACGTCGGCGGGTGGGCTCGATAGTCATTTACAGAATCGGCCCGGGGCCGAAGGCGCTGCACAGTTGATGCTGACGAAGAAGCGCCTGGCGCTGGCGGCGATCCTGCTCGTCGGGCTCGCCTACGCGACGATGATCCAGAGCTTCTCCTGGAATCAGACCTCCCACTACGACCTGATCCGCTCGCTGGACAAAGACGGCACGACGATCGACGCCTACCAGGAAAACACAGGCGACAAGGTCTACTACAAGGGTCACTGGTACTCGGCGCGCGCACCCGGCCTTGCTGTGTTTGCGCTGCCCTTCTACGACACCCTCAACCTCGTGAACGCCGAAGCGTGGACGCGCTCGCATCGAGCGCCGGCCCAGCGCAACGGCGACGCGATGATCTACCTGATCGGCCTGTGGGCCAACGTGCTGCCGGGACTGCTGCTGCTGCTGCTCGTCTGGCACGTCTCCGAACGCTTCCAGCCGGGCTACGGGGCGCCGGCAGCAGTCACGCTGGGGCTCGGCACGCTCGTGCTGCCGCTCTCGACGCTCCTGTTCTCCCATGTCTTCACGGCCTTCCTCGGCTTCGCTGCGTTTGCGCTGATGCTGCGCGAGCGCGACGGGCCGCCGAGCATGGCGCTGCTCTGGCTCGCCGGCCTGGCCATGGGCTACGCGGTAGCCTCGGAGTACCCGCTGTTATTCGTCGCCCTCGTGCTCGGGCTCTACCTGCTCTCGCGCCGCGACGCCCTCACGCCGCTGGGTGTGGTGCGCCGCGCCGGCGCCTACATCGCCGGCGGCCTGGTGGGCATCGTGCCGCTGTTGCTGTACAACCACTACGCGTTCCGCTCGTGGACGCACCTCGCCTACTCGGACGTCCCGCGCCAGCACAAAGGGTTCTTCGGGATCGGGCTGCCCAGCCTGAAGGTGCTCGCCACGCTGCTGTTCGACTCGCGCGGCCTGCTCACGCTGTCTCCCGTGCTGCTGATGGGCGCGATCGGCACCGTGCTGCTCTACCGGCGTTCCTGGCGCGCGGAGGCGCTGACTATCGGCGGGGTCTGCCTCTGCTACCTGGGCTACAACTCCGGCTACTACCTGCCCTTCGGCGGCGGCTTCATGGGCCCACGCTTCTTGACGACGATGCTTCCGTTCCTCGCGATGCCCCTCGGAATCGCCTTCAAGCGCTTCCCGGGTCCAACGATCGCGCTCGCAGCGATCTCGATCACGACGACGGTCATCGCCACCATCACACATCCGCTCACCGGCTATGAGACCGAGGCCGTGGTATGGGCCCGCTACCTGCGCGAGGGCTTCTTCCAGCCCACGATCGCCTCCGCCTACGGACTGGGACGGGGCTGGGGAGGGATCTGGCCGTTTCTGCTCGCCGCCGGCGGCGCCGTGCTGCTCGCCGCGTACGTCAGCCCGCGCGTGCGGCTCGACGGCCGCGCGATGGCAGCCGGCGTGCTCGCGCTCGCAGCGTGGTGCGTACTCGCCGCCGTCGCTCCCACCGTGCTGGGGATCGACCACCAGGGGCTCTTGAGCATCGTCAAGGCAGGCGACCACACCGCCCTGCACAAGGGCTTCGGCTCCTACCCCTTGAGGACGCTCGCCCCGATCGCCGCGGTCGCCGGTCTCCTGGCCCTCACCGCGGCGCGGCTATGGCGCAACGAGCCGAGCCCGTTGCGGCCGGCCCCCGCCGCGGGCGCTCCCGGCCCACCGATAGCCCTCTCGGCGTAGCCTTCGGCGCCCGGACAGATTCCCCGCCGGCGCGGCCGCGAGACCAGCGTGGCCGCGAGTCTGGCGCGCTCAGGTGGTGCTGGTCTTCACGTTGCACTTCGCCCCGTGCAGTTGGCGACAGATCACGACATAGCCCGGGCGCGGCTTGTAGTGCGCGTTCATCAACCCGGCATCGAAGCGCGTCGAGTTGACCCCGCCGTGCCAGTCGTAGACGTAGAGGCGCTTGATCTGGGACACCGAGCCGGCGACGGCGAACATGTACTTGATGACCTTCGCCGCACGCGTCAACCCGGAGCCGTGGATGTTGGGGAAGGCCCCGCCGAACTGCACGATCCCGCCCGTCTCGGTGAGCCACACCTGGCCGCCGAGAGCACGCGCGAGTTCTCGCGTGCGCCAGCTTTCCAGACGGTTGACGTCCGAGTAGTCGTGCAACCCCCAGATCGAGGGCATGACGGTCTTGAGGCGGCGGATCCCGCGCTTGAATTCAGAGATGTAGCTCAAGGTCGGAGAGATGTTGGCCTGGTCGAGCACGTCCAGCCCGATGACGGTGCAGCCCCTGCACACGCGGATCAGCGCCTGGTAGTACGCGGCGGCCGCGAACGCCGACGGACTCGAGAAGACGTGGTACACGTTGCCCCGGTTGGCCTCGTCCCAGGACTGGTACTGGTGGACGTGGGGGAAGAGCTTGACGAACTTCTGCACGTCGCGCTGGTAGACGGCGACGCTGGGCAGCCTCGTGGGCGTGTACTCCGAGTGGTAGAAGGCCACCAGCACCTGCTGGTGCTGGGCTTCGGCGGCACGGATCCAGGCCTTCGCCTTGTCCAGCGAGTATGAGTGGACGACCGCGTCGTAGGGGGCGATGTACCGCGCTATCTTCGTGTGCAGCTGCTGCCAGAGCGGGTTGCCGAACATCTCCAACTGCTCGTCGCCGATGCCCGCTAGGTAGGAGGCGGACGCGTGCGCGCTGGGCGATCTGCGAGAGCTCGCCCCTGCCTGGCCGATCGCGGTGGTGCAGGCCAGCAGTCCGCTCAGCAGCGCGATCGCGAGCGTGAGGAGTCGAGGGGATCGTCGAAGTCGTGGTGTCATGCTGATCCTGAAACAGGCGCCGGGGGTCAAGGTTGCTGAAGGCGCCTCTAAGAGTTCGTCTGATGGTAGAGGCTTCGGGATGGTGCGCCCCCCTCTTTCCCGAAGGGCCGGCCCTCGACCGGCACCTAGGCGATCGGTCGGGCGGGGTCGGTCAAGGCGGGGGCGTCCTCCCTTGAAGGTTCGCCGCTCTCCCCCCCGAACCCTGCTTGCGGCGTGAACTCTTCGAGCGAGCCCTTGGGGCTGCGCAGTGTGGGATCGGCGACGATGCGAACGTCGACGCCCGGCAATCCCCGCAGAAGGCGCATCAGCAGCGACCAGGAACCGCCGCCGGGGCCACGCCAGCCGAAGCGGCTCAGACCGCGGCGCGGGGCGGGGGTTCCCATCAGCAGGTAGGTGGTGCCCAGCTCGCGCGCGACCCCTATCGCCACGGCGGCAACGTCCTTCCCCTCCTCGACGCGCAGGCGCGCCCCCAGCATCGCGACCAGACGCCGCAGCGCCTCGAGCCGCTTGCGGTCCTCGGGGCTGGGGGGGCGACCGGGGGGCCGCACGACGAGCACGTCGAGCTCCGCGTCCAGGCGCTGGGCCGAGCGCCACGCGCGCCGCACTATGCGCTCGGAGTGCGGCGCGAGCGTCGCCAGCGCGAGCAGCCGCTCGGCGATCGCCTGGGGACCGGCCTCGGGCGCGCCGAGCAGCCCTTCCTCATCGCGGCGCACGGCCGGGCTCGGCTCCCGCACCAGGCGCTTGACCTCCACGTCCTCGGCCACCTGGCGCAGCGCCGTCTCGCGCAGCGCGGCGAGGTTCTCGATCTTGAAGAAGTTGTTCAGAGCCGCGGGCACACGCTCGGGGCGGTACACCTTCCCCGCCCGCAGGCGCGCGATCAGCGCCTCGGGGGTCAGGTCGATGAGCACCACCTCGTCGGCGGAGGAGAGGACCTCGTCGGGGATCGTCTCGCGCGTGCGGCTGCCGGTGAGCTGGGTGACCTGGTCGTTGAGGCTCTCCAGGTGCTGGACGTTGACGGTCGAGAACACGTCGATCCCCGCCTCGAGCACGTCGCGCACATCCTCATAGCGCTTCTCGTGCTCGACACCCGGCGCGTTGGTGTGCGCGAGCTCGTCGATCAGGCACAGCTCCGGCTGGCGTGCGAGCACCGCCGGCAGGTCCATCTCCTGGAGCGGAGTGCCCCGATAGACCACGCGCCGGCGCGGGACGATCTCAAGAGCCTCGGCCTGCGCGACGGTCTCCGCGCGCCCGTGTGGCTCCAGGTAGCCGATCACGACGTCGCGCCCGTTCTCGGCTTCGGCCGCGCCCTCCTGGAGCATGCGGTAGGTCTTCCCCACGCCGGGGGCCATCCCGATGAAGACCTTCAGGCGCCCTCGTCCGTCGGCCATGGAGCCATTGTCCTTGAAGCGGCGGCGCTCAGCACGGCGTCGTATCGGCGGCGCACGTCCACGCGGTCAGCCTCCTCCGGCACCGATTCCTCGCTCACGTCGAGGATCATCGCCGCCTGCCTGAGCAGCAGCTCGCGCTGCTCGGCCGAAGTCGTATGTGCCATCACATCGACCAGCCCGGCGAGCTGGCGGATCATCACCGCCGGCATTCCGCGGCTGGCCTGGCGAATCTTCTCGTGCGCGCGCTCGACCAGGCGAGGGAAGCCGACGGTGACGGTGATCACACGCACGTGCCCCCCGGCGTCGCGGTGCACGGTGGCAGGCCGCCAGCGATCGGCGAGCTTGCACAGCCCGTCGGCGAGCCAGTCGATGCAGGCCAGCGCGGTGAACGTATCGTTGACCGCGGGCGAGAGCGCCCGGATGGCGATCTCCACGAGCTGATCGACCGCGAACGAGAGATCCTGGGTGAGGGTTCGGTGCGGGCCAGTGGCGTGCGCGCCCCCGAGCGCTCGTGCGACGCCGGGTGCGGCGGACGCGGGCCACACGTCCGCGAGGGGCTGTCCCTCCACGACGAAGTGACCCGGTCGATGCAGCAGGCGGATCACCGCGTGGCTCCTGGAGGAGATATCGATCAGCGTCCCCATACTCACGTACTGCAGGTAGCCGCTCCTCGGCGCACGGACCACGCCGCTCTCCTCGTCCAATCGCACCAGCATCTCCGCCAGCGACGGCCCGGCCTTGGGGAACTCGCCGGCAGGCGGCGCGACGTCGGCTTCGATCGCCCGCGACAGATCACCGGCAATGCTCGCGATAACCTGCGGCAGCTGGATCGACTTGGCGATGTGGTCGATGAACACGACCAGCACCGCGACATCCAAGACCACGAGCAGCATCGTCACCGTGATCGACAGGTGCGGAACGAATTCTCCGTGACTGCCGGGACCGATCGCGACGAGCACCAGGATTGCGTAGACGAAGGTCGCGACGAAGCTCCCCAGCGTGAACTGGGTGATCCAGTCGCGGATGAAGTTGCGCAGCATTCGCGGTCCGAACTGAGTAGAGGCGAGCGTGAGCGTCACGATCGTGATCGAGAAGACAAGCGTCACCACGGTGATCACCGCCGCCGCGATCGCGGTCAAGATCTGTCGAGCGGCGTCTGCGCTGCCGCTGATCACGAACGACGGGAAGTGAAGCGAGCCGTTGTAGGCGGCGCGATCCAGCGCGTAGGTACCTGCGAACAGCGCGACCGCAAGCACGATCTCGACCGTCGGCACCAGCCACAGGTTCGTGCGCAGCGCCTCGCGCCGCCACGCCGACGGCAGGGGTATCCCGAGTCTCATGCCGGCGGAGCGCCTCCGACAAGGGGGCGCTGGCCTCGAGGGAGGCTGATCGTTAGGCAAGGGTCGCAGCACATGGTGGTTGGGGCAGCCAAACACGATGCCGACCAGGCTTCCCGGCTCACCGGTGCCCACGATACTGTGCCGCGCTCAAGTAAGGCAATGCACATCAAACCGCCAGCACGGCAATCCAGACCGAGTCGCCCGGTGGCGCAACCCCGAGGAGATCAGCGTTCGGTCAGTGGACGGCAGCCTCTTGTCAGGGTTCCGCGTCGCCGCGTGAGCACCTATCAGGGTTCCGCGTCGCCGTCGAAAGCGGCGGCGACGACGTTCCACCAATCGGGCGACGGAACACCGGCTGACAGCGCGGCGAGTGCCTGCCTCAGATCCGTCCCGCGGCCCTCGCTGCGCCGCCCCACCTCGGATACCAGCCAGTCGCCGGGCGCGAGCCTGTACACATGCAGCGAGCGCCCGCCTGCGGGCACGCCCACTATCCACTCCCCCGGACCGGGCGTGTCGACGACGAACCGCTGCTCAAGAGAAGGAAGGTGTGTTTGCCAAGACATGCCCAGTACGAACTCATCTGTGCCGACTAGACTTCCCGGCTCAACGGTGGCTAAGTTTATCAAGCCACGCATGTCCGTTCCCTGGTCGGCCAGATCAGAAGTGCCCGCCCACCGCGTTGGCGGAGACCCGGCGGGTGTCCTCTGGGGCGGGGCGAAGAATGAGAATCTCGGCCGGAACGCGCTGAAGCAGCCATCTCAGATCGTCGTAGCTCAGCCCCACGTGCGGGTCTTCGTCTGCGGACACGATGATGCGGTCGAAGTCCTCCTGGTCGAGGAGTTTGCGCAGCGCATCGCGGGCGGAACGCCCGCGACCCACGCGGGAGTCGACGGGGATGCCCTGCGAGGTCAGGCGCTGCTCGATCGCGTCGAGCAGCGGCATTCCGCTGGCGCACTGCACGGGCAGGGCCGTTTCCAGGGGCAGGTCCATCGGCACGCGCGCCAGGAATGCAGGCATGACGATCGCGTTCTCGGCCTTGGCGAGTCGAACGGCGGCCTCGAACGAACGGCGGGAGATCGCCTGACCCGTGAACGGAAGCAGGATGCGGCGCACGGGCCGGGGACGGTCACGCGCAGGCAGCCGCCCGTGCGGTGGCAGCCAGTAACCGGCGAGGATCCCCAACAGGACGCCGCCGGCGGCGATGATGAAGATGAGGGCGGCGCTCACGGCTTCTCAGCGCTCGAGCGAGTGGAACGATCGGCGACGATGCGCACGTCTACTCCGGGCAGGCGCTGCATCAACCGCTGGGGCAGCGGCACGCGCAGGCGAGCGAGGCCGCGCGCCGGGCGCGAGCGGCCGAGCAGGATGTAGGTGGTCCCGCGACGCGCGGCGACGTCGACGATCGCCGCCGCCAGGTCGTCGGATTCCTCCTCGAGCATCTTCGCGCCGAGCACCGACGCGAGCTGCCTGAGCGCAGAGAGTGAGCGCTCCTCGTCCTCAGAGAGGTGCCGGCCGGGTACGCGCACCAGCAGGAGATCCAGCTCGGCGCCGAGACGCTGGGCCGAGCGCCACGCCCGGCGCACGAGGCGCTGGGCGCCCGGGTATGGCTCCACGAGCGCGAGCAGCCGCTCGCCGACGGCCTGCGGCGCATCGGAGGCAAGGCTCTCCGCGCGCGACCCCACGAGCTCGGTGGTGAGGCGCTTGGCGCCCACCTCCTCGGCGACCTGGCGGAGCGCGACCTCGCGCAGCGCGGAGAGGTTCTCGACTCGGAAGAAGTTGTTGAGCGCCGCATCGATTCGCTCGGACGGATAGATCTTGCCCGCGCGCAGGCGCTCGAGCAGGGCGTGGGGGGTGAGGTCGATGAGCTCGACCTCGTCGGCTCGCCCGAGGATGGCGTCGGGGATGGTCTCGCGCACACGGATGCCGCTGAGCTCGGTGATGTGGTCGTTGAGCGACTCGAGGTGCTGGACGTTGAGCGTGGACAGGACGTCGATGCCCGCTACGAGGACGTCCTCGACATCCTGATAGCGCTTGGCGTGCTCGGTACCCGGGGCGTTCGTGTGGGCGAGCTCGTCGATCAGGCAAACCTCGGGCCTGCGCCTCAGGATCGCGCGCAGGTCCATCTCCTCCAGTACGGTTTGCCGGTAGCTCACGCGCATGCGAGGCAGCATCGGCAGGCCCTCGGCGAGTTTGGCGGTCTCGGCGCGACCGTGGGTCTCGAGCAGACCGATCACGACGTCCCGGCCCGCCTCCAGCTCCGCGTGGCCCTCGAGCAGCATGAAGTAGGTCTTGCCGACCCCGGCCGCCATCCCCAGGAAGACCTTGAGGTGGCCGCGGCGCCGGGACGCTTGCGCGGTCGCTGCTGGCGGGGTGAGGGGTCGGCCTCGCTGGTCATCCTCCCAGCAGGTTGTAGACGATCAGGTCGATCAGCTTGATCCCGATGAACGGGGCGATGATGCCGCCGAGGCCGTAGATCCACAGGTTGCGGCGCAGGAGCGCGCTTGCACCGATCGGCCGGTAGCGCACCCCCTTCAGAGACAGCGGGATCAGCAGCGGGATGACGATCGCGTTGAAGATGATCGCCGAGACGATCGCCGACTGCGGGTTGCCCAGATTCATGATGTTGAGCACGTGCAGCGGACCCTTGCCGCCCGGGCTGGTCGCGTAGGTGGCGACGAACACGGCCGGCAGGATCGCGAAGTACTTGGCGACGTCGTTGGCGATCGAGAACGTCGTCAGCGCGCCGCGGGTGATCAACAGCTGCTTGCCGACCTCGACGATCTCGATCAGCTTCGTCGGGTTGGAGTCCAGATCGACCATGTTCCCCGCCTCGCGCGCGGCCTGGGTGCCGGTGTTCATGGCCACGCCGACATCGGCCTGCGCGAGCGCCGGGGCATCGTTGGTGCCGTCGCCTGTCATCGCGACCAGGCCGCCCGTCCTGCTGCTGCTCGCGGATCAGCGCGAGCTTGGCCTCGGGGGTGGCTTCGGCCAGGAAGTCGTCGACGCCCGACTCCTCGGCGATCTTGGCAGCGGTCAGGCGATTGTCGCCCGTCACCATCACCGTCTTGATGCCCATCGCGCGGAGGTGGTCGAAGCGGACGCGCATGCCCTCCTTGATCGTGTCCTTGAGGTAGATCACGCCGAGCACCTGGTTGTCGCGCGCCACGGCCAGCGGAGTGCCGCCCTCGTTGCCGATACGGTCGAGCTGTGCCTGTAGCTCGGGCGGAGGGGAGCCGCCTTCGCTTTTGACGAGGGCGATGATCGCGTCGCCGGCGCCCTTGCGCAGCCGGCGGCCGTCGATGTCCACGCCGCTCATCCTCGTCTGTGCGGTGAACGGCACGAACTCGGCATGGATGGAAGCCATGTCGTGCTCGCGGATGCCGTACTGCTTGGCCAGGACGACGATCGAGCGTCCCTCGGGCGTCTCATCGGCGAGCGAGGCGAGCTGCGCGACCTCGGCCAGCTCTGACTCGGCCACGCCCGGCATCGGGACGAACTCCGACGCCAGGCGGTTGCCGATCGTGATCGTGCCGGTCTTGTCGAGCAGCAGCACGTCCACGTCGCCCGAGGCCTCGACCGCGCGGCCGGACAGGGCGAGCACGTTGCGGCGCACCATGCGGTCCATGCCGGCGATCCCGATCGCCGACAACAGCGCCCCGATGGTGGTAGGGATCAGCGCGACGAGCAGCGCGATCAGGGTGGTCTCCGAGATCGGCGTGCCCGCGAACAGGCCGAACGGGCGCAGCGTCGCCACGACGATCATGAAGATCAGCGTCAGCGCCGCGAGCAGGATGTTCAGCGCGATCTCGTTTGGAGTCTTGCGCCGCTCGGCGCCCTCGACGAGGGCGATCATGCGATCCATGAAGGACTGGCCGGGCTCCTGGGTGATTTCCACGACGATGCGGTCGGAGGTCACGCGCGTACCGCCCGTGACCGCGCTGCGATCCCCGCCGGACTCGCGGATCACCGGCGCCGACTCGCCGGTGATCGCCGACTCATCGACGGTCGCGATGCCCTCGATCACGGTGCCGTCGCCGGGGATCAGCTCGCCCGCCGCCACGACCACGACATCCCCGCGCGTGAGCTCGGAGGCCGCCTTGGTGGAGCCGTCGCGCATCTTCGCGACCGTCTCCTTGCGCATCGCGCGCAGCGTGTCCGCCTGCGCGCGACCGCGACCCTCGGCAAACGCCTCGGCCATGTTCGCGAACACGACCGTCAGCCACAGCCAGAAGGAGATCGTGAACGTGTACCAGGCTTCCTCGTGGCCGCCGCCGAGCGGCTTGCCGCCGAACGCCTGGATCAGCCACGTGACGGTCGTGATGACCGAGCCGATCTCCACCACGAACATCACCGGGTTGTGGATCTGCACGCGCGGGTCGAGCTTCTTGAGGCTCTCGATCAGCGCGCGCCAGACGATGTCCCGCTGGAACAGCGAGACCGCCTGCCGTTCGTGGGTCGCCGGCACTTGCGCGGACATCAGGCCTTTCCTCCTGTGAGACGATCAAGCGCGAGGTTCAGCTCGAGCACGTTCACCCCTTCCTCGCCGGAGAAGCCGAGCCCGCGTCCTGAGGTGTACTTGGAGATCAGGCCGTCGACCGTCGCCCGGCGGAGGCCGGCGCACCGCCGCCATGCGGTAGGCCTGGATCCAGGCGTTGGCCTTTGAGATTTCGGGGTCGAGGTTCGAGCCGGAGGTGTTGACCGCGTCGACTGGGATCTCGCGCCACGGTAAGCCCGGGGTCGTACGGCTGCTTGTTCGGCGCGGTGTTCAGTTCGAGATAGGCCTTGATGTTTTCGGCGTTCGCTTCCTCGGTCCTCGTGCTGTTGGGCCCCCGGTTTGAGAACGTGCTCGCGGCCGCGTTGTACGCCCCGCCTTCGGTGGCCGAGGGACGCGCCTGAAAGTAGCGCGGGTCCGCTTCAGTCACGACCGCGCCTTTCACTTCCTTGGGCTTGCCGCTCTTTTCGAGCACGGGTGTCCCGAAGTTCTGGCCGATGATCTTCGAGCCCACGAGCTTGCCGTTCACGTAGACCTTCTGCCCGTTGGCGTTGCCGGGAAAGACGACCTGGCCGATGCCCGTGATGACCAGCGGGTAGACGAGCCCGAGCAGGATCGTGAGGACGATGATCCCGATGACGGCTGTGACGATGTCGCGCTTTCATGTCAGTAGAGGTGTCCGGTCAGGCCCTGGACGATCGGGCCGAGGAGCAGGGCGGGGAAGAAGGTGAGCGCGCCGACGAGGATGACCACACCGATCAGCAGCACCATGAACGTGGGGTTGTCGGTGCGCATCGTGCCGAGGCCCGCGGGCGTGACCCGCTTGCCGGCCAGGGCGCCGGCGACGGCGAGCGCAAACAGGATCGGCGCGTAGCGCGCGACGAGCATGTCGAAGCCGCCGAGCAGGTTCGCGAAGGTGACGCCGTGAGAGCCGACGTTTCCGGCGTTCGGCTGGATGAAGCCGGTGTAGCCGGCGAACGCCGAGCCGTTGTTGTTCGCCTGGGAGAGGTAGGCGTAGAAGGTCTCGGAGAAGCCCTGCGGCGTATTGCCGCCCGCCTTGGAGAGCGCCACTTCGGAGATCGACTTGCGCCCGGCACTGACTCGCGGTGGCCAGGGCCGTGCAGAACAGCGCCGCCAAGGGGGTGATCAGGATGCCCAGCCCGGCGAGCTTTATCTCCCTGGCCTCGAGCTTCTTGCCCAGCCACTCCGGTGTTCGCCCAACCATCAGCCCACCGATGAACACGGCCAGCAGGACATACAAAAGGATCGAGTACAGACCCGTGCCCACGCCGCCGAAGATCACCTCGCTGGCCGACAGGTTGGCCATCGGCACCGCCCCGCCGATGCCGGTGAAGGACTCGATCGCACTGTTCACCGCGCCGCATGAGGTGACCGTCGTGACGGTGTCGAACAGCGCCGAGCCGGCGATCCCGAAGCGCTGCTCCTTGCCTTCCAGGTTGCCGCCGGTCGAGCCCGAGATGACGTGCGTGTGCAGGCCGGCAGCGTGCTGCGCGGGCGACCCGTGCGCCTCGGCGACATACGCGACCGACGCGGCGCCGAGGAACATGACCATCATCACCCCGTAGATCGCGTAACCCTGGCGGCGGTTGCCGGTCATGCGCCCGTACATGAACACGAGCGCCGCCGGAATGATCAGCACGAGCAGCATCTCGAAGAAGTTCGTGAACGCGGTCGGGTTCTCGAACGGGTGCGACGAGTTTGTGTTGAAGAAGCCGCCGCCGTTGGTGCCGAGCTCCTTGATGACCTCCTGCGAGGCCACGGGACCCATCGCGATCGACTGCGTCAGGCCGGTGACCGTGTGAGCCGTCAGATAGGTCGAGAAGTTCTGAATCACCCCCTGGGAGACGAGCACCAGCGCGCCGATCACGCAGATCGGTGTCATCACGTAAAGGACTGTGCGCACGAGGTCCTGCCAGAAGTTGCCGAGGCTCTTGCCACTACGGCCGACGATTCCGCGAATGAGCGCGACAGCCGTGACGATGCCCACTCCGGCCGAAAGCCAGTTCTGGACGGTCAGCCCGATCATCTGGCTGAGGTAGCTCATCGTCGTCTCGCCGCCGTAGTACTGCCAGTTGGTGTTCGTCATGAAGGACGAGACGGTGTTGAACGTGACGTTCCACGGAGCCGAGTGGTAGCCGAGCGGATTGAGCGCGTGAGGCACGTAGAAGGCGTTCTGCGTGCGCAGGATCACGTACAGCAACAGCCAGCCGGCGAGCGAGAAGATCAGGAGGCTTTTCGCGTAGGACTTCCAGTCCTGCTCGCGCTTCGGATCGACCCTCAGGATCGCTGTACAGGAACCGCTCGGGTCCGGCGAACAGCGGTGACAGAAACACGCGCTTGCCGGTGTACACGCTGGCCATGTAGCTGCCGAGCGGGAAGGCGAGCGCGGTCAGGATGACCGCGAACAGCACGATCGTGAGCCAGCCGGTGAACGTCATGCCTAGAGCTTCTCCCCGCGGATCAGCGCGTAGAAGAGGTAACCGATCACGAGCACCGAGACCACGAGGCCGAAGAAGTCGGCGCCGCTCATGTGCGCGATGAACGCGCCGAGGGCAGGCGAGAGGCTCATACCCGGTCGATCCCCTCGATCAGCGACAGCAGGATCGCGAACATGACGATCCCGAGAACGATGGCTACGACGTCCATGGCCAGCAATATGGTGGACGTCACATCACGGCGGCATAACGATCCGCTCAACGCCGCATAACGATTCTGTGACGGCGCCGCGACACACCGCGCGGCTCCTATTCGGTGCTCGGTCACCAACCGCGACACACCGCGCACAGCCGGCGTCAAGCGCTCAGTCACCAACCGCGAAACGCATGCCGGCCCCCGGAGGGGGCCCTCTCTACAAAGAGAATCGGTACCCGACGCCCGGATCGGTGACTATGTAGCGCGGCCCCTCGGTGTCCTCCGGCTCGATCTTCGCTCGCAACCGCGCGATGTGGGTGCGCAGCGGCTGGATGTCGTCGACGTACTCCGGTCCCCACACCTCCGCGAGCAGCTTGCGGTGCGTCATCAACCGTCCACGGTTGCGCACGAGCACGCGCAGCAGCTCGAACTCGGTCGGGGTGAGGTGGATCGGCTCCGAGTCGCGGCGCACGAGCCGCGCGGCCAGGTCGATCTCGAGGCCCTCGACGACGATGCGCGGCTCCTCCTCCGCTCGTCCCGCGCGACGCAGCGCGGCCTGCAGGCGGGCCACGAGCTCGCGCGCGCCGAACGGCTTGGTGATGTAGTCGTCCGCGCCTGCCTCCAGCGCCCTGACCTTCTGCTCCTCCTCGCCCACGGCCGACAGCACGAGGATCGGCATCTCGCTCCATTCGCGCAGCGTGCGCGTCACCTCCACGCCGTCGCCGTCCGGCAGCACGAGATCGACGATCGCAGCGTCCGGCGGGACGCACCGCCGCGAGATCGAGCGCCTGCGACGCCGTCTCGGCCGGAACCGCATCGAAGCCCGCCTCGCGCAGCACCACCTTCAACGCGCGCACGATCTGCGGCTCGTCGTCGACCACGAGCACGCGGGGCGGCTTGGCCGGGGCGGGCTGCGCCGGCGTGCTCACGGGGCCGGCGCGCGCCCCCGCGGCGCGACCGGCTCGCGACCGTCGGCGGGGCCGAGCGCCGCGGACACGGCGCCGTCGCCGTCCTCCGACGCCTCCGCGGGGTCCTCGAGGGGCAGCTCGAACACGAACGTGGCTCCCTGCCCGGGGAGGGACTCGACGTGGAGCGACCCGGCGTTCGCCTCGGTGAAGCCCCGGGCGATGGCCAGGCCGAGGCCCGAGCCACGGTGCCCTCCGGCCGGCGTGCCGGCGCGGTAGAACGGTTCGAATACACGCTCGAGCTGCGCCGGTGGGATGCCCGGACCGCGATCGACCACGCGGACGATCACGCGGTCGCCTGCGGGGCGGTGCTCTTCGCGCTGCTCGGCTGAGCCGTCCCCCCCGCGGCTCACCACGGGCCGCCGGGACGGTCCCGCGAGACTGCGCACCGCGCGGGCGCGCACCGACACCGGATATCCACCGGAGTGCCGTCGCGCGTTCTCGAGCACGTTCACGAACGCCCGCTCCATCTGCACCGGATCGACGCTCACCAGCGGCAGGTCGCGGTCGATGGACAGGCTGAACTCATCCGATCCCGCCACCAGCTCGCCGAGCGCCGAGCGGATCAGCTCCTCGACGGACGTCCAGTCCCTGCGCGGCTCGGCGGCGCCCGCTTCCAGACGCGAGAGGTCCAGCAGGTTCTCGACGAGCTGTGACAGCCGCCGCGCCTCCTCCTGGATGACGATGGCCATCTCCTGCCGCTCCTGGAGCGACAGCGACTCCGAACCGAGCGCCTCGCCGGCCGCCGAGATGGCGGTCAGGGGCGAGCGCAGATCGTGAGAGACCGCCCGCAGCAGCGCGGTCTTGACCGTGTCTGCCCGGCGCAGTGCCGCCGTCTCGACCACCCCGCCCAGCAGTCCCTCGCGCTCGAGCGCCGCGCTCAGCAGCGCCTCGAGCGCCGGCACCACGCGCTCCTGCAGCCTGCGCAGGCTCGCCTCCGAGGTGTCGGCCCCCACGAGCAGCGTCCCGAGGCGGTTGGTGCCCTCGCGCAGCGGGAACGCTATGCGGCGCTCGTCCCCCTCCACAGCCTCCATCTCGATCGCCGCCGAGGTCAGCTCCAGACTCTGCGCCAAACGCGCCGCAGCCGTCGGCAGCGCCTCGGCGAGGCTGTTCCCCCGCAGCAGCAACCGGGCCATCTCAGCGGCCAGATCGGCCTCGCGCCTGCGCTCCTGCGCATCGCGCGCCTGCGCCCGTGTGACCTCCGCCACCGAGCTCGAGAGACCGGCCACCACCAGGAACGCGATCAGCGCCACCCAGTTGCTCGAGTCCCTGATCGTGAACTGTCCGACCGGCGGAAGGTGGAAGAAGTTGAACGCCCCCGCGCTGAGGATCGCCGTCGCGAACCCCAGCCACATGCCCCACGTGATCGACACCACGAGCACCGCCGGCAGGTACACGACCCCCAGTGACACCACCGGGGCGACGTGCTTGAGCGGGTAGATGATCAGCGTGCACAGCGCCACCGTCGCCACGGCGACGATCACCCCCACGCGCCGCGGGGGCGGATCCGGCGCCAGCAGGAAGGCAAACGGGGGCGACACCCGTTCAGCGTAGTGGCGCAAACGGGGGCGACACAGTTCAGCGTGGGGCGCAAGCGGGGCGACACCCGTTCAGCGTGTGGCGGGTTCGGCCCACTGGCGAACCCAGTGGGGAGAACCAAACGGGGCGGGCCGTGGCCCGCCCCGTTCGCTTCCTCCTGCGCTGGATGCCTCCTACCCGCAAGATGCCTCCGTGCGCGGTGTGGCGCTCGTCGAGGGGCGCCGTCCAGCCACACCATCCTATGCACCATCATCCTACGCCTGATCGTGCCCGGCTCGTGACGTTCGCGTAACCAAGGTGTGACCGACTCGTGACCGGCCGAATCGTCCGTCTGCCTTTCCTACCCTCAGATCAAGCAGGCTCTCGCTCGGGCCGATCCAGGTCGAGACGGACTGCACAACGATGACGAAGACCCTCAGAGCGATGACCACACCCGGCCTTTTCGCCCTCGCGGGGGCGCTGCTGCTGTGCGCTCCGGCCGGCGCGGCGGGTGCCGTCTCGCCCCTGCCTGCCTCCAACTACAGCGTGCGCCCGGCATGCGCGCCGCCCGGCCCCGGGGAAGCAAGCTGCCTAGAGCTGCAGCTCGTGCCGCGGACGGCGGAAGCCCGTGCCCACACCCACCCGCTGGGGATGACGCGAAGCACCCCGATTCGCGCGGTGAGCGCCGCCGAAGGCAGCTTCGGCCTGAGGCCGCAGGACCTGCACAGCGCCTACCAGCTACCGCTCGTCGCGCCCTCGGCGCAGACGATCGCGCTCGTGGACGCGTACAACGATCCAAACGCCGAAGCGGATCTAGAAGCCTACGACCACGAATTTGGCCTGCCCGAATGCACCACGGGCAACGGCTGCCTTCGGCAGGTCAACCAGAACGGCGAAACCGGGAGCCCGAGCCTGCCCTTCCCCCAAACCAGGGAAGCATTGGAAGAAGAGGAAGCGGCCTGCGAAAAGACGAAAGCAGGGGAAAGTTCGGAAGAACGGGAAGCTAGGGAAGCGGCCTGCGGGGAAGTTGAAGAAGCCAAGGGATGGGCGGGCGAGATGTCCCTCGACATCGAGGTCGCCCACGCGACCTGCCAGAACTGTCACATCGTGCTGGTGGAGGCCAGCTCGCCCCTCTATGCCGACTTTGAAGCCGCCGAGCAGACCGCCGCCGTAAAACTCAACGCTACGGAGATCTCCAACTCCTGGGGTGGCAGGCCGTTCGCCGACAGCAATGCCTTCAACCACCCCGGCACCGTGATCACCGCGTCCTCCGGCGACAGCGGCTACTTCAACTGGGGTGCGAAAAACAGCTCTGAAAGGGGCTACGCCGTGTACCCGGCCTCATCCCCGCACGTGGTAGCGGTCGGCGGGACCCGCCTGAGCGTGGGCATCGGCGGCACGTGGGCGGGCGAGACCGTGTGGAATGGCCAGGGCGCCAGTGGGGGAGGCTGCAGCGCGGCATTCCCGGCCCAACCATGGCAGTCGAGCGTCTCCGACTGGTCCTCGGTCGGGTGCGGCGCACATCGCGCGGTTGCCGACGTCTCCGCGGACGCCGATCCCTACACGGGGGTCGCTGTCTATGACTCCAACTTCGAATGCGAATACGAACAAGCAGGCGTGAAACACGTCACCCATTGGTGCACTGTCGGCGGCACAAGCCTCTCCTCTCCGCTCGTTGCCTCCACGTTTGCGCTCGGAGGCGGAGCCGCCGGCGTGGCATATCCCGCCAAGACGCTGTACGAAAATGCGCTCAAGACTCCTGGCTCGCTGCACGATGTCTCGTCCGGGTCGAACGGCGCGTGCTCGAAACCGCCGAAACCCGGAGGGCTCTCCGGTTGCACGGTCGCCGAAGAGGAGGTCAGCTGCTCGAGCTTCCTCATCTGCCTGGCTGGACCGGCTACGACGGTCCGACCGGGGTGGGCACCCCCCATGGCCTCGCGGCCTTCGCGCCCCGTGGCGAAGAAGGCTCGAAAGAAGCCGCCAAAGAAGAACCCGAACCCGCAGTCCAAAGCCCGAAAGGCAGCGAAGAAGGCAAACCCGGCAACGGCGGCTCGTCCTCCGGCGGCCCGACCTCGGTCCCCACCGGCCAGCCCACCATCCAGCTCTCCGGGGTTCGCCTGACCCTGCACGCGATCGCCGCGCTGAACCACACACGGCCGAGGATCTCGCTGGTGGCGTTTGCCTTCACGCTGAGCGCCCCCGCCCGCGTACACGTCACGCTTGCAAAGCGGGTCCGGGTGCGAGGACACATGCGATGGCGGCAGCTGCCCCACTCACTCACGATCACCGCGACGAGGGGACCGAACAGCAGGCATCTGACGGCACACGGCACGCCTGTCTCCGGGGCTCTACCGACTGACGCTCACGCCCGAGCACGGAAAGGCGCGGTCGATCGTGTTCCAGATCGACTGAGCGGGGCGGGCGGCTGGCGGTGACCCGCCGGCCGCCACAGCTTGGGTGCCCAACTTCCCCGGCCCAGCCAGCAGACCGGAGGGAACCTCAAACGCGATGGAGTGGCCGGCCCTCGGGCGGGCACTACTCGTGTTTAGACTCTCAGAGCTCACCCGCCGGCGCCGACAACCGCGCCGGGGCCCCGAAGGCGAGGAGCGCCTGCGGCAGCTCGACGCTTCCGTCCCCGCGCTGGCCGTTCTCGAGCAGCGCGACGATCGTGCGCCCGACCGCGACCGCGGTGCCGTTGAGCGTGTGTGGCGTCTGCGTGCGCTGGCCGGCGGCCGGCTCGGACCCAGTCCTGCGAGCTGTCTGCCCGCCCGCCGCCGAGGAGTCGCGACGGATGCGGATGTTCAGGCGACGGGCCTGGTAGTCGGTCGTGTTCGAGCACGAGGTCAGCTCGCGATAGCGACCCTGGCTGGGCAGCCACGCCTCGCAGTCGTACTTCTTCGCGGCCGAGCTGCCGAGGTCGGTGACGGCGATGTTGACCACCCGATAGGGCAGCCCGAGCTCTCGAAGGATCTCCTCCTCGACGGCGAGGATCTGCTCGTGCTCTGCTAGGGAGTCCTCCGGTGAGACGAAGCTGAACATCTCGACCTTGTCGAACTGGTGTACGCGGAAGATCCCACGCGTGTCCCTGCCGGCCGCGCCGGCCTCGCGGCGGAAGCAGGGCGAGAATCCGGCGTAGCGCAGCGGCAGCCGCTCCCCGTCGATCATCTCCCCGTCGTGGAGCGACGCCAGCGCCACCTCGGAGGTGCCCAGAAGGTAGAGATCATCCTCGGGCAGGTGGTAGATCTGCTGCTCGGTGTCCGGCAGAAAGCCGGTCCCATACAGCGCCCTTTCCCGCACGAGCACCGGTGGGATCACCGGCTCGAAGCCGTGCCCTCGGAGCTTCTCGAGCGCCCAGCGCACAAGCGCCAGCTCGAGCATCACGAGGTCACCTCTCAGGTAGGCGAAGCGCGAACCCGACAGGCGCGCAGCGCGGTCCATGTCGATCATCTCCCCTGCGAGCTGAGGTGGTCGCGGGGCTCGAAAGCCGGCGCTGAGACCTCCCCCACCTCCCGGATCACCTCGTCCTCAGGGCCCGGCGGCGCCGTCGGATCGGGCAGGTTGGGCAGCCGCGCGACGAGAGCGTCGAGTTGTTGCTTGGCGCCGGCGGCAAGGTCTGAGAACTCCTTGACCTGCGCACTCATCTCCTGCATGGAGGCGAGAAGGTCGGGTGCGTCTTCTCCCCGGGCCTTCGCGGCCCCGAACGCATCAGACCGCGACTTCTGCGTGGCCCTCAGGCTCTCGGCCGCGGTCGTCGCGGCGCGCCACTGTTGATCGGATTCGCGAATCTGATCGACGACCGCGCTCAGGCCGGGATCCCGACGCTCAAGCGCCGCCCGGACGCCGTCGGGATCCTCCCGGATGCGCTTCAGGTCGAGCACGTCCTCCACCGCCCCTGCTCGCGGGCGTCCTATTTCGTGGAGAGCGTGATGTTCACGGAGGGCACCTTCTGCGACTGGCGCCCGGAGTACTGGGCCAGGAAGCTAGCGACGGCCTGCGCGTCGCCGCCGAGGACGATGTTCTCGGGCATGATCGCCCCCGAGAAGCCGCCGTTGCGGATCGCGTAGAGCGCCTGTTCGACGTTCTCCTTGCGGAAGTTGAAGTTCGGCCCGTTCGTGCGCACGCGGTTCTTGATGTTCGTGGCCGATCCCTCGGCGCCGACCACCGACAGCGTGTGGCAGCCCGAGCAATGATCGAGGAACAGCACCGCCCCGCGGTAGTAGGGGCTCCTCTTGGGAACCTGGATTTCCTGCGACCCGCATGCCCCGAGCAGCCGCGGCGCTGAGCAGCAGGACCATCGTCGTGGCGGCGACCTTCATGCGCGGGGAATATATAGCCCCACCCAGAACCGGTGGTCATCGGCCCACTCAGAACCGGTGGTCATGG
Organism: uncultured Solirubrobacteraceae bacterium; assembly: GCA_963709885.1. GTDB lineage: Bacteria > Actinomycetota > Thermoleophilia > Solirubrobacterales > Solirubrobacteraceae > Palsa-744. Next base: position 872,234 of record CAVPXY010000004.1, on the reverse strand, counting down.
CGCGTTCAGAACCGGTGGTCACAGCCGATTCAGAACCCGTGAGCCGTGGACGCCGCGCGCAAGGCGAGGAAGGCCACCACGAGCGCGGACAGCGCCATCACGCCCATCTCACGGCGCACGATCTCCGTCGACGATCACCTGCTGCTCTGACTCGGGCAGCCCACCGACCTCCTCGGCGTTATGGAGACCGCGTTTGTCGAGGATCGTCTGCGCCGATGCGACGCGTAGCTGCTCGGCGACGAACGCCACCGCGAGGGGCAGCAGCGCATAGAGGTAGAAGAGGCTGATCGCTCGAGTGCTTGCCCGCGGCGGCCAGCGACCCGACCGCCAGTGCCAGCAGCAGCGCGGAGCCCTGTCCGACGCGCAGCAGCACCCAGAACGCGCTGAGCGCCCTGCGGTCTGTCGGCTCGCCGCGGTACCACAGCCAGCCACCGAGCAGCCCCGAGACCGCGTTGAGGGTCGCCACCACGAGCACACCCGCCACGAGCGCTTCCGTCATGCAGGCGATATCGAGCCGATTGCCACTATGTGACACTCTGCCACAAGCGGTGATATAACAGCGCGCGGTGCTGCGAAGCTATCTACCGGCGATCGTCTTCCTCATGCTCGGCGGCGCGGTGGGCGCGGCGTTTGTGGTGCTGAACTCCGTCATTGGCCCGCGCCGCGCGACGCGGCACAAGCAGGACCCCTACGAGTGCGGACTGCCCTCGGAGGTCAAGCGCGAGATGCGGTTCGGGATCAGCTTCTACCTGGTCGCGATGCTGTTCATCCTGTTCGACATCGAGGTGATCTTCCTCTACCCGATCGCGATCGAGCTGCGCGCATATGGCGGCTTCGCGCTCGTCGAGACGATCGTGTTCATCGTGCTGCTGTTCGTGGCGTTCGTCTACGTCTGGCGGCGGGGTGCGCTCGAGTGGAGGTGAAGCGGGAGCCCATCGGGCCGGGCGGCGGCATGGCGCCGGGGCGGGACGGGCGGGCCGGGGGCGCCGCCGGCCTCGCACGATCTGCGCGTTCAGAGCCTGAACGCCCGGCAGCTGCTGCGCGGCGGAGATCTGGAGGGCGCCAACCAGCCGGCAGCGCTCGAGGGCGCGGACCTCGAGCGCTACGTGACAGAACGCGTGCTTACGACCACGCTCGAGAAGACGGTCGCGTGGGCGCGGTCGAACTCGTTCTTCCCGCTCGCGTTCGGGCTGGCCTGCTGCGCGATGGAGCAGTTCCACGCCGCCGGCCCGCGCATGGACATCGCGCGGTTCGGCTACGAGGCATTCCGGGCCTCGCCCCGCCAGGCCGACCTGATCATCCTCGCAGGGCGGGTGTCGATCAAGATGGCACCGATCATTCGCAGGCTCTACGACCAGATGCTCGAGCCCAAGTGGGCGATCTCGATGGGCGCGTGCTGCAGCTCGATGGGCGTGTTCAACAACTACGCGCTGGTGCCGGCCGACAAGTTCATGCCGATCGACGTGCACGTGCCCGGCTGTCCGCCGCGCCCGGAGGCGCTGATGCACGGAATCCTCAAGCTGCGCAAGATGGTCCAGGACGATCCCGACATGGGCTGGCGCGAGCGCTATGAGGCCGTCGGCACGGAGGAGGCTCCATCGGGTGTGTAGACCTCGCGAGCGCTTCAATGCCTGATGCCACGGGGCTGGAGCTGCTCGCCGCGGAGCTGGGCGATGCGACGCTCGAGACCTCCTACTTCCGCGAGCAGGCAACCCTCGTGGTCGATCCGGCACGGATTCGCTACCGTGCTTGCGAGGCTGCGCGCGCGGGGATACGCGTTCCTGGCCAGCGTGCACGGCGTCGACTACTACCCCGAGGAGCCGCGCCTGGGCGTCATGCTACGAGCTGCTGGACATGAGCAGGGTCGACCGCATCACGGTCAAGGTACGCGTCGCGATCGATGCGCCGCGGGTCGAGTCGGTGACGGAGGACTGGCCGACGGCCGACCATCAGGAGCGCGAGGTGTATGACATGTTCGGGGTCGTCTTCGAGGGTCACCCGGACCTGCGCCGGATATTGATGCCCGAGGACTACGAGGGCCACCCCCAGCGGCGGGATTTCCCGCTCGGCGGCGAACCGGTGATATTCACGCGCAACGAGGCCAAATGGCTGGAGGCGCGCGAGTGAGCCAGACCCCGACCGAGCGCCCGTCGCTGTCGGAGTACCGCCGGCGCGAGCAGAGCATCACGCTCGCGCCCGTCGACGATCAGCTCGACGGAGTGGAAGGCGCCGAGATCTCAGACGAGCTGCTGACGCTCAACTTCGGCCCGCACCATCCCGCCACGCACGGCGTGCTGCGGCTGCTGGTGACGCTGCAGGGGGAGGTCGTGCGCGACATCAAACCGATCATCGGGTACGTGCACACGGGGATCGAGAAGACCGCCGAGGACAAGGCCTACTGGAAGGTCATCCCGATCGTCGAGCGGATGGACTACCTCTCCTACTACTTCAACGCGATGGCCTACTGCGGCGCCGTGGAGACCCTGCTCGAGGTCGAGATCCCGCCGCGCGGCCAGTACCTGCGCGTGATCCATCTCGAGCTGAACCGCATCGCCTCGCATCTGATCTGGCTCGGCACGAGCGCGCTGGACCTCGGGCGCGATCTCGATATTCCTGTACTGCCTGCGCGAGCGCGATCTGATCCTCGACCTGTTCGAGATGTCCTCGGGGGCGCGGATGCACACGCGCTACTTCCAGGTGGGGGGCGTGATCGAGGACATCCCCGCCGGGATTCGAGGCGAAGCTGCGCGAGTTCTTGAAGATCATGCCCGCACGCGCCGACGAGTACGGCGCGATCCTGAACGCCAACGAGATCGTGCTGCAGCGGCTGCGCGGCACCTGTCCCCTGGACGCGGACACGCTGCTCGGGCTCGGCGTGACCGGTCCGCTGCTGCGCGCGGCGGGCAACCCGTGGGACCTGCGCAAGGCCACGCCGTACAGCTCCTATGAGCGACTTCCAGTTCAAGATCCCGGTGGGCACGGTCGGCGACAACTACGACCGGTTCGCGGTGCGCTTGGCCGAGATATACGAGTCGGTGCACATCATCGAGCAGGCGCTCGACGGGCTGCCCGAGGGACCGTTCATAACGACCGACCGCAAGGTCTCCCTGCCCCCCCGGCACGAGCTCGCCACCTCGATGGAGGCGCTGATCCACCACTTCAAGCTCGTGACCGAGGGGTTCAGGGTGCCGCCGGGCGAGGTGTACAACCCGATCGAATCCCCCCGTGGCGAGCTGGGCTGCTATGTGCGCTCGGACGGCAGCTCGAAGCCCGCGCGGGTGCACATGCGCGATCCGTCGTTCGTCAACCTCCAGGCGCTGGCGCGCATGTGCCGGGGCAGCTACATCGCCGACATGATCGCCACCACGGCGATGCTCGATCCGATTCTGGGGGGAATCGACAGATGAGCGCCGCCGCCAGCTCGCGCGGCTGGGATGTGCCCGCCGCCCTCGACTCCGACCCGGCGACGATCCCGGACGCCGCGACGACGCCCGTTCCGCTGCAGTTGCGTGAGGAGATCGAGTCGCACATGGCCCTGTACCTCGACACCCGCTCGGCCGCCCTGCCCGCGCTGGAGGCAGCGCAGCGCGTGCACGGCTGGTGCTCGCCGGAGGCGATCGAACAGGTCGCGTGCGTGATGGGCGTGACGCCCGCGTCGCTGGACGCGGTGGCGACGTTCTACGACATGCTCGAGACCGAGCCCGTCGGGAAGCATGCGATCTATGTCTGCACGAACATCTCCTGCTCGCTGCGCGGTGCGGACGAGCTGTACGCGGCGCTGCGCGACGCGGCGGGCGACGATGCGGCGTTCAACGTGCGCCCATTCGAGTGCCTCGGTGCGTGCGACATCGCGCCGATGGCGTCTGTCGATGGCGTGTACGTCGGCCCCCTGGAGGCCGAGGATGTGCCGAGGTTGCTGGACGACGTGCGCGCGGGACGACCCGCGCTTGCGGACAAGCAGCTGGTGCGGAGAGCCTGCGCGGACCCCCAGGCGCGTCCATGAAGATCCTGTTCGACCGCATCGACGAGCCCGGGCTGAACACGCTCGAGGTCTACGAACGCCGCGGCGGATACGAGTCGCTGCGCAAGGCGCTGCGCATGACCCCCGAGCAGGTGCTGAGCGAGCTGGAAGCCTCCAACCTGCGCGGGCGCGGGGGCGCGGGGTTTCAGATGGGCAAGAAGGTCTCGTTCCTGCCGCACGGCTCGATCGACAAGTACCTCGTCTGCAACGCGGACGAGTCCGAGCCGGGAACGTTCAAGGACCGCGAACTGATGCAGAAGACCCCGCACATGCTGATCGAGGGGCTGATCATCGCGTCGTACGCGGCCGGGGCAAGCCGCTCGTTCATCTACATCCGCGGCGAGTACGTCCAGCAGGCCGACATCCTCGACGCGGCGCTCGCCGAAGCGCGCGAGGCGGGCTACATCGGCGAGCGCATCCTCGGCTCCGAGCACTCTCTTTCGCTCGTCCTGCATCGCGGCGCGGGCGCCTACATCTGTGGCGAGGAGACCGGATTGCTCGACTCGCTTGAAGGCAAGCGGGGCAACCCCCGGTTGAAGCCGCCGTTCCCGGCCAACCGGGGGCTGTATCAGGGGCCGACGCTGATCAACAACGTCGAGACGCTGTCCACGGTCCCGGCGATCATGCGCATGGGCGGCGCCGCGTACGCGCGGCTGGGCACCGAGACCTCGACCGGCACGAAGCTCGTGTCCGTATCGGGCCAGGTGCAGCGTCCCGGCAACTATGAGATCGAGCTGGGTATCCCGTCGCGCGAGATCATCCACGGCCTCGCCGGCGGCCCCCCGGAGGGACGCACCGTCAAGTGCTGGTTCCCGGGCGGCTCCTCCGCACCGGTGCTCACCGGAGACGAGCTGGACGTGCCCTACGACTTCGACTCGCTGGCCAAGGCCGGGTCGATGCTCGGCTCGGGCGCGATCATCGTCGTCGACGACTCCACCCCCATCCTCGACGTCGCGCTGAAGACCGCGAAGTTCTACCGCCACGAGTCCTGCGGCAAGTGCACCCCCTGCCGCGAGGGCACCAACTGGACGGTGAAGATGCTCGAACGCATCGACCGCGGGGAGGCCACCCCGATGGACCTCGACATCATGGCCTCGGTTCAGGACCACATCATCGGAAACTGCCTGTGCGTGCTGGGAGATGCCATGGCCATGCCAATCGGCTCGATGATCGCCAAGTTCCGAGATGAGCTCGAAGCACATATGGAGACCAGGCGCCTCCAGGCTCTGGAGCCCTCGTCCCGTGGGGCACTCCAACCCGAGGCCGCCTGATGCCACGCCCCAAGCAGAACATGATCACCCTCGCGATCGACGACCTCGAGGTCAAGGCCCCGGAGAACGCGATGCTCGTCGACGCCGCCAAGCATGGCGACGTCGAGATCCCAGTCTTCTGCTACGAGCCCAAACTGGGCCAGCCGGTGGGCGCGTGCCGGATGTGCCTGGTTGAGATCGAGGGCATTCCCAAGCTGCAGACCGCCTGCTCGACGCCCGTCAAGGACGGGATGGTCGTGCACACGCAGTCCGAACGCGTGCAGGAGGCCCAGCGCTCGGTCGTGGAGTTCCTGCTGATCAACCACCCCCTGGACTGCCCTGTGTGCGACAAGGGCGGGGAGTGCCCGCTGCAGGACATCACGTTCGGGTGGGGCCCCGGCCTGTCCCGGTTCATCGAGCCCAAGCGCCACTTCGTCAAGCCGCTGGAGCTGTCCCCCACGATCGCGATCGACCGCGAGCGCTGCATCGTCTGCTACCGCTGCGTGCGGTTCAGCCAGGAGATCTCCGAAGACCACCAGCTCGTGTTGCTGGAGCGCGGCGCGCAGTCCTACGTCTCGACGTTCGACGGCCACCCCTATGTGGCGCCGTTCAGCGGCAACATCGTCGAACTGTGTCCCGTCGGCGCGCTGACCTCGCGACCATACCGGTTCAGGGCGCGCCCCTGGGACATCGAGGACGCGGGCTCGGTGTGCACGCTGTGTCCCTCTCAGTGCAACGTCACGCTGACCGTCCGCGACGAGCGCGTGCTGCGCGTGCAGGCGCGCGAGCACCCCCACGTGGACGACGGCTGGCTGTGCGACCGAGGCCGCTTCGCATATCCCGCGCTCGGGGGCCTGCCCCTCACCGGCGGCGCGAGCACCCTGGCTGGGGGCGCGCGCGTGACCGAGCCTTTGCTGCGCGATGGCGGGGAGTTGCGCCCGGTCTCCTGGGAGCGCGCGCTGGATCAGGCCGCCGCCGGCCTGTTGCGCGCGGGCAGGCGCACCGGCGCGCTGGTGGGCGGGCAGGCCACCAACGAGGAGGGGTACCTGCTTGCGCGCCTGATGCGCGAGGGCCTCGATTCCCCGCACATCGACTCTCGCCGCGCCGGCATGCTGCCGCTGGATCTGCACCGCGCGTTGAACGACCCCGTCCTGCAGGCGCAGGTGAGCGACTTGGAGTTCGCCCACGCCGTGCTCGTGCTCGCGGCCAACCCGATCGGGGACGCGCCGATCCTGGACCTGCGCCTGCGCAAGGGCGTCCGCCGCCGCGAGATGCGCCTACATCGGGCGAGCGCGGCGGACCTGCTCGACGGCGAGAGCAGCCGTGAGCTGGTAAAGCGGCTGCGCGACGCCGGCGAGGAGATCGTGATCCTGTGGCACGAGCGCCTGACGGCCGGCCCCGACGGCGCGGCGTGCGCGCGGGCGCTGCTCGAGCTGGCGGACGCGCTCTCCCTCACCGGCACCGACGGCGCGGGCCTCTTGGAGATCCCTGCTAACAGCAACGGCCGCGGACTGCGCGAGGCGGGAGTTCTGCCCAACGCCGGTCCAGGCCTGAGCGAGCTCGCTCCGAGCACCGGCGCCGACCCCCTCGACGCACGCGGAATCGCCCGGGGGCTGGCCGACGGCGAGCTGGCGGCTGTGCTGTTGCTGCAGTCGGACCCCCTGAGACCCGAGCAGCCGAGCGCCGCGGATGAGCGGACCTCCGCCCATCGCGACCACGCAAACGGAGGCCTGCCCGATCGCAGCGCCGCCGAGACGGAGCTGTGGCAGCGGGCCCTCGAGCGCGCCTCGACGGTCGTCGCGCACGCCACCTTCCTGACGGACGGGCTGCGCGAGCACGCGAACGTGGTGTTTCCCGCCCAGGCGTACGCCGAGAAGGAGGGCACGATCGTCCACCCCGACGGGCGCATCCAGCGGCTGCGACCCGCAGTCGCACTGGTGGAGGGGCGCGAATCAGCGCGCGCGCAGTGGCTCGTCATAGTCGACCTGGCGTCCCGGATCGGGCTGGACCTGGAGGCGCTCACCGGCGCGATGGCCTCCCAACAGCTGTTCGACGCGGTGCCGTTCTACGCGGGGTTGGCGCTGGAGGAGATCGGCGGCAAAGGCGTCCGCTGGCAGGAGCGCCCCGCTGCCGAGGCGTATCCCGGACGGGAGCAGCTCGTATGAGCACGCTCGCCACCGTCGGCTACTACGAAGAATGGTGGATCCAGGTGCTGAAGGCGATAATCATCTTCGCCGTCGCCCTGCAGCTCGTGCCCGTGGTGCTGCTGGCCGAGCGCAAGCTGCTCGGGCGGTTTCAGGCACGTTACGGCCCCAACCGCGTGGGGCCGTACGGCCTGTTGCAGCCGCTCGCGGACATCCTCAAGCTGCTCACCAAGGAGCAGTTCCGCCCGAGCACGTCGGCCGGGTTCCTGTTCGCGCTGGCGCCGCTCATCTCGATCATCACGGCCGTGGCCGCGTTCGCGCTCATCCCGTTCGGCAACGTCCAGAACATCTTCGGCACGCCCGTCGGGCTCTACGGGGTCGACGTGTCGATCGGGCCGCTGTACCTGTTCGCGTTCGGCGCGATCGCGTTCTACGGGATCATGCTCGGCGGCTGGTCCTCGGGCTCGAAGTACTCGTTCCTCGGCGCGATGCGCGGTGCCGCGCAGCTGATCTCCTACGAGGTCTCCCAGGGCCTAGCGCTCCTCGGCGTGGTCATCACCGCGCAGACGCTCTCGTTGACCGGCATCGTTTACGCCCAGGCGGGAATGTGGTACATCGTCCCGCAGCTGTTCGGGTTCCTGATCTTCCTCACCGCGAGCTTCGCCGAGACCAACCGCGCGCCATTCGATTTGACCGAGGCCGACGCCGAGCTCGTCGGCGGCTACAACACCGAGTTCGGCGGCGGGCGCTTCGCCTCCTACTACTTCGCCGAGTACCTGAACGTGCTCGTCGTCTCGGGCATCGTGACGACCGTGTTCCTCGGCGGCTGGCTGATGCCGTTCGGCATCCATCCCCCCGGCTGGGTCGACCCGATCGTCGTGCTCGTGAAGATGTCGTTCATCACGTTCCTGTTCATCTGGGTCCGCGCCACCCTGCCGCGGCTGCGCTACGACCAGCTGATGAGCTTCGGCTGGAAGGTCCTGCTGCCGCTGGCCACGCTCAACGCGCTTGTCACGGCCGTGCTCGTGGTGGCAACGCACTGACATGACCGGAGAGACCACCCAGCCGCAGAGCCCCGTCGTGACCGTCACCGCCTGGAGCCCTGGCGAAGATGTCATCGAGGTTCAGCGCACCCCCGCGCCGGGTCCCGCGAGAGGCACCTGGCGCACGTTCCGCGAGACCCTGCGCGGCCTGATGACGACCTTCGGGCGCTTCCACGAAACGCCCGTGACCGTCCAGTACCCGGAGGAGAAGACCGCCGTCTACCCGCGGTTTCGCGGCCGGCACAAGCTGCACCGCTTCGAGGACATACCCTCCAACGGGGCACAGGCGGGCCTTGAGAAGTGCGTCGGCTGCTCGCTGTGCGCTGCGGCCTGTCCGGCCGACTGCATCAGGGTCGTGGCCGCCGAGAACACCCCCTCCAACCGCGTCTCCGCCGGTGAGCGCTATGCAGCCGTGTACGAGATCAACCTCTCTCGATGCATCTTCTGCGGCTACTGCGAGGTCGCGTGCCCGTTCGACGCGATCACGATGGGCCATGACTACGAGCTCTCCGACTACGACCGCACCGACCTGATCTTCACCAAGGAGATGCTCCTGGCCGAGCCGCTGGAGCGCACCCCGCTGAGGAACGAGGGCGAGTGATGAGGATCGTAGATCCGGTTAAGCGCGCCAGGAGGACGCGCATCGGTCTCAGAAGCGCCGACTCCAGGGCAACAAGATGAGCTCAATCCTGTTCTTCATCGCGGCCGCCGGCGTGATCTCGGGCGCGATCGGGGTCGTCGTCCTGCGCGACCCGTTCTACAGCGTGCTCGCGCTCGTCGCCCACCTCGTGTCGTTGGCCGTCCTGTTCCTGCTGCTCCGGGCTGAATTCGTGGCCGCCGTGCAGGTCGTCGTGTACGCGGGCGCCGTGATGGTCCTGTACGTGTTCGTCGTCGCCTACGTGGGTGGCGAAAGCCGCTCCCTCGGTGAGCGCCTGCGCGGACCGGGTCCCGTCGCCTCCGGCCTGCGCCTGGGCGGGGCGATCCTCGGCGGGGGCCTGCTCGTGGAGCTGTTGATCGCGCTGCTCGGCACCGGGCTCGAGGCGATCGACGGACACGGGGCGGGCTACAGTCCCGGTCCGCGGACGTTTGGAACCCCCGCCTACATCGGCAAGCTGCTGCTCACCCGCTTTCTGCTGGCATTCGAGGTGGCCTCGTTTCTGCTGCTGATCGCGGCCGTCGGCGCGGTCGTGCTCGCCCGCCGCCGGGGCGGCCTCGGCGAGGAGGACGAGCGAGATCTGCTCACGCCGCTCGATCTCCTGCGCCCACGGGAAACGGGCACGATGGCCGAGGGGGTCGGCAGAAGGCCATGAGCATCGCCTGGTATCTGGCCGTCTCGGCCATCGTGTTCACGGTGGGCGCCGTCGGGGTGATCACCCGTCGCAACCCCCTGGTCGTGCTGCTCTGCCTGGAGCTGATGCTCAACGGCGCCAACCTCGCGCTGATCGCCTTCTCGCGCATGTGGGGTAACGGCGACGGCCAGATCCTCGCGCTCGTGGTGATGACGGTGGCGGCCTGCGAGGTGTGCATCGGCCTGGGCATGATCGTCGCGATCTACCGCCGCCATCTGCCGATCGACGTCGACGAGCTGCGCGAACTGCAGGGCTGATGAGCACGACCACCTACGGCTGGCTGGTACTGGCCTTCCCCCTGCTCGGGACGCTCGTCCTGGCACTCGGCTACCGCCGCATGCAGGCGCTGCCGCCACGGTCGGCCGGGTGGATCGCCACGGGCGCGATCTTTCTCTCCTTCCTGGCCTCAGTGGGCGCGCTGATCTCACTCCAGGGCCACGCGCCCGCGCACCGCCAGCTCGTGTCCTCGCTGTGGAACTACGCCTACACGGTGGGGGTCGACGCGCAGATGTCGATTCTCGTCGATCCACTGTCGGTGTTCATGATCCTCGTCGTCACGAGTGTGTCCACGATGATCCACCTCTACTCGGTCTCCTACATGGACGAGGATCGCGGCTATGAGCGCTTCTTCTGCTACCTGAACTTCTTCGTCTTCGCGATGCTCCTGCTCGTGCTCGCCGGCAACTTCCTGCTGCTGATCGTGGGCTGGGCGTTCGTGGGCGCCGCCTCCTACCTGCTGATCTCCTTCTGGTATCGGCGGACCACCGCAACGCGCGCGGGGATCAAGGCGTTCGTGATCAACGTCGTCGGCGACGTCGGGTTGGTGCTCGGCACGTACTTCATCTTCACGCACACCGGCACACTCGACTTCCTGAGGGCCTTCCACACGACGAGCGCCGGCGCCTTCGGCCACGGCACGAACAACGGCGACCTCGTAGCAGGATGCGTGCTGTTGTTGGTGGGCGCCTTCGCCAAGTCCGCGCAGATTCCGCTCCACACCTGGCTCCCGGACGCGATGGAGGGTCCGACCCCGGTGAGCGCCCTGATCCACGCGGCCACCATGGTCACCGCCGGTGTCTATCTGATCGCGCGCATGCACCCCCTGTTCGAGCTCGCCCCCGCCGCGCAGGACGTGGGCGCGGTCATCGGCGCCGCAACGCTCTTGATGGCGGGGACGATCGCCATCACCCAGACCGACATCAAGCGCGTGATCGCCTATTCGACGATGTCCCAGATCGGCTACATGATCATGGGGGTCTCCGTGGGCGCGTACGCGGCCGGACTGTTCCACCTGATGACCCACGCGTTCTTCAAGGCCCTCCTGTTCATGGCGGCGGGCTCGCTCATCGGCGCGATGGCCGGCGAGCAATCGCTCGAGAAGATGGGCGGCTTTCGCAAGGCGATGCCGTTCACCTACGGCTGCTTCATCATCGGCGGCCTGGCCCTGTCGGGGATACCGCCCTTCTCGGGCTTCTTCTCCAAGGACGAGATCCTGCTCATCACCGGCGAGCTCGGCGGGTGGCACTGGGCGCTGTACGTCGTCGGCTACATCGGCGCGTTCCTCACGGCGATCTACACCTTCCGCATGATCTTCCGCGCCTTCCACGGCGAGCCCGTGCCCGAGGCGCGCGAGCTGGAAGGCGGGCATCTGCACCACGCGAAGGTGCCCACGAACCCAGCCACGGGCGAGGAGGAGGACACCGACGTGGGCTTCCCCGGGCCCACGCACGCGATCGCCGAACGTGCACCGCCTATGCGCGTGGCGATGGGCGTGCTCGCGGTGGGAGCCACCGGGATCGGGCTCGTGCAGATCCCGAAAGTGGACTTCGTCATCGACGACTTCCTGCGCCCGTCGTTCGCCGGATCCACGCTGTACGAACCCCCGACGAAGACCGGGCTGCTCTGGCTCGGGCTGGTGCTCGGCACTCTCCTTGGCCTCGCCGGGATCGCGATCGCCTACCGCGTGTGGGTGGCCCGCCCGGGCACGGCGGCGGCGATGCAGGCACGCCTGCGCCCGCTCTATGAGCTGCTCGTGAACAAGTGGTACTTCGACGAGGCGATCGACCTGCTCGTCGTGCGTCCGGCCAGGGCGGCGGGCCGCTTCGCCAACGACACGTTCGAGCGCCTGTTCGTGGATGAGACGCTCATCGGTGGCACCACCGGGCTCGTCCGCGCCGGATCGGCGGCGGTGCGGGCCGCGCAGAGCGGTTTCGTGCGCTACTACGCCGCGCTGCTCGTCCTCGGCGTGACGGGCGTGGGCTTCTACTTCCTGCTGCAGTCCTGACCCCTCTGAGCTGACCTTCCCGTGCCCCCCCTCTCCATCCTGATCTGGCTGCCGGCGCTGTGTGGCGTGCTCGGCGCGATCCTCCCAAGTCTTTTCTCCCGCAGCTCCGGGACGCCGAGCGGATCTGCGAGTCAGAGCTCCGGCGGGTCGGCATGGAGCCTCACCGGCGCCCTGGCGCTGATCGGCTCGCTTGCAGCTCTGGCTCTGGCGATCGGCTATATCGCCGACTACAAGCCTGGGACGGTGGGCCTCCAGCACGTGACCGACGTGGTGTGGATCTCCGAACTGGGCATTCACTACAAGCTGGGGATCGACGGGCTGAATGTCTTTCTGATCGGTCTCACCACGCTGCTCTTCGCCGCGGCCGTGCTGGCCTCCAACCTCCGCACGTGGGAGCGCCCGCGCCTCTTCTACTTCCATTTCATGCTGGCCGAGTCTGCCGTCCTCGGCGCCTTCCTGGCCCAGGATCTGGCGCTGTTCGTGGCGTTCTTCGACCTGATGCTGATCCCCTTCTACTTCCTCATCGGAGGATGGGGAAGAGAGCCCGGTCGGGTGAAAGCCACCATCAAGCTCGTCATCTACACGTTCGTGGGCTCGCTGCTGATGCTCGCGGCAGCCATCGCCACGGGGGTGCTGGCAGCCCAGCAGGGGGGCGGGCACATCACGTTCGTGCTCTCCTCGCTTCAGGCCCTCCCGTTGAGCACGGGATCGCAGGAATGGATCTTCCTGTTCTTCGCAGCCGCGTTCCTCGTGAAGATGCCGGCGTTCCCGCTGCACGGGTGGATGCCCGACGGCTACCGGGCGATGCCGATCGAGGTGCTGATGGTGTTCTCCGGCGTGCTCTCGAAGGTGGGGGCCTACGGCTTTCTGCGGATCGTGCTGCCGCTCTACCCACAGGCCGCTGCGCACTTCCAGACGCTGATGCTGCTCATCGGGCTGGCATCGGTCATCTACGGCTCGGCGGTGGCATACACCCAGACCGACGCCCGGCTGATCATCGGGTACTCCTCGGTGGCGCAACTCGGGTTCATCACGCTCGGGATCTTCTCGCTGAACCCCCAGGGCGCCCAGGGGGCGCTGCTGCAGATGTTCAACCACGGGCTGGTGGTGGCGGCGATGCTGTTCATTCTCGCCCTGCTCGCGGCGCGGGTTGGCGGCTCGGAGGACATACGCAAGATGGGCGGGATCGCGTTTCGCGCGCCCGTGCTCGCCTCGCTGTTTCTGATCGTGACGCTCGCTACGCTTGCGATGCCCGGGTCGTCGAACTTCGTCGGGGAGTTCCTGATCCTGCTGGGCGTGTTCAAAACGAAGCTGGCCATCGCCGTGATCGCGTTCACAGGAGTCGTGATGGCCAGCGTGTATGCGCTGCGGCTGTTCATCGGCGCGATGCACAACCGCGTCGGTGAGGGCGTCGATTCGCGTGAGATCGGCCTATCCGACGGCGCGGTGCTCGTACCGCTCGTGGCCGTGATCCTGTTCCTGGCTGTCTACCCGCAGCTCGCACTTCACCGCAGCGAACGCTCGGTGAAGGCGTCTGTGGCCCAGGCCCAGAGCGCGGGAGGTCAGGGTCCGACGGTCCTTGCCGGCCGTCTTCCCACCCCGGGGCGCGCGATGAAAGCCGAAACCGAAGGGTATGTCGGGCGATGAACGTCGTACGGCTCTACTCGGCCCCCGTGGCGAGCGCCCACCTGAAAGGCCCCTACGTCGACTTCGCCGGGCTCTCCCCGCTGATCGCGCTGCTCGGGGGCGCCGTCGTGGTGCTGCTGGTCGGGCTCGTCGGCTCGCGCTGGGTGCGGGCGCAGCTGGTTCCGGCTCTGAGCCTCGTTGCGCTCGGGACGGCGCTGGGCCTGACGATCTGGCAGTGGAGCGCGCAGAAGTCGATCGTCTCGGGCGCACTTCGGATCGACGATCTGTCGCTGGCTCTGAACATCGTGCTGCTCGCCGGCGGTGCCTGCACGGTGCTGCTCGCCTGGCGCTCGCTCGCCGCGCGCGAAGCCGCGCATGGCGAGTTTCACGCCCTGCTGTTGACCTCGATCGGTGGCATGTCGCTGCTCGCCGCCGCCCAGAACACGGTCATCCTGTTCGTCGGCCTGGAGCTCCTTTCGATCCCGCTGTATGTGCTGTGCGCGACCGAAATGAGACGCGAGCATTCGCTCGAGTCGGGGCTGAAGTACCTGATCGTGGGCTCGATCGGATCGGCCACGCTGCTCTACGGGCTGGCGATGATCTACGGCGCGACCGGCGCGACCGACTTCGGCGCGATCGCAGAGGCGCTGTCGCACGGCAGCCTCGCGACCGACCCGCTGACGCTCACCGGCATCGCGCTGTGCGTGGCGGGCCTGTCCTTCAAGGCGTCGGTGGCGCCCTTCCACCAGTGGACCCCCGACGTCTACGAGGGCGCGCCCACGCCGGTGACGGCTTTCATGGCGGTCGCCACGAAGGTCGCCGCGCTGGGGGTGTTCCTGCGCTTCTTCGACGTCGCTCTGATCGACGCGCAGGCCAGCTGGGGACCGGCTGTGGCGGTGCTCGCCACGATCACGATCCTCGTGGGCAACGTGGGCGCGCTGGGACAGTCCTCGCTCAAGCGGATGCTCGCCTACTCCTCGGTGGCGCAGGCCGGATACATGCTCGCCGGCGTGGTCGTCGCGACCCGGCTGGGCGTGCAGGCCACGGTGTTCTACCTGGCGGTCTACCTGCTCATGAACATGGCCGCGTTCGCCGTGATCGTCGCGCGCGAGCGCGAAACCGGCCTCGGCGACGCGCTCGCGGGAATGAGGGGCCTCGGCCGCGAACGCCCGTGGCTTGCCTGGCCGATGACGATCTCGATGCTCGGGCTCGCCGGCATTCCCGCGACGGCCGGGTTCGTCGGCAAGTTCTACCTGATCGACGCCGCCGTCTCCGGCGACTACACGTGGCTGGGGGTCGTGATCGTGGTGGGCTCGATGATCTCGCTGGGCTACTACCTGCCCGTGGTTGCGGCTATGTGGATGGGCGAGGCTCCCCGGGGCGCGCCCATCGCGCCGGGTGCGCTTCCCGCCCTCGCGGGAGGCTCACCCGAGCTGGATGAGGCGGTCGCGCCCGCCACAACCGCACCCCAGCCGGAGGTGGCCCTCGTGGCACTCATCGCGGGCACCGCGACGCTGTTCTTCGGCATCGTCCCGGAGCCCCTCTTCGACCTCGTGCACGGGGTCGGCAGCGCGCTGGGGCTGCTGTAGGGAGCCGAGCACCCGCGATGAACCGAGCACCCGCGATGAACCGAGCACTCGCGATGAACCGAGCACTCGCGATGTTTTGAGTGGGCGACCTGCCGGTCGCCTGCAGGGTCGCGCGGGGGCCGCGAGGAAGGTTTGGCGTGGTCGCAGCGAGCGACTCGACTCCCGCCTTCCACTGAGCGTCAGCGGTCCAACAGGGCTCGCCCCCAGGATCGGTCCTCATCGGATCGGAGGCCTAGACGACGGTCCATGGCCGCCAGCAGGGCGCGCGCGAGCTGGCGGCGCGTTGCGGGCCGCGTGGCGCCGCGCGCGCGACGCCGGAGGGGCCTCGGCACGCGCACCCGCGCCGCTCGCCGCGCTGTCGCGGCGGGCCCGCCGCGCGCGCGCCGTGCGCGCGCTCCCCGGCGCCGGCGCTCTCGCGCTGGGGCCCGTCGTCTCGCGCCCCCGCCGGGCGGTCGCGCTCGCCGCGCGCCCGGCATGTCCTCCCCGCGCCGCCCCGGCCCGCGCTCGCGTCCCCGGCTCGCGCGGCCTCGCACCGAGCACCTCGCGGACCGCGAGCACCCCGCCGCCCCGGCCCTCCCTCGCGCTCCCCCGCCTCGGCCGGCGCGCCTCCCGGGCGCCGCGCCGCCGGCGCCGGCGGCCCCACGTCGCTCGCCGCGCTCCGCGCGCGGCTCTCTCCGCGTCGCCGCCCCGCCCGTCCCCGTCCGGCTCCTGTCGGCGCCGCGCCCGGCGGGTCGCCGCCGGCGCGCCTACCGGCGGCGTCTGCTCCCCCGTCGGCGGCCCTCGCTCGCGGTCCCGTTTTGGCCGGCCCCCCTCTTCCGGTCCGCGTCGTCCCCCCGCCTCCTCCCGCGCCCCGTCGCGTGCCCTCCGGCGGCATCTCGCCAGCGTCGCGTCGCCCCGCCGCTCTCCCTCCGCGCCACTCCCCCTTGCGATGCTGAGTGGTCTGCTCCGCGCGCCCCTCCCGCCCTGTCTGCCAGCTCCCCCTCTCTCCTCTCCCTCCTCCCCCACCCCCCGCGACCCCCGCCTTCCACTGAGCGTCAGCGGTCCAACAGGGCTCGCCCCCAGGATCGGTCCTCATCGGATCGGAGGCCTAGAGGCGACCCGACGCCTGCGCGGCCGCTTCGGCATCTGTGAGCTGACGCTCCACGAGATCCAGCCCGGCCTCCCAGAAGCCGGGGTCGGTCAGGTCCACGCCGACGATCTCCCCGAGCTCCTCGGGACTTTTCGAGCCGCCTGCGGCGAGCAGATCCAGATAGCGCGGCACGAGCTCTGAGCCGATCTGCTCGTAGCGCTCGTAGACCGACAGCGCGAGCAGTTGTCCATAGGCATACGCGTATACGTAGCCTGGACTGTTGATGAAGTGGGGGATGTAGGACCACCATGATCGGTAGCCCTCGGTCAACTCCACCGAGTCGCCGAGCATCTCGGACTGGCTCTCGGCCCACAGCTCCCCGAAGCGCTCCACCGACAGCTCCCCCTGCTCACGCCGGGCGGTGTGCACGAGATCCTCGAAGCGGTTCATCGCAACCTGGCGGAACACGGTGGCGATCGTGTCCTCGAGATTCTCCGCCAGCAGCGCCAGGCGCGAGGCGGGCGAGGAGTCCGTCTCCAGCAGCCGCCCGAACACGACGGTCTCGCCGAACACAGAGGCCGTCTCGGCGAGCGTGAGGGGAGTGCTCTGATGGAAGATGCCCTGACCGGCGGCGAGCGCGAAGTGCACGCCGTGGCCCAGCTCGTGGGCCAGGGTGAGGACGTCACGCCGGCGGGCCGCGTAGTTGAGCAGCACGTAGGGCGCGGCGGAGGGAACCGCCGAGGCGCAGAAGGCCCCGCCACGCTTGCCCGGTCGCACCGGCGCGTCGATCCGACGCTCATCGAAGAAGCGAGCCGCCACCTCGCCCAGCTCGGGAGAGAAGGAGGAGTAGCAGTCGAGCACGATCTCGCGCGCCTGTGAGAAGGGGAAGCTGACCTCGTCCTCGGTGACCGCCGCCATGCGGTCGTAGTCGGCCAGCCGCTGCACGCCGAGCAGCTTCGCCTTGAGCCGATACCAGCGACGGGGGATCTCATACCGTCTGCGGACCGCCTCGATGAGCGCCCGCACGGACTCGTCGCTGGCCTCGTTTGCGAGGTTGCGCGCCGCCAGCCAGTGGGGGTAGTGGCGCAGGCGATCGTCCGTCGTCTTGTCGGCCAGCAGCGTGTTGAACAGGAACGCGCGCGTTCGCAGCCCCGGGGCCAGGGCGGCCGTCACGGCCTCGGCGGTGTCGCGCCTGAGATCGCGGTCGGGCAGCGACAGCCGGCTGAGCGCTATGTCGAGGGCGACCTTCTGGCCGCGAGGAGTTCGGTCCTCGGCGGTATCGCGATCCCCACGCCCGTCGCCGCCGGCCCCGAGCAGCTCGACCTCGATCGCGGACGTGAGCTCCTCGAACAGGCGCGCCCAGGCCCCGGCGCCCGTCAGCGCCTTCTCGGAGAGGATCTTCTCCTCGGGCTCTGACAGCAGATGGTCGCGATAGCGCCGCACGTTGCGCAGGTGGTGGCCGCAGAAGTCCAGCTCCCCGCCCGCGAGCAGCTCCTCGGCTCGCTCCTGCGACAGCGCCGCCCACTCCAGCTCGAAGAAGAGCAGCGTCGTCTCGATCGCGGTCGCGCGCTCCTGCGCCTTCTGCAGCAACGCGCCGTTGGCGGGATCGGCGGTGTCGGCGGAGAAGCGCAGAGCCGCATACGTGCCGGCGCGACCGATCAGCTCGTGGATGTCGGCGAGCTCCTCCATCGCCTCCTTCAGGCCCGTTTTGTCGAGCGCGCCGAGCTTTCCCGCATAGCTCGCGGCAAACGACCGCGCCCGCTCCAGGGCATCGCCGAGCCGGCGCTCCACCCCGTCGGGACCCTCGCCGTCCACGAGCGGCTCGAGGTCCCAGGCGGTCGCCTCCAGCTCGGGGTCGGTCGACTCGGAGGGGGCTACGGCGGCCATCCCCCGGGAGCTTACGCCGCCGACCTCCTACTCGTACTGGAGCGCCTGGAGCACGTTGAGCCGGGCCGCTCGGCGGGCGGGAAAGATCGCGGCCAGGAGCCGGCGACGATCGCGGCGACCACGAATACGACCAGCGTTCCGACCGGGATCGTGAACGCGGGGTATTCGATCGCCTGGCCGACCATCAGCGCGAGCACGATCCCGATCGGGATCCCGAGCGCGGCCCCGATCAGGGCGGTGACGATGCTCTCGTGGCGGATCATCCAGCGCAGCTGCCGCCGCGTCATCCCGACCGCGCGCAGCATTCCCAGCTCGCGCGTGCGCTCGAACACGCGTCAGCACGCAGCGTGTTCACGATCCCGAACAGGCTCACGATGATCGACAGCGACAGCAGCACGTACAGGAGGTTCAACAGTGTGTCGATCCCCTGCTCCTGGTTCTTCTTGAATTGGCCTCGGTCTGGATCTTCGCGTTCGGGAACGCGCCATCGCCCGTTCCAGCCTGCGCGTGTTCGCGGCCGTCACGCCGCCGGCCACGTCGACGAACGTGTAGATGTTCTGTGGGTTCTGGTACTCGGAGTCGAACCGACGGGTCGAGACCGTCACGTCGCCGTACGGCGAGCCGCCTTTCGGCGGCGCGAAGATGCCATGCACCCGTAGGTCCATGCGTCCCCGGCGGCGTCTCGACATTGATGGGCGAGCCGACACGCAGGTGGTGTTCGTCTGCGAATTCCTTGGAGACGAAGGCGCCGCCGCTGCCAGCTGGCCCGGCACCGCCGGCGAGCCCGCCTCCCAATGGACCTGATCGAGCGGCTGATTTCCGGGCCCACGCCGGTCACGACGATTTCTGCCGAACGCCCGGCCCGAGCCGGTGCGCACGCCGGAGACCGAGATGCACGCCGGGCACCTGCCGCAGCGCTTCCGCGGGCGGTCGATATCGGCGAGAAGTTGTTCGTCGCGGTGAGCACGTAGTCCGCCTTGAAGGTCTCATTCACGGCGGTCTCAAAGGTCGACTTCAGCCCGGCTGCGAGCACCGAGACGAACGTCACCAGTGCCAGGCCGATCATCAGCGCTGAGGCGGTCGAGGCCGTGCGGGTGGGGTTGCGTTTCGAGTTCGCGCGCGCAAGCCGCCCGGCGACGCCGCCGATCCGCGTCGCGGGCCAGCCGAGCACCGCGGCCAGCGGCGGCACCAGCCTCCTCGCCGAGCATCGCCACGCCAGGAAGAACCGCAGCCGCGCCGACGCCGATCGCGAGCAGCCGCTGCGCTGTCAGACCGCCCACGAACAGCCCGACCAACATCAGCGCGACGGCGGCGACCAGCGTGACCACGGCGGCGGCGGCCCAAGCGGGCGAATCGCGACGGTGGCAGCAGCGCGCCCTCGCGCACGGCGGCGATCGGCGGCACGTTGGTCGCGCGGATCGCCGGGCGGAGCGCGGCGAGCAGGGTGATCGGTCACCCCGACGGCGAGCGAGACGACGATCGTCCGCGTCGCGAACACCGTCGCCGCCTGGGGCAGGTCGATGCCGAAGGAGACGAACAGCGCGTTGAGCCCCTTTGCGAGCCCGAGGCCGAGCAACAGGCCGACGACCGATGCGAGCAGCGCCGATCACGAAGGCTTCGAGCATCACGGAACGCAGGACCTGGCGCCGCGTCGCCCCGAGCGTGCGCAGGGTGGCGAGTTCGCGCGTGCGCTGCGCGATCGTGATCGAGAGCGTGTTGGCGATCACGAAGCCGCCGACGAACAGCGCGATCCCGGCGAACGCGAGCAGGAAGTTCTGGATGATCGTTGAGGAAGCCGCTGGTGTCGTGGGTTGCCTTCTTCGCCTGCGCTTTGCCGGTGCGCACTTCCGCGTTGGGCGGCAGCAGGGGACGGATCTCGCGCAGCGAGCTGCGCGCGGCTGTGAGCCGGGCTCGCCGCGATCGAGATCGAGGTCGAGCCGGCCCTGCTGGTTGAACAGGCGCTGGGCGACCGGGAAGTCGAAGATCGCCATCGTCGCGCCTCCGAGCGAGGACACGCCGCCGATCTTCACGATCCCCGCGATGCGGATGTGCTGCTCCGCCCCGCGCGCGATCACGCCGATCGTCTGGCCCACCGGTAGTGCTGGCTTGTTCGGCGGTGTTGGCGTCGATCCCCACCTCGCCCGGCCCCGCGGGCCACCGTCCCGCGACGAGCTTCGAGCGGGTTGAAGCGCTGGTTGCCGTGCGGATGGACGCTGAAGGCGAGCCCTGGGGCGCCGCCCGCCGAGAGCACCTTGCCGTCGCGCCCCACTAGCTCGGCGCTTCGAGATGATGCCGCCCTGCGCCTGCCGCACCCCCGGCAGCCCCCGCACCGGCGTCAGCAGCGATTCGGCGAAGGCGGGCGGCGCGGTGCCGTTGTTGTGTTCGTTCTTGCCGATCGCGCTCTTAGCTGTGATCACGACGTCCGTGCGCTTGTAGACCTGGTAAGACGGTCCCGAAGGCCGACTTGATCGTGTCGGTGAGGATGTAGGTGCCGCTGATCATCGCCACTCCGAGGACGATCGCGATGGCCGTCAGCGCGGCGCGGAGCTTGCGGCCGGCGAGGCTTTTCAGGGCGACGCCGATCACGCCGCGAGCTCGCCCATGACGTTGAGCATCTCCGCCGCGCTTACCGCGGCAGCTCCTTGACGATCGACCCGTCGGCGATGAAGAGGATCCGGTCGGCGATCGAGGCGGCGCGCGGATCGTGCGTCACCATCACGGTCGTCTGCCCGTAGGCGGCGACCGAGTCGCGCATCAGCTCGAGGATCTCCCCGCCGGTCTTGGAGTCGAGGTTGCCGGTCGGCTCGTCCGCGAGCAGGATCGTCGGGCCGCGTGACGAGCGCGCGCGCGATCGCTACCCGCTGCTGCTCTCCGCCGGAGAGCTCGGACGGGTCGGTGGCTGCGCCGGTCCGGCGAGCCCCACCTTCGCCATGCAGCTCGCGCGACCCACGCCTTGTCCGGCTTGCTCGCCGGCGATCGAGAGCGGCAGGACGTATGTTCTCTTCGGCGTCGAGCATCGGCAGCAGGTTGAAGAACTGGAAGATGAAGCCGATGTGGTCGCGCCGCAGCCGCGTCAGCTCGGCTGTCCCCGAGCGCGCTGAGCTCGGTGCCGGCGATGCGTCACCGTCCCGATGGTCGGGTGTCAAGGCCGGCGAGCAGGTGCATCAGCGTCGACTTGCCCGAGCCCGACGGGCCCATCACCGCCACCAGTTCGCCGGCGCGCACATCGAGGTCGACGCCGCGCAGGGCTTCCACCGCGGTGTGGCCCTCGCCGAAACGGCGCGTCAGCGCGCGGGCCGCGACGGGGACGCTGGGTGGTGCCGTCGCGGTTGTCTCTCCGACTGTCGCCATATGGCCTCCAAGCTATTCGATGTCCCCGGCGAACTCGGCCGGCTGCCGCATCGCGGCTCCGGCCATCCGGCGTCCTGAAATCGTACTCGGATGACGAACGAGGGTTCGATCCAGTGCCCGGCTCGGTCACGACTCCGCACGTGGCCATACGACTCGCGCGGGCTGACAGCGGAGGCGCTCGCCGACGCCCGACCCGGTATGTAGCATCGTCCGCCCGATGCACCCGACCGTCCCACCGTGTATCTCATCGCCCGCCCGTCGATCGACCTCGAGGGGATGCGCGGCTACCTGAAGGATGTGGGCGGGGAGTCGTGGCTGGAGCGGCGGCTGGGCCAGGCTGACGGCGACCCCGAACGCCGGCGAGCTGCTCGTCGAGTTCGGCGGCCGCGCCTGCTACCGCAGCTGGGAGCCCGGCCTCAACCCGAACGTGAGCAAGGTCCGCACCGACCAGCGCGAGTACTTCGCGAACATCCTGCGCTCGGCCCACGGCAGCGTGCTCGAGCACGCCAACTACTCGTTCGCCATACGCAACGTCTCGCGCGTTTTCTGTTACGACGCCGAGACAGAGGTCTTGACCTCAGACGGCTGGAAGACCTGGCCCGAGGTCGACGGATCGGAGACGTTTCGCGACCCTGAATCCCGACAATGGCCATGCCTCGAATACCAACAAGCCACGGAGCACTTCGTCGGCGACTACGACGGACCCATGTATCGGGTGCGCTCCGAGCAGGTCGATCTGCTTGTGACACCACAGCACCGAATGTGGGTGAAGGCGCATGACACGCAGGCGAACAAGCGTGGTGAAGCGCCCTACCGAGTCAGGCACGCTGCACGAGATCTTCGGCAAACGCGTCTGCGTATCAGAAGACCGCCCTCTGGCAGCGGGCAAGAGTGCGGTGTGTTGAGATCCCCGGAACGGTGCGCACCTGGGCGACCGTGATTCAGGCACCAAGACGACGCGCAAATACTCGGTCGAGAGTTCCCCTTCGAGAGTTCGCCCGCTTCCTTGGCCACTGGCTCGCCGAGAGATCCTCAACGGACATCAGATCTGCATCTCACAGAACCGCGGCCCGCAGCTTGCAACGATCGCCGAGAACATCCGCACGGTGGGGCTGCGCACGTACGTTACCATCAACTGGTTGTGGGTGTTCGCACACAGAATGTCGCGCTGCGCGACTCTCTCGAGCGTTCGGACGGCGAGCCCATGAAAGCGCCTGCCCGCCGTACGTCCACGACTGGGTTCCGACGCATCCTTCGCATCTTCCTTGAAGCCTATGTCGACGGCGATGGAGTCCCGTCGCAAGACTGCCGGCACTACGTCATTTACACTCGTTCCCAGCCTCGCAGATGAATTGCAGATCATTGCGATTAAGGCCGGGTGGAGCCAACGTCCGCGTCGACGACAGAACCGGACTCAGACGCGAACTGGCGACCGGCCAAGTCTTCTACACGGCGACCAAGCTACGTCGTTTCACTCGTCAAGTCACGGATACCCGCTCGTCAACCACAACGGCGCAAGAAACGACTCGTGGACCCACTACCGGGCAAGGTCTATTGCGTGAAGGTTCCGAACGGCCTCTGTTCGTCCGGCGATGGCAAACCCGTTGTATCCGGCAACACCCACGAGCTTGTAAGGCATCGCGCCGGATCTGCGTTCAGTCAGGAGAGCCTGCGCTACGTGCGCCTCACCGACATCGGCTTCCGTGTGCCGCCGGCCCTCGAGCCGGTGCGCGAGCAGGTGCTCTCGATCGTCGAGCAGCTCGAGGAGTTTCAGGTGAGCGCCGCGAAGGAGCTGGGGATCGACCGAGGAGGGCGTGCCCTTCCACGTCAAGAAGGAGGTCACTTCCGCACTGCGTCGGCTAGCGCCTATCGGGCTGAGCACCGACATCGTCTGGACGGCGAACGCGCGCACCTTGCGCCACGTGATCGAGATGCGCACGGCCGAGGGGGCCGAGGAGGAGTTGCGCCTCACGTTCGACACGATCGCCCGCATCATGCAAGCCGAGGCGCCCGGGCTGTTTCAGGACTTCGCCCGGCAGGACGACGGCTCCTGGGTCCCCGAGCACCGCAAGGTGTGAGCAAGCCACCGCCGTCCGCGGGGGACACGGGCGGCGATTCCGAGCGGCCAGTGCGGCTATGTCGCCAGCGGTAGGGCGGCGAGTGGCCGTCGGTGGGTGCTCACGCGTCCATCGTGCGCGTGCGCCAGGCGCCGAGAGCAAGGAACACGGCGACCCAGGCGACGAGCACGATCACGGCGGTGCCCTGCGACATCGTGACGGCCGCGCCGCGATCGCCGACGTGAACGGGGCTGAAGTGGACAACCGCCTGGCTGAGCAGGGCGTCGCGGCCGCGCCCGAGCGAGCTGATCTGGGCGATCAACGGGCTCGCCACAAGCTGCCATGCGATCAGCGCCGTGATCGCGGCTGGCTTCGAGGTCGTCAGCGAGGCAAAGCCCACCGCGACAGCGCAGACGACACCCGTTGACAGCACTGTGAAGCCGAGCCCGTTGAGGATCAGAGCCCTGTCGGGTGTCGGGAGATTGGAGGCGAACGCGAAGGTACCCGCCAGGACAAGCAGGTATCCGGTGACCGTCGACAAGCCAGCAGACGGCCAGCGCGGCGGGAACACGCGACGCAAACAGCGCCAGACGCGAGCGGCCCGTCACGACGAGGTCCCGGAAGACGCCGGCCGAGGCGTCGCCGGTGCCCGCCTCGACGCCGATCAGGACCGCGGCCAGCGGACCAAAGAACAGGCACAGCAGCCGCAGGCCGTCGGTGAAGCCCGCGGTACCGCCGGCGGGTCCGTATTTCGCCGGATTGGAGGAGTGCTGGATGGCCTTCACTGCGAACAGGATGATCACTGGGAGGAGGGCCAGCACCAGCACCCAGATCAGCGTGCCGCGCCTCTTGCGCACCTTGAGCACGTCGGCGCCGAACATCTGCAGGGCGATCGCGGTCATGTCCGCACCCCCTCGTGCGTTGCGCCCCTGGGAGCATCTCCGGGCCCCGCGTCCAGCCGCGAGGTGATCTCCAGGAAGCGCTGCTCGAGGCTATGCCGGACAGGCTCCAGGCGCGTGACGCCCACGCCGGCTCGCACGAGCATCGCGTTTATCTGCGCCGCGGTGTGCGGGTCCCCGGACAGGACTACGCGAATGCCCTCGTCCGAGCGGCGGGCCTCGCGCACGAGCTGGCTCGTGCCCAGAGCGCTCAGCGCCTGCTCGGCGTCATCCACGCCCACGATCAACTCGTGGCGGGCCCCGCCTTCGGCGAGCTCGGCGATCGGACCCTGCGTGATGATCTTGCCCCGGTCGACTATCGCTGCGGCGTCGCAGATCTTTTCCACCTCGTCGAGCAGGTGCGAGGAGAGGAAGACCGTGCGCCCCTCCTGCTCGACCATCGCTCGGATCATTTCGCGGAACTCCTGGATCCCGCCGGGATCTAGGCCGTTGGTCGGCTCATCGAGCATCAACAACAGCGGGTCCGCCAACAAGCAGCGGGCCACTCCCAGGCGCTGACGCATGCCCTGGGAGTAGTGCTTGACCTTGTCGTCGGCGCGCTCGGACAGACCCACGCGTGCGAGCGCCGGGGCGATGCGCTCGGCGACCTCGGGGCCGCGGACCGCCGCGACGACGCGCAGGTTCTCACGACCTGAGAGATAGTGGTGAAAGCGTGGATCCTCAACGATCGCCCCAACACGCCGGAGCGTGATCCCGCGCTCGGCCGGCACGGGATGACCGAGCACGCGCATCTCTCCGGCGCTCGCGTGTGTGAGGCCGAGCAGCATCCGGATCGTTGTCGTCTTGCCCGCGCCGTTCGGACCGAGGAAGCCAAACGCGGAGCCGCGCGGCACCAGCAGGTCGACGCCGTCGACCGCCGTGCGCTCGCCGAAGCGCTTGGTCAGGCCGGTGGTCTCGATCGCCGGGACGTCTCCCTGTCGATCTGAGGCTGAGAAGTCGGGGGCTTCAGCCGGCAAGGATGTCCTTCGCTTCGATTATTGCCAGGAGACGATCCGACGATTCCGTCTGCTTCGGCGGCAGCTTCTCAGACAGAACTAAAGATTCGATGAGAACGGATCTACTCCTCCGCGGCCTGGAGCTCCCTCACCCGCTCCTCGAGCTGTTCGGTGACGGCCGGGTCGCGCAGCGTTGTCACGTCCCCGAGCGCTCGACCCTCTGCGATGTCGCGCAGGAGCCGACGCATGATCTTTCCCGAGCGCGTCTTTGGCAGGTCATCAGTCCAGATGACGCGCTTGGGGCGGGCAAACTTGCCGATGCGCTCGGCAACCGTCTGGCGGATGCCCTCGACGGTGCCGTCGTCGCCGTGGAGATCCCCTTGGAGCGTGACGAAGGCGACGATCGCCTGTCCGGTGTCATCGTCGTGCTGGCCGATAACGGCCGCCTCGGCGACGTCCGTGTGGGCGACGATCGCCGACTCGACCTCGGCGGTGGAAAGGCGATGGCCGGAGACGTTCACCACGTCGTCGATGCGCCCGATCACCCAGAGGTAGCCGTCGCGGTCGCGACGGGCAGCATCGCCGACAAGATAGGTCTCGCGGCCGAAGCGCTTGAAGTAGGTCTCGACGAAGCGCTCCTCCTCCCTGTAGAGGGTGCGCAGCATCGAGGGCCACGGGCGGGTCAGCACGAGCAGGCCCTGGCCTTCCTCGATGGGCTCGCCCGTGGACTCGCCGAGCACCTCGGCGGCGACTCCCGGAAAGGGGTGCGTCGCCGATCCGGGCTTGGTGGCGGTGATCCCGGGTAGGGGCGTGATCATGATGGCACCGGTCTCGGTCTGCCACCAGGTATCCACGATCGGGCAGCGGCCGGCGCCGATCACCTTGTGATACCAGAGCCATGCCTTTGGGTTGATCGGCTCGCCGACCGAGCCCAGCAGGCGCAGGCTGTCGAGGTCGTGAGCGTTCGGCCACTCCGCGCCCCACTTGATGCAGGCGCGGATCGCGGTCGGTGCGCAGTAGAGAATGGTGATGCCGTAGCGTTCGACGAGCTCCCACCAGATGCCCTTGTGGGGGTAGTCGGGGGCGCCCTCCCACATCACCGAGGTGGCGCAATTGCACAGCGGACCGTAGACGATGTAGGAATGCCCCGTCACCCAGCCGACGTCTGCCGCGCACCAGTAGACATCGGACTCCGGCTTGAAGTCGAATACATAGCGGTGGGTTGCCGAGACCCCCGTCAGATAGCCGCCTGTCGTGTGCAGGATGCCCTTCGGCTCGGCGGTCGAGCCAGACGTGTAGAGGATGTAGAGCGGGTGCTCTGAGTCCAGCGGCTCGGCCGGGCACTCCGGCTCGGCAGCGGCCACGATCTCGTCGTAGAAGATGTCGCGCCCGTCCTGCATCTGGCAGGGGACGCCCTTGCTCCTGACCACGATGATCTTCTCGAGCGTGGCCAGGTCGCCCATCGCCTCGTCGACCCGATCCTTGACGGGTGCGGTCTTTCCCTTGCGCGCGGCGCCGTCGGCCGTGATCAGCGCCTTCGCCTCGGAGAACTCCATGCGCTCGCGTACGGCCTCGGCGGAGAAGCCCCCAAAGACGACGTTGTGGGGCGCACCGATACGCGCGCAGGCGAGCATCGACACGACTACCTCGGGAATCATCGGCAGGTAGATCCCGACGACGTCGCCCTTGCGCACACCAACGTCCTTCAGCGCGTTGGCGAAACGCTTCACCTCAGCCAGCAGCTCGGCGTAGGTGATGTCGCGCTCCTCGCCCTCCTCGCCACGCCAGTGGAAGGCGACGCGATCGCCCCGGCCGGCCTCGACATGACGGTCCAGGCAGTTGTAGGAAACGTTGAGCGTGCCGCCCGTGAACCACCGATAGAACGGCGGATCGTCGTCGTCGAGCACCCTCGTCCACTTCCGGAACCAGTGCAGCTCCTCCGCCTGCCGCGCCCACCAGGCCTGCGGATCGCTCGCCGCCTGTTCATACACGGCCGGGTCTTTCAGCAGCGCGCGCTCGCGGAACTCCTCCGAAGGCTCGAAGCGCTCGACCTCGAGCAGCTCTGCCAGCTCGCGGTCCAGCGCCTCGCCTTCGCCTGCCTCGGATTCACTGCCCATTGCTCACTCCTCTCGCTCTCTGGATCGTCAGTGGCGCGCTCCGTGCTTGCGCCGGCGCTTGCGCGAGGAGCGGCTCGAGACCGGGCTAGCCGGTGCGGGCGCCACGTCCGCTCCGGCCGGGGATAGCGCCGGCTGCACCTTGCCTGCCTGCTTGGCCGCTCGCAGCTCCGCTTGCGAAGGCCACGGGCGAGCCTCTCCGGCGGCCCACGCCGATGGCTCGCCGTTCGGCCAGCGACCCATCAGAAGGATCCCCGCCGCGACGAGCCAGAAGGCGGTGATCAGCTCGAGCGTGGTGGTGCCACTGAAGAAGGGAAGAAAGAACACACCGGCGAGAATCCCGAGGATGCTCAGCCAGCGCGGAAGCAGACCGACGCGCATCGAGCCCATCATCGTGACACCCATCCCGACGGCGAGCGCAAGCGCCGCGAGAAGTCCGCCGAACCCGAGGACGAGCCCCGGAGCACCGGCTGTGAGCAGCGCTCGGTCCGCGGCGTGGTTGGTGAAGTCATGGCCGCTGGCGAAGCTGTGAGCTCCGACGGCGAGGACGAGGGCGTGGATCAGGTTGAGGAGGAGTACGCCGACGCCTCCGATGAGCACGACGGGGCGGGCCGCCGGCCAGGTCTCCGGACGCCGGAAGCGGGTGGCATCGAGCAGCAGCATCAGGACCAGCGTCAGCACGCCCACGGCGATCGCCGCGAGCGTGCTGCCGGCGATCAGGCCGAAGGCGTGATGGTTGATGAATTTGACCTCCGTCGCGCGCGGACTGACCGACGGGTTGGCTTCGCCACGGAGCGCCGGAGCGAGACCCTGGAGCAGGCCCACGGTGGGCGCTCCGCGCAGAGTCGAGGAGATGACGATCCCGCTGAGGAGGTACAGCACGCCGCCTGCAAAGGCGGGCACACTCAGGCGGTTGCGACGCTCGGACTCGCGGACCACCTGCTCTCTGATCTCGCTCGCGCTGGGCATAGGCAGGGCAGTCTATGATGCCGGCATGGAAAGCGGTGGCCTCGGTGACCTGTTCGGTGATCCCGAGGAGCTGCAACGGCGCCTGGCGGAGTTCGCCGAACAGATGCAGGGACAACAGCGCCTGGCGTGGGCGGACAACGCGATCAAGCTGGCGGTCGACATGACGGTCGCCGCCGTGGAGCGGGTGAACCTGCAGGGCAACGCCGAGGCCCAGGCCGAGCAGATCCGCACGGTCATGGCCCGCGTGTTCCCTGAGGCCGTCGCCCTCGTACGCGAGGCGCGCGAGGGGCTTCAGTAGCGAGAAGGTGCACGGCGCGGGCGGCGCGCTCCTGGGGGCCGAGAGTCGTCATCGAGCGGTGGGGCCTCTTCGGACGGGTGACCTTCGACCACGGGGATCCCGGCGCGCTCGGCAGCGCGCTCGGCCTCACGTGAGGCGCGCCCGGCGTGGAGCACTTCCCCGAAGGAGCGGAAGCGGAAGATGAAGACGACCGCGCCCAGCCCCACCAGGGCGGTGAACGCGGCAATCGCGATCTGCTGTCCGACCGAGTATGCCGCCACCACCGCCGTGGGGGCGCTGCTCGCGAAGACCTTCACGAGCAGCGCCTGCTGGACGCCGGCCCCGCCGGGCGTGAACGGAACCGCGCCCGCCACCTGGTTGACGCCGAACACGAGCAGCACGTTCTCGACCGAGCCGCCGACGCGGAATGCGTCGAGCAGGAACCAGAAGGCGATGAATCGGCACATCCACGCGGCAGCCTGCCAAGCTACGACCTCGCGCAGGTAGCGAGGACGGTCGCTCAGGATCGTCACGCCCTGGCGCACGCGCGACCAGAACGTCTTCACACGTGCCGACAAGACAGCGAAGACCAGCAGGCCCAGCACCGCGAGCGCCGTGATGAGGAAGAGAGTAAGGCGGAAATGCACGGCCAGGTAGGAGATGTCGAACGAGTTCAGCTTCGAGAAGTCCGGGGGCTTGGGGAAGACGCCCCGGCTAAACGCAAAGATCAGCACGAGCACGCCCACGCTCACGTCGAAGATCGACTCGACGAAGAACGCGGCCGCCACCGTCGGGTAACTCGATCCCGGAACCGACGAGCGCGCGAGGAACAGCTTGATGACATCGCCGCCGCGCACCGGGACCACGTTGTTGAAACCTACCGCTGCAACGTATGCACCCCAGATCCGCCTCCACTGAATGGCGACCGCCGGATAGGCCGCGCGCAGGCTGTGGAAGAACGCGCGCGAACGTAGCGTGAGGTTCAGCCCGAAGAAGGCCAGTCCCAGCAGCAAGAGGCCCCAGTGCACAGCCTCCAGGTCGGAGAAGAACTGCCCGACCGCGTTGAAGAACGAGCTGAGACTTTGAGCGAGCGAGGCCGATGCGAGCGGTGCCGGCACGACTTCAAGCGTACGGGGATGTCACGTCCCCGGCTCGTGATCCCCCGGGAGACGATGAGCGCGAGCGGCCGCCCCGCCCCTCGGCGACCGTAGGATGCGCCCTGCGTGGGCGCATCCGAACACATCCCAGCATCCGGGGAGGACCCGGAGGCGAGCGTTGCCGTCGTGACCGACAGCACGCCATACCTGCCCCGAGCGCTGATCGAGCGGTGGCGGATCCACCAGGTCAGCCTGTACGTGGGCTGGGGTGGCGATCTGCGGCCCGAGCACGAGTACGAGGACCTCGATGCCTTCTATGCGCGCCTGCGCGACTCCCCGCAGATGCCCACCACCTCCCAGCCGTCGGTGGGCGACTTCCTGGCCTGTTACCGGCCGCTCGTGGACGCCGGTCGCGATGTCGCCTCGATCCACATTGCCGGCGGCCTGTCGGGCACCTGCGAAAGCGCCCGCGAAGCGGCTCGGATCGTCAACGAGCGCGGGGGCTCCGGGTGCGTTGAGGTCATCGACAGCGGGACCGGTGCCGGTGGCCTCGGCTGCCTGGTGATCGTCGCCGCAAGCGTGGCCGGGCACGGCGCGAGCCTCGACACCGTTCTCGACGCCGTGCGCCGCACCCGCGAGAGCCTCGATATCTGGTTCTGCCTGGATACGCTCGAGTACCTGCGCCGGGGCGGACGGATCGGAGCGGCACAGGCGATGGTGGGAACCGCCCTGAAGATCAAGCCGATTCTGACGTTCGGCACGGAGATCACACCCGTGGGGCGTGTACGTACGCAGCGACGGGCGTTCGAGCGGATGGTCGACTATCTGCGCGAGCTGCACGACCGCGACGCCAGCGACTGGATCGTCCAGCACGCCCAAGCGCCCGAGCAGGCCGAGCAATTGGTCGCCGAGGGCACCGCGATCTTCGGGACCGAGCCACTGTTCTGCACCGAGGTCGGTCCGGTGCTGGGTGCCCACCTCGGGTCCGGGATGCTCGTCGGGGGGATGACGCGGCCACGGCTCGGCTGACGTTGAGCCTGGACGCATGGCCCTCGTCTGCCAGCAAGGGGAAGTTCAGCGGCTGCTTTTCGTGGAATTTCTTCACCTTCGCGACGCTGTCGGGAGAGATGCCCAGTACCACCGCGCCGGCGGAAATCCGAGAGCTTCACCGCCCGCCGATCCTGGTCGCGCAACTCGAAGTCGGGTGCCGCCTGTCCCTGCTCGATCATGTCGCTCCTCTGTATTTTGTGGCTCAGCGCAACAGACGCGAGAGCCGTCGGTCCTTGAGCACCCGCCCGTCGGTTTGGCAGGTGGGGCAGTAGGCGATGACGTAGTCCTCGAAGTGCACCGCCTGGAGTGTGGTGGCGCAGCGCGGACACGCCTCGCCCTGGCGCCTGTGGACCCGCAGCGGCATCGGCAGCTTGTCGGGAATCGGCAGCTGGATCGCCTGCTCGTAGTGGGCGATGGCCGCGCCGAGCGTCCGCACGATTGCCTCGCGCAACCGCTCTGCCTCGTCTCCGTCGAGATCGGCGCCGCGCTTGTACGGGGACAATGAGGACTCCCACAGGATCTCATCTACCCACGAGCGCCCGATGCCGGCGATCGTGCGCTGATCGCGCAGAAGCGCATGCAGGGGGCGCGGGACATCGAGCAGCTCGCCGAGCGCGGGCGGGTCCGGCCACGCTTCCGGCCCGAGCCTGCATAGCGACTCGTCCTGCTCGAGCTCCCCCGCGCCGAGGACCTTCACCCAGGCGGCCTGCTTGGAGCCGAACTCGCGCAGGCGCAGCTCACGACCGTCGGCGAGGCGGACGAGCAGCCGCGAAGTGCGATCGCGCGGGCCGGCGCGCTTGTCAAAGAGCTGCAGGCGACCGGCGGACATCAGATGGATGAGCAGCGACAATTCCCCGGAGAAGTCGAGGATCAGGTGCTTGCCGCGCCGGTGCACCCCCGCGATCTGCTCGCCCTCCAACTCCGAGAGAGGCGGGTCGAATGTCTTCAGGGCGTTGATCCCCGGCGCGAGCGCCGACTCGACCCGGGCTCCTTGCAGAGCACGATCGAGCACACGCGCGGTGATCTCGATCTCGGGCAGCTCCGGCATCGCCCCCTCACTCTAGGGGGGCCGCTTCGAGCCGGCAGTCGGGCTCAGTTGGCGCCGATCGGCGGACCTTCGTACTTGACGCCGGTCGGGCTCGTCCAGCGCACGCGCCAGTGGGCGCCCTGCGTGGAGGAGCTGAGACTCCAGTAGCCCAGACTGTCGGTGGCGACGGTCTTCAGGACGCGGTAGCGCCTGGAGCCCTTCGGCTGCACCAGCAGCGTCACGTTCGTGACCCCCGCGGCGGGGCGCACGAGCCCCCACAGCGAGAAGCCGTGCCCCCGCTTGAAGACCGCGAGCGGCACGGGGAAGCCGAAGTAGAGCGGCTTGCGAGCCCCGCTCAGGTACTCCAAGCCCGTCTGAAAGCCGATCGTGCCGCCGTGCACGCTCGCTCCGGGCGCTCCGCCGAGCGGGTCGTCTTTGAGCAGGTACTGCGAGAAGGCCGCCACGCGCGGGTTCGACCACGCGATGTGCTCGGCGATCGCGTCCTCTTCAGCCTGTCGCGCGACCGACACGCCGAGATACCTGTTCGGCTTGCTCTGCACCCCGAACTCGGTGAGGTAGACCGGCAGGTGCGCGGGGATCGCATGGGCGCGAGCGGCGAGGTCCAGCGCACGCGTCAGCCGCGAGAGCACACCGATCGTCACGTTGTCGCGTTCCGGCGGGACGTAGGACGGTCCCGCGGCGTTCGTGTAGGCGTGGTGGGCGTACCCGATTGCCGACAGCGGGCCGCACGAGCCGGATTTCTGATAACGCCCGTTCAGGCAAAGTGCCCCGCGCAGGAACGCGAGCGGCGCGACGTCGTGCAGCAGCGCCTTGGCTCCTTCGCGATGCACGTTTACGGTGTCATATCCCGTCGGCGCCGTCTCGCCCAGGAGCAGCGGTGGATGCGCTATGCCCGCGGCCTGGAGCCCCGCGTAGCCGGCCTGGTACAGGCCGCGGTAGATGCGCGGCGAGGCGGGCGTGCCGTTGGAGTTGAACTGCGGCAGCAGGAAGGCCGGATGGTTGGGCTCGTTCCAGATCGAGTAGAGCGAGACCTCCGAGCCATAGTGACGCGCGACGGCGGTCATGAATTCCTGGAAGTCGAGGTCGTCGGGGCGAGTGATGTAGGGAGCTTTGCGGTTCGAGGTAGCCCACCGCGGCACGGGCGAGGTGACCGTGAGGAGGACCGGCCAATGCAGTCGCTGAGCTTCGGCGAGCAGCAGGTCGTACTGCCCCCAGTGGTAGCCGGCGGGGTTGGTCGCTTCGAAATGGGGGCGGGTCGCGCTGGTGGGGTTCGGCGCGACGTCGTTCCAGTAGAGCTCGACCCGCAGAGCCTTCACGCCGAGCGACCGCAGCTGGGCGAGCACGTGTGGACGGGTGCGCGCGCTCAGCAGGTCGGCCGAGCCCTCGAAATAGGTCAGCTCGCCGTGAGACGCCGACGCCTGGGTGGCGCCCGCGCCGGCGGTGAGCATCGCGGCGACCAGGACGCAGAGGAGCATACGTATCCGGGACATGGTCGCTTGAGACACGTGGGCGCTGAGAAGGTTGCGGTCGTGTTTGAGCATTTTTGGATCCGAGACTTTCCTTTTCCTGCCGAGACTTCCAGCGGTGAGCCGGTGCGTGGCCCCCAACTGTCCCAATATGCCCAAGCGTGGGATAGCGTTGCGCAGGAGAGCATGACCATCGCCCCAGACGACATCGTCGACACGCACGCGGAGGCCTCCGCAAACGTCCGTCCGCCGCTGCTCATCATGCAGCCGCTGCGCCGGTTCCTGGACGAGCATGGCCTCGGCGAGGGAGAGGTGCAGGCAAGCCCGATCGGGGAGGGGCACTCGAACGTGACCTACCTGATCGAACGCGAGGGGGCCGAGATGGTCCTGCGCCGCCCGCCCCGCCCGCCCTTGCCCCCCAGCGCCCATGACGTGCTGCGTGAGGCGCGCCTGTTGCGAGCGCTGCGGGCGACCCCCGCGCGGGTGCCGGAGGTGCTCGCGGTGTGCGAGGACCCCGCCACGATCGGGTGCCCGTTCTACGTGATGGAGCGGATCGAGGGCGAGGTGATCGCGTCGAGCGTCCCGGAAGCGCTCGACACCCCCGCCGAGCGGCGAAGAGCCAGCGAAGAGCTGATCGACGCGTTGGTGGAGATCCACGGGGTGGACTGGCGGGCGGTGGGCCTTGAGGGCTTCGGCAAGCCGACGGGCTACCTGCAGCGCCAGCTGAGGCGCTTCGGAGGCCTGTGGGAGCTGAACAAGACCCGCGAGATCGAGGAGATGAACCGGGTAGCCGGCTGGCTTTCAGAGCGGATTCCAAGCTCGGGTCCGGCGACGATCGTGCACGGCGACTACCGCTTGGGCAACACGATGTTCTCCGCCAAGGCCCCGGCGCGACTGGTGGCGGTGCTCGACTGGGAGATGGCGACGATCGGAGATCCCCTGGCCGATCTGGGCTACCTGTGCATGATGTGGACCGAGCGCGACGACCCCGAGCTTGGGATGCGCGAACACCTTGGCAGGATCACCCGCCGGGAGGGCTTCCCGACCCGTACCGAGCTGATCGACTCCTACGAACAGCGCTCCGGCCGCTCGATGGGCGACATCCGCTGGTACACCACGCTGGCGCTGTGGAAGATGGCGGTGTTCATGGAGGGAAACTACAAGCGCGCAATCGCCGGGACGACCGACGATCCGTATCTGAAGCAGTTCGGCGACGGCGTGCTCGAGTTGGCCGGGCGGGCCGAGGAGATGGCTCATGGCAGCTAAGCGCCGGGCAGGGAGAATCGATGGCTTCTCGGGACTCCTGATCGACTGGGGCGGGGTGATGACCGGCCATCTGTTCGCCTCGTTCAGCGCCTTCTGCGAGGCCGAGGGTCTGGACCCAGACGCACTCGTCGGCATCTTCCGCGCCAACCGCGAAGCCCGTGAGCTGCTGTTCGGCTTCGAGGAGGGCCGTATCGAGGAGACCGAGTTCGAGTTGAGGCTTGCCGAGCTGTTGGGAGTGGCCTCCGCCGAGGGGCTGATCGACCGTCTGTTCTCCGACAGTCAGCCCGAGGAGTCGATGGTCCAGGCCGTCCGTGCGGCTCGCGTGGCGGGTGTGCGGACCGGCTTGATCTCCAACTCCTGGGGCACCTCCCGTTATCCCCACGACCTGCTCGCCGAGCTGTTCGACGGGGTGCTGCTCTCGGGGGAGTTGGGCATTCGCAAGCCGAGCCCTCGCATCTATGAGTTGGGCGCCGAGTCCATCGGCCTCGATCCCCGTGAGTGTGTGTTCGTCGACGATCTGCCCTTCAACCTGCCGCCCGCCCGGGAGCTGGGCATGGCGGTCGTGCACCACACGGACGCGGATACCACCATCCTCGAGCTCGAGCGGCTACTGGGAACCCCGCTACGCGAGGGGGGCGCTCAATCGCGCTTGCCCCGGCCGTAGAGGAATTTGGATACGCCTGCCAAGAGCCGCGAGGTGCGGCTCTTGTACGGAAACATGTGGACGTCGCGCTTGAGCGCCCGCCGCGGCGTGATGACTATCGCCTGCTGAGAGCAGTACTTGCGGATTCCCCCCGCGCCGTGGCGGGAACCGAGGCCTGAGGCCTTGGCACCGCCCATCGGGAGCTCGAGGGCCGCGTAGTTGATCATCGCGTCGTTGACGTTCGCCGCACCCGTCTGCAGGCGTCGTGCGATCTGCTCGCCCCGCTCGGTGTCCCGCGTGAAGACGGAAGAGCCGAGGCCGTAGGGAGAGTCGTTCGCAAGCCGCACCGCCTCCTCGGAGTCGGCGACCTTCATGATCGGAAGCGTCGGCCCGAATGTCTCGTCGGTCATGATCTTCATGGTGTGGTCGACGTCCACCAGCACGGTTGGCTGATAGAAGCGTCCGCCACCCGACTGCGCGGCGTGGCCGCCAACGAGCACGTGCGCGCCCTTGTCGAGGGCGTCTGAGACGTGATCTTCGATCGTCTGGAGCTGCGGCGGGAAGGTGATCGCGCCCACCTCGACCGAACCCGGCCCCCGTGGGGCTCCGACCCGCAACGCGCGCACCTTCTCTGAGACTTTTGCGACGAACTCGTCGAACACGGGCTCCTCGACGTAGACCCGCTCGATCGAGATGCACGTCTGACCGGCGTTCTGCATCGCGTAGTAGGTGGCGAAGTTCGCGGCCCGCTCCAGATCGGCGTCGGACAGCACGATCATCGGGTCCTTGCCCCCGAGCTCGAGCGACGTCGGGATCAACCGGCGCGCCGCCGCCTCGGCGACCTTGCGTCCGGTGGGGGTGGAGCCGGTGAACATGATCATGTCCACCTCCTCCACGATCGCCGCGCCAGTCTCGCCACGGCCGGTGGCGATCTGAAGGACATCCTCCGGCAGGCCGCACTCGCGCAGCCCTTCGGCCATCAGCATCGACGTCAGCGGCGTGATCTCCGACGGCTTGAGGATCACGGAGTTGCCAGCTGCGAGTGCCGGGATGCAGTCGCCGAATGAGTTCGTCAGGGGGTAGTTCCAGGGGCCAATCACGCCGATCAGTCCCAGCGGGCGGTAGCGCAGGATCAGCTTCTTGCCCTTGACGAGCAGCTGCCCGGACTTGACGCGTTCATCGGCGAGGTACTCGGGTGCCTGCCTGGCCCAGAATCCGAACGCGTGCGCCGCGTAGGAGATCTCCGCGAACAGGGCGTCCTCGAACGTCTTGCCGGTCTCCGAGACGATCGTCGCGATGACCTGCTTTGAGTTGTCCATCAGCCACTTCTGCGCGCGCAGCATAATCCGTCCGCGCCCGTCGAAGCCGTAGGCCTCCCAGGCGGGCTGCGCCGCCCGGCCGCGTGCCGCCATCTGCGCGACCGCCTCAGCGCCAAGATCGGGTACGGTCGCGACCGTCTGCCCCGTGGCGGGGTTCTCCACCCCGATCTCCGTTGCGGCGGGCGCGGCCCCGTTCTGGGCCTGCGGTACCTGCTCGTCGATCTGTGATCGCTCAACGGTCGCCATCTGCTCGTCCCCTTGTTCGCTTGAAGCTTGTGACGAACAAGGCTAGCTCAATCGGAGAGCGTGATCGAGGCGATGCCGATGGGCTTCTCGGGCCGGTCAGCACCGTCGGTCGCTACCGCCTGCAGCTTCTCCACGACGTCCATCCCGTCGGTGACCTGCCCGAACACGGTGTGCTTGCCGTCCAGCCAAGAGCAGGCACCGGCGGTGACGATGAAGAACTGCGATCCGTTCGTGTCCCGCCCGGCGTTCGCCATCGCGAGCGATCCGCGGACGATCTTGTGCGGGTTGATCTCGTCCTCGAAGGTGTACCCGGGTCCGCCGGTTCCGGTCCCCTGGGGACACCCGCCCTGGATCATGAAGTCCTTGATCACGCGATGAAAGCCCAGCCCATCGTAGAAGCCCTCGGAGGCGAGCCTGCGGAAGTTCTCGACCGTCTTCGGCGCGTCCTCGTCGAACAGGTCAAAGGTGATCACGCCTTCAGTGGTTTGCATCGTGGCGGTCGACATGGCTCCTACCCTACCCGCTGCAGGCGGAGCGCCTGCCCACGCACCTCGCGTTCGTGCAGCGCGTCGACCACCCGGTCAGCCTCGGCCGCCGGCACGGACAGGAAGGAGAAGCGGTCGAGCACCAGCACGTCGCGCACCGCCTCGCCGTCCAGCCCAGCCGAAGAGGTCACCGCGCTGACGATGTCGGCCACCCGCAGTCCGGCACTGCGACCCCCCGATAGCACGAGCTTCACGTAGCGCTCCTCATCGTGAAGCCTTGAGATGTGCGGCTTGGAGTGCCTGCGCGGACGCTCGCGTACCGGCGTGGGCGCGGCGACGGCGCCCTCTCGCCACTGGACGATCGACGTGCCGATGTGCCTTTCGATCGCCTCCAGCTCACGCTTCTGGCGGTCCTCGACGAACGTTATCGCCCTGCCCGAGCGCCCCACGCGGCCGGTGCGCCCGATGCGATGCACGTAGATGTCGGGGGAGATCGGCACGTCGTAATTGATCACGTGCGTCACCGTCGAGATGTCAAGGCCCCGAGCGGCGACGTCGGTTGCCACGAGGATCGGCACCCGTCCACCCTTGAAGGCGAGCATCACCCCGTCGCGCGACCCCTGGGACATATCGCCGTGGAGCGCCCTCACGTTCATGCCCCGGTCGCGCAACGTCTGGAACAGCTGCTCGCAGCGGATCTTGGTGCGCACGAACACGATCGCCTGCGCCGGCGCCTCGGCGTGCAGAACCTCGACGAGCTTGTCCGGCTTGCCCTTGGCGTCGACGGGAAGCTGGAACTGCGCGACGGTGTCGATCGTGAGCGTCTCCGCCTCGACCTGGATGATCGTCGGGTCATACATGTAGCGGTCGGCGAGCTTGCGGATCGGCGGGGGCATCGTCGCGGAGAAGAGCGCCGTCTGCCTGCTCGAGGGAGTCAGCGAGAGGATCTTCTCGACGTCCTCCAGGAAACCCAGGTCGAGCATCTCATCGGCCTCGTCCAGGACGAGAAAGCGGCAATCGTGCAGGACCAGGGAATGGCGGGAGATCAGATCGAGCACCCGACCGACGGTCCCCACCACCACGTGCCCGCCGGCGCGCAGCTGAGCCTGCTGGCTGCGGATCGGGGCGCCGCCGAACACCGCCACCACATCGATGCCGGTGTGGGCCCCGTAGGTGCGCAGAGCCTGCGTGACCTGAATGCACAGCTCACGGGTGGGCGTGAGCACGAGCGCCTGCACGGTGGGCTCGGAGGCATCGACGTACTCCATGATCGGCAGCCCGAACGCCGCCGTCTTGCCCGTACCCGTCTGCGCCTGTCCGATCACATCCCGGCCCGCCAGCAAAGGCGGGACCGCCTGCTCCTGGATCGGACTGGGCGACTCGTAGCCCACGTCGCGCAGAGCATGCAGCGTGGACTCGGAGAGTCCGAGATCAGCGAAGGTGCTCGCCATGGCGGGAGGGAGCTTACGGACTCCCTTCAAGCGGAGGGATCGAGCAGGAGCTTGCCGGTGGTGCGCCGCTCGCGAAGGTCGATGTGCGCCTGCGCGGCCTGTTCGAGAGGGTATGTGCGCCCTACGACCGCCTCAAGCTCGCCTCGCGCGGCCCGCCCGAACAGCTTGGCTAGAGCATCGGTGACCATGCCGGGGTGCCCCAGGCAGTGAAACAGGTAGAACCCGACAACCGCGCGAGAGTGGCGCAGCAGCGAGCCGGTCGAGACCCGGTTGGGCTGCTGCGAGGCGATCCCGCAGATGACGATCCGCCCGAACGGCGCAAGCGCCTCGTAGGAGGCCTCGAACACCCCGCCGCCGGCCATCTCGAACACCACGTCAACCGGCTCTCCCCCGTTGGCCTCGATCAACCGCTCGGTCAGCCCCTCCGGCGCGGGGTCGATCGCCGCGTCGGCGCCGAGTCTGAGCGCCAGCGCGCGCTTCTCATCGCTCGAGGCCGTCGCGATCACCCGGCCTGCGCCGAGCGGATGGCCGAGCTGCACGGCAAGCGAGCCCACGCCCCCGGCGGCGGCGTGGACGACGACGCTCTCCCCGTCCGCCACGCGTCCGGATGTGCGGTACAGATGCCAGGCGGTCAACCCCTGGACGATGATCGCGAGCGCCGTCCCTTCGTCGAGCTCGGCGGGGATCGGGAAGACCAGCTGCTTCGGCGCGACGGCATACTCCGCGTAGCCGCCAGAGCCCACGAGCGCGACGACGCGTTCGCCGGTGTCCTCGCGGATACCCGCCACCTCACCGCCGGGAACGAGTGGAACCGTGGCCTTCTGGACATAGGAGTTGGCGCGCGTGTGCGTGTCGGCGAAGTTCACCCCCGCGCGGAGCACCCTGATGAGCACCTCTTCTCCACCCGGCTCGGGCTTTGAGAGCTCGGTGAGCTTGAGCACCTCCGGGCCGCCGAACTCGGTCATCTGGATCGCACGCATCCGCCGTGAGGCTATCGGAGCGCCACGGGCGATCCGGCGTTGCACCCCAAGCGGTGCGGGCACCCCGCCGTCACGGTGCTCTAAGGTCCGCGCCCATGCCAATCACAGTGGTCGGGTCGATCGCTTATGACACCGTCAAGACGCCCTTCGGCGAGCGCGAGCGGATGCTCGGTGGCGCCGCCGTGCATTTCGCGCTGGCGGCCTCCTTCTTCGAGGAGGTGCGCATCGTGGGTCCGGTCGGCGAGGATTTCGGCGAGGCCGAGCTGGATGTGATGCGCCGCCGCGGAGTGGACGTCTCCGACGTGGAGCGCATCGACAGCGGCAGAACGTTCTTCTGGGAGGGCGAGTACGGCTGGGATCTGAATTCCCGCGAGACGCTCGACACCCAGCTCGGCGTGTTCGAGGGCTTCAAGCCCAAGCTCTCTGAGCGCTCGCGCTCGAGCGACGTGCTGTTCCTGGCGAACATTCAGCCCGACCTGCAGCGCGAGGTGCGCGCGCAGCTGCCAACCGCGCGTTTCGTCGCGCTGGACTCGATGAACCTGTGGATCGAAACCGCCCGCGACTCCCTCCTCAGGGCGATCGCAGGCGTGGACTGCGTGATCCTGAACGACGCCGAGCTGCGCCAGCTGACACGCAAGCCGAACCTTCTGGCGGCGGCGCGAGATGTGCTGTCCTGGACCCCGCCCGCCTCGCACGCATCGGCCGCCGAGATCCGTGGTCCGAGCGTGATCGTCGCCAAGCAGGGGGAGTACGGCGCGGCGCTGATAACCCGGGAGGGCTTCTTCGCGCTGCCGGCATATCCACTGGAGTCCGTGATCGACCCAACCGGCGCGGGCGACACGTTCGCGGGCGGGCTGGTCGGCTACATCGCGGCCCACCCTCAGGAGGCGATTTCAGACGATCTGCTGCGACGTGCGATGGCTCACGCAACCGTGCTTGCCTCCTTCAACGTCGAAGAGTTCGGGACCGAGCGCGTCGAGCGCCTCACCGGCCAGGAGATCGTCGCGCGCATCAACGAGCTGCGCGCGATCACACAGTTCAGCGGGCGCCCGTTGAAGCTGCGGGACTGAACGGGCGCAAAGGCCGCTGCAGGCCCGGGCGCAAAAGGCCGCTGCAGGCCCGGGCGCAAAGGCCGCTGCAGGCCGGGGTACGTAAGGGGTTTGTACGGATGGTTATCCGCGTCTTCTACGGAGGGTATATCCGGGGGTTGTACGGATGGCGCGACGGGTATACCATCGGCTCAGGTGACCACTTGGACCTTCATCTGGCTGATGTTCTTGTTGAAGATCCCGATCGTCGCGCTGTTCCTGCTGGTGCGATGGGCGGTACGACAGCCCCCCGATGAGACCGCCGGCGAGCACGATGGCGGTATCGGTCCGCGGTGGCGTCCGCTGCATCCGCACCACCCCCGCTCGAGGTCGCCGCGCCTACCCAGGCGCGGCCCACACCGCGACCTGCCGCCGGCCTCGCCCCCGCGCGTGCGCGTGGCCGTCGCCCGTGGGCGCCTTCACCAGAGCTGAGCGCCCTGCCCGGCGCGCACACGCAGCTCGGGCACGGCGCTCACCCGCCCAGGGCGATCCCGGCCAGACGGCACCGGCCGAGAAACAGGTCTCGGTGACGCATAATCGGGGAGGAGCATCCGCAACCGTCGATAGGAGAAGCAGATGAACCCAGATCGATCAAAGATCGGGGGCACCGCCGCCGAAGACAGTGCTCAGACGGGCACCCCCGGCGTTGCCATCGCCGAGGAGATGCTCGGCGATGGCGCAACGGCCGCTCGGGAAACGCTCACGGTGACGGACAACCGCACAGGTGAGACCTACGAGCTTCCCGTCCAGGACGGGACCATACGGACCATGGACCTCAGGCAGATAAAGACCGACGATCAGGACTTCGGTCTGATGTCCTATGACCCCGCCTACGTGAACACAGCCTCTTGTCGCAGCGCGATCACCTACATCGACGGGGAGACCGGGGTACTGCAACACCGCGGCTACCCGATCGAGCAGTTGTGCGAGCGGTCCACCTATCTGGAGGTCGCCTACCTGATCATCAACGGCTCGCTCCCGACCGAGGCGCAGCTTGTGGACTGGGTCCATCAGATCACGATTCACACGTTCGTGCACGAGAACGTGAAGGCCTTCATGCAGGGGTTCCGCTACGACGCCAACCCGATGGGCATGCTCGTGGCCTCGGTCGGGGCCCTCTCGACCTTCTACCCAGATGCCAACCGCATCGAGGACGAGCGCGTCCGTGCGATCCAGATCATCCGGCTGCTGGCGAAGATGCCGACGCTCGCCGCGTTCGCCTTCCGCCACAACATGGGCCAGCCGTACGTCTACCCCGACAACGACCTCGGCTATGCCGGGAACTTCCTCGGGATGATGTACAAGATGACCGAGCTCAAGTACACCCCGGATCCTCGGCTGGAGCGCGCGCTTGACGTGCTGTTCATCCTCCACGCCGACCACGAACAGAACGCCTCGACCAGCGCGGTGCGGTCGGTCGGCTCCACGCGGGTGGACCCCTATACGGCCGTGGCCGCCGGGGTCGCTGCGCTCTACGGTCCCCTGCACGGTGGCGCCAACGAGGCTGCCCTGCGGATGCTCGCGCGGATCGGCAGCGTGGAGAACATCCCCGACTTCCTGCAGGGCGTGAAGGCGGGCAACGAGCGCCTGATGGGCTTCGGGCACCGCGTCTACAAGAACTACGACCCACGGGCGCGGATCATTCGCAAACACCTCGACGACGTGTTCGAGGTGCGGGGCAAGAGCCCGCTGCTGGACGTGGCGACCGAGCTCGAGAAGCGGGCGCTCGACGACGACTACTTCACCTCGCGCAAGCTCTACCCCAACGTCGATTTCTACTCGGGCCTGATCTATGAGGCCCTGGGCCTGCCAGCGGCGATGTTTCCCGTCATGTTTGCGATCGGACGGACAAGCGGTTGGATCGCCCAGTGGCTTGAGATGGTCGGGGACCCCGAACAGAAGATCGCCCGGCCGCGGCAGATCTACACGGGCGCGCGCGACCTGGATTATGTCGCTATCGATCAGCGGGGCTAATCGATACGAGGGCCCGCAATCAGAGCACCAGTGTCGCGCCGTGTCGGCGCAGCCAGTCTCGATCCTCGCGGTAGCCCGGCCAGTGCCGCTCCAGCAGCGCCCAGAAGCGGGGCGAGTGCTCGAGGATCTCCAGATGGCAGACCTCGTGCCAGACGACATAGTCGAGCACCCGCTCAGGCGCGAGCAACAGGCGCCAGTTGAAGCTCATGCGCCCGTCCGCCGAGCACGACGCCCAGCGCGTGCGCTGTGCCCGGATGGACAGGCCGCTGTAGGCGCTGCCCGTGAGCGCGGTGGCGCGATCCAGGCGGGGCGCGATCTCGGCACGGGCGGCCCGCCGGTAGAAGCGCTCGAGCGCCGTGCGGGCATCCTCGGCGGGCACCAGCAGGCGCTCGCCGGAGCGGTGTGCGCGCGTACGTCCCGTCTGCGGGACCAACTCCAGCGACGTGCCCAGATAGGGCAGGGTGCCGGCTCGGGCGGCGATCCGGTCGAGCACCTCCTGGGCCTCACCCAGCCGGCGCTCAATCCATGGGCGGAGCTCGCTCACCGCGGCGGCCGCCGTACGCTCGGGGGCGCGTGTCGGCAGCACGACCTCCACGCACGTGTCCGCATGCACGTTCACGCGCACCCGCCGGGCACGCGCGGAGCGGCGCACGGTGTAGGGGATGTCGGCCATGGCGCGGAGAGTACGCGTCCCATCGGGTGCATAATCCCGACGGCGATGAACAGGTCCAGGGTAAGACTGCCGCGCGGAGTGCGCGAGCCCTATGAGGTCTACCTCAACGGCGTGCCCCAGAAGCTCGGGGTCGACTTCTCGGTGCGCGAAGGCTCGCTGGTGTTCGACCGCGAGCTGCGCAAGGACAGGATCAGCGGATGGCGATGGCTGCTGGGCGCCTGGGGCGTCGGCACCTACCGCCAGGATGATTCGGTCGACGTGCGCTATGAGGCCGCCGACGGCTCACCACGGGTGGCCGAGGGACTTGAGATAGAGGTTGAATAGATCGCCTTCTCCCATGGCTTGGTCAACTTCAACGCGCTGAGGATCGCGCGGGTGGCGGGGGAGCGGTTGAGCGTGTAGAAGTGGATGCCGGGCGCACCGGCGGCGAGCAGCTCGGCGCACTGCAGCGTGGCGTAGGCCACCCCAAAGGCGAGCACCGCGTCGGGATGGTCCCCGCGCGCGTGCAACTCGCGGCGCAAACCCTCGGGGATCGAGGAGCCGCACATCTTCGCCATCCGCTCGACCTGGCCGGCGTGGGTGATCGGCATGATCCCCGGGATGATCGGCACCCGGATCCCGATCGCCCGTGCGCGGGCGAGGAAGTCGAAGTACACGGCGTTGTCGAAGAACAGCTGGGTGATCAGGAAGTCCACGCCCGCTCCCACCTTCTCGGCGAGGTGCCCGAGGTCCGCCTCGGGGCTCTCAGCATGGATGTGGGTCTCCGGGAAGCAGGCGGCGCCGATCGCGAACTCATAGCCGCCCGCGATCAGTTCGACGAGCTCGCGCGAGTACTCGAGCCCCCCCGTGGTCTTGGTCCAAGCCTCCTGCCCGGACGGGGGGTCCCCGCGGAGGGCGAGCACGTTGTCGATCCCCACGCGCTCCATCTCGTCGAGCGTGGCCCGCAGTTCGGGCACGGTCGCCCCGACGCAGGTGAAGTGGGCCATCGCCTCGAGCCCGTACTCATCCCTGATCCGCTTGACGATCTCGATCGTCTTCTCCCTGGTGGAGCCCCCCGCCC
The DNA here is from genome assembly GCA_963709885.1 of uncultured Solirubrobacteraceae bacterium. Taxonomy (GTDB): domain Bacteria; phylum Actinomycetota; class Thermoleophilia; order Solirubrobacterales; family Solirubrobacteraceae; genus Palsa-744. Next base: position 827,464 of record CAVPXY010000004.1, on the reverse strand, counting down.
CGTAGGTGACCGAGACGAACGACGGCTCCAACGTGCGCAGCTCGGTGAGGGCCGTGTAGAGGTTGTGCTCGCCGGCCTCGGTCTTGGGCGGGAAGAACTCGAAAGAGAAAACCGGCCCGCCGACGCTGAGAATCTCATCGATGCGCATCCACTGATCGTATTCGACAGAGGTGCGAGGACCAAGATGACCCGGCCGCGTCAAGGGGGCGAGGAGCCGGTGCCCGCGCGCGTCCAGCGCTCGGGCTCGCCGGCGATGCGCCGGGCGCGTCCAATGACCTCGAGGTGGTGCAGCAAGGCGAGCGTCTCGGTGAGCAGCCAGGGCGCGGCGGCGGAGAACGAGTCGCCCTCGTACCGGCGCGACGCGAGCTCGAACGCCGTCGGCTCCTCGCCCCTTCCGATCGCGGCCAGAGTCTTGTCCAAGCGGTCGTGCACGAGCTCGCGATTCCCTTCGATGTGGGCGTGCACATCGGTGAACGTGCGGCCATGACCCGGCAGGCACAGGCGTGCGTGAAGCGTCTCGACGACATCGAGTGAATGGACGAATTCCCCCACCGGATCGGGAGAATGGCCGTAGTCGAAGTGCAGCGAGATGCGCCCCAGCAGGTGGTCTCCCGAGATCAGCAGGCGCCGCTCGGGCTGAAACAGGCAGACGTGCGAGGGGGCGTGGCCGGGAGTCTCATACACGCTCCAGGGACCGACGTCGGTCTCGACCACCACCCCGGGCAACAGCGCCCGGTCGGGCTCGACGATGCCGGCGAACCCCGATTCGTGCGAGTCCCTCTTGGCCGCGTAACGGCGCAGCGGCTCCTCGGGGACCCCGATCTGGCGAGCGACCTCCAGCCGGCGGGCGAAAGCCGCCTCGGGGTCTTCCGCCCAGCGGAGCATGTGCTCGTGGTTGGGATGCATCCACAGCTCGCACCCGGCACGCTGCACGATCGGGGCCGCCTGGCCATAGTGATCAGAGTGGGCGTGCGTGCAGACCAGAAGGCGCACGTTCTCCAGGCTCAGGTTGCACATGGCGAGCGCCCGTTCCAGGTGGGCGAGGGAGCCCGGCTGGTGCATGCCGGTGTCGAACAGCACGACCCCTTCTGCGGCCGCCACCGCCCAGGCGTTGCAGTGAGGAACGCCGGGCCAGGGAAGGGGCAGGCGCAGGCGGAAGACGCCGGGGAGCACCCGTTCGCCCCGGCCCAGCTCGCGTTTGGCCGACGCAGTAACGACCCGGTCCCGCGAGCCGCGTGTCCGCTTTTTCGGACCCGACCTTCGATCGGTCGGCTCGGCCATGCGACGGAGACTCAGTCTACGGCCACGCGGCGGAGACTAGACTACGTATCTCCTGCAGAGTCGCGAAGGAGGCGGATCATGTCCGAGGCGGAGAGTCCAAGCAAGGCGGCCACGAAGGTTCAGGAGGCGGCCGCAAATGTGCAGCAGGTCGCGACGCGCAGGAGGCGCATTACGGGAAATCGGAGGAATCAGGCAGAGTCGGTCGCGCGGCGCTACTTCGAGGCGATCGGAGCACGCGAGCTCGACGCGGCGGTGGCGATGTGGGCGGACGGCGGCCGCGAGAACGTACGCGGCCAGGTGGACGTCGTCGCGCCGGAGGGCGTGCGCACGTTCATCGCAAGCCTGCTCGATGCCCTGCCCGACCTTACCGTCGAGATCGTCTCGACGACCGCCCAGGACGATCGCTGCGCGGTGCAATGGCGCTTCACCGGCACGTTCGCCGGTCCCGGAGACCTGAGCGGCGTGGCGCCGACCGGTGATCGGGTCGCTCTGGAAGGTCTTGACCTGATCACCGTGCGCGACGGGCTGATCCAGGGCAATGACGCGTTCACCGACACGATGACGCTCCCCCGGCAGATCGGGATGATGCCGGCGCTCGGCTCCACCGCCGAGCAGCGACTGATGGGCGCCTTCAACGCCACGACGCGGGTGAGGAGCGGCCTCGCCGGGGGCGAGGCCGAGCTGGTGGCCGAGGGCGTGTGGGTCGTGCGCGGCCAGCCGGGGCGCTGCAACGTGTATCTGATCGAGGACGACGGCGGCGTGACGTTGTTCGACGCGGGCGCGCGCACGATGACGCGCGCGGTGGCGAGCGCCGGCGCGAAGCTGGGGGGCATCCGCCGGGTGGTACTCAGCCATGGACACACCGACGCCCGCGGCGTGGCACCCGCGCTTGGCGTACCGGTGCTGTGCCACCCCGATGAGGTCGCAGACGCGGAGGGCAGCGGCGGCTTTCGCTACTGGCCGGCCGATCTCAAAGGTCTGCCCCCGGTTGCGCGACAGATCCACCGTCTGCTGCACCGCTACGCCTGGGACGGCGGACCGGTGAAGATCTCGGGCACCGTCACCGAGGGAGACGAGATCGCGGGCTTTCGCGTCGTGCATCTCCCCGGACATGCACCCGGACTGATCGGACTGTGGCGCGAGTCCGACCGCCTGGCGCTGAGCGGCGACTGCTTCCAAACGCTCGACATGTGGGGGCGCGACTGTGCGCCGCGCGTGCCGGAGGCGGTGTACAGCCTCAACCCTGATGAGGCGCGAGCCAGCATGCGCAAGCTCGCGGCACTGGAGCCCGCCGCAGCATGGCCCGGACATGGCAGGGCCGCGACGGGGGACGTGCGCGCCCAGCTCGAGCACGCCGCCGACGAGCCCTGAGCGTGACCAAGCGCGGCCGCCGACGCGAGAAGCTCGCCGCACCGAGGAGCGACTACACCGACCCGCTGGGCAACGTACTGACCTTGCGGGGCTCGCTCACCCCCGCCGCGCGCCGCGAGTACGCGCAAACGCTCTCGGGCGTGGGCGGGCCGGGCGAGCCGAAACCCAGGAGGACGCCTGGCAACGCGCGGTCGAGCTCTTGTTCGAGCGGCTGGCGGTGCGCTGGCTGATCGCCGGGGCTCCCATCGACCGCCAGCGGGAGCTGCTCATTCGCTTTCGAGCAGCCAGCGCCGCGGAGCGGGCGTGGGTGCGAGAGATCCTTCGCGAGCACTGCGCAGAGCACTTCCCAGACGTGAAGGCGCCCTGACCGCAGTCCCATTCTCCTCAGCAGCGGGACACTAGGTCCGATCCCCGAGTAGCTCAAGGCGGGGCCCGTGGGAGCTCGCAGCCGAGACGAACCGCGCCGTGGCGGGACTCAGCACGAACTCGAGCACCTCCCCGCCCTCGCCGCCTACCTCCAACCGCCGTCCCTGCTCGTACACGGCGAGTACCGTGCCCCGCTCGAAGCCCCCGCCGAAGTGCGCGATGCGCACTGGAGCGCCAACCCGGGGCAGTGGTCGTGAGGGGCTGGGCACGAACTGTGATGCTACGGCTGGGAGCGCCTGAACGCCGGCAAACCGCGACGGCTGCCGCTGTCCAACGCACAAAGCCGCCATGGCGCCTGCTGTCCAACGCGGACGGCCCGGGCGACCGTTACCTTGCTCCGATGCGCCGCACCAAGATCGTCGCCACCATCGGACCGGCCTCGCGCGAGCCGGACACGCTCCTGCGCTTGGTCGAAGCCGGAATGGACGTCGCGAGGCTGAACTACTCCCACGGAACGCTCGACGAGCATGCCGAGACTGTTCGCCGCGTGCGCGATGCGGCGGAGAAGGCCGGACGTCCGGTTGCGATCCTCCAGGACCTCCCCGGGCCGAAGCTGCGCATCGGTCCGCTGCAGCGAGGATGTCATCGAGCTAACCGCGGGCGAGCGGTTGACGTTCACCTGCGGCGCTGAGGAGCGCCGCGGCGACGCCCACCAGATGAGCATCTCCTGGGCCGGACTCGCCGACGCCGTCGAGAAGGACGCCATCCTCTATCTCGCCGACGGCTCGGTGCGACTGCGCGCGGTCGATGTGCGCGCCGAGGCCCACGAGATCGAAGTCGAGATCGAGGTGGGCGGCGCGGTCGCCTCCCGCCAGGGCCTGAACATCCCCGGCCCGATGGAGTCGCTGCCGTCGCTGCCGCGAGGAGGACCTCGAGCTGCTCCGCCACGGCGAGTCGATCGGCGTGGACATGGTCGCGCTGTCGTTCGTCCAACGTCCCGAGGACGTCGAATCGGTACGCGATCACACGCGCCTGCCGCTGATCGCCAAGATGGAGAAGCCCCAGGCGGTGCAGCGGGCCGCGGAAATCGTGAAAGCAGCCGACTGTGTGATGGTGGCTCGCGGCGACCTGGGCATCGAGCTGCCGATTGCGCGGGTGCCGATCGTGCAGAAGCAGCTGCTGGAGCTGGCCGGGTGGATGGCGCGCCCGTCGATCACCGCGACGCAGATGCTCGACTCGATGGTCACCTCCTCGCGCCCCACCCGCGCCGAGGTGGCCGACGTGGCGAACGCGATCCTTGACGGCACCGACGCGGTGATGCTCTCCCAGGAGACCGCGGTCGGCGCCTACCCGGTGGAGGCGGTGGCGATGATGGCCGCTGTTGCGGTGCAGGCCGAGTCGATCGCGCCGTACGAGCGCTGGAACCACTCGCGCGTGCGCCGCACGGAGGCCGATCCGGCGTACACGATCGCTCACAGCCTGTGCAATGCCGCGCGCGAGCTGCACCTCGACGCGCTGATCGTCCCCACGCTGTCCGGTCGCTCCGCGCGCCTGGTCTCCGCCCACCGCCCGACAGTGCCGATCTACGCTCTCTCCCCCGGCAAAGAGACGGTGAGGCGGTGCGGTCTCATGTGGGGGGTGCACGGGGCATCGATGCGCCGCCACGAGACCACCGAGGCGCTGATCGCAGACGCAGCGCGCCGCGTCGTCGAGCTCGGCTGGTGCGAGACCGGCCAGCGCGTCGGGATCACCGCGGGGCTGCCCTCCGGCCGGCCCGGCACGACGAGTCTCATTCAGATTCAGGTGCTCTGACCTGGCTCGGCAACGCGAAGCCTCCTCACTGGCTCATCGGTGCGCGAAGCTACATTGTGTGAAATCATCCGGTGCTGCTACTGCAGTAGCGGCCCGACCCTGGCAGGTCCAGCCAGACCCCTGAGCAGGTCCAAGCCAGACCACCTGAGCAGGTCCAAGCCAGCCCCTGAGTAGGCCAAGCCAGACCTGCACCAGGACGGCCGCGACCGAAGGGATCGGGAGCATGAGCGCAGCCGCAGCGAGCTCACACGCAGACCACGCCTCGCCGGCACGATCCCGGCGAGCCCCAGCCCGCCGACGTGCTGGTCATCTTCGGGATCACCGGCGACCTCGCGAAGGTGATGACCTTCCAGTCGCTGTACAGACTCGAGCTCCGCGGCCTGCTGAACTGCCCGATCGTGGGGGTCGCGGGCGATGACTGGACGCTCGAGCACCTGCGTGAGCACGCCCGCGAATGCATCGAGGGTACGGGTGAGTCATTGGACACGCGACGTCTTCGACCGCTTCGCCGCACGGCTGTCGTACGTGAGCGGCGATTTCACCGACGCCGGCACCTACGAGCGCCTGGCGGCGGCGGTGGGTGACGCGCAGAGCCCGGTCTTCTACCTGGAGATCCCACCGTTCCTGTTTGGCCCCGTGATCAAGGAGCTGACGGGGGCCGGTCTGACCAAGACCGGTCGTGTGGTCGTCGAGAAGCCGTTCGGCCACGATTTGCAGTCCGCGCGTGACCTGGCCGCGGAGATCCACCAGTACATCGACGAGTCACAGCTGTATCGGATCGACCACTTCCTCGGGAAGATGGGAACCGACGAGTTCCTCTACCTGCGTTTCGCCAACACGATGATCGAGCCGATCTGGAACCGCAACCACATCGCGTGCGTGAGATCACGATGGCGGAGAGCTTCGGCGTGGAGGACCGCGGGCGCTTCTATGACGCCGTCGGTGCACTGCGCGACGTCGTCGTGAACCACCTCATGCAGGTGGTCGCCCTCGCGGCGATGGAGGCGCCGGCGGGCGACGACGCCGACACGCTCAAGGACGCGAAGTTCGCGCTGTTCCGATCGATCGAGGACGCCGATCCGGCTCACTACGTACGCGGGCAGTACGACGGATACCTCGACATCGAGGGCGTCGCCAAGGACTCGACGACGGAGACCTATGCGGCCATGCGGCTGAACATCGACAACTGGCGCTGGTCGGGCGTGCCGTGGTTCATCCGCACGGGCAAGAAGCTTCCCGCCACGCAAACCGAGCTGCGGGCCGTCTTCCGCGACCCGCCCCGCCTCGGCTTCATGGGGCATACACATCGCCGCCCCGAGCCGAACCAGTTCATCGTCAAGCTCGATCCCTCGACCGGCACGCGCGTGATCCTCGACGCGCACCGCGCCGACCTCGGCGGCGCCGAGGCGATCACGTTCGACGTGGAGTTCGCCGAGCAGGGCGGGGAGGCCCCCACCCCCTACGAGGTGCTGCTGCTCGACGCGATGCGTGGGGACAGCACGCGCTTCACCCGTCAGGATGGCGTCGAGGAGACCTGGCGGATCTTCCAGCCGCTGCTGGAGAAGCCACCGCCCGTTCATCCCTACGCCCCAGGCTCGTGGGGTCCGAAGGCCGGCGACGAGCTGGTGGCGGGGTTCGGAACCTGGCGACGGCCCGTGGGTGATGCAATGAGCCCGGCCAGCTCGAGCAAGGCACGGATCAGCGACAAGGCCGGCTCGAGCCGGGCGAGATCAAGCAGGGCCAAGTCCGGCGCCCCCCAGAACGGCACCGCCGCGGGGAGCGAGGTGCGCAGCGTGTGGCACCGCAGAGCGCGGCGATGCCCTCGCCCTTCCCGCCGATCGCCGACTACGCATTCCTGTCCGACTGCCACACCGGGGCGTTGGTCGCTCCCGACGGGTCGATCGACTGGCTCTGCGTCCCGCGCTTTGACGCCCCGAGCGTGTTCGGCACCCTGCTCGACCGACAGGCCGGCTCCTTCCGCCTCGGGCCCTTCGGCATCAATGTGCCGTCTGCGCGCGCGTACGAGCCCGGGACCAACATGCTGCTCACGACATGGAAGACCCCGACCGGCTGGGTGTCGTGCGCGACGCCCTCACGCTGGGGCCCCGCCGCGGCGTGGACCGCATCACGCCGCACACCCGTCCCCCGGCCGACGAAGACGCCGACCACCTCCTCGTTCGCGTCGCGTTCTGCCTGGAGGGCGAGGTCGAGATGGAGCTGACCTGCGAGCCGGTCTTCGACTACGGGCGGCTTCCCGCCCAGTGGTCGATCCACGACGACGCTCACACCGCCGACGCGAGCGGCGAGGAGCTGACGATCAGGCTGCACACGGACATGGCCCTCGGCGTCGAGGGCGACCGGGTGAGGGCTCGGCACACGCTCAAACAGGGAGAGCAGCTCTACTGCTCGCTCTCCTGGGAGGACGAGTTCGCGGGCCCGGATGGGATCGATGAGGCCAACGAGCGCCTGATCGCCACCCATGCCATCGACTTCTGGCTCTCGACCGAGGACCTGCCGCGGGCCGAGAACCGCGTGAGCGTCGATCGCAAGGGCAAGTGACGCTCGCGCTACAAATCCACCAACGACGGCGCCCGCGATCGGCTGTTCGAGCAGCTGCGCTCGCTGCTCGGTCACCTGGGCATGCACGAGCACCATCTGATCCCGCGCTGGGCCTACCTGGAGAACAAGATCCCCGTCGCGGGCGTCGCCCACCAGGCCGGCACCTGCCGCTTCGGCACCGATCCCGCCTCCTCGGTGCTGAACACCGACTGCCGCGCGCACGAGCTCGACAACCTCTATGTCGTCGACACGAGCTTCTTCCCGAGCATCTCGGCGGTCAATCCGGCGCTGACCGCGATGGCCAACGCCGTGCGCGTCGGCGACCATCTGCTCGAGCGCCTGGGCTGAGAGGCCGGGCCGGCCGAGCGCCGCAGGGCACCGCACGCGAGGCTCTTGACCAGGTCATGATTGCGCGTGAGGGCGCTCGACCCGAGACTGCTCAGGTACGCGCGCGCGACCCGCACGTTCCTCTTCGTCTCGGTATCGCTGGGCGTTCTCAGCGCGCTGCTGATCGTCACACAGGCTTGGCTGCTCGCGGATGTCGTCTCGCGCGCGTTCATCGGCGGAAGGAGCCTCGCCCAACTGCACGCCCCGCTGGCCGCTCTGCTCGCGGTGGTCCTCGCTCGCGCCGGCGTCGCGTGGGGCGCTGAGCTCGCCGCGAGCCGGTCTTCGGCGCGGGCGAAGTCCCAGCTGCGCGCCGCGCTGCTCGCGCGCATCCCGGCGCTCGGCGCTCGACGGCTCCCGCGAGCGGCGCACGGGCGAGCTCGCGATCCTCGCCACCCGCGGGATAGACGCGCTCGACGGCTACTTCTCGCTGTACTTGCCGCAGTTGTTCCTCGCCGTGATCGTGCCCGTCGTCGTGATCGCGGCTGTGCTCTTGAACGACTGGATCTCGGCGGCGATCATCGCGTTCACGATTCCGCTCATCCCCCTGTTCATGGCGCTGGTGGGCGCCACCACGCGAGAGCGCATGGACCGCCAGTTCCGCACCCTGGAGCGGCTGGCGGGACACTTCCTCGACGTGGTCGCGGGGCTGCCCACCCTGAAGGTCTTCGGGCGGGCAAAGGCGCAGGCGGTCAGCCATTCGCGAGATCACCGAGCGCTACCGCATGACGGCGACCTCGACGCTGCGGATCACCTTCCTGTCCTCGCTGATCCTCGAGCTCGTCGCGACGTCGCCGTGGCGCTCGTGGCGGTGGCGATCGGCCTGCGGTTGATGAGCGGGCACCTCGACCTGCGCACCGCGCTGTTCGCGCTCGTGCTCGCCCCGGAGGCATTCCTCCCGCTTCGCCAGCTCGGCGCCAACTACCACGCAAGCGCCGAGGGCATGGCCGCCGCCGAGCAGGTGTTCGCGGTGCTGGAAGCGCCACCGGCGAGCGCGCGGCACGCGCACCAACTTTCCCGACCCGGCGGTCGCCGATCTCGCGGTCGAGGGGCTGCGGGTCACCTACCCCGGTCGCTCCGAGCCGGCGCTCGACGGCGTCTCGCTGACGGTGCAGGCCGGGGAGGTGCTGGCGCTCGTCGGTCCCAGCGGGTGTGGCAAGTCCACCCTCCTGAGCGTCCTGCTCGGGCTGGTCACACCCGAGTCCGGCTCGGTCCGGGTCGGCGGCGTCGAGCTCGCCGATCTGGACCTCGACGCGTGGCGGGCTCGGCTTGCGTGGGTGCCCCAGCGACCGCATCTGTTCAAAGCATCGATCGCGCAGAACGTGCGCCTCGCTCGCAGCGGGGCATCGACCGAGGAGGTCTGGGCTGCCATCGCCGAGGCCGGCCTGACAGACGCTGTCCGCAACCTGCCCCGCGGTCTGGACACGGTGCTCGGCGACCATGGCGCGGGACTCTCCGCCGGAGAGCGACAGCGCGTCGCGCTGGCGCGTGCATTTCTGCGTGACGCACCGTTGCTGCTGCTCGACGAGCCGACCGCCAACCTCGACGGCCAGACCGAGCGTGACGTCGTGGAAGCCATCCGGCGGCTCTCTCGCGGGCGCACCGTGGTGGTGGTCGCCCATCGGCCCGCCCTGATCGACCCTCGCCGACCGCGTGCTCCCGCTCGCGCCGGTGGAGGTCGCGGCGTGACGCCCACGCTCTCCACGGACCCGCGATCCGCGCTCGACGATGAAGGAGGGCCCGAGGCCTCCGCTGCTGCGCACACTCGCGATCGCTCGCCCCGCCGCGGGGCGCCTGGCGCTCGCGACGCTGCTCGGCGCGGGCGCCGTCGCCGCCGCGATCGGCCTGATCGCGACCTCGGCCTGGCTGATCTCGCGCTCGGCTCAGCATCCACAGGAGTCGGCCGTCGCGATCGCCATCGTCGGCGTGCAGTTCTTCGCCCTCGCGAGAGGCCTGTGCCGCTACGGAGAGCGGCTGGTCGGTCACGACGCGGCCTTCCGCGTGCTCTCGGAGATGAGGGTCAGCGTCTACGAGCGCCTCGAGCGCCTGGCTCCGCTCGGGCCTGCCGGCGTTCCGCAGCGGCGATCTGCTCGCACGTCTGATCCACGACATCGACGCGTTGCAGGATCTGCTGCTGCGGGTGGTGCCGCCCTTCGCCATCGCTCTCGGCGTCGGCGCGGCGACCGTCGGCCTGGTGTGGGCGATGCTTCCGGCGGCCGGTCTCGATCCTGCTCGCTGCGCTTCTGGTTGCGGGAACGCTCGTGCCGTGGCTGACCGGGCGGCTCGCCGCTCGCAGCGAGGCCCGCCAGGCGGCCGCGCGCGCGGAGTTGACCTACGAGCGTGGTCGACCTCCTCGAGGGCGCACCCGAGCTGGCCGTCAACGGCGCCGCGCCGGAGCAGCTCGGACGCGCCCTCGCCGCGGACACGACGCTCACACGCATCGCCCGAGCAGCCGCCCGCACGGCGGGCATCGGACAGGGCCTCACGAGCCTGTGCTCGGGGCTTGCGATGTGGGGCGCGCTGGTGGTCGGCGTCTCGGCCGTGCACGCAGGACGGTTGAACGGCGTGCTGCTCGCGGGGCTCGCGCTGATCCCGCTGGTGGCCTTCGAGCTCGTCGCGGGCCTTCCCGCGGCAACCCAGACGCTCCAGCGCGTGCGCCGCTCGGCCGCACGGGTGCTCGAGGTGATGGACACGCCGGCGCCCGTGGCCGAGCCCTGCATCCGCTCGCGCTCCCGCCGCCGCCGCATTCGCTGCGTGTGCGAGGCCTGCGCGTCAGATACCCGGGCGCCGAGCGCTGGGCTCTCGCCGGGGTCGACCTCGACCTGAGCCCGGGCAGACGTGTGGCCGTCGTCGGCCCCAGCGGCGCCGGCAAGTCGACGCTCGCGGGAGTGCTGCTGCGGTTCCTTGCATATGAGCATGGCTCGGTCGCGCTCGATGGCGTCGAGATCGCAGATCTGGACGGCGATGAATGCAGGAGGGTCATCGGGCTGGTCTCGCAGGACGCCCACGTGTTCGACAGCACGATCGAGGAGAATCTCCGGCTGGCCAGCCGCCGGGCGAGCGCCGATGAGCTGCGCGCAGCCCTTGCCGCGGTCGCGGCTGCTCGACTGGACCGAGCGGCTGCCGGCGGGGTTGAGCACGGAGGTGGGCGAGCGCGGAGCGCGGATGTCGGGCGGCCAGCGCCAGCGACTGGCGATCGCCAGGGCGCTGCTCGCCGACTTCCCACTGCTGATCCTCGACGAGCCCGGCGAGCATCTCGACACGCCGACCGCGGATGCGATCGTCGCCGACCTGTTGGCGATCACGCGCGAGAAGGCCACGTTGCTGATCACCCACCGGCTCGCCGGACTGCAGGAGGTCGACGAGGTGCTCGTGCTCGATCAGGGCCTCGTGGTCGAGCGCGGCACCCACTCGGAGCTGCTCGCCCGCGGCGGGCATTACGCGGAGCTGTGGCGGGGGGAGAACGGTTAGGTCCGTGTCAACCGCCCCTCCGTTCGTCCGCTCAACCGCCGCCCCCTCGTTCGCTCAGGCGCCGCTTCGCTCCTCCACGAGCCGTGAGAGGTCTTCCTCGCCCGGTTTGACCCCGGCCTCGCATGGCGACGAGCCGGGCGGAGACCTGCTGCATCGTGATCGTGCGCTCGTCCCGGGAGCTGCCCACGAACGCGCCGAGCCACTTGAACAGCGCGATCCACGCGGTTCTTGAAGCCCGTCAGGAACGTGAGATGGACGAATGCCCACATCAGCCAGCCGATGAACCCGCCGACCTTGATGCCCTTGAAGCTCACGATCGCGCGGAAGCGCGAGATCGTCGCCATGCTGCCGAGGTCGCGATACACAAACGGCTTGGCCGTCGCGTCGCCTCCGAGGCGGCGTTTGATCGTGCGGGCGGCGTGGATGCCCGACTGCATCGCCACCTCGGCGACCCCGGGAAGCCCGTTCAGCGACATCATGTCGCCGACGACGAACACCTCCGGATGCTCCGGGAGCGTGCAGTCGGGCAGCACTTCGATGTGCCCTGCGCGGTCGGTTCCGGCGCCGGTGGCCTCGGCCAGCATCGCGCCCAGCGGCGAGGCCTGCACGCCCTGCCGACCACACCTTCGTGTGGCAGGCGACGCGTTCCTCGCCGTCCGGGCCCTGAACGACGATCGCATCGGGTTTGACGTCTGTCACGCGGCTTCGCATTCGCAGCTGAACGCCCGTGCGTTCGATCTCCTTCGTGGCTTTCGCGCAGAGCTCCTCGCCGAAGGTGGCGAGGGGCTCCTCGCCCCCATCGAACAGCAGCACCTGCGCGCTGGCCGGATCGATCCGGCGGAAGTTGCGCTTGAGCGCTCGTCTCGAGAGCTCGGCGATCTGCCCGGCCATCTCCACGCCGGTGGGCCCGGCGCCGATCACCGCGAACGTCAGCCATACCCGCTGGGCCTCGGGGTCCTCCTCCATCTCGGCCATCTCGAAGGCGCCGAAGATGCGCGCGCGAAGCTCGAGGGCATCGTCGACCGTCTTCATCCCCGGAGCGAAGCGCCCGAACTCGTCATGCCCGAAGTAGGACCCCGTGGCACCGGCCGCGACGATGAGAGAGTCGTAGGGAACCGTCAGCGCCGCCCCCAGCGGCCTCACAGCGGTAACGGTCTTCGCTCCGCAGGTCAAAGCCGGTGACGTCGGCGAGCTCGACGCGAGACGTTGCGGTGCTTGCGCAGCACCTCGCGCAGCGGAGGCGCGACCGCGCCCTCCGACAGGATTCCCGTAGCGAGCTGATAGAGCAGGGGCTGGAAGGTGTGATGGTTCGTGCGGTCGATCAGCGTGACCTCGACCGGCGCGCGCCGCAGGAACTTGGCAGCGAACAGGCCGCCGAAGCCGCCGCCGACGATGACAACCCGGTGGGGCAACGCGTCAGGCATCCCGTGCCGTCATCTCAGCCGGTGGCTGCCCGGAGACCGAGCGCTCGTCGCTCGTGCCCGATCGCTCGTTGCTCGTGCCGGGGCATCTGGCGCCGCCTAGGCCTGCGGCGCGGCCGGCATTGCGGTGGGTGGCGGCGAATCTGGCTGCCCCGGTGGCGCCTTGAGGCGGCCACGGAAGACGTGGAAGGACCAGCCCTGGTAGATCAGGACGATCGGGAAGAAGATCACGGCGACGATGGTCATCACTTTCAGCGCATAGGAGCCTGAGGCCGAGTTGTTAACCGTGAGGTTGTAGGCGGCGTTCGTGCTCGAGATCATCACGTTCGGATACAGATCGATGAAGATCGAGCCGACGCGTCGCGGCGATCGCGACCGCCGAGGCGGTGAAGGCCCAGCCGTCGTGATCGGTGATCGCCAGCCGCGCGGCGAAGATGACCGCGATCAGCGCGAGGACCTCCACGGGCTGCGGGCACGTCGGGACCGCCCGCCACGCTGCGCGTCCAGATCACGAAGCCCACGACCAGCGCGATCGCGGCCCATCCCAGCGGACGCGCCGCGGCCCGAGCGCGCTCGCGCACCAGATCGGTGGTCCTGAGCTTCAGGAACGTCGCCCCGTGCAGCAGGCACAGGCCGAGCAGCGTCACACCGGTCCACAGGCCATAGGGGGTGAGCAGGTCGAAGAAGTTGCCCGTGAAGTCGTGGCTCGAGTTGATCGGCAGGCCGTTCAGCAGATCGCCCAGCCCGACGCCGAGCAGCAGCGGGATCAAGAGGCTGCCGAGCGTCGTGCACCACCTCCAGATCCGCCGCCAGCGCTCACCATCGCCTTTGCCGTTGTACTCGAACGCCACGCCGCGCGCCATCAGCGCGGCGAGCACGAGCAGCAGCGCCAGGTACAGGGCCGAGAACATCGTCGCGTACCAGCCGGGGAACGCCGCGAACGTGCCCGCGCCCGGCCACGATCAGCCACACCTCGTTTCCGTCCCACCAGGGGCCGATCGTGCTGAGCGCCACGCGCCGCTCGGTGTCGGTCTTGCCGACGATCGTGTGCAGCACGCCGACGCCGAAGTCAAAGCCCTCGAGCACGAAGAAGCCCGACCCAGAAGATCGCGATGATGACGAACCAGAGGGTGTGAAGGTGCACACGGGGCTCCTAGTAGCTCAGCGCCGGGATCGTGGTCGCGCCGGCTCGGCTGCGCCGGACTCATCGCCTTCATCGTCCCCGTGGCCGAGCTCCTTGCGCGAGTAGCGCAGCATCAGGACCGAGGTCGGCGGCGCCGAGCGCGATGTAGATGAGCACGAACGCGATCAGGCTGATCCAGATGTCGGTCGAGCGTGACCGAGGGGGAGTTCGCGTTGACGGTCTTCATCAGCCCCTGCACGATCCACGGCTGGCGCCCGTTCTCGGTCAACATCCAGCCCGGCGGTGTTCATCAGGAAGGGCGTCACGACCGCCCACACGGAGACGCGCAGGAACCACTTCGAGCGCTCGAGCGTGCCCCTGTGCACGAGCCAGCCTCCCCACAGGGCCAGCAGCGCGATCAGCGACCCGCAGGTAGGCCATGACCCGCATCGACCAGTACTGGATGAACACGTCGGGGACGTAGTTGCCCGGCCCGTATTTCTTTTCGTCTTCCTTCTGCAGCTGGTTCAGGCCCACGACGGCGCCGTTCCAGGTCCCGGTCGCGAGCACCGACAGCAGGTGCGGGATCTCGATGATCTGCGACGGGGTCTTGTCGTTTTTGCCGCCGCCGATCTGGAACACCGAGAAGGAGCACGGCTGGCAGTTTTCCCATTGGGCCTCGGCGGCGGCGATCTTCATCGGCTGGTATTTGGTCTCGATCTCCCCGAGCTTGTTGCCCACGAACATCTGCAGCAGGATCGACCGGCAGCAGCACGATCACCGAGAGCCTGGCGCGGCGTGCCGGAAGGCCTCGACCTCGCGCTGTTTGCGCAGGTGCCACGCCGACACCGCGAGCATCACCAGCGAGCCGGTGACCAGCGAGGCGAGGATCACGTGGACGTACCCCCACAGGAACGTCGGGTTCGTGAACAGCGCCCCGATGTTGTTCAGTTCGGGCTGGCCGTGGCTGTTGAGCGCGTAGCCGACCGGGTGCTGCATCCACGAGTTGGCGGCCAGAATGAACATGGCCGAGAGCATCGAGCCGATCGCAACCAGCCAGATGCAGGCGAGGTGGACGCGCTTGGGAAGCCTGCCCCAGCCGAACATCCACAGGCCGAGGAACGTGGACTCCAGGAAGAACGCGGCCAGACCCTCCATCGCCAGCGGGGCACCGAAGACGTCGCCCACGAAGCGCGAGTAGGCCGACCAGTTCATCCCGAACTCGAACTCCTGCACGAGGCCCGTGACGACCCCGACCGCGACGTTGATCAGCAAGCAGCGTCCCGAAGAATTTCGTCAGGCGCTTGTACTCGGGCTTGTCGTTGCGGTACCACGCCGTCTGCAGGAGCGCGACGAGGAACGCCAGCCCGATCGTCACGGGCACGAACAGGAAGTGGTAGATGCTCGTCGTCGCGAACTGCCAGCGGGCGAGGTCGTTGGTCATCGGCGTGGCTCCCGGCGAGGGGCGCCTCGCGGCGCTCCTCCGACGATTGAATCTGGCTCACGACCAAGTGCCCCCTAGGACTCGCGGCTTCCGACGGGTCAAACCCTCGATCGGCGCCGATGCTACACCCTAGGCGACAGGGCGCGCATAGCCGAATTGCCTACTCCTCGCACGGACACCGAAAAGATGGCGGGTAGCGCTCGCCCGGTGCCAGCACGCCGCAAGCCGACGCCGCTGCGCAGCGCGTTGGCAGGCGCGGTCATCGGCTCAAAGCAGATGAACTGGGCGGCCCGCGGGGCGAACACCTGCGCGCACGGATAGCCCTGCAGGAACTCGAGCGCGATCCGCCGGCCGGCGGCCGCGAGCGACGAACCGGGCGGGCTCGGCCACAGCATCGAAGCCATCGTCGAACTCACGCTCGGCGAGCTCAAAGCGCCGCGCCGGCAGCGCCTCTTCGGGGCCGATTGGGATCTGGTTGCTGTCGAGCGCCAGGCGCCGCATCGCCGGCAGCTCGATGAGCCAACGCTCGCGCGGGACGCCGGGCAGGACAGATAGGGGTGAAAGCCAAACGCCAGCGGAACCACGTCCGCGGCCGCAAGCGTGAACGGTCATCTCGACCTCGAGGCGGCCATCGGCCAGACGCGCTTCGTATCGGAGGTCGTGACGGAACGGAAACACCTCAAACAGCTCGGGCTCCGATTCACTCCAGCTCAAGCGTGCGGCGAGCGACTGCGCGCCGGTGCCGGCGCGTCTGTCAACTCCCACGCAAGCCGGCCGCCGATCACGCCGTGGATCGGCAGGCCGTTGTCGTCGAGCGCTATGCGGGCGGGGTCGTGCGGGACCTGCACCGTCCGCCCGGCGAGGCTGTACTGGAAGGCGGCGAGCCGGTTCGCCCAGGGATACAGCAGCGGGATGCCCATCGTCTTGCCGCGCTCGGCATAGGCGCTGACGCCGGCGTTCTGGGCGAGCAGCTCCTCCCCGCGGTGGCGCAGGATGAGCAGATCATCCCAGCGTCGGGAACGAACGTCGCCTCGAGCGACGCCTGCTCGTCACGCAGGCGCACACTCGCGAGCTGGGCGTCGGTCATGAGGCGGCTAGAGGATCGCCAGTGGGTTTACGGGCGAGCCGGTGCCCCCGCAGATCAACAGGGGTGCCGTCACACACAGGAACTCCCACCGGTCCGCCGACTCGCACGCGCCTCGCAGGTCCTCGAGCTGCAGGTAGTCGAGCAGCAGAACCCCCATCGCGTTCAGCGCCAGCACGTGGATCGGATACGCCACGCCCTCGGTCGTGCTCGGCGCGGTGTCGCTGTTGCCGTCGCAGCCCAGCGCGGCGACGCCTCGCTCGGCCAGCAGGGACATGGCCGTGGGATGCAGGCCGGCCTTGCGCTGTCGCGGTGTCCCACGGGCCGAGCTCGGCCAGGCGGCGGAGCGTGCCCGGTCCGCACGAGCAGAATGTCGCCCTCATCGATCTCCACGCCCTGCTCGCGCTCGGCCGCCTCGAGGTCCTCGCGGAACACGTGCTCGCCGGGCTCGAGCCACGGCACCCCGCGCAACCGCGGAACATCCAGCAGCACGCCGCGGCCGACGAGGCCGTCCTTGACCACGTCGATCGCCTCGGCCGCGGCGCCCTCGGCGGTGACCGAGCCCGCCGCGACGCCGTTGTAGAGGCGACCCTCGTAGGCGACGTGGCACAGCGCGTCGATGTGCGTGTGGCCATCGCTGTGGTAATCGACTCCGACGAAGTCCTTGGCAAAGCCCATCGAGCCCAATCCGACGTCGGCATCGTTGTGCTGGGTCATCCGGAATTCGGCCGGAGTCGGGCAGTCGGGCGCCGTCGTGGTGTTCAGCGGCAGGCTGAGGCTCACCACGACGCCGCTGCGCACCAGGCGCGCGGCAGCCGCCACGCGGTCGGCGGTGAGCAGGTTCAGCGCCCCGAGCTCGTCCTCGACGCCCCAGCGTCCCCAGCTCTGCACGGAGTCGAACAACGTCGCGAACTCCGCCGCCGTCACATCCACATTTGCCCGGGCGTCCTGCTCGTCCACGCGCGGGGTTCTAGCAGACCTCTGCTGCCCGGATCGCTCGCGTGTATATCGATCGCCCTCGACTCGGCAGATGGCCGAGGTCGGCAGAGGTTGCGTTGCATACACTCTCGCGGCGTGAATCTGTGGATTCCGGACCAGAACGGTCACGACGCGGTTGGGGAGCTGCCGGAGGGCGTTTCGCTTGGCCTCATCCCGCGCGATGGCGAGCCGCCCGGCGCGATCCTCGAGGCAGAGTTCCTCGTCTTGAGCTCGGGCGACCGTCGCTTACGCGAGCTGCTGCCGCGGATGTCAGCGCTGCGCGTGATCCAGACGCTGTCGGCGGGCGTCGACTGGCTGCTGCCGTTCCTCCCACCCGGCGTTACCGCGTGCGACGCGAGCGGGACACGGGATGTCCCGGTCGCCGAATGGGTGCTCGCGACGATTCTCGCGTGGTGCAAGGCGCTGCCAGAGCTGCGTGATCGCCAGCGCGAACACCGCTGGGAATGGCGCCAGTCCTACGAGCTTGCGGGCAGCACCGTGTTGATCCTCGGCTACGGGGCGATCGGCGCCGCCGTCGAGGCACGGCTCGCGCCGTTTGATGTCGATCTGATTCGTGTCGCCCGGCGTGCCCGTCCAGGCGTGCACTCGGTGGACGAGCTGGCATCGTTGCTGCCACTTGCCGAGATCGTCGTCGTGCTGCTGCCGCTCACGCCGGAAACCACTGGGCTGCTCGACGCCGATCTGCTTGCCCGCCTGCCCCCGAGTGCGTTGCTCGTCAACGCCGCGCGTGGAGCCGATCCTCGACACTCGGGCGCTGCTCGAGCTGCTGCAGGCCGGGCGCGTGAGGGCGGCGCTCGACGTGACCGATCCCGAGCCGCTGCCCGCCGATCATCCCCTGTGGGACGCGCCGGGTGTCCTGATCACCGCCCACTTCGCGGGAGACACCATCGCGGCAGATCGACGCGCGTTCGCGCTCGTCGGTGAGCAGGTGCGACGCTACGTCCGCAGGGAGCCGCTGGCGAATGTCGTGGAGCACGGCTACTGACGCCGACGCGTGCTCGGCAAACGGGCGTACTGTTCTTAGCTCTAGCTATCGCGGGGCCTTCTTCAGCTCCGACCCGGTCAGCTGTCGCTGGTAGGGCCCTCGGCCGGTGAGGCACGACGGCGCCGCAGCGGGCCGCGAGCGCGAGCGCGGCCGGCACCTCGAGGCCCGCGCCCAACCCATAGGTGAGGCCCGCCGCGAAGGAGTCGCCACAGCCGTAGGAGTCCACGGCAGCGCCCGGCGGCGTGGCGGCGGCCCAGCTGCCCGACTCGCCCGAGCGCTTCCGGTAGGTGCCGCCGCGCGCGCCCTCGGTGAACACGACCAGCTCGGCCTCATCCTGCGCACGGGCGGTGAGCGCGGCGCTCGATCGCGTCGTCCCCGCTCAGCACCAGGGCGTCCAGCGGGACGCCCTGCCCGAGAGCGTCGGACCGCCCGCGGGCTGGCCACCAGCACCCGCGCTCTGCGCGCGGCGCGCAGGGCACCCACGTCGCCGGCCGTGAAGTACACGGCGTCCATTCCCTCGAGCGCACTCCACGGCAGCTTCTCGTCGTCGCCCGCAGGGCTCGAGGCGCGCTCCGAAGGTGGTGATCGTGCGCTCGCCGGTGTCGTCCACGAGCGTCACGGCCGTACGGGTGCCGGCGGCACGCTCGGCTGCCCACGCATGCACGCCGAGCTCGTTCAGGCGCGCCACCGACCGGCGGCCGTGCTCGTCTTCGCCCAGCGCGGTGACGAGGGTGGCACTCGCCGGCCAGGCGCGCCAGCTGCACAGCCGCCACGGCTCCGCCGCCGGCGGGCTCCTCGAAGGGGTCGCGCGCATGAATCACCTCACCGGCGACTCGGCACGTGGGGCACGCGCGCGAACTGCACCCACTCCACGTGACCCACCACCGCCACCCTAGGCCGGTTCGCTGCCACCCTGGGCCGGTTCGCTGCCACCCTGGCCCGCTGCCTACCCTAGGCCGGTTCGCTGCCACCCTGGGCCGGTTCGCCTGCATGACGGCAGTCTCACACTGGCGCAGGCATCCTGCGGTCGTCGATGAGAAATGCGGGCGACGCCATCGCCGTATCGCCGGTCCTTCTGCCGGCGTCGGGCTATGCCTCGGCATCGCCGGCCGCACCGCGCCGGCGCCTGGCCCCTTTCCTGGCCTCTTTCTTCGCCTTGCGCGCCGCCGACTGCTCGGCGCTCTTCTCTCGCGCCCCGCTGTAGGACTCTTTCACGAGCGTCTTGCCGCCCGACCAGCCGAAGGCACGGACCATCAGAACGATCGCAAGGAGGATGCTCCAAGCGGTGTTCACGAGCTGCTGGGCCACCGAGTAGGCGGTCGCGTTGGCTGTGCTGGTGACACCCTTCAGCGAGAGCGCGTTGAATCCCTGTACAACGCCCGCACCACCCGGGGTCACCGAGGTCATGTTGGCCATCGAGTTCCCGGCCACCACGCGCATGAGCGTGTGGAAGCTGACGGGGATGTTGTAGGCGGACAGAAACACGGCGATGATGCCGAGCATCGCCACCCAGCTGATCGCCTCGGGGAGCAGGACGCGTCCAAGGTAGGCCCTCGGGTGAACGAGGATCTGGCCCCCGCCCTTCGCCTGCTCCCACCAAGTCTCGATTCGCTTTCTCAGCATCCGCGCTACGAGGACGATGAGCGCGAGGCCTGCCACAAATAGGATGACAACGGCCCATGGGTGAGCGTTCACAAACCCCAGCTGGAGGTTGAACGAGCCGCCCACCGACAGAAACAGATACACATAACAGGCCGTTCCGATGAGCGTGTAGAACAGTTTCTGAACGACGTAGCCGCCCAGGATGCCGGCAAAATGGGCCGCGGCGATGATCGTCGTGAACATCAGCAACATCACGAGCGTGCCGAGGTTCGCCGGCAGGATGAAGTTGAGCGCGACTGCCGTGGCATAGCAGGCGAGGACCTCGAGCCAGCTGACGCTCGAGTCGCTATATGCGAAGCGGAGGATCGAGTACCAGGCGAACGCCGTGGTGGTCGTCTGCACGGTGATGAGAACGATCGCCGCGATCAGATAGCCGACCGAGATGGTCGTGAAGGTGTTCCAGACGTGTTCGAACCAGCCGCTGACGTCCCAGCCGAACAGCGTCGCGGCGGCGCCGATCACGACGATGACGAGCGCCCCGATCAGGATCCGTTTCGGGTACACCCGCCCGCGCGGTGGCGCGAGTACCGGCTGAGCTGCCATCTGCCCGATCTTAGGGCGTACCGCCCTTGCCTAGACCTAGAGCAACCGCGCGCTCAGCGGGCTTCCGGCGTCTGCGCAGCGGTCGAGCGTCGTCAGGTCGCCGGGTTCGCCGTATGCACCTTCACCTCGATGTTCAGATCGCGGTCCAGTCGGTGCAGCTGCCAGCCGGCGAGGATGAACAGGGCGCCGCGGAAGATCAGCACGATGCCGATGATCACCGCAAGCGTGGCCAGACCGAGACCGGGCCAGGAGAGGATGACAGCGCCCGCGACGATGTCGAGAAGCGCCACCAGGATGTTCCCGGCTCGGCCTTCGGGCTCTGCAAACGCCACCACGAAGCGCACCACCCCAGCCACCACGAACCATATCCCGACGATCATCGTAAATACGACGAGCGTTTCAAACGGTTTCTTGATGAGGATCAGGCCGGCGATCGCGCTCAGCGCCCCGACGAGCGCGAGCAGGCCACGTCCCTCCCCGCGGCCAAAGATCGATGCGACGATGGCGAGCACGCCGTCGACGAGCAGGAAGATCCCGGCGATCACGGTGAAGGTAGTGAGAGTTTCGTGCGGCGAGGCGACAAAAAAGACGCCAACGCCAAGCACAACCACCCCGAACAGCATGAGCATCCACCACAGGGTGGCGAACGGACGCGACTCCTCTTCACCGAACGACGACATAACCGAACCTCCCGAGTAGAAGTTGACACAGCGTTCAAACGGCCACTGTTACGATGGGTCCTTGGTGACTCCCGCGCATCCGTGATTAGTACCGATTTGGGTCCCGCTGGGCGCCTACGGGGTGGCGCCCGAGGGGGACGGGGGCGAGTTGGTGGTTGACAGTTTGCCGGATGGACCCGTCGTGCCCGTGGTGGTCTGAGCGGGTGTGGTGACCGTCGTAGTCTTTGCAGGGGCCGTTACGGTCGTCGTTGGTGCCGTCACCGTTGTCTTCTGGGTGACCGTCGGCGTGACGGTCGTCGTGGGTGCAACGGTGGTGTTATGGCCGATGCTCAACGACTGGTTGGTGACCGACGGTGTCTTCTTGGAGCTGTCGTT
Source organism: uncultured Solirubrobacteraceae bacterium (assembly GCA_963709885.1). Lineage (GTDB taxonomy): Bacteria > Actinomycetota > Thermoleophilia > Solirubrobacterales > Solirubrobacteraceae > Palsa-744. The sequence continues at coordinate 805,904 of CAVPXY010000004.1, read as the reverse complement.
GGACACCAGCACGATGACCACCACAATCAGCGCAATCACGAGCGCCACACCGCCCGCGATCGCCCAGCGGCTGCCGCCGGCGCCCCCGTCGGGAGGAGCTGGAGTCCCAGGAGTCCCGGCGCCCTGCGACAGATCGCCGGGGGTCGCGCCCGAGGAGGGAGTGCCGCCGGAGGGCGGAGGATAGCCGGGGCTCTGACCGGAGGGGGTGCTGCCTGGCAGCGGCGGAACGCCTCCGGGTTGGTCATGGCCGTCGTTCATCGCTGGCTCCTTTACCGTGATGAGCTGGTGAGCACATGGCTCACCCTGTCGCCTCGACTGAGTGCGGGTGAGATGGCCGCTGTTCGTGCGCTCCCGCGGGCGACACGATCAGCGCGGTCGACTCCGGTATCTCGTGCCACGCGCCGGGGAGGTCCGCGAGGGGCTCGTAGACTACGAGTCGGTCCTCGTCGCGCAGGAGTTGCAGGCGGGGGTTCTCAGGATGCAGCTGCTTCAGCCCGTGAGCGTCAGCGGATGCGAACAGCGTGCGCGAGCTGCCCTCCGTCGAGTACCTGACTGCCCACAGGCGCTCGCCGTCGCTCACGCCGATGCTGGCCTGTATCGCGTGGTCGATCGCGTGCCTGTCGGCCGTCGCCTCAACGAAGCCGATCGCGCGCTTGAAGAGCAGCTCCTCGATGAGCACTGACTGCCCATGCCACGTCATCCATCGGCACATCCTGCCTCCCTCGTTGCCGTCGAGATCCCGACACCGCCAAGTTGGTGGCACACAGTACATGGGCTTCACCTCGGCGCGTCGTCCGGCGCGAAGGACTACCCGATCGCGGGAATGAACCTATAATCGCCAGCCGGCGCCCATCGGGATGCGGTTTCGCTGACGATGCGCGTCGCGTCCTGTCGCGCAGCTCTCCAAGGAGGTATGACCCGTGCCCGACCAGAAGGCCGACACCCGCGCGCAGGGAACCCTGCCCGCAGCGGCACCCCCGCCCGAGCTCACGCGTAGCCAGATCGAGTCGCTCGAGGGCATGTACGGCAACCGCTATCTGCTCGAGCCCGCGCCGGACAGCAAACTGCCGAAGGCAGGTATGTCAGCAGAGGAAGCGATGGGCCTGATCGAGCAGGAGATAGTGCTCGACGGCCTGCCGGCCCGCAATCTGGCGACGTTCGTGACGACCTGGATGGAGCCCGAGGCCGAGCACGTGATAAACGAGACCCTGCGCGTGAACTTCATCGACCACGCCGAGTATCCGCGCTCGGCCGAGATCGAGCAGCGCTGCATCCGCATGCTCGCCGACCTCTTCAACGCGCCGGGGGAGACGACCGGCGCGCGCACGCAGGGATCCTCCGAGGCGATCATGCTCGGCGCGCTGTCGCTGAAGTGGAAGTGGCGCGAGCGCAGGCAGAAGGCCGCCCAGCCGGTCGATCGCCCCAACCTCGTGTTCGGCGGGGACGTGCACGTCGTGTGGGAGAAGTTCTGCCGCTACTTCGACGTCGAGCCGCGGATCGTCCCGCTGAAGCCCGACAAGTACACGATCGGGCCCGAGGACGTCGAGCCGCACATCGATGAGAACACGATCGGCGTCGCCGCCGTGCTCGGCACGACCTTCACCGGGCACGCCGACGACATCGTCGGCATCAACGACCTCTTGCTAGACCTCAAGAACGACAAGGGCATCGATGTGCCGCTGCACGTCGACGGGGCCAGCGGCGGCTTCGTGTGGCCGTTCCTCTACCCCCACTCGGAGTGGGACTTCCGCCTGGAGCAGGTCCGCTCGATCAACGTCTCCGGCCACAAGTTCGGCCTCGTCTACCCCGGGATCGGATGGCTCGTGTTCAGGGAGAAGAGCGATCTCCCGGAGGACCTCGTGTTCTACGAGAACTATCTCGGCAAGCGCGACGCGACGTTCACCCTGAACTTCTCCACCGGCTCGGCGATGGTGCTCGCGCAGTACTACAACTTCGTGCGTCTGGGCCACGAAGGCTACCGCTACATCATGGAGACGATGAAGTACAACGCGCGCACGCTCGCCAAGGAGATCGCCGCGATCGGCGAGTTCGAGCTGATCGGAGGCGAGCACGACGAGCAGCTTCCGCTCGTCGCCTTCAAACTGACCGGCGAGCACAACTACGACGAGTTCGATGTCGCCGCCCAGCTGGCCGCCGAGCGTGGCTGGATGGTGCCCGCTTACACGCTCCCGCCCAACGCAGAGCACGTCAAGATCATGCGCGTGCTCGTCAAGGAGACGCTCGGGCACTCGCTGACCATGTGCCTGGGCGATGACATCGCCCAGGCGTGTGCGACGCTCGCCGAGAAGGGCGGCCTGCACGAGTCAGACCGCAAGCGCGTCAAGACGAATACGGGATACTGAGTACCGCTTCTTGGTTCTGGGGGAGCCCGAGAACATCTGACCGGGCCGCGGGAGTCCCAGTCGCGCCCGGATTCCCGCGGCCTCCCTGCGGTCACGAACGCAGCGACCGTCACGAAACGGCTTACCGGCTCACCCCGCCGGGCTCAGAGGCCGAGGAGCTTGGCCTTTGCGTCCGAAAACTCCGCATCCGTGGCTGGTGGGCATGGTACTCACAGCCGGTTCTCATGTGCGTTGCTCCTCATCCCCGCCGCCGCCGGCTGGGGGCGAGCCGCCGCTTGCCCGCCGGGGGCGGAGGTTCGTCACTAGCAGGGAGACGATCGTGATGAGGTAGATCTGTCCGAGGAGCGCCTCGGACACCGCCAGCGTGTGGCCCAGATTGGAGCCCGCTGTCAGGTCTCCGTAGCCTACGGTGGTGAGGGTCGTAAAGCTGAAGTACAGGCATCGCGCGATGGTCGCCTGCTCGCCGCCCGCAAAGAATGGGCTGTCGCCCAGGCGGTCGACCGAACCGTACACGAACGCGAACAGCATGCCTACGAGGAGGTACACGCACAGCACACCGAACACCGCTTCGAGCGTCACCACCTGCCTGACGCGCAGGCTGCGCACTACGCCGACGACGATCGCAGGCGGGGCTAGGATCACGAGCAGCGCGTTGGCGATCCGTGTCGCCCCACCATCGATGTTGCCGTTGACGGCTTCCACGACGCTGAGGACGACTACGCCCGCGACGACCAGGACTGCCGGGACCATGAGCCTGGGCTTTGCATCGGCCGCCCGAAAGGCCAACAGAAGGGTGACGCCCAGCAGGGCAGTCGTGAGTATCTGCTCCACTTCACCGGGTTCAGCGATGCCCTCGATCGCGAACGCGGTGACGATCGCGCCGAGCAGCAGCCCGTAACGCTCCCGGCCACGCCTGCGGGTCGAAGTGGACTCGGTCACAGCTGCTCGGCGATCGTCGCGCCCCTTCGTCCTGTCGGCCCCACGCACACGAGTCTAAAGCGGACGCGAACCCCCGGTCCGAACCCCCGGTCGTTAGGACTCGGCCTAGGGGCAGCTGATCGGGGCGAGTGTCTGCTTGTAGTCGGCAGCGAGCGTGCTCAGCGCGGACTTGAGCTGTGGCTCGGCATTCTTCAACTCCGCTTCGATGTTGCCGGATCCCAGGCTTGACACCAGGCCGCTCGCGATCGAGGAGAGCTCGGTCTCGAAGGTGTGGGTCGCTGCCTGCACCTGTTCCTTGCGCGCCGGCGCGAGGGCGGATTGCTCGTTCTTGATCTTTGTGAGGTCCTTGCCGATCGCTTCGAAGCCCGCCTTCGCTTCGGTGACGGTGCTGGAGGAGAACGTCAATCCCTGGAGCTTGGTGATCTGCTTGGAGATGTCGCTGCGCGCCGCGCAAACCTGTGCCGTCGCCTTTTCCTCAGCCGATTCTCCGCAGGCCGTGAACGCCACAGCGCTCAGCAGCAGCGCGGCGATGGCGGCTGGCTTGCTCAGGGTCGTGAACGTCAAGGGGCTCTCCTGTGGCGACGATCGCGGACGCACTGCGACCGATGTGGTCGCAGTGTACATTCGCTCTCAAAGCGTCGTTTCCTGCCCTGACGCCAAGATGCGAACCTCGACCCCGGGGGCTAGGCGGGCGACGTGCTCGGCAAACAGGCGCGCCGGGTCGCCAAGACGGGCCCGCTGGCGACGGCCGAGACCAATGGGCAGCAGGGTTCCCCAGTGCATCGGAATGGCCACGCGCGGCTGTATCAAACGCGCCGCGCGTGCCGCGTCGAGTGCGTCCATATGGCCTGGGCCAAGCTTCGGCCCCCATCCTCCGATTGGCAAAAGCGCGGCGTCAACCCGACTCGGAAGGTCTGACATCTCTGTGAAGAGCTCGGTGTCGCCGGCAAAGTAGACCGTATGCGTGCCCCGCACGAGGTAGCCGAGCGTCTCGGTGCGCGGCCCACGCGGGAGGCGGCGGCCATCGTGACGAGCCTCGACTGCGGCGATCGTGAGCGCACCGACGTCCGCCACCTCGCCCACGCGCAGCTCGGTCACCGTCGTGAAGCGGCGATGGCGCAGCCAGGCACCCGCGCCGGCCGGCACGATCAGCGGCGTCTCCCGACCCAGCAGCCGCAGCGAGGCCACGTCGAGGTGATCGTGGTGCAGATGCGAGATCAGAACCGCATCGAGGCCGGCGGTCACGCTCGCGTGGACCAGCGGGGCCTGGCGGCGCAGGTGCGCGACGCGACCACGCAGCACCGGGTCGGTGAGCAGACGCACGCCGTCCAGCTCGATCAGGAGGGTGGCATGGCCGAGGAAGACGATACGGTCCGCGGATGTGCCTGCGCGATAGGCCCTAACCGCGCCGTGAACCATGACCGAGAACCTAGCAACCAATGCTTGAGCGAGCCGCAACGCCTCCAAGTGCCCGATCACACCGGCTCGGCTGCTCCATCGAGTCCGCTACGCTTGGCCAACTTGCCCAGCCATCAGAACGATCGTTTGTGAGCGATATGGCCGATTACACCATCGGCGCCGAGGTCACGTGTAGCGACGGGGTCTGCGGAGACCTGCGTCGCGTGGTCATTGATCCGGTCGCTCGCGTTCTCACGCACCTGGTCGTCGAGCCCAAGCACCCGCCGGGGCTGGCTAGATTGGTACCCATCGACCTGGTTAACGCGACGGCCGAGGAAATCCGCCTGCGGTGCAGCGCGGCAGAGTTCGACGCACTCGAAGGCGCCGAGGAGACCCATTTCCTGCCCGAAGCAGGCGAACAGATGGGTTACGGAGCTGGGGAGACGCTCGCATGGCCCTACTACGGACTCGGCGGGGGCGTGGGTGGCATGGGCATGGGCGGCGTGGGCATGGGCGGCGTGGGCATGGCAAGTCCTCAGGTCGTCGTTGACGACCGTGTGCCAGCGGGCGAGGTGGAGATACGTCGCGGCGACCATGTGCATGCCACCGACGGCAACATCGGGCGGGTCCGGGGACTCGTCATCGACCCACAGGACCACCACGTCACCCATGTGCTTCTCGACGAGGGGCACCTCTGGGGCAAGAGGGAGATCGCGATTCCAATCGGTGCTGTCAAAGACATGGCCGCCGACGGCGTCCGCCTCAATCTCACAAAGCACGAGGTGCGAGACCTGCCGCCCGTCGACGTCGTCCGCCCCGGTTGAACGGAGTTTCGCGTCGCGGCCAACGAAATGGCCGATCAAGTCGCTGAGGCCGAGGCGGGCTGCTGAGTGGGGATGCGGCGACTTACAGACAAGGCCACCAGCGCGATGAGTGCCAGGACCGACAAAGACAGGCGCAGTCCGTCCAGGCGAGCCGTAGCGTTCTATTCGACGATGGCGCCGGCCGTCTCCGGGGGCACGCCGCGGTGCACCCCGGGAGGCCCCCAACATGAGCATGGGAGCCAGGGAGTATCGTCTGTCGATCGCGACGGTGAGTGACAGCACCCCCGTAGGGCATCCGACGATGGCCGAGCGGGTGGCTGCGGGCAAGGCGGCGCGAGCCGAGGTGCCGCGCTCCAGTCACGCCGTCTTTGAGCCGGCGCCGCGCCGCACGGACCCGATCGAGCTGCTCGAGCGCCAAGCCGAGACGCGCGTGCCCGAGCTCGTGCCGATCCGTTACGGGCGCATGCTGGTCTCGCCGTTCACCTTCTACCGCGGAGCGGCGCTGATCATGGCCAGCGACCTGTCGGCCACACCGCGCTCAGGACTGACGGTGCAGTGCTGCGGCGATGCGCACCTATCGAACTTCGGCGTGTTCGCCTCGCCCGAGCGCCGGCTCATGTTCGACATCAACGACTTCGACGAGACTCTCCCCGGGCCCTGGGAGTGGGACGTAAAGCGCCTGGCGGCGAGCATGCTGATCGCGGCGCAGTACAACAGCTATCCCGTCAAGGACCAGGAGCAGGTCGTGCTCGACACGGTCGAGGAGTACCGCACCGCGATGGCGCGCTTCGCCGCCATGAAGAACCTCGATGTCTGGTATGCCCACCTCGACATCGAGGCCACGATCGCCCAGCTCGGCTCGCAGTTCAAGGCCCAGCAGGTGAAGCGAACCGAGAAGACGCTCGCCAAGGCACGCACCCGCGACAGCATGTCGGCGTTCTCCAAGCTGACGCACGAGGTCGACGGGCAGGCGCGGATCGTGGCCGATCCGCCCCTGATCGTGCCGATCGACGACCTCGCGCAGGGCTCTGAGCGCGACGAGATGTTCGATGGGCTGCACGAGCGCCTGCGCTCCTACCGTGACACGCTCCAGCACGACCGCCGCGTGCTGCTCGAGCAGTTCCAGCTCACGGACTTCGCGCGCAAAGTCGTCGGCGTGGGGAGCGTCGGCACGCGCGCCTGGATCGCGCTCCTGCTCGGGCGCGACGGCCAGGACCCGCTGTTCCTGCAGATGAAGGAGGCGGAGGCCTCGGTGCTCGAGGAGTTCCTTGGACCGAGCGAGTTCGAGAACCACGGCGAGCGGGTCGTCACCGGGCAGCACCTGATGCAGGCCTCGAGCGACATCTTCCTCGGCTGGCTGCATGTCGAGTCAGGCCTCGACGACAAGGAGCGGGACTTCTATGGACGCCAGCTGAAGGACTGGAAGGGCTCGGCGGAAGTCGAGCAGATGGTCCCCAAGGGCATGGCCACATACGGCCGGCTGTGCGGCTGGACGCTCGCGCGGGCCCACGCCCGCAGCGGCGACCGCATCGCGATCGCGTCCTACCTGGGCAGGGGCACGAGCTTCGACCGCGCCATCGTTCAGTTCTCCCAGGCCTACGCCGAGCAGAACGAGCGCGACTACAAAGCCCTCGCAAAGGCCGTCAAGTCCGGGAGGATCACCGCCGAGACGGGCCTCTGAGGCGGGGTGCCAAGCCCGGGGCGTCGGTGTGGCGCCGGTGCGGCATCGAGTAGCGTGCGCCCAGCCGATGCCGTCCGAAGCTGTCTCGCTCGCGCTCGCGGCGTCGATCTACCCGCCGGCGGTCGCGGCCATGATCGCTCTCGGGCGGGGATCCGACGTGCGGCTGCGCGTGTTTCTGCTCGTGACCGCCGCGCTTCTCACGGTGTTCGTCACCGGCTCACTGATGCTGCTCCTGTTCCAGGAACTGGGTGCGACGAGCCAGCAGCAGCGCTCGGTCAGCTCCGGCCTCTACATCGCGGGCGGCGCAGCGCTCCTGTGGCTGGCGGTTCGTCTGCGCCGTCCAGGTCCAGCCAAGCCAAAGAAGGAGACCGGGCCGTCGAAGACCGAGCGCTACCTCGAAAGCCGGCGGCTCGTGCTCCTGCTCGGCGTCATCCTCTACGTGGTGCCCTCGCCGATCTACGTCGGAGCTGTGAAGGCGATCGCCGACACGAAGGCCTCGACAGCCCAGGAGCTCCTGTACCTCGCTGTGACGGTGCTGATCATGCTGTGGATGATCGAGATCCCGATGCTGATGCTGCTCGGGTTCCCGCAGCGCGCCTCCGCAGCGCTCGAGAGCATCAACGACTGGTTCGCCCGGAACGGACGGCTGGTGGCGATCATCGCGGCCGCGGGAGCGGGCGCGTACCTGCTCGTCGTTGGGCTGGTCGAACTGCTCCACTGATGACAACCCGCCCTCCTTCAGAGAGCGCGCGGCGCGGGCGGCGGGACGCGGGTAGCTTGCGTTGACGCGGATTCGGTGCCGGCGCGTAAGATCTGCCGAAGTGACCGCTTTCCTCGGCAATCGCGGCACGTTGCCCAACCGGCGAGCCGTGAGTGTCTGCGGCCGACGGCCAGGCCGCGGATCCCGCCTCCATGCTGCTGAGCAGGGCCTACCTCGTCCTGCTGGTCATCGCCGCTGTCGTCGGCCTACTCGTCTCGCTGGCCGCGTGGTGCTTCCTCGAGCTCGTCTACCAGATCCAGCGAGAGGTCTTCCACCACTTGCCGAGCGCGCTCGGCTACGAGCACGGTTCCCCGGCCTGGTCGCTCTCGGCGCTCGCGCTGCTGTTGGTCTTCAAGGGACTCGCGTACGGCCTCTCGCTCGGCAGCTTCCGGAGGGTCCGACGTTTCCGGCGATGTTCCTCGGTGCCGCCGCAGGCATCATGGCCTCGCACCTCCCCGACTTTCCCATGACCGCTGCTGTCGCCGTCGGCATCGGCGTCGCAGTCGTCTCGATCCTGCGACTGCCGTTGTCGGCGATCGTGATCGCCTCGCTGCTCACAGCCAAGGCCGGCGCGGGTGCCGAGCCGCTCATCATCGTCGGCGTCGCCGTCGCGTATCTGACCACCCTCGCTCTCTCCAGGCGTCAAGTCCCCGCGCCGGTCGCGGACGGGAGCGCTGCCGTGACGGCCGAACCGCGGGCCGGCGCGACGATGGGCAGTGCTTCCGGTCCGTAGGCTTCATCGGGTCCGTAGGCTTCATCGGGTCCGTAGGCTCCATCGGCTGTCCAGTCGCCGTCGAGCGGATGCGCAACAATTCGTCGATGGGTAAAGCCACGAGCTTCTCGACACAGCAAGCGAAATCGATCGGCGAGACCATCGGCGTCGACTGGCAGACCTCGCGCTTCGACATCGAGCAGTTCCGCATGGGTCTTGAAGTTGAGCTCGAGCACGGGTGTCGTGACCCCGAAACAAACGTCAGCGATGACGATGAGCTCACGACGGGCAAGATCGCCCGCGCACATCTGAACGAGTTCCCCGACTACTACACGAGGCTCGCGGAGATGGAGGCCGAGGCCGAGCGCTATTGGTCAGAGCGCGACGCACACGGCGCTCGATAGCTGAGCTCGAGGTCGTGAGCACGATCATCAGATCGTCTCGGCGTCAGACGATCCGCTCCACGGCGTGCTCGAGCTCGTGCACGCGCCGCAGCCGCGGCGACTTCAACGTGCGTCCGGTGAGCAGCGTGGCCACCGCGCAGGCCAGGAAGCAGGCCGCCCCAAGCGAGGTGCTCCAGTTGGCGGCGGCGAGATCGATCATCGAGCCGCTCGAGGGAACGACGTAGCCGGCCACGGCCGCGATGCCGAAGAAGATGCAGCCCAGCAGGTTGATCGACGGCTCCCACCATCCGGGACCGCCACGCCCGGGCAGCCAGCCCTGCCGCGCCGAGGCGCGATAGGCGATCGCGCCGGAGACGAGGAAGCAGATCGAGCCCAGGGCGTCCGGGCGCCACACGAGCTTGTTGTACTCGGGGCTGGAGAGGGCCGTGTGCATCGCCTGGTAGGTCGTCACGTTGAAGAACAGGGTGCCGGCCGACTGGATGGTCGCGGCCCACCACGCCGCCCGGCCGGCGCCAGGGGAGTGGCGCGCGGGGAGCGCCAGCGATGTCTGCAGCGCCCCGCCGGTGGTGAACAGGACGGAGCCGACGAAGTACGTGACGGAGTCGGCGGCGTCCCCTACGAGATTGGCGTAGCCGGGAAACGGGCCGATCAAGAAGCACGTCGACCCGGTGGCGAAGAAAAGCGCCATCCAGCGCTCGCGACTCATGGTTTTGATCGCAATGTCGGGCCGATGGCAGTCACGGGCCGAGCATAGATGCCTGAGTCCCGCACCGAGATGGTCGCCTCCCCCGAGCAGCAGCGCTTCGGCGATGACAAGCTCGACACCCTCCCGCAGTACTGCCTGGACTGCGACGTGCGCTTCGCCTGCCATGGCGGCTGCCCCAAGGACCGCTTCACCTCGACACCGGCCGGCGATCCCGGCCTGAACTACCTGCGTCCCGGCTACCAGGCGTTCTTTCGCCACATCGATCAGCCGATGCGCACCATGGTCGGGTTGCTGCGCGCGAATCGCGCCCCCTCGGAGATCGTCCACTACTACGCGGCAGAGGACCGGCGACGCGGACGGAACGAGCCCTGCACGTGCGGTAGCGGCCACAAGTGGAAGCACTGCCACGGCACGTCCCGAGCGCGGGCCGGCATCAATCGAGCATGAACCAGGCCCGTCGTTTCGCAAGCCTCGCCCTAGTAGGACTTCGTTAGGTTGAGGTGGGGTTATGGCGGCAGCCCGCGCTGGCAAGTCGGGCAGCGCCCGTGCCAGCAGGCCAACGCGGTCTGGAGGTCGCGCTGGGCCTGGTAGAGACTGATCAGGCTGCCGCCAGCTGAGGGCGGACGGCGTCTGGGTCGCCGCGCGCGAGGCGCCAGCAGGTGAGGAACGCGTGTGCGACGGTCACGCAGGTCAGGTGGTGCTGCAGCCCGCAGTAGGTGCGACCCTCGTAGTGATCGAGGCCGAGGCATTGCTTGAGCTCGCGGTAGTCGTGCTCAACCCGCCATCTGAGCTTCGCAAGGTGCACGAGCGTCTTTAGCGAGGTGTCGATGGAGAGGTTGGAGAGCCAGTACTTGACCGGCTCATCCTTGCCTTCGGGCCACTCGGCCAGCAGCCAGCGCTCGGGGAGTGAGCCGTCGTCCTGGCGTTGCGCGTCGTTGGCGGGGCGGACCCGCAGCGCGATGAACTGGCCCGTGAGCGGGCCGCGGTCCCCCTCGCGCCACCCGACGGTGCGCACCTGATCAACGCCGGCGGCGAGCACCAGCTCTCGCAGGCTGACCGGCTTGTCGGGATAGCGGGCCGTGGGCCGGCGTCCGCGGCCCTGATAGGCCGGCGTGACTGGGACCGCGTCGGCCGGTTGAGCCGAAGTGACGCCCTTGACCTGCACCACGTACTCCAGGTCGCGTTCCTCAAGCCCCGTCCGGAACTCGGTGATATCGCCATAACCGCCATCGGCCTGCACCACCCGCCGCTCCAGCCCCCAGCCGATCAGCTCATCGAGGATCTCCAGCGCCAGCTGCCACTTCGGCGCGTGACGCACCTCCTCAGGGATCCGCGCGCGCTTGCGGCGATCCTCGTCCTGATCCCAGCTCTGCGGGAGGAACAGCCGCCATCCCAACGGGCACGACGCACGATCGGTCGCGGCGTTGACCGACACCAGCACCTGGCAGTTCGCCGTCTTGCCCAGCGCCCCGCAGTACTGATGCGCCACTCCCGGCGAGAGATGCCCGTCCTTCGGCAGCCCGGTGTCATCTACCACCCAGCCGACCGGCTCGATCGCGGCGCTCATTCGTCGCGCCAAGCGTCGCCTGACCGGCGCGTCCTCCCACGGCGAGTCGGTGATGAACTGCTGCAAGCACTGCTCATCCCCATCCGGCAACCGCACTGCCATCGGCTGGATCGACTTGCGCCGCCCCTCCAACAGCAGCCCGCGAACGTACTGCTCGCCCTTGGCGCGCTGATCACACCTAGGCAGCGACCCGTACATCTCCTCGGCGAACTCGATCAGCTCCGCCCGCTGCGCCTGCAGATCCGCCGCCCGAACCCCGAACTCACCAACTCGCACACTCGCCATGCCAGAGGAGTTCCCTGCGACCGCAAGAACTCCTGCACGCAGCTAACGAAGTCCTACTAGAGGCTTGATGTGGGTTGGTGTGCTGGGCAGGAAGCGGGCGTTGACATGAGAAAGAGGGCCTCCAGCCCTGTCAACTCGTGAATGGAGCACGAGATGGACGCTTCGCTGGAGACCCTCGTTGTCGCAGCCTACGTATTCGCCTGCTCGCTGCCGATTCCTCGCCCGGGACCGGCCGGGAGCGTCACCGACCAGGAGTTGATCGCGCTAGCGGTCGCCCAAGCCATCACGGGCTTGGTCTCCGACCGCCAGTTCCTGGGGACGATCGGACGCCTACTGCCCGGCTACTTCCCGTATTTGCCCGACCAGTCGCAGTACAACCGGCGGCTACGCCGCCTGACGCCGTGGATCACGACCGTGCAGCTCGGCGTCGCCGAGCTCATCGCGGCAGGTAGCGTGCGCTTGGTCGACGGCACACTGCTCGGTTGCGCCAACTACGCGGGCTGTGCTTCAAAGAGCGAGTTCGCTGGGCATGCTGCCTACGGCTACTGCCCGTCCAAGAGCCAGTGGTACTGGGGAATGCGGCTGCTGCTGATCACCGATCGCCGGGGTGCCCCTCTGGGCTATGACCTCAGAGCGGCAAATGAGAACGAGCGCGTAGGTGTCTTTCAGCTCGCCACCGCGCACCCCGGCAGCGTGTTGTTCGCCGACGCCGGCCACCGTGGCCGCGAGCACCACGACAGCCTCCAGCTCATCGGTGTGCAGCTGATCGTTCCCGAGAAGCACAAGCTCGGACAGCGTCCACCCAGCGAGATCTCAAAGGCCCGCATCCGGCTGGTGATCGAGTCGGTCTTCTCAACGCTGAAGCGCCAGATGCGCATGGAGGACCACCTCGCCAAGACGCTATCCGGACTCGCCCAACGCGTCGTCCAACGACTCCTCGCACTCACTCTCAGCATGCTCATCAACAACATCCTCGGCCGTCCACCCCGAGCGCTCGCCGCCTACGACGGACGCTGAACCCACATCAAGCCTCTAGCTCGTGAGCCCGGCGATGCCGTTGCGCAGGAGCGAGATCGCGAGCAGGAAGAGGATGACCGCCGCGACTGTCCTTGCGTTTCGCTCCAGCCAGCCTCTGGCGCCGAGGAGCACCCGTTGGGCGCGATCGGGCGAGACGGCCAACATCACGATCGCCAACGTCAGCGGTAGGAGCGAGATGATGGTGAAGGCCAGCCACTCGAGTATGTACTGAGCGGGGTTCGGGTTCGTCTCGGAGATGGTCTTCAAAGCGAGCGGGATGAACCCGCCGGGGTTCGCGAGCGAGGCCCCCGCGGCGACTATCGCTATCGCCGGGGAGGAGGCGACCTTGCTCATCTGCTCGAGCATGCCCGCCATACGGTCAGGGTCGCGCGGCCGTCGCAGCAGGCGCACGGTGAAGAAGACGATCAGCGCACCGGCTATGACGTCGAGGACTGCGACCCATGTCTTTGGAGTGCTCGGATTGGGCGAGGCGGCTGCGTTTCCGAGCACGAACGCCGCGAGGACGCCGATGATCAGCGTCACGCCGAACGCGCCGAGAAAGAACCAGAAGCCGGTGCGCAGCGGCCGCTCACCGAGTACCAGGGCGAAGACGCTGAAGGAGAGGGTCGTCGGCGAGAGCATCGCCGCGAGCGCGACGAGCGCGAGTTCGATGTAAACCGATTCCATCGGTTTGCTCTACGAGGCCGATTACATCGGTTGCGCTACTGGACGTCTGTCGGGAACTCCGCCGCGGTCTGGCGGCGCAGCACATAGGTGCCGAAGAAGGCGAGTGCGAGGAACACGATGATCCCGCCGAGTTTGCCTGTCGCCGGGATCGGATTCCAGATGAAGATCAGGGCCATGATCGCCGCGACGATTCCATACGTCCACCCGGGCTGGTCGCGCAGGAAGGGGGCGATCCGGCGGCGAGCATTGACGGCCAGGCTGCGCTGGACCGGCGAACCAGGCCGCGGCGATCAGCGGAATCCCGACGATGATGAACGCCCCGGCGATCTCCGAGAGCATCGAGGTCGCGATCGTAAGGACGGCGTGAGCGGCGGGCTTGACCGATTCGGTCTTGACCAACGAGTCGGTCACCTGGGTGACGAGGATGTTGCGGCCCAGGAACACGAGCACGCCGGCCGCGACGATCGCGATCCCCACCGTCATCAGCGTTCGGCGGCGGATAGCCGCGGGCGAGCGCGATCGCCAGCGCGTAGAGCAGCGGCACGATGATCGTCAGCAGCAGCGCCAGCCCCTTCAGCGCTTTGCCGACGTCCTGGACGAGCTTGAGCTGGTTGGACTTGAGGATCTTCAGCTTCGCGACCGAGGCGGGCAGCTTGGAGGCTGACGTTCGGCAGCCCGAGGCGGTTGGTGATGTTGCTGACGACCGCGGCGAGGTTGAGCGTGACTTGACCGCCGGTGATCGCGACCGCTCCCTTGCCGCCGTTGACGATCGTCACGAAGACTCGGTCTGCCGCGCGGTTGGCGCGCTTCCACACTTCCTGCACGCGCGGGCTGGCAAGGGCGCGTTGGGCGGCTTCGTTGGCGAGGCTGTGCAGCGCTCCGGACAGCGGTCCCGGCCAGCGGCGCGAGCTGCGTCGGCAGCTTGGCCTTGAGTTCCTGTTCGACGTTGACGTTGGCGTAGAGCTGGTTGACCAGGTAATTGGAGGTCGCTTCGCGGATGTCTGCGTTCTGCAAGAGCTTCGTGCTCGTGTTGGCCCAGTTGTCGGGGTTCAGCATCTGGCGATTGGCCCATACGGCGAAGATCGCGAGGACCGCGAGCAGGGTCGTGCCCCACATCAGGACCTGCACCAGGATCCGCCGGCCCCGTGTGACCGAAGGTCTCTCGACCTTCCCGGGCCCGGTGCGGGCAGGGTCGCCCCCCGCACCGTCAGCGGGCGTGGCTTTCGCGGTCGTGTCGTTCTCCGGCATCTGTGTCCTCTCGCTCTCAGCTGCTTTACACGCGTCCCAAGCCGTTGTCAGCGCAGCTCGCGCTAGCCAACCCCCGAAGTTACCGGACCGAGCGTCTACGTGGTTGTCGATGCTCCTATCTCTGCTTAGGCCATCCGAACCTAACTCGCGAGTAGCTCTTGCTTGGCCGCGACGTACTCATCATCGGTGATCGCTCCCCGGTCACGCAGGGCCACGAGCCGCTCGAGCTCTGTCGCCATGGAGGGGGCGCCGGCCGCCTTCGCAGGCGCCGTTGCGGCGCGTGCGCGGCTTATTTTCTCGCCCACCGAGTGGGCGTACTCGCTGATCGCGCCCCGCATCGAGATCGGGCGGGCGTCCGGGAACTCCTTGGCGATCTGGCCACGAAGCACATGGGCGCCGACGAAGGCAAGGATCGTGAACAGCAGCATCGTCAATAGGGTTGCGCGTCGATGGGATCGGTCCCCAGATGAAGATGAGGGCGAGCAGCCCCGCGGTGATCCAGTAGGCAAGGCCCGGACGCTCGCGGAAGTGCGGCGCCCAGAAGCGCCGACCGGCGACCGCCCAGCGCGCCGGCCCGGCGAACCACGCCGAGAAGATCACGGGGATGCCGATGATGATCGAGGCGCTCGCGACCTGCACCAGCAGTGAGGTGGCCACCGAGTAGGCGTCATTGGCAGCGGGTTCGATCGAGGCGTCGCTGGTGATCGCCGAGACGAGCTGACCCTGTCCGATCTTGCGAGCAACGAGCACGATGACGCCGGCGAACACGAGGCTCAAGCCGACCCACATCAGCGTGCGCCGGCGATGTCCGCGGGCCAGGTACACCGCCAGGGCGTAGAGCGCGAGCGTGAGGACCGTCAGCCACACCGCCAGCGCGTGAAGCGCTTTGGCCAGATTGCGCACCAGCCCAAGCTGACTCGAGGTGACCACCTTCAGGTTCGCCACCGACGCGGGCAGCTTTTCGGCGATGCCCGAGGGCAGGCCGAGGCGCTGCGCTGAGATCGGCCACGATCTGGCGCAGGTTGAGCGAGACCGTGCCGCCCTGGATCTGCACGCGCGAGCCCGCCGCCGTTGACGATCGTGACCAGCGCCTGGTCGGCCGCGTGGTTGGCGTTCCTCCAGGCGTCCTGCACCCGCGGGAATGCCAGCGCCCGTTCAGCGCCCTGTTCGGCCAGGCTGTGCAGTGCCCCCGAGATCGGGCCGGCGAGCGGGGCGAGCTGCGTGGGCAGGCCCGACTTCAGTTCGCCCTGCACGTCGACGTTGCGCGTACAGCTGGTCGACCAGATAGCCGGATACGGCCGAGCGGATGGTCGGCTTCTGCAGCAGCGCGGTGCTCGTGTTCGCCCAGTTGGTCGGGTTCAGAGCTGGCGGTTGGCCCAGATCGCGAAGATGGCAAAGACCGCGAGCAGCGTGGCGAGCACGAGGATCACGCGCACCCAGATGCGGTGAGCGTGGCCGGCCGGGGCGCGGTGCGACCGCGCCGGTGCCATACGCCGGTCTGACCGCGCCGGCAGGCGTGCCCGCCGGGGGTTGAGATTCAATCTCGCGGCCATCCTTAGCGCTCTCGTCAGGGTCCTCGGCCACTGCTCGCGAGGCTATCAAGCCGTTCCCCCAGCAGCCTCCTTCAGCATCGGCGCCAAGACCGCCGACCGGTCCAGCCCAGGCTGTCATCGCGAACGTCGGGCGTATATGAATATGCTGTACGCTGCGGAGCTTCGCCCCGGCCGGGCCAACGCGCTGGGCCCGGCCCTCCCTCCTTCGACCGACAAAGGATGGCCATGATCCTCGCAACCAGTTACCCGTTCCTCGAAGTCTTCTGGACGATGCTCATCTTCTTCGCGTTCGTGGTCTGGCTCTGGATCCTGTTCACGGTGCTGGCCGACATCTTCCGTCGCCACGACGCAGTCGGGGTGGGCCAAGGTCCTCTGGATCATCTTCATCATCGTGCATTCCCTACTTCGGCGTCTTCATCTACCTGATCGCCGAGCACAAGGGGATGACCGAGCGTGCCCTCAAGCAGCAACAGGCCGCGCAGGCGCAGGTCGACGAGTATGTGAAGTCCGTGGCCGGCCAGGGAGATCCGGCGGAGCAGATCGCCAAGGCCAAGCAGCTGCTTGACGCCGGCACGATCACGCAGGCCGAGTTCGATCAGATGAAGCAGAAGGCGCTGACCGCCGCGTAGGACCGGCGGCGTCAGCCCGCAGCGCCGACACCGCTGCGCCCGTAGAAGGCAGCCTCCTCGCGGCCCAGGTCGGTCACGGGCTCGTCGCCGTACATCCACTCGCGTGCGATTCGATGCCAGTTGGCGCTGGCACGCAGCTGCGACAGAACGGCGAGCGTCAGCATCTCCATGCGCCGGCCGAACAGATGCTCGGGACGCATGTCCTGGTGGCGCATCTCCCGGAAGTGGCTCGAACGGGGGTCCGAGCTCTCGATCATCACGTGCGTTGCGATCTCGGGGCTGAGCTCGACCACTTCGTCCGCCGTCGTATACCACCAGACCGCGTCCTCGATGAACGCCAACAGGTGGTCGGGGTCCACGCGCTCGGGCTCTGGGAGGAAACCCGACCTCGCGAGCATTTCGTGCAGGGCCTGTGCGTCGCGCTCGACGACCGCCCTCTGCGCCGCGAGCTCGAGCTGCACGGGCCCAGGGTCCAGGCGCTTGAACAGGCCGAAGTCGAGGAACGCCATGCGGCCGTCGTCCAGAAGCAGGAAGTTCCCCGGATGCGGATCACCGGAGAACTGCCGGTGGCGATAGAGGCAACCCAGAAAGAAGCGGAACACGATCTCTCCGATCCGGTCGCGCTGGGCCTGCGGGTAGTGCTTCAGCTCCTCGAAGCCCACACCGTGCACGAACTCGCTCACAAGCACCCGCTCACGCGAGAGCGTGCTGACGACGTCGGGCACGGCGATGAACGGGTGTCCGGCGAAGATACGCGCGAGCGCTCGCTGGTTCTGGGCCTCCAGCTCGTAGTCGAGCTCCTCGACGATCCGCTCCTGGATCTCCTCGGCGATCGCCTTCACGTCCAGCCCCGGGGTCATCCGCTTGAGCACGCGCATTAGCATGTCCAGGTTCTGCAGATCGGCTCTCACCGCCGCTGCCACGCCGGGGTACTGAACCTTGACGGCCACCTCGCGGCCGTCTCTCAGCGTCGCTCGATAGACCTGCCCGATCGACGCCGCCGCTATCGGCTCCTCGTCGAACGATCCGAACACAGCTGAGATCGGCTCCTCGAGGTCATCCTCTATCACGCGCCGCATCTGCTTGAACGAGACGGTGGGCGCGGCATCGCGCAGCTTGGCGAGCTCGCGCTGGAACTCCTCGCGGTGCTCCTCGGCCACCAGACCGACGTCCAGGAAGGACATCACCTGCCCGAGCTTCATCGCTGCGCCCTTCATCGTTCCCAGTACGGCCACGATCTGCTTTGCGGTCTCCAGCTGGCGCCTGGACATGGCCTCCTCTGAGGCGTGCTCGCCGCGCGTGACGTTCGCGGCGCGTGTCCCGAACTGCTTCACGGCCTCGCTTGCCGCCAGCGTGGCGACGGTCGTGGTGCGCCGCACGCGGGAAGTGGGGATCTTCTCGCTCTCGCGCGCCATACCTTGAATCCTACGAACCACGGCCGGTCTCGACGCTCCTCGGCAGACCGAGCGGGTGGGCGGGCCTGCCGTTCACACGCTCCGTTGCACCCGTGACCCCGGCACGATGTCGTCCGAGCCGTCCGGCCAGCGCACCCAGGCCTTCTTGCCACCGTCGTAGTCATCCGCGAGCAGCACCAGCGTGGCGGGCTCGCCGAGCGCGGTGCAGGGCTCGGCCCCCTGCGCGTCCAGGCCGCGCCAGACGCGGATGAACTGGTTGGAGTTCCACTCCCGCTCGACGGTGCTCGCCTCCGCGTGGCCCGGGTAGATGACCGTGTCGGGCGGCAGCTCCATCAACGTTCCCATGATCGAGTCCCTCAGATCCGTGTACGTGGTGTGGCCGGGCGCTCTCACCCCGCCGACGGAGTTCTTGAACAGCGTGTCGCCGGTGAACACGACCGCCGCCCCACCGGTGAACCCGCCGGGCGCAGCGCTTGCAGAGCGGGCCTGCGTCCGGTGGGGTGCGGTGGCGCCGGCCATATCAGACCGATCGCCCACCAAGAACGAGAGCATCCCCGCTGTGTGGCCGGGGGTGTACAACGGGCGCACCTCGAGCGTTCCGAACTGCAGCGTCTGTCCGGCCTCGACAGTGCCCGTGGCGACCCCTGCGCCCTGCTCCCCGCCCCCGGTGGCACCTTCGAGCATGTCGCGCTCGAGTGGACTGATCAGCACCTCGAGCTCCGGCCAGCGCTCGCACAGCGCGCCCACCTCGCATACGTGGTCGAAGTGGTGGTGGGTGAGCAGCACGTGGGTGGGAATGAGATCGAGGCGTTCGGCCGATTCGATCAAAGGCGTCACCGGCCCACCCGCATCGACGAAGAATGCAGCGGCTCCCTCGCGGTCGGCGACGAGGTAGGTGTTCGACAGGAACTGGGGATTGTTCGCACGCTCGACGATCATTGCAGCCATACTTGCACGAAGACACTCACGCCGGCACGCGTCCTACCAGCCTGCTCAGGCCATTGAGATAGCTCTCGTCGCCCACGTCCCTGCGCCACTGCAGCACCCCCACCGAACCGGCGCACGCCACGATACGCTCCCGCGCGCTCTGGAGAGTCGGCGCCGTCGTAGCCAGCGCCACGGCGCGTGAGGTACCCACGGTGGAATACGCATTCTCGCCGATCTCGACGGCGGAGGCGAAGAAGACGTGACAGCCTGCCGCTTCCATGGCCCGCGAGTCGAGGTCGAACTCGTACGGCCGCCCGGCCCGCAGCGCGTAGTCGGGCGAGACGAGATAGAGCACGAGCGACGCCTCCTCGCTCAGCGGCACGTCACCAGGGCGCAGCTCCCCCCGGGACATGTGCTCCATGACCTCCGGCCAGCTGCCGCGAAAGAGGCTCATGATGTTCATGCACTCCGGATCGCCGAAGCGGGCGTTGAACTCGATAACCTTGACGCCATCGGCCGTGGCGAAGAAGCCGCTGTTCATCACGCCGGTGAAATGGCGCCCCTGCTGGGCGAGCCGCTCGATGACCTGCTCGATGATCGAGCAGGCTTGCTCGTAGTGCCGTGCCGTCATGAACGGCAGGGTCGGCTCGGCCATCGAGAGTGAACCCATCCCGCCGGTGCCCGGTCCCTCGTCACCGTCGTAGCGAAACGGGTAGTCATACGTGGCCGGAGGGAAGATGACCGTCCTGCCGTCGCTGATCGCCTGGATGGTGAACTCGGCACCGACGATCTTCTCCTCGATCAGCACCGACTCCTCGCGCTTGCGACGGGCGAGCAGGCTCAGGGCGTAGTCTCGGGCCTCGGCGTGACTTGCCAGATGGGGACCCATGACCTTGACCCCCTTGCCCCCGGTCAGGCCCGAGGGCTTCACCGCCACCGGGGTCGAGCCGAAGGAGTCGATCGCCTCCTGCACCTCGCGCACCTCCGCCACCACGCGCCACATGGGCGCCGCCTCGGGTGCCACCTCCGAGAGCAGCGAGCGGGCAAAGACCTTGTTCCACTCGATCTCCGCGCCGGCCCTCGTCGGACCAACCGCACGCGTTCCCTGAGCCAACAGCGCATCGACGACCCCCGCCGCCAGGGGCTCATCGGCGCTGACCATCGCGACATCAACATCATTTGCGCGAGCGAAGGCCGCCACCGACTGCGGGTCGCAGACATCGCCGATCGCGTAGCTGCCGCCCGAGGCCTCTGCATAGCGCACGAGCGAGGGATTGGCGTGGCCCATGAAGGCGTGCACCTCGCTGTGCTGAGCCATGCGGAACGCCAGGGCGCTCTCGCGCCCACCATGACCCACGACCAGAGTTCGCACGCCCCGCAGTCTATGGCGCTCCTCAGCCGGCGCGCCGACTGAGAAAGTCCACGAGCGCACGGGCAGCGCGAGCGGGCTCATCGTCCCATACGAAGTGCCGGGCGCCCTCGAAGATCACGAGCTCCGAGCCCGGGAGCTCCTCGTGGAAGCGATGCGCCATCTGCACGCCCGCGAATCGGTCCTCCTCGCCCCAGACGATAAGCGCCGGCACGCCGAGCCTTGCAACGCAGCCCTCGTATGGGACGAGCTTCTCGAAGTCGCCCGAGCGATACAGCTCGAGATGTCCCAGGCGGCGCGTATCGTCGGCGAACCCCTTCCAGTAGTCCTCGAGCGCCTCTTCGGTCATACCGCTCGAGGCGGCGCGCATCGCCGCGAAGAACCCCTCACGCGTGTACGACCGGATCAAGTCCTCGCCCTTCCCGGGCGTCCGCATCACGTTCGCCAGGTCGTGCCAGCGCCGGTCGGCGAAGAATCCGCCGTCGGAGATGGCAAGAGCACTCACCGCGGCCGGATGATCGCACGCCCACCGAAGGCCGATCGGCACGCCCCAGTCGTGCGTGACGAGCGCCACCGGCCCGAGCGCAAGCTCGCCCACGAAGCGCTCGAGCGCCTCGACGTGGCGCTCCCAGGTGGCGGGCGGGTCCGGCGCGGAATCGCCGTATCCGGGCAGATCGGGGGCGAGCCCCCGCCAGCCGGCCTCGGCCAGGGCTCCGAGCACGTCCTGCCACATGTACGAGGACTCGGGGTAGCCGTGCAGCAGCAGGGCCACGCGGTCGCTTGAATCTCCGGCCGCGCGGTATGCGAGTCCCGCCGCACGTCGAGGACTGCTCACGCGCGCATTCTAGGCTTTCCTTAGACTCCCGCCGATGGCGCTCATCCACACCTGCTACCGCATCACCGACATCGACCGGTCGGTGGCGTTCTATGAGGCGCTCGGGTTCGAGGAGGTCGGGCGCATCCCGATCAGAGACGAGGCCGTCAACGTCTTCATGAACCAGCCCGGCGACGGAGACACGCCCCGCCTTGAGCTCACCCACAACTTCGGCGTGGACTCCTATGAGCTCGGCACGGGCTATGGCCACATCGCGATCACGGCCGACGACCTCGACGCAACTCTCGCCCGCCTGGCCGAGCAGGGGATCGAGCCGGAGAAGCCCCCTTACTCCATACGCGAGGGGGGGTCCCGCCTGTGCTTCGTGCGCGACCCCGACGGGTATCGAATCGAGATCCTCGAGCGCTCATAGCGCACCGCCCGCGCGGAGGGCACGCCGGCTCGCTCACGAGAGCACCCGCCCTCTGAACTTTCGCAGCCCGAGCGTGAGGAAGACGACGAAAAAACCAATCAGCACCGGGTACACGACATAGAGGGGCATGTGCGAGGCATGGGTCAGGCCGGCGCGCAAACCCTCATTGATGTAGATCAAGGGATTGATGAGCACGACGATCTGCAGCCAATGCACACCGTCGAGCTGAAGGGGGGACAGGCGCGTCCACTGATAGTAGGTGCCGCCGAGGAACGTGAGCGGGAGCACCACGAAGCCGAACATCAGCCCGATGTTGCGGGGCTCGAACGCCGACCCGAGCAGCAGGCCGAGCGAGGTCATCGTGACGCACGCGAGCGGGATCAGCGTGACCACGACCGCCCAATGGACCGACAGGTGCGCGTGCACCCCCGGTGCGTGGACTACGGCGGCGATCGGGAATACGATCACGGCGGCGAGCAGGCCCTGGGCCGCGCCTGAGAGCACCTTGGCCGCGGCCACCAGCCAGATCGGACAGGGCGCCTGGACGCGGTCCTCTATCTCACGCGTGTAGCCGAACTCCGTGGACAGCTGCAGGGCGACGGCCTGGATGCCCTGGAACATGATCGAGATCCCGACCACGCCGGGAACGAGCACGGTGGCGAACGCAGACTGTGCGACCTTCCCGCGACCGCCGATACCCTGTCCGATGCTGGGAAACACATACAGGAACACGAACACGAGCAGGAGCGGCTGGACCAGCGTTCGGGTCACGAACTCGCCCTTGTTCTTCCACAGCACCACGAGGTCGCGAAGGATCAGCGCGCGCAGAGCGATGCGGCTCGCGCCCATCACCGAGCGCGTCGGCGCGAGGACGATTGGCGGCTCCGCAGTGGTGGGCGAGGTGACGGCGGCGGACATCAGTCGCGCAGCTCCTTGCCGGTGAGATTGATGAACACGTTCTCGAGGCTCGGCTCGGATACGGACAGGTCGACCACGTCGAAGCCACCGCTCTCGGCCGCGTTGACGACCCGCGGCACCAGCCGGTCGGCGCCCTTGACGTGCAGCTCCACGCCCCCATCGCGAACCCGAGTGCGGGTCACGCCGCCGAGCTCCTCCGACAGCCGCCGGGCGAGCGCGTCGGGGTCGCCGCCGGCCTTGACCGTGACGATCGTGTCGGCCCCAACCGACTGCTTCAACTCCTCGGGCGTGTCGAGCGCGAGGATCCTGCCGTGGTCCATAATCGCCACGCGATCGCAGAGTTCGTCGGCCTCCTCCATGTAGTGGGTTGTGAGCAGGACCGTCTGGCCCTCGCGGTTGAGCTCGCCGAGGATCTCCCACAGGGCCAGGCGGCTCTGTGGGTCGAGGCCCGCGGTGGGCTCGTCGAGGAACAGCACCGCCGGGCGGTGGAAGATCGACCGCGCCATCATCAGCCGCTGGGCCATGCCCCCGGAGAGTGCGAAGACCGATGCCTTGGCCCACTTCGCGAGCTGGAACTGCTCGAGCAGGCTATCGGCGATCCGACGGGATTCTGGGGCCGAGACGCCGAACAGGCGCCCGTGGAAGTAGAGGTTCTCCCATACCGTCAGTTGACGGTCGAGCGTGTTCTGCTGGGAGACGATCCCGATCAGCTGCTTGGCCAGTGCCGGCTTGGCGACAACGTCGATCGCACCCACGTACGCCGATCCGGAGGTCGGGACCACCCGCGTCGTAAGCATCCCCGCGGTGGTCGTCTTGCCTGCGCCGTTCGGCCCGAGCAGCCCGAAGATCTCGCCGGCGTGGACGCTCAGGTTGAGTCGATCGACCGCGGCGAAGTCGGTGCCAGCGTATACCTTGGTCAACTCGACCGTCCGAATGACCTCACGGCGGTCGCGATCCACCCCCGCGTCCGCCCCGGCCGGAGGGCCAGCCGGCAGGGCGTCGACTGGTTGAACGCCGGCCATCGCCCAAAATGTATAACGCTCGTGCCACCTCGCCGCCACGCTCGTGCCACCTCGCCGCCACGCTCGTGCCACCTCGCCGCCGCCTCAGCGATCGATGACCGGCATCGGGATCCCCGCGCGGGTGGCGATCATCGCCACGAGCCGCTCGATCGTCGGGCACTGAAGTTCGTGGCGCGCGGCGGCGCGCAGCACCGATCCCGGGATCGCGTCGAGCTCGGGGGGACGCCCCGCGGTAATATCGCGCTGCATCGAGCTCCCGAGCGTGGCGTGCGCCGTCTCCAGCTCGGCGATCGCCGTGGCCGGGTCGACGTCCTGCGCCCCCTCCGCGCGCCCCACCGCGCAGCCCTCCTCGATCGCCCCAACCAGATCGGCGCGCAGCTCGGGCGTGGAGCGGATCTCGCCCAGCAGCTGATCGAACGCGCTGGTGGTGCAAGCGAGCGCGTTGAGCCGCACGAGCTTCGACCACATCACCTGCGCCTCGGAGTCCAGCACGCGCACGGGCACTCCGGCATCCGAGAGTGTCTGCGCCAGGGCCTGCATCCCGTCGCGCGCAGAGGGATCGTCGCAGGCCATGTCCACGAGCAGGAAGGGGCTCGTGTGCACCACCACGCCCGGCTCGGGGCGGTCGGCCTCGACGCGAATCGTGCCCGCGAGCACGGGGTCGGCGGGGAAACGCTCACGCAGCACCGCAATGTGATCGAGCCCGTTGAGCAGCGGCAGCACGAGCTTCGGCGACGCCGCGATCCGCTCCAACCCGTCCTTCAATCCCGCGGCCTTCGTGGCCACGATGAGCGCGTCCACCTGCTCCTGCAGACGTGACACGGCGCGCGGGCGCGCCAGGAATTCACCGAAGCTCACGCTATTCACGCGAAGGCCGTGCGCGGAGATCGCCGCGGCGGTGGACTCTCTCGCCACGACCACGACAGGCGTGCCCGCGCGGTCGAGTGCGCCTGCGAGCAACCCGCCCACCCCGCCGGGACCGAGTACCGCGATGGTCATAGCAGTGGATCGACGAGCACGCCCGGGTTCATTATCCCGCACGGGTCGACCGCGGCCTTGGCCCCGCGCAACGCCGCGGCGAACGGCTGTGGGCGCTGACGGTCATACCACGGACGATGGTCGCGCCCGACCGCGTGGTGATGGGTGATGGTCCCACCCTCCGCGAGGATGGCATCCGAGACGGCGCGCTTGATCGCCGCCCACTGCTCGACCTCTTCGCCCCGCCGCGCGGGGGCGAGCACCGTGAAGTATGGCGCCGGCCCGTCGGGGTAGACGTGGGTGAATCTGCAGAACACCTGCCCCGTGGTGGCGCTCTGGAGGCGTACCGCCGCCTCGGCGACGGCGGTGACGCGCTCGTGGAAGCCCGGGAAGCGCTCCCAGGTGATCGCCGTCTCGAACGTCTCTGACAGCACGCCCACGGCGACCAACGCGTCGCGCACGTAGGGAGCCCCGAGGAACGCCTCCCGCCAGGAGCTGACGGAATCGCCGCCGGGACGATCGTGGCGCTCGGACACCCCGCCTCCATGCTCGGCACACACGTGGAGTGCCCGCTCCATAAGCCCATCGACGGGGTAATCGATGGACTCGAAACCGAGCACGAGGAGTGCGTGAGAGCCGTCCCCGGCCATCGTCATCCGCGCCTCGCCGGCATCGAGCAGGCGGCAGTTCGCGGGGTTCAACCCCGACTGGCTGATCGCGCGTACGCACTCGGCTCCCCCGAGGAAGCTCTGAAAGCGCACCCCCGCGGTGCGCCGGTGAGCGGGGCGTGGCTGCACGCGCACCCAGGCCTCGGTGATCAACCCGAGCGTTCCCTCTGACCCGACGAGCATTCGATCCGGGCTGATCCCGGCGCCCGATCCGGGCAGTCTTCGGGACGCCCAGACCCCTGCCGGGGTGATCGCGCGCACGGACTCCACAAAATCCTCGATGTGAGTCCACACCGTCGCAAAATGGCCGGCCGCACGCGTCGCGATCCAGCCCCCAAGCGTGGAGAACTCGAACGACTGGGGGAAATGACGCAAAGTCAGGGAATGCGCGGCGAGCTGAGACTCAAGGCTTGGACCCGACGCACCGCCCTGGATGCGTGCCGCGCGAGATACCGGAGGTCGACCTCGAGCACGCGATCGAGGGCCCCCATATCGACCGAGATCGCGCCGTTGTAGGAGGGCGCCACGTCCGGGCTCACCCCGCCGACCACCGACGTCCCGCCACCGTAGGGGACCGCGGCGACCCGCTCGTTTGAGCACCATTCGAGCACCCGCTCAAGCTCTGTCTCCTCGCGCGGGCGCGCGACGAAGTCCGGGGGATGGTCAAAGCGGCCACGAAAGCCCCGGACGACATCCGAGTAAGACTTGCCCAGGGCATGGGACGCACGCGCATACTTGTCGCTCGCGCAGATGTCCGCGAGCATCGTGGGCGCGACGACGCGCGGCGGTGCCAGTTCGAGCTCCGCCAGCCCCACCGGCACCTCGACATCGTCGAGCGCCATCCCCAGGTGATCCTGCAGCCCGGCCGCCAAGACCCGCAACTCCGCCGGAGACGGCTGCTGGTCCTCGAAGCCCCAGCCCCAGTGCTTGCGCCGGCGGATCTTCACCCTGGCGAGTCTATGCTCACTAGCCTTCTCCCTACACCCACTAGCCTTCACCCCAGTGTCCGCCGAACGCGAACCCGCCACCGAGCCGCCTCAGAGCGAACCCCCCACCGAACCACCTCAGATCCTCGCCCGCGGACCCTGGGCCTTGGAGCAGGTGAAGGCACGCTGGTGCCAAGAGCACTTCGAGCCCTCACCTGCGCACGTCGAGGCCGCGGACGCGGCGATCAAGGTGCTACAGGAGCGGGGCTCTCCCAGCCATGACGGGGTAGCAGCGCGCCTGATCGACTACAGGCAGGACCGGGACGGGATCGCAATCGAACTGCAACCGCTGCGCTGGGCTCTGCGCTTGGTTGCCGGGGACGCCTCCCATAGCGTGGCGGCGCTGTGCGTGACGCGCTCGGCCGACGGCCGCTGGCTCGCCGGGCGCCGCGCCGCGTGGGTCTCCTCCTGGGCCGGGCGCTGGGCACTTGGAGCGGGTGGGGCGGTCGATCTAGGGGAGAATCCCGCCGACACCCTCGTGCGGGAGCTGAGGGAGGAGTGGGCGGTATCCCCCGAGCGCGTGCGCGGCGAGGCGCTCGTGCAACTGCCGCACGGGTTGGTCATGTTCATAGGACAGGCGTGGCTCGCCGAGGGCGCCGAGGAGGCGATCACGCCGGACCACGAGCACGACGCATTCGCGTGGTGGCCGCGGGCGATCGATGAGTGGCCGCCGGAGGCGGGGGAAGCATTACCGCGGATGGCCCGCTGGCTGTCGGAGTGAGTGTGCCGCCGGAAGTGAAGGCCTCGCCAGGGGCCGGTCCCTCGCCAGGGGCCGGTGCCTCGCCAGGGGCCGGTGCCTCGCCAGGGGCCGGTGCCTCGCCAGGGGCCGGTGCCTCACGCGGGACCAGGGCCGGGCCGCTGACATTCGCACGCCTGAAGGGCACGTCGTTCTTTCACTCCGTTGTCTACTTGAGCCTGATCGCATGTGCCCTCGCGGGCTTGGCCGGCCCTACGTTGGTGCTCGGCTGGACCCACGGGATCCTTTGGATCGTGATGTCGCTGGCTTGCATCGCAGCCGTGCGCCAACGTGTGATTCCTCTGCGCGTCGCAGTTGCGGTAGCGGTCCTCGGCGGGCTCGGCCCATTCATCGGAAGCTATGAGTTCGTCCGCGAGCAGGGCCGGCGCGTGCGTGGGTCCTCCGCTCCACAGCGCTGACCGATCCGGCGAGGAGCCGCACCTGCGAGGAGCCGCGCCTGCGAGGAGCCGCGCTGGCGAGGAGCCGCGCTGGCGACCGGCCGCGGTAGGCCGCGCTAGAGTGAACGGAGCATGGCAACAGACACCACGGCGCAGCAGACGATAGACGTCGTGACCCCCGCCGCGGGTGAGTCAGTCACAGAGGGAACCGTCCTTGAATGGCACGTGAAGGTGGGCGACTTCATCAAGGCTGACGACACGATCGTCGAGATCTCCACGGACAAGGTCGATCTGGAGCTGCCGTCTCCCGCGAGTGGAACGGTGAGCGAAATTTTGGTCGGGGAGGGCGAGACGGTGACGGTCGGTCAGGTGATCGCACGTATCGCCACGAACGGCTCCGCTGGCGGGCAGGCGGGAGCAAACGGCGGTCAAAGCCCATCAGAGCAGGCACCGCCCGAGCCCGGAGCACCGCCTGCCCCCACAGACGGTGCCGCCCCCGCTCAGGCATCTGAGAAAGTGAAGGCCTCGCCGGTGGCCGCGCGCGCCGCTGCGGTCGAGGGCGTGAACCTGGCGAGTGTGCCCGGCAGCGGTCCGGCGGGGCGCATAACCAAGTCCGACGTGCTGACCACCGCCTTCGGCGGCGGTGCCCAGCGCTCCGACGGCAGTGCGCAGGGCTCGGGCAGCGGCACGCCCGCCAGTGCTCCCGCCACTTCGGGCGCCCCCACCAACGGCAGCACGGCGACGGCCGGCGGCCCGAGCGTCCAGCCGATGAAGGGCGGCGCGGCGGCGCTGGCCCGGTATATGGAGGAGTCGCGGTCGATTCCCACAGCCACGAGCTTCCGCACGCTCACGGTCACCGTGCTCGACGCACGCCGGCGCGAACTGAAGGCGGCTGCGCGCAAGGTGTCATTCACACATCTGATCGCCTACGCGATCGCCCGCGCGGCCGCGGACATGCCGGTGATGGGCAACCACTTCGCCGAGATCGACGGCAAGCCGCATCGGATCGAGGACGGACAGGTGAACCTTGGGCTGGCGGTGGACGTGGAGAAGCGCGACGGCTCCCGTACCCTGATGGTCCCTGTCATCTTCGACGCGGGAAGCCAGCCCTTCGACCGCTTTCTCCAGGCCTACGACGCGCTCGTGGAGAAGGCGCGCACGAACACCCTCACCGCCGATGACCTCGTGGGAGCCAACCTCACGCTGACCAACCCCGGTGGGCTGGGGACCGTGGCCTCGGTGCCGCGGCTGATGACCGGCCAGGGCACGATCGTGGCGACGGGCTCGATCGCCTATCCGGTGGGCCTCGGCAACATCGGCGAGATGATCGGCGCGGAGAAGGTCATGACGATGACCTCCACCTACGACCACCGCATCATCCAGGGCGCCGAGTCCGGGCGCTTCCTCGCACGAATCGAGGAGTACCTGCACGGCGAGCGCGGCTTCTACGACGGTGTGTTCGCCTCGTTGGGCGTGGAGCTCGGCCCCGCGCCGACATTGCCCGCTCCGAGCGCCGCGGCCATCGCGGCGGCGTCCTCGACAGCCCGCGAGGCCCCTGAGACCGATGCAGATGAACTGCTGCAGGCGGTCCAGGCGGCCAGCACGCTCGTCACCCGCTTCCGCAGCCATGGCCACCTGGCGGCGCGTCTTGACCCGCTCGGCTCCGAGCCCGAGGGCGATCCGGGACTCGACCCCGAGCCGCTCGGTCTCACCCCCGAGATCCAGGCCAAGATCCCGGCCAAGCTCTTTCACATGTACGTGCCGGGGGCCACGCTCGCAGATGCGCTCCCGCACCTGAGCGAGACCTACTGCGGGACGATCGCCTATGAGATCGAGCACATCGCCTCCCACCGCCAGCGTGTGTGGCTGCGCGAGCACATCGAGTCGGGCGCGTTCCGCCAACCGCTCGCCGTAGAGGAGCGCAAGACGTTGTTCAGGCGCCTCGTGGAGGTGGATGCGTTGGAGCGCTTCATGCACAAGGCCTACCTCGGACAGCATCAGTTCTCGATCGAGGGCCTGGACATGACGGTGCCGATGCTCGACGAGCTGATCCAGCTGTCCGCCGCGAACGGTGCGGACGAGGTCGTGATCGGGATGGCCCACCGCGGACGACTCAACGTGCTCGCCCACAACCTCGGCCGCGCCTACGACACGATCTTCGCGGAGTTCGAGGGCGCCTCGACGCTCGAGGCGGTGACCACGATCCCCCAGGGGGGGACGGGCGACGTCAAGTACCACCACGGCACCCAGGGCTCCTACCTGCTCCCGAACGGAGAGGCGATCCGCGTCAACCTGGAGTCCAACCCCAGCCATCTGGAGCATGTCTCCCCCGTGGTGGAGGGCGCCACCCGCGCCGCGCAGACCAGGCGCCAGGGTCCCCACGCCCACCAGGACACCGACGCGGCGGTCCCGATCGTGATCCACGGCGACGCATCCTTCCCCGCGCAGGGCGTGGTCGCGGAGACTCTCAACCTGCAGGCGCTCGACGGCTACAAGGTCGGGGGGACCGTCCACCTCATCACCAACAACCAGATCGGTTTCACCACCGATCCCGACGATGCGCGCTCCACGCGCTGGGCCTCGGACTTGGCAAAGGGCTTTGACGTGCCGATCATCCATGTCAACAGCGACGACGTCGCCGCCTGCATGAGCGCCGTGCGGCTGGCCTTTGCGTTCCGCAAGGAATTCGGCCACGACGTGCTGATCGACCTGATCGGCTACCGCCGCTTTGGACACAACGAGTCCGATGAGCCCGCCTACACCCAGCCGGAGATGTACGCGAAGATCAAGACCAAGAAGCGCGTGGCGGAGCTGTGGGCCGAGCGGCTCGTGGGCGAACAGATCGTCTCCCAGGAGGACGTGCAGCGCCAGGCGCAGGCGGTATGGGACAACCTGACGCTCCTGCACCAGCGGCTGAAGACGAAGATCGCCGCCGCCGCCGAGCATGACACCAAGGAGCCCGTCGCGGGCGAGTACCGGCTCGACCGTTCCCCCAGCCCCGACGTCGAGACCGCGGTCCCGGCAGCGCGGCTGCGCTGGCTGGGCGAGGAGCTCTTGCGGACGCCCGACGGGTTCACCGTCCATCCCAAGCTCGTCAAACAGCTGGAGCGCAGGCATGAAGCGCTCGCGAAGGGGCCGGCGACCGTGCCCATCGACTGGGCGCATGCCGAGGCGCTCGCGTTCGCGTCGCTCATCACCGAAGGGACCCCCATCCGCCTGACCGGACAGGACACCGAGCGCGGCACCTTCAGCCAGCGCCACATGGTCCTGCACGACGCCAAGACCGGCCAG
Source organism: uncultured Solirubrobacteraceae bacterium (assembly GCA_963709885.1). Taxonomy (GTDB): domain Bacteria; phylum Actinomycetota; class Thermoleophilia; order Solirubrobacterales; family Solirubrobacteraceae; genus Palsa-744. The sequence continues at coordinate 775,176 of CAVPXY010000004.1, read as the reverse complement.
ACCGTGTGCCCGATCCAGAGCCTGCCCGACGCGCAGGCTCCGCTGGAGCTGCACAACAGCCCGCTGTCGGAGCTCGCGTGCCTGGGCTTCGAGTACGGCTACAGCCAGGAGGCGCCGGAGACGCTCGTGCTTTGGGAGGCGCAGTTCGGGGACTTCGTCAACTCCGCGCAGGTGATCGTCGACCAGTTCATCGTCTCGGCCCTCGCCAAGTGGGGTCAGACCTCTCGCCTGACCCTGCTGTTGCCCCACGGCTACGAGGGCTCGGGCCCGGAGCACTCATCCGCGCGCCTGGAGCGATTCCTGACCCTCGCCTCCGAGGGGAACATCCGGGTCGCGAGCCCAACGACCCCTGCTCAGTACTTCCATCTGCTCCGCCGCCAGGCGCGTGTCGCCAAGCAGCGCCCGCTCGTGGTGACGACCCCGAAGTCACTGCTGCGCCTGACGCAGGCGTCCAGCCCGATCGCCGACCTGGCGGAGGGCACGCGCTTTGAGCCTGTCCTCGCAGAGCCCGGGGTCGATGATGGGAAGGTCACGCGTCTGGTGCTGTGCACAGGGAAGATCTACTACGACCTCGTCGGCCATCCAGACCGCAAGTCCCACGATGGCCTGGCGGTGGCGCGCGTGGAGCTGCTCTACCCGTTCCCGGAACGCCAGGTCCTCGAGCTGATCCGCCGATACCCCAACCTTCGCGAGGTCGTGTGGGTGCAGGAGGAGCCGCGCAACATGGGCGCGCGCGCACACATGTTCCCCCGGCTCATGCAGATCATGCCCGAGGGCATGCGTTTCGGCTACATCGGGCGTCCCGAGCGTGCCAGTCCCGGCGAGGGCTACCCGGCTGCGCACATCGACGAACAGAACCGTATTGTCACTACGGCGATCGACCTTGGCGAGCCGATCTCACCGTACCCGCGCAAGGCCCCCGGGGAGCGCTGATGCGGGCGCTGTGGAGGCGTTTCCTTGAGATACGCCGCCAGCGGCGGCGTAAGCGGCGCGGCTGAGGTTTCCTCAGCGGCCCTTCCAGACAGGGTCGCGCTTCTCCTTGAACGCCGTCGCGCCCTCTTTGGCGTCCTCGGAGCGCATCACCGGACCGGAAATCTCAAGCTGGCGCTCCCACATCTCCGAGCTTGACCAATCGAACTGCTCTTGCAGGATGCGCTTGGAAGCAGCCAGCGCGAGCGGTCCGTTCTTGGCGAGCACGGCCGCCATTCCGAGTGCGACCTCGACGGCGGAGCCGGGCTCGGCGAGACGGTTGACGACGCCCAGCTCGTGGAAGCGCTCGGCGGGGAGCGGGTCGCCGGTGAGGGCGAGTTCCATCACCACGTGGTAGGGCATGCGCCTGGGCAGGCGCAGCAGGGCGCCCGCGGAGGCCACGATCGAGCGCTTGACCTCGGGGATGCCCAGCTTGGCGCCTTTGGCCGCGACGATCAGATCGCAGGAGAGCGCGATCTCCAAACCGCCCGCCACCGCGAAACGCTCGATCGCGGCGATCAGCGGCTTGCGCGATGCGCGCTGGGCGATTCCGGCGAAGCCACGATCGCCGAACCAGGGCGACTCTCCCTTGACGAATGCCCCCAGGTCCATGCCGGCGCAGAAGAAGCCCCCGGCTCCGGTCAGCACGCCCACCGACAGCGTGTTGTCTGCGTCGAGCTCGTCGAGGGCCCCGGCCACGCCCGCCGCCAGCGCGGCGTTGACGGCGTTTCGCACCTCTGGGCGGTTCAGCGTGATCAGCAGCACCTCGCCGCGCCGCTCGGTGAGAACCACGGGAGCGGGCTCGTCATCCATGGCCGGCACTATGGCGCAAACGGCGTCAACCCGGCGACTCCTCAGAGGCCGCTCGCTCGGTCGGGTCCGCCGGCTCGGTCTCGCTCGCGCCCCGTCCCACCGCCTCGCGGAACTCGCGGATCCCCTCGCCAAGGGCGCGCGTGAGCGCCGGCAGGCGCTTGGGTCCCAGCACGACCAGCGCGACGGCCCCGATGAACAGCAGATGGACCGGGTTCTCGATGCCCACGACACCCAGGCTAGCGCGAACGACGCGCTGGATCGCTCCGACCGCCTGCATACCCTTCCGGTTCGTGGCGCACGAAGCCTCCGCCCTGCCGGGCCGTCCCTACCCGCCCCCGCCCGCCGCCGAGCCGTTCTGGCCCGCGCAGGCCACCATCCTCGTGGCGATCGGCCTGCAGCTGCTGCTGCCCGCGCGGCTGACCGTCGGTCCATCGTGGTTGATCCCGGCCCTGGAGGGAGCGCTGTTGATAGGCATGTTCATGGCCACGCCCAACCAGCTCGAGCACGAGCACCCAGGCCGTCGGCGGATCGCGCTGGGGCTCACCGCGTTCGTGAGCGCGGCCAACGTGTACTCACTCGGCGCGCTCACGCACTTCCTGCTGCACCACAAAATCAGCAACGTGAGCGGCGGCGGTCGTGAGCTGATCGTCTCCGGGCTGCTCATCTGGCTGACCAACTTTCTCATCTTCGCCCTCTGGTACTGGGAGCTTGACCGCGGCGGGCCCGGCAGACGCGCCGCCGGGCATGACGGCGTCCCGGACTTCCTGTTCCCCCAGATGAGCGACGACCGCATCGAGCCGCTCGTGTGGCGTCCCCAGTTCCTTGACTATCTCTACGTATCGCTCACCAACGCCACGGCCTTCTCTCCCACCGACACGATGCCCCTAACACCCATGGCGAAGAGCATCATGGGCGTCCAGTCGCTCGTGTCGCTCGTCACGATCGGCCTGATCGTCTCCCGCGCCGTCAACATCCTGTAGGCCACCAGGGAGGCATACATGCTCTCGCTCGCGAGCGTATGACCATGGTGATACGCGCTCTCGGATTTTGTATGGACTGACCAGGCCCCTCGTGGTCCCCCAGGAATCACCCCTAGGCCACGGGCGCGGCGCGGGGCTCGATCGCCAACGCCTGTGCCACCAGGTCACGCACGTCCTCGTTCGCGCCCAAGGCGAGTGCGCGCTCCAGAGCCTTGAGGGCCCCCTCGCGATCCATCAACCGCAGGCGCAACCGCCCGAGCCGCTCCCACGCACCCGCGTCGGAGGGTCCACGCGACGCCGCCCGCTCGGCCGCCTCCTCGGCCAGGTCGATCGCGCCGATGTCTTCGTAGATGCGCGCGGCGAACCGATGCGGTGCCGGGCGAGTCCCGTCCACCCGGGCCCAGTCGCGCACCGATCGCGCCGCGGCCTCCAGGTTCCCGGCCTGCCAGAAAGCGAGCGTCATCTGCCGCAGCACCGCCACGTTCCTCGGTTCGGCGTCGCGTGCGTAGACGAGCCGCTGGGCGGCGAGCTCATAGTCGCCCTCGGCCATCGCCCGCTGGGCCGCGACCATGAAGCGCTCGGCGCGCTCCTGCGCAGGGTCGGGCTGGGAGAAGTCCACGAATCGCATGCTCCCCGCCGGCACCGTCCGCACCCCGTGGCTGAAGTGCACACGCGCCCACTGCAGACCGCCCCCACTGGGGGTGTCGCCATTGCCCGATCCGTTGCGGTCCTCCTCGCCCGGGTCCCCGCTGAAGTAGATACCCGCGACGGTACCCACGCCCCACTCCGGGTAGGAGAGGCAGCGCGCGTAACGGTGGACCACCGAGTGGTCGGGTACCCGGCTGGCAAAGGGGTCGTGCTTGGCGCGTTCGGTCGCATGGGCGCGCGCGCGCTGCTCGGCTTCATAGGCACGCCTGCCAGCCTCCGCGCGCTCTCTGCGCGCCGCCGCGGCGCTCGCGCGCACCGCGTTGCGCGAAACGTGCCCGCCCCGCGAGCCCTCGGCCAGATTCTCGAGCTGGTCGGCCGCCTCGTTGATCGCCTTCAGGTGACGCTCGTGCTCGAACTGGCGGCCCTGCGGCGCGACGTCCGGGTGCCAGCGCTTGGCCATCCTGCGACGCGCGAGCTGCACGTCGCGCTTGTCGAACGGCGCCTGCAGCTCCAGCAGGAGCAGGTGCTGCTCTATGTCGAGAACGGTCGTGGGCATACGGCACTTACGTTAGCGGCCTGCACGAGCGCCCGTTCGATCTCGGGTCGCTGTCTTGCTCGCGCTCGCCCGGTGGCTGCCTTGCTCGAGCCCCCGCACTCTATGCTGCCTGCCGATGTCCTCTCAGTACATCTTCACGATGCACCGGCTGTCCAAGCTGCACCCACCGGACAAGACCGTGCTGAGCGACATCACCCTCGCGTTCTTTCCCGGCGCGAAGATCGGCGTGCTCGGCTACAACGGCGCGGGCAAGTCGACGCTGCTGCGGATCATGGCGGGGATCGATCAGGAGTACCGCGGCGAGGCCGCCCTCGCCCCGGGCGCGACGGTGGGAATGCTCGAGCAGGAGCCTGTCCTCGACGAGTCCAAGAGCGTCAAGGGCAACGTCGAGGACGGGGTCGCAGAGACCAGGGCGCTGCTCGACCGCTTCAACGAGCTCGCCGCCAACTATTCCGAGGACACCGCCGAGGAGTTCGGCGACATCCAGGCCAAGATCGACGCCGCCGACGCCTGGAACCTCGACACGCAGCTCGAGTATGCGATGGACGCCCTGCGTCTGCCCCCGGCCGACGCAGGGGTGAGCACCCTCTCGGGCGGCGAGCGGCGGCGCGTCGCGCTATGTCGGCTGCTCCTGCGCGCGCCCGACCTGCTGCTGCTCGACGAGCCCACGAACCACCTCGACGCCGAGTCGGTGGCCTGGCTCGAGCAGCATCTGGCCGAATACAAGGGGGCCGTCGTGGCCGTGACCCACGATCGCTACTTCCTGGACAACGTCGCCGGCTGGATACTGGAGCTCGACCGCGGCAAGGGAATCCCCTACCAGGGCAACTACTCGAGCTGGCTCGAGCAGAAGCAGGCCCGCCTGGCCCAGGAGGAGCGTTCTGAACGGGGACGTCAGCGCACGATCGCCGCCGAGCTCGAATGGGTGCGCACGAACCCGAAGGGCCGGCGCACGAAGTCCAAGGCGCGGCTGGCGCGCTACGAGCAGCTGGTGGCAGAGGAGCGCAACGTAAAGCTCGACGAGGTCCAGATCCACATCCCCCCCGGCCCGCGCCTGGGCGAGAAGGTGCTCACCGCGACCGACGTCTCCAAGGGGTATGGGGACCGCCTGCTGATCGAGTCGTTGTCCTTCGAGCTGCCCCGCGCGGGCATCGTCGGAGTGATAGGGGCCAACGGCGTCGGCAAGACCACCCTGTTCAGGATGATCACCGGCGAGGAGTCTCCCGACTCGGGCACGCTGCAACTGGGCGACAGCGTGCAACTCGCGAACGTCGATCAGTCGCGCGACGCCCTCGACCCGGCAAAGACGGTGTGGGAGGAGATCTCAGATGGTCTCGATCAGATCAAGGTTGGCGAGCGGGTGGTCAACTCGCGCCAGTACACCGCCGGGTTCAACTTCAAGGGCACCGACCAACAGGCCCGCATCGGGAAGTTGTCAGGCGGTGAGCGCAACCGCGTGCACCTCGCCAAGCTGCTGCGCACGGGTGGCAACCTGCTACTGCTCGACGAGCCGACGAACGACCTCGACGTGGATACCCTGCGCGCGCTCGAGGACGCGCTGCTGGCGTTCCCCGGCTGCGCCATGATCATCTCCCACGACCGCTGGTTCCTGGACCGCGTCGCCACGCACGTGCTCGCGTTCGAGGGCGATTCGCAGGTGAAGTGGTTCGAGGGCAACTTCGAGGCCTACGAGGAGCACCGCCGGGCGGTGCTCGGCGCAGCCGCCGACAGGCCCCATCGGATCACCTACAAGCGGCTCGTGCGCGGCTGACCCACGGCGCAGTCCGTGCACCTGCCGGCGGGGCAAGCACTCTGTATGCTCGCGCCCTCAATGCTTGGCGCCTTCGACCGCGACACGGCCGTGCATCGTCAGGACGGGTCGGCGACTGAAGGCGTTTTCACGGCCGAGGTCTCCGGTGACTGGCGCGCCGGTCGCGGACCTCACGGCGGCTATCTGGCGGCGATGCTGCTCAGGGCGCTCACCGAGACCGTCGCCGACCCCGCTCGCGCCCCGCGGTCTCTCACGATCCACTACCCGCGGGCCCCAAAGCCCGGTCCCGTGAGCATCCACACCGTCGTCGAGCGTGCAGGGCGTTCGCTGAGCACGCTGTCGGCGCGAATGGAGCAGGACGGCAAGCTCGCCGCGCTCGTGCTCGCAGCCTTCTCGGTCCCCTGGAGAGCACCGGAGATCATCGGCCTGACGATGCCCGAAGTTGGGCCGCCAGACCCGGGGAGGGAGGTTGGAGCGCTCAGGGAGATGGGCGCACCCCCCTTCACCCGGCATCTGGTATTCCAGCCGCGGATCGGCACGGCACCGTTCACCGGCTCTGAGCGGCCGATGGAGATCGGTGGGTGGCTCGGCCTGGGCGAGGAGCGACCGATCGAACCACTTCTGCTCGCGTTTTTCAGCGACGCGCTCTTCCCTCCCGTATTCGTCCGACTCACCGAGCGCGCGGTCAGCCCCACGGTCGATTTGACGATCCATTTTCGCGCCCCGCTGCCACCCGCGGAGGGTCGCAGCCCCGACGACCTGTGCCTCGCCCGCTTCCGCTCGGACCTTGTGCACGAAGGCTTCTTCGAGGAGGACGGCGTCATCTGGGCGCCCGACGGCACGGTCCTTGCGCACTCGCGCCAGCTCGCGATACTGATGCCGCTCACAACGGGATAGGATGCGCTCGCATATGGCCGACTACACCGCCAAGCGCATCGATGACATGGAGGCCGCCTACGGTGGCGGGTTCGTCAAGGCCCGGGCCGAGCTGGGCGTCACGGCGTTCGGCATGCAGGTGATCCAGCTTCCGCCGAACTACACCGACTACCCCGAACACGACCACGCAGAGAGCGGCCAGGAGGAGGTCTTCCTGGCGATTGGCGGCTCCGGGTGGATGGACATCGAGGGCGAGCGAGTTGACCTCGACGGCGCTACGTTCGTGCGGGTCGGGCCGGCGGCGAAGCGCAAGATCTACTCGGGACCCGATGGCCTCCGCGTGTTGGCAATCGGGGGTGCGCCCGGCGAGGCCTACAAGATCGCGCCGTTCTCAGAGCTCGGCAACGCCGGCTGAGCCTCAGCGCGCAAACGAGGTCTCGCCGTCAAGGCGCAGCGCGGCGGCCGCGATCAGGCGCGCGCAGGCGTCGACGTCGTCGAGCTGGACGAGCTCAACCGGCGAGTGCATATAGCGGATCGGGATCGACACGAGCGCGGTGGGCACTCCGCCACGGCTGAGGTGGACCGCGTCGGCGTCGGTCCCGGTGCCACGAGCGGAGCCCTCGATGGTGAACGGGACCTTCTCTGCCTGGGCCGTCTGGAAGAGAAGCTCGAACAGCCCGGGGTTGAGGGTCGAGCCGCGGCTGAGCACGGGCCCCGAGCCGAGCTCGTGCTTGCCCACCTCCTTCACATCGATGCCCGGGGCGTCGGTCGCGTGCGTCACGTCCACGACGATCGCCGCGTCGGGCTCGAGCGCGAACGCGCTCGTGCGCGAGCCGCCAAACGTGATCTCCTCCTGGGCGGCGGCGACAGCCGCAAGCTCCCAGTGCGCGCCGCCGGCCTCGGCAACCAAGCGGGCAGTCTCCAGGGCGACATATGCACCGAGGCGGTTGTCCAGCGCACGCGAGGTGAGCCGTCCGTTCGGTAGCTCGACCGGCTGTGCGTCGATCACGGCGACGTCGCCGATCCGCACGCGCTCACGCGCCTGGGTCCCATCGCGCGCGCCGATATCGATGTGCATCTCGCGGATGTCGGCGACCTTCTTTGAGTCCTCCTCACGCAGCAGGTGAATCGGCTTCTTGCCCACCACCCCCGTGACGGGCCCGTCGGCGGTGTCCAGGGCAACGCGCTGGCCGACCAGAATCTGCGCGTCCCAGCCGCCGACCGCCCGGAACCACAGGTAACCCTCGTCGTCGATGTGGGTGACGATCAGCCCGATCTCGTCTATGTGACCCACGACGAGCAGGCGCGGCGCCGCGTGCCCGGAGCCGTCCTTCGGGGCCACGCGTGCCAGTGGGGTCCCGACCACGTCGATGCTGACCTCGGCGAACGCGCTCGCCGCATCGCGCCACACCGCGGCGGGGGCGGTCTCATAGCCGGACGGCCCGCGCGCGGCAAGCAGGTCGAGGAGTACCTGGGGAACACCACCCGCGTCCTTGAGCCCCGCGGGCGACACGCCCGCTGAATCACTCATGTGGAGAGAAGCTGTCGCAGAGCGAACTGGAGGATACCCCCGTGGCGGAAGTACTCCGCCTCGCGCGGCGTGTCGATTCGCACGCGCGCATCGAACTGCACCGGCTCGGCCCCGCCGCGCTCGGCCCTGACCCGGACCTCGCGCGGTGAGCGCCCGCCATCCGCCATGCCCTCGGCCATCCCGGTGATCGAGAACACCTCCTCGCCGGTCAGCCCCAGCGACTGCGCGCTCTGCCCCTCGGGGAACTGCAGCGGAAGCACGCCCATGCCGATCAGGTTCGAGCGGTGGATGCGCTCGAAGGTCCGGGCGATCACCGCGCGCACGCCAAGCAGCTTCGTGCCCTTGGCCGCCCAGTCGCGGGATGAGCCCGAGCCGTACTCGGAGCCGGCGAGCACGATCAGCTCGACGCCCTCCTGGGCGTAGCGCATGGCCGCGTCGTAGATCGACATCGTCTGGCCGAGGAACGGTCCGGCCTGCGGGCTCGGAGTTGGTGCCCCCAGATAACGTGTCACGCCGCCCTCCGGCAGGGGATCCGGCCCTCCCCCCAGCTGGTTTCGCAGGCGGATGTTGGCGAACGTTCCGCGCATCATCACCTCGTGGTTGCCCCGGCGCGCGCCGTAGGAGTTGAAGTCCCTGGGCGCGACCCCCAGCCCCTGCAGGTAGACACCCGCGGGCCCGTCGCGCTTGATCGACCCCGCCGGGGAGATGTGGTCGGTGGTGACGCTGTCGCCAAGCAGCGCGAGCACGCGGGCGCCCCGCACGTCGGTGACCGGCTCAGGCTCCGCGGGCATGTCCTTGAAGTAGGGCGGCAGGCGCACGTACGTGGAGTGCTCGTCCCACTGGAAGCGCTCACCGGCCGGCACCTCGAGGCCATTCCAACGCTCATCGCCTGCGAACACCTCGCTGTAGCTCTTGCGGAACATGTCCGAGCGGACGGCCTGCCCGATCGTCTGAGCGATCTCCTGCTCGGATGGCCAGATGTCTTTCAGATAGACGTCGTTGCCCTGCTCGTCTCTGCCAAGCGGCTCCTCGAGGATGTCGATGTCCATCGTGCCGGCCAGTGCGTAGGCCACGCACAGTGGAGGCGAGGCGAGGTAGTTCATCTTGACATCCGGGTTGATCCGTCCCTCGAAGTTGCGGTTGCCCGAAAGCACCGAGACGACCGCCAGATCAGCGTCGTTCACCGCTTGGGAGATCTCCGGCGAGAGCGGGCCCGAGTTGCCGATGCAGGTGGTGCAGCCGTAGCCGACGAGGTTGAACCCGAGCTCCTCCAGCGGCTCGGTGAGCCCGGCGCGGTCGAGGTACTCGGTCACCACCTTGGACCCCGGGGCCAGCGAGGTCTTCACCCAGGGGGCCGAGCGCAGACCCCTGGCGACCGCGTTGCGTGCGAGGATGCCGGCCCCGACCATCACCGACGGGTTGGATGTGTTCGTGCAGCTGGTGATCGCCGCGATCACCACGTCGCCGTGGCCGAGCGCCACCTCGGTGCCGTCCGCGAGCGTGCAGTGTGGCGCGCGCCTCGACGTGACCGTCGCGCCGTCGGGGGCGGCCTCGTCGACATAGCTCGGACCGCCGTCGTGCGGCGTGGGGTCGTCGTTGCCGTTGGCCGGAGGGTCGCTCGAGGGAAAGCTCTCGGCCGATGCCTCATCGCGCCCGTCGTAGTCCTGAACATAGCCTCCCAGGGCCTCGCGGAAGGAGCCTCGCGCCCGGCTCAAGGGGACGCGGTCCTGGGGACGCTTGGGGCCGGCGATGCTCGGCACGATCTCCGCCAGATCGAGCTCGATCGTCGCGGAGAACATCGGCTGCTCAGAGCGCTCGTCGTGCCACAGGCCCTGCGCCCTGGCATAGGCCTCCACGAGCTCGATCCGCTCGGGCGGGCGCCCGGAGAGGGCGAGATAGCTGAGCGTCTCTGAGTCGATCGGGAAGATCGCACAGGTGGAGCCGAACTCGGGTGACATGTTGCCGATCGTCGCCCTGTCGGCGACCGGCAGGCCCTCAAGGCCGGCACCGTAGAACTCGACGAACGTCCCCACCACGCCGTGCTCACGCAGGAGTTGCGTGACGGTGAGCACGAGGTCGGTCGCGGTCGCGCCCTCGGGAAGCTTGCCATGCAGCCTGACGCCGAGCACGCGCGGGATCAGCATCGACAGCGGCTGACCGAGCATCGCCGCCTCGGCCTCGATTCCCCCGACACCCCAACCGAGCACGCCCAGGCCGTTGATCATCGTCGTGTGGGAGTCGGTCCCGACGAGCGTGTCGGGGTAGGCCTGACCGGTCTTCTGATCATCGAACACGACGCGCGCGAGGTGCTCGAGGTTGACCTGGTGGACGATCCCGGTGTCCGGGGGCACCACCGCGAAGTGCTCGAACGCGCCCTGCCCCCAGCGCAGGAAGGCGTAACGCTCGCGGTTGCGTTCGAACTCGCGCTCCGCGTTCACGCGGAAGGCATCGCGCGTGCCAAACGCGTCCACCTGCACCGAGTGGTCGATCACGAGCTCGGCCGGGGCAAGCGGGTTGATCTTGGCGGGATCGCCGCCCATCTGCGCCATCGCGTCTCGCATCGCCGCCAGATCCACGACGGCGGGTACGCCGGTGAAGTCCTGCATCAGCACCCGCGCGGGAGTGAACGCGATCTCCCTGCTCGGCTGGGCGTTGGCGTCCCAGCCGGCGAGCGCCTCGATGTCGGCCGCGCTGACCGAGCCGTTGCCCTCGGCGCGGAGAAGGTTCTCAAGCAGCACCTTCAGCGAGAACGGCAGCCGCGCCACGTCGAAGCGCTCCTGCAGCGCATCCAGACGGAAGATCTCATATTCGGACCCAGCGACCGCGAGCGTGTCCTTGGCGTTGAAGCTGTTCTCCGACATGAACGTCTCCCTGGCGATCTGGTGGGTCGATGAGGCCTCCCGCCGCAGTCTCGCAGACTCGCCCCGCCTGCCGACTCGCCCGACCCGCAGACTCGCCCCGCCCGCAGAGTCGCCCCTGCCTGCAGGCTCGCCCCGCCCGCAGAGTCGCCCCGCCTGCAGGCTCGCCCCGCCCGCAGGGCCTCCCAGTCTCCAGAGGCGCCCCGCCGGCAGAGGCGCTCGGGCGCTAGCGCGTCGCGCGCGAGACGCTGCTCACGCGCCCCTTGCCCTGGCGCTTGGAGCGCCGCAGGGCGACGTCGCAGGCCTCCAGCAGCTTGTTGGTCGTCATCGGCGCCTGCCATTGGGCCACGCCGATCGAAGCCGAGACGCCGGCGCCGGCGTCGAGTGAGGGCAGCTCCATCAGCCGCTCGAGCGCACGCGTAGCCGCAGCGGTGGCGCTCTCCAGGTCGGCGTTCGGGAGGATCACGACGAACTCATCGCCGCCGTAGCGCGCGACCCGATCGAACGCGCGGAACTCGCCCACGAGCGACTGGACCACCTCCCGCAGCATCGCGTCGCCGGCCTGGTGGCCGTGACGGTCGTTGACGAGCTTGAAGTTGTCGAGGTCCATCAGCAGACACGAGAGCGGAATGCGGGTCCTCGCGGCGCGACCGATCTCCTCGTCCAGGCGCCGGCGCATCGCCCGGTGGTTCATGCAACCGGCGACCGGGTCGGTCCCCGCCTCGGTGCGAGCGCGCACGAGCGACAGGGCGGCCGCGCCTTGGTCGACCAGCGTCCTCGCAAGCTCGGCCGCGCGCTCGTCGAAGGCCCCTGAGAGCCGGCGAACGAGCATCACGACCGCGGCCACCTCGCCCCGCTCGGCGAGCGGCAACAGCAGTGCGCCGCTGGTCGCACCGGTTGCCGCGACCCGGGGCACGCTGGCGGCGAGCTCGCGATCGTCGGTGGCGAGAAGGCTCTGGGCGGTGCTCGTGACCCAGCTCACCCCCGGTGGCCGCTCGACGTGGGGAAGCAGATAGCTCAACCGCCCTTCGGCCTCGAACATGTAGACGGCCACCAGGTCCTCCTCGGCGCCCGGCCCGGCGAGATGGTGTACGTGCACCTCCTCGGCACCAGGAACGGACAGCAGCTCGCGGGCGAGCGCACGAAAGATCGCATCCGAGTCGGAGGCCTCGTCGGCGAGCAGCGTCAGCCGCCGCACGCCGGCCAACAGAGGATCGAGCCCCGCGGACGGCGCGGGCGGCGCTTGAGTATCCGTACCCGTCATCGCGCGCCCATCGTGTCAATCTATGGCATCTGGAGGCGGATGACCACCGACAGATGCCTGCGGCTCACGCGAGATAAGACCGCATAGAGCGAAGTTGAAGACCAGGGGGCGGCCGGGGCCGCCCCCTGGGAATTCCTAGCGGAACGTCACGTTGGTGTAGGCGACCGACGTCGGCGCGCCCTTCTTCTTGGGGAAGAAGCCCACGCGAACACGGACGTTGAGCGGACGGCCCTTGCTCCTTCCCGAGCGCGAGAGCGGCACCTCGAGCGAAGCCCTCTGCACAGCGCCCTTCAGCCACCGGGCCACGGTAGCGAGGTTCGCCCCGCTGCCGCTGATCCGTCCTGCGTTGTACGTCTGGACCGTGAGGTAGGCCGTGTTGCCGCTGACCTTCTTGCCCACGATCTGCACGCCGCATTGGGCGAGGCCGATCTTCGTGTTCTGTTTGACCACCTTGCCGTTCTGGCCGGTGATCGTCGTGGGCATCACGAGCGAGCTCGTGCAGAGGTTCCCGTTCGCCGCCAGCGCGGAGTGTGATCCGAGCGGCAGGTTCACGGTGATGCTCGTGACCGGCACATCGGGAGTGGTCGCGAAGTTCGTCGTGGTGATCCCGTTCTTGATGTTCGTGTTGCCGACCAGGATCACGCGCACACCGTTGGCTTCCAGAACCAGGTCGGTGTCGGGGAACGCCGCCCCACCGTGGGAGACCATGACGGCCGGCCCGGTCATTTTGCCTGGCAGGGTCGGCGTGTTCGCCCTTGCCCCGCCGACGAACGCGCCGCTGGGGCAGGTGTACGGGTTCGCGGCGAACGTCGCTTCCGGACATGCTTTCTGCAGGGTGGTCAACCGCGAGGGCAGCTGCCTGGGCAGTTGGACCAATACCGACCTGATGTTCGCTTCGGGGCCCGGCTGGTTGATCGTCGTTTCAATGCTCGCCCCGTTGGCTTTGGAGAACTTGCCGCTTGTGGTCGCCTTGAAGGAGGGCTTGAACGCGAGCTTGTTGCAGTTGCCGACCTGGAACGGGCTCGACAAGGGCTGCGTCGCGCCGAACGTGGAGGTGAGCGTGGATTCTGTCGCGAGGACCCCGCAGTTGGTCGGATTGAACAGGTAGGCCTGCTTGTTGACGGCAATGCCGATGGTCTTCAAGCGCAGAGGGACGCCCTTGACGATCGTGGGCAGGACGCTGGTGATCACCACGCGTGCGGTCGTCGGTTCGACGTTGATCGTAGCCCGGGTGACGACCGTGCCGAGGTTGAACGGCCCGGCCACAGCCGGCACGGCGATCGAGAGGCCGAACGGCGCGCCTTTGTACGGCCCCGTCAGGTAGACGGGCCCCGAGAACCTGTACGGAGTCGGGCCGGCTCCGGCGGTCACGGTGGCGATGCCGATCTGACTGGCCGACGAGCAGGTTCCCGCGTTGGCCTGCGCTTCACCGCACTGCGTCACCGTGGGAATCGCGGCGAGCAGGCCCGGGGGCAGCACGGTCTTGACCTGGGAGAGGTACTGCTGTCCGTCGGCGCGACTGAGTTTGAGGGTGTAGCTGGTGTAACCGCCCGCGTTGGGGGACTGGTTTTCGGTGCTCTGCGCGAGCGAGAACGGCAACGGCGAGGCGCAGGCGCCTTTGGCGTTGTTGCTGTCGACGACGAAGCCGCTCGGCGTCGGCGTGTAGGCAGGCGTACCCGTGAACGGAGTGAAGATCCCTTCGGTCGCCGCCGTCCCGCACGTCAGCGGGTTGGCGATCGGCGCGAGCGCGCCGCCCTTGAGGTGGAGGACCAGGTTGCTGAACGGCTGTTCCGGGTTTTCCGTGAAGCTCGCGGTCAAGCGCCCCGTCGTTTCGTTGGGCGTGATCGAGCCTTTCAGGCGCGTCGAGACACGGTAGCGTTCAGACTCGGCGTCGACGTACACGATGTACGGCGGTCCCGTGATCGGACCGGATTCAGGCCCGCCTAGGTAGAGGTTCCCCTGCAGCGATCCTTCCGGAAGGCCGGGAACGTTCAGGGTGACCGTGCCGATTTTCGAGGCTTCCGGACACAGGACGCCTGTTTCTTCGCTCGTGATCCTCGCCTGAGCCGGTGTGCAGGCTGCCAGGCCCGCTGCCGCCGACGGGTTGAGCGTCATGCCTTCCGGCAGCGTGACGCTCGCCGTCTTCACCTGCGAGGAGTCTCTATGGGGGAGTTCCGGGTTTGGGTCATGCGGCAGCGCGAATTCCGTTGTGATCCCGTCAGGCTGATCGGACTGGGTGGTTTCCGGCGTCAGGGCGAACGTCGGCAAGAACGGCACGAGGCCACAGTTTTCGTTGCCGATGGGCGTCGTGTAGTTTTCTCTCACGGGCGCCCCTTCTTTCGGCGTCAACGTCAACCTCGTGGTGGTCTGGGCCCCTACGCCCGTGCACGAGGTGGGGTTGGTGATGTAGCCGCCTGTGCCGATGTTGCCTTTGAAGATCAGCCGCGAGCTGATCAGCGGCAGTTCGGGCGCGATCTTCACTTCGAAGTAGTCGTGGTAGTCGGCCTTGCCGGTTCCCCGCGCTTCGGCGCCCCATTCGACGTTGCCTTCGATCAGCGTATGCGAGTAGTACTGCGCTTTTTCGATTCCCGGCTGAGATCCTTTGAACACTTTGAAAAGCTCGGCTTCGGTGAGGAATTTCGGCAGTTTGAGCGCCGTCCCGGACTCAGAGGTCAGGCCTTTCGGCTGCACGAGGTTGTACGTCTTGCCTTCCAGAGGCAAATCGAAACCGGGTTCAGGGACGTAGACCACCACTTTTTCTTCGCCGTCTTCCGTTTCGGCTTTGCATTTGGGTGCGGGGAAGAGGTGGCTGCCGGCCAGGGCTTCTTCGCCGAATTCTTCGAACGAGCACTGCGGCACGGCCTGCGGGTTGGTGCTCAGGCCCGGTGCGACGTCGGTGCGGAGGTGCGTCACGATGCCGGTCGGCACTTCGGACCCGGGGGGGCCCGTTGTGTTGACCTTGAAGTCCGTGACCCCGAAGTTGGGATGTCCTCCCGCCTGGGTGAAGCCTTCCGCTTCGGCTTTTTCCTTTTCTTCTTCGGGAGTTTCGCCGGGCACCTTTTTGCAGGTGTTCACCTTGCAGTTCGACGCGAGGAACCTTTCGATGCCGAGCGACGCCTGGGCTGCCGCCGGCGCAACGATGGCAACGATTGCGCACGAAACAAGCACCAGAAGCGAAGTGCGGATGCTGGAACTGACGGCTATCTTGGACCTCACGGCAGACCTCCCGGTCGATACGCGGCGAACACGTCTATACCCCCTCAGGACTCCGAATGGTCCCGAAAGTTGCGGCGACTCAACGCCGGTATTGGACGTATCGGAAGAATGTCCTCCCATCTAAAGCATTAGATGTCTCGGGCCTAATTAGATGTCTCAAAGCAAATTATGCTACATTGATGTACATGAGCAACAACGTCGGAGTAGCTGAGCTGCGCCAGAACCTGAGCTTGTATCTACGCCGCGTCGAGCGCGGTGAGCGGCTGGTGGTGACCGATCGCAATCGGCCCGTGGCCGAGCTCGGGCCGCCGCCCGCCGGCGGCGCCGCGCTCGACCGGCTCCTCGCCGAGGGACGCGTCTCGCGCCCCGTGCGGCGCGGACTGCCCGAGCCGCTCACGCTCGACGGAGACCCACACGCGCTCAGCCGCGCCCTGGACGAGGTCCGCGGCGAGCGCTGAGGTGGCGCTCTTCTACACCGACGCCTCAGCTCTCGTGAAGCTCGTGCGCGAGGAGCCCGAGAGTCCGGCACTGCGCGCATTTCTCGCCGACGCCGACCTGGTCTGCAGCGAGCTGGTCCTCGCCGAGGTGCCACGCGCGATCCGCCGAGCGGCCGCGCGAGAGCCTCGGCTGCCGCTCGAGACCCTGCTGGCGCGCGCCGGCGAGCTGTTCGACGCGCTGGCCCTGCTGCCACTCGATCGCGACCTGCTCGCGGCAGCCGGAGCGATCACCGAGCCGGCGCTGCGGTCGCTCGACGCGATCCACGTGATCGCCGCGATCGATCTCTCTCCCCTCGACGCGTTCCTCAGCTACGACGAGCGTCAGAGCGCGGCCGTGCGCTTGGCGGGCCTGCGCACGGTGGCTCCCGGCGTGGAACATCTCGTGTAGCTCGCCGCAGCTCGGCTCAGTCGCTCGGTTCGGTGACCGCCGCTGTCGGCCCGAAGCCCACCCGTAGCAGCGCCCCGCCGCCCGGGGCGTTCTGGGCTTCGGCGAATCCCCCACACGCCTCGGCCGCCTGGCGCACGATCGCGAGGCCCAGGCCCGAGCCGGGAAGCTTGCGGGCGTTCTCGGCGCGGTAGAAGCGGTCGAACACGAACGGGAGGTCGTCCTTCTGAAAGCCCGGGCCGTGGTCGCGCACGGTGAGCACTCCGTCCTTCAGCGCCACCTCGACGGTTCCCGCGGCGGGGCTCCACCGGCGGGCGTTCTCCAGCAGGTTGGACACGGCGCGGTTGACGCGGTCGGCCTGCCCCCTCACGACCGTCGGCTCCAGGTCCAGCTGGAAGTGCAGATCGCCGCGTCGCTGCGTGCGCTCCACGGCCGCCTGCACCACTCGATCGAGGCGCACGTCGTCGGGAGAGGCGTCCGGGGCCGCGCCCCGGGCCAGCTCGACGACGTCGCTCACGAGGGCGGTCAGCTCGTCGAGCTCCTCGACTATGTCCCGCCGCAGGCCCTCCTGCTCCTCGGCCGGCAGCCGCTCGGCCTCGCCGAGGATCTGAATGTTCGCCCGCAGCGAGGAGATCGGGGTGCGCAGCTCGTGGCTCGCGTCGGCGATCAGGTGGCGCTGGGCCTGTACCGATCGCTCGAGCGCATCGAGCGTCGCATTGAAGCTGTCCGCCAGCCGCGCGAGCTCGTCGCGGCCCTCGACCTCTAGCCGCCGGGAGAGATCGAGGTTGCCCGTGAGCGTCTCCGTGCGCCGGGTGAAGCGCGCGATCGGGGCGAGCGCCGTGCGCGCGACGAGCGTCCCGAGGAGCCCCGCGAGCACGATCCCCCCGCCCCCGATGAGAGCCAGGATGAGCAGCAGCCGGTCCAGCTCGTGTTGGACCTCGGTCAGCGGCCGGGCGACGAGCACGGCGCCGCGCGAGCCCGTGCCGAGCGTGAGCACCCGCAGCTCGGTCCCCTTCACGCTCCTTTCGGTGAGCGAGCGCCCGCTCCCGCGCGTTGCGATCGTCTGGTCCCTCGCCGTGAGCGCGATCCTCGTGGGCGAGGCGCCCTGGCCTCCGGGCACCTCCACGGTGCCCCGAGGTGAAATGAACTGCACATAGCCCGATGCCGCCCCGAACGGCGCCGGCTGGACGCTTTCGGGGAAGCCACCGGGACCGCCGTACCCGTGGCCGGGGTACCCATCGTGAGCGGATGATCCGTCACCCTCTGGCCGACCGCCCGCGCCGGTGCTCGAGCCGCCGCCGGGCCCTCCGACCGCGGGCCCGCTCGCTCCGGGCCCTCCAACGCCCGGGCCTACCACGGCAGACCCCCCGGGGCCGGGGGCGGGGGCGGACGGGAGGAACGCCTGCGCGCGGTCGCTTAGCGCCCGATCGACTTCCCCGCGCAGATCCGAGCGCACCGCGACATACAGGCCCACCGCCGCCGCGAGCACCGCCAGCGCCACCGACAGGCTCGCGACCGCCGCGATCCGCGTGCGCAGCGTCATCGCGCGCCACGCACTGTCACGGCCTCCCCGTGACGAACGCTTACCGCCCGCGCGGAAGGCGCGGTCACGGCTCGCGCAGGACGTAGCCAACACCACGGACCGTGTGGATCAGCTGCCGTGCGCCCGCACCCTCGAGCTTTCGGCGCAGGTACCCCACGTACACACGCAGCGCGTTCGAGGCGGGCCCGAAGTCATAACCCCACACGCGGTCATAGATGAGGCTGTGCGGGAGCACGCGCCGGGGGTTGAGCATCAGCAGCTCGAGCAGCTGATACTCGGTTCGCGTCAGCTCGACGAAGCTCTCCCCCACCCGCGCCCCGTGGCGCGCGGCGTCGAGCCTCACCTCCTCGAAGGACAGCTCGTCGGGGTCCCCCTCCGGGCCGGCGCGGCGCAGCAGCGCCCGCAGGCGCGCCTTCAGCTCGCCCACGTCGAACGGCTTGACCATGTAGTCGTCCGCCCCCACGTCGAGGCCATCGATGCGATCGGCCACCGCGTCGCGCGCGGTGAGGATCAGGATCGGCACCCTGTTGCCGAGGCGACGCACGCGCCGGCAGACCTCCAGGCCATCGATGCCGGGCAGCCCCACGTCGAGCACCACCACCTCCGGGACGGCCTGCACGATGAGCTCGAGCGCCTGCTCGCCATCCTCGGCCACCTGCACCTCGTATCCTCCCAGTGTCAACCCACGGCGCAGAGCTTCCCGCACCGCACGGTCGTCATCGACCACGAGGATCCTCACGAGGTTGATTGTCCCGCGCTCGCGCCCAACAGCGCCGCTGCGCGGCCCTGGCAGTCGTAGAGCGTGCTTTCCGAGCCCGCGCCCGCGGTCCCCGTCGCGCCGGCTTCGGCCTTTCCGGCTCCGATTGCAGTGGTGCTCGCGCCCGTGGAGAGCGTGACCGCTCGGCACACCTTGGCCACCGCGGCTACCGCCGCTTTGGAACCGGCGCGCGTGTCGCCCGGAACACGCGGTCCGCCTTCGGCGCCTCCCTGTTCGGCCAGCACCCAGCGGATGCTCCCGTGGCGCACCTCCTGCGCGAGCCACGACACGCTCACGTCGCTCTCGCGACCGGAGAACCCGCCGATCCCCGCCACGTTGGCGTTCTTGGAAATGATCGCCTGGGCGGCGCTCGACTGGCTGGATACCGCGATCGTGCCTCCGCCGTGCTGCTTGACATAGGAGAGGACTCTCCTGATCGCGGCGTCGTTCCCGAACGACCCCCCGGTTCCGCCCGGACCTCCGGAGCCGCCGAACGCACCCGGAGCACCCCGTCGGCTACCGAAGGCCGGCCGACCCGACCCACCCAGGATCCCTGGGTCAACGCCGCCGGGAGCTCCGGCCGGGGGGGATCCCACCGGTCCCACGCCCAGGGCGCCGCCCGCGCCCGGGATGCCGCCCGCGCCGGGGACGCCGCCCGCGCCGGGGATGCCGCCCGCGCCGGGGATGCCGCCCGCGCCCGGGGCGCTGTCGGTGCCGGTGCCGAACGGTGGCTGCGCTCCGCTGAATCCGCCGGACCTGAGCCGTCGCGCTGCTCCTGGGCCGAAGCCACCCACGGGGCCACCGCCACCGGCGGTTTCGACCGATGCCGGTCCGCCCGCGGGGAAGGTGCCGTTCGTCGCGTACCCCAGCGTGTCCACGGCCCACACCGACGGCGCGAGCAGCAGAGTTGCGACCGCGGTGCCGACGAAAACCATCCGCACCCTCGGTGCGGTGACTGCCGCCAGCGCGATCGCCGAGAGGCCGGCAACGATCAGAACTGCGGGCAGCCAGCCCAGCTGTCCGGGGTACCGGCTGCGGACGACGAGCTCTGTGAGCATCCCGGCGATGACCGCCAGCGGGCCGAGGATACGGGCGTTCAGCCCGGCGCCGATCAGCTGGGCGGCGCCCGCGCCGACGAGCGCCGCGACGAACGGCGCCAGCAGAGCGACGTAGTAGGGGTGGAAGATTCCACTGGCTGCGCTGAACAGGACCGCTGTCGTCAGGAACGCCCCGCCGACCGCGATCAGCCAGCCCGTGCGAGGGTCCGAGCGCCTGAGGCGAGTGGCCAGGAGGATGCCGAGGCCGCTGAGGACCGCGAACCCGAGCAGCCAGCCGACCTGACCCCCGAGCGCGGAGTTCAGCAGGCGCAGCGGCCCGGGCGCGCTGCCGAACGGACCGCCGGCACCCGGGACTCCGGTCTGTCCGTCCACCCGTCCGAGACCGTTGTATCCGAAGATCAGCGAGAAGACGCTGTTGTCGCTCGTCCCGGCAACCCACGGGCGGTCGGCGGCAGGAGTCAATTCGACGAGCGCCGGCCACGCCCCGCCGACGAGCACCATCGCGACCCCCCCGGCGAGCAGCTGACCCAGCGCGTGGAGCCGACCGCGCCCGTGTGGCGCGATCCACAACCAGGCCGCGGCGATGCCCGGCACGACCGTCAGCGCCACGCCCATCTTGGTCTCGAAGCCCAACCCCACGCACACGCCGGCGAGCACGAGCCTGCGCGTGCGCCCGTCTTCCAGCGCCCGCACCGCGAACCACAGCGCCGCCACGCAGCAGAGCACGAGCAGCGCATCGGGATTGTTGTGCCGCGAGATCGCCACCGTGATCGGGGTGACGGCCAACGCCAGCCCCGCCACGAACCCGCCTACCCGGCCGAAACGGCGGCGCACCAGATCGTAAACGAGCGCCACGCTCGCCACCCCCATCAGCGCCTGCGGCACGAGCACGCTCAGCGGGTGATACCCGAAGATCCGCACCGACAGCGACTGCACCCACAGTGCCAGCGGCGGCTTGTCCACCGTCATCAAACCGCTCTTGTCGAGCGAGGCGAACAGGAAGTCATGCCAGCTCGAGCTCATCGAGCGCACGGCCGCGCTGTAGTAGTCGTTGGCCCACCCGTTTCGGCTCAGCGCCCACAGGTTCAGCACGCCGGCGAGGGCGATCAGCGCGAGCAGCTCGGGCCGTGGACGGCGCACCGCGACGGCCCTCGCCCGGGCCCGGGCAAGCCAGGCATTGCCGAAAGGTGTGGCGACCGGCGCCACAGACGTCGTTGCGGGGGCGGCCGAACGTGTCTCCCAGGAAAAGCTCATTGGTGGAGCATCGTCGTTGCCTGTAGGAGCAGCGTGAGAGGAGCCTAAAGCTCGATAAGGGCCCCGGAGGGTCAGTCGATCAGCCGTCTGCCGAGCTGTGAGATCGCCAGCCGCCACATCAGCACCGCGAACGCGAGCAGCACCGCAACGTGGTAGAGGTCGGCCGGACCGAGCGCCTCGAAGGAGGCGTCGCGGACGAGTTGATTGCAGTGGTAGAGCGGGTTGAACTGCGCGGCCACCCGCGCGCCCACGGGCAGGGCCGAGATCGGGAAGAAGGTCCCCGCCACGAGGAACAGCGGCGTGAGCACCGCGCTCGTCACGTAGTTGAAGTTGTCGATCGTCTTCGCCACCGCGGCGATGGCCACGCCAAAGCAGGCGAAGCCGAAGCCCGTCAGAAAGCCGATGAACGGCACCAGCAGCATCCCCGGCACCGGCTGCAGGCCGAATGCGAACCCCACCAACAGCGGCGCCATGCCGTATACGCCGGCACGCAGCGATATCCACAGCACCTCGGCCGTGATCAGCTCCTCCACATCCACGGGCGCCGCGAGCATCGCGTCGTACGTGCGCTGGAACTGCCAGCGCACGAACGTGTTGAACATCCCCGGGAAGGCCGAGGAGAACAGCACCGCCGTGGCCACCACGCCCGTCGCCACGAACTCGACGTACGGGTGGTTCCCCACGCGGGGCACGAGCAGCCCCACGCCCAGCCCGAAGGCGAGCAGGTAGATCGTCGGCTGGACCACCGAGGAGAACGTGGTGGCCTTCCAGTATCGGCTGAATATCACCACGTCGCGGCTCATCACCCCCGCGAGCGCCGCGGGCTCGAGGCGTTTGACCGTCCGGGCGACCGGCTCGACTGCAGGTGCTGCGCCGGGCGCGCTCATTCGATCTCCTCTCCCGTCAACGCCACGAACGCGTCCTCCAGGTTGGCCGGGCGGCGCACGCCCTCCGGTGCCTTCCCGTCGAGGGACTCCGCGCGCATGATCGCCAGCGCCGGCCCGCTGCGGCGGCTCTGCCAGCCCTCCCGCGCCACGAGCTCTGACACCTCCGCCAGTCGAGCGGGCGGCCCATACACTTCGAGCACCTGCTCCCCCGCGTGCTCGCGCACGAGCTCGGCCGGCTTCCCCCGCGCGACGATCCGCCCCCGCGACATCACCGCCACGACGTCGGCCAGCCGCTCGGCCTCCTCGATGTAGTGCGTGGACATGAGCACCGTCACCCCACTCATCCGCAAACCATCGATCAACGACCACAGCTCCTGGCGCACCTGCGGGTCGAGCCCCACCGTCGGCTCGTCGAGCAGCACCAGCCGCGGTTCATGGATGAGCCCACGCGCGACCAGCAGCCTGCGGCGCATACCACCTGAGAGCTCTTTCACGATCGTGTCGGCCCGCTGGCTGAGATTGGCGAGCCGCAACGCCGCATCCACGGCCTCCCTGCGCTCGGACCCGGGCACCCTGTACAGGCGGGCGAACACCGTGAGTATCTGCCGGCAGGTCAGCTCGACGTCGAGGTTGTCGAGCTGGGGCACCACCCCCATCTCAAGGCGCGCCTGCTTGGACTGCCGCGGCAGCTCGTTCCCCAGCACCGTGAGCTCGCCCGCATCGGCGAGCGCCTGCGCGGTGAGCATCCGCATCGTCGTCGACTTCCCCGCCCCGTTTGGCCCGAGCAGGCCGAAGCACACCCCCGTGGGCACCTCGAGATCGAGGCCGTCCACTGCCACGATCGAGGCGTAGCGCTTGACCACCCCACGGAGCGATATCGCAGGCTCGCCCATCCGTGCAGCTGCCAGGCGATCGGACTCTCCGGTCATCGATGGACACTGTATGTCGATTATGGACACGGCTCGATCTGTGGACACGGCTCGATCTGTGGACACGGCTCGATCTGTGGACGCGGGTCGATCTGTGGACACGGGTCGATCTGTGGATGTGGGTAGATCTGTCGACGCGGGTCGATCTGTGGACGCGGGTCGATCTATGGACACGGGTCGATCGCCGAACGGGCGAACTCGGACGCGGGTCCATACCGGTCGGGCCGTGAAAGCACCATGCTCGGGCACGTTGTCCCGTGTTCCAACCACGCCGAGGGAAGCGAGCCATGCGATACAGGACCCCCCAGATCGTCGCCCTGGGTGGCGGGGGCTTCTCGATGGAGAGAGAGGGGTCCCTGCTCGATGAGTACGTGCTGTCGCTGACTGACGCCCCACGCCCGCGCGTCTGCTTTCTGCCCACCGCCTCGGGCGATGCGGACCACTACGTGGTGCGCTTTTACCGCCGCTTCTCCCCCGACTGCGATGCCAGTCATGTGTCCTTGTTTCGCCGCGACCAGGGCACGGGCGGGGTCGAGGACGACCTGGCGACGCATCTGCTGGCTCAGGATCTGATCTACGTCGGGGGCGGCAACGTCGTGAGCATGCTCGGCGCCTGGCGCGCGCACGAACTCGACGGCATCCTGCGCAGGGCGTGGCGCAAGGGAGTCATTCTGTGCGGGCCCTCCGCCGGATCGCTGTGCTGGTTCGCAGAGGCGCTGAGCGCGTTCCACGGTGCGCCGCGGTGCGTGCAGGGTCTGGGCCTGTTGCCGTACTCCAACTGCGTCCACTACGACGCCGAGCCCGCCAGGCGCGAGGAGTACCACCGCTTCGTCGGCGACGGCATGCGCCCGGGGTTCGCCGCCGAGGATGGCGTGGCGCTGCACTTCCGCTCCACCCGCCTGGCGGGGGCCGTGAGCTCGCGTCCCGACGGCCGCGCCTTCCGGGTGAGGTCGGCCAGAGACGTCGTCGTCGAGACCCCTCTGCCCGTCGCCTACCTTGGGGGCGCCGGGACCCCGCGGGGCCCGGGCGCACCTGCCTCCGAGCGAGCCCCCCAACTCGCCGCGTGACCCCCGCAGGAGCAGTGGACATCGGGGATCGGCTGATCTTCGCGATGGGCGGCGGCGGCTTCACGATGGAGCCGACCAACCCGCTGCTCGACGACTTCGTGCTCGGCCTGGCGCGCATCAAGGAGCCTCGTGTGCTGTTCCTGCCCACGGCTTCGGGGGACACCACGGCGCATATCAACGCGTTCAAGGCGCGGTTCGCCGATCGCACGTGCGTGCCGGAGTACCTGTCCCTGTTCCGACTCCGAGACTCCAAGCGCCCGCTGGAGGAGGTCGTGCTCGACGCGGACATCGTCTACGTCGGTGGAGGATCGATGCGCAACATGCTCGCGATCTGGCGGGCGCACGAACTCGACCGCCTGCTCGTCGAGGCCTGGCGAAGAGGGGCCGTGCTCGCAGGGTTGAGCGCCGGGGCGATGTGCTGGTTCCAGGCGGGCATCACGCGGTCAAGCGGTCCGCCGGAACCGCTTTCCGGACTCGGACTGCTGGACGGTTCGCTCACCGTCCACGCCGACGGCGAGCCCGAGCGCCTGCCCGTATGGCTCGGGGCGGTCCGGGACGGCACGATGCCCGGGGGTTGGGCGCTCGACGACGGCGTGGGGCTGCTCTTCGGTGGGCCACGACTGGAGCGCGTCGTGAGCTCACGCCCGGGGGCGAGCGCCCAGCGCGTCGACGCGATCGCCGGCGAGCTCGTGCGCCACCGCGTGGAGCCGGAGCTCCTCGGGGACGCAGGACACGGCGCGCTCGGGGGCATCGACGAGGCCGTTGAGGAGCTTCGCCGCGTGCACCGGCTGCGCCGCGGGATCGTCGGGGACCGTAGCTGATAGCTTGCCGCGTCCCGCTCGGCCGCGTCCCGCGACGGGCGGCGTGACTCCAGCGCGGGAGGTGTCGTCGATGGGTTCGGACTTTTCGGGGAGGACGGTGCTGGTGAGCGGCGCCTCACGGGGAATCGGCCTGGCCACCGCGTGCCGGTTCGCCTCGCTCGGCGCACAGGTTGGCCTCGTCGCCAGCAGCGCTGAACGGCTGGCCGCAGCGGCGCCCGAAGTGCCGGGAAAGCGCCACGTCGTGGCAGCGGATCTCACCGACCCGGCGGAATGCGCGAGGGCGGTTGGCGAGGTGAGCGCGGCGCTCGGGCCCATCGACGTCCTCGTGAGCTGCGCGGGCGTACTGCGGCGCGCGTTCGTCGAGGACGTGACCCCGACGGACTTCGAGCAGAGCTACCGCCTTCACGCGGGCGCCGCCATCTGGCTCACCCAGAGCGTGCTCGCCGGCATGCGCGAGCGCGGCTACGGGCGGATCGTGCTCGTCTCCTCCGAGCTCGGGCTGATCGGCGGTCCGTCCTACGCCTCCTACTGCATGAGCAAGTGGGCGATGGTCGGGTTGGGCGAGGTACTCGCACACGAGCTCGCGGGCAGCGGCGTGCGCGCCACCGTCGTCTGCCCGGGCGACGTGCGCACCGACCAGCTGACCGAGGAGCACGAGTGGGGGCCCACGGGCGGCGTGGCCCCCGAGAAGGCCATGTCCGCCGACTACGTCGCCCGCGCCATCGTGCGTGCCGCCGCCGGACGCAAGCCGGTGGTGGTCATCGACCGCCCCCACCTGCGGGCCGCGTTCTTCATCCTGCGCCGCGCCCCGCGCCTGCGCATTCCGATCGTGGCCGACGCCTACAAGCAGCTCCTGCGCGAGCGCGCCGGCTGACCCGGCACTGGACGAAGCCCCGCCGGCGCCACGACCCAGCAGTCGGGCGAGCCCGATCGCCATCTACAGCGCGTCACGGACCTCGGACCTCACTGGCAGACGGCGACCCGGCAAGGCGGCGACCCGGACAACGCGGCGCGATACATCCTAACGTGTATTAGTATGTAGATATGACCCCTACGCACGGCGACCTGCTCCACATAGACGAGCGACAAGGGCTCGCTCTACGCGAAGCGCGCTTGGATGCTGAGACCGCCGGCGTTCTGGCTGACCGGTTTCGTGCCCTCAGCGACCCGATGCGGCTGGGACTCGCTTCGGCACTGCAGGACGGAGGCGAGCTTTGCGTTTGCGACCTCTCCTGGATCGCCGAGAGACCACAGAACCTGACTTCCCATCACATGAAAGTGCTCAAGAGCGCAGGCATCGTCTCGGCCCGAAGGCAGGGCAAGATGACGATGTACCGTCTCACCAAGGACGGCCGCCGCTTGGTCGAGAGCGCAGTTGGCAGCCAGGGCGGCCGGGCGCCCTGACGGGTGTGCTCAACACCCTTTGGGATGGGATCTCAAACGCCTTCCTGATGGCGTGGGCGGTCTGGTGGGCGCTCGTGCTCGGTTTCGCCATATCCGCGATCGTGCAGGCATGGGTGCCCAGAGAGCGCATCCAGAACGCCCTCGGCAGCTCGGGTGCAGGCTCGATCGGCCTCGCCACCGGGCTGGGAGCCGCCTCGTCCTCGTGCAGCTACGCGGCTATTGCGATCGCAAAGTCGCTGTTCCAGAAGGGAGCCTCTGCGTCCAGCGCGCTCACCTTCCAATTCGCCTCGACAAACCTCGTGCTCGAGCTCGGCATCGTCATCTGGGTCCTGATTGGATGGCAGTTCACCCTCGCCGAGTTCGTCGGCGGGCTGCTGCTCATCGCCATCATGGCCATGTTGCTGCGCCGCTTCGTCTCACAGCGCCTCGAAGGGCAGGCTCGAAGGCACGCCGAAGCGGCCGACTCTGGGCACCAGCACCAGTCGGCCGGGAGGCAGGTGTCGCTCCGCAAGCGGCTGACCTCGATCGACGCCTGGTCGGATGTCGCGCACAACTTCCGCAACGACTGGTCAATGGTCTGGAAGGAGATCACGCTCGGGTTCATCCTCGCGGGCTTTATCGGCCTGCTCGGCAATGACTTCTTCAACAGCCTCTTCATCACGGACGCCCCGTCCGGGCTGCGGCTGCTGGAGAACGTGATCGTCGGCCCGATCATCGCCGTCCTCAGCTTCGTCTGCTCGGTCGGCAACGTGCCCATCGCCGCCGTGCTGTGGTCGGGCGGCATCAGCTTTGGAGGCGTGATCGCGTTCATCTTCGCCGACCTCATCGTCGTACCGATCATCCTGATCTATCGGAAGTACTACGGAAACGCCTTCGCGCTGCGGATCACCGCCCTGATGTTCGTGACCATCGTGCTCGCCGCACTCGTGGTCGACGTGCTCTTCAGCGCAGCGGGGCTCATACCGCAAGTCCGCCCGAGCCGCGCGGAGATCTTCGGGGCGATAAAGCCCAACTACAAGCTCATCACGAACGTGCTCGGAGCGGTCGTCTTCGGCGCCCTCTTCACGCTGACCATACGCCGCGGCGCCACCGACCCGGTGTGCGGCATGAAGGTCGACCGCGCCGAGGCCCTACGGATGGGCTTCGCCGGCGACGGCTACTACTTCTGCGGCCGCCACTGCCTGCACGCATTCGAGGCCGACGCGCGACACGCCAGGGGCCGAGTTGCGATACGCCATTCCGCTGAGCGGAAAGAATCGCGAGATTGAAAACGTTGTTCGGACAGGAGACGGGCCAGGCGCGGACCCCGAACGGGTCCCGGCCTAAACACAAGGAAGGAGTCGATCCCTATGTCCACCCTCACCAGCCGGCGCGCGACAGCCGGGCTCGTCGCGACCGGAGCGCTGCTGCTCGCCATGGTCGCCGCGGCTCCTCAGGCTGACGCGGCGACCATCTCGGTCTGCCAAAAGAGGGGGGGCACGATCCGCATCGTTACGAAGACGTCTAAGTGCAAGGGTGGCGAAATACGGCTGTCGTGGAGCACAAGCGGCGCCAGCGGCGTGACCGGTGCCACCGGCCCAGCCGGAGCCAGCGGAGCCACCGGCGCAACCGGAGCCGCCGCGACCGGTGCCGCTGGAGCGACCGGCGTGACCGGAGCCACCGGAGTGACTGGAGCCACCGGAGTGACCGGAGCCGGTACGACCGGTGCGACCGGGAACACCGGAGGTCAGGGAACGACCGGAGCGACCGGAGCGACTGGGAACACTGGAGGTCAGGGAACGACCGGACACACTGGTGCGACCGGTGCGACCGGGAACACTGGGGGTCAGGGGGCGACCGGCGCCACCGGGAACACCGGAGTTCAGGGAACGACCGGAGCGACCGGTACGACCGGGAACACTGGAGGTCAGGGAACGACCGGCGCTACCGGGAACACCGGAGTTCAGGGAGCGACTGGAGCGACCGGGAACACTGGAGCCCAAGGAGCGACCGGGAGCACCGGAGCCGCCGGGAACACGGGAGCTCAGGGCACGACTGGAGCCCAGGGAGTGACTGGAGCGACCGGCGCGACCGGGAACACTGGAGCCCAGGGAGCGACCGGAGCGACCGGGGACACTGGAGCCGGATCGACCGGTGCGACGGGGAACACTGGAGGTCAGGGAGAGGCCGGAGTGACTGGAGCGACCGGGAGCACCGGAGGTCAGGGAGCGACCGGAGCGACCGGAGAAACTGGAGCCAAGGGCGCGTCTGGAGCGACCGGAGAAACCGGAGCCAAGGGCGCGACAGGTGCCACCGGTCCGACCGGAGCCACGGGCGTGACCGGAGCCACCGGCCCGACCGGAGCCAACGGCACCACCGGTGCGACCGGAGAAACCGGAGCCACGGGAGCAACTGGAGCCCAAGGAGTGACGGGAGCAACTGGGCCGACCGGGAACAGTGGAGCCCACGGAGCGACCGGAGAAAGTGGAGCCCAGGGAACCACTGGAGCGACCGGAGTTGGCGCGACCGGCGCGACCGGAGCGACCGGAGCGACCGGAGCCGGTGCGACCGGAGAAACCGGAGCCAACGGCGCGACTGGAGCGACCGGAGCGACCGGAGCCGGTGCGACCGGAGAAACCGGAGCCTCAGGCGCGACCGGAGCGACCGGAGAAGCAGGGAAAGAAGGGCCGGAAGGCAAAGTGGCCCAACTGAATTGGGAAGAAGTCGAACTTGGCGAACAAGTGGAGAACTACGGCGGTGAATATGCGCCGGTCAAGTACGCGGTCAGTGGCGACATCGTTTATCTGACGGGGGTGCTCAAACTCACCGCGAAAAAGATGCCAGGATCGCTACTGTTCACACTTCCCTCGGTGGCGCAGCCGACGTTCAAGAAGCTGATATGGATTGGCGACGGCACGACGGTTGCCACCGGCATAGTCGTGGCCGTCAAGACGGACGGCGAAGTAGTAGTAACCACGAACGAACTAGGTTCCGCATTTGTGCCAATTTTCGATGGCGTCAGCTTCTCGAAAACTCATTAGCTCCCCTCGCCGGCGCGCCGCCCCGCGGCGGATGAAAATAGGCGCTCCGGTCCATTTGGGGGTGAAAGTTCATCGCGGCAACTCGATCGTGATCCCTGAGCAGCAGAGGTAGATGAGCGCGATGAGGGGTGCGGCGGAGTGAAAGCCGAAGCTGCGGTGTGAGATCAGGCGGATGCGGCTGTTGAGGCCCTCGAGGCGCCCGTTGGTGAGGCGCAGGCGGATCGCGGCGAGGATGCCGTGGCGGTGCAGGCGGATCGTGCGCGCGAGCTTGACGAACGGCTCGAGCTTCGATCTCGATGCCCACGCCAGCCAGGCGTCGAGGTGAGCTGGCGCGAGCGCGGGACGCTCGAGCTGGTAGAGCAGCCGCAGCTCCTCCTTCAGAAGGAACGCCCGGTAGAGCGCCTTGTTGGTGTCCTGCACTTCAGCGAGGAGCTCGAGCTGCTCGGGTTTCTGCTTGGCGGGCGCCTTCAAGAGCGACCAGCGGGTGCCCTTGATCCAGCGTCCCCTGGCTGTGTGCGAGCGCTTCGTGCGCGTTCCACTCATCGCGGCGGACCTGGTCGACGGCGCGCTGGGCGAGTCTGACCACATGGAACGGATCAAAGGCGATCTCGGCCCGCGGGATCGCTTCTCGGATCGCCTTCTCATAGCCGCCGGACATGTCGATCGAGACCGCACGGATCGAGCTCTTGCGCTCACCGAGGAGGTCGAAGAACTCTTTGAGCGTCTCGGCGTTGCGCCCGGGCGAGCACCACACGATCGCCCCGGAGTGGTGGTCGACGACCGAGGTGAGATAGCGCTGATGGCGGCGGTAGGAGATCTCATCGACGGTGCCTTCATTCTGCACCTCCTGCAACGAGTTCTTGGTTTCGGTATCGGGTTCGGGGTGAGTTGGTGAGTCGTTCGCGGCAGGCGGCGTCGATCTCGTCGTTGAAGGGGATCGCGAGCCGGCGGCGGCCAGCGCGGCGTGCGGCGAGCTTGCCTTGCTGGATCCATTTGTAGATGACGTGGTCGCCGACGTCGAGGCGTTGGGCGAGTTCGTGGACTCCGAGCTCGTTCTCGTGGAGCGGCGAGGGGGACGGGATGCGGTGCTGCCAGCGCAGCCAGCGGACGTTGTCCTCGTCGAACGGGCGCCCGCTGGCGGTCACGTGACCGGCCCGGTTGAGATGGTCGGCGAGCTCTGTGTTGGTGTGCGTGGGGCCGAGTTGGCGGAGCAAGTCGCCAACGATCGCCGCGCGTGCGGTGCGGGCGGCAGTGGGCCGTATGACGGTCAGCTCTTCCGAGGCACCCGAGCGCCAGTGGATGCCGACGCGGATCTCGGGTTGGTCGGGATCGGAGGTGAGCGTGAGGTCGTTGATGAGCGCGCGGAGCAGCCGCTTGCGGTCGCGGTGCGAGGTGCTGGGCGCGGCCCACAGCGCCGGCAGGTCTCGGGCGAGCGCTTCGATGTCGGTGCGGGCGGGCGGCGGCGCCTCGGCGGCCTTGAGCGCGAGCTCTGCCTCGGCGTCGGCAAGCTCGCGCAGCTTCTCCTCCCAGCGCTTCTCAAGGTTGCGGGCGACCAGACGGTTGTCGGGGTCGCACTGGTGAAACGCGCGCTCGGCGCGGGCGGCGTTGTAGCGGGCGCGCTCTGCGCGCAACTCGACCGCCCGGGTAGAACGGGAGCGCCGGTCAGTGACCGCGTCGGCCGCCTTCAGGGCGAGCGCGATCTGCTCGGGCGCAACAGCGGCCAGCAGCCGCTCGACGACGGCTTGCTCGATCGCTTCGCCCATCACGCTGCGACAGCCCGGCGTGCCGGCCCGGTCGGCGCGGCTGTAGGAGCAGTCGTAGCCGGGCTTGCCGTCGCGATAGAAGGTCGCCATCGACCGCCCGCAACAGCCGCAGCGGACGATGCCCTGCAACAGTGCTGAGCCCTCGCGCGCCGGTCGCGCGCCGTCGTAGGTGCGGTTGGCCTGGAGCCGCTGCTCGTTGCGCAGGAACTGCTCCCAGGTGATGTAGCCAGGGTGGTGATCGTGGATCACGACACCCCAGTCTTCGCGCGGCAGCAGCGTAGTCCTTGAGCGGATAGTGCCGTCCGGCTCGACGTGGCGGCGGCTGCGACGGCGACCGAACACATACGCGCCGGCGTAGACGGGGTTGCGCAGCACTGTCAGCGCTCGGCTGTGGGTCAGCCGGCCGTAGCGCAGCCGTCCGGCCCACGCGCCGCCGTAGGCGCGCGCGGGGAACCGCCGCTCAGCGAACGCGCCGACGACCCCATACGCCGAGCCGGTCTGCTCAAAGCAGGCGAACACGTCGGCGATGGCCGCTTGCACCTCCTCGTCGGGGTCCAGCACGATCTCGCCGTCTTCGTCGTAGACGTAGCCGACCGGCAGCGGGAAGCGCAGCTCGCCGCGCGCGGCGGCGGCGCGCCGCGCGCCCTGCAGCCGCCCGGCGAGCAGATGCAACTCGGCCTCGGACATCGTGCCCTTCAACCCGAGCAGCAAACGGTCGTTGAACAAGCCCAGATCGTAGACGCCGTCGCCGTCGACGATCAGCGTGTCGGTCAGGCTGCACAACTCCAAGAGCCGCTGCAGATCCGCGCTTGAGCGCGCCAGCCGCGAGACCTCCAGGCCGAACACCGCGCCGACCTCGCCGCAGCACACGCGGCCGACCATCTCCTTGAACCCGGCCCGCGCCGAGCCGCCGCGGCCCGACATGCCCAGATCGGCGTCGATCACCAGCACCCGCTCTGCCGGCCAGCCCATCCTCTCGGCGTCCTCGCTCAGCGCGTACTGGCGCTGCGTCGACTCGCCGTGATCGCGCACCTGCGCCAGCGTCGATTGGCGCACATAGACCACCGCCAGGCGCTCCCGGTGCTCGCCGGTGATCTTCACCGAGGTGCCGATCGTCATCGTGCTCATCGACCGCTCCTGCCGATAGCGCCGCCTCGACCATGTTGGCCACCGCAGCGACCGCTTGGGCGCCGATGGCTGACATGAGCCATCACCCGAGCGCCCGCCGACCCAGCAGCTCGACGTTGATCTGAGCGATCTCCCCAAGCACGGCATCGTTGCGGTGCGTGACGCTCACGTGCTCCTCGACAACCGCCTCCAGTACGGCGGGCACGTATAGCGTCCGGTTGCGCCCATCGCCGTAGAACGCCAGGTACAGGTACGGGCCGTGTAACTCGCCGCGGTGACACCGACACCCACTGCTCGAGCAGCGCCGTCTCTGACGCACCAGCGCGCCCGGCAGCGTCGCCTCCGGTCGCGTAAGCGCCGCCGCCAGACGTCCTCGCCGCGCGCACAACTGCCGCACACTCAACCCTTGAAGGTCAGTGCCCTCAGTCATGAGCCTGTACCTGTTTCGCGCACAGGCTTACGAATCCTTCCCCAGACCTGGCGAGAGCCGATCGCAGCCACCACCTCGACCAACCCGGCCAACACCTCGCCTGTCAGAGGCGACGCAGCTGGTGCCGGCGCCCGGTCAGTCGCGTCCTCCGCCAAGCCGATCGAGCCCAGCGGCCCGCCCTCACACACATACAACCTCCCCTCCGGCAATCGGCGCTCAAACAGGATCGCCAGCCGCTGCCCATGCAGCGGATGGAACGGATGCGTCACAACCAGCGAGTCGCACGTCGCGTTGGCTTCACGCGCACTATGCGCACACCGTCTCGACGCCGATCGCGACGAGGCCGTGCAGGCGCTCCTCATCCAAGTGCTCTGCGACGACCCGCTGCACGATCTGCCCGACCGTGTCCCAGGCGATCCGCAACAGCCCGGCGATCGGGGTCTTCGCCATCTGCTGGGCAAGCCAGGCGACGACGTCCTCGAAGTCTCGCGTGTGGTGGGCGTCGGGCCTGGCCCACGGCACGGCCTCCAGGTGCACGCCGCAGTCTGCGCAGCGCAGCCGGCGCAGCTCGCACTCGATCACGCAGCGAGCGGACCCGAGATCCAGGTGGCGCCAGCGCTTGATGCGCCGGTCGTGGACCTGCAGATGCGAGCCGGTCTGCCCGCAGCGCGAGCACACCCTTCGCCGGCGCCTGAGCTTGACGGTCACGATCACCCCCTCGCGGCCGAAGCCGATGTCGATCACCGACGCCCCGGGCAGGCGCAGCAGCCGCTTGAATGCCGTGGTGGCACGCATGTCGTCCTCCTTCGCAAGTCGCTGACCTTTGGCAGCCAGCAGCCTGCCGGGCAAGGGCGGCGGCGTGCCTCACAACCTGCGCAACTTCTGAAAGGCGCGCGTAGCGGAGCCGCCCGCCCGCGTCAAGCGCGGCCAGCGGTGCCCTGAACCTCACCCGCACCCGTACAGATGCAGGCACTTCGCGCGCTTGACCCGACCGGCCGCGCCCCGCTCAAGCAGCGATCAGGTCCGGGCTGACGCCCGGCACACGACCAGATTCACCCCCAAACGGCGAGGAGACCCACAAAATCGGCCTCGGCAGGGCCCACAAGGGCCGCTCGGTGAAGCTCCTGATTGCCGATCAAAGCATCCGTGTAATCGACCTCGACGGCCAGCTGATCCGCGAGCTGACCCTAGATCCCAGCCGCAACTACCAGCCCCTCACGCACGCTTGAGGTGTCTACGATGTCCCGAGACATCTGTCTCCGATGTCCCGACACATCACATAGCGGAGGGGGAGGGATTCGAACCCTCGTCGGAGGAATCTCCCCCGAAACGGTTTTCGAGACCGCCGCATTCAACCGCTCTGCCACCCCTCCTGGGCGACCGTGCAAGGCTAGATGATCTTCTTCTCCCCATCGCCCGCCGGAGAGGCGATCTCAATCCCGGAGATCTCCTGTGAGCCGTGACTCCTCACGGCTCTGGCTTACGCCGCGACGCGAAGAACCCGCTCAAAAGCTCTCCGCACTCCCGCGCCAGGAGACCCCCGGCCACCTCGGGGCGGTGGTTCAGGCAAGGCTCTGAGAGCACGTCCAGCACACTGCCGCACGCCCCGGCCTTCGGGTCGGACGCTCCGTACACGACCCGTGGAACGCGCGCGAGCACGATCGCACCCGCGCACATGGTGCACGGCTCGAGGGTCACGTAGATCACCGAGTCGAGAACCCGCCAGCTGCCCACGGCCCGAGCCGCCTCGCGCAGTACGATGAGCTCGGCGTGAGCGGTTGGATCCTGGCGCAGCTCGCGCTCGTTGTGCGCCGCCGCCACCACCTCCCCATCGCGCACAACCACCGCACCGATCGGCACATCGTCGTGTTCCGGGGCATGCCCGGCCTCTCGCAGGGCCAGACGCATGAAGTAGTCATCGCGTGGAAAGAAGCGCTCGCTCATTGGTCTGGCCGCGGCTCTGCGAGAGTGAATGCACCCGGCGCAGCCGCGGCGGCACACCATCATTGCTGAAAACTCATGCCCCACCGCTTCCTCCCTCCATCTCCCCGTCTGGCTCGCGTCCGGCGAGGAGTGGCGCTCGCCGCGTCCTGTATCGCGCTGGCAGCC
This sequence comes from uncultured Solirubrobacteraceae bacterium, assembly GCA_963709885.1. GTDB lineage: Bacteria > Actinomycetota > Thermoleophilia > Solirubrobacterales > Solirubrobacteraceae > Palsa-744. The sequence goes on along the minus strand of CAVPXY010000004.1, from coordinate 740,642 downwards.
ATTGGCACTTGTGTACCCACCCCCGCAGCTGACGCTGCCACTGCCGGTGCCTACGCGCACGACGAGGTGCTGGTCAAGTACGCAACCGCCACGCCACCGCAGGCCCGGGCCGCCGTGGTGCGGGCGAGCGGTGGAATCGACCCCGTCGCGGTCGCCGCGGATACCAGGCTGCTGCACCTCAGACCCGGAGTCGGGGTCATCACCGCCCTGCACCGCCTACGCAAACAGCGCAACGTCCTGTGGGCCGTCCCCGACTACGTCGCCCACACCTCCGGCGGGCTGATCCCCAACGACCCTGGCACCGGCGGCGCGCCGGGCGCCTGGCAGCTGCTGCAGTGGAACTTCGCCGGCACGTTCGGCGTGAACGCACCGGAAGCCTGGGCGAACGTCGCCGCCGATCACGCTTCGGGCGGGAAGGGTGTGATCGTGGCGGTTCTAGACACCGGCGTCGCATTCGCCAACCGCGGCCCCTTTCGCCGCTCCCCCGACTTCTCGCGCTACGGGTTCGTCCAAGGGTACGACTTCGTCTCGCACAATCGCTTCCCCGACGACCGTAACGGCCACGGAACCTTCGTCGCGGGGACGATCGCCGAGGCCACCAACAACCATTATGGCCTCACGGGCCTGGCGTTCGCCGCTCGCATCATGCCGGTGAGGGTGCTCAACAGCGGAGGCGAAGGGGACGCCTCGACAATCGCCGAAGGCGTGCGCTTCGCCGTCAACCACCACGCCCAGGTGATCAACCTCAGCCTGGAGTTCTCAAGCGGCGTCACCGCCTCGGACATCCCCGAGCTGCTCGAAGCCCTCCACTACGCCCACCGACGCCGCGTGCTCGTCGTCGCGGCGGCCGGCAACGAGGGACACACCGCGATCGCCTACCCTGCGCACGCCCCCGACGTGGTCGCCGTGGGCGCCACCACCGAGCACGGTTGCCTGGCTGCCTACTCCAACGATGGGGCGGGACTCACGCTCGTGGCGCCCGGGGGGGGACCCGACGCGCCGCTCCCGGGTGATCCCAACTGCCACCCCGAACAGCCCTCAGGCCAGGACATCTACCAAATGACGTTCACGAGCTCCTCGCCCCGCCGTTTCGGCTTCCCATCCGGCTACGAAGGCACCTCGATGGCGGCACCTCATGTCGCGGCGACAGCCGCCCTGATCATCGCCAGCGGCGTGCTCGGCCGCCACCCCACGCCGGCACAGATCACCGCACGGCTCCGCGCCACCGCACGCAAACTGGGCGGCGGCGGCGATGAACGCCTGTATGCGGCCGGCCTGGTGAACGCCGCCGCGGCCACGGCCCCCGGTGGACCGGGCGCGCTCGCGCGATAGCCTTCCAACGCGTGCCATCCCCTGATCCGCAGGACGCACAAGCTCCTGAGAGGTGTGATCTCGCGGTCATTGGGGGCGGCATCCTGGGGCTGGCGGTAGCGCGCGAGCTGGTCCGGCGAAATCCGCGGGCGTTGGTGTGCGTGCTCGAGCGGGAGGCGGAGGTTGGAACGCATCAGACGGGCCACAACTCGGGCGTGATCCACGCAGGCGTCTACTACGAGCCCGGTTCGCTGAAGGCCCGCCTGTGCGTGGAGGGCGGACGTGAACTGTACGAGTACTGCGCCGAGCGCAGCGTCGCGAACGAGAGGTGCGGAAAGGTGATCCTCGCCACCCACTCCTCCGAGCTTCCCCGCCTGGAGGAGCTCGAACGCAGGGGCAAGGCCAACGGGGTGCCCGGTCTGCGCCGGATCGACGCCGCGCACATCGAACAGATCGAGCCGCGCGCGCGCGGGATCGCTGGGCTGCACTCGCCCAGCACCGGCATCGTGGACTTCCCGGCCGTGGCCCGCTCCTACGCCCGCGACGTGCTTGATGGGGGTGGTGCGGTCGCGACACGATGCGGTGTCAAAGACGTAAAAACCAAGAACAGGTCGCTGCGCCTCGTGCACGCGCACGGGGCGACCGAGGCCGGCCACGCGATCTTCTGCGCCGGAGCGTGGGCCGACCGGCTGGCAGTCGCGGCGGGCGCGGACTCCGATCCGCGGATCGTGCCCTTTCGCGGGGCCTACCTGCGGCTCGTCCCCGAGCGCAGACAGTTGGTGCGCTCGCTGATCTACCCCGTCCCCGATCCCGCGCTGCCCTTTCTCGGCGTCCACCTGACCAAGCACATCGACGGCGAGGTGCTGATCGGGCCGACGGCCCTGATCGCGGGCGCGCGCGACGCCTACCGCCTGCGGACGGTGCGGCGCAAGGACGTGCTGAGCACGCTCACCTGGCCCGGCACGTGGAAGATGCTCGGCCGGTGGTGGCGCACCGGGCTGAGCGAGCTGAGCCATGCCGCGCTGCGCTCCACCTTTGTGCACGCCGCTTCCCGCTACGTGCCGGAGCTTCAAGCGGCGGACGTGGAACCCTCATTCGCAGGCGTCCGCGCCCAGGCGCTGGGCCGCGACGGCCGGCTCATCGACGACTTCGTCTTCTCCGCCACCGAGCGGGCTCTGCACGTGCGCAACGCGCCCTCCCCGGCAGCCACCGCCTCGCTGGCGATCGCCCGTCACGTGGCCGACGAGGCCGCGCGGGCGTTCGACCTGGCGCGGTGACCAGCGGCCCCAGATAGACACGGTTGGGCTCGCGCGGCTGACGGTCTGCGTCGGCCTGCAGCGGCGGTGCACACAGCCACGTGGCTGGGCGCACGTTCATTCCCCTGAACGCAGTTCACGAACATCGGGCCATTGTGTAAACCCCGGGCTCGGGGCATTGTGTAAACCCCGGGCTCTATCCATGATTGCTCTTGCCTGGGAACGCTCACAACCAAACATGGGAGGACGGGGTGCTCCGAAACCTTGATGTCAAGGATCAGCGGCCAAGCTATGTCAAGGACGGACAGGCGGGCTTTCGTCAACGTAGGACGCTGGACGACTCGCCAGAGGCCGTACGCGAAGTGCGCTTGGCGATCGCTCGCGCCAAGGAGGGCGATCGCGACGCGCTGCGGCTCCTCTACATCCGTTACTCGGACAACGTGTACGGCTACGTGCGCAGCATCGTGAGAGACGACAAGGAGGCCGAAGACCTCACGCAGCAGGTCTTCATGAAGCTGATCACGGTCATCGTCAAGTACCACGATCAGGGCGTGCCCTTCTCCGGCTGGCTGTTGCGACTGGCGCGCAACGTCGCGCTCGACCACCTGCGCAGACGTCGCCCGACGCCCACCGAAGACCTCTTCGGTGCCGACAGCCACGCCGACGAAGGCGCGCGCGAGCGCGCGCGAGACCTCCATGCCGCCCTGGCATCTCTGCCCGACGAGCAGCGCAGCGTGATGATCATGCGCCACGTCGTCGGACTCTCACCGCCGGAGATCGCCGAGCAGATGGGTCGGTCGGAGAGCTCGATCCACGGCCTGCACCACCGTGGACGGCGAGCGCTCCAACAGGAACTCACACGGCTCGGCTCGGCGCCGTCGACGGGCGCAAGCACGCCACTCGGCGTGGCATGCTGAGTCTCCGCCCGGCGAGCCCTCCGCAGGGCCCGATCGCGGTGCCCTTGACGCGACTGGACTTCGCTGACCCCGAGTTGCTCGAGGAGCTGATGGGCGCGGTGCGCGAGGTGGCCGAGCGCGGCGCGTTCACCCTCGGCGAGCCGGTCGAGGCCTTCGAGCGCGAGTTCGCCGCCTACTGCGAGACCGACTTCGCCGTCGGCGTCTCCTCCGGCACCGAGGCGCTCACGCTGGCGCTGCGTGCCCTGGAGATGGGCCCCGGTGACGAGGTGATCGTGCCGACCAACTCGTTCATCGCGACGGCGGAGGCGGTGAGCGCGGTTGGCGCGACACCACGCCTGGTGGACGTCGACCCCGACTCGCACCTGATCACCGCAGAGATCGTCGCCCGCAACCTCGATCCGAGCGTACGCTGCGTGATTCCGGTGCACCTGTTCGGCGCGACCGTCGAGCTGGAGCCGATCCTGTCGCTGACGCGCGACGCGGGAGTGCACGTGATCGAGGACGCCTGCCAGGCGCATGGAGCGCGCTATCGCGGGCGGCGCGTGGGCAGCTTCGGCGTATTCGGCTGCTTCAGCTTCTATCCGACCAAGAACCTCGGCGGGTGGGGCGACGGGGGAGCCGTCGTAACCTCCGACTCCGAGCTCGCCGACCGTGTGCGGCTGCTGCGCGCACACGGCGAGCAGCCGCGCTACCACCATCGGCTGGTCGGTACGACGGCGCGGCTCGACGCGCTGCAGGCCGCCGTGCTGCGGCGCAAGCTCACTCGTCTGGACAGCTGGAACGACGAGCGCCGGCGACTCGGCGCGCGGCTGCGAACCCGGCTCCTCGCCGAGCTCGAGGACCGCGGCTGCAGTGCGAGCGATCGAAATTGCGAGCGCACCGCTTGCGGACGGCGACCACGTCTACCACCTGTTCGTCGTGCGCAGCGACGAGCGTGACGAGCTGCGCGAGCACCTGTCGCGCCGCGGGATCGCCTCCGCCGTCCACTACCCGACGCCGATTCACCTGACCGAGGCCTACGCCGGCCTCGGCCTCGCACGCGGAAGCCTGCCGGTGAGTGAGCGGCTGGCGGAGCGGATGTGCTCGCTGCCGCTGTTTCCCGGGATGACCGACGAGGAGCTCGAGCAGGTTTTTGACTCGGTGCTGACCTTCACGCAAGACCGGGCCACCCAGGCGCGTTGATCGGGCAGATGACTGTACAGGCTCCAACCTTGAACGGAACGACAAACCCCGACGTGCCGCCGGTCGGACGCATCCTGCCGCGACCGGCGCCGCTCGGCGCAGCGGTCGTGGGCTGCGGCTACTGGGGCCCCAACCTGGCCCGCAACCTGTCCGAAGTGCCCGAGTTCCGCCTGCATGCGCTGTGCGACCGCGACCCGAACCAGCTGCGCACGCTTGGCCGCTGCCACCCGCACGCCCGCGCCCTGCACGACTTCGACGAAGTGCTGTGCGATGACGCCGTGGAGGCCGTGATCGTCGCCACTCCACCGCAGACGCACTACCCGCTCGCGAAGCGGGCGTTGGAGGCCGGCAAGCATGTGCTCGTCGAGAAGCCGCTCGCCACCCGATTGGCCGACGGCCGCGAGCTGGCCGATCTGGCGACGGCGTCCGGGCTCACGCTGATGCCGGGCCACACGTTCATCTACAGCCCGGCGGTCAACACCGTGCGCGAGCTGATCCGCTCCGAAATCATCGGCGACATCCACTTCATCACCTCCTCGCGTATGAACCTCGGCAAGTACCAGCGCGACGGGGTCGTCTGTGACCTGGCGCCACACGACATTTCGATCCTGCTCTACTGGCTCGAGCAGCCCGTCGTCGAGGTCGCCGCGTCGGGAAGCTGCGTATTCCGGGAGGGCGTGCACGAGACCGCGTTCATGACGCTCACCTTCGCCGGCGGCACCACCGCCAACGTGCAGCTCTCCTGGCTGGCGCCGCGCAAGGTCCGGCAGATGATTGTGGTCGGCGGCCAGCGCATGGTGCAGTACGACGACACCCAATCTGATGAGCCGGTGCGTGTCTACGACCGTGGCATGGACGTCGGGCCGCCCTCCAACTTCGGCGAGCATCAGCTCATCTATCGCACCGGCGATGTGGTGATCCCGCGTGTACAACCGCAGGAGCCGCTCCGTCTCGAGCTGCAGGACTTCGCCAACGCGATCCGCACCGGGGAGGAGCCCCGCTCGAACGTAGCTCTTGGCCTGGATATCATCGCCGCCGTCGAGATGGCGGAGGCTTCGATGCGGGACAACGGCGTGCCGCAGGGGTTTGCACCGGTCGCCGAGCCGGCAGCAGCGTACGAGGACTGCTAATTCAGTAAGCTCTACTCATTGATCTTGAGTGGTTCAGTCCGCGTGCCGCCATGCGTCGTCGTGCACCCGAAAAGTGGCGTATCGCCCACGGACCGTGGGGAGCCAAAAACGTACGCGCGCGCGAGTACGCGCCCCGGCCATCCGTTTGATCGACGTGCTCAGTAAGGGGGTCATAGTAGTTCCTCATCGGACCGCATGGACGGGACCGTGTTTCGGTGCGACCCGCGCCACGTCGCTGCAGCGGGTGGCAAACCGACCGATTCTGTGCCATGTCCTCGACGCGCTGCGCGAGGCGGGCGTGGTCGAGGCCGCCGTCGTCGCGCCGGCCGATGTCGCCGACGAGATCGCCGCGGGTGTCGCGAGCGAGGGGCCGGCGGGTATCGCCGTCCGCCACCTCGTGCACGATCAGCGCAGCGACGAAAGCGACGCGCTGCTCGCCGCCGCTGAGTTCGTGGGCGACGCACCCTGCATCCTGCACCGCGCCGATGGCCTGCTCGGGGAACCGCTCGAGTCGTTCATCGAGCTGATGCGCGACGAGGGCCCGGATGTCTTGCTGCTGGTAGGGCAGGGCGGCCCGCCCGGCAAGCGACTCAAACTTGTGACCCAGCGCCTGCTCAGCGTTACCGACGGCGACGCGACATTCGGGACACCGGGGGTCGCCGGCGCCTGCCTGCTCGCTCCAAACGTTCTGGCGCAGCTGCCGAATCCCAAGCGATCTGCGCAGTTGCTCGACTTCGCGGCCCTCGCGGAGCAGCTCGCCCGGGATGGTCGAAGCGTTCAGGTGCGAGTCGTGCGCAAGTGGCGCCACTTCACCGGTGACGCGCATGACCTGCTTGACATGAATCGGACCATGCTCGACGCGATCGAATCCGAAACGACCCCGACCGCCAACGACGACAATCGCTTTGAGGGGCCCATCGCTATTCATCCCACGGCGTGTGTGACCTCGAGCGTCATCATCGGACCGGTGATGATTGGCGCCGACGCGCTGATCAGCGACTCCTACATCGGTCCGCACACTTCGATCGCGGAGCGCGTTCGCATCGAAGGAGCCGAGCTCGAGCGCTCGATCGTGCTCGCCGACGCGAGCGTGCTCCACGTGGGCGGGCGCCTCGTGGCGAGCATCGTCGGCCGCCAGGCGCGAATCTTTCGCGACTTCTCCATGCCTCGCGCGCTGCGCCTGCAGGTCGGCGACGGCGACGAGGTGTCGCTGTGCTGAAGGTGCCAGGGTGCTGAGGGCCAGGGCACGACTGGCGGAGCTCGCCCAGCGTGCCCGGATGCTGAAGTACCGGGCACTGTCGAATTGCCGAAGGGTGAGCGGCTCCCCGCTCGTCCTGCAGCCGGTGCTGTTCCTCGGCGACGGCACGATCAGCCTCGGCGCCGATGTCGAGCTCGGCTGGCCGACCTCGACCTCCTTCTACACGGGCTACTGCCACCTCGAGGCCTCGACGCCGGATTCGGTGATCGAAATCGGCGACGAGGCGCAGATCAATAACAACGCCTTCATCAAGAGCGAGGGACCGGGGATCCGGATCGGTGCCCGCGCCCTGCTGGGGTCCGAAGTGACGATCTACGACAGCGACTTTCACGACCTGCGACCGACCACCGCCGCGGTGGTCGACCGCGGATGGCGGAGGTCGAGCTCGCCGAGGACGTGTTCGTCGGCGACAGGGTCCTCATCCTGAAGGGCGTGCGGATCGGCGCCCACTCGGTGATCGGTGCCGGCAGCGTGTGACCTCCTCGATCCCCGAGGGGGTGATCGCGGCCGGAAACCCGGCGCGGGTGATCAGGGCGCTCCCCGATACGCCTGCGCTAGGCGGAGAACCGCACTCGGGCGGCCGCCAAGCGCCGCTCCTCTCGCGAGCATTGGAGTGACCGCGCGAAAACTCAGCGGGTCGAGGATCGTTGTCTGACCATGGGTGTTCCGACGATGCGCAGTGAACGCGCGCTCATCACCGGTGGAGCGGGCGCGGTCGGCTCGAACATCGCCGACCAGCTCGTGCGGGCCGGCGCGAAGGAGATCGTCATTCTCGACAACTTCGTGCGCGGCAGGCTCAAGAATCTCGCCTGGGCGCTCGCCAACGGACCCGTCCGGGTCGTCGAGGGCGACGTCCGCGACCGCGAGCTGCTCGCCGCGCTGACGCGCGGAATCGACGTCGTCTTCCACCAGGCCGCCCTGCGGATCACGCAATGCGCCGAGGAACCGCGGCTTGGGCTCGAGGTCATGGTCGACGGGACCTACAACGTCATCGAGTCCGCGTTGCGCGAGGGGGTGCGCAGGGTCGTGGCGGCGTCCTCGGCGTCGGTCTATGGCCTCGCCGAAGCGTTTCCAACAGACGAGCTGCACCATCCCTACGCGAACGACACGCTCTACGGCGCCGCCAAGACGTTCAACGAGGGCCTGTTGCGCAGCTTCCACGCGATGGCGGATCTCGACTACGTAGCACTCCGCTACTTCAACGTCTACGGCCCGCGGATGGACATCCACGGCGTATACACCGAGGTGCTCGTTCGCTGGATGGAGCGGATCGAGGCGGGCGACTCTCCACTGATCCTCGGCGACGGCTCACAGACGATGGACTTCGTTTACATCGACGACGTGGCCCGCGCGAACCTGCTCGCCGCGACGACCGACTCCAGCGACGTGGTCTTCAACGTGGCCAGCGGCATAGAGACGAGCCTGGTAGAGCTCGCCAACCTGCTGATCGAGGTGATGGGCTCGGAAGTGTCGATCGAATACGGTCCCGAGCGATCCGTAAACAAGGTGCCACGGCGACTCTCGGACACGAGCTTGGCGCGCGAGCTGCTTGGCTTCGAGGCCGAGGTCGATCTCCGGGAGGGCCTGCGACGGCTGGTCGACTGGTGGCGCGCCGAACGCGCGCAAGCCGCACCTGCGGCGCTCGCGGCGACGTCATGACGGAGATCCCGATCACGCGCCCGGAGATCCCGATCACGCGCCCGCACCTGACCGGCGATGAGGGCGCGGCCGTGGCCGAGACGATAGCCTCGGGCTGGGTCTCCCAGGGCCCGCGGGTGAGGGAGTTCGAGGAGGCGTTCGCGGCCCGCGTGGGGGCCGCGGGGGCCGTCGCGACGACCAGTTGCACCACGGCCCTGGCCCTCGCGCTGCACGTATCGGGAGTGGGGCCGGGCGACGAGGTGATCGTTCCCTCACTCTCCTTCATCGCGACCGCCAATGCCGTCTGGCACTGCGGCGCCCAACCGGTCTTCGCGGACATCGACCCGCGCACCTACAACCTCGACGCGGCGGCGGCCGAGCGCGCGATCACCCCTCGTACGAAGGTGATCATGCCCGTCCATCAGGTCGGGCTGCCAGCCGACATGGATGCGTTCTTCGAGCTCTCAGAGCGCCACGACGTCGCGATCGTCGAGGACGCCGCATGCGCGATCGGCGCCGAGTACAAGGGGCGGCCGATCGGCTCGCTCGACTCGCTCGCGTGCTTCTCGCTGCACCCGCGCAAGGTGATCACGACCGGCGAGGGGGGCATGATCGCCGTGCAGGACCCCGCGGTCGCAGACCGGCTGCGGCGGCTGCGGGCGCACGGCATGGACATGTCCGATCTCGCGCGCCACAGCGCCACCGACGTGGTCTTCGAGGCCTACCCCGAACGCGGCTTCAACGCGCGCATGACGGACATGCAGGCCGCGCTCGGCCTGTGCCAGCTGCAGGCGCTCGACTGGATTCTCGAGCGCCGGCGCACGCTCGCGAATGCGCTATACGGCCGCGCTCGATGAGATCCCATACCTCGAGGCACCCTATGACCCCCCGTATGCAACGCGCACGTGGCAGTCCTACTGCGTGCGCATCAGCGCCCGGCGCCCCGGTCGGGCGCACCGAGCTGATGCGACGCCTGCTGCACGCCGGCATCGCCACTCGCCGCGGGGTGATGGCGATCCATGAAGAGGCCTCCTACGCCGACCCGTCGGAGATTGGTCGGCGCGCCGCGCTCGAGCACACCGAGGCGGCGGCGCGCGAGGCCTTGATGCTGCCGCTGTTCCCGGACCTCACCGAGGAGCAGCAGGACTACGTGATCGAGCGGCTCGCGGCGAGTGTCCTCGCGCGCGTCGCGTAAGGACCTATATGTTCCGAACGAAGACCCTATATGTCCCGAACAAAGACACAAGCTAGCGCTGCTCACAAGCGTTCTTGGGTTATGTCGTCTCGCGCAATTGAACAGCGCGCCACGGTGCCACGCGCAGACATCGACGCGCAGCCGGTCGCTGCCCCACGGCCCGGTCGCCGGCTGGTGGACGCGAGCTGCCGGGTGCTCGACGTCATCGGCTCGGCGCTCCTGCTCGTCGCCCTTGCGCCCCTGCTCGCGGCGATCGCGATCGCGATCAGGCTCGACTCCCCGGGCCCGGCGCTCTTTCGCCAGCGGCGCCTCGGACGCAACCTCCAACCGTTCACCGTCCACAAGTTCCGCACGATGAAGAATGGGGTCACCGAGGATCAGCACCGCGAGTTCGTCACGGGACTCATCGTCGGGGAGCATCCGGAGCAGGACGCGCCTGGTCCCCGCTACAAGATGACCGAGGATTCGCGCGTCACGCGCTGCGGTCGCATACTGCGGCGCTCGAGCCTTGACGAGCTGCCGCAGCTGTGGAATGTGCTGCGTGGCGAGATGTCGCTCGTCGGGCCGCGACCTCCGATCCCCTACGAGGTAGAGCAATACCCGCCACACTGGTTCGCCCGATTCGCCGTCAAGCCCGGAGTGACGGGTCTCTGGCAGGTGAACGGCCGCTCGGACGTTACCCTCGAGGAGATGGTGCGGCTCGACGTCGAATACATTCGCCGTCGCTCGCTGTGGCTGAATCTCCAGATCATCATGCGCACCGTGCCGGCCGTGCTCAGCGCCAAGGGCGCCTGGTGACGCGTATGCGCGCGGGGTGGCCCACGCAAGCGCGACGCGCCGCCGTCAGGACGCAGCCTGCTCGCGCTCCTGGCTCTGGCGACTGCCCTCTCGCTCTCGCCGCTCACCGCCTCGACGGCGGCGGCGGAAGGGGAAGACAACTGCGCATCGGCCCCCAATCCGATCGTGTGCGAGAACGCACTGCCCGGTGATGCGCCGAGCAACTGGCAGGTCAAGGAAGTGGGCGACACGACGATCCAGGGTTTTGCGACCTCGATGAGCGTCGATGTCGGCGAAACGGAGCATTTCAAGATCGACACGCCGGCGAGCGCGTATCACATCGAAATCCTGCGGCTCGGTTACTACGGCGGCAATGGTGCCCGTCTGGTCGCCTCGGGCATAACGCCGACCGCGAAACTGCCGCAGAGTCAGCCGGCATGCTTGAAAGAACCTTCGACCGGCCTGATCGACTGCGGTAACTGGGGGGTCTCGGCGCAGTGGTCTGTACCGAGCAACGCCGTCTCGGGGGTCTATATCGCTCTCCTCACGCGCAATGACACGGGCGGGAAAAGCCAGATCATCTTCGTCGTGCGCAACGACGCGAGCCATTCGAAGATCCTGCCGCAGACCTCTGACGCCACCTGGGAGGCCTACAACGCCTACGGCGGCAACAGCCTATACACGTGCACGGTCGCCTGCCCCCCGGGTGAACCCAAAGCCTACAAGGGCGCCTACGCCGTCTCCTACAACCGGCCGGACGACGGATCGCTGGTAACCGACGGCGGCGCATCCTATCTCTTCTACGCCGAATATCAGATGATCCGCTTTCTCGAGAAGAACGGCTACGACGTGAGCTATACCAGCGAGGACGAAGTCGATCAGAATGGCGCGCTGCTGAAGAACCACAAGATGTTCATCTCCAGCGGCCACGACGAGTACTGGTCGGCGGGGCAGCGCGCCAGCGTGGAAGCGGCGCGTGAAGCAGGCGTGAACCTGGCGTTCTTCAGCGCGAACGAGGTCTTCTGGAAGACGCGTTGGGGGCCCAGCACCGAAGGCTCGAACACGCCTTACCGGACGCTTACGACATACAAGGAGACGCACTTCGAAGGGCCGGTCGACCCCAAGGATCCGCCGACGTGGACGGGAGCGTGGCGGGATCCGCGCAGCCCGCGCGCGGACGGTGGGCGGCCCGAAAACGCCTTGACCGGCCAGCAGTTCGAGATAAACTCGGGGACGTCTGATATCACGGTGCCCTCGCAGTACAGCAAGCTGCGGCTGTGGCATAACACGGCCGTGGCAAACCTGCAGCGGGGAAAACGCTCACGCTCGCGCCCGGAGCTGGCACGCTTGGCTACGAGTGGGATGAAGACGTCGATAACGGCTTTCGCCCCGCGGGCGAGTTCGACCTCTCCTCGACCACCGTCAGCGGCTTGCAGTCGTTCACCGACTACGGCACCACTATCAGCGAAAACAGCACTGGCACGCACCATCTCACGCTGTACCGAGCAGCGAGCGGCGCGCTGGTGTTCGGTGCCGGCACCGTGCAGTGGTCCTGGGGGCTTGAAAACGAAAACGCCTGGAAGGTCGAATCCACCGACCCGGGCCGAACGCCGCCCGACCCCAACATGGAGCAGTTCACCGTCAACCTGCTCGCCGAAATGGGCGCGCAGCCCGGATCGCTCCAGACCGGTCTCGTCGCCGCGACGCAGTCCACCGACACGACCCCGCCGACCTCGACGATCACCTCGCCGAAATCCGGTGAAACGCTCCAGGACGGCAGCCAGGTGACGATCACCGGTACGGCCTCAGACGCCGGCGGCGGAGTGGTCGCCGGGGTGGAAGTCTCGACCGACAAGGGGACAACGTGGCATCCCGCGACCCTCACAACGCCGGTCGAACAGTCCGTCAAATGGTCGTACACCTGGGCTGCGCACGGCTATCCCACGACGACGATCAAATCGCGCGCCGTCGACGACAGCGCCAACCTGGAGAGCCCCTCGACGGGCGTTGAAGTCAAGGTGTCCTGCCCCTGCTCGATCTGGGGCGCCGCCGTCACGCCGCCGACTCCCGACACGGGCGATCCGCAGTCGATCGAGCTCGGCGTGAAGTTCACCTCGGAAGTCTTCGGCACCGTGACGGGGGTCCGCTTCTACAAGTCGGTGGCCAACACCGGCACCCACATCGGCAACCTGTGGAGCACAAGCGGCGAACGGCTTGCGACGGCGACGTTCACGGGCGAAACGTCATCCGGCTGGCAGCAGGTCAACTTCTCCACGCCGATCGACGTCTTCCCGGGCACCGTCTACGTCGCCTCGTATTTCGCTCCCAAAGGTCACTACGCCGAATCGGAATACTACTTCTACACGCCACCCGCCACGGGCGGCAACATCCTCAACAGCCCGCCCCTGCACGCGGTTTCGGCGAGCGCCGAACCCATGGGCGGGGCGTTCGGCTCCGCGAACAGTCTCTACTCCTACACCAGCGCTAGCACCTTCCCCACGCACGCTGAAGGCGGGAGCAACTACTGGGTGGACCCCGTCTTCACCCCCGCCACTGCCCCAGGGCAGGTCACGAACGTCACAGCGACGGCGGGCACCGGGTCGGCGAGCCTGACGTGGGGCGCGCCGTCGAGCGGCGGGGCCGTCACCAAGTACACGATCACCCCCTACATCGGCTCTGAAGCGCAGCCGACCACAACGGTCATCGGGACCCCGCCGGCGACCGGCGCCACCGTCACCGGGTTGACCGCGGCAGCAGCTACACGTTCAAGGTGCAGGCATCGAACCCCAACGGCTCCGGGCCCGCCTCCCCAGCCTCAAACGCCGTCACGCCGACGGCTCCGACGGCACCCTCCGCGCCGACGGGCGTCACCGCGGCGGCCGGGAACGAAAGGGCCACGGTCACCTGGACGGCCCCGTCCAACGGCGGCAGCCAGATCACCAAGTACACGATCACCCCATATGTGGGCACTGAAGCCAAGACGGCGACGACGATCACGGGCACCCCGCCGGCGACCAGCGCAACCATCACCGGGCTGACCAACGGCACCACCTACACGTTCAAGGTCACGGCGAGCAACGCGATCGGGGAAGGCCCGCCGTCCAGCGCCTCGAACGCCGTCACGCCGTCGACGGCGCCGAACACGATCTTCGGCTCCGCCACGCCGACGATGATCGACTCCGGGGACCCCACCTCGGTCGAGCTCGGCGTGAAGTTCAGCTCCGAAGTCGCCGGCAACGTGACGGGCATCCGCTTCTACAAGGCCACCACCAACACCGGCACGCACATCGGCAGCCTCTGGAGCGCCGAGCGGGACGCTGCTGGCATCGGCCACCTTCACGGGCGAGAGCGCCTCCGGCTGGCAGCAGGTCAGCTTCTCAAAACCGGTGGCGATCGCCGCCAACACCACCTACGTCGCCGCCTACCTGGCGCCCAAAGGGCACTACTCCGAAACCGAATTCGGCCTTCGCCACCGCCGGGGTGAGCAACCCGCCGCTGATCAGCGCTCGCGAACAGCGTCAGCGCCAACGGCGTCTACGCCTACAGCGCCACGAGCGTCTTCCCGATCCAGCACCTATGAAGCGAGAACTACTGGGTGGACGTCGACTTCGAACCCACGCCCGTCGTCGCCGTCCCCGGCCAGGTCACGAACGTCACCGCGACCGCGGGCGCCGGGTCGGCGAGCCTGACCTGGAGCGCGCCGTCGAGCGGCGGGGCGGTCACCAAGTACACGATCACCCCGTACATCGGCTCTGAAGCGCAGCCCACGACGACGGTCACAGGGACCCCGCCGGCCACCGCCGCCACCGTCAGCGAACTGAAAAACGGCACCAGCTACACGTTCAAGGTGACCGCATCCAATTCGGTCGGCTCCGGGCCCGCCTCCGAACCCTCAAACGCCGTCACGCCGACGGCTCCGACGGCACCCGCCGCGCCGACGGGCGTCACCGCGACGGCCGGGAGCGAAAAGGCCACGGTCACCTGGACGGCCCCGTCCAACGGCGGCAGCCCGATCACCAAGTACACGATCACCCCATATGTGGGCACTGAAGCCAAGACGGCGACGACGATCACGGGCACCCCGCCGGCGACCAGCGCCACCATCACCGGGCTCACCAACGGCACCACCTACACGTTCAAGGTCGCGGCGAGCAACGCGATCGGGGAAGGCCCGCCGTCCAGCGCCTCGAACGCCGTGACACCCGGCAACACACCCTCCGCGCCGACGGGCGTCACCGCGACGGCCGGGAACGAAGAGGCCACGGTCACCTGGACGGCCCCGTCCAACGGCGGCAGCCAGATCACCAAGTACACGATCACCCCCTATGTGGGCACTGAAGCCAAGACGGCGACGACGATCACGGGGACCCCGCCGGAAACGAGCGCCATCGTGACCGGGCTGAGCAACGGCACCACCTACACGTTCAAGGTCACGGCGAGCAACGCGATCGGGGAAGGCCCGCCGTCCAGTGCCTCGAACGCCGTCACGCCCACCGGCCCACCCTCCGCGCCGACGGGCGTCACCGCGGGGGCCGGGAACGAAAGGGCCACGGTCACCTGGACGGCCCCGTCCAACGGCGGCAGCCAGATCACCAAGTACACGATCACCCCCTATGTGGGCACTGAAGCCAAGACGGCGACGACGATCACGGGCACCCCGCCGGCGACCAGCGCCACCATCACCGGGCTGACCAACGGCACCACCTACACGTTCAAGGTCGCGGCGAGCAACGCGATCGGGGAAGGCCCGCCGTCCAGCGCCTCGAACGCCGTCACGCCGTCGACGGCGCCGAACACGATCTTCGGCTCCGCCACGCCGAAGACGATCGACTCCGGGGACTCCTCCTCGGTCGAGCTCGGCGTGAAGTTCAGCTCCGAAGTCGCCGGCAACGTGACGGGCATCCGCTTCTACAAGGCCACCACCAACACCGGCACGCACATCGGCAGCCTGTGGAGCGCCAGCGGGACGCTCTTGGCATCGGCCACCTTCACGGGCGAGAGCGCCTCCGGCTGGCAGCAGGTGAGCTTCTCAACACCGGTGGCGATCGCCGCCAACACCACCTACGTCGCCGCCTACCTGGCGCCCAAAGGGCACTACTCCGAAACCGAATCTGGCCTTCGCCACCGCCGGGGTGAGCAACCCGCCGCTGTCAGCGCTCGCGAACAGCGTCAGCGCCAACGGCGTGTACACCTACAGCGCCACGAGCGTCTTCCCATCCAGCAGCTGGGAAGCGAGCAACTACTGGGTGGACGTCGACTTCGAACCCACGCCCGTCGTCGCTTCCCCGGCCAGGTCACGAACGTCGCCGCGACCGCGGGCGCCGGGTCGGCGAGCCTGACCTGGAGCGCGCCGTCGAGCGGAGGGGCGGTCACCAAGTACACGATCACCCCGTACATCGGCTCAGAAGCGCAGCCCACGACGACGGTCACAGGGACCCCGCCGGCCACCACCGCCACCGTCAGCGAACTGAAAAACGGCACCAGCTACACATTCAAGGTGACCGCATCCAATTCGGTCGGCTCCGGGCCCGCCTCCGAACCCTCAAACGCCGTCACGCCGACGGCTCCGACGGCACCCGCCGCGCCGACGGGCGTCACCGCGACGGCCGCAAGCGAAAAGGCCACGGTCACCTGGACGGCCCCGTCCAACGGCGGCAGCCAGATCACCAAGTACACGATCACCCCCTATGTGGGCACTGAAGCCAAGACGGCGACGACGATCACGGGGACCCCGCCGGCGACCAGCGCCACCATCACCGGGCTCACCAACGGCACCACCTACACGTTCAAGGTCGCGGCGAGCAACGCGATCGGGGAAGGCCCGCCGTCCAGCGCCTCGAACGCCGTCACGCCGTCGGCGGTGACGGACACGATCTTCGGCTCCGCCACGCCGAAGACGATCGACTCTGGGGACCCCTCCTCGGTCGAGCTCGGCGTGAAGTTCAGCTCCGAAGTCGCCGGCAACGTGACGGGCATCCGCTTCTACAAGGCCACCACCAACACCGGCACGCACATCGGCAGCCTGTGGAGCGCCAGCGGGACGCTCTTGGCATCGGCCACCTTCACGGGCGAGAGCGCCTCCGGCTGGCAGCAGGTGAGCTTCTCAACACCGGTGGCGATCGCCGCCAACACCACCTACGTCGCCGCCTACCTGGCACCCAAAGGGCACTACTCCGAAACCGAATTGGCCTTCGCCACCGCCGGGGTGAGCAACCCGCCGCTGTCAGCGCTCGCGAACAGCGTCAGCGCCAACGGCGTGTACACCTACAGCGCCACGAGCGTCTTCCCATCCAGCAGCTGGGAAGCGAGCAACTACTGGGTAGACGTCGACTTCCAGCCCAGCGGTTGATGTCCGCTCGCCTTGCACCCGCCGCCAAGCTGCTCTGCGTGATCCAGGTCGTGGCCGCGGCGCTGCTCATCGCCGCATGCGGCGGCTCATCATCGACGACGCTCCGCCACCGCGCAGGCCGGTCAGGGCGCAGCCACGGAACCGGCGCCTACGCAGCCGCAAAGGCTGGTCACGACGTCGTGACCAACGGAGTGGTCACGCATCGGCCGCTGCACGGGACGGGCGGCGGTGAAATCAACGACGACAATCCTGCGGACACCGGCGGCCACCCAGCGACCGCCGCGAGCGATCCATGCACGCTCGTCTCCCGTGCGGAGGCGCAGGCCATCGTCGGCAGGCCGATCGACACCCCGGTCGAGGCGCGGCTCGGCCCGACGTGCATCTACCAGCCGGCGGGCGCCAAGAACCGCATCACCGTCACGGTCGAGTCGATCAACGTGGCGGCGATCAAACGGCACATCCGCAAACGCACGCAGCTCAATGTCAGCGGCCGCACAGCCTACTGCGGGACCTACGGACAGCCGACGACGTTCGTCCCCCTTGCCGGCGGGCGAGCCTTGGCCGTCACCGCGCCCTGTGCGATCGGCATCCGGTTCGCCGCCAAGGCCCTGCCGCGAGTGAAGACTTGATCTGACCGCTTGACTTTGGCCGCGGCAACGTTAAGTATGCCGCGGATTGCCACGACCAGACGACAAAGTGAGTTCGCGGTGGCACGAGCCGCGGTAGTCCTGGCCGTAGGACTGTTGCTGCTCTCTGTCAACGCCGCGGCTGCCGCTGCGGCGCCGGACACGATCTTCGGCTCCGCGACGCCGCCGCTAATCGACTCCGGTGACCCGAATTCGGTCCAGCTCGGCGTGAAGTTCACATCCGAAGTCCCCGGCAACGTCACGGGCATCCGCTTCTACAAGGCCGCCGCCAACACCGGCACGCACATCGGCAGCCTGTGGAGCGCGGGCGGGACCCTGCTGGCATCGGCGACCTTCACGGGCGAGAGCGCCTCCGGCTGGCAGCAGGTCAGCTTCTCAAAACCGGTGGCGATCGCCGCCAACACCACCTACGTCGCCGCCTACCTGGCGCCGAAAGGGCACTACTCCGAAACCAACTTGGCCTTCGCCACCGCCGGGGTGAGCAACCCGCCGCTGCAAGCGCTCGCGAACTCCGTCAGCGCCAACGGCGTCTACGCCTACAGCGCAACGAGCGTCTTCCCGACAAGCACCTGGGAAGCGGAGAACTACTGGGTGGACGTCGACTTCGAACCCGCGCCCCTCACCGCCCCCGGCCAGGTCACGAACGTCACGGCGACCGCGGGCGCCGGGTCGGCGAGCCTGACCTGGAGCGCGCCGTCGAGCGGCGGGGCTGTCACCAAGTACACGATCACCCCCTATGTGGGCTCTGAAGCCAAGACGCCGACGACGGTCACAGGGACCCCGCCGGCGACCAGCGCCACCATCACCGGGCTGACGAACGGCACCACCTACACGTTCACCGTCACCGCATCCAATTCCGTTGGCGCCGGACCCCCCTCCGAACACTCCAACGCGGTCACGCCCGCCACGACGCCCTCCGCGCCGACGGGAGTCACGGCGACCGCGGGCAACGGGTCCGCGAGCCTGACCTGGACGGCCCCGTCCAACGGCGGCAGCCAGATCACGAAGTACACGATCACCCCCTATGTGGGCTCTGAAGCCAAGACGCCGACGACGCTCACAGGGACCCCGCCGGCGACCAGCGCCACCGTCACCGGGCTCACAAACGGCACCACCTACACGTTCACCGTCACCGCGTCCAATTCCGTTGGCGCAGGACCCCCCTCCGAACACTCCAACGCGGTCACGCCCGCCACGACGCCCTCCGCGCCGACGGGAGTCACGGCGACGGCCGCAAGCGAAAAGGCCACCGTGACGTGGACGGCCCCGTCCAACGGCGGCAGCCAGATCACGAAGTACGCGATCACCCCCTATGTAGGCTCTGAAGCCAAGACGCCGACGACGGTCACAGGGCACCCCGCCGGCGACCAGCGCCACCATCACCGGGCTGACGAACGGCACGACCTACACGTTCAAGGTCACGGCGAGCAACGCGCTCGGGGAAGGCCCGCCGTCCAGCGCCTCCAACGCGGTCACGCCCGGGAACACGCCCTCCGCGCCGACGGGAGTCACAGCGACGGCCGCAGGCGAAAAGGCCACCGTGACGTGGACGGCCCCGTCCAACGGCGGCAGCCAGATCACGAAGTACACGATCACCCCCTATGTAGGCTCTGAAGCCAAGACGGCGACGACGATCACGGGGACCCCGCCTGCGACCAGCGCAACCATCACCGGGCTGACGAACGGCACCACCTACACGTTCACCGTCACCGCGTCCAATTCCGTTGGCGCAGGACCCCCCTCCGAACACACCAACGCCGTCACACCCGCCACGACGCCCTCCGCGCCGACGGGGGTCACGGCGATCGGGGGCAATGGGTCCGCCAAAGTCACCTGGAGCGCCCCGTCCAATGGCGGCAGCCAGATCACCAAGTACACGATCACCCCATATGTGGGCACTGAAGCCAAGACGGCGACGACGATCACGGGGACCCCGCCGGCGACCAGCGCAACCATCACCGGGCTGACCAACGGCACCACCTACACGTTCAAGGTCACGGCGAGCAACGCGATCGGGGAAGGCCCGCCGTCCAGCGCCTCGAACGCCGTCACGCCGTCGACGGCGCCGAACACGATCTTCGGCTCCGCCACGCCGCCGACGATCGACTCCGGTGACCCCTCCTCGGTCCAGCTCGGCGTGAAGTTCACATCCGAAGTCGCCGGCAACGTGACGGGCATCCGCTTCTACAAGGCCGCGGCCAACACCGGCACGCACATCGGCAGCCTGTGGAGCGCCAGCGGGACGCTCTTGGCATCGGCCACCTTCACGGGCGAGAGCGCCTCCGGCTGGCAGCAGGTCAGCTTCTCAAAACCGGTGGCGATCGCCGCGAAAACCACCTACGTCGCCGCCTACCTGGCGCCCAAAGGGCACTACTCCGAAACCAACCTGGCCTTCGCCAAAGCCGGGGTGAGCAACCCGCCGCTGTCAGCGCTCGCGAACTCCGTCAGCGTCAACGGCGTGTACACGTACAGCTCCACGAGCGTCTTCCCGACGAGTACCTGGGAAGCGGAGAACTACTGGGTGGACGTGAATTTCGAACCCGCGCCCCTCACCGCTCCCGGCCAGGTCACGAACGTCGCCGCGACCGCGGGCGCCGGGTCGGCGAGCCTGACCTGGAGCGCGCCGTCGAGCGGAGGGGCGGTCACCAAGTACACGATCACCCCGTACATCGGCTCAGAAGCGCAGCCCACGACGACGGTCACAGGGACCCCGCCGGCCACCACCGCCACCGTCAGCGAACTGAAAAACGGCACCAGCTACACATTCAAGGTGACCGCATCCAATTCGGTCGGCTCCGGGCCCGCCTCCGAACCCTCAAACGCCGTCACGCCGACGGCTCCGACGGCACCCGCCGCGCCGACGGGCGTCACCGCGACGGCCGCAAGCGAAAAGGCCACGGTCACCTGGACGGCCCCGTCCAACGGCGGCAGCCAGATCACCAAGTACACGATCACCCCCTATGTGGGCACTGAAGCCAAGACGGCGACGACGATCACGGGGACCCCGCCGGCGACCAGCGCCACCATCACCGGGCTCACCAACGGCACCACCTACACGTTCAAGGTCGCGGCGAGCAACGCGATCGGGGAAGGCCCGCCGTCCAGCGCCTCGAACGCGGTCACGCCCGCCGCCGAACCGATCGCCCTTCCCGACCTGCAGGTGCTGATGCCCACGGGAAGCATCGCGATCCAGCATACGGGGAGCACGAGGATGCTCGAGTTCACCCACGTCACCGAGGACACCGGCGAAGGTCCACTCGAGATCCGTCCTATCTACAACTCGCTTACGGGTATCTCTCAGGGTACTCAGGCGCTCTACACGATGCCCAGCCCGGGGGTCTGGAAGTACGCCTACTCGGTCCCGATCGTCGGGCCGATGATCTGGACCCCGCCGAGCGACTACAACTTCCCGCTGGATAAGTTCTGGCTCTACAACGTCGCATCCGGTGGCGGGATCGGCACCCTCGCAGGAGCGAGCCCCAAGGTCCTGTTCTGCATGGGCACCGACACCTTCGTGGGCGGGGTGCCCAACACGCCGAGCGAAGGCGCATATCCGGGCCGCGACTGCACCGAACCCGAAGGCCACCTCGGCTTGAGCGTCGGGTGGGGCGATCAGTACGAAGCCACCGACGGCGGCGAGGGCATCGAACATATCGAGCCTCCCGAACGGGACCTACTGGCTGCGCGGGGAGGTCGACCCCTATCACTACTTCCAGGAGTCCAACGCCTCGAACAACATCACCGACACCAAGGTGCAGATCGAAGGCAACGCCGTAACGGTGCTCGAACAGACACATGCCAGCTCGACCCCGCCCACCGCAACCCTCACGAGCCCGGCCGCGGAAGCCACGGTCTCCGGGACGACGCTGCTCACCGCGACCGCCGGCGGCCCGGCACCGATCTCCTCGGTCCAATTCCTGCTCGACGGCGAGCCGATCGGCGCGCCCGTCACGAGCCCGCCCTACACGATCAAGTGGTCGTTCGGGAGCACCCCGCCTGGCAAACACTACCTCAGCGCACAGGCAACCGACAGCAACGGCTTCATCGGCACTGCCCCCGACACCCCGGTGACGGTCCAGGAAGGCTCGGGTGGCGGCACCGAACCGCCGACCGTCTCGATCATCAACCCGGTGCCGGGACAGACGGTCTCCAACACGACGCCGGTGAGCGCAACCGCGAGCGGCAGCGTCGCGATCCGCTCGGTGCAGTTTTACCTCGACGGCAACAAAGCGCTGGGCGCACCCGTGACCTCCCCGCCGTACGCGATCAGCTGGGACACGACCACCGCGAGCAACGGCAGCCACACGCTCACGGCGACGGCGACCGACACCTCGGGCAACGTCGGCACGTCCGCTCCGGTAGGCGTGACGGTGCAGAACCCGCCCGAAGAAAATCCGTGCTTCCTGACGAGCGCCGTCGTCAACGTCGTCGGACCGGGCACCGTGACGACACAGAGCTTCACCAACGGCGAAGCCGGCGAGCATCTGTTCGCGTTCGTCTCCTCCGACGGCCCGGCCGGGGCCGAAAAGCAGTCTGCGACGGTCTCCGGCGCAGGGCTCACGTGGACCCTCGTAAAGCGCGCGAACTCGCAATCGGGCGACGCCGAGATCTGGACGGCGACGGCGACCAACCACCTGAGCGGCGCTACCGTCACCTCTACGCCGGCGGTGGGCGGTTACGATCAGTCGCTAACCGTGATCTCGATGCAGATGACCCACGGCGCCGGCGCGTCGGTCGCCGCCGGAGCCGCGAGCGGGGCACCGAGCATCTCGCTGAAGACGACCGAAGAAGGAGTGCTCGTGTACGCGGTCGGCAACGACTGGGACCATGCCACCGCGCGCACCCTCGGCCCCAACCAGGTCATGCTCCGCCAGTCCCTCGACACCACCAGGGAAGACACCTTCTGGTCGCAATTCACCGGCGCCGTCACCGGCCCAGCCGGCGAAACCGTGACCCTGAATGACACGGCCCCGACGAACGACTCGTGGAACATGGCCGCCGTCGAGATCCTCGGCGACGGCGAAGGCGTTTGAGCGAGACAGCGCCTGCAGGCGCTCGAGCGCGCGCGAGATTGACGTCGGCCCGTGTCGGCCCGGGTGCCTCAGGGCTGTCCCCGGGGTGCCTGAGACCTGTCCCCGAGGTGCCTCAGGCCTGTCGCTTGGCGATGATGTAGAGGTGATCCGGACGCGGAGCGAATCGCTCCAGGACCCGGTCGGCAGCGGACAGCGCCCTGGAGGCGATGCCGCCCACCTCGGTGGGATGGCGCGTCTCGACGCGTCCCAGTCGGCGCCCGAGACGGGTCGGGCGGTAAAACGCGTCGTCATGATCCTCGTCATGTCTCGGGCTCTTGAAGTCGAGCTCGTACAACAGCGCGCGCCCGAGCGTGCGGACGGCTCTCATCGCGGGGTCGGTGTCGAATCGGACTGGTGCGAACCCATGGTTGGCGAGGAGCGAGTGCATCGCACGCGACGTGAAGAGGCTCACGTGGCTGGGTGCGGTGTAGTGCGGGCAGTGCCGCGGAGCGCTGCGCCCGATCAGATTGTCAACCGCCGGCGTCGTGACCATGACAGCGCCGCCAGGCGACACCAGCCGCGCGATCTCGGCAAAGAAGGCGTCCGGATCTGGGACGTGCTCGATCACCTCAAGGAGGAGCACCATGTCGTATGACGGGTGCGGCAGGTCCTCGACCCTCCCTGCGATCTCCAGTCCGTACGCAAGGCGAGCTCGATCGCGCGCCTGGGAACTGATCTCCAGCCCGTGCGCCTCCGTGACGCCGAACTCGTCCCGCAGGAGCGCAATGAACGACCCGGTGCCGCAACCGTAGTCGAGGACACGGGTTGGCGAAAGCTCCGCGACGCGATCCGCAAGCGCCCGCATGTCCGTATACATGCTGATGCTGAAGTACGGATCCCGCTCCCGCATGTGGTCCTCGAGGACACGGTAGTTCGTGTAGAAGGCGCTGTTGTAGAAGGCGTCCCTTACCCCGTCCGGCGGGTACGGGTTGCAGAACACGAACCCACAGGTTCGGCAGCGGTCGTGGGGCATGTGCCGGATAACCGCGAGGGTTCCGATCTTCCGGGACTCGCAGACGGGGCAAGTTCTGAAGCGCGGCCAATTCGACCACGTCCGAGGCGAGCTCGGCGTTGAGCTCGAGGAGCGTCGGGCCCTCTGTGAAGTCGCCGACGGTGGCTGCACTCCGCGGGCCGCCCTGCTGTGGCTCGAGCATCAGCCGGCCTCCTCGAGCCCGAGTCGAGCGAGAGCGCCGAGCAGCCGCGAGGACGTCGAAAACCTGTGGTTCTCCGCCGCGGCCCAGTTGTTCACCACGACGATGGCCCCGGGGTCGAGCGGCTCAGTGCCCATGACCGGAAAGCAACGCGACTGGCAGCGACCATCTTACGCGACAGCGCGACGCAGCTTTGCGCCCATAGCACTCCGTGGCGCTCGGCGGCGAGCGCGTGCGCGGCCGCACGTGCTGCGTCCAGCGCCCGCGCCCGCCAGCAGACCGAGCGCCTCGCGGAGAGGGTGCTCGCGCGCGCCCCATGAAGACCTTCGTGTTCATGTCGTGACGAGAGACGCAAGCTGGCGCTGTGCGCGCGCGTTCCTTGGGTCATGTCGTCTCACGCAAGTGAACGGCGCGCCACACCGCCACGCGCAGACATCGACGCGCGCCCGGTCGCTGCACCGCCACCCGCGATGCCGGACCCACGGGGAGCGTGGGGAGGCTGGTAGCGGTGATGGGGCGCTCGAGCGCAGGCCATCAAAAGCGGTCGCGCCTTGCGCGAGCACGACGCAGCACCGGGTGGCTGCTGGCTCTGCTCGCCATGCCGGCCACGCTCGCGCTGTCGCTGCCAGCCAGCACGTCCGCGGCGGAAGCGGAAGACAACTGCGCATCGGCCCCTAACCCGATCGCCTGCGAGAACGCCCTGCCCGGCGATCCGCCGAGCGAATGGCAGGTCCAGGGGGTGGGCGACTCCACGATCCAGGGCTTCGCCACCTCGATGAGCGTCAACGTCGGCCAGACCGAGAACTTCAAGATCAAGACGCCGGCGAGCTCCTACCACATCGAAATCCTGCGCCTGGGCTACTACGGGGGGGACGGTGCGCGCCTGGTGGCATCCGGGATCAAACCGACAGCGCAGCTCCCGCAGACCCAGCCGGAATGCCTGACGAACTCATCGACCGGCCTGATCGACTGCGGTAACTGGGGAGTGTCGGCGTCGTGGACGGTGCCGAGCAATGCCGTCTCGGGGGTCTACATCGCGCTTCTCACGCGTGACGACACGGGCGGGAAAAGCCAGATCCCCTTCGTGGTGCGCAATGACGCGAGCCATTCGGAAATCCTGCTGCAGACCTCGGACGCGACCTGGGAGGCGTACAACGACTACGGCGGCAACAGCCTGTACGCGTGCACCGTCGCCTGCCCTCCAGGGAAACCCGAAGCCTACAAGGCCGCCTACGCAGTCTCCTACAACCGTCCCTTCGACGGCTCGCTCAGCTACCGACAACGGGCTGTCCTATCTCTACTACGCCGAGTACCAGATGATCTACTGGCTCGAGGAGAACGGCTACAACGTCGGCTATACCAGCGAGGCCGAAGTCGCCAACCAGGGAGCCCTGCTCAAGAACCACAAGCTGTTCATCTCGAGCGGCCACGACGAGTATTGGTCGTCTGGGCAGAGGGAAAGCGTGGAAGCGGCAGGCGCGGCAGGCGTCAATCTCGCGTTCTTCAGCGGCAACGAGATGTTCTGGAAGACGCGCTGGGAAAGCAGCATCGACGGCTCGAACACGCCGTACCGGACGGTGATCTCCTACAAGGAGACGCATTTCAACGCTCCCGTCGATCCCAAGGATCCGCCGACGTGGACCGGAGCCTGGAGCGATCCGCGGTTCAGTCCGCCCGCAGACGGCGGCCGACCGGCTAACGCCGTCACGGGTCAGCAGTTCCTAATCAATTCGGGTAGCGGCGACATCACCGTGCCCTCCCAGTACAGCAAGCTGCGCCTGTGGCACAACACCGCCGCGAGCACGCTGGCGCCCGGGAGCAGCCTGACGCTCGCGCCGGGAAACCATACGCTCGGCTACGAGTGGGACCTGGACCTCGACAACGGCTTCCGGCCGGCGGGAGAGTTCGATACGTCCTCAACGACGCTCACCGGGCTGCAGAAGTTCTCGGACTACGGGACCAACCTCGCCAGCGAAACGAGCCACCCTGGCGAGCCTGGCGAAGAACAGAGGGGAAGCGCCTCGACCGCAACGCATCACCTCACGCTGTATCGCAGTCCGGGCGGGGGCCTTGTGTTCGGCGCGGGAACCGTGCAGTGGTCCTGGGGACTCGCGAACGTCAACGCATGGAACTCGAGCACGACCGAGCCGAGCGGAAACCCGCCCGACCCCAACCTGGAGCAGGCGACCGTCAACCTGTTCGCCGATATGGGCGTCCAGCCGGGCGCGCTGATCTCGGGGCTCCTGCCAGCGACCAAGTCGACCGACACCACTCCCCCGACCTCGACGATCACCTCGCCGAAACCCGGTGAAGCGCTCCAGGACGGAAGCCAGGTGACGATCACCGGTACGGCCATTGACGCCGGCGGCGGAGTGGTCGCCGGGGTGGAAGTCTCCACCGACAACGGGGCGACCTGGCATCCCGCGACCCTCACAACGCCTGCCGAACAGTCGGTCAAATGGTCATACACATGGGCGGCACACGGCTATCCCACGACTACGATCAAATCGCGCGCCGTCGACGACAGCGCCAACCTGGAGAGCCCCTCGGCGGGCGTCCAGGTCAACGTGTCCTGTCCGTGCTCGATCTGGGGCGACGCCGTCACGCCCCCGATCGTCGACGCCGGCGACCCGAATGCGATCGAGCTGGGAATGAAGTTCACCTCAGACGTGTTCGGCACGGCGACAGGCGTCCGGTTCTACAAGTCGCAAGCCAACACCGGCACGCACACCGGCAGCCTGTGGAGCGCGAGCGGTCAGTTGCTTGCGCACGCGACCTTCAGCGGCGAAACGGCGTCCGGCTGGCAGCAGGTCAACTTCTCGACGCCCGTCGACATCTTCCCGAACACGACCTACGTGATCTCGTACTTCGCCCCGTCCGGTCACTTCGCCGCGACGACGGACTACTTCTACACGCCGCCACCCACGGGCGGCAACGCGCTGAATGCCGGGCCTCTGCACGCGGTCGCAGCGAGCGCCTCCACGACGAACGGAATGTACTCCTACAGCGCGACCAGCACCTTCCCCTCGAATACGTTCAACGCGACCAACTACTGGGTCGACGTCGCCTTCGCCCCCGCCACCGCACCCGGTCAGGTGACGAACGTGAGCGCGACGGCCGGCCATGGGTCGGCTAACGTGAGCTGGAGCGCGCCGTCGAGCGGAGGGCCGGTCACGACCTACACGATCACCCCCTTCATCGGCTCAGAAGCTCGGCCGGCGACGACGGTGGTCGGCTCCCCGCCGGTCACGAGCGCGACTGTCGAAGGGTTGACCGCGGGCGCCAGCTACACCTTCACGGTGCGGGCCTCCAATCCTGCCGGCTCAGGACCCGCGTCGGCGCCCTCGAGCCCGGTCACGACATCCGCCCTCGAAGTCCCGGCGGCGCCCACGGGCGTGTCGGCGAGCCCGGCGACGGGCCAAGCATTGGTGAGCTGGACGCCGCCGAGCAGCAACGGGGGGAGCGCGATACTGGGCTACACGGTGACGCCGTTCGTGGGCTCAACGCCGCAGACGCCGCTGCAGGTGGGCCCGTCGGCGACCTCGGCGACCGTGACGGGGCTGACCAACGGTACGAGCTACACGTTCACGGTCACAGCGACGAACTCGGTCGGGGCAAGCCAGCCATCGAGTGCGTCGAACGCGGTGAAGCCGAACGACACCATCTTCGAATTCATGACGCCCCCGACCGATCGACTCCGGTGACCCGAACTCGGTCGAGGTCGGCGTGAAGTTCAGCTCGGAAGTCACCGGCAACGTCACGGGCGTCCGCTTCTACAAGGCCGCCGCCAACACCGGGACGCACATCGGCAGCCTGTGGAGCGCGGGCGGCACGCTGCTGGCATCGGCCACGTTCACGGGCGAGAGCGCCTCGGGCTGGCAGCAGGTCAACTTCTCAAGCCCCGTCCCGATCAGCCGCCGGGGCAACCTACGTCGCCTCCTACCTGGCACCCAACGGGCACTACTCCGATAACCCCGCCGCGTTCTCCTCCGCCGGCGTGAGCAACCCGCCGCTGCAGGCGCTCGCCAACAGCATCACCCCGGACGGCGTCTACGCCTACAGCTCGTCGAGCACCTTCCCCAACAACACCTTCAACTCGAGCAACTACTACGTCGACGTCCTGTTCGAACCGACCACTGCCACTGCCCCGGGCCAGGTGACCAACGTGAGCGCGACGGCGGGACCGGGGTCGGCGAGCCTGACGTGGAACGCGCCGTCGGGCGGCGGAGCGGTCACCACCTACACGATCACCCCATACATCGGCTCGACCGCCCAGACGGCGACGACCGTGACGGGCTCTCCGGCGCCGACCAGCGCCACCGCCACCGGGCTGACCGCCGGGACCAGCTACACCTTCACGGTGCAGGCCTCCAACTCCGCCGGCTCCGGGCCCGCCTCCGAACACTCCAACGCCGTCACGCCGACGGCGGTACCGGACACGATCTTCGGCTCTGCCACGCCGGCGACGATCGACTCCGGTGACCCGAACTCGGTCGAGGTCGGCGTGAAGTTCAGCTCGGAAGTCACCGGCAACGTCACGGGCGTCCGCTTCTACAAGGCCGCCGCCAACACCGGGACGCACATCGGCAGCCTGTGGAGCGCGGGCGGCACGCTGCTGGCATCGGCCACCTTCACGGGCGAGAGCGCCTCGGGCTGGCAGCAGGTCAACTTCTCAAGCCCCGTCCCGATCAGCGCCGGGGCAACCTACGTCGCCTCCTATTTGGCACCCAACGGGCACTACTCCGATAACCCCGCCGCGTTCTCCTCCGCCGGCGTGAGCAACCCGCCGCTGCAGGCGCTCGCCAACAGCATCACCCCGGACGGCGTCTACGCCTACAGCTCGTCGAGCACCTTCCCCAACAACACCTTCAACTCGAGCAACTACTACGTCGACGTCCTGTTCGAACCGACCACCGCCACCGCCCCGGGCCAGGTGACCAACGTGAGCGCGACGGCGGGACCGGGGTCGGCGAGCCTGACGTGGAACGCGCCGTCGGGCGGCGGAGCGGTCACCACCTACACGATCACCCCATACATCGGCTCGACCGCCCAGACGGCGACGACCGTGACGGGCTCTCCGGCGCCGACCAGCGCCACCGTCACCGGGCTGACCGCCGGGACCAGCTACACCTTCACGGTGCAGGCCTCCAACTCCGCCGGCTCCGGGCCCGCCTCCGAACACTCCAACGCCGTCACGCCGACGGCGGTACCGGACACGATCTTCGGCTCTGCCACGCCCCCGACGATCGACTCCGGTGACCGCGAACTCGGTCGAGCTCGGCGTGAAGTTCAGCTCGGAAGTCACCGGCAACGTCACGGGCGTCCGCTTCTACAAGGCCGCCGCCAACACCGGGACGCACATCGGCAGCCTGTGGAGCGCGGGCGGCACGCTGCTGGCATCGGCCACCTTCACGGGCGAGAGCGCCTCGGGCTGGCAGCAGGTCAACTTCTCAAGCCCCGTCCCGATCAGCGCCGGGGCAACCTACGTCGCCTCCTATTTGGCACCCAACGGGCACTACTCCGATAACCCCGCCGCGTTCTCCTCCGCCGGCGTGAGCAACCCGCCGCTGCAGGCGCTCGCCAACAGCATCACCCCGGACGGCGTCTACGCCTACAGCTCGTCGAGCACCTTCCCCAACAACACCTTCAACTCGAGCAACTACTACGTCGACGTCCTGTTCGAACCGACCACTGCCACCGCCCCGGGCCAGGTGACCAACGTGAGCGCGACGGCGGGACCGGGGTCGGCGAGCCTGACGTGGAACGCGCCGTCGGGCGGCGGAGCGGTCACCACCTACACGATCACCCCATACATCGGCTCGACCGCCCAGACAGCGACGACCGTGACGGGCTCTCCGGCGCCGACCAGCGCCACCGTCACCGGGCTGACCGCCGGGACCAGCTACACCTTCACGGTGCAGGCCTCCAACTCCGCCGGCTCCGGGCCCGCCTCCGAACACTCCAACGCCGTCACGCCGACGGCGGTACCGGACACGATCTTCGGCTCTGCCACGCCGGCGACGATCGACTCCGGTGACCCGAACTCGGTCGAGCTCGGCGTGAAGTTCAGCTCGGAAGTCACCGGCAACGTCACGGGCGTCCGCTTCTACAAGGCCGCCGCCAACACCGGGACGCACATCGGCAGCCTGTGGAGCGCGGGCGGCACGCCGCTGGCATCGGCCACCTTCACGGGCGAGAGCGCCTCGGGCTGGCAGCAGGTCAACTTCTCAAGCCCCGTCCCGATCAGCGCCGGCGCAACCTACGTCGCCTCCTATTTGGCACCCAACGGGCACTACTCCGATAACCCCGCCGCGTTCTCCTCCGCCGGCGTGAGCAACCCGCCGCTGCAGGCGCTCGCCAACAGCATCACCCCGGACGGCGTCTACGCCTACAGCTCGTCGAGCACCTTCCCCAACAACACCTTCAACTCGAGCAACTACTACGTCGACGTCCTGTTCGAACCCTGATCCTGACGCGGGAAGCGACAGACCGCTCGCTCCGCCACCAGTCTCCGTTCCGAGATGAAACTGAGGACCGAGATGAAACTGAGGAATGACTCCATGCGACCTGAGGACGTGACCGCAGGTGGAGCGCGCTCCAATGCACGCCGGCCCGCCTGGCGGCGAGCCGTGGTCGTGCTGGCGCCTGCGGCGCTCATCGCGGGATGCGGCGGCACCTCAGCGGGACACCAGGCCGCGATCACGGCGCCCGCGCCGTCGTCCCCATCTCAGGCGACGAACGCTCCGGTGAAGCGGACCATTCCCGTGGGGCGCGACCTCGTTGTCTCCAACCTTCCCCGCGCACGCCGGGCGCAAGGCGTGCTCGAGGGCCCCCAAGACGAGTCCAACGCGACCGGTGCGAGGACCGTGAATCCCTGCACGCTCGTGAGCCGCTCGCAGGCGCAGGCTATTCTCGGCAAGCAGGTCGGGCCACCCGTCGAGGCTCCACAGGGCCCAACCTGCATCTACAAGCTCCGTGGTACGAGGAACTCGATCACCCTCGCCGTCGAGTCGGCCAACTTCTCCAAGGTCAAGCCCCAGTCGCAACTGCGCGATCGCATCTCGGTCACCATTCGTGAGCACCGCGCCTACTGCGGCACCCTCGGCGGTCCCGCGTTGATCCTCCCGCTGTCAGGCGGGAGATCGCTGGTCGTCGCGGCGCCATGCCCGCTGGCGGCCGGCTTCGCCGCCACCGCCCTGGGGCACCTCTGAGATCAGGGTTCCACCTTTTCAAGGTTGTCGTCCCAGTAGTTGCCTTCCCATGTGATGCCCGCTTCGCTCGGTTTGCCGCCCAACAATCCAGCGTACCCGACGCCGTAGAGGCCACCATACGGGAAGTACCGATGGGAGTCAGAGCCCTTTTCCGGTTCTGGTTCCGTGCCGCCGGAGCATGCAGAACCGCCGCTTCCAGGGAAATAGGTGATGGGCGTCGTGGTACAGCGGGCGAAGCGATTGTCCTTGATAAGCGTCTTACAGCCGCCGCTCGTGGCACCGGTACACGCATAGATCGTGATGTCGCCTCCCGCCAGGAAGCTGTTGGTGATCGTGTTCGTCGCCTTGCATTCCGCGTTGCTTTCCGTGAGATAAGCCGCCGTTCCCTTGTGCGGGTTGAAGAACGTGTCGTCGTTGACGACAATCTGTCCCTTCCAGACCATTGTATAGCGGCTCGATGTGGTACTCGCTGGGCGTGGCGTTATCGATCGCAAACGTTTTTTCGACCGTCCAACTGCCAAATATGCACGTCAGGCAGTCATAGAAGTAATCCCCGATTGCCCTTCGTTCGTGTGTCCGGGCGAGTTGCGGATAGATTCCTGCGTCAATTCGCCTTCCGCAATCCCTTCGCCGCGTATCACCGAGTTCTCAACTGTGATTTTTTCGCCTTCGTCGATGTTTAGGAGGGTTTCACTGTGGCCGGTGACACACACGTCGTTGAGCGTCACATTGTTGGCCCTGATGGTGATTCCAGTGAATCTCTTTTCCTTGATTTCGCCTTCGGCCGTGATCGTCTTGTAGCCTTCTTCGGGGTAGCCTACGCATTTCGTTGTGCCTTCCCGCGCGGCCCTGTGTTGTGCGGCCCAGGATAGCCGCAACCTTCGGGTCTAGGAGCGTGGGCCAGTAACCGGGCTGGTGCGTCCGGGTGTCTAATCTAAGACGATTCCTTCTACACGCGACCAGGAGGATCGGCATGGCGGTGGTTCAGGAGCGGCTGGTGGAGGTGGAGGCGGATAGGTCGGCGGCCGTTGACCGCGCTGCGGTTGGTGAGGAGAAGACGTTTCGCCGGTACCAGGTGTTGTTGATGGCGCCGGTGCTGGCGGGGCGGTGCCGGAGGGGGATCTGGCGCACTTCGTCTCTGACCTGGTGGAGTCAGGCACGCTTGATCTTGAGGCGATCCACGACTCCTATGAGGAGGAGCGCGGCTTTCCGCCGTATGACCCGCGGTTGATGGTCAAGCTGCTGGTCTACGGTTATGCGAACGGGGTCATGTCCTCACGCACGCTGGAGCGCGCGACCTACCGGGATGTGGCGGTGCGGATGTTGTGCGCCGATCAGCACCCGGACTATCGCTCGATCGCCCGCTTTCGCAAGCGTCACTTGGAGGTGCTTGGGGGGCTGTTCGTGCAGGCGCTGAGACTCTGCAAGCAGGCGAGGCTGGTGGGGCTCGGGAGCTTGCGCTGGATGGCACGAAGCTGCGCGCGAACGCCTCGCGGCATAAGGCGATGAGCTACGAGCGGATGGTCAGCAAGGAGACCCAGCTCGAAGCCGAGATCGCCGTGTTGCGAGCGAACGTGGACGCGTTGCTCTCGGAGGCTGAGCAGGTCGATGCTGAGGAGGATGAGCGCTTCGGTGCTGACCGCCGTGGCGATGAGCTGCCCGAGGAGCTCAGGCGTCGCGAGCAGCGCCTGGCGAAGATCAAAGAGGCGAAGGAGGCGCTCGAGGTCGAGGCGCGTGAGGCCCAGACCGCCCGGCGCGCTGAGCTTGAGGCGCAGGGCAAGAAGCCCCGGGCGCCGCGCGGGCCGATCCCCAAGGACGCCACCCCCAAGCAGCGGATGGCGGCGCAAGACCAGGACCAAGACAGGCCGCAAGGTCTACAGCCGGCGCAAGGCGATGGTCGAGCCGGTGTTCGGCCAGATACATACCGTCCAAGACGGCCGCCGGATGCTGATCGCGGCAAACCGGCCGCCCGCGCTCAGTGGCGACTGCAGCGCGCGATCCACAACCTGCTCAAGCTGCACCGCGTCGCGCCGACGCGCAGCTCGTTGCGGGTGATGGTGCCGAGCTCTGCGAGGAGGTCGGGGAGGCTGTATGCGGGCAGGCCGTCGGGTGTGCGGGCGCTCTGGGCCTTGGTGGTCGCTTGCCTGGAGCGTTTGGCGGACGCGACTGGGTCTGCGGGCGCGAGCGGGGTGTCGTCGGTGAAGAGCATCGGTGCGAGCCTTGCTTGCACCTCGAAGAGCACGTAGTAGGCGAGCAGGAACAGGAAGAAGTGCGCTTCCACTCGCTCTGCGAGGTGGTGGCGGATGGGGCGCACGCCGAGCGTGTTCTTGATCGTGCGGTAGGCGCGCTCGGCGAGCTTCAGCTGCTTGTAGACGCGCACCACCGCCTGGCCTGTCAGCTCGTTCTCCGCGCAGGTGGTTCTGAGCACGTGGATCCCGTCGAGCGCGGCCTCGGCTTTGATCTGCTCACTCTTGCGCCGATAGGAGAAGCTGCGATCGCTGATTGAAAGCTCGAAGGGCTTGGCGACCTTGTACTTGTTAGAGACGCGTCCGACGCGCTCGCCGATCTCGCCCGCGTTGGCGCTTTTCAGTCGCCCGCGGGGGCCGTGCACCATCGCCTTGACTTTCTCGAGCTCGCGCTCGGTTGAGCGCAGCAGGTCCTCGCGCTTGCGGGTGCGCTCCCGGGCGAGGTGCGGATTGCGGCAGACGATCAGCCGCTCGCCGGGGAACTGTGGGCTTGAGATCTCGGCGAGGTTGCGATCGTCGAACAGCGAGAGCTGCAGCGCGCCTTGGTTTATGAGCGTGCGGATCTGGGCGCTCTTCAGCGCCGAGACGAACCCCGCGCCCAGCTGCTTAAATTAAGCTTGGCGGCGTGCGCGTCGGTGATCATCGCGCGGTCGCCGACGAGGATCACGCGCGCTATCCCGAAGCAGCTCCGTGAGGGCCTCGAGCACGCTCGGCAGGGTGTCCGGGTCCGCGGTGTTGCCCGCGTGCACCGCGACTGACACCGGCCGGCCCTCGGGCCAGCACACCAGTCCCCAGTTGAGCTGCAGCTCGCCCTTCTTGCCGTCGCGGTTGTGCCCGAGCGCCGCCAGCGGGGAGCAGCGGCCCTCCACATAGCAGGAGGAGAGGTCATACAGCACGAACCCTCCGTCGGCGAGGTGCCGGCGCGCGAGCGCCCGCTCGATCCGCTGCTGTTGCGCGGCCAGCCAGTCCAGCGCCTGCAGCAGCTCCGCCTGTGAGACCTGCCCCACCGAGAGCTCTGAAGAAAGCGTGCTCTGCTGAAAGCAGCGGGTCATCGACAGCTTGGAGGCCGGCGCGAAGCTGGCAGATCATCGCCACCGCCAGATCGCGCTCGCGGCTTCGCTTCCGTGAAAGCAGCCGCTCCAGATCCAGCGCCCGCAGCACGCCCAGCACCGCGGCGACGTGTCCGTGGGCGACGTTGGCCGACGTGCGCCTTAGCGGCGGACGTCCCGCGCGGGCTGCCCGAAGCCCACTGCGCGTTGACCGAAGCCGTCGTCGCCATAGCTATAGCGACAACGGTCGTTAGGGCCCTCAGCGGCACCCTGGTTCGTGGGTGCATGAAGCGTTGCAGCCTAGCAAGGAGCTGTGCATGCTCTCTTCACGCCACGCCAGCCACGCGAGGAGAACTCCGAGCGCTAGACCGAAGACCGAGCGCCGGCTGTCGCAAGGCGCCGCTTCACGCCGCGCAGCCGGTGGTGCCCTGGCAGGATGCGCTCCAAGACTGCGCGCTGGCCGCGCCACGCCGCCGGGAAGCAGATGCGCAAGGTCAGCAGGTAGGGCGGCACGGCGATGAGCCCGAGGGCGGCCAGCCATAGGACCGCGGGCATTTGGGCGGCCGTGAGGGCGAGACTCGCCGGCAGAGCGACCGCGACGAGCCCGAGACAGGAGACGAAGGCCGGCGCGATGTCATCCCACAGCCGGTGGAGCGGACGTTCTGTCGAGCCGCGCAGCATCAGCACGTAGGCGACGATCAGGAACAGCGTGTGCACGACCGCGGCGTCGATCGCGACGGCAACGATGCCGAGTCGCACAACCAGGAGCACAGTGAGCCCGTAAACGATGAAGTGCGCCGTTCCATAACCGAGGAGCGCCCGCGCACGACCGGTTGCCATCAGCACCGTTCCCGCGGCATTGATGACCAGGGTCGACGCCCCGCCCACTGCGAGAATCTGCACCGGCACGACCGCCGGGGCCCACCGAGAGCCGAAGACGAACGGAACGAGCACCGGTGCAGCGATCGCCAGCGCCACCAGGAGCGGAAAGAGCACGATCGTCAAGAGGCGGACCATCGGGCGGTATAGGCGGGTCAATTCGGTGCCGTCCTGAGTGCGCGCCAGCACCGGGAAGCCAACCTGGCTCATCACGACGGCGACCTTGCTCTGGTATTCGACGGCCAGCGTGTAGGCGCGGAAGTAATAGCCGGTCTGCAACGCGCCCAGGCGCGCACCGATGATCGCGTAGTCGACGTTGCTGAAGCCGACCCAGCTGATCGATGCCAGTGACAGGGGCAGGCCAAAGCTCACCAACTCGCGTGCCGCGGCAAGCTGCAGGCGCGGTGGTGGCGGGGGCGCACTGATCCACACCATGACCGCCGCCGTCAACGAGCCGGCGAGCACGCCGAGCACCAGTGCCTCGCCGCTCAGGCCAATCAGCGCCAGCCCGATGCAGACGGCGGCGCGAACGACGGTTCTGAGCACTTCGATCTCGCTCAGGCGCCGGAAGGCCATACGCCGCTGAAGGGTGGCTGTCGGCACGGCGCTCAGCGCGGATACGAGGCACAGTGGCGCCATCAGTCGGACGAACAGAGCCGTGCGCGCACCGAAGATAGGGACTACGATCAGGCTGGCGGCGACCAGCGTCAGCGCCGCCAGCGCGAGGCCCGCGAGTAGCCCCAGGGCCATTCCGGTCCGCAGGTGCTCGCGGCTTATCGTCTTACGCTGGACAAGCGCGCTGCAGATCCCTCCCGCAACGATCAGATACGCCACTTCCTGGGCGATGAGCGCTATCGCGAAGCGCCCGAATTCGGCAGGCACGATCAGGCGCGCCAGTACGACTATCGACCCCAGCTGTATGATCTCCGTCGTCGGGCGGGCGATCGCCGACCAGCGGATGCCATGAGCGGCGGCCTCGCGGAGATCGTCGGCCGCCACTGAATCCCTCGTTGTGGGGTCTGCTCTCAGATCGCAGGACGAGTCGTGAGCTATCGGCTGCCCGTCTATCGAATGGGGCATGACCCGCTGTCTGCCCGTGCGCTGACGCTTGGGGGGATGGTCACGGCCGAGGCACGTAGAACGTAGTCCTCGTTTACTAGGTGGCTATCCACAAAGGGGCCTAGCTGCTCGATCGTTGGGGACGTCATAGCGGTGTCGGCTGCCGTATGCCGAGCAGATTGTCGATGGCACGGCTAAAGCTGACAATGGCCGCCCCGGCCCGCTCGCGCGCACCCGCCGGCAGACCAAGGACGGCAACCCACGCCAGTGCCCTCGCATTTGTGGCGAAGGCGATGTCGCCAAGCCCGTATCGCAGCGATCGACGGAAGGCCTGCCGGGCCTCGTTAGGACGATGCTCGTCGACGAGCAGGCGACCTAGCTTAAGAGGTCATCCGCGTGCACCGCACGAACAAGCCGACGGTCGTCGATGAGGTCCGCATGGAGCGTACGCACCTCGTGCAACGATCTGCGCGTGCGAAGTAGGTCCCTGGTCAATTGCCGCGCATGCCGACGATAGCGTACGAGCCTCGCGGGGTCGTAATAGAAGACGGCGCCTGCGCGCAGCGCTCGCATCCAGTAGTCGTAGTCCTCGAACACGAGGTGCTCGTTGAACGGTCCCAACTGCTCGTACAGGTGCCGCCTGAGCAGCGTCGAGGAGGGGCAGATCACGCATGCGCGGTACAGCGTCTGCGCAAACCGACGTCGGTCCATGATCCCCTCGCTTGGATCACCGACGACGTGCAAACCATGAGGCTCCTCGATCTCGCCGAACACCCAGATCGCGCTGAAGGCAATGTCGATCTCGGAATGGGTCAGCAGCGCCTCGACCTGCCGCTCGAGCTTGTCCGGCTCCCAGATGTCATCGGCATCGCACTTCGCTAGGTAGTCACCTCGCGCCTCGCGCATGCCACGGTTGAGGGCGTTGGCATGTCCGCGGTTGTCCTGTCTCAGAACGCGGACGTCGCTCCGGAAGCGCGCCAGCTCGTCGTGCGTCCCATCGGTTGAGCCGTCGTCAACCACGATGACCTCGTCGGGAGGACGGGTCTGGGCGAGGATCGCCGTCAGTGATTCACCGATGTACCGCTCGCTGTTGTACACGGTAACGACCGAGCTGATCGTCGGAGACTTCATAAGTGTGTGGGCTGCCGTATGCCGAGCACATTGTCGATGGCACGACTGAAGCTGACAAGGATCGCCCCGGCCCGCTCCCGCACACCCGCCGGCAGGCCAAGTACGGCAACCCAGGCTAGCGTCCTCACGCTGGCGAACGTCGTCTCGCCGCGCGCGTACGGCAGGGCTTCGCGGAATCTCTGCCGGGCCTCCTCTGGGCGGCCGTCGTCAACCAGCCGGCGGGCAATCCTAAACAGGACTGGCGCAAGCGCGTCGCACACGACCGCGTGGTCCGTCACGTCTGCTTCGTACCAGCGACGTACCTGGCAGGAGCACTCGTCCATCCAGGCCAGCTGCGCGGAGAGGTTGCCCTCGTGCTGGCGCCAGCGCACCATCGGACGCGGGTCGTAGTAGAAGCGCGCGCCCGCCCGCAGGCAGCGGAACCAGTACTCATAGTCGTCCGCCCCGAATACCTCCACGAACGGCCCGAGGCGCTCGAACAGCGTGCGTCGGATCAGGACCGAGGGTGCGCATACGCAGTTTTCGCGGAACAGCGCGTTTCTGAACACGGTGCTGTCGAGCAGGCCTGCGCCAGGCGGGCGAACGTGTTCGCCCGCGGCGCGGCCGAACAACACCGCGTGCCCGAAGAGTACGTCCGCCTCGGGATGCGCCAGGACGACCTCGACCTGCCATTCGAGCTTCTGCGGCTCCCAGATGTCATCAGCGCCGCACATTGCTATGAAGTCGCCGCGGGCCTCTCGGAAGGCGGTGTTGAACGCCGCGGGACAGCCGCCGTTGGGCCGCCGGACGATGCGGATCCGGTCGTCGAACCGCTCCAACTCATGCGCGGTACCGTCGGTCGACCCGTCATCGACGACGATGATCTCATCGGGCGGGTGCGTCTGACCGAGGATCGACTCCAGCGTTTCGGCGATAAAGCGCTCTGCCTGATAGGCCGCAACGACGACTGAGATCGATGGTCTGGGTTTATCTGCCATATCGCTCTAGCAACGGCCGACCGCTGGCGATTCTCGCATCGCTCCGTACGTCCGCGGCGCGCTGTTAGAGTCGGAGGTGACGACAACCTTCGTCCCGCTTGCCAGCGGCCGAGTCGCGAGCATCATCGCGCCCAGTGCGATCGGAGGCCGGCTTGCCGCCAAGGCCGCGCCGTGAGTGAGGGCTTGACTGGTCGCTGGCAATGACTTGCCTTTGGCCGCTGACGTAGAACGGCGCGATCGCTCCGGCGGTCACAGCGCGCGCTTGACATAGACCAGCCAATCCGCAAGCATTCGGCGGCATGGCTCGGGACTCGACAGGACCAATGCCCAAGCCAGCCCGCGCAGGGTGAGCCTGTGGCGCAGAGAGCTTACGAACGTGTCCCGCGCCTCGCGCAAATGATCATCGTCGACGAGCAGGCGAGCAATCATAAATAGATCAGCCGCCAGAGTCCTATGAACGAGCGCCGCGCTGTCAGCGAGGTCCGCGTGCCGGGTGTGGATGAGATGCGCCGCCCGATACAGCGCGAGCCGGCTGTTCGTGACGTTGGTCTCGTGGCGACGGTAGCCAACAAGCACGGTGGGGTCGTAAAAGAAGACGGCACCGGCCTTGAGCGCTCGCAGCCAGTAGTCGTAGTCCTCGTTGGGGAGTGGCTCTGTGAATGGTCCCAGCTTCTTCTGCAGACTCCGTCGTATGACGGCCGACGACGCACACAACATGTTGGCGTGGTACAGCCTCGGCGCAAATGAATTCCGGTCCTGGATGCCATCGGACGGAGGGTTCGCGGCGCCCGTGTGATCGAGAAAGAGACAGTTCTCGTTATCACCAAATACCCAGGCACCGCTCATCGCGATGTCAATCTCCGGGTGCGCCACCAGCGCTTCGACTTGGCGCTCGAGCTTGATCGGCTGCCACACGTCGTCAGCGTCGCATCTCGCGACGTAGTCGCCCCGCGCCTCAGCGAAGCCCGCGTTGTGTGCCGCCGCGGCACCTCGGTTCGACTGCCTGATGACGCGGACGTCGTTCTGGAAGCGCATGATCTCGCGCGGTGTTCCGTCGGTCGACCCGTCGTCGACCACGATCACCTCGTCGGGAAGGTGGGTCTGGGAGAAAATCGATCGCAGTGTCTCCGCGATGTAGGGCTCCGCGTTATACGCGGGGACGACGACACTTATTGTTGGTGTCCTCATGACGATGCCCCATCCTGCACCCGATCGAGGTTCCGCTCGAGCGCCTCGCCGCTGAAGCGCTCAGACTCGCAGGGCAGGCTTGCCGCCGAGAGGGACGATCTCAAACTATTTGGCATGTTACCCGGTAAACGTTTAGTCGCTGGCGTTTCTCGCAGCGGAGCTCGTTAAGAACCTGCTTCAAATGGTTCTAAGCCTCGGCGGCGAGCCGGTCCACCAGCCGACGTACGTAGTAGCCAGCAGTGGCCCC
This sequence comes from uncultured Solirubrobacteraceae bacterium, assembly GCA_963709885.1. Lineage (GTDB taxonomy): Bacteria > Actinomycetota > Thermoleophilia > Solirubrobacterales > Solirubrobacteraceae > Palsa-744. The sequence continues at coordinate 700,772 of CAVPXY010000004.1, read as the reverse complement.
GAGGAGCGCAGACAGCGCAGGCCGCGGGGACGGCCGCCCGGCAGCTACGTTGGCCACTGCCGCGCGCAGCTTTGCGCCCACCATACTCCAGTGGTGCTCAGCGGCGAGCTCCGCACCGGCTGCACGTGCGGCGGCAAGCGCCTCGGGATCATCGGCTAGTGCGATCAGCGTGGCGACCAGCCGGTCTGGGTCGGGATCCTCAAGAAGCGTGGCAAAGCCGGCCGCGCCAAACTCCTCAGCGGCTTCGTCTCCACGCCCAAGCACGCACGGAAGCTCGGCGGAGAGGTAGTCCATGTAGCGGGCGCGAGCGGCGAGCCGCGCCTCATCGGCATGTCGATGGAGAGTCAGTCCAATGTCGGCCTCGCGCAGATAGTCATAGCGCTCCTCGTAGGGAATCCACTCGTCGAAGAACAGCACGGTGCGTCCGAGGACGCCCAGCTCATCTGCGAGAGCCCTGATCTCATCTGTGGCGTCAAACAAGCGCTCGGCGCTCCTGTTGGACGACTTACCGGCGGTGATCACGAGCTTAATGTCGGTCCGCGAAGCGGCCATTCGAGCAAAGGCGCGGACTGGCGTCTCGGCGTCCAGCCAGCGCCAGACGCTACCCCACCACAGCACAACCGTGTCTGTGTCCGCGAGTTGGGGAAAGTGGCCGCGTAGCGGCAGACGCCCCGACGCCGGCGGCGGATCCGGGATGCCAAACGGCACCACGACCGGGTCCGGCGGGCGCGATCGTACGTGCCCATGAGAGCGGCGGGCACGGATGAGGTTCGCGCGCTGGCGCTCAGCCGCACACAGTACGACATCGGCGTTACAAAGCTGAAGCGTCTGGATTGCAGCACGGGAGCGAAGCTCGCGGTCGCGATGGCGCCCGGCATCGAGCGTCGCGAGCTCGAGCTCGTGGGGGTCGTACTGGTCGGTGATTGCAAGAAAGTGGTGCAGCGGCTTCAGCGCGAGCAGGTAGGGGGGCAGGCACGCCGAGAGGATGGCGTCATGCCGCATGGCCTCATGCAGGAGTCGCCGCCTGCTCGACGCGACGACCGGAATCCCGTCGCGCTCGCCATCGGCGGCGCGATTGGCTGCAACCGTGACCTCATGCTCCGTGCTTAGTGCCTTCGCGAACTCCCAGGCGCGAATCTCCGGCCCGGTGAGGCGCTCGCCGAGCGCCCCCGGCACGAGCACCAGGACACGGCGCAGCTCCCGACGGTTCACGTCGCAGCCACCGCACGCCGCTGCCTGCCGGCGAGTTGGCGCACACGTTCGGCGATGGGTACGACGTTCCCCTCCGGCCCGGCTGCGGCAATGGTGGTCAGCGCTGACACCACGAAAAACATGTAGGGCGCCTGCGGGAAGGACAGCGCGTCGAACAGGGCGCAGACAACGAGGAAGGCTACACATCCGCCCGAAGTGGCGAGGGCAAGCGAGGCGATCGTCGGCCCGCGCGAGCGGATCGCGGCCCGCGCGAGGACCACCGGCGCGATAATCATCCAAATAAAGGCGAGGAGTCCAACGGCGCCGACCTCCCACAGCTCGTCGATGTACTCGTCGTCGTTGATCCGGAACTGAGACGGCTGTTCCGGGTTGATGGTCCCGAAGCCGCGACCGAGTATCGGATGCGCGAGCACGTCGGGCATGACGTTCGTGAAATCGCCCAGCCGGTGCGTCGTGGAGTTGCTGCTCTTAGCTTCGTTAACGGCGAAGACCGTTCCAAGCGCGCCCGGGGAGGCGACGTGCACCAAGCCGACGAGCACGACGAGGCCAACCGGCGCGAGACGCAGCACCTGGCGTGGGCGGTAGCACGCTATGTATATGACCACTACGACCGGGACGACCAGCGCCGTCTTGCGGTCGGTCGCAAGGGCGCCGGCGACCATCAGGGCGAAGGCGGCCGCGTTCAGCCACCACGACCTGCGCGAGGTGGCATCCAAGACGCGCACCAGCGCGAACGGCATCACCACCACGAGCATGGTGGTAGCAGCGAGCCCATGTTCTGTGGGGCCCACGACCGTGACACGGCCTTCGGTACCGAACGCTGGGTGGATGTCCGTCGGCGACCAGCCGACGTTGGCGATCGGCCCGAGAATCGTGCGGCTCCATTCGTAGAAGACGTTGTAGCCGGCATGGCGCTCAAACAGCATCCCGAGCGACATCAGGCTGGCGAGCCCAATCAAATATGTCGCGAAACCCCGCACATCCTCAAACCGAAGTGCGGTGAGCGCGAACCATGAGACGATTAGGAACGACCCCAGCAGCGCGAAACGCTTCTCTGCGAGCTTGAAGTCCCCCAGGTTGATGATCCGTCCAGCGTCGAGCAGGAGGCTCGCGACGGCCAGCGCGAGAAACACGCAGGCCGCGGTGACGTAAAGCTTGGACCGCCGTGTGCGCACGAACGCCCGCTGGTCGCCCCCGAACCATATCCAGGCCAGAAAGAGCACGATCACCGCGAAGCGGTCAATCCGGGAATCGACCGGGAGATGGACCTTCAGTTCGGTCGCGCTGATCGGGACGGCGAAAAGCATCGCCAGGAAGCCGGCCAGGAGCCATGGCAGCGGCCGCCGGGTATGGGGAAAGGCATCACGCGCCGTCGATGCCCCCCGCCGCTGAGGAGCCTTGGGCACCGGCGCGGAGGGGCGCGACACACCGGCCTGATCCGCGACGGTCGCGTTTGCCATGACCTACCGGACCGGTTCGGCGTGCGAGGCACTCAAAGCATGCTCCGCGCCGAGACTGCGGGGCGGTCGTCCTCGCGTTCGGACGGGGCGGAGGCGGGGAAGTACAGAGTGCTCTCATCGTCATGGCTATCGTCGCGCTGCGGCGCCTCCTCAGTGGTCTCCCCTGGGCCCTCGCCCCGATCGGTCGTCTCGCTCGGGTCATCCGGCTCATCCAGCAGCGTGGCGCTTTCGCGCCAGACCTTGCGGAACCGTGTCCAGGCGAGCACTAACACGGACCACAAGACGAAGACTCCGACGAACACCATGACCGCAAGCCGCTTGCTGATCCCGCTGTCAAACGCAGCCCCGTTTGCCGGTCCCAGTTGACGAATCGTTACCCTCGCGCCGGGTGGGACGTGGTTCGCGTTCTCCAGGGCCGTGAGGTAGCGCTGCAGGCCGACGACGGAGGCGTCTGCGAGCGCGACCGCCAGGGCGGTGGTCGGAGCCTGGGAGAAGACGCTGATCGTCGGCAGGCCAGATTGGTTTTCGAAGTTCAGGCGATACGGGACCGTCTCGCCCGTGATCTGGACGTTGCGCTTGAGCGCCGTTGGCTCCTGTTCAACGCGCGGCTCGTTGGCGTTGACCGGGCCCGCGGCGTAGATCTGTTCACCGGAGAGGCCGACCTGCTGACCGACCAGCTGGAGGACCGCCGGGCTGGCCATGAAGTTCGCGTAGACCGCCGCGCGCCCGCTCAGTGGTTCGAAGGACTCCGAAAGATTGGCGAGAACCGACGACGAGGAATCGACGAGCAGCTTGGCGCTCGCGCTCGAGTACTGCAGCGACTTGGGCTTGAGCTTCTGACCTTCGAGGCGATACACGCTGGAGATCGCGGCGAGAGCAGCGACGAGCACCCCGAGCGCGAGGAGCAGCCGATGTTTCGACAGTTCACGTAGTACGAGCGCAAATCCCACTATCGTTGACCCTTCTGTTGCTGTCTTGCCTGTGCCTGTTGTTGGCAGATCTTGCCGAGCGCCCCGGTGCGCCCTCCGCATGCTTCTTGAAGCGCCCGCCATGCCGGCTGGCGGGTATGGCGACCCTTCATCGTAACCAACGATCGTTGGCCGGCGTTTTTTGCGTGCAAGCCCGTCGGTTGCGCCCTCATGCAGGCATGGGCTGGAAGCTCGAGCGTCGCGAGATCGTTTGTCGAGATGTGAGCCGCATGCCTAAACGACCTATGTGCGATGTTTAAGATCGCTTTACTCTCCCCCGAGAGCGAGAGGTGGCGTGCGTTCGCTGTGGAGCACGCAACCTCGCCGCTGCAGTATCCAGCATGGCTCGACACGCTCACCGGCGCCTACCGCCTGCACGCCCAAATCATGGCGCTCACCGACTCGCAGGGCTCGATCCTCGCAGCTCTGCCGATGATACGCAGCAAGCTGCCATGGCGACGTAGATGGACGTCGCTCCCCTTCACGGACACACTCGCGCCCGTGGCCGTCGATACCGCGCACCGCGATCGAGCTGCTGATCGCAGCGGCCGAGGACGCCGACACCCAGCCGATCCTCATCCGCACGCACACCGCCCTTCCGGGCTGGTTCTCCCGGCAGGTCGGCACGGTGCAGGTGATCGACCTGTCGAACGGCACCGAAGAGCGCCTTGCGCGGCGCCAAGTCAAAGACCCGCCAGAACGTCCAGGCTGGCGCAGAAGGCCGGGTTGACCGCAGGGCCCATCACCTCCCGAAGCGAGTTCCTGGGCCCAGCTTGGCCCTGATCGCGCAATCGCGCCGCAGGCTCGGCGCACCAACCCAGCCGCGTCGATACTGGTCCCGGGTGTGGGAGCTGCACGAGCGGACTGAGGCGCTGACAATCGGGGTGTACCTCGGGGACAAGCTTGTGGCCAACGCCGTCTTCATCATCGGTAGCAGTCACGCCGCCTTCAAGTACAGCGCATCCGACTCGGCGACCAGGGACCTGCGCACGAACTACCTGGCGTTCGCGACCGGGTTGGACCATATCGCGGCGCGCGGCGTGCAATCGATGGACTTCGGGATCACCGATATGCGCAACGCATCGCTGCGCAGATACAAGGCGCACTGGGGCGGCGAGGAGCAGCCCGCCTACTTCTCCGCCACAGACGCCGGCATACTCCCGAACACGCTGGAGCCGGGGCGATTCCTGACCACGACGATCCAGCACACACCCGTGTTCGTTGGACGCACTGTCGGCTCACTTGCGTACCCGTTCGTTGCCTGATGGTGAGCCCTGTTGACGGATTCGACCTGAGTCACGGCGCCTTGGCGACGACCATTGGTCCACTCGTGCGCGAGCCGACCGCCACGGGACTGGGGAGCACCGATCGCGCGCTCATTGCTCAGTGGCGCGACGAGCGTTGGGCGGCCTTGGAACATCGCGCGGGGCCGCTGGCTAGGAGAGATCCTGCCACGTGGTATGAGATCTTGGTCTTCGAGCGCTGGAGGAATGATAAGAACACCGGTGGGCTGCCCTCCTTCGCGCTGGAACTGTTCTACAGCGTCAAGCGCTTCATCCCACGCCCCATCCAACTCGGTATGCGCCGAAGACTGATCAAGCGACAAGGCTATCCCGTGTTTCCATCATGGCCCTTCGAGACCGCAGGCGCCGATCTCGTGCGGATCGCGGTCGCTGATGCGCTGCTGGATCGGGGGGTGGACGCGGTACGGTTCCCCTGGTTCTGGCCTGATGGCGCCAAGGCAGCGTTGATGCTCACCCATGATGTCGAGTCGGCGGACGGCCTCGCGCGGGCACCGGCGATCGCCCGCTGGGAGGAGCAGCACGGTTTCCGATCTTCGTTCAACATCGTGAGCGACTGGTATCCGATCAACATGGAGCAAGTGATCGACCTGGTCAACCGGGGCCACGAGATCGGTTCCCACGGAATCCATCACGACCGATCCCTGTTCGCGTCCCGTGATTCATTCGAGCGGCAGCTCCCGCTGCTGCGAGAGGCGGCCGAGCGTCTGGGCGCCGTCGGATTCCGTTCCCCCGCCACGCATCGAGTGGTCGAGTGGCTCGGAGAGCTGCCGTTCTCCTACGACTGCACGATGCCGCACTCTGATCCCTACGAGCCCATCCCGGGTGGGTCCACGACCGTGTGGCCCTTCTTTCACGGTGACGTCGTCGAGCTACCCTACACCGCCCCACAGGACCACACGCTGTTCAACCTCCTCGGCCACCGGGACTGCACACTCTGGCGCCAACAACTCGAGACGCTCGTATCGTGCAATGGCCTATTCCACCTTGTTACCCACCCCGACAGCGAATATCTTGGCCGATTTACGATCGGCAACGCCTACCGCGAACTGCTCGACGTGATCGCGCATCGCAACGACGTGTGGGTCGCCCTTCCACGAGACATCGCCGACTGGTGGCGGCGCCGCATGCAGGGACTCACGCCGCGCAACGACGGCCAAGCCACATGGACCGGATCAGGGGTCGAGTTCACTGCTGAAGTACCGCACGAGAATGTTTGAGTCAGCTATGCCCCCCCGCGACCAAACCGCTCCAGATGTGGTGATGGTGCTCGAGAACAGCCAGTACCCGCTGGACGCACGCGTTCGCATGGAGGCGGAGGCCTTGGTTGAGTCTGGCCGCTCAGTGGAGGTCATAGCGCCCCGCGAGCCCGATCGTCCCGTTCGCGAGCTCATCCGTGGCGTTAGCGTCACGCGTTTTTCCCTGCCCGATGGCGACGGCAAGCTCTTGGGCACCGCGGTCGAGTACCTCGTCGCAGCCTGCGTGATCAGCGCAGCCGTGCTGCCGCGCTTGGCCCGCACGCGCAGCGGAACGCTCCATGTGCACAACCCGCCCGACTTCTTCTTCCCCCTGCTTTGGCTCGCTCGCCGGCGGGGCTGGTCAACGGTCTTCGACCACCATGACGACGCGGCCGGAATGCTGCAAGCCAAGCTTGGCCGCACAACGCGCCTTGCGTCGTTGCTGGCATGGACGCGCAACCGCTCGGCACGCGCGGCCGATCTGACGATCACGACCAACGACACGCAACGCGAACTTGTCGAAGCCGCCGCCCGCCGCGTGATCGTCGTGCGCAACAGCCCACCCGTGTGGTTCGCCGATCACCGGCCATCGGCTCCCTTTGGCCGCGCCAAGCTTGTGTTCCTGGGCGAGATCGGAGTGCAGGACCGAGTCGAGCGAACGATCGAGATTCTTTCGCAACTGGTAAAGGACGGGCGAGTCGACGTCGAGCTCCTGATCATCGGCGACGGGCCGCAGCGCGGAACGGTGGAAGAGCGCGCCCGTCAGCTCAACGTCTCTGACCGCGTCACAATTACGGGATGGGTCCCTTTCGAGGAGGTTCCAGCCCTGCTCGCCTCAGCACATGTGGGTCTTGATACGGCGCCCCCAACCGAGGTCAATCACGGCTCGACGATGGTGAAGATCATCGAGTATCTGGCCGTCGGGCTTCCGGTTGTTGCTACTGCACTACGCGAGACGAAGGTGACTGCTGGTGATGCGGTCGCGACAATCGCAGAGGACACGGTTGAGGCATTCATCGCGCCTATCATCGAACTGCTGACGTCAACAGACACCTGGCAGGCAAGCGCCGATAGGGCAAGGACTCGAGGTGCACGGCTACTGTGGCCTGCACAGTGTGAGAGACTAATCGAAGGGTATCGCGATCTCAAGGCAACATAAACAGCGCGCGAGATCGCAACGTGTGTTGCGGGCGCTTTGGCGGGCGGGCGACAGTAGCGCGGGAGCCCCCGGACCATCCAGCACGAGCTTCATGCACGATCCGAGTTCGTGGCCACGCCCGTCTGGCAGAAGAAGGCGCCGTGCGCGTCGTTCATTGACCAGAGTGCCGCACTCCACCGATGAGAACCAAGCGATGAGAGGTCGCCCACTCGACTTGGTCGGCGAGCATCCCGTGCGCGCGCTCTCCGGCGAGCGCACGCTGCCCGGCGAGATTGGGGACGTGGCCGACCTTGCGATTGTCGTCGTCTCCGCGAATGACGCGCACTGGCTGGAGCGCTGCCTGTCCACGACGTTCGACAGAGCGGGCGACGCAAGGCTCGAAGTGATCGTCGTCGACAACGCGTCCACCGACGGCACTCGAGAGCTCGTTGAGTCGAGATTTCCGCAGGTGCGGGTGTTGAGCTACCCTAACCGTGGGTTTGCGTATGGCAACAATCGCGGCTTGGAGCAGGCGCGTGCGCGCTACCTCCTGCTGCTCAATCCCGATACCGAAGTGATCGACGGAACGTTTGGACAGTTGGTGAAGATGTTCGACGGCCGGCCACAGGTCGGTGTGGTTGGCGTGCGCCAAGTCAATGCCGACGGTACACTTTCGCCGACGATCCGGCGCTTTCCCACCGTGACCCGAGCGCTCGGCGAGGCGCTGTTCTCCGAGCGCTGGCCGATCCATCCGGCGTGGGCAGGCGAGCGGGTACTCGACCCCAGGGCCTATGAACTCGAGCGGGAGTGTGACTGGACTTCTGGCTCCTTTATGCTCGTGCGGCGTGAGGCCCTGATGAGCGCCGGGCTGCTCGACGAGCGCTTCTTCCTCTACTGCGAGGAGCCTGACTTGTGTCTGCGCATCAAGTGCGCCGGCTGGCGGGTGCTTCACCTGCCCCAGATGACGATCGTTCACCACGCGGGCAAGGGCGGGGTGAGGCCGCGGATGGTGGCGCAGGATGCCTACGCGCGCAAGCAGTACGCTCACAAGCACTTCAGTGCGGCGTACCGTGGCATGTACCTCTCGGCGCTCGGTTTGCGCCACCTGATCCGCGCCGCCAGCGCACGGACTGGCGGCGTGGATGGAGTTGCCCGCCGCAAGGGCGCAAGGCGCGCTCTACTCACGCTTGCCAGTCGAGTCGAGCCTCCATTTGGCGTGCCGCTCCCCGACCGCGATCGAGCCGGTCACGAGGAGGGGGCTATGCCTCCGACATGCCGACCCGACGCATAGGCCGAAGCCGATCCGCAGCGCTCAGGGCTCAGAGCGCGTTGGTGCCAGGTCACCCCGGCAACTGAACGACGGCCCTCTTGACGCGCGATGACCCAAAGACTGCTTCTGATCTCACCGGTACGCAATGAGGAGGCGCACCTCGAGCGCGTCGCTGATGCGGTGGCACGACAGACGCGCCTTCCAGATTTGTGGCTCGTCGTCGACGACGGCTCGTCAGACCGCACGCCCGAGATCCTCGCGGAACTGACCCAGCAGATTAGCTTCCTGCAGGTCCTCGACACCTCACAGTTAGCCGAGGTGGGCGCCGTTGCCGACCGTCTGGCGACGGCCGCCGAGGCGCGAGCGTTCAACCTCGGCTTGAGCACCGTCGCGTGGAGAAACTTCACCCACATCGCCAAGCTTGACGGCGACACGGAGTTGCCCCCCCACTACTTCGAGCTCCTATTGAGGGAGTTCGAACGAGACCCTGAGCTGGGCTTGGCAGGAGGAGTCTATGCCGACCCCGATCTCACGCGCCCGCGGCGATGGCTGGAGGGTGATGAGCACCCCGTCGGCCTATCATGTGCCGGGAACGCTGAAGTGCTACTCGCTTGCCTGCTTTCAGGCGGTGGGAGGGGTGCAGGAACGACTGGCGTGGGACACGATCGACGAGACCTACGCGCGCATGCGCGGCTACCGCACCCGGTCCTACCCGAATCTGATTGCCCGGCACCACCGGCCATGGGGAAGCGCCGACGGTACTCTTCGTGGCCGTGCAAGGCACGGCGAGTGCGCGTACATCGTCCACTTCACGCTCGCCGTGGGTGATCCTGCGGGCATTCAAGGTCGCGCGCGCTCGGCCCCGCGGTCTCTCTGGCCTGGCATTCCTCTACGGCTACCTGAGATCATCGGCTCGCGGTGTTTCGCGGGTGGACGATCCGGCGTTTCGGCGGTTCGTTCAGCGCGAGCTTCGGGCGCGTCTGCTCGGCGCGCTCGGCCTTGCGAAACGCGTCACTTGAGCCCGCCTTTTGCTTCTGCCAACGTAATCGTCTTCAGATTATCGTCTAGGAAGTTGCCTTCCCACGTTGTGAGGGATTCGTTGAAGGAACCCCCCGCGACCTTGTAGTAGCCCACTTCTTCAAACCACCCGCGCCCGTCCCCGTTGTTGCCGACGATCAACGGTTCACCACCCGACTTGGGACAGGTTGCATGCAGGCACCGGGCGAACCGGTCTTTTCTAAGGATTATGGGACCCGTCAGTTTGATACGTCCTGGCTCTTCCGCACCGGTAAGTGCGTAGGCCCCGCGGCGACGAAGTCTTTTTCCTCTATGACTTCCTGCACGGACCCCGAGTATCCCTGTAGGAATATCGCCGAAGTCATACCAGCTTTGGACGAGGGCCCTTCCCCCTGATTGTTCGGGGGCGGCTGGAAGATCGTGCTGTTCCTGATGACGAGCGGCACGGTCGAGCCAACAGCGCCCTGGTCGGTCACGCACTCATAATGTTCGCCGGAGATTTCAAAGTTGCTCGGACAGTAATCATGGTTGAGTTCTCCGCCGCCGTTGGCCTTGAAACCCCCGCAGTAGAGCGCCTTGACGTATTCGGCGATGTACGGACTACGCTCCGTAGCGTTAATGCATGTCTGCACTGTGTTCACACCTTTGACTTCCGTGCCACCTACACGGACGTGCGATATGAGGTTTCTGCCTTTGGCCCCTTCAGCTTGTTCCTCCTCGGACCCTTCGCCGTGCCGTTCAAAGTTGATCGCGTTAGCAGGACACAACAACCCGTGGCAGAGGCCGTTAGAGATGATTTCGTCGTTCCTGATTGTGATGTTCTTCGCGTTCCATGCGATCGTTATCGTGCCTTCGAGCTTCTTATCTTCGTAGGCGAAGGAGCCCTTGTGGACTTCGTTCGTGGTCTGATTTTCCCGCCCCGGTGTCGGTAAAGTGTATAACACCCGATTCGACTGTCAACGCGACCCCTTTTTCCGGGCCAGTGTTGTTGTACCCAGGGTAACCACATTCTTCGATTTTTGGTCGTGTTCTTGGCTTCGGGCCCGGGGTTCTCCCAACATTCGGCTCTTTTCAGGTTGGGTTCTTCACCCGTTTGGCCAGCGCCTTCGCTGACGATCACTGTTTGCGCACTTGACGCCGACGTCACCCCGCCGGCGTTGCTCGCGCGAACCACGACTCGCATGGTGCTGCCGACATCGCTCGCGGCCAGCGTGTAGCTCGACGCCGTTGCCCCACTCACGCTGAGGCAGCCTTCGCCCAGGGCATTGCAGTCCTCCCATTGATAGGCATAGGAGGTAGGGCTCCCAGACCAGGTGCCCCTCGTCGCGCTGAGCGTCTGGCCTTCCACGGCAGACCCGCTGACGGACGGCAGCACCGTATTCGTGGGAGCCGGCGGCGGTTCCGATGGTTCAACCACGAGGTTGTGCTCGACCGTAACCGTTAGACCCGACGCGTCGGTGACCACCAGGCGCACGTACTTCGTACCTGGATCGGAGAACGTGTACGAGAGCGTCTGCCCGCTGCCGAGCGGCCACAGAGGCGGGGTCGGCTCCGTGGGGGAGCCGTCGTCGGACCATTCATAGGCGCACGGACCATCCGGGCAGGTGGAGCTCGCGCCGTCTAAGGACACCGGCTGCCCGACGACCGGCGAACTGGGGGAATAGACAAAATTAGCCGTCGGGGCAGTCGGGGCAGTCGGGTTGACCGGCGTCGGCACGACTTCAGGCGGTGGGTTCGTCAACGGCATGCTGGTCGCCGCGCCGCCTGTGACCTGCGGGTCGCTCGCCGGCGCCGGACGCTTGCGTGGTTTGCTGTGTGCGACCCGACAATGCGTGGGCTTGCGGCTATGTGCAGGCTTCGTGGGGCGGCGGCGAGTCGCAGACCGCCGACTAGCCACGTGAGCGGCATGCGTGAGCTTTGCCTTCACGCAATGAGCGGCCTTCGTGGGCCGACGGTGTCTCTTGCCGGCATTCGTAGGGGCGACGGATGCTGGCCGCGCCTTGACCGTTGCCGCGGCGGCCAGCACCAGCACCATCACCATCGATATGGCGATCGAGACCGCTGTGAGCGGCCGGCTGGCTCGCGCTTGCATAAAGCGTCGCATCTTAAGGCTGGGCATACTAGCGGCTCGAAAGAACGGTGCAAGCGAGCAGGCGCAAAGCCGGTCGATTGGCGACCTGATCATCCTCGCGACCCAAGATCTGATAGCTTCGGGGGCGACTCGAAGGAGCGCCCTCGACGCCCGTAGTGCGTATGGCAAGCAGTGCGATCGTCCGCCATCTGCTCGACGCGCTCCTCGACGTGTGGGCGTCTCGCCGAACGGCGCCGATGACTCCCCGAGAGACACTGGCGCTCGAGGCGATCCTGATCATTATGAATAATCTATGGAGAATCGTGTGGGCCTTCCCGCCGCCTCACCTAACCCAGGAGGTCAGATGATCCAGACAAGACGAGCGCCACGTTGGCCGTTGGGTCAGGTTTCGCCAATCGCTGGATCCGGCCTGCTGGCTCTGCCCACGCTAACTGCCTGCGTACCGCCATATCGCGCGTGCTAGCCGAGCCCACCTTCCCCTTCACCCAGGGTGATCGTTTGCAGGTTGTCGTCGAGGACGTTACCTTCCCAGGTGATCGTCGGGTTGTATCCGCCGCCGTGGCTGAACAGCTTGTAATAGCCCACTTCTTCGAACCACCCGTGCGCGTCCCCGGTGTTGCCGACGATCATCGGTTCACCACCGGATTTGGGGCATGTTGCCTTCAGACACCGGGCGAACCGGTCCTTGATCATGCTGACTTTGGTGCCCTGTTCGGTCAAGACCGCTCTCGCACCCCCGGCGATAAAGTCTTTTTCGAAGGTCGCTTCCGAGATTTCCCCGCCGTATTTCTGGGTGAAGAGCGCGGAGGTCATCCCCGCCTTAGACGAGGAACCTTCACCCTGATTGTTCGGAGGTGGCTGGAACATCGTGCTGTTCTTGATGACCAGCGGTTTCGGTGCTCCAGCTGCGAGGAATGAGCTGCCCTGGTCAGCTACGCACTCGTAGTGTTCCCCCGCGATTTCGTAGTTGCTCGGGCAGTAGTCGTGGTTCAGGGTGCCACCGCCGTTGAGCTTGTAGCCACTACAGTAGATCGTCTTGTTGTATTCCGCCGTGTACGGTGTCCCGTAGTTGGCGTTTACGCAGGTCTGGATGACGTTCGCTCCCTTGATTGCCGTGCCGCCAATCCGGTCGTGCGAGATCACGGTGCCGGTGGCGCCTTTACCGATGTTGATGGCGTTCGCCGGGCATAGTTCGCCGCCACACATGCCACTGATGTAGATTTCGTCGTTCTTGATCGTTACATTCGACGCATTTTCTGCGATCACCAAGGCGCACCCGCTCAGCACGAGCTTTTTGTTTTCAAGTTTCGTGCCGCTCGTAAGCGTCGCCGGACAGGTCGTGGATTCCGTCAGTGACACACCTTTTTCCGGACCAGTGTTGTTGTACCCGGGGTAACCACATGCTTCGATCTTTGCCGTGTTCTTGGCTTCGGGCCCGGGGTTCTCCCAACATTCGGCCTTTGTGAGGTTAGGTTCTTCGCTGGTTTGCCCTGCGCCTTCGGTGACTAGCGCTGTCTGCGCACTTGACGCCGGCGTCGACCCACCAGCGTTGCTCGCCGTCACGACCACACGCACCGTGTGCCCGACATCGCCAGCGACCAGCGTGTAGCTCGAGGACGTCGCCCCGCTCGACGTTCGAGCACGATTCGCCCGAGGTGTTGCAGTCCTCCCACTGGTAGGCATAGGACGTCGGACTCCCCGACCACGTTCCATTGCCTGCCGTGAGCGTCTGGCCTTCAACGGCCGATCCGCTGACAGACGGCAGCGCCGTGTTCGCCGGAGCGCTCGGTGGAGGCGCCGTGATGGCGGCCGTCGCCGCCGAGCTCGCCGGCGTCGACCCACCCGCGTTGCTCGCCGTCACGACCACACGCACCGTGTGCCCGACATCGCCAGCGGCCAGCTTGTAGCTCGAGGACGTCGCACCGCTGATGTTCGAGCAGCTTCGCCCGAGGCGTTGCAGTCCTGCCACTGGTAGGCATAGGAAATCGGGCTCCCTGACCAGATGCCGGTACTCGCACTGAGCGTCTGGCCTTCAACCGCAGACCCGCTGAGGGTAGGCAGCGCGGTGTTCACCGGCGCAGGCGGTCGGGTGATGGGCAGCAGCGTCGCCGCGGAGCTCGCCTGCGTCGAGCCGCCCGCGTTGCTCGCCGTCACGACCACGCGCACCGTGTGCCCGACATCGCCGGCGGTGAGCGTGTAGCTGGAGGACGTTGCACCACTGATGTTCGAGCAGCCTTCGCCGGAGGTGTTGCAGTCCTGCCACTGGTAGGCATAGGAGGTCGGGCTCCCCGACCAGGTGCCGGTAGTGGCGCTCTTCGTCTGGCCTTCCCAAGGCCACCCCCAGAGGGTGGGCAGCGCGGTGTTCACCGGCGCAGGCGGTGGAGGAGGTGGCGCCGCGACGATGGGCAGCAGCGTCGCCGCGGAGCTCGCCTGCGTCGAGCCGCCCGCGTTGCTCGCCGTCACCACCAGCGCGCACCGTATGCCCGACATCGCCGGCGGTGAGCTTGTAGCTCGATGCCGTCGCTCCGCTGACGTTCGAGCAGCTTCGCCCGGGCGTTGCAGTCCTGCCACTGGTAGGCGTAGGAGGTCGGGCTCCCCGACCACGTACCGTTGCTCGCGGTGAGCGTCTGGCCTTCGACAGCCGACCCGGTGACGGACGGCAGCACGGTGTTCGTCGGAGGCGGCAGCGGTGCGAGGGTTCGACGACGACGTTGTGCTCGATCGTGGCGGTCTGTCCCGTCGCGTCGGTGACGACCAGGCGCACGTACTTCGTGTCGGCTTCCGAGAACGTGAACTGCAGGACCTGTCCGCTCCCGAGCGGCCACAGCGGTGGGATCGGTCGCGTCGTTCCACCGTCATCCGACCATTCATACGTACACGGGCCGTTCGGGCAGGTCGAGGCCGAGCCATCAAATGTGACCGGCTGGCCGGCGAGGGGCGCTGCCGGACCGACGGTGAAGCCCGCGGTAGGCGCAGCCGGCGGCGCCTGCGCGACGACGGCAGCCGTCGCGGCCGAGCTCGCCGGCGTCGATCCCCCCGCATTGCTCGCCGTCACCACAGCACGCACCGTATGCCCGACGTCGCTGGCAGCGAGCTTGTAGCTCGATGCCGTCGCTCCGCTGACGTTCAGGCAGCTTGCGCCCAGGGTGTTGCAGTCCTGCCACTGGTAGGCGTAGGACGTCGGGCTCCCCGACCACGTGCCATTGCTCGCGCTGAGGGTCTGGCCTTCGACAGCCGATCCGGTGACGGACGGCAGCACGGTGTTCGTCGGAGGCGGCAGCGGTGACGAGGGTTCGACGACGACGTTGTGCTCGATCGTGGCGGTCTGTCCCGTCGCGTCGGTGACGACCAGGCGTACGTACTTCGTGGCGGCTTCCGAGAACGTGAACTGCAGGATCTGCCCGCTCCCGAGCGGCCACAGCGGTGGGATCGGTCGCGTCGTTCCACCGTCATCCGACCATTCATACGTACACGGGCCGTTCGGGCAGGTCGAGGCCGAGCCATCAAAGGTGACCGGCTGGCCGACGAGGGGCGCTGCCGGACCGACGGTGAAGCCCGCGGTAGGCGCAGCCGGCGGTGCCTGCGCGACGACGGCGGCCGTCGCGGGCGATATCACGGGCGCCGCACCGGCTGTTGGGGATCCGGCACCCGGGCCGCTCGCCCTGGCTGGCCGCTGCCATGGGAGGCGTGCAGCCGGGCAGCTCGTGAGCTTAAGCACACACCTCGGAGCCGCCCTGTGGGCGGCATGCCCGCTCGCTGCGCGTACGGAACGAGCGGGCTTCTTGAGGCGAAGACGACTCCTGCCGACGTGTTCCTTGGCGGCGTGTGCTCCGCGCGGGGAAGCAGCCAGCTGTGCGTAGGCGATCGCCGCGCCGGCGAGCACCATGACGATCGCGATGGGGAGCGGTGAGCTGATCCGTGTCGACATGAAGCGGGGTATCGTACGCTAAGAGGACGACATGTTGTTGGCCGGGTGTGAAGTCCGAGTATCCGGAACCTCGCATACAAGGGCGCGAGCTTCGAAGAGCGCGAGCTTCGCGCGGATGCTGGGAGCGCTCGGGCTGGCGAAGCCCTATCGCGCGGCTTCCAGGTTGTTGTCCCAGTAGTTGCCAGACCACGTTGTGAGCGCCGAGTTGAAGTGAGCTTTCAGGTGGTACGCACCGCCTTCTTCAAAGTAGCCGTGCGAATCGGGGCAGGAGGAGAGGCACCGTGCGAAGCGGTTGTTGGTGACGACCACGGGGCCTACCAGTGGAGAGCGTCCTTCTTCTTGCGCCCCGTAGATGGTGTAACCACCGCCCGCCAGGAGATTGTTTTCGATGCGGACTTCGCCGATCGATGCTCCATAGCCCTGCAGGAAGATGGCTGCCGTCTGCCCATAGGGGTTGAGGATCGTACTGTCCTTGATGACCAGTGGAGTAGTTGCGCCCGGGGTGCCGTCATCGGTGACGCACTCGTAGTGTTCTTCGGCGATTTCGTAGTTATTCGGACAGTAGTCATGCAGGGGAGTACCGCCTCCGTTGAGCTTGAAGCCCGAGCAGTAGAGCGCCTTTACGTATTCGGCGGTATATGGGGCATTGCCTGTGGAATTGACGCACGTCTGTATCGTGTTCGGGCCATGTACTTCGCTGCCACCCACTCTGACATGCGAGATGAGTGTGCCGGTGGCCCCTTTGCCGATTTCGATCGAGTTGGCAGTGCACCCCCCGCAATGCTGTATGACGGGCCCGGGCACATACCGTTAGTGATGATTTCGTCGTTCTTGATCACGACGTTCTTTGCGCTGGGTGCGATCGTTATCTCGCCTATGAGCTTTTTGTTTTCGTAGTGTTCTTCGCTGGTCAGGTGGACTTCTCTCGAGGCCGGGGTGAGGGTGACGCCCGCGTCCGGGCCGGTGTTCGATTCATCCGGGTAGCCGCATGCGCGTGGCGCGCGGAAGCAATCGGCGCGGGCTGGGCGCTTCCGTGGGAGGGGGGCAGTCGAGCACTTCGTGCGCTTGCGGCCATGTGCAGGCTTTATGGGCTTACGGCCATGCGCGGGCCGCGGAGCCGCCGAGTGGCCGGCGTGCACGCGCTTTGCGCTCACGCACCGGGTGGGGCTTCTTGGGGCGACGACGACTCCCGCCGGCATGCGGCTTGCCAGCGTGCGTCTTGCCGGCGTGCGTGCCGTGCGGGGCCGCACCCGCGAGCTGCGTGTAGGCCATCGCCGCCACGGCGAGCATCACGATCATGGCGATGAGGAGCGATGAGCTTATTCGTGTCGACACGAAGCGGCGGATCGTACGCGAGGAACCGAAGGAGCGCTTTCCGCCGCGGGACAAACGCTCAGCTCAGTTGCCGGGGCTCGGTAGAGTACATTCGGATCGACATCTTGCGCGACCACGCACGCCCTGGTCGCAGCCCAGGCGCGGCCCGGATCATGCGGAACCGACCCGTTCGCAGCAGCGTCTCCTCCTCGAGCGCCGTGTTGTAGATGAAACGCAGCGTGCGAGGCTTCCGGTCGAGCGATTCGATCAGGTGGTCGACGAGGGCTGCAAACACAGCGCCGTCGATCGAGTTATAGTGGTAGACCACGGTCACGTCGTCGGGAATCGCGTACTCGGCGACGTCAGCTGTTACGAACTCGACATCCGTACAGCGCAGCGAGTGCCTACGCGCGTCAACATTCGCGGCAGCGATCGCATTGAGCTCCGGCGACAGCTCCACTCCAATGACCCGCCGGAATCCGTACCGCGCCGCCTGCATCACAACACGCCCCTTGCCCGAGCCAATATCGAGAAACACGTCGTCGGCGCAAACATCCTCGTGACGCAGAATCCTGCGCAGATCCAACCATTTCGACGGCTCGTAGCGCTTGTGACCTGGCGCGTCGATCCCCAGCTCCTGCAGATCGGCGTAACCTGAGGTCTCGATCCCCATGTGCCTCTCGATCAGCAGCGAGCTCATCGCGAGCCGAGCGGCAAGATACCCCCGCCGCACCTCAAATCGCGCCCTACTCTTCAGGTCCGAAACCATGCCATAGGGGCCGGGCTCACGGCCTTGCTCTCAGCGAGCCGGGCTTGTTCTGAGAAAGATCCACTCTCAGACAACGGGGTCCGCCGAGGCATACTTGCGCGACGAGACCGTCTATCAGCTAGCCCCGACGCGCAAGCGCCTCGTCGAACGATCCGCGCTAACCCGGATCATGCAGTAAGGGTTTGATGTGACTGCTGGACCGGCGCTTGGCCGGCGTCGTCGTCGGCGTGAGGTGTGCCGGCGCGCCGGCGGCGTCGCGGTGGCGGTTCGGTGGTGGGCCCAGCAGCCGTCTGCCGGTGCGCGGGGCAGCCGTGATCGCGGCGAAGGTTGGAAGGCTTCTTGGTGGTGAGTGGGCTGGCGGTCGTCGTCAGCCTGCGCCGGCTGCGAGCGCTTTCAGCGTGGTGAACGCGGCGAGAAGCTCTTCGGCCCAGGGCCAGGTTTGCTGGAGGTGCAGCTTGGCGCGGCGTGCGGAGAACGCGAGTCGGCCCGCGACGTGCAAGAGGCAGTAGCGAAGCCGCCTTGGCTCGGCCTTGGCGAGCTGCCCGTCGAGCGCCAGCGCCTGGGTCCAGACGATCAGATTGTGGGCGAGCATGACGATCTCAAGCCAGACTTCGTTCAGGGCGAACTCTTTGAACGGGAGCTTTGAAAGGCCGGTGTCCTTGTCGTCGCGGATGCGGTCCTCGACGTGGGCGTGCTGGCGGTGGCGGCACTCGATGGCTGCGATGTCCTCATCGGGCTGGTCGGTGAGGATCGCCTGGAAGCGGTAGCCGTCGTGGTCGGTGAATGAGAGCTGCGCGCCGGGGTGTGGGCGCTCGCGCCGCACGATCAGCCTGGATCCCTCGGGCCAGGATGAGAGATCGACGTGGCTTGTGATCTCGGCGACTTCGCCGTTGTGGCGCACCGACCCGTCCTGCTCGAGCGCCGGGACCCACGCGTTCTCGGGGGTCTGGAGGATCGCCGCTCTGACCGGCTCGTTCAGCTCGTAGCCGACCGAGAAGCGCATCTTCGCATCGCGGCAGTGATCGGCCAGGCCGTGCGTGGCTCCCGCCGTGTCCGAGCGCACCAAGATATGAAGGGCCTCAACGTGCCCGGAGGGGATCTGCTCGAGCGCCAAATCAAGTACCGCCACATGGTCGGCGACGGTGTTGGAGCCGGCGTTCCCCGGCCGCAACAGGCCGCCCAGCGCCTCGCGCGTCTCATCGGCGTAGCTCATCAGCGGGTAGAAGCCGTAGCCGTGCTTGTAGTTGCCGGCTGCCTTCTCCTTTTCGGAGTGCGCGGTGATGAGCGTGGCGTCGACGTCGATCGTCAGGGAATCCGGCGCGCCGTGCAGCTCCCAGAAGCGCTCGCGCGCCCTGGCGTGCGCCTGGCGCAGCGCCTCGAGCAGAGCGGGCTCGGTTGCGATGTGCTCGATCACCCGAAACGCCGTCGAATCCGAGGCCACCGCACCGAACAACGCTTCCTGGTCGCGCACCACCGAAAGGTCCGACACGCATTCCCCGCCGTCCGCGAGCATCACCGCCAGATCGCGGATCACGCGGCCCGGGTCATGACCACGACGACGCTGCTTGATACCCGCCAGGCGCACCGACAGCGCCCTCGTCAGGGCGAGCTTGTCGGCCACCTGCCCGAGCAGTGCGCTGCCCGCATGCGACACCAGACCAGCGCCGTCCGTCGTGACCTCTACGGTTACCGGGCGTCCATCGCGAATCACCTTCAAGGTGAACCTCCAAAGCCAGGGATTTCAGGAACTGAACACCCCAAGAATCCCCGACGCACCGGACGTTTCCGCGCCCCCGGCTAACCACCGGGGGCGCACGTTACTGCAGGATCCGGGCTAGTAGCAGACACCCACCCCAAGCTTGCATTCTTCCAGGCCGTTGTCTATGAAGTTGTGTTCCCACGTCATTTTCGATTCGTTGAGGTATGCAGCGATGTGGTACGTCCCAAATTCTTCAAAGTAGCCATGCGAGTCGGGGCATTTGGTTGAAAGACACCGCGCGAAGCGATTGTACTTGACGGTGTCGGGGCCGGTCAGTTTGTAGACTTGCCCGGATTCTTCCCCGAAGTAGAGGGTAAAATTGCCGCCCGCCAGTAGATTTTTTTCGTAGACGGTTGCCTGAATCGACCCGTAGATGCTCTGCTGGAAGCTCGCCGCCGTTAGCCCGGCGCCTTCGACGGGATGAGCCGGTGGTGGTTGCAGGATCGTCGAGTTGCGGATGATCAGCGGCGTGTGCAGCGTGCGCGCGTTGAGGTCCGAGCCCTCGTCGGTCACGCACTCGTAGTGTTCGCCGCCGATTTCGTAGTTGCTCGGACAGTAGACGTGGTTCAGTTCGCCGCCGGCGTTGAGCTTGAAACCGGAGCAGTATTGGGTCTTGACGTATTCGGCCACGTAAGGGCTGTTCCAGCGTGCGTCGATGCAGGTCTGCACAGTGTTGGGGCCGTGGACTTCCGAGCCGCCTACCGACACGTGGGAGATCAGCGTGCCTTTCGCCGCTTCACTTGAACCATTCCGGTCAAACTCGATCGCATTGGCGACGCACCCGGAGTTGATCGAGTAGGGCGCGGGGCAGGCCCCGTTGTCAATGATTGCGTCATTCTTGATGACGACGTTTTCGCGTCGGGCGCGATCGTGATGTTGCCGACGAGCCGTTTGCCTTCGTAGTGCTGTTCGCCCGTGAGATGGACTTCCCGAGGCCGGCGTCAGGGTCACGCCTTTTTCGACACCGACGTTGTTAACCCCCGGGTAGCCGCACGCTTCGATCCTTGTCGTGCCTTCCGTTTCGGGGTTCTCGAAGCATTCCTTCGCGGTCAAGCTGGGTTCTCCGGGAGTTCCCCCGCCGCTGGTGACCGCAGCGGTCTGAGCGCTCGAGGCCGGGGTCGATCCCCCCGCATTGCTCGCCGTCACAACAGCGCGCACGGTATGCCCGACATCGCCCGCAGCGAGTTTGTAGCTCGAGGATGTCGCACCGGTCACGTTCGAGCAGCTCGCGCCGGAGCTGTTGCAGTCCTGCCACTGGTAGGCGTAGGAGGTCGGGCTACCGTTCCACGTGCCGGTGCTCGCGCTGAGCGTCTGGCCTTCGACGGCAGACCCGCTGACCGTGGGCAGCGCTGTGTTCGTGGGAGCTGGCGGCGGAGGCGCCGCCACCGTGCCCGTCGCGGCGGAGCTCGCCGAGGTGGACCCGCCCGCGTTGCTCGCCGTCACGACCACACGCACCGTGTGCCCGACATCCCCGGCTACGAGCTTGTAGCTCGAGGATGTCGCACTGCTCACGTTCGAGCAGCTCGCGCCGGAGCTGTTGCAGTCCTCCCATTGGTAGGGGTAGGAGGTCGGGCTGCCCGTCCAGGTGCCGGTGGATGTGCTAAACGTCTGGCCTTCAACCACAGACCCGCTGACCGTGGGCAGCGCGATGTTGGTCGGTGCAGGCGGCAGAGGCGCCGCGATGGCGGCCGTCGCGGCCGAGCTCGCCGGCGTCGACCCACCAGCGTTGCTCGCCGTCACGACCACACGCACCGTGTGCCCGACATCACCAGCGGCCAGCGTGTAGCTCGAGGACGTCGCCCCGCTCACGTTCGAGCACGATGCGCCCGAGGTGTTGCAATCCTCCCACTGGTAGGCAGAGGACGTCGGACTCCCCGACCACGTTCCATTGCCTGCCGTGAGCGTCTGACCTTCCACGGCCGATCCGCTGACAACCGGCAGCGCCGTATTCGCCGGAGCGGTCGGTGGAGGCGGAGGTTCCGAAGCGTCA
This sequence comes from uncultured Solirubrobacteraceae bacterium, assembly GCA_963709885.1. Lineage (GTDB taxonomy): Bacteria > Actinomycetota > Thermoleophilia > Solirubrobacterales > Solirubrobacteraceae > Palsa-744. The sequence continues at coordinate 679,316 of CAVPXY010000004.1, read as the reverse complement.
ACCACGAGGTTGTGCTCGACCGTGGACATCTGACCCGTGGCATCGGTGATGACCAAGCGCACGTACTTCGTGCCGAGTTCGGAGAACGCGTAGGAGAGCGTCTGTCCGACGCCGAGCGGCCACAAAGCCGGGACCGGCTGCGTGGGCGACCCGTCGTCTGACCATTCGTAGGTGCACGGGCCGTCCGGGCAGACGGAGCTCGTGCCGTTGAGCGTAACCGGCTGTCCCGGGACCGGTGAGTTGGGGGGTGTAGGCGAAACTCGCGGACGGCGGCAACGGTTTGACCGGCGCCGGCGTCGCGGCCGAAGTGGCTGAACCCACCCCACCCGCATTGCTCGCGCTCACCACGACGCGTACTGTGCTGCCGACGTCGCCGGCGGCCAGCACCAGCACCATCACCATCGATATGGCGATCGAGACCGCTGTGAGCGGCCGGCTGGCTCGCGCTTGCATAAAGCGTCGCATCTTAAGGCTGGGCATACTAGCGGCTCGAAAGAACGGTGCAAGCGAGCAGGCGCAAAGCCGGTCGATTGGCGACCTGATCATCCTCGCGACCCAAGATCTGATAGCTTCGGGGGCGACTCGAAGGAGCGCCCTCGACGCCCGTAGTGCGTATGGCAAGCAGTGCGATCGTCCGCCATCTGCTCGACGCGCTCCTCGACGTGTGGGCGTCTCGCCGAACGGCGCCGATGACTCCCCGAGAGACACTGGCGCTCGAGGCGATCCTGATCATTATGAATAATCTATGGAGAATCGTGTGGGCCTTCCCGCCGCCTCACCTAACCCAGGAGGTCAGATGATCCAGACAAGACGAGCGCCACGTTGGCCGTTGGGTCAGGTTTCGCCAATCGCTGGATCCGGCCTGCTGGCTCTGCCCACGCTAACTGCCTGCGTACCGCCATATCGCGCGTGCTAGCCGAGCCCACCTTCCCCTTCACCCAGGGTGATCGTTTGCAGGTTGTCGTCGAGGACGTTACCTTCCCAGGTGATCGTCGGGTTGTATCCGCCGCCGTGGCTGAACAGCTTGTAATAGCCCACTTCTTCGAACCACCCGTGCGCGTCCCCGGTGTTGCCGACGATCATCGGTTCACCACCGGATTTGGGGCATGTTGCCTTCAGACACCGGGCGAACCGGTCCTTGATCATGCTGACTTTGGTGCCCTGTTCGGTCAAGACCGCTCTCGCACCCCCGGCGATAAAGTCTTTTTCGAAGGTCGCTTCCGAGATTTCCCCGCCGTATTTCTGGGTGAAGAGCGCGGAGGTCATCCCCGCCTTAGACGAGGAACCTTCCCCCTGATTGTTCGGAGGCGGCTGGAACATCGTGCTGTTCTTGATGACCAGCGGCCACGGTGCTCCCGCCGCGAGGAACGAACTGCCCTGGGCAGCTACGCACTCGTAGTGTTCCCCCGCGATTTCGTAGTTAGTCGGGCAGTAGTCGTGGTTCAGGGTGCCACCGCCGTTGAGCTTGTAGCCACTACAGTAGATCGTCTTGTTGTATTCCGCCGTGTACGGTGTCCCGTAGTTGGCGTTTACGCAGGTCTGGATGACGTTCGCTCCCTTGATTGCCGTGCCGCCAATCCGGTCGTGCGAGATCACGGTGCCGGTGGCGCCTTTACCGATGTTGATGGCGTTCGCCGTGCATAGTTCGCCGCCACACATGCCACTGATGTAGATTTCGTCGTTCTTGATCGTTACATTCGACGCATTTTCTGCGATCACCAAGGCGCACCCGCTCAGCACGAGCTTTTTGTTTTCAAGTTTCGTGCCGCTCGTAAGCGTCGCCGGACAGGTCGTGGATTCCGTCAGTGACACACCTTTTTCCGGACCAGTGTTGTTGTACCCGGGGTAACCACATGCTTCGATCTTTGCCGTGTTCTTGGCTTCGGGCCCGGGGTTCTCCCAACATTCGGCCTTTGTGAGGTTAGGTTCTTCGCTGGTTTGACCTGCTGTCGGCCGATTGACAGTCCCGTTACGATGCAAACCCGCCATGATCGGCTCATCCTGTTTGGTCGCCACGACGAGGCCGAGCGCGACCGCGAGCAGCAGAGCCACGACCGCGAGCCATCTCACTGAACGATTATATCCTCCGACAGGGATTCCGGATCGCGGCCACCGCGGGAGGACGGGCGCGGGAGTCGGTGAGCGGTGGCACCGCCGAAGACGCGCACGACAGGGTGGATGACCCCACGCCAGCTGGCCGGGGTCATCCACAACAAAGCTCTCGCTAGGTACCGAGCTGTCCCTACCGCCCGGAGTTGCTAATCCGTGCTAGCCGAGCCCACCTTCCCCTTCACCCCGGGTGATCGTTTTCAGGTTGTCATCGAGGATGTTGCCTTCCCAGGTGATCGTCGGGTTGTATCCGCCGCCGTGGCTGAACAGCTTGTAATAGCCCACTTCTTCGAACCACCCGTGCGCGTCCCCGGTGTTGCCGACGATCATCGGTTCACCACCGGATTTGGGGCATGTTGCCTTCAGGCACCGGGCGAACCGGTCCTTGATCATGCTGACTTTGGTGCCCTGTTCGGTCAAGACCGCTCTCGCACCCCCGGCGATAAAGTCTTTTTCGAAGGTCGCTTCCGAGATTTCCCCGCCGTATTTCTGGGTGAAGAGCGCGGAGGTCATCCCCGCCTTAGACGAGGAACCTTCCCCCTGATTGTTCGGAGGCGGCTGGAACATCGTGCTGTTCTTGATGACCAGCGGCCACGGTGCTCCCGCCGCGAGGAACGAACTGCCCTGGGCAGCTACGCACTCGTAGTGTTCCCCCGCGATTTCGTAGTTAGTCGGGCAGTAGTCGTGGTTCAGGGTGCCACCGCCGTTGAGCTTGTAGCCACTACAGTAGATCGTCTTGTTGTATTCCGCCGTGTACGGTGTCCCGTAGTTGGCGTTTACGCAGGTCTGGATGACGTTCGCTCCCTTGATTGCCGTGCCGCCAATCCGGTCGTGCGAGATCACGGTGCCGGTGGCGCCTTTACCGATGTTGATGGCGTTCGCCGGGCATAGTTCGCCGCCACACATGCCACTGATGTAGATTTCGTCGTTCTTGATCGTTACATTCGACGCATTTTCTGCGATCACCAAGGCGCACCCGCTCAGCACGAGCTTTTTGTTTTCAAGTTTCGTGCCGCTCGTAAGCGTCGCCGGACAGGTCGTGGATTCCGTCAGTGACACACCTTTTTCCGGACCAGTGTTGTTGTACCCGGGGTAACCACATGCTTCGATCTTTGCCGTGTTCTTGGCTTCGGGCCCGGGGTTCTCCCAACATTCGGCCTTTGTGAGGTTAGGTTCTTCGCTGGTTTGACCTGCGCCTTCGGTGACTAGCGCTGTCTGCGCACTTGACGCCGGCGTCGACCCACCAGCGTTGCTCGCGGTCACGACCACACGCACCGTGTGCCCGACATCACCAGCGACCAGCGTGTAGCTCGAGGACGTCGCCCCGCTCGCGTTCGAGCACGATGCGCCCGAGGTGTTGCAATCCTCCCACTGGTAGGCATAGGACGCCGGACTCCCCGACCACGTTCCATTGCCTGCCGTGAGCGTCTGACCTTCCACGGCCGATCCGCTGACAGACGGCAGCGCCGTATTCGCCGGAGCGGTCGGTGGAGGCGCCGTGATGGCAGCCGTCGCGGCCGAGCTCGCCGGCGTCGACCCACCAGCGTTGCTCGCCGTCACGACCACACGCACCGTGTGCCCGACATCACCAGCGGCCAGCGTGTAGCTCGAGGACGTCGCTCCGCTCACGTTCAGGCAGCTTGCGCCCAGGGCGTTGCAGTCCTGCCACTGGTAGGCATAGGACGTCGGGCTTCCCGACCACGTGCCATTGCTCGTGCTGAGGGTCTGGCCTTCGACGGCCGACCCGCTGACAGACGGACAGCACGGTGTTCGTCGGCGGAGACGGCGGGTCCACAGCGACGATCGCCGTTGCAGCCGAGCTCGCCCGGGTCGACCCGCCCGCATTGCTCGCCGTCACGACCGCACGCACGGTGTGCCGACATCGCTCGCGACGAGCTTGTAGCTCGATGCCGTCGCTCCGCTCACGTTCACGCAGCTTGCGCCCGAGGAGTTGCAGTCCTGCCACTGGTAGGCGTAGGAGGTCGGGCTTCCCGTCCACGTGCCATTGCTCGTGCTGAGGGTCTGGCCTTCGACGGCGGACCCGCTGACGATGGGCAGCGCGGAGTTCGTCGGCGCAGACGGCGGCGGGTCGGCGGCGACTGTCGCCGTTGCTGTGGAGGTTGCGGGTGTCGACCCGCCCGCGTTGCTCGCGGTCACGACCGCACGCACGGTGTGGCCGACGTCACCGGCGGCGAGCACGTAGCTCGATGCCGTCGCTCCGCTCACGTTCAGGCAGCTTTCGCCCAGAGCGTTGCAGTCCTGCCACTGGTAGGAATAGGAGGCCGGGCTGCCCGTCCACGTGCCGTTGGTCGTACTGAGGGTCTGGCCTTCGACGGCCGACCCGCTGACACTGGGCAGCGCGGAGTTCGTCGGCGGTGACGGTGAGGAGGGTGCAACAGCGACGTTGTGCTCGATCGTGGCGGTCTGGCCCAACGCGTCGGTGATCACCACGCGGACGTACTTCGTGGCGGCTTCCGAGAACGTGAACTGCAGAACCTGTCCGCTCCCGAGCGGCCACAGCGGTGGGATCGGTCGTGTGGCTCCGCCGTCATCCGACCACGCATACGCGCACGGACCAGCGGGGCAGGTCGAGCCCGTAGCGTCAAATGTGACCGGCTGACCGACGACTGGCGTTGGACTGACGGTAAAGCTCGCGGTAGGCGCAGGCGCGCACCACGACCGCCGTAGCCATCGACGTCGCCCAACCGACTCCGCCCGCGTTGCTCGCGGTCACGACCGCACGCATGGTGTGGCCGACGTCACCGGCGACGAGCGCGTAGCTCGATGCCGTCGCTCCGCTCACGTTCAGGCAGCTTTCGCCCAGAGCGTTGCAGTCCTGCCACTGGTAGGCGTAGGAGGTCGGGCTGCCCGTCCACGTGCCGTTGGTCGTACTGAGGGTCTGGCCTTCGACGGCGGACCCGCTGACGATGGGCAGCGCGGAGTTCGTCGGTGCAGACGGCGGTTTCGCGGCGACGGTTCCCGTCGCAGCTGAGCTCGCCGGCACCGACCCGCCCGCGTTGCTCGCGGTCACGACCGCACGCACGGTGTGGCCGACGTCACCGGCGGCGAGCACGTAGCTCGATGCCGTCGCTCCGCTCACGTTCAGGCAGCTTTCGCCCAGAGCGTTGCAGTCCTGCCACTGGTAGGCGTAGGAGGTCGGGCTGCCCGTCCACGTGCCGTTGGTCGTACTGAGGCGTCTGGCCTTCGACGGCGGACCCGCTGACGATGGGCAGCGCGGAGTTCGTCGGTGCAGACGGCGGTTTCGCGGCGACGGTTCCCGTTGCAGCTGAGCTCGCCGGGACCGACCCGCCCGCATTGCTCGCGGTCACGACCGCACGCATGGTGTGGCCGACGTCACCGGCGACGAGCGCGTAGCTCGATGCCGTCGCTCCGCTCACGTTCAGGCAGCTTTCGCCCAGAGCGTTGCAGTCCTGCCACTGGTAGGCGTAGGAGGTCGGGCTGCCCGTCCACGTGCCGTTGGTCGTACTGAGGGTCTGGCCTTCGACGGCGGACCCGCTGACGATGGGCAGCGCGGAGTTCGTCGGTGCAGACGGCGGTTTCGCGGCGACGGTTCCCGTCGCAGCCGAGCTCGCCGGCACCGACCCGCCCGCGTTGCTCGCGGTCACGACCGCACGCACGGTGTGGCCGACGTCACCGGCGACGAGCACGTAGGAGGAGGCGGTGGTGGTGCCGCCGACGTTCGTGCAGCTGGCGCCGGAGGTGTTGCAGTCCTGCCACTGGTAGGAATAGGAGGCCGGGCTGCCCGTCCACGTGCCGTTGGTCGTACTGAGGGTCTGGCCTTCGGTCGCGCTGCCGGCGATAACGGGCAGCGCCGTGTTGACCGGCGAGGCCACTTGCACCGCCGCGGCAGTGACGTAGGCCGAGACTGGGCAGTCGGAGTAGGTGGTACCGCGCGTCCAGGAGGTCGGCAGGGCGCCAAGGGTGGTCTGGGCGCTGGTTTGGCTCGGGCATGGCCCTTTCGCCCGGTCGCGGTAGTGGAGCGAGCCGCCCTCGCCCAATACAGCAAGCCAGTAGGTCCTGCCGGACACGAGTTCGAACTGCGCGATCGATACGGAGGTCCACGTCCCCGCGCCGGAGGCGGCGGCTGAGCCCGTGCTCAACAGCGAGCCCGGCCGGTTGTTCGCGTTGCTGTAGAGACCCACGATCACACTCTTGGCCGCGTTCCCTGAGCTGATGTAGACGTGCGCGAGACCGGCGAGACCGGTCGCGCCGGCCTGCAAGCGGAACGCTTCGGCTTGTCCGGGACCCAGAGAGTCGTACTGCGACTCGACAGCGCTGTCACCCAGCAGCACGGTCGGCGATGCGAGGGCACTCGACGCGAAGGTCCCCGTCGGAGACCCGGCATGATGGACGACGGCCCCCGGCTTGTGGTGAGCTTTGCGCGCGTTGTGGTGAGCCTTGCGCGCGACTCTGCGATGTTGGCTCGAACGATTGTGGCTTGCATGTGTCACTGCAGGGCGCAGGCCATGTGTGGCGAGGGCCAATGAGGCGGCCAACAGAAAAAGGAGAGCAACTGCCGGGATGAAGGTGCGCGTGAAGTGCTTGAGCATCGGAGGTCTCCTTGCGGAACATGTGGGCGGATACCTCTAGCCCTCGACGCGTCGGAGTCGCTCGATTACCACGTGGAAGAGCCGTGGACGTTTGATCGCAATGTCGCGATCTGTCTGTGGACGTTTGACCGGAATGTTGCGCTTTGTCCGTGGACGCTTGATGGGCTTTGTGTAAGATTGCGGCACATAGCCAAGCGGACGACGCGGTGTCCGAGGGGCTGCGGTCGGTGGCGAGGAATGACGCCGTCCGAGCGCGGTTGGCGAGGGCTACGGACGAGCCGTCCGAGCGCGGAAACGATGTTTGCGGTTGGCGAGGGCTACGGACGACGCGGGTCCGGCGGTCCAGGTCCTACCGTGTCGGCTGACGAGTCGGGCGCTCGTATCGAAATGGCAGCTCGGCGGCGATCTCGCTCAGGCGCGGCGCCGCTGCGTCGCGTTCGGACGGCACGAGCTCGCCGGTGGCCAACGGCCAAGCGATCGCGAGCTCGGGGTCATCGTAGGCGATGCCACGCTCAGTCTCGGCCGCGTAGTAACTGCTCTGCTTGTAGATCACGTCGGCGATGCCACTCAGCACGCAGAAGCCGTGCGCGAACCCAATCGGGCAGTAGAGCACATGCATGTTCTCCTCGGTCAGTTCGAAGCCCTCCCACTGACCGAAGGTGGGCGAGCCGAGGCGCACGTCGACAACCACGTCGTAGATCGCGCCGCGGCCCACACGCACGAGCTTGGCCGCTCCTTGGCCGACCTGAAAATGCATGCCACGAACGATTCCGTGTCGCGAACGCGAGTGGTTGTCCTGCACCATCTCCTCAGCGATGCCAAGCTCGCCAAAGATCGAGCGGCGGTAGGTCTCCACGAAAAAACCGCGCTCGTCCCCCAATATCTTCGGAGCGATCAGGATCGGACCATCCAGACGAGTCTCGAGACGTTTCACGGGAATTCCTCCGATCGATTTGTCTAGGGGAAAGGCTATTGCCTCGCGAGTCCGACCCGACCCATGTAGTCGGCTAGGGCCTCGCGGCAGGGACGCGGCAAAGAGAGCCCCGACGAGCCGGCGCGAGGACAGGCGAGCACGCCGCTCAGCGGGCGGTGGACGCCGCCTCGTGGGACTTCCGTCGGCACTCTGACATGACAGGCGGCAATGATGTCGGTTGCCCCGGACCACCCGCGGAGCGATCCGCGATTTCGGACTGTCGCCCTCGGGCTGCCCGTTCGCGGCGTGAGGTCCGTGCGCTGTTGCCCACTCGGCACACCATTCCCCCTTCCCCTATGTTTTGCTCATGCCGACCTCTGACAACGCTCTGCGGGTCGTGCTCGCGGACGACCACCACTTCTTCCGCGAGGGGTTGCGCGAGATGCTCGCGGCGGATGGCATCACGGTGGTCGGCGAGGCTACGGACGGCGCAGGAGCCGTGAGGCTCGCCCGCGAGCTGGTGCCGGACGTCCTCGTGGCCGATCTGAACATGCCGGAGCTCTCGGGCGTCGAGGCGCTGCGGCAGATCGCCACGGCGAGTCCGGACGTCCAGGTCGTCATCCTCACCGTCTCGGCTGATGAGGCCGACGTGCTGCAGGCGCTCGCCGCCGGGGCCTGCTGCTACCTGCTCAAGGACATCCGGCCCGACCAGCTTGTCGGCGCCATTCGCCTGGCGGTCGGCGGCCACGCTGTGCTCTCGCGTGAGGTTGTGCGGGCGTTGGTGGCGCACGTGCGCACGCACAACCACGCGGCGGAGCCGACGGAGAGCGACGAGCTCTCCCTCACCGCGCGCGAGCTGGAGGTCATCCGGCTGATCGCCGACGGCGCAGACAACGCTGCGATCGGCCGGGAGCTGTCGATCAGCAGGCATACCGTCAAGCAGTACGTGACGAACATCTTCGAGAAGCTCGGGGTAAACGGTCGCGTTCAAGCGGCTGTCTATGCCGTGCGCAAGGGTCTGGTCTGAGGCCCCGCATCGGGCGGCGGCAAGAACCTACGCGGCGGCGACGGGCTCGATCGCGCGGATCGCAGCGTCGCGGTCGGCGACCCCGAGCTTTGCCACCCCGGCGGAGATGTGACGGCGAATCGTGACGGGCGAGAGCGAGAGGATCTCGCCTATCTCGGCGGTCGTCAGACCCGACCGGAGCATCCTGAGGATCTCCGACTCCCTGGCCGTCAACTCGACCTCGCCGACGCGCACCGGGTCCGCAGCTGCGGCCGTGAAGTCGCGAAACTTGTGCACCACGAGTCCAACGAGCGCACGGGGCAGCGCGACCTCGCCCTTGAGCACGCCGCAGAGAGCAGCCGGAAGCCGATCCGGGCTCGTGTCCTTGGGCAGGTAGCCGACGGCTTTGGCACGCAGCGCCGCGAGCACGTCATCGGTGCTGTCGGAGACGGTCAGCATGACCACCGATGTCGACGGCGCGACCTCAGCCAGCCTCCGCGCCGCCTCGATGCCGCCACCGGGCATGCGAATGTCGAGCAGGCACACATCGGGGCGCTCTCGCAGCACGGCGCTCACCGCCCCGTCGCAATCGGCGGCCTCTGCGACCACGTCGAAGCCCCCGCGGATGAGCGCCATGCGCACGCCCAAGCGGATCACCGGGTGGTCGTCTGCGATGACGATCGTCGGTGCTCTTCTCATACGTGAGCCGCTGACAGGTGTATCGCTCACGGTAGGACGACCTCCACTGTCGTGCCAGCGTTGGCTGCACTGGTCACGGCCAGCGAGCCGCCGAGCGCCTGCGCGTGCCGTCTCATGCTTTCCAGCCCAAAGCCCCCGCAGGCATCGGTCGCCTCGAATCCACGACCATCGTCGCGTACGCGCAACAGCCACTCATCGGCGTACTCGAGCACCACCTCGACGGCAACCGGATCAGCGTGCTTGATCGCGTTGGTGACGGCCTCGCGGCCGATGTGCACCAGCGCGTCGAGGGTCGGCTGGTCGGGCTGCATGCCCGCCGGAACCCCGGCGGCGTCGAAGCTCAGCGGCGTGCGCCTGGCAGCCATGCGCACGCTGGCGTCGACCGCCTCGATGACCGGCACGCGGTCCCGGGCGGCCAGGTCGCCGACTATGCGACGTGCGCCCGCGAGGGCGCGCTCCCCCGCCGCGACAATGGTGCTCGCCTGCGGGGACGGGGCCACATCGCTCTGCGAGCATGCGCGCGGTCGCAAGCGCCAAGGCGAGGTCCTGCATGATCAGGTCGTGAACGTCGGCCGCCATGCGGCGGCGCTCCTCCGCCAGCTCTGCTCTGGCTTGGCGCTTGCGGTCCCGCTGATGCAGGAGCGCCGCCGCGTAGCGGCGGCGCTCCTGCACCGCCCACCGGGGGTCGAGCGTCGGAAGCTCGATCAGGCCGCTTGGCCGATCTTGCTGATTCTTCCCCGTGGTGATCATGCCTCCGTGTCTCGCCTTCCTTGGCGACTCGGGCCCGCCGCACCCTGCGTATCCTCCTGGCTGGTTCGTCCCATCTAAGAGCGGGTGCAGCTTGGCTTGGCTCGCCGTCTGAAATCAGTGTCTCCTCGTATCATATAGAAATAAGCCCGCTCTTAGCAAGGAATTTGTCCATGTTGTCCCCGGCGACTGTGATCTGGCGCCCGGAATTGAGCAAGGAATCTATCCAGCTTGTCCCGCAGCGGCTGTGAGCTGGCGCACAGAAGCACTATGATCTGGCGCACAAAGCAGCAAATGGACATGTGAGCGCTGGGCTTCAGCAGCGCTACGCTGCGCTGTGCTCACCGGAGGCCCGGTCGATCACCGTAGCCATCTCCGCGCGGAAGCGCTCGCGGCCGAAACGCCTGGCGTTCTCGCGCACGTCCTGTTCGGAGAGGTCCAGTCCCTCGAAGCGCTCGATCGCGGCCACGAGCCCGGGGAGGGTCTGCTCGGCGAACAACACCCCGGTGCGCCCGTCAAGGACGGACTCCGCTGCCCCCCCGACGCCATAAGCGATCACGGGCACCCCGGCAGCCTGCGACTCGACGGGTACGATCCCGAAGTCCTCCTCGCCGGGGAACAGGAGCGCACGCGCGCCGCCCAGCAGCCGGTCTCGCTCAGTCTCGGAGACCCGGCCCAGGAACTCCGTGCCCTCGCCGGCCAGCAGTTTGACCGCATCGAGCGCCCGGCCGTCGCCTGCAACCTTGAGCCGGCTTTTCAAGCGCACACATGCGGCCACGGCTAGATCGACGCGCTTGTACGGAACGATGCGGCCGAACACAAGGTAGAAGTCCGCTGGCGCGCGCGGCAGCCCGAGGAAGTGATCGACATCGACGGGCGGGTGGACGACCTCGGCCGAGCGCCCGTAGCAGCGCTCGATGCGCTCGGCGACGTGGCGGGAGTTCGCCACGAACACGTCCGGGCTACGCGCGCCCGCGAGATCCTGCCGGCGCAGCCACGCCAAGAGCGGCGGTAGCAGCAGCCGCGTCACCCGGCCCAAGTCCTCGCCGTCGAGGAAGCCCTTCTCCCACGCGTAGCGCATCGGTGTGTGGCAGTAGCAGACGTGCAGCGTCGCCGGGCGGCGTGCGCACGTTCTTCGCGCACGCGTGGCTGCTGGAGAGCACGAGATCGAAGGCCGAGAGGTCGAACGAGCGGAACGCCCTGTTCATCAGCGGCAGCAGCCGCGGGTAGTGGCGGGCTGCACCCGGGATGCGGTTGAGGAACGACGGGTGAACCGGGCGCGCGGTGATCTGCGCCGGCCACGGTGTCGGGTCGTAGACGGAGGTGAACAGCTCGGCCTGCGGGAACATCTCCAGCAGCTCCAGCACGACCTGCTCGGAGCCGCCCGGGATCGTGAGCCAATCGTGGACGACCGCCACGCGCGGGAAGCGCCCACGCAACTCCTCGAGCAGCGGGAGCCCGGCCGTTTGACCTCCTGGCTGCATCGAACTCGAGCCTACCGGCCCCGACGCCTGGGATCATGCCGCCGATGCCCGACTCCCCCACCCTGCACGGCCGCGACATCGTGTGCGTCGGATTCGCCGACTGGGACACCGAGCTGTGGACCAACCAGCACCACCTGATGTCCCGCCTTGCCCGCGACAACCGCGTCCTGTTCGTCGAGTCCCTCGGCCTGCGCCGGCCACAGTTCGCGGGACGGGACCTGCTGCGGATCGCCCGGCGCCTGCGGCGCGGGCTGGCGCCGCCGCGATCCGCCGACGGGCTGTGCGTGCTCTCGCCGCTGGTCGTGCCCTTTCACCACAACCGGCTGGCGCGAGAGCTCAACCGCCGCCTGCTCCCCGCGTTCGTCGGCAGGTCCGCCCACAGGATCGGCCTGCGACGGCCGATCCTGTGGGCCTACGTCCCCCAGGCCGAGGTGCTGATCGACGTGCTCGATCCCTCGCTGGTCGTGTATCACTGCGTCGATGACATCGCCGCCCACTCCCGCATCGACACCGCCAGCTTCCGCGCGGCCGAGGAGCGCTTCGCCGCGCGCGCCGACCTCGTGCTGGCAAGCGCCCCGGCACTGGCCAGGCGTATGCGGACCCTGTCGGACAACGTGCTCGACGCTCCCAACGTCGCCGACACCGAGCTGTTCGCCCGCGCGCTGGAGCCGGGTCCGCTCGACCCGGCGATGGCCGCCCTGCCCAGGCCGCGGATCGCCTTCACCGGCGCCATCGTCGCGACCAAGCTCGACATCCCACTGCTGCTCGCGCTCGCACGAGCCCGCCCAACGTGGTCCTTCGCGCTCGTCGGCCCCGTGGGCCCCGGCGACCCCCGCACCGACATCTCAGCGCTCGCGGTCGAGCCGAACATCCACCTGCTCGGCCCACGCTCCTACAACGAGCTGCCGACCGTGCTGCGGGCGGCCGACGCGGGCCTCATCCCCTACGCGCGCAACGAGCTCACCAGCAGCATCTTCCCGATGAAGGTCTATGAGTACCTGGCGGCCGGCCTGCCCGTGCTGGCCACGCCGCTGCCTGCGCTCGAGGACGTCGCCGAGGTCCTCACCGCTCCGAATGCCGAGGGGATCGCCCGATTGCTCGACCAGGTGCTCGACGAAGACAGTCCCGAGCGCCGCGCGGAGCGCTCGCGCGCGGCGGCGACCCACTCGTGGGATCGGCGACTGGCGCAGATCGCCGTCGCGATCGACGCTCTATGAGGGATCTGCTCGTCAGCACCTACACCCCTGCACTGGGCTCGGGCCATGCCATGCGCACTTACGGCGTCGCCAGCGCCTTGGCCGCGCACCGCGGACTCGATCTGCTCTACGCCCTCTTCGACGCGCCGGAGCCGGATGCGGCCTTCAAAGCGATACCGGGGATAGAGCTCTATCAGGCTGTGTCCTCGCGTGGCCCGCGCCGACTGCTCGCGTATGCGAGCGCTCGCCTCGCCGGCGCCCCGGATTGGATTGCGCGCGGTGTGTCACCCGAGCTGGCCGCACAGGCGGCGCGGCTGACCGCGGTGGCGGATCGCGGACGCGTGATCGCCGACGGACCGGTTGCCGCCGCCTCGCTCGCCGGCCTCGCGCGACGGCGGCCCGTGATCTACAACGCGCACAACCTGGAGTCGGTCTTTCGTCAGCACCTGGGTGGGCGCGGAGCGGCCGAGGGCGACGTGCTGCGCAAGTTCGAGCGGGGACTGCTCGCGAGCGCTGCGGAGTCCTGGATGGTGAGCGAGGCCGACATCGCTGGTGCTCGGGAGCTGTGTCCGACGGCACGGCTGCGATACGTACCGAACGTGGTCGACGCGACGAGGATCGCCACCGTCTCCAACCCTGGCCACGAACGGCGGGCGATCTTCGTGGCGACCTTCACCTACCAGCCCAACCGTGCCGGCCTGCGCTTTCTCCTCGACGAGGTCTTTCCGCGAGTTTGGGTCGAGCTTCCCGACGCGAAGCTGACGCTCGTCGGCGTCGGCTTGGAGCAGCCACCCAGCGAGGACCCGCGCGTAGAGGCGCTCGGCTTTGTGGACGACCTCACTGCCGTCTACGAGCGTGCCCGCTGCGCTGTCGTCCCCCTGCTCGAGGGTGGAGGTACGCCGCTGAAGCTCCTGGAGGCCCTCGCCTATGGCCTCCCGGTGATCGCCACGCCCCACGCCGCGACGGGACTGGACGTGCGTGACGGCGATCACTGCGTGATCGCCGAGGGCGGCGAGGCATTTGCGGGCGCGCTGGTGCGCGTGTTGCGCGACGGAGCGCCCGAGCTCGGGCAGCGTGGGCGCAAGCTCGTGATGGAGCGCTACTCGATCCAGGCGCTGAGCGAGCTTCTGGCCACCTGAGAGCCGTCCGGGTCACCGTCACGCTGGCGGTGGCCCGATTCCCAGCGCCCGGCGCGCGTAGGACATACGTCCACCGGCGCCTGGCGCGCGTAGGACATACGTCCACCAGCACCCGGTGCGCGCATGACATGCGTCCAGGACATTCCTGACCACTTACTCCCGGCTGATCCACTCCCGAGAGTTCACTTACACATCTAAAGGAGGTGGCAGCCTCCGGGGTTTCACCGCCGCGGACGCGCAGTCGCCACTCCCCGACAAAAGCACACCTGTCGCGAGGCAGGCTCGCAAAGCCAGGGATCTCCCGCAGACCGCCCGGCTACCGAAGGAGGACTCCATGAGGTATTTCCGTCCAGGTTGGGCATTGAGCGCGCCGGTCGCCCTGCTCTTGGTGATGTCGTTCGGTCAGCCCGCGCTCGCAGGCGCCGCAGGTGCCTATTCCTCTCGTGCCGTCGCAACCAGCGCATCGACGAGGTCAAGACCGCCGCGAGCCGCCGAGGCCCGCACGCTTCCGCGCCCACTGAGCGCAGCCGCCAGGCGTGCGGCAAGGGCAGATCGCGCTCTCGTGTCCGCGGCGAGGGCATTGCATCGGTGCCTGAACCGCAACAGTGCGCGCCCGAAGAGGTGCAGCGCCACGCGGCACGCCGTCCAGCGGGCGGGCAGTAACCTGGCCAGCGCAGAACGAGCCCTCGCACAGATCGCGCGCACAACCGGCGCCGCCGCGACGTCCCGCAATCGCTCACAGCGTGCTCCGCTTCTGACGGTCTCCGGCCAGACCCTGAGGTGGACCCGGGTGGCCAATATCAACACCTACGTGCTCGCGACCAACGTGCCCGGTAAAGCTCAACAGGACTCGGTCATCACCGGCACCTCCACCACACCTCCCCCGGTGCCGGGCCTCACAGTCCGCTACAGCGTCAGGACGACCGTCAACGGTTCTGCCTGGTCGACAAGTCAGTCGATCACGTATGCGGCACCCGAAAAAGCCAAACCGCCCGAAGAAGTCAAACCGCCCAAAGAAGTCAACACGAGGGCCGCCCCCGTGCTGAGCGTCTCTGGACAGACGCTCACCTGGAATGCGCTCGCCGGTGTCAGCACCTACGTACTCATGAGCAAAGTGGCAGGTCAGACCGCTCAGTACTCCGCGGTCAGCGGCACGTCGTTCACGCCGACGGCCGTTCCGGGGGCGACCGTCGCCTACAGCATCCGCACCGCCGTCGAAGGCAGCGTCTGGTCGCCCGAAGTCTCCATCTCTTATCCAGCCCCCACACCTCCCCCGCCACCTCCCCCGCCAGTCACGTCCAAAGTCATTATCGGCACAAACGACGCGTTGGGTTGGGGCGACGAAGTCGCGCAGAAAATCTTGGCAACCGGACTGAGCTCGGCGAGGGTCGAGGCTGGAGCGGGGCTCAACACGCCACAGCACGCCAGGGAAGAGGGATTTACCAACAATGTCGTTATCGTGGGCAACACGTCCGACGAAGCAGGGCTCTCCACAGTCAATACTGCGTCGTGGACTGAAAAAGCCTTGAAGGAAGTGAGAGAAGCTGTCGCCAACGGGGACACACTCCTTGAGGTCGGGAATGAGATGTACCTGAAGGGGAGAAGCCCACATGGCGCAACAAACAGCACCGAACCAGCCAAGTATGCGGAAATGTACATGAGCTTGGCGAAAGCGGTGGATGCAGCCGAAATCAAGGGAGTCAAGCTTCTGTTCAACAGCTTCGGCGACTATGCGCGCTCAAATGGAACATGGTCGCAGGTTGCCAATGGTGGTGGTTGGATAGGCGATGCACTGGCCGCGCAGCCCGGTCTAAAAGAGCGTCTCGATGGATTCACTGCTCATCCATATGGGCTGGCCGGGCAAAACAGCGAAAATGATTGGGGGCCGGGTGCGTTGGAGGCTGAGCACAACCAGGCCGCGACGCTGGGGTTTGTGAACACTGAGTATTACGTCAGCGAGTTCGGCGTTCAGCTGGAAACAAGCGGTCCGGCCGGGTCCGAATCACCGGCCCAGCAGGCGGAACGCGTCAAAGCGGTCTACACCGAACTGATCGGACTGGGCTACGTAAAGGGCATTTGGTTCTACGAATCACACGATGAAAGCTCTACCGCGAAATGGGGCTTCGTCAGTGGCGCGTGGACTCCGCGCCCGGTGTTGGCGGTCCTCGAAGGATTCGCCAAACAGGAGCATTCATGAACCATCCGCGCGGGCTCCTAACGGCCCCCCACCCTGTCGTCTGAGTCCACCCAGGCGCGCGGTAGCCTGTACTGTCGAGATGGGCGCGAGCCGAGCATGACCGCACTGGGACGCAGGCCGGTCACGATCGCACTGGGAGTCCTGCTCGGACTCGTGGGAGGAGCGATCGCGGCGCGGAGGTCGAGCGACGCGGTTCTGCTGTGCATTGTCCTCGCGGCGATTATCGGGCTCGCCATGCTGGGAGACCGAGCCTTTCCATGCTGGGAGACCGAGCCTTTCCCTGGGTGATCGTGATCGTGGCGGTCGCCCCTTGGTATCCGTTCATCTCCGAAGAAGCCGAATCGCCGATCGTGCGCCAAAAGGTCCTGTGCGCGGCCATCGCAGCCGCGCCCTTGGCGCCCTGGCTGTGGTCACTGGCCGTCGGTGGACGCAGAACGCGTCCCCTGCGCTTCGAGAACGCCGAGGAGGCGATCAAGGCGGCCGACCCTGCGGTCGGACTGCTCGCACAGGCCGACGACGGCGGCTCCGGCTCGGCGGCTTGGGTGGACAACATGTTCGCCGCGGTGCCCGATCTGGGACAGCTCGCCGCCGGATGGACGGTTCACCCCTATGGCACGACCTGGCAGGAAAAGATAGACGAGCTGATCGCCGCGACGAGCGCCAACGGCGTCCCCTCGACGATTCCGATCTACGCCACCGAGTGGGGTCTCGCCACCGACGACGGACGTTGTCTGAGCGACAACGACGGCTGGAACCCGTGCATGACCTACTCGGAAGCCGCCCGTACCGCCTCCTCGGTGATCGCTTCGATGCGGGCGCGCTATGGCACCCGCCTGCACGCCTTCTACTTCTACCAAGCGCAGGACCAGGAAGCCAGTGGCGCTTCGACCAACCGCGAGGGCTGCTTCGGAATTCTCCAGAAGGATGGTGCCGCCAAGGGGGCCTACACGACAGAGGTGGAGTCGCTCCTCGCGGCCAACCCGTAGGCGCACGGGCGGTGTCGCACCAGCTTCCCTAACCACCCGGTTCCACCTGCCCCAACCGACCGGCCCGGGCCTCGGACCAGCGCTTCAGGTGGTGATGCGGTCGAGCAGCGCGAGCATTCCGATCTGCGCGCCGATGAGCACGGTGAAGCGGGTGTCCACGCCGGTGAAGCTGGCGGTGGTCTCGATCACGACCAGTCCCGCAAGCCCGCACAAGGAGGCCAGTCCGAAGGCGCGGAACAGCGGCGCCTGGCTGCGACGCCATACTCGCCAGGCGAGCAGCGCGGCACCGACTATCAGCGTGACGTAGGCGATGAGCCCGAGGATGCCGAGCTTCAGCCAGTACCACAGGGCGGCGAAGTGCACGTACTCGCGGCCCCCTTCGTGCTCCACCGGAAGCACTCGATGCGTTGCCGGCCATTCGACCAGGATGCCCAGACCGGTGATCGGATGTTTGCTTATCGCGGCGAGCACGTTCGCGCGCTCGTCCAGGCGGTAGCGATCTTCCAGGTTCGCATCCAACCTCGATGGCGCCAGAGAGATGGCGCGACTGACGATCGGTGACTGAGATTCGAGATGGACCACCGACCCGAGCAGCCAGATCGCAGCGGCGACGAGGAGACCGGCGGGCACGAGCAGGCGGCGCCCGCTCGGAGACAGAGCCAGCAGGAGCACGAGCCACAGACCGAGAACGGCGGCTATCCAGAACGAACGGCGGTAGGAGAGGACCAGCGAGGCGAGCAGCAACGGGCTGCCCAGCAGCATCCAGAGGGGCGGGCGCACACGGGCAACGACCGCCGCGAAGATGCCGAGCAGCGCGGTCAGGATCAGCCAGTTGGCGGTGGGTTCGTAATACGTGAGCGACGCGGTGCCCTCTGTCGGAGGACCCTTGCCCGCGAACACCTCGATCAGACCAAGCACAGCCTTGCCGATCGCCAGGCCGCACGCCCCCCGGAGTAGCAGAGACGCCTGGTGAGTATCGACGTCGAGATTCGCGACCGCAATCGGCAGCAGGAGCAGATAGGCCAGCAGGTTCTCCGCGTGCACCGCTTTGCTCAGGCTGATACCGGCGGCATGCTCGGTGACGATGCCCACGACCATCGCGAGCGCGAGCAGCACGAGCGGCGCGGCCAGAGCGCCCGGCACCGTTGGCTGGCGCCGCTTGCGCAGCAGGTCAAGACCAACGGCGGCCACCACCAGGGCGACCAGCACGTTGACCACCGTGGCGTGCGTGTACAGGGAAGCTGTGAAGTGAAAGAGCCCAAAGTCCAAGCCCTCGAACAGCGCGACCAGCCCTACGACGAAGGTCAGCATCACCAACGGCCTGCCGAGCATCACCAGCAGCAGAACGAGGCCCAGCGGAACGAGCAGGCCGGCCGTGCCCAGCTCATGGATGCCCGCGAACGCTACCAGCGCAGTTGCAGTGGCGAGCGCCGCCGCGATGAGCAGTTCGCGACCGGCAAACGCCGGGAGTCGTAGCCGCCATGCGACCATCGCCGCAGCCCTTCAGCGTGGAAGCCGCTCGTGCCTGGAGCTGCCCGAGCGCGGGAGCGCGTCGACGCCCGGCTCGAGCGTGGGGGTCTCGCCGCGGTAGGAAGACCCGTAGCCGTACTCGCCGATGTCACGCAGGCCGGTCACGACGATCCCCACCGGCTCGACGATGTGGCGGTCCAGGATTCTCCGCGCGCGACGTACCTCATCCCGCGTGGTCTTGTCAAGACGGGCAACGAGAACGACCGCATTGATCGCGGGGTTGTTGAGCAGCACATGCGCGTCGGCGACCGGGTTCAGGGGAGGGGTATCCACGATGACCGTGCTCCCGGGGGCGGCCAGATCGGAGATGAAATCGGCGATGGCCGGTGATCCGAGCAGCTCAGACGGGTTGTGGGGAATACGGCCCGCCGGCAACACAGACCAGTTGGGCAGATCGGGAACGGGCTCGACCAGCAACTCCGCCAGCGGCGTGTCGCCGGTGAGCGCAGTCGTGAGTCCCTCGCGTGGATCGAGATTGAAGTGATCGGCGAGCGTGGGACGACGCAGGTCGAACTCGACCAGCACGACACGCCGCCCGGCCAGGGCGATCGTGTGGGAGAGGTCCACGGCCACGGTCGTCTTGCCCTCGCCCGCGACGGCGCTGGTCACCATCAGCGTGTCGAGCTGACGGGTGACCGCGGCGAAGTCGAGAGCGCTGCGCAGAATGCGATACGGCTCGAGCAGCTGCGCGCGGTCCGCGGCGCGTCGAGCGCGGAACCCCGATTGCGCGACCACGGCGAGCGCCGGGAGCCGATACTCGCGCTCGAATTCCTCGATCGTCTTGATCCGGCGGTCCAGCGACTCCAGCAGGAGTATGACGGAGAACGCGATCGCGAGCCCGATCACGAAGCCGAGCAGCACGGTCGTCGACAGGCTCTTGCCGAGGAGCTTCCCCGGGCCGGCCAGGCCGATGATGCTCGCGCCCCCGCCTGCCACCGCCCGCAGCGCGTTGAGACGCTGGACGGACTGCTGGAGCGCCGCGCGTTCGCTGGAACCGGCGGGAAGCGCGGCCATCTGCTGCTGGAGCCTGGTCTGCGCAACTTCGATTCCGGACAGCTGCGACTTGGCCCTGAAGGCTATGTATTGGTCGGCAAAGGCGTTGGCCAGGCGCTCGGAATGTCGCGGGTTGCCGCTGGAGGCGATGATGTTCAGGACGTTCGCATTGGGCGCCGCTTCAACTTCGACTTCACCTAGCAGTTCGCTGGGGTTGACCTTGAGGTGAAGCTGCTTGCGCGCTCCTTCTGCGACTTCCCGCGAATGTGCGACGAGCACTTCCGTGTTCGCTTCGCGCTGAGGTTCGCCCCCCGAGGGCGTCACCTGAAGCGCGGCGTCCGATAGCGTGCCGCTCTGGAACGCGACGCTCGCCGTAGCCGCATATGACTTCGCCGAGCCCTCCTGACGGACGACCGCAACGATCATGCAGGCGATCAGAACAGCTGCGACGATCAGCCAGCGGCGACGCAGAACGCTCAGTAGATTGGAGAGCGCGTCGCTCTCGCGGGCGCGCTCGAACGGCTGCGAGGTCACCCGCACCGCCTCCAACTGGAGCCCGGACTGCTCACGCAGCAACCATCCTCGCGACTGGCCGTCTCATCGATCTCCATATTGGGCTTGTATCGTCGGTAACCCTTGTCAGCTTGAGACACACGCGGATCGGCGAGATCGGCGCTGCCGACGGTTGATCAGACATCGATCTGATGGTATCTCGCTGCCCCCACGGCACGCAGCGACGGTGGAAGGAGGTGCGGGATCCTCGACGCGCCCGGAACGGTCAGCTCGCCTTGCCCTGCAGCGCCGCAAAGGCGTCGTTTACGAAGCGCTCCTGCTCGTCGAGGTAGTGTCCGAGCTTGAACCCCTGCGCGCGTGTGTAAGCTCGCTCGACGCGAGCAGCGGTTTCCTCGCGTCGGCTCAACGTGCGCGCCAGCGCCATCGCCGCTGAGCGAGCGTCGTCGCGACCGAACAGCAGAGCGTGCTCCTCGTCGTGCATCCCCTCGCCGATTCCGCCGACGTCGGATGCGACGAGCGGCACACGCGCAAAGGCGCCCTCGATCGTGACGAGCGGGAAAGGCTCGAGCCACAGGGACGGGACGATCAGCGCATGCGCGCGAGCGAGCTCACCGGCCGCCTGCTCCGCGCTCGCCTGGCCGCGCCACCGGATCGCCTCGCCCACCCCGAGGCGCACAGCCAGGCGCCGCATCTCGGCGCCGTGATCTTTGTCCTCGGGCCCGACCACCACCAGGCGCGCCGGTACGCCGTGCTCTGAACGCAGCAGAGCAAGCGCGCGGATCGCGACCTCCAGCCCCTTGAACGGGGTGACCCTTCCGAGGAAGACGATCTCCGGCTCGGGCGCCGGGTTGCGTACCACAGCGGCATAGACCTCGCCGTATCGCGGAACCGAATGCCCTACCCGTTCGAGCACCGGCTCCACAAACGGTGGCACCTCCACCATGCTGCGGATGAACTCCGAGTTCCAGGAGATCGCTGCACGCATGGGCGCAGTCGGATTCAGGCGAAGAGACGGCAGCGCGTTGAACGCGCGGCAACCTGCGCTCCATAGGACCCTGCCCGGTTTCCTGCGACGCGGCAAGAGCTCGCGCATGAACTGGTCACCGACGAAGATCTCGCCCAGCGCGTGCGAACAGACGCGGAAGGCGATCGGAACGCCACTGTCTGCGTGCACTCGCAGCGCGGCCTGCGGGATGCCCGTGGGGTTCCACGAATAGACCAGGTCGGGCTTCCACCGGAGTGCGTCACGAGCCGTGGCGACCGCCCGCAGCGTCGCTAGCGGTGCGCGGAGCGCCCCCCGCCGATCGTCTCGCAGTCGGGCGAGCTTCCGCTGCACACCCGGCTGCTCACCTGCCCGCTCGCGGTCGCGGTCGCTGGTCAGCACGAGCACGTCGTGACGCTCGCGCAGACGTTCCACGACCGCCGAGCACTCCACCTCGTAGCCGCCCTGAACGACGGGGGGAAAGAGATTGGAGATGACGAGGATTCGCATTGCCCCGGGATGCCTCAGCTCGGCTCCGCGCCGTGGAAGTACCAGAAGAGCGTGGCAGCCCGAATAAGTCCCTCAACCCGCGCCCGACGCTCATCGGGGTCAGCCGCCAGCAGAGCGCGCGGATCTATGACAAACGCGTGCAATGAAGGGGAGCCAACCTGGTCGTGTGACGCTGGAACGCCGACGGGTGTACCGTCAGACGCAGGGCGCGGCTGACAGACGCAGGGGGCGACTGACACCGGAGGGGAGCTTAGCCAATCCACCGCTCCGTCAACGGGTTGAGCCCCCGAGCGCCGATGTGCTCGATCCAGGTAAAGTTCCTGCTAGTGGAATACCAACGCCACGGGCCGATCGTGCCGATGATCACTGGTGGCTAACCCCGATGCCCAGGTGAATGGATGCGTTGAGAACAGGGCACACGCCCGACCTCGCCACCGCGCTGACGAACGTCAGACGACCGCTTGCGCCGCCCTGCATGCCTCCGGCAGCCCTTCGGGTGCGCGTGAGGACCTCCCCGTGGCTGCGCCGCCTGCTGCCGACACGGCTTGTCGTGCGCCGAGCGCAGGCACGCGGGTGGGCGATATGGCAGCGCAACCCCGCAGAGCGCCGACGCGCGCTGGCGACGATGGAGGCGGTTGTCGGGTCAACCTCCCGAGCAGGCGAAGTCCACGAGCTCGCCCGCCAGCACATAATCGAGGACGAGGTGCGCAGGGCACTCTTCTGGCAGCCGTGGAAGACGGCGAGCATGGACGCCGGCTCGTTGGAGCACGTGCAGACTGCATCGGCCGCGGGCCGCGGGGTGCTGCTCAGCTCGTGTCATCAGGGTCCGATCTTTCTTCACCGCTCAGCTATCACCTCGCTCGCCAGGACCGCCTACATTGTCATGGGTCCGTGGTTCTTTGAGGACCCGCGCCCGGGCTACTCGGGACGGCGCCTCGCCCACTGGTGGAGGGGGCTGCGGAGGCGAGACGAGCGGATCGTCTGCTCGGTGGGCGCCTTCCCGGTACTCCGCGCGCTGCTCGAGGAGCGCGAGATGGTCGTCGTCTACTTCGACATGCCCGGCAGCCGCCGCACGCGCTTCCTCGGCAAGCCGGTGATGCTCGCCTCGGGCACCGCCAGGCTTGCCTTCGAGACCAACGCACTCATCCTGCCGACGCGCGCGCGGCGCGTCGGCCACCGCGTCTGGTGTGACGTGCACGCCCCGCTCGACCCGCGCCACTTCCCGAGCCACGAGCAACTGCACGACGCGCTGGCCGCGGTGCACGAGCGCTGGATCCTCGAGCTCCCAGCCACGCTGGAGGACCCGCGTCGCCTGGGCGCCTGGGAGCAGGGTGCGACCGCGCAGGCATGGACCCGGCCAGAGCCCATCCATGCATCCTCGGCGCGGCACCGGCCCGCTCGTCCGCGGGCCGCTCGGCCCGCCGCGCAGGGCGCTCGGCCCGCCGCTCAGGGCGCTCGGCACCGCGACTAGCGACGCACGGCGGTCAACGGCCTCCCACCGGTCCACGGACTACCGTGACGGCGCGATGCGTCTCCTCTTCTTCAACGAGGGCAACCTCGGCACGCACATTATGGGACAGGGACAGCTCGAGGCGGCGCTACGCACTGGGCTGGCCGACACGCCGAGCGTGCAGGCGCGCTTTGCGGGGCTCACGCCCATGGGGCGCTGGGCGAGCATGCTCGCGACCCGCCCGATCGCCCCGCTGGCGAAAGCGAACCTCGACTTCCGCACGCTGCGCTGGCATCTGGTCCAGTCTCTGCGCGCACGCGCGGCACTGCAACGCGAGCTGCATGCCTGGCCCGCCGATGTCGTGCATGTACACAGCCAGTCGGTCGCGCTGGCGATGGCGGCAACGATGCGGGCGGTGCCGGTCGCTCTCTCGCTCGATACGACCGTGGCCGACTGGTGGGGAATGCCGGCCTGGCGCCCGCGCCAGCGCTATGGACCGCTCCTTATCGCTCCCAGCAGGGCATTGGAGCGGCGAGCGCTGCGGCGGGCGGCGATCGTGTTCGCGTGGACCTCGTGGGCGTGCCGGGCCGTCGAGCGCGAGGCTCCTGGAGCGCGCGTCGTGGAGCACCACCCGGGGATCGACCTCGACCGCTACCGCCCGGCCTCGCGCCGCGAGCGTTCGCTGCCGCGAGTGCTGTTCGTGGGTGGACGCTTCGAGGAGAAGGGAGGCGAGGACTTGCTGAACGTGCTCGGCGAGCAGCTCGGCCGCACCGTCGAGCTCGACCTCGTGACGCCGGCTCCGGTGCGCGAGCGCCGCGGGGTGCGAATCCACCGCCTGGGACCATCGGACCCGAGGCTGCTCGACCTCCAGCAGCAGGCGGACGTGTTCTGCCTGCCCACCTACGGAGACGCCGCGCCCTGGGCCGTGCTCGAGGCGATGGCCTGCGGCACCCCTGTGCTCTCCACGCGCGTGGGCGGTATCCCCGACATGCTCGACGGTGGCCGGGCCGGCGTGCTCATAGCGCACGCGAATCCGGCCGCCCTGAGCGACGCCTTGCGCGATCTGCTGGAGAACCCGCAGCTGCGGACCGAGCTCGCCGTTCGTGCCCGAGCGCACTGCGAACGCAACTACGACGCGAGATCCCAGTTCGCATGCCTCGTCGATCGCATCAGGGAGCTTTAGGCGGTCGTTGGCGAGAGGTGCATCCAGGCACCTGACGCGGGCACGTGACCATCGACACTGCACCGGAGCGCAGGACCCATCACTCAGGCCGGCGTGCCCCGTCCGAGCACCACGCGCAGGTCCGCCGGTTCCAGCGCGCGCAGGCCGAACAGGAGCGCCGGGTAGCACAGGCATGCCGCGATGACCAGCACGGACAGGGGCGCACCGGCGATCTTCAGCGCGCTCAACCCCCCCGTGAGCAGCGCGGCCGCGAGCACCGTACGGCCGATGCGCCCCGGATTGGGCAAGGGCAGCTCGAGCGCTTGCAAGATGACCCGCAGACTGGACGCACACACCACCACCTCGGTTCCGAGGGTCATCCACGCGGCCCCCATGAAGCCGAAGGCAGGCACGAGGATCAGGTTGCCCGCGACGTTCACCCCCAGCGCAAGGAGGCTGATGCGCAGTAGGCGCCCCTGGAGACCGAGGACGGTGAGCAGGCTGCCATTGAGGTAGCCGAAGCAGATGAACACGAAGGCCCCAGTCAGGACCGGCAGCGCCGGCGCGGCGGCAAGGAATCCAGGCCCGAAGATGAGCCGGATCAGCTGCGCAGCCGCCACGCTGGCGAACGCGAGCGCGCCGAGCGAGGCGACGGCCATGAGCTCGGCCCCCAGCCGCACCACCCGTAGCATGCGCTCGCGATCGACCCGCCACGACGCGGCGATGATCGGCGTGAGGGTTGTCAACACCGAGATCGGCACGAAGTGCGACTGCTCGAGCAGGCCATACGCCGCGCCGTAGAGCCCGGCCGCTCGACTACCGGCGATCGAGAAGACGATCAACTGGTCGATGCGCGCGTAGGAGATGATGAGCACGCCGGAGATGCCCAGCGGGATACCCACGCTCACGAGCTGCCGAAGCCGCTTGCGCGAGGGGCGCGGCCATCGCGGGAGCACTCGCAACGCAGCGCTCGCCTGCACGACCGACCCCACCGCATTCGTCACCGCCATCCCGATCGCCAGCGCGATCATGCCTCCGCCCTGCCAGAAGATGAGCGCCACGGCGGTAGCCCACAGCACGCTCCTGAGCGTCAGCACGAGCATCGGGACCTTGTTGTTCACGCGCAGCTGGAACACGAGACCGAACATGCCGATCCCGTCGAACGGCATGGTCGCAACGAGGATCAGCCCGGCGATCAGCATCTGCTGGCTGCGCTGGAGCGCCAGCACGGCAAGAAGCGAGACTGCAATCGCCGGCGCCAGCAGGCTCAGCCGCACGAACATCATCGCGCCGAACCACTCCTGCTCGCGCTCGGGATCTGCAGCGGCTTCGCGCAGGACCACTTTTTCCATCCCGAAGCTCGCGAGGTAGCCGACCAGTCCGAGAACGACGAAGATCGTCGTCCACTGCCCGTAGTAGACACTTCCCAGCGTGCGCGCGACCAGTGCCGTGACGACCACGCCGAGGGCGAGGTTGAGCACCCGCACGACGATCTGCATGAGGACGTCGCGCGCGGCGCGTTGCCGGGTGGCGTGGCGGGCTGAACTCGACATTGGCGCGAGACTCCGTTCGGGCCAGAGCAACACTATCCCTGCATCGGCGCGGCCCGCGTCGCTCGCATCGGCGCGGCCGGAGTCCCTCGCTTATGCGCGCCCGGCGTGCCTCGCTCAGACGCGGTCTTCGCCGCCGAGACCAGGGCGAGAGAGAGCACTCGACGTTTGCTAAAGCGGGTCCGGGCACCTGCCGATAGCGCGTATACCATTGCCACGCTCGACGGCGCGGCGATTCGCGAGGGTCGCCGGAGCGACGCTCGGGCCGGCAGGGCGACAGGCATGACCGGAGACGACTCCAGAGGGAGCATCAGGTGGCTACCACGACGCTGGTGACGGGAGGGTGCGGGTACGTCGGAGCGTTGCTCGTCCAGGAGCTGAGCGGGGCGGGACACGAGGTCCGGGTGCTCGACTCGCTGCTGCACGGACAGGAGGACATCGCCGCCGAGCAGGAGCGGGCGGGCGTGCAGGTCGTGCGCGGCGACATCCGCAACCCCGACGCCCGCGGGCGTGCGTTGGCAGGGGTAAGCGGAGTCGTGCACCTCGCCGCGATCGTCGGCGACCCGGCGTGTGCGCGCGATCCGGGGCTCGCGGGCGAGGTCAACGTGAAGGCCACCGATGGCCTCGTCGCAGACGCCGCCAAGGCGGGCGTGGAGCGGCTCGTGTTCGCCTCCACCTGCTCGAACTACGGGCGCATGGCCGACCCGACGCAGCCGATCACCGAGGAGGGAGAGCTCAGGCCCGTCTCCCTCTATGCAGAGCAGAAGGTCGCGATGGAGAAGCTGATCCTCGGAGCCGGGACGAACGGCATCAGCCCGACCTGTCTTCGTTTCGCCACCGCCTACGGGGTGGGGCGACGGATGCGGTTCGACCTCACCGTCAACGAGTTCACCCGCGACCTGTGGGCGGGCCGCGAGCTGGAGGTGTTCGGCGAGCAGTTCTGGCGCCCCTACATCCACGTGCGCGACGCGGGCCGCGCGGCGTTGACCGTGCTGGAAGCGCCCGCGGAGAAGGTCGCCGGCCAGGTCTTCAACGCGGGACGCTCGGGCGAGAACTACCGCAAGCTGGACCTGATCGAGGAGATCCGCAAGCAGATCGATCGGGGCAGCGTCTCCTACGTGCGCCGCGACGAGGACCCACGCGACTACAAGGTGAGCTTCGACAAGATCCGTTCGCAGCTCTCCTTCGAGACGCTCATGACTGTTCCCGACGGCGTCGCCGAGATCCTCGCCGCGCTCGACGCGGGCGCCTTCGGCGATCCCTTCGACGCCCGCTACAAGAACGTTCCCTGAGCGTCGTCCAGCCGGGGCATCGCCAACAGTCGATGGCAACCGCCGAGTCCTTCCCCGAACTGCCGCTCTTCGACCTGCGCTTGCAGCCGCAGGACCTGCAGGCGGTCGCCGAGACCCTGCGCTCGGGCTGGCTGACCCTCGGCCCCCGCACGGCCACGTTCGAGGAGGCGTTTGCGGCGCAGCTCGGCGCCCGCCATGCGATCGCCCTGTCCAGCTGCACCGCGGCGCTGCACCTCGCCTACCTGGCCGCAGGAGTCGGTCCTGGCGACGAGGTGATCGTGCCGGCGTTCACGTTCGTGGCGACTGCCGCGGCCGCCCTCTACTGCGGGGCGACACCCGTGTTCGCGGAGATCGCCTCGCGCGCGAACCCGAGCATCGACCCGGCGCACGTGGAGCGGCTCATCACGCCGCAGACCAAGGCGATCTGCGTGGTGCACTACGCGGGTTACGCCGCACCGGTCGATCGCATAAAGGAACTCTGCGACGCGCACGGGATCGCGCTGATCGAGGACGCGGCGCACGCCCCCAGCGCCACGCTGGGCGAGCGCAAGCTCGGCACCTGGGGCCTGGCGGGCGCGTTCAGCTTCTTCTCGAACAAGATCCTGTCAGTCGGCGAGGGTGGCCTGCTGTGCACCGACAGCGATGAGGTCGCCGCATTCGTGCGCTCTCGACGCTCGCACGCGATGACGAGCGGCACCTGGGAACGCCACAGCGGCTGCACAGACACCTACGACGTGGTCGGCCTCGGATTCAACTACCGCCTGGACGAGCCCCGGGCGGCGCTGCTGCTCGCGCGCCTGGAGAGGCTCGAGCCGGACATCGAACGCAGGCGAGCGCTGACCGCCCGCTACCGCCGCCTGCTGTCCTCGTTGGAGGGGATCATCGTCCCGTTCGAGGACGCCGAGGTGCCGAGCTCCTCCTGCTACGTGCTGCCGATCATGCTCGAGCAGGATGGCCTTCAGTCCCGGGTCAGCGGCCGGTTGCGCGATCGGGGCATCCAGACGAGCATCTTCTACCCGGCGATCCACCGGTTCAGCGCCTATCGCGAACGCTTCCCGGGCCTGTCGCTGCCGATCACCGAGCTGGCGTCGCGAACCGAGCTGACCCTGCCCTTCTACCCGCACATGACCCATGACGACCAGGACCGGGTCGTCACGGCGCTTGCCGAGGCGGTTGCGCCGTGAGCGAGTGGCGCGTCCCGCTGACCAGCGTGGCCGTGCCCGAGGGGGATGTGCGGGCCGTGCTCGACTGCCTGGAGTCCGGCTGGCTGACGATGGGGCCGCGCACGCAGGCGTTCGAGGCGGCGCTCGCCGACTTCGTGGGCTCGCCTCACGCGGTCGCGGTCTCCAGCGGCACCGCCGCCCTGCACCTCGCCTGTTTGGCAGCCGGGATCGGCGCCGGCGACGAGGTGATCGTGCCCGCGTTCACGTTCGTCGCCAGCGCCAGCGCGACGCGCTACGTCGGCGCCGAGCCCGTGCTCTGCGACGTGCGCAGCCCCTACGATTTCAACATCGACCCCGAGGACGCGGCTCGGCGGATCACGCCCCGAACCAAGGCGATCGTGGCGGTGCACTTCTGCGGCTTCCCGGCCGACGTGTTCGCCCTGCGCGAGCTCTGCGACGCGCGCGGCCTCGCTCTGATCGAGGACTGCGCTCAGGCGATCGGCGCCCGCGTCGACGACACCGGTCGCCAGGCCGGCACGGTCGGGGAGCTCGGGGCGTTCAGTTTCTTCTCCAAGGAGCAGCTGTGCACCGGCGAGGGCGGCATGGTGACGACCGGCGACGGGGAATGCGCCGAGCGCGTGCGACTGCTGCGCTCCCAGGCCCTCACGAGCAGCACCTGGGACCGCCACCGCGGACACGATCCGATCTACGACGTGATCGACGTCGGCTTCAACTACCGCCTGGACGAGCCCCGTGCGGCCCTCGGCCTCAGCCGCATCACCCGACTGAACGACGACATCGCGGCCCGCCGCGCGATCGTTCGCGCCTACCGCGAGCGGCTCGCCGATGTTCCGGGTCTCGAGCTCCCGTTCGACGAGCGGGCCGTCGAGCGCTCGTCGCACTTCGCATTCCCGGTGCTGGTGAGCGACCGAGAGACGCGAGACCGCTTTCGCGACGAGCTCAAAGCCAACGGAATCCAGACGACCTGGTATCCGGCTCTGCACACGTTCACCGGGTACCGCTCCTACGCGCCGGCAGGCGGCCTTCCGCAGGCCGTCGCGGCCGCCGACCGCCACTGCGCTCTGCCGCTCAGCCCGACGATGGACGAAGCGGCCATCGACGCCGTCGTCGAGACGGTCGCAGCCGCCCTCTCCTAGGGTTCCGGAGAAAGCTAGGGTTCCAGAGAAAGGAATACTCACCCGGATGCGTTCTCTCGGTGGGCGTCCGCCGAGACTCGGCCCAGACCCCCAATAGCGACCGAATAGCGACCGGAGGTTTTCATGAGGGCAGCCAAGACCATCGCTGGACTCGCGGCGGCGATCCTCTTCACGGCGGCGGCCCCCGCGGGCGCGGAGTTCAGCGCAGGCGGGGACTTCCCCGCTGGCTCGGATTCCCTCCCGGTCGGCGCCTGGCCCCTCAACGAAGGCCGGGGCACCGTCGCGCACGACTATTCGGTGCATGACAACGATGGTTCCCTGGAAGGTCTCGCGCAATGGACGCAGGGGCGCTTTCAGGGCGGGCTCAGCTTCAACGGCAACGCCGCCGCGGTGGTGGTGCCCGACAGTCGGTCGCTGGAGCCCGCGGCTGTCAGCGTCAGCGCGTGGGTCAACAGCAGTGCAAGCCCCGGCAGCTACAAGTACATAGTCGCCAAGGGCGCCAATGGATGTCTCGCTGCCTCCTACGGTCTTTACACCGGGGTCAACGGAGGCCTCGAGTTCTACGTGTCGACCAATCAGGGACTGTCTTTCACGCTCTCGCCTGACGCCGGGCAGAGCGTGTGGAACGGGCAGTGGCACAACGTGGTGGGCACCTACGACGGCTCCAGCGTGCGCCTCTACCTCGACGGGCAGCAGGTCGGCTCTGGGACACCTGACACGGCACCGATTGCCTACGGGCTGCCTACCTCCAACGATCTGCTGATCGGCGACTATCGTGGGTGCTCGGGCTTGGATTTCAGCGGGAAGACCGACGAAGTCAAGGTCTTCGCCCGAGCGCTCGACGCGTCGGAGATCGCATTGGGCTACCGGTTCTCGCGGTCGCTACCTGCTAGCTTCCCGTTCGACCTCATCTTCTAGAGCGATGTCGATCCGACCGCCAGTTCGGGCAACGCGCGCTCCTTGAGAACTGACCGACTGAGGTCACTGGCCGGCTACCCCTCCGGCGGGATCAGGCGGGAGCGCACCGACTCGAACTCCTCCTGCGCTCGCTCGTAGTCTTCGTAGCGGCCGATGTCCAACCAGTAGTCGTCGCTGGGCCATGCCCGCACGACCTCAGCGGCATCGATCAGGCGCAGGATCAGATCGGGGAAGTCCAGGTGCTCTCCGGGCTGGATGTAGGAGAGAGCGCGGGGCGCAAAGCAGTAGACCCCCATGCTCGCGGTGAAGTCGATCTGGGGCTTCTCCTCGTAGCCGGTCAGACGGGTGGGGTCGCTCTCCTCTCCGAAGCGGAGCACCCCGAGGGAGATCTGCACCTGGCGCAGCTTCGTCGCGATCGTCGCGGCGCTGTCCCCCGCCCGGTGCCGATCGAGCAGCGCGCCATAGTCGATGTCGGTGAGCACGTCGCCATTCATCACCAGCACGTGCTCTTCAGCCAGTCCCTCGATCAGGGCGAGTGCGCCTACCGTGCCGAGTGGCTCGCGCTCGCGGTAGTAGTCGATCGGTATCCCGTATGCCGCCCCGTCGCGAAAGAAGGCCTCGATCAGCTCGGCCAGGTAGCCGGTCGCGATCGTGATCCGCTCAAAGCCGTGCGCCTTGAGCTGACGCACCACGATGTCGAGCACCGGGCGATCGCCGATCGGCATCAACGGCTTCGGCAGCACCGTCGTGTAGGGCCGCAGGCGCGTGCCTTCGCCACCCGCCAGGATGACGGCACGTTTCACGTCCGGGCTCTGTGCTGCGCCGTGGAACGCTCCATCGCGCGGTGAGCATAGGCGCCGCTCAGGACGACGCAGCGGCGCGGAGGTGGCTCGAAGCGATCGCCTCGGCGAAGAGGCCCTCGATCCTCTGCGCCACGACGGGCGCGGCGTACGTCCGCTCGGCGAACGCCCGTGCGGCGTTTCCCTCGCGCTCAGCCCGTGGCCGGTCGTCGAGGTAACGCTCCAGCAGAGACCGCAGCGAGGCCGGATCGTTCTCCGGCGAGGCGATGCCCCCAATCCCGGGCGTGATCATGTCCGCGACGCCCTCGGCGCCCGTGGACAGGCATGGTCGCGACGCGAGCATGCCGAGGATCACCGCCCGCGGAGCTCCCTCGGTCGGGCTCGGGCAGAACACGGACACGTCGAAGGCCGACAGCACGTCGGCGACCTCGGCGCCTGGCGTGGCAATGAAGTGGGCGCGCTCGCCGAGCGGAGCCGCGAGCTCGCGCAGCTGGCTCTCGGTCTCGCCGTCTCCGGCGAGGATCAGGTGCACGCGCGAGTCCTCCAGCGCGCGCACCGCGCGCACGACGACGTCGTTGCGCTTCTTGGGGTGAAAGCGGGATATGCACCCCACGACGAACGCGTCCGCCGGGATCCCGAGGTCACCACGCACCCGTGCTCGCCCCGACTCGGTGTAGCGGAGCTCATCGGTGCGCAGGACGTTGGGCACCACGGTC
Organism: uncultured Solirubrobacteraceae bacterium; assembly: GCA_963709885.1. Lineage (GTDB taxonomy): Bacteria > Actinomycetota > Thermoleophilia > Solirubrobacterales > Solirubrobacteraceae > Palsa-744. The sequence continues at coordinate 647,533 of CAVPXY010000004.1, read as the reverse complement.
ACCTTGCCCTCCTGGACGCCCACGTCGAGGACCGAGCGGCGGGTGCCCTCTGAGACGGCCATAACGAGCGCGGCCTGCTCGGCGGCCGCCAGGTAAGCCCGGCGTGGAAGGCCCTTGCGCAGCGGGAACGGAACCGGCCCCCACTCCGACCAGACGACCGTCAGGCGCAGGTCGGCCGGAAGCATCCGCGCCATCAGCTGCTCCTTCTTGTAGTGGACCAGCAGTACGTCGTAGGGGGCCTCGGCCCGAAGCGCGCGGCGCAGTCGCCCCAGAAGCAGCGGCCAGCGCAACACCAGGCCCGTCCAGGAGCGCGTGGAGAGCTTCGGTCCGAGGGCGATCGGTGTCACCCGAACGCCGGTGTCCCTGCCGATCCCCGGCATGTCCGTGAGCATCACCGTCTCCTGGCCACGCTGGCGCAAAGCCTCGAGCATCTCGAGTGCCGCAAACTCGGCTCCACCGCTCGAGTCGGTAGTCATGACGCTCACGATCTTCATCGGCGGCCGTCCCGGTGCACGCGGCTGCGAGCATAGCGGCGACGATTGGGCGCACCGTTTCGTGCAATCCGCGAGGGGCCTTTCCCTCTTTCCCTATCATCGGTCTCGTCAAGGAGGACCGAGGCAGCCCCGGCCCGCTGCAGTCCTCTGCGCGAAGCTCGCGGGTGCGCGCACCGCGGAGGCCGAGTGCCCCCTAGAGCGGACAGGAGACCTCGTGAACAGCCATCCAAGAGATCGCCTCACGGCGTGCCTGATCGTTCAGAACGAGGAGGCTCGTCTGCCCGCGGCACTCGACAGCGTGAGCTTCTGCGACGAGGTGATCGTGGTCGACGGGGGATCGAGCGACCGCACCGTCGAGGTCGCCAGGCGCGCGCAGGCGACCGTGATCGAGAATCCGTGGCCCGGCTACGCGATCCAGCGCAACGTCGCGTTGGACGCGGCCACTGGTAAGTGGGTGCTCGAGATCGACGCGGACGAGCGCATCTCGCCGCGCCTGCGCGCGAGCATCCGGGCGCTTCTCGCCGATCCGCCGCCGAGCGTGGACATGGCTGTGTTCCCACTGCGCAACCACTTCCTTGGCGGACCCCTGGGACCATCGGCCAAGTACCCCGCCTATCGCTCGCGGCTCTTCCGGCGCGAGGCCTACCGACACGACGAGTCCCGGACGGTCCACGAGGGCCTCGAGCTGCGCGAGCGACCGGCGATCCTTCTCGGCGACCTCGAGCACGAGCTGGCGGCGACCCCGCGCGAGGCGCTCCTGGACACATGGAGGTATGCGCGCCTGGAGAGTGTCCACGTGCCGGCCCCCTCCTCGCCCTTCGCCTACGTGAAGGGGATGCTGCTTCGCCCGATGGCGAAGTTCGCCTACCGCATGATCGTGGACGGCGGTTGGCGTGACGGCTGGCGGGGCCTGGTGAAGATCTCTCTCGACGCTACCTCCGACGCGCTCGTGTGGGCGTTCGTGCTCGCCGGCCGGGGGAGTGCCGGCGAGGGCCCTCCGGACGGGCGCGGAGGGGAGCACTTCGGGCGCCGGCGGATCGGGCCCGTGAAGGTCGTCGCGGTGGCCGCCCGCGGTCGATCCACCCGCGCGGCGGCGCACTGGCTGCGCGAGCTGGGTGCGCAGGGCGCCGACGTGGCGCTCGTCTCCGAGGAGATGGATCCCGGCTTGGATATCCCGCAGCAGACGGTCAAGCGCCTGGGACCGCTCGCAGTGATCCGCGCGCTCCAGAGCGAGATGGATGTGCGGCCCATCGGAGCGGTCGTCGGTGTGGGAAGACGAGCCCGTCTGATCTTGCGTCTGCTCCCGGGAAGCCTGCGAGGGGAGATCACCGGCGTTGATCTGAGCGTGGACCCCACTGCGGATGGATCTCCGCAGCCTCGCCGAGCCGGCGCAGGACCTGGGCGCCGACAAACTCTGGAGACATCGCGCCTCACGCCCATAGCCGCCGTATTCGGGCCCGACGTCGCGCCCGCGAGAAGTCGAACATGCTGTCATTGAGTTCATAGTCCCCGCGCTGGGCATCCGGCACCTGCCCGGACTCGACTCGCTCGATCAACCGTGGCAGCTCTCTGTAGAACTCCGGCCCGTGGTAGGGAGGGTGAAGCGACCACATCCCGGGCTCGGCCCCGAGGAAGTCCACACGGCTGAGACCGGCCGCACGCATGGCCGCGCCGAGGACCAGCTCGGCGGCCGCTGTAAGGGGGATTCCCGTGCAGCCGAGCCTTCACGCGGCTCGTGAGCCGAATCGGTCCAAGCAATTGGAGCGGGAGCACGCGCTCGCGTAGCCGGATGCGATCGATGAGGAACAGCCGGGTGTTCATCGTCGAGAAGCGAAACGCGAAGGGACCATCCCCAAACCGCTGCGTCGACTGCCCTCGCAACTGGCCCTCCGGGGTCGGCGGACCTGGCAGGGGACTGCATGCCAGCACGTCGGGATGCTCGCTCAGCAGCATGCAAGCCTCGTCCACCCATGTCTGGCTGGAGCCCCCGAACATGAGATCCGAGTCCAGATGGAACACGAGATCGTGGCACGCCGACCGCAGCCCGTAGAAGTATGGATAGAAGGGGGCCCCCTTGGTGTCCTTGGCGGGAATGAAGGGACCGTCCAGGAACCTCAGCGCGATCTCCCGCATCGTCTCGGGCGCGTAGTCGACCGGCGCTACTCGCGCGCTCGGGTGCTCGCGGCAGAGATCCTCCAGCAGCCGCTGCATTGGCTCGAGCCGCTCCTGCCAACCCTCGCCGAACCGACCGCCTCGCGCCGTGCGATGCAGATCGAAGGTGAAGAGGATCTCCCGCACTTGCCCACTCCACTGGCGCAACTGGTGGGGCAGGGTATGCACGGCGTGGGGAAGGTCGGTGGGCGCCACACTGATCTGCAGGGTCACGGGCCTCGCCTGCGCCGTTACGGGCCTTGCCTGCACCATCACGCACACCCTAGGGGCCCGCGTTCCGCGAGGCCGGCATTCCGCGAGGCCGGCGTTCCGCGAGGCCCGTCCCGAGATAGTCGAACGTGATTATCCGGATGGATCGCTCAGGTCGTGCGGATGATCAGCACCGAGCAGGGGGCATGGTGGGAGACCTTGTTCGGCACCGAGCCCAGGAGGAAGCGCTTGGCACCGGTCATCCCCTTGTTGCCCACGATCACCAAATCCGCCTCGCGCTCCTCGGCGACGTCGAGGATCGCGTCGGCCGGATCGCCCTGACGCGGATAGACGTCGACCTCGACACCCGCATCGCCGGCCACTGCAGCGGCCGCCTGGAGCGTGGCATCGACGTCCTCGCGCGGATTGATCGCCCACTGCAGATCCTCGGGCGCCTGCCTGCGCTCCTCGGCCAGGCGCTGGGCCGCCACGGGCTCGTATGCGCTGACGATCTCGAGCTTCGCGCCCACGGCGCGGGCCAAGTCGACCGCCTGGCGCACGGCCTGGGTGGCCGTGTCTGAGCCGTCGGTACCCACCACGATCGATCTGAACAAAGACTCTCCCTTGCCGGCTTCCGCATTGGGGCCGGCCCGTGAGGACCAGCCGAGTTGGATCATATCCGCGGGGGCCGAACCAGCGAGCGGTCAGCGTGAGTCCTACCGGATGACCCACTCGATCTGATGCCGCTCGCCGTCTGGCTCACTTCGGGGCCACCGCTGCCAGGCCCTAACGTTCACGGGACGGTGATCGACCTACATTGCCACGTCCTGCCAGGTATCGACGACGGCCCCGAGACGATGGAGGGCTCGCTGGCGCTCGCGCGCGCCGCAGTCGCCGCGGGCATACGGACGCTCGTCGCTACCCCCCATGTGAACGCCGGCACCCGTAACGACGCCGACACGATCGCCCGGCTAGTCGGTGAGGTGAACGGGCGGCTGGCTGACGAGGGGGTGCAGCTCGACGTCCTGCCCGGTGCCGAGATCGCGATCACCTATCTGGCCGAGATCGAGCCCGCCGAGCTCTCCCTGCTCGGACTGGGCGGAGGTCGCTGGCTGCTCGTGGAGCCCCCCTTCGCGCTCGTGGCGGTCGGGCTGGAGGCCCTCGTGCTGGATCTGCAGCGATGGGGCCACGGCGTCGTGCTGGCCCATCCGGAGCGCTGTCAAGCTCTGCAGCGGGACCGGAGGGTGGTGAGGTCACTCGCCGACGCCGGGGTCCTCATGTCGATCACCGCCGGATCGCTTGCGGGACGCTTCGGAGGCGAGGTGAGGCGCTATGCGCTCGAGCTCGCGCGGGAGGGGCTTATCCACAACGTTACCTCCGACGCCCACGACAGCGTGCGTCGCCCGCCGGGTATGGCGAAGGAGCTGGAGAAGGCGGGGCTGGCGCCGCTGGCCGCCTGGCTCACGCAGACGGTGCCCGCCGCGATCCTGAGCAACGAGGAGATCCCGCCCCGGCCCGCCGGCCGGCTCGCCGGCGCCCAGCGTGGGTTGCGGGCGTGGCGCCTGCGCCACTGACGCTCACACCCCGTCCGAGACGGGGCAGCCGCTGGCGTGCAGAACCCACACACCGACGCTTTCGCGCACCTGCACGTGGCAGTGGCTGCGCGCCCACGCGACGGCCGCGCCGTGGCGTGGATCGCTCTGAAGAGAGTTGTCGACCTCAGAGACGACCAGCCAGACGGTCCCGCCGCGGCCGATGAGGCCTCTGAACGTCGCCACGCTGGGCGGGCCGTCCGGCACGGTCCCGTAGCTATTGGGGTCCTTGAAGCCGACGAATCCGGGCGGCAGCGGACGATCGCGCCACTCCTGTACGACGAGGTCGCCGTCGCCGGCCCGAAAGGCGGGATCGTAGTAGCCGAGGGAGGGAAGCACCAAGGCGTTGTCGACGATCGTGGGCTGGCCGGCGGCATGTTCTGAATGCAGCCAGGCGGCGACGGGCGCCCAATCCTCCTGAAGATGAGTTCGCTGGCGCGTGTCGGCAACAGCGGCGGCGGCGACGACGACCGTCACGCACACGGTGGCCGTCACCACGCCCCGTCGGCTGCGCCACAGTCGTTGAGCGGCCAGTGCCAGCGCCAGGCACAGCCCAGGCAGCGAGAGGATCGCATAGCGGGGCCAGAAGACGGGCTCCACGAACGAGATGACGAGCAGCAGAGCACCGGGCAGCACACCCCAGCAGAGGGCGATCGCGAGGGCACCTCGCACGGGCGCCGCCCTGGCACGCCGAACGCTCCACAGGGCCGTCCCGACCAGCACCACGCCGGCGGCGAGCGTCGCCCAGCGCGCGGCGGTCAGGCCGGAGAAGCCGGCCGTGAATTCCTGCAGCGCGAGCACGACGAGTTCGCGGTCGGTCTTCGGCAGCCAGTAGAGCGCGTTGCGGCGGCTGCGGGCGATCGCGGCGGCGACGAGCAGCGGCAGGCAGCACACGAACACGGCGAGCAGCGACCACAGCCAGCGCCGGAACCCAGCCCGCCCGGCGCGCCGCGCGATGAGCGCCTGCGCCGGCAGCACGAGCGGAGCCGCAAAGATCTCGCAGTAGGCCAGCGCGGCCATCGCCGCGACGTAGCCGACCCAGCCCCGGCGCCCGTCCCCACGGTCGAGGGCGCGTGGGAGCGTGCCGAACGCCAGGCACGTCAGCAGGACGACGAAGGAGTAGGAGCGGGCCTGCTGGCTGTACCAGATCGCCATCGGGTTGATCGCCAGCAGTCCGCCCGCCAGCAGCGCCGCCGAAGGCGGCGCGAACTGGCGCGCGGCCCACCACAGCGCCGGAACGCTAGCCGTGCCGGCGAGCACCGCCGGTAGGCGCAGCAGCGCCGCCCCGACGCCGAAGATCCTGATCAGAGGCCACAGCACGATCGGATATGGCGTGCCGTTGGCCTCATAGCCGAAGAGCCCGAGCATGTGGCCGAAGCCGCGCTGGGCCAGCGCGAGCGAGTACACCTCGTCTGTGAACAGGCCGCGCGAAAGGCTGGTCGTACGCAGCAGCAGCGCGAGAAGGGTGAGCGCGAGGATCAGCCAGGTCTCTCTGCGCGAGATGCCCGCCGCCCGTGACGGCGCGGATCTCGCGGTGGCGGTCGGCGAGGACAACGACTCGGCTAGGCCAGCTTGGTAATCGCCACGATCATCCCGATCAGGACGAAGACGACGATCGCAATCTGCATCCAGATCCAGGTAGGGGACATTGCGCGAGATACCCTACTTCGGCGCTCGTGCGGCTGTTGGCGCGACTGGCCTCCGGTGACTGTCGAGAGTCGGGCCGTCGGCAACTGTCGAGAGTCGGTCCGTCGGCAACTGCCGAGAGTCGGGCCGTCGGCAACTATCGTGTGGGTTATGGACAGGCGCCTCCCCAAGGCTGGGGTCGTACTGACTCTGGCGTTGGGTGCGCTGGCGTGGGCGACTCCGACCGGTGATGCCGGGCAGAGCCCGAGCGCCCGCGCGTCAGCGGCCCTCCTGGGAGGCGTCAATGTCGTCGGCGTCAACTACGACTCGCTCCCGGCGGAAGCGGACCGTGCGATCGCCGCAGCAGGAGCGCTCCACGCCAAGGTCGTTCGCACGGAGGTTCCCTGGTCGGTGCTGGAGCCCGGAGAACCGGCGCATATCAACGCGCGCGCCCTGGCTCTTCACCGATCGCCTGGTGGGCGATGCGGCCGCTGCCGGGATACGGGTGATCATGACCGCCGACAGCACGCCGTGCTGGGCATCCTCGGCGCCCAAGTCGCTGCTGCAACGGTGCAAGCCGCTGCGGGCGAGCACCGCCAACGGCTGGCCGCCGCGCGCCCCCGCCGACTACGCCGCGTTCGTCGCCTTCCTGGCGAAGCGCTACGGAACGCAGCTGGCGGCGATCGAGGTGTGGAACGAGCCGGATCAGTCCAACGAAGCGTATTTCGCCGGACCGAACAAGCCCACGCGGTACGCCGCCATTCTCCGAACGGCCTATCCCGCGATCAAGGCGGCCGGTCCGAACGTGTCGGTGCTCGCCGGTGCGCTCGTCGGCTCAAACGGAGTGTTCCTGCGCGACCTGTACGCAGCGGGGATCAAGGGCTACTACGACGGGCTCGCCGTCCACTACTACAACCTGACGCTCGCGTCTCTGCGCGCTATCCACGAAGTGCAGCTCGCCAACGGCGACACTACGCCGTTGTGGCTGGACGAGTTCGGCTGGAGCAGCTGCTGGCCGCGGCAGCGGGTCCAGCAGGAACAGGCCTGCGTGACAGCACCGACCCAGGCAGCCAACCTCGCCAACATCTTTCCGCGCGCTGGCGCGCACCTCCTTCATAGCCGCCGCAGTCGTCTACAAGCTGCAGAACTCAACGAACGAAGACTTCGGTCTCCTGTCAGCGGGCGGGGCCCGCAAGCCCGCGTTCGCCACGTTTGCCCGCGCTCTGGTTCTCCATTCGGCAATCCTCAGCCGGGTCACCCTGAGCCTCAGGCGTCGCAGCGGCCAGGTCGTCGCGAGCGGCTCCGGGCCCGTTGGGGACTACATGGAGCTTGAAGCTTTCCAGGGCAGCGTCCTGCGCTTCAGATCGCTGTTCATCCTCGACCGATCCAATCGCTACTCCATCGCGCTGCCGCGGGTGCTCGGCTCTACCGGCCTGCGGTTGCGCGTCTACCAGTACTGGGCTGGGCAGGGCAGCGGCGCGCAGAGGAGTACCTGAGATCGCCGACGTGAGAACGTCTGGGCTCGCTGGCAGTCCGAGAACATCTCGGCCCCTCCCCTCGATCACTTCTCCGTCGGGCGGAACAGCGCCGACAGGGTGAGCACCAGGATCTTCAAATCGAGGCCGAGCGACCAGTTGGCGATGTAGTCGTTGTCCCACTCCACGCGCTCGGCCAGCGAGGTCTGGCCACGCAGTCCGTGCACCTGCGCCCAGCCGGTGATCCCCGACTTGACCCGGTGGCGGTCGCCATAGCGGACGACGTCCTGCCTGAACAGCCTCACGAACTCCGGGCGCTCCGGGCGGGGGCCGATGAGACTCATGTCCCCGCGCAGGACGTTCAGCAGTTGGGGCAGCTCGTCCAGGGAGGAGCGACGCAGAAAGCGCCCGACGGCGGTACGGCGATCCTCGCCCTCCACGCCGCCGGGGGCGGTGTCTCCGCCGAGTAGGAACTCGAGCGCCCCGGCTTCCTCGTCACCGAGTTCTGCGGCTTCCCCATGACTGAGGTCTGTCTGCCCGGGCCGCAGACGCATGGAGCGGAACTTGTAGAAGTCAAACAGCTTGCCGTCACGTCCCACGCGGCGCTGGCGGAAGAGCACCGGACCGGGCGAGCTCACCCTCACGGCCAGCGCCACGCACAGCATCACCGGCAAGAGCAGCACGAGCAACGCGAGCGCAAAGATGCGGTCAAGAGCATGCTTGAGCGCAAATTGCATCCCCTTGGGGTCGACGGCTGTGAACGACATCAGGGGCAATCCCCCAACCGTGTCGTATCTGACGCGATCGTTGATCGTGTCGAACATTCGCGGCACCACCGACACCTCGACGCCCAGTTCCTGGCAGCGCTGGATCAAACGACTGACGCGCTCGTCGGTCGCCGAGGAGAACGCCACGATCAGGTTTCTGACACCCGTGCGCAACACCGTCTCGTCGAGATCCTCGAACGTGCCCAGCACCGGCACGTCGCGCCCGCCAACCTCGGCGACCGAGCGCGGATCCTCGTCAAGGAAGCCGAGCGGCAGCAGCCCGTACTCGGGATGGCTGTCCAGCCGGCGCGCCACCTGCGCGCCGACGACGCCCGCGCCCATGATCAGGACAGGCTTGCCCACCAGCCGGCGCGCGCGAGCCCAGCGCTGAGCGAGGGACAGAGCCACGCGCGCGCACCCCACGGCAAAAAGCGCGAACAACCACGCCCGTACCCACACGGCCTGATCGGGCACACGCCCGTAGGCGAACAGGCCGAGTGCCTCCACCCCCATCACCCCCACCGACACGGCGCTGACCAGGGGCGCCACCCCATCGAGGACCAAGGCGCGCAGGCGCGTGCGATAGACACCCCACAGGTTGAACAGCAACATGACCAGCGGAGGAAGCGCCAGCAGCGGAGCCCGTACGGCGGGGGCGTGCAGGGCCGAATGCACGCCGCCCTGAGCAACCACCACGGCCGCGCACAGAAGCGCGAAGTCCACGGCCTGGCGAAGCACCGTCCAGCCAGATCCCTCCAGCATCCATTGCAGCGGACCGTGGAAGGTTCCGGCCCGCAACGCTCTTGGCCATGGAGCGTCGCTCCTCATCCCTCCGCGAAGGGGGAGCGTGGTCGATGTCTGCTGTGTAATGCGTGTACGGTCCATGTGCGAAGGGTGCCCTCGTCCCAACCCTTTTTCGCTACTTGGTTACTCGGATTATGCTGGGCATCGCTTTAGCGACCGTGCCCGCTCGTCTCGGTGGTCCGTACGATTCGCCTTGTGAGCACACCCGTAGCGACTAGGGCGCCGAGGGCCAAGAGTATGTACACGAGGATCTCGCCGGAGAGTCCCAGCGTGTCTGAGGGCCCCGCTTCTTGCGACGCGGCCCCGCGAGCGGAAGCGGGAGACACCTGAGAGCCGGGAGACGCCTGAGAGCCGGGAGACACCTGAGAGCCGTTGCCGGACCCCTCACCCGCGCGACTCTTGGCCTTGCCCTGGCCGCGAGTCATCCCGGCATGCTGCTGGGGGACCGAGCCCGTGCGCACATCGTTGCCACGGCCCGTGCCGGCCGTCGAGGATACGCCCGTGCCTGTTGAGCCGCCGGTGTGTTGGGACCCGCCCGCACCGCCCGCTCCGCCGCCCCCGTTCAGCAGCGAGGAGCCGAGGATCACCTGGCTTCCCCCACCGGGGCCACCGTAGCCACTGAGCAGCGGGCTGGCCGGGGCAGCGGCTGGTATGACGGCAGGTAGGACCACCAGGCAAGCGATTATCAGTGTGATGATGCGACGACTTCTCATGCTGCTCGCCCGCCTTGACCCCTTCTTCGGCCTGAGTAACTCTACGTCAACTCACCGTGCTGCCGAGTCGTCGCCCCGCACCGTTCTAGGCGGACGCTCGAGCGCACAAGTGGACATCCACCGATCGACGAGCGTCCCGCCCGACTTTAGCGAAGCTTGGGTTGTGCCGTATGCATCAAGTCCCTGGTAAGGGGGAGAGAAACCCGGGATCCTCATGCGAGTTGCTGAGCATTGAGAAGGATTGAACGGTTCAATTCATCGACGTTCACGCGCCGGCCCGCCCGAACGAGCGACACGGCCTCGCGGGTGAGCGGATCGCGAGGGTTCAATCGGGCGGCCCGCTCGAGCAGGCGAAGCGCCTGCCCGCGGTCACCCTCGGTGGAGGCGATGGCTCCCCTCTCCAGGGTCGCGTAGGCATCCCCGGGCGTTCGCCCGAGCGCCAGCGAGAACTCATGGTCGGCCCGCGCGAGTTCGCCGAGGCGCAGGGCAATGCTGCCGGCCACGAGATAGGCCTCGTCGCTGAACGGGTTCAGTCCCGCCGCATCCTCCAGGCGGGCGTACGCCCTCCTCGGCGCGTTCGTCCAGATGCGAGCCGCGCGTTGCACCTGCAGCTGGCTCAACCACGGCGCCGCCAGCGAAACCACGGCGGCGAGCGCGAGCAGAGCGCCCGCGACGAAGCCCAGGCGTCGACCGGCAATAACGTCGCGCCGACTCGCCCCGGTCGGAGATCGGCCGGAACGGGCGGGGCTCAAGTGCACAGGCGATGCCGAGCAGGGCGAATGCCGGCGCGCCCAGACCTGCGAACTCCCAGAACCAGTCGAACGAGCCGTGGACGACCCAGTAGGCGAACCCCGCGAGCGCTGCCGCGGCCACGTCGCGGGCCAGCGGATCCGCCGGCGGTTTGATCTTCGGTCGGACTGCGACCGCGCCCGCGCTCAGCGCGGCCCCGAGGCCGACCAGTGTCAGCAACGCCCCCACCAGCCCCGTCTGCAGGAGGGTACGGAGCTCGACGCTGTGCGGGTAGTGGGGAGTCTCGGTGCTGCGGCCGTGTGCGAGGTACTGCTGTTCGAAGTTGTCCGCGCCGATACCGATCAGCGGATGCGCTCCGAATTCGTTGAGGGCCACCCGGTAGAAGTCGTAGCGGTTGCTTCCCAGCCCGCTCGTCAGCCGGCTGCCCACCTTGCTGTTGGCGGCGTAGCCGGCCCTGAACGTGTCCCAGCCGTGCCTGATTCGCGAAACCGGGTTGCCCGCGGCCAGCCAGCCGGCCGCCAGCACGGCGAGAAGTGTGGCGATCGCGATCGCGCCGACGCCCCGTCGGATCCGCTTGGCGGAGAGCTCCGAGAACGCTCTTCGGCTCTCGATCGCGGCGCCAAGCGCCACCACGAGCCCCACCACCAGTGCTGCCGTGAACATTGCCGTGGTCGCGCTGTGCACCGCCGCGGGCGCGACGCGGCCTTTCTCCAGATTGTCCCCTACGCGCAGCACCGCCGGCGCGGCGGCCCCGATACCCGCGGCAACGGGCACGAGCACGGCGAACGTGCGCGTGCGGGCGGGCAGCAGCGCGAACACCAGCACGAGCATCACGGGCGTCGCGTACAGCGAGCCACGGCTCTGGCTGAGCAGCGCGACCTCCGCCAGCAGCACGGCCCCTCCGGCAAGCACGCCCCGCAGCCCCCACGGCAGGCGGCCGCTACCGGCCAAGAGCAGCGCCGGCCAGAACGCCATGAGCCACTGCGCGGCATTGGCGTTTGCGTAGCCGCTGGGATAAACCAGGCGCCCGCCCGGGATGAGGCTCTGAAGGCTCGCGCTCGTGGCGGCGTTCGCATGCAGCGCCGCAAACGCGGCCAGCCCAATCATCGCCACAGTCCATCCGCCCAACAGCAGCGCCGAGCTGCGCCCGCGCTGGCGCCAGCAGGCGAACAGCGCGAACACGAGCAGGTACAGCAGCGTCCGGTTCGCGCCTTCCCACGCGTCCCCCGGCACTGCCGCCCACAGGATCGACAGGAAGCTGAGCGCCGTGTACCCGGCCAGGCAGCCCAGGGCGATCTTCACCGACGTCGGAACCTCGTCTTGGCGCAGAGGAACGATCGCCAGCGCCAACCCGAGCAGCGCCAGTACGATCAATGCACCGGGCGCCCAGTGGGTGACCGGATAGCCCGCCTGGTCGGTGGCCCACATGATGAGCAGCACCATCGCCGCAGACGCCGGCACGGTCGCAGGCGCTTCGCGCAGCGACGCCATCAGCCCTTTCGTCATCGAGACCACAATAATCGTCGGGGTGCGGGACTCCACACAGCTCGTTCGCTTCTACGAGGAGGCCTACTCGCAGACGCCCGCCCACGCGGCTCTGTACGCGCGCTGGAGGGCGCTCGGTGCAATGGGCAAGGCCGACCATGCGATCGCCCTATGTGCCCGCGCGGGCGTGCACCCCGCAAAAACGCTGGAGGTGGGCTGCGGCGATGGCGCGCTGCTCTGCGAGCTGCACGAGCGGGGCTTCGGCGGGCGGCTCGCGGGCGTGGAGATCTCCGAGGCTGCCGTCGCTATCGCGCGCGATCGCCGCCAGATCGACTCGGTGAGTCTCTACGACGGCTTGCACCTGCCCTTCGGCGACGGCGCATACGACCTCGGCATCCTGTCCCATGTGCTCGAGCACGTCCCCGACCCCGGGGCACTCCTGGCCGAGGTGGCCCGAGTCTGCCGCGCGGTGTTCGTGGAGGTGCCGCTCGAGGCCAATCTGTCAGCCCGACGGGACAGTAAGCGCGAACACGCCGCCGAGGTCGGCCACCTCCATCGCATGGACCGCACGGCTGCGCGGGAGATCGTCGGGCGTGCCGGCCTCTCGCTCGCGTGCGAGCTCGACGATCCGCTACCGCTCGAGGTTCACCGCTTCTTTGCGGTCACACGCCTCGCGCGGGTCGCGGCCAGCGCCAAGTGGGCTCTGCGGGCCGGCCTTCATCGCCTCGCGCCGTCGGTGGCCCGGCGCCTGTTCACGGTGCACTACGCGTGCCTGTGCCTATCGGACGGGTAGCACCGGCGAACAGCAGCGATAACACCCTGCCCATCAGCTCATCGGGGACGGCGTCCGGATCGGCCAGCTTTTGGCGGGCGATGCCGTCTGCCAGAGCGTCGATCGCCACCGCCAGCTGCTCGGCCGGGATATCCAGCTCCAGGTCGAATTCGCGCACCCCGTCGGCGATCAGCTTCGTCAGCAGCTCGCGCACCTGCGCAAACCGCGCGGCAACCTTCGGGCGCACCTGCGCGTCGCGTACTCCGTAAGCCCAGAACTCCATGAATAGCAGCAGCACCTCCGGCTCGCGCTCGATCATGGTCATCCACTGCCGCGCCCCGCCCGTGGCCCGCTCGGTCATCGACGCCCGCGCCCGCACCGCGTCGGAGATCTCCCTGGCGTGCTCGTCGATCTCGCGCTCCATCAGCACCAGGAAGAGATCCTCCTTGCCGGTGAAGTTCGAATACAGGGCACCGGTGGAGAACCCGGCCTCGGAGGCGATCTCCTCGACCGAGGCGCCGTGGAAGCCGCGGCGCGCGAACACGCTTCGCGCGGCCCGGAGCAGTCGCTCGCGTGTGTTCGCCCTGCCCTGCCGGCGTGTCATTCGCGCCGTCTGCACCCCGCCATCCTACTTGACAGAGCGACTGCTATTTCGATAGCGTTCGTTATCCGCAGGAGAGCCGGCCGCTCAGAGCCGGCCGCTCGCATCGGCCGCTCCGTGCGTACGGCGGGCAGCCGGACGGCGCGCGGCAACCACCACCGACGGGAGCAGCCCATGGCGATCGCGACAGGAATCTCTACCTCCACGGCCCTGGCGAACCCGGCCAGCCTGCCCGCTGACGCGATCTCCTATGAGGACCTCTACGCACGCTGGGAGCGCGGCAACTGGTGCGCGACCGAGCTGGACTTCACCGAGGACGCCCGCCAGTGGCAGGAGGACTTCACCGAGTTCGAGCGCCAAGCCGCGGTGTGGAACTACTGCCTGTTCTTCTGGGGCGAGGACGCCGTTGCAGACAACTTGTCCCCCTACATCGACGCCGCTCCGCTTGAGGAGCAGAAGTACTTCCTCGCCACGCAGCAGGTCGACGAGGCTCGCCACGCCGTCTTCTTCAAGCGCTTCATGCACGAGGTGTGCGGTATCGGCGGCGGCTCGATGTCCAGTGGCCTACGGGAGATCAAGCCTCAGCTGACGCCCGGTTTTCGCAGGATCTTCGACCGCCTCGACCGGATGGCCGACGAGCTGCGCGCCGACCGCTCGCCCTCCCGGCTCGCCGCGGCCGTGACCCTCTACCACATCGTGATCGAGGCCGCGCTCGCACAGCCCGGCCAGCACTTCATCTGCAGCTACCTGGAGGAGCGCGACCAGCTGCCCGCCTTTCGCAACGGCATGGAGAACATCGCGGCCGACGAGCAGCGGCACATCGGCTTCGGTGTGAAGCTCCTCTGCGACCTCAACCGCGAAGACCCCGTCGGCGTACCCAAGGCGGTCGCCCGCATCTTGCGGGAAACCACCCGCTACACATCCCAGGTGCTGATGCCCCCGGGCTGGGATGAAGGATACGTGACGGTGTTCAACTCCACCCTCGACGAGGTCGGCATCGAAGGTCTGGCCTCGATGACCACCAAGCTGCGCTCGGCGGGGCTCCCCATCGAGACGCTGCCCGGACCGCCGCTTCTGCCACCGGGCCTCTCGCCGATTGAGGTGACCCGACGCGGGCGAGCCCTCGCAAAGGCCGGCGTGATCGGCGTACGTGAGGGCCCGTCGGCACGCGACCCCGAGACGGTGGCTCTGGTGTTCGACACGATCCGCCTTCAGGTCAACCCCGACCACGGGCTCACGCGACCCACCACCTTGCAATGGGAGTTCACCGACCCCGACGTATCCCCCTGGTATTTGACCGTCGAGAACGGCTCGAGTGTCGTCGAGCGGGGAGAAGCGCTCAGCCCCGACCTGCGCCTGCGCCTGTCCTACCAGGACTGGGTGGACATCGTCGGCCAGCGACTCGACCCCCTTCGCGCCATCGCCACGGGCAAGCTGCGCCCGCGCGGCAATCCACTCGCGCTCGCCCGACTCACCAAGATCTTCCCTCGCGGCTGATTCCATCGAGCCTAGTCCGAGTGCCAGGCTGCCGCACCGTGGTGCCCGCGGCTCGGCGCGCCCGCTGTCCGCGGCTCGGCGCGCCCGCTGTCCGCGGCTCGGCGCACCCGCTGCCCAGGGGCTCAGCCGATACCGAACTCGCGTTCGGCAGGGGACGTGCCCCCACCCGTCCCGCCGGCGGAGGAGCGTTTCGCGGACGGTCCGGCAGTCGTCGCCGACGCCCCGCCGGACGTGGACCCTCCGGCCGATGACCCCACGGCGGTGAGCCGTTCCGGGGAGGAGGATGCCAACCTCGCCGCGGGGGCCTGGCGGCGAACGGAGGAGGCCGGCGCAGGAGCGACACCCGCGGATCCCCGCTCGGGCCCGAACTCGCGGACGGCCTTTTCGGCGGGGGTCAGCCTCGGCGCGGAGACCAAGCCTCCGTGCGCAGGGGCACCGGGGGACCGTGCTCCCGGCACGTCTGCAGCGAGCCGGTTTTCGGTCAGCGATGCACCCGCCGCGCCGTAGGCTCCCGTCGGCGCATCCGTGCGGGCAGCGAGGGCAGAGTGGCGCCCGTGGACGGGAGCTCGCGGCGGGTGGGGAGCATCGGTGAGCGCGACACAGCCGGCTCCCACCCCGACCGCGATGAGGCACCCGACGGCGAGCTTCCCACCGAGTGGTCCCCCCGCCAGCAGCCAGCTACCCCCGGCCGCGCCACCAACGCTCCCAGCTCCCGGCGCGGACAGGGCGCCACCGATCCCCACACCCGCCTGCGTGCCGGCGCCGCTGCCACCTCCTACACCCGCCTGTGCACCTGCGCCGGGGTGAGCACCGACGCCGACGCCAGCGTGCGCAGCCACGCCGGCGTGCACCAGAGCCCCCGCCCCCACCCCCCAGGGCAGGAGCACCGGGGGCAGCACCACGGCGAGGCCGCGCAGTGAGACCACATATGCGCGGCAGGCCGGACACTCACTGCGGTGTATCAGCGCCAGCCGGTAGCGCTCCCCGTTCGGATCGAGGATCCCGTAGGCCAGGCCGCGCATCAGCGACCCCTGCTCCTCGCACCAGCCTCCGGTGCGGATCGTCTCAGCCAGCTCCCCCACCTTGCCCGCCACCCCCGGACGCCCGGCTCCCTGGCCATCCATCAGCTTGCGCATCCTAGCCTCTGAGATGCCCATGCGCGCTGCTGCCTGTGACCGCGACAGTCCCTGCATGTAGCACAGGGCAGCCGCCTCTCGCTCGCGCGCGCTCAAGCGTCCGCGCAGCCCCTCGAACAGCTGGCGGAGCCTAATCCGGTCGTCGAGCTCAGCGGCAAAGTCCGGCTCCTCGGCGCCGTCGATCGCGGGCGCGACGCGCGGGCCGGGCTCGCTCGCGCCGTGTCCGGGCTGGCCGTCGCCACGATGGACACGCCCGTGGGCGCGAAGCTCCTCGATCGCCCGGCGGAACGTCACGAGCGTGAGCCAGCCGGTGGGGTTTGCGATCTCCTGACCATCGAGCACAGCCGCATAGAGCCCTTGCCAAGCCTGGGCATAGCAGGCGTCGAGGTCGCTGCGATCAAGGCGCGCTCCGCTGGCGCCGAGCCTTCCCCGCACCGTCGCGATCACCCGCCCGCGGAGTCCCTCGAACTCCTGGCGCAGCAGACGCTCGGCGCGGTACCGGCGCAGAGTCGGCGGGCTCATCGGCGAAGCTTATGGAAACCGCGGGTCGCGCGATTCCGGCGATCCGCTGGCGGCGAGAAGGCGATGAGAGGAGCGCGGCGTGGAGAAGTCGGGGCCACCGGCGGGGCCGGCGGGTATCTTCACCCAATCTCGACATCCCCCCCATCCACCCCTATCGCAGCGCCTGCGACCGCTGAGATCCTCGGCGTTCCGCTGGCGGTGGCCGACTACGAGCAGGTGATGGACTGGATGGACGCGATGATCGCCGCCGGGGGCCGCGGTTACCTGACCGCCGCGGCGGTCAACCTGGTGATGTCCGCCCAGGAGGACGCCGAGGCGCGCGCGGCCGTGCTCGGCGCCACGCTGGCCGTGCCCGATGGACAGCCGCTGGTGTGGGCGCTGCATGCGCTCGGCCATGCTCGCGCCACGCGCGTGTACGGCCCTGAGCTGATGGCCCGATTCTGCGCACGGGCAGCGGGCGCGGGAACGCCGATCTACCTCTATGGGGGTCGCTCTCCCGAGGCCCTCGCGATGCTGGAACGGCGTCTGCGCGAGCGCTTCAGAGGCCTCGAGATCGTCGGCGGCTTCTCACCGCCCTTCCGGCCGCTGACCGCCGCCGAGGAGGAGCGGGCGATCGCCGAGATCGACTCCTCGGGCGCCGCCGTGGTGTGGGTCGGCACCGGACAGCCCAAGCAGGAGAAGTGGATGCTCCACATGCGTCCCCGCCTGTCCGCGCCGCTGCTCGTGGGGGTGGGCGCGGCATTCGACTTCCACGCTGGCCTCGTGTCCTCAGGCCCCGTCCTGGATGCAGCGCTCGGGCCTCGAGTGGACCTACCGCCTCTCGCGCGAGCCGCGGCGCCTGTGGCGACGCTACGCCCACCAAAACCCTCGCTTCGTGGCAGGGTTTACGCGTCAGTACCTACGCCACCGCCGAGACCATCGAGGCTGATCTTCTTAGATGATTTTCGTGCGTGCTGGCGAGGCGAGCCTCGTCATGGCGCCGCTAACCTCTTCGCTTGCATGACCCCCTCGCAGAGCACCGCTGAGGTTTCCGTCATCGGCCTTGGCCGTGTCGGGCTGCCGCTGGCCCTGTCGTTCGCCGACCGCGGCCTTGAGGTCGTGGGGATCGACAACGACCCCGCCCGCCTGGGCGCCGTGCGTGAAGGGAGGATGCCGTTCGCCGAGACCGGCGCACAGGATCTCCTCGACCGGGTCAGGGCAAGCGGCCGGCTGTCGCTTTCCGAGCGGGTCGCCGATGCGCGCGCGGGCCCGCCAGATCGTGATCACGCTGGGGACCCCCTCGTTCTCCCACATCGAGATCGACATGCGTGATATCCGCTCGGCGCTCGACGATCTCCTGGGGGTGCTCGCGCCCGGACACTGCCTGATCCTGCGCTCGACGGTCGCGCCGGGCACGACCGAATTCGTGGCCGGCTACCTGGCCAAGCACCGCGGATTCGACATCGGGGAGGAGGTCTTCGTGGCGCACGCTCCAGAGCGCATCGCCGCTGGTCGTTTCCTCGAGGAGATCGACACGCTGCCGTGCATCATCGGCGGCGTGGGCGCCCGCTCCGGGGAGGTCGCCGCCGAGCTCTTCGGGAGGTTCGCCGCGCCGATCGTGCAGACCACGCCCGTGCAGGCCGAGCTGGCCAAGATCTGGACGAACATCCTGCGCTATACGAACTTCGCCCTGCCCAACCTGTTGATGATGGACTGCGAGCGCTCATCGGCGAACGTGTTCGAGGTGATCGACCTGATCAACCGCGATTACCCCCGCGGGGGTATCGCCCGGCCGGGCCTCACCGCGGGGACGTGCCTGCGCAAGGACTTCGCCTTCTCCGAGGAGCGTTCGCACGCGCCGGGGATGCTGCTGGCGGTCTCGCGCGTGAACGAGTCCGTGCCGCTGTTCCTCCTGGAAGGGGTCAAGCGGCGCGTGGGCGCACTCGAGAACCGCAAGGTCGCCGTGCTCGGGTTGGCGTTCAAGGCGGACACCGACGATGAGCGGGACTCGCTCGCGCACAAGCTCATCCGCCTGCTCGAGCGCGAGTTGGCCGACGTCAGCGCCCACGATCCGCGCGTGCCCACCCCGACCGTGTCGTTCGAGGAGGCCGTCGAGGACGCCGAGGTCGTGATCGTGGCCACCAACCATTCGGAGTTTCGCGACCCACGGACGCTCGCCGCGATCGCTGAGCGGGCCGGCGGCGACTGCCTGGTCGTGGACCCCTGGAACTGCTGGGGCGCCGCCCAGGTGTTCGCCTACGTCTCGGAACTGGCCGCCCTGGTCGCGAGCGCATGAGCCGCGTGCTCGTCACGGGCGGCGCCGGCACGATCGGCGCAGCCGTTGTGAGGCGACTCCTGGCCGATCCCTCCTATGAGGTGCGCGTCTCCGATGAACGTCCCGCGCCCCAGTGGATGCGCGAGGGCTGCGAGGTGCATACGGGCGACCTGCGCCTGCCCGCGGAGGCCCACGCGGCGACGGAGGGCTGCACGCATGTGATCCACCTCGCCGCGATCGTGGGGGGGATCGCCAACTTCCACCGGCTGCCCCACACGCTGACCGAGGTCAACAACGCGCTCTACAACGCTGTCATCCGGGCGGCGCTCGATCTCGAGGTCGAGCGCTTCGTGTACGTGTCCTCTTCGATGGTGTTCGAGCGGGCCGAGCTGTTCCCCACGCCCGAGGACTACCTGCCCAGGTGCCCCGTCCCGGTCTCCGCTTACGGCTTCTCCAAGCTCACGGGCGAGGTCTACTGCCGAGCGGCCCACGACGAGCACGGGCTCCCATACACGATCTGCCGCCCGTTCAACGCCTATGGCCCGGGAGAGCTGCCCGACGCCGAGCCCGGCATCGCCCACGCGGTGCCCGACCTGATCGGCAAGGTGCTGTCCGGGCAGCAGTCCGCTTGCAGATCTTCGGCTCGGGCGAGCAGACCAGGACGCTCACCCATGTGGAGGACATCGCCGACGGCATCGTCACCGCCATGAGCTCGTCGGCCGGGTTGAACGAGGACTTCAACATCTCCGCCTCGCGCGAGCTGACCGTCGCCGAGATCGCGCGCATCGTGTGGGAGGCCTGCGACGAGGACCCGCAGGCATTCGCGCTCGAGCACCTGCCCACGTTCCCGGTCGACGTCCAGCGCCGCTGGCCCTCGGTGAAGAAGGCCCGCGAGCTGCTCGGCTGGCAAGCCCGGATCGAAGTCGAGGATGGGATCGCCGCGACCGTGCGGTGGTTGCGGAGCCGTGAGAAGCTCGCACCCGACCGAGCGCGCACCGAGGCGTCCGCGGCTGCCCAGCGATGAACATCTGGCGGGCAGGCGCCGGGCGCATCGGCGCCTGTCTGTAGGCTGACGCCCATCGTGGGCAACCGGCCCTCCGCACTCATCACCGGCGTCACGGGCCAGGACGGCTCCTACCTGGCCGAGCTGCTGCTCGAGAAGGGCTATGAGGTGCACGGCATGGTGCGCCGTGCCTCCACGGAGAAGTTCGACCGCATCGAGCACATTCGCGACCGCATCACCCTCCACCAGGGCGACCTGCTCGACCAGCGCTCGCTCGTCGACGCCCTACGCGCGTCCCGTCCCGCCGAGATCTACAACCTCGCGGCCATGTCGTTCGTGGCGGTCTCCTGGATCCAACCTACGCTCACCGCGGAGTTCACCGGCGTAGGGGTGACGCGCATGCTCGAGGCGATGCGGGAAGTGTGCCCGGAGGCCCGCTTCTACCAAGCTTCCTCGAGCGAGATGTTCGGCAAGGTGCGCGAGGTCCCCCAGACCGAGACGACCCCCTTCTACCCCCGCTCGCCCTACGGCGTGGCCAAGGCCTACGGTCACTTCATCACGGTCAACTACCGCGAGTCCTATGACCTGCACGCGACCTCGGGGATACTTTTCAACCACGAGAGTCCACGTCGCGGCCTCGAGTTCGTCACCCGCAAGATCACCTGGCACGCCGCCGCCATCAAGTACGGGCTGGCCGAGGAGCTGCGCCTGGGAAACCTCGACGCTGAGCGTGACTGGGGCTATGCCAAGGACTACGTCGAGGCGATGTGGCTGATGCTCCAGCGGGACGTCCCCGAGGACTACGTGATCGCCACCGGGCCGAGCCCACTCGGTGCGCGAGTGCTGCCAGATCGCCTTCGAGGAGGCCGGCCTCGGCGACTTCGAGCGCTACGTGACGATCGACCCGGCGTTCGTGCGCCCGGCCGAGGTGGACCACCTGATCGGCGATCCCGCAAAGGCCGGGCGCGACCTCGGCTGGAAGCCGCAGACATCATTCGAGGAGCTGATCCGTTTGATGACCCGCTCCGATCTCGAGCTGCTCCAGCCACGCTGAGCACGATGGGGGTGCCCCTGTTCGACACCTCGACGCCACTCGTTGGGTTGCGCGAGGAGCTGCGCGCGGCAGTCGAGCAGGGTGCTCGACTCCGGGCGCTACATCCTCGGTCCGGAGGTGAGCGCGTTCGAGGAAGAATTTGCTGCCTACTGCGGCTCGGCGCACGCCGTCGGGGTGGCCAACGGCACAGACGCGATCACGATTGCCCTGCGCGCGATGGGCATAGGACCGGGCGATGAGGTGGTCGTGCCCTCGTTCACGTTCTATGCCTCTGCCGAGGCGATCCCCCCGACCGGGGCAAGGCCCGTGTTCTGCGATATCGACCCGGACACCTACTGCGTGACGGCCGACACCGTACGCGCCGCGCTGACGGCGCGCACGAAGGCGGTGATCGCCGTGCACCTGTTCGGCAACATGGCTCCCGTCGCCGAGATCGTGGAGCTGGGCGTGCCCGTGTTGGAGGATGCCGCCCAGGCCGCCGGCTCCACCTCGACGGCCGGCCGCCCGGGCGCGCTGGGAACCGCGGCTACGTTCTCGTTCTTTCCCTCCAAGAACCTGGGCTGCTTCGGCGACGGCGGCATGATCACCACCTCCGAGGAGTCCGTCGCCGAGCGGGCGCGCACTCTGCGCTTCCACGGCTCCCGCGACAAGGTCACCTATGAGCTCGTCGGCTACAACTCCCGCCTCGACGAGCTGCAGGCGGCGATCCTGCGCGTGCAGCTGCCATTCCTCGACGACTGGGCGAGCGGGACGCCGCCGGAGCCGGGCGCTCACTACGAGCAGGTGCCGGGCTCGGCGAGCTGGTGGCGCCTGCCGCGCTCCGGTCGAAGGGGCCTCGCCGGCGTGGCACCTGTACGTCGTCAGCCACCCGGACGTGGAGCGCCTGGAAAGCGCGCTCGCGGCCGCCGGGATCGGCCACAAGCCCTACTACCGCACGCCCGTCGCACCGGCAGCCGCCGATGCGCGAGTGGGGCGCGGGGGTCGAGCTGCCCGCGACCGATCACGCCGCCCGCACGCACCTGGCGATTCCGATGAGCCCCGTGCTCACGCTGGCGCAGGCCGAGGAGGTCACGGCGGCCGCGCGGGGATCGCAGGGATGACTGGAACCTCCTGCCCGTCATGTGACCGGCATCCCGGCTTCCAGCCTTGTCGGGCTCCGCTTCTTTAGCGCTGAGACCGCTCCGCCCGTCACGGCCGTTACCTCGGCCGGCGGGCACACGGCCCGAAGGGCTGGGCACCGCCGCCCCCCTTATTGGCGCCAGCGCCCGAGCAGATCCTCCTCCGGCACCTCGCGCACGACGCGGGCTGGTACCCCCATCACCACCGCACGCGCAGGAACGTCGCGCGTCACCACCGCCCCGGCCGCCACGAACGCCTCCTCTCCGATCTCCACCCCGGGAGTCAGCACCGCGGCGCCGCCGACGCGGCAGGCGCGGCGAAGGGTCGGACCGCGCAAGGCGTCATCCGGCGCGTGACGGGACATGGTGTCGTCGTTGGTGGTCGTCACGCAAGGGCCGACGAACACGTCGTCCTCGAGCACGGTGAACGCAGACAGATAGACGCCCGTCTGCACGCGGACTCGCGCACCCACGAAGACGTCGTTGTCCACGACGCTGCCACGCCCGATGACCGATCCCCCACCGATCCGCGAGCGCTCGCGCACGAAGGACTGGTCGCCGATGATCGTGCCCTCTGCGACGCTCGCGCCTGCGAACAGGATCGCGCCCGCGCACACCTTGACCCGCTCGGCAAGCACAAGCCGCCCGACGTCCCCTTGCGCCGAGGAGCGCGCGGCCAACCGCGGGCGCTTGCCGAGGACCGCGTGATCCTCGAGCACACAGCCGTCGCCGATGATGACGTCATCGTGGATGACCACGTTCGCACCGAACGCCACCCCCTCACCAATCGAAACGTTCTCGCCAAGCAGCAGCCCGGGCGCGCGCGGATCGGCTCTCACAGCCGCACGACGCTTGCGAGGCGCGAGGAGCGCGTTACGCCGCGCAGATCCACCACCAGGCGCGCGCGCCTGGCGACGAGGTCGTGGTCCACGCTCGGATGGGCGGTCACGATCACAACCAGGTCGGCATCCTTCACGGCGTCATCCACGGGGATGCTGCTGAGCCCGAGATCCGTGAGAGTGGGTACATGCGGGTCGTGATAGCTGATGTCCGCGCCCAGGTCCGTCAGCAGCGAGATGATCTTCAGCGCGGGTGACTCGCGAGTGTCGCCGACCCCTGGCTTGTAGCTGACCCCCAGCACTGCGACGCGCGCGCCTTTCACCGAGAGCCCTGCGTCGTTCAGAACACGCTGCGCCTTGGCCACGCAGTGATAGGGCATCTGTTGGTTGACCTTGCCCGCCAGCTCGATGAACTCGGTGGCCACGTCGAACTCGCGTGCCCGCCAGGCGAGGTAGAAGGGATCGACGGGCAGGCAGTGCCCTCCCATGCCGGGGCCCGGGTCGAAACGCATGAACCCGTACGGCTTGGTCGAGGCCGCCTCGACGACCTCCCAGATGTCGATTCCCATTCGATCGGTGAGCATCGCAAGCTCGTTGACCAGGGCGATGTTCACAGAGCGGAAGATGTTCTCCAGCAGCTTTGCCAGCTCCGCCGCCTCGGGGGTGGAGACGCGCACCAGGTTCTCGCACACCAACCCGTAGAGCGCCTCAGCGCGCTCCGCGCACGCCTCCGTCAGCCCGCCCACCACCCTCGGGGTGTTGCGCAGCGTGAAGTCCGTCCGTCCCGGATCGACACGCTCGGGCGAGAACGCCAAGTGAAAGTCCCTGCCGGCCGCGAGCCCGGACTCCTCCAGAAGCGGGGCCACGTGTTCGCGCGTGGTACCTGGATAGGTGGTGGACTCGAGCACCACCAGCTGATCGGCCCTAAGCACGTCCGCCAGCGCCCGCGCGGAGTCGAGCAGCGGACCCAGGTCGGGCTCCCGGTTGCGCGTCAGCGGGGTTGGCACGCAGATCAGCACCGCCTCGGCCTCGGCCAGTTCCGCGTAGCGCGTGGTGGCGTGAAGGCGCCCGGAGATCTCCCTGAGCAGCTCTGAAGGGACGTCCTCGATGTAGGAGTCGCCCGCCTCGATCGCCTCGATCTTGCGCGGGTCCACGTCGACTGCGACGACGTTGCAGCCCTCCTGCGCAAACGCCACGGCGAGCGGCAGGCCGACATAGCCCAGTCCGATGATGCCGACGGTGGCCATCCAGGCCGCCAGTGTAGCCTGGCTCCGACCGGTCGGGCCCACGTCCGGGACTGCGTGCCCCGATCTTCGATCGGCAGCCCTCCGGGAGCGCTCCCCATGCGGTTCAGGAGCTGGCGGCGGCGCTGCCCTGCAGCGAGCGCAGGTCCGCCTGCACCATGCGCTCCACAAGTTCCTGGAAGGAGACCTGAGGCTCCCACCCCAGCCGCTCGCGCGCCTTGCTTGCGTCGCCCACGCTCGGAGTGCGCTCGGCCGGGCGCACGAGCGCGGGATCCACCCGCAGGTAGCGTTCGGCGTCGAGGTCGACGCACGCAAACGCCGTGCGCGCCAGCTCGGCAACCGTGCGCCCCACCCCGCTGGCCAAGATGTAGTCCTCGGGATCATCAACCTGGAGCATCAGCCAGGCACCGCGCACGATGTCCCCGGCGAACGACCAGTCGCGCACCGCATCCAGGGCGCCCACTGTCA
The DNA here is from genome assembly GCA_963709885.1 of uncultured Solirubrobacteraceae bacterium. GTDB lineage: Bacteria > Actinomycetota > Thermoleophilia > Solirubrobacterales > Solirubrobacteraceae > Palsa-744. Next base: position 622,958 of record CAVPXY010000004.1, on the reverse strand, counting down.
ACTCCTTCTTCAGTCCCAGCGCGATCGCGGCCGCGCCGCGGGTGATCCGGCGCGTCACGAACTGCTCGGGCCTGCGCTCTGACTCATGGTTGTAGGTGATGCCCGAGCAGGCGTGCAGACCATCGTGCGCGCGCAGCGCGCCAACCAGCTCATGCGCGGCGAGCTTGGCGATGGCGTACGGCGTCTGCGGCCGACACGCCGTGTCCTCCCGCTGCGGGCTCTCGCGCGTGTCGCCGAAGATCGTGCCCGAGGCGGACACGAACACGCGTATCCGTGGATCGATATCACGCACCGCTTGCAGGATCGCCCCGGCCGAGCCCGCGATCGCGCTCATCGTCTCCCCCGGCTGCGCCCAGGTGGTGGGCACGAACGAAGGCCCGGCGAGATGGTAGAGCTCGCGCGGACGGACCTGCTCGATCGCGGCTTGCAGGGTGCCCGGCGCAAGCAGATCGCCCCGCGTCAGCTCCACCCGCTCGCGCAGGTGCTCTGAGCAGCCGAGCGACCGCTCGGGGGCGCCTCTCACCATGCCCGTGACGCCGTAGCCGTTCTCCAGCAAAAGCTCGGCCAGGAACGAGCCGTCCTGGCCGGTCAGTCCCGTGATCAGGGCGGTGGGAGCAGGGGACACGGCCGGAGCTTATTCCGTCGAGGCGGGAGCGTCGCGGCCGTCGTACACCCGCGCCAGTGCGGCGGCCACCACCTCGGGGGCGCACAGCGCACCGACTCGCTTCCGCGCCCGCTCGCCGGCGCCACGATCCGCGGCAAGGCGAGCCATCGCCTGCGCGAGCGCACCGGGGTCCCCCGGCGGCACCAGACCCTCCGGCTCGACCAGCTCTCCCAGCGCCCCCACGCGGCTGGCCACGACCGGCAGACCCGCGGCCATCGCCTCGGCCGCCGCCAAGCCGAAGGTCTCAGCCGAGCGCGACGGCACCAGCGCGATTGTCGCCCCGGCGCGCAGCTCGGCGAGCTCTGAGTCGTCCACCCGGCCGGCGAAGCGCACCCCCTCGTCTCCAGCACGCGCGCGCAACGCGAGCTGCTCGGGCCCCTCCCCAGCCACCACCAGCGACATGCCGGCGATCCGGCAGGCGTCGATCGCGACATCGACTCCCTTCTCGGGCACAAGACGAGACACGACGAGCGCGTAGGAACCCGGCTCGTGGTGCCGGGGGTTCACGATGGTGCGCACGGGCGGAGCCAGCGCGTGCACGCGCTCCCAGGACAGCGGCGCGCCAAGCGCCCGCAGCCGCTCGCGCGCGAACGTGCTGGGGACGATCACGGCATCTGCCTGCTCAACCAGACGACGCTGCCACAGCGCCAGCGATGCGCCGTAGGCGGCCGCCTCGGGCAGGCTGCCGCGACAGTTAAGCCGGACGCCTGGGAGCGTGTTGCGCCCGTGACAGCGTGTGCACTCCGCGCCCCGCGTGAAGCACACGCCGATCGCGCACACGAGGCGATACTGGTGCAGGTGCAGAACCACCCTGGCGCCCGCGGTTCGCGCCGCGGCCAGGGCCCGCCAGCCGAGGGTCGGGTGGAGGTTGTGCGCATGGACCACGCGGGCACTGTTGCGGCGCACCGTCCTAGCCACCTCGTCGGGGTCAAGGCCCCCGCGAAGCAGCCCGGCCGCCGCGCGTCCCCGTGCGAGCGTCGCCGAGTCACGTGCCAGCAGCTCCGCCGGCTCCCCCATGTGCTCGCGCACCAGTCGCAGCAGGTCCTCAACCGCGCGCTCCTCCCCGCCGGTGGTGCGGTAGCGGTTGTGCAGGAAGAGGACCATCTCGCGGTCAAACCTAGACTCTCTGCCAGTCATGCCCCCATCAGCCTCCATCCTCATACCCACTCGTGGGCGCACCTCCTACCTGGAGGTGGCGCTCGCCTCCATCGCTCCGCAGGCGACCGATGCGGGAGTGGAGGTGCTGGTCATCGACGACTGCGGACCCTCGCCGGCGGCGCGCGCACTGGCGGCGCGCTTCGGTGCCCGCTATGAGCCCCACCCGGGACCGCTGGGGCTGAACGCGGCTCGCAACACCGGCGTGGAGCGCTCCAGCGGGGAGCTCGTGGTATTCGTCGACGACGACATCAGGGCGACCCCGGGGTGGCTGCGAGCATTGATCGACGCGGCCCGGGAGAACCCCCACGTAGACGTGTTCACCGGTCCAATTCGACCCTGCCTGGAGGGCTCCCGGCTGCGCACGTGCGGACGAGAGGGGCCACCCATCACGTCGTTGGATCTCGGTGCGGAGAACACCGGGACGCGGTATGCATGGGGGGCCAACATGGCGATCCGCCGGAGCGCCCTGGAACGCGTGGGGCCGTTCGACGTCTCGCTCGAGCACGGAGGGGACGAGCAGGAGTGGCAGGACCGCCTGGCCGCCGCCTCGCCGAACGGCGCCGTCGACGCCTCGCCGAACGGGGCGGGCGGGGGACCCATCCTGTACGTCGCCGGCGCGGCGGTCGATCACCGTCGCGCCGGCGCGGACGCGCGGCTGGGCTCGCTGGCGCATACCGCCCACGAGCGCGGCCGCGCCGCGCGTCGCTTCGATGCGCGGCGCGGACAGGCGCCCTCGCTCGGGCGCGAGCTGCTTACGCTCGCCGGGTGCCTGGGACATGTCGTCCGCCACTGCTGCCCCGCCGGACTGACGATGGTGGCGCACAGCGCCGGCCGCCTGCAAGAGGGCCTGTGCGTGATGAGCAAACGAGGAGCGGTGCGATCGTGGCGTGCACGGAGAGACCTCCCGCTATGAGACGGTCGAGTCCTCAGGAGCCGGTCCGCCGCCGAGGAGCGGCAAAGACGGACACTCCGAGAGCGACGACTTCCTCTCCGGCGAGAGCGGAACCGTGGGAGGGCTCGACGCCCTGCGCCGCGGCGTCAAGGACGAGGTCGTGAACGCCTGGGAGATCGCAAGCGGCAGGCGCCTGCGCCTCGAGCTCGCCGCGCGCCACGATCCGCCCCTGCGACGGGTGCTCGTGCTCGGCGTCGAGCGCCCGGAGCGCCGAGCTCTGGCGGAAGGAATGCACGCGGAGCTGTTGAGCTCCCGCCACGACGTCGAGCTGCACACCTGTCCGCCCGGCGGGCGGGGGAAGTTCGAGAACCTCAACCGGCTGCTGGCCGATCAAGAGCCCGAGGGTCGCGACTGGCTGCTCGTGGTCGACGACGACGTGGAGCTGGCTCGCGGCTTCCTCGACCGCTTCCTGTTCCTGTGTGAACGCTTCTCCCTGCAGCTCGCCCAGCCCGCCCACCGCCTGAACTCCCATGCGGCGTGGTCGCACACGCGACGCCGCGCGGGCAGCGTCGTGCGCGAGGTGAGCTTCATAGAGATCGGCCCTGTCACCGCCTTCGCCCGCGCCACCTTCCCCACGCTGCTGCCCTTCCCTGAGCTGCGCATGGGCTGGGGCTTGGATGCCCACTGGGCAGCGCTCGCCCGCGAGCACGGGTGGCGCTGCGGGGTCATCGACGCCGTCTCCATCCGCCACCGCGCGGCTCCGGTGGCCGAGGCCTACTCGCACGAGGCCGCCCTCGTCGAGGCACGGGCGTTCCTCGCCGAGCGGCCGTACCTGAGCGGCAACGATGCACGCCGCACCCTCACGACCCACCGCCGCTGGTGAACAGCGCGGGCAAGAGAATGGGCCCGAGGGTGGTCGTCGTGGCCGAGTTCTACCCGAGCCGCCGCGACCCGGTGCTGGGGATCTGGGCCCATCGTCAGGCGCTCGCCGCGCGCGACGCCGGCGCAGAGGTGCGGGTGCTGGTCCTGCATCGCCTCGTCCCCCCGCGCGCTTCGTTCGCGCCTGGACCGGCTGGGGGGTTGGCCGAGCTGACGAGGCTCCTGCGCGAACCGCGCAGGCAGACCCTCGACGGACTGCCGGTCGCCTACGTGCCATACGTCTCGCCCCTGCGGGGGCGGTCCTACCCGACGTGGGGAGCGTGGGCCGCACCCACGCTGGGGCTGGCCCTGCGCCGGCTGCGGAGCTCCTTTCCGTTCGACCTCGTCCACGCCCACAATGCCGTACCCGCCGGCGACGCCGTGCGCCGTGCGCGGGCCGGTCTGCACCTCTTCGATGTGCCGCTGGTCGTGTCCGTGCACGGTGGAGACGTGCTCTACACGGCCGGCCGCGGCGGGGCCGGTGCCGAGGCGGTCGCGCGTGGACTGGGCGCCGCGCGCCTGGTGCTCGCCAACAGCCAGGGCATCGCTGAGCTCGCGCGCGCCCACGGCGCCGGCGAGACACGTGTGGTGCACCTCGGCGCGGAGGTGCCGGACACCAGGCGCCCGCCGCGGCGGGATGGTCCTCCTAGGCTGCTCACCGTGGCGCACCTGGTCGCGCGCAAGCGCCACGCCGACGTTCTGCGTGCCCTGGCTGTGCTCGGGCAGCGACACCCCACGCTGCGCTACACGATCGTCGGCGAAGGCCCCGAGCGGATTGCACTGGAAGGGCTCGCCGCCCGCTTGGGGATCGCCGAGCGGGTTGACTTCCACGGCCAGCTGGCACCTGCGCAGGCGATCGAGCAGACGCGGCGGTGCACCCTGTTCGTGATGCCCTCCACCGAGGAGGCGTTCGGCGTGGCCTATATAGAGGCGATGGCCGGGGGAGTGCCCGCGATCGGGTGCAGGGGCGAGCCGGGACCCGAGGAGATCGCCGCGGCCGGCGACGGCATGGTGCTCGTGCCTCCCGGCGACATCGAGCGGCTGACCCAGCGCATCGACGAGCTCCTGTCCGATCCCCACCGGCTGCGCGAGGTCGGGCAGCGAGCACATGCCACCGTCGCCGCCCATTTCACCTGGGAGCGCTGCGGCCGCCAGACGCTTGCCGCCTATGAGCACGCCCTGCGGTGAGGCCCGTCCTGTTCGTCACCGGGCACGCCCCCGCCTACCGGGTCGGGGCGTTCGCACGTCTGCACGCGCTCGAGGACATCGAGGTCGCGCTGTTCGGGGGCCGCTCCAAGCACGGTGGAGAAGTGTTTGCAGGAGATATGCCCTTTCCCCACCGGCGCCTACGCCCGCGCGAACTGCTCGCCCTCGCCGCCAGTGGGCGCTACCGCGCGGTGGTTTGTCCCACCGGCGGTCGCGTGGCGCCCGTGGCCACGTGGGCGGGCACGCGCCGTGCGCGCGCGCCGCTCATCCTGTGGGCGTCGCTGTGGGCGCACCCGCACAGCGCGGCCCATGCTCTCAGCTATCTACCGCTCCGGCGCCTGTACCGCACGGCCGACGCGGTGGTCACCTATGGCCCGCACGTGAGCGCCTACGTGCGGGCACGTGGCGCGCGCAACGTGCATGTCGCCCCACAGTCCGTGGACAACGACTTTTGGAGCGCGCCCGGGGTGGCGGCGCCGAGCGAGCGCTCATGGCCCGCTGCGGCGGAGACAAAGTTCCTGTTTGTGGGTCGCCCGGCCCGGGAGAAGGGACTTGGGGTATTGATGGCCGCCTGGCGTTCATCGGGCCTTCACGCACCCATCGCCGCGCTCGTCCTCGTCGGCGTGGGATCCGGGGCCCCTCGGGCCCTCGCCGGCGGCGCGGCCGGAGCGGAACGCGGGAGCGTGGTCTGTTTGGATTCTGTCCCGCGCGCTGAGCTGCGCAGCATCTATGCAGCTTCTCATGTCCTCGTGTTGCCCTCGATTCCCACGCGCACGTTTCGCGAGCCCTGGGGCCTCGTGGTGAACGAGGCGATGAACCGGGGACTGGCGGTAGTCGCGACCGATGCCGTGGGCGCCGCAGCCGGAGGCCTGGTCCGCGACGGGCGCAACGGCCTAGTCGTGCCGGCGGGCAGGAGCGCCCCGCTGGCCGACGCCATCAGCCGGCTCGCGGCCGACGCCAACCTCCGCGCGAGGTTGGGCACTGCCGGCGCGGAAGACGTGCAGGCGTTCAGTCACGACGCGTGGGCCAGAGGCTTCTCGGGAGCTCTCGCCACTCTCGGCCTCTCCCGCGGGCGTTGGTAGCGTTGCACCGCTCAGCTATGCGGATCGCCTCCTTCACGCGCCGACTCGCCATGCCGCCAAGACGACTCGCCGCGCCGGGCACCCTGCTGGCGATGTTCCTGTCTATCGCCCCTCCGGCCGGTGCCGACGTGGGTTCAACGATCATCAGCAGATGTACGCACGGAGAACCGATCAGCGGCTTCAGCCAGCAGGCCTACCGGCAGGCGCTGCAGGAGCTGCCGACCGAAGTCGAAGAGTACTCCGACTGCGCCAACCTCATCCGCCGCGCCCAGCTTGCCGCCGCGGAACGGCGAGGGTCGAGCGGTGAACCCACTGCGGCGACGCCCATTCCAATCACCCCAGCTGAGCAGGGTGCGCTGAAGCGCGCGGCCGCGATCGGATCGGCGCCGGTTCAGGTTGGCAGTCAGACCGTCCGCCCCGGCGTGATACACGCCGACCCCGCGTCGGCCCTCAGCTCGTTGCCCACCCCCCTGCTCGCGACCCTGGCATTCCTGCTCGCCTGCGCACTGCTGCTCGCTGGCAGGGCTATCCGAGACCGTGTCCACGCTCACCGCGCCCGCTGAGCCGCTGCAGGCGGGTCCCCCGCAGACGGGCTCGGAGCACTCGCCTGCCCGCGAACCCGGTGCCGGCGGGCGGGCGCCCCGTGGCGGGCCGCTGCGCGCGGACGCGCTTTGGTGGCCGACGATCCTCGCGGGGGGGATCATCTGCGCTGTGACGTTCCTCGCCGGGGGCGGTTTGCATCTCGGACCGATGACCACGGTGGAGATGGCGCTCACGATCGGCTCCGGCCTGTTGGTGGCCGGAACGGTCCTCTTCATGTCCCAGCAGGGGCGTGTGTACGGGCTGTGGTCGGCGGGGCTCCTGCTCGCGTTCACCGCCCTGACGGCCCTCTCGGTCGTGTGGTCGGTGCAGCCGGACGACAGCTTCAAGGACGCCGGGCGCATGCTCGCATACAGCGGCGTCTTCGGCGCCTCGGTGGCGCTTGCCCGCGCGGTGCCCACGCGCTGGGCGGCGATACTCGGCGGGATTACGCTGGCCGCCGCGGTGGTGTGCGGATACGCGCTCCTCACCAAGGTGCTTCCGGGCCAGTTTGACACCAAACCCCCCATTTACGCCCGCCTGCGGGCGCCGTTTGACTACTGGAATGCGATCGGCCTGACCGCCGCGATGGGCGTGATCTGCTGCCTGTGGCTGGCGGCCCGCAGGAGCGGGCACGCGCTCGTGAGCGCCCTTGCCTATCCGGCGATGGGGCTGATGCTGGTGACGTTGCTGCTGGCGTACTCCCGCGGGGCACTGGCCGCGCTGGCGCTCGGCTTGGTGGCGTGGTTCTGTGTCGTCCCGCTGCGGCTGCGCGGTGCCGCGGTCCTGGTCACGGGCGCCGTTGGCGCCGGGTCGGTGGTCGCTTGGGACTTCTCCCAGCATGCGCTGAGCACTGAAGGGGTCGCCCTCGGCGCGCGAGTGACCGCCGGGCGCCAGCTCGGGGCGCTGCTGGTCGCGATGCTCGTCCTGCTCACGCTCGTGGGGCTCGCGGTCGGGTTCTGCACGGGCCGGCAGGCACCCTCGCGCAGGGTGCGCAGAGACGCCGGAGCCGCCCTGCTGGTGCTTCTGGCCGTTGCCGTGATCGCCTTTGCCGGGGCACTCGCGGTCAGCCACCGTGGACTCACCGGCAGCATTTCCCACGCATTCCACGCGCTCACCGACACCAATGCCAAGGTTCCGAACACCCCCGGGCGCCTGACCGCGATCTCGAGCGTGCGGGCGCGCTACTGGAAGCAGGCGCTGCAGGTCTTCAATGCCCACCCGGTGCTTGGTGCGGGCGCGGAAGGGTACCGAGTCGCGAGCCTGCGTTATCGCACCGCACCGATCGAAGCCAGGCACGCCCACGGCTTCGTCGTACAGACGCTCGCCGATCTGGGCGTGGTTGGCCTGGGTCTCGCTCTCGCGCTGCTCCTCGCGTGGATGGCCGCCGCGGGACGCCCGACGCACCCGTTCAACCGGCGGTGGACGCGCTCGCGCACCCCGAAGGGCCGGCGCTGGGCCGGGCTGCCGGGCTGGCGGCGGTGGACGATCGCCGCGCGTCCGGCGCCCTACTCCCCCGAGCGCATCGGCATGCTCAGCATGCTCTGCGTGGTCGTCGTGTTCGGTACCCACTCGCTGGTGGACTGGACCTGGTACGTGCCCGGTAATGCATGCGTGGCCCTGCTCTGCGCCGGCTGGCTTGCGGGCCGCGGGCCTCTGGACTCCACCATCGCCGGCGAGCGCTCGGGCGACGGGCCCGTCAGATCGCATCGGCCTTCGCTGCGGGCGACGAGCCCGTATGAGCGCCGCTGTCGCGGGCGCTGCGGTGATCGCAGCGCTGTTGGCCGCCTGGGTGCAGTGGCAGCCCCAACGCGCGGAAGACTCCTCGCAAAAGGCGCTTTCGGAGCTCGCGAGCGACCCCGCCGGAGCCAGCGCCGCGGCGCAGGGGGCAGTCGCACGCGATCCGCTGTCCGTGCAGGCGCTGTTCTCGCTGGCGACGATCCAGCAGGCGACCGGTCACCCAGCGCTCGCCCGGGCCACGCTCCAGCGCGCGGTGCGCCTGCAGCCCTCAAACCCGGAAACGTGGTTGCATCTGGGGGAGTACGACCTGTCCACCGGCCGCTCGAACACCCGGGGCACCGCCGCCGAAGGCAGTGGTGGGTTCGCGGCGAACGAGCTAAGTGCAGCGATCTACCTGAACCCCCAGTCGATCGCCCCCGAATTGGTCGCGGAGGGCAACGCTGAAGCGATCACCATCCGGAACGACTATGTCGAGGCGTTGCGTGCGTCCGCCCCGGCGCGCGCCCCGTGAGAACCCTAGAAGGCGAGAACCCTAGAGGCATGAGAACCCTAGAAGCGTGAGAACCCTAGAAGCGTGACCGCCGCGCCGAGGCGAGCAAGTGCCGCGAGGCGCCGGGGAGCCCCCCGGCGCCTCGCACCTGGATGTCGTGGAAGCCGAAGTCCTCGAGCAGCCGCGTGAGCGTGCGGCGCGTGTAAAAGCGCAGGTGATCCGCGCGCGGATCGAAGTGCTCGTCGAACCTGCGTTGAGACAGCGCAAGCCTGAGCATCACCAGGCGCCCGTGCGCGGGAGTGCTCAGCAGCAGGCTGCCCCCAGAGCGCAGGACTCGCCGCACCTCTGAGAGCCAGCTCGCGGTGTCGGCGACGTGCTCGATCGCCTCGCCCGCCCACACGACGTCGAAGCTCGCGTCTGGAAGCGGCCACGGACCCTCGACCGGCACGATCCGAAGGTCCAGGTTGGGGTGTTTGCCACGCGCCCGCCGCAGCGGCTCCTCGGCAACGTCCACGCCGACGACCTGGAAGCCCGCACACGCGAGCTCTGCCGCGAGGTGACCCTCGCCGCAGCCGACGTCCAGCACCCGAAGTGGCGCCCGCCCCGATTCGTCGCGTGCTCGGACATGCTCCAACAGGAACGTGCGCCGCAGGTGCAGATCGGGCGGATCGGACCCCTCGGGCAGCGCCTCCCACAGGCTCTCGTGGTAGCTGGACAAGGACATCGCCAAGAAAGGCTAGATGCAGCGCGGGCGACGCCGAGTACTTGCCGCAACTTGGCCGTCAAAGCTCCACAAAGCTCCCCGAACCGACTATGTTGACCGGGTGCTTGCGCGGGGCGAGGGAAAAACGAGCAGCGACCGGTGAAGGTGGCCTTCGACAGCCGCCCCGTTTCCGATCCGCGTGGGGTTGGGCGCTACTCCCGCTGCATGCTGCGGGCACTGCGCGAAACGGCCGACCCCCATTCGGAGATTCTCGAGACGCATCGCCCCCGCCACGCTGATGTGTTCCACGCGCCGTGGATGGAGGGCGCCATGCTGCACAGCCCTTGCCCGATGGTGGTCACGCTCCACGACCTTGCCGCGCTCAAGCGCCGCAGCGAGCACCTGCGTACGGGCGCGGTGCACCGCCTGCGTCAGCTGGCGGTGCACCGCGCCGAGCGCGTGATCGTGGCTACAGAGGCGCTCGCCCAAGATGCCTACGCCCGTCTCGGGCTGGAACCCGAGCGCGTCGTCGTCGTTCCCGAGGCGCCCGACACGATGATGTACCCGCGCCCGGAGGACCAGATCGTGGAGGCACGCGCGCGCTTTGCACTCCCCGAGCGCTATCTGCTGTGGGTCGGGGGCCTGCAACATCCCGATCCGAGCAAGCACGTCGGAGAGCTGGCCGCGACCCCCCGCGGGCTGCCGCTGGTGCTCGTCGGTCCCACCCGCCCGTGGGCGCATGAGCTACCCGATGTGACCCTCACCGGACACGTCTCCGACGAGCATCTCGCCGCCATCTACAGCGGCGCGCACGCGCTGGTTGTCCCCTCCGAAGATGAGGGCTTCGGGCTGCCCGCCGTCGAGGCGCTGGCATGCGGCACGCCGGTCGTCGCCTGTGAGGTCCCTGCACTGAGAGAGGTTCTGAACGGGCGGGCGACGTTCGTCCCCAAGGGCGACCTGAAGGCGCTGATCGGAGCGGCCGAGGCGGCTCGGCGGCCCGCCCCGCCGCCCCCGGCCTGGACTTGGCAGGACGCCGCCCGCGCCACTTGGCGGGTGTACGGGCAAGCCGTGGCCCAGACGGCCGGGCCACGCACGGCGCCCCGCAGCGTGCGGCGCCCCGCGGTGGGGGGCGGGACCGAGCGGGCTCTCACGGGCTCCCAGTAGGCTCTGCGAGGCTCTTGTGGGCTCCGTGTGGGGCTCCGCAGGGGTGGTGGTGCTCGGCGAGGCGGGTGAGGCTCGTGGATAACGCTCCGGCAGGCTGCGGCTCGGGGAGGCTCACGGCTCGGGGAGGCTGCGGTGAGGCCGTTCAATACGCGCCGCGCTGGGAGAGCACGGCGGGGATCGTCTTCAGGAGAATTGTGAGGTCGAGCGCCAGCGACCAGTGCTCGAGGTAGATGAAGTCCAGGTGCACGAGATCATCGAAATCGAGCTCCGAGCGGCCTGAAACCTGCCACAGACCGGTGATCCCAGGGAGCACCAGATAGCGCTTGCGGTGCCAATCCTCGAGCATGTCGTAGTCGCGCTGTGGCAGAGGGCGCGGACCGACGAGCGACATCTCACCGCGAAGCACGTTCAACAGCTGGGGCAGCTCGTCCAGCGAGAAGCGGCGCAACAACCGCCCCACCCGGGTCAGGCGCGGATCCTCACGGATCTTGAAAAGCGCACCTGACGCCTCGTTGAACTCTTCCAGGTCATGCTGCTGCTCCTCAGCGTCGGTGTGCATCGTGCGAAACTTCAGGCAATGGAACGGCCGCTGGGCGATGCCCCGGCGGGTCGAGCGGAACACGATCGGTCCGCGCGAGGACACGCGCACCGCGATCACGATTGCCAGCAGCAGGGGGCTGAGGAGCACCAGCAGCAGCGTCGCGCCCACTATGTCGAAGGCGCGCTTGAGCGCGAAGTCCACCCCCTCGAACACGGGTGGTGCGAGCTCGAACAGCGGCACCGACTGCCCCGGTACGAACTCGGCGCGGTGGATCAGGATCTCCATGGTCGATGGCGCGAGCCGCACACGCACGCCACGCTGATGGCACTGATCGACCAGCTCCACAGCCTCGACCTGCGGGAAGTCGGGATCGGCGATGATCACCTCGTCGATCCGCTCGGAGCGCAGGACCCGCTCGAGGTCGTCCAGCGAGCCCAAGGGGCGCACGCCGTTGGCCGGCAGCGCCCTGGGCGAGAGGAACCCAACAACCTCGATCGGGGAGTGTGGCGCGTCGCCGAGCGCGTGGGCGACGTCGCGGATGTGCTTGCCTGTGCCCACGAGCACCGCCCGGCGTCGATACCCGGCGGCTCGCAGCATCGCAGCGGTCAACCACTCGTAGCCGGCGCGCAACGACGAGACGTAGAGGAGCGCAAACGCGAGCGAGCCGTAGAAGAGGTAGTAGCTCGAGAAGTGTTCGCCGCTGACCACGGCGAACAGCAGAGCCATAAAGGCCACCTGGAACAGAGACCCCACGATCCGCGACAGTCCCGGGCGCTGCGCCCGCTCGGCGTACAGACCGGAGCGAGCGAACAGAAGGGCCGTCAGCAGGTAGGCAAAGGGCAAGAACTGTTCGGTCCCGTGCAGCGCGCTGGACGGTGTCACGCCACCGTGCGCGGCTTCCTTGAGGATCAGCGCCGTGAAGATGGCCAGGGCCACCCCTGCGAAGTCCAGGGCCAGCAGCGAGACCACACGGGCCAGCCGACGGGCTGTGGCCATCCGTAGCAGGAAGGAGAGGGCCGGGGGGCGCTTGCGGCGCATGTCGCGATCGGACTGCGCCTTGCGCGCGGTGACCTCCGAGAGCACCGCCTGCGCGGGCACCGATCTCCATGGGGATGTCCCCCGTCCCAGCCTGGAAGGCCGGGAAGAGGCCGGAGCGGACTCGCGCGGAGTGGACTCGCGCGGAGTGGACGGAGCGGACGCTCGGGTCAAACGCGGTCCCATCTCGCTACTCACAACCTCTCAGGGTCGCAGATGTAGCGGTCGGTCGGTCGGTCGCGTGAAATCCGTCTTGCAGGTCGACGACGCTCATTCGCTGCGATCGCCGACGAGCAACTTCGCGCCGGACTGCTCGATCGTCCGCTCGAGCCCCTCCCGCAGCGCGACCTGCGGCGACCACCCGAGCAGCTCGCGGGCGAGCGTGATGTCCGGCTTACGCTGCTTGGGGTCGTCGATCGGCAGCGCCTCGTACACGATCTCCGAGCTCGACCCCGCCAGCTCTCTGACGATCTCGGCCAGCTTCAGCAGCGTGAACTCGTCGGGGTTGCCGATGTTCACCGGGTCGTGCCAGTCGGACTCGGCCAGGGCGATGATGCCGCGGAGCAGATCGCTGACGTAGCAGAAGGACCGCGTCTGACTCCCATCGCCGAACACCGTCAGCGGACGGTTCGCCAACGCCTGGCGCAGGAACGTCGGGACCGCGCGGCCGTCGTGCGGGCGCATCCGGCTCCCGTACGTATTGAAGATCCTCACGATCGCGGTGTCCACCCCCTGCTGGCGGTGATATGCCATTGTCAGCGCCTCCGCGTAGCGCTTGGCCTCGTCGTACACACCGCGCGGGCCGATCGGGTTCACGTGCCCCCAGTATCCCTCCGACTGCGGGTGCTCCCGGGGATCGCCGTAGACCTCGCTGGTCGACGCGAGCAGGAAGCGGGCACGCTTGGCCTTCGCCAGTCCCAGCGTGTGATGCGTCCCATAGGAGCCGACCTTCAGAGTATGCAGCGGCAACCGCAGGTAGTCGATCGGCGAGGCCGGCGAGGCCAGGTGATAGACGAAGTCCACCGACTCCTCGATGAGATATGGCTCGATGATGTCGACCCCGACATGCACGAACCTCTCGGGGTCGCGGATGTGCTCGATGTTTGCCAGCGAACCGGTCTCGAGGTTGTCCACGCAGATCACGCGGTTCCCGCGGGACAGCAGCTCATCGCATAGATGCGAACCCAGGAAACCGGCCCCACCGGTGACAACGCAGGTGGACATCGGTCGAAAGGATACCCGGCGCGAGTGCTGCCCCCAGCCCGGGTCCACACCCTCTGGCCCAATCGGGTCCATATCATCCCCGCTATGGCTACCGCCGGCGCGCCAGACGAGGACTCAGAGCCGCTGACAGTCGCTCCCATCGTGGGGCCCGATGACCCGCGCCGGTTCACCGACTCGGGCATCGAGGTCGCCGAGCTCTACGCCGAGGAGGATCTGCCCAAGCAGCTGGAGCTGGGGCAGCCGGGCGAGTTCCCCTACACGCGGGGCGTGCACAGAGAGATGTACCGCAAGCAGCTCTGGACGATGCGCCAGTACGCGGGCTACGCGTCCGCGAAGGAGTCCAACGAGCGTTACCGCTACCTGCTTTCGAAGGGCTCCACCGGCCTCTCGATGGCCTTCGACCTGCCCACCCAGCTTGGACTTGACTCCGACAATCCGCGGTGCCTGGGTGAGGTTGGCCGCACCGGGGTGGCGATCGACACGATCGACGACATGCGCACCGCCTTCGATGCCATCCCCCTCGACCAGGTGTCGACGTCGATGACGATCAACGCCCCAGCCGCTTGCCTGTTGCTGCTGTACGAGCTGGTGGGAGCCGAGCATGGCGTGCCCTCCGAGAAGCTCCGTGGCACAACCCAGAACGACGTGCTCAAGGAGTACATCGCTCGCGGCAACTACATCTATCCACCCGCGCCGACGATGCGTCTTACGACGGACCTCTTTCAGTATTGCCACGAACACGTGCCCCTCTGGAACACGATCTCGATCTCCGGATATCACTTCCGCGAGAAGGGATGCTCGGCTGTGCAGGAGGTTGCCTTCACCCTCTGCTCCGGAATCGCCTACGTGCAGGCGGCGATCGACAAGGGCCTGTCAGTCGATGACTTCGCGCCGCGCCTTGCCTTCTTCTTCAACGGCCACAACAACGTCTTCCAGGAGGTGGCGAAGTTCCGCGCCGCCCGACGCATGTGGGCAAGGATCATGCGCGAGCGCTTCTCCGCCACCAACCCCAAGGCGACGATGCTGCGCTTCCACACGCAGACCGGGGGGGTCACGCTCACGGCCCAGCAGCCGGAGAACAACATCGTGCGCGTCGCCCTGCAGGGCTTCGCCGCGGTATGCGGAGGTACCCAGTCGCTGCACACCAACGGCTTCGACGAGGCCTTGGCGCTGCCAAGCGAGCGGGCAGCGAAAATCGCGCTGCGCACCCAGCAGGTCCTCGCTCACGAGTCCGGGGCCGCCGACACGGTTGACCCTTTCGCCGGCTCCTACTTCGTCGAGTCACTGACGGACGAGATAGAGATGCGCGCGAATGAGCTGATCGAGAGGGTCGACGCGCTCGGAGGATCCGTGAACGCGATCGAGTTCATCACGGGCGAGATCGACGAGTCCGCGTGGGGTTATCAGGAGCGCTATCGCACCGGCCAGGACATCGTCGTCGGCGTCAACGCCTACCAGGAGGAGGACATCGAGGTGCCCGACCTCCTGCGGGTCGACCCCGAGTCCGAGCGCGAGCAGCTCGAGCGGTTGAAGGAGTTCAAGGCCAACCGCGATCAAACGCTCGTGGCCCAGCGCCTCGAGGAGCTGCGGGGGGTCGCCCGTGGCACCGAGAACCTCCTCCCGGCGATTCGCCAGGCGCTGAAGGATCGCGGCTCGCTGGGGGAGGTGTGCGGGGCGATGCAGGACGTGTTCGGGAAGTACGCACCTACGTTTTGAGCGGACCTGATACGACCGCATTGAGCGCACCCGATGCGATCGCGGACTTCGCTCCCCCGAGCGCCCCGGCGGCGGCCATATGCAACTCGCGCCGCGCCGCGCGCCGATAGGGTTGCAGGCGTGCTCGTCGCAGCATCGGCTTACAAAGTCGTCCTCGCCCTCCACATCATGGCGGTGGTCGTCGCCTTCGGCGTGACGTTCGCCTATCCGATCATGTTCGCCGTGGGCGCACGCCACGACCCGGGCGGCCTGGCCCTCTTGCATCGCGTTGAATACACCATCGAGCGCTGGCTGATCAACCCGGGGCTGCTGCTCGTGTTGCTCGCCGGCGCATACCTCGCGAGCGACGGGGACCATTGGGGTGAGTTCTACGTGCAGTGGGGGCTTGCGGCGACCATTGTGATCGGGGGGCTGGTCGGGTCCGTCATGATCCCCACGGCCAAACGCGCCGAGGTCCTAGCCGCGCGCGAGGTGGCCTCCAGCGAGGAGAGCGTACGCCGCGGGGGTAGTGCGTCACGCGGGGACGGCGTTCATCAGGCCAGCGCGATGAGCGAGGAGTACCGCGCTCTGACCCGTCGGCTCGCGACAGTCGGATGGCTGCTGAGCGTGCTCGTGCTCGTGACGATCCTCTTTATGGTCATCAAGCCCTAGACCCAGGGCGAGATCGCGATGGATGGATAGGCTGGTGAACTGATGGGCAATGGTTATCGCGTAGCCGTCGTTGGTGCCACCGGTCAGGTGGGAACGCTCATGCTGCAGCTGCTGCGTGAGCGCTCCTTCCCAGCCCGCGAGCTCGTGCCCTTCGCCTCCGAGCGCTCCGTCGGACGCCAGCTGGAGGGCGGTCTGATCGTGCAGGGTCTCAGCGACGAGTCGATTCAGGGCTTCGACCTCGCGCTGTTCTCGGCCGGCGGCTCCATATCCGGTGAGTGGGCGCCACGGTTCGTGGACGCGGGCGCGGTGGTGGTGGACAACTCCTCGCGTTGGCGCATGCACGACGACGTGCCCTTGGTGGTCAGCGAGGTCAACCCCGAGGCGCTCGCCGATCATCGAGGGATCATCGCCAACCCCAACTGCTCGACGATGCAGATGGTCGTGGCGCTGAAGCCGCTCCACGATGAGGCTCACATCGAGCGGCTCGTGATCAGCACCTACCAGGCCGTCTCCGGTACCGGCAAGCGCGCGGTCGACGAGCTGCTGGATCAGTCACACGCGCTGCTGCACGAGCGCGAGATCGAGCGGCCGGGCGCCTACGCACACCAGATCGCCTTCAACGCGCTTCCCCACGCCGGCTCGTTCGCCGCCGGCGACGACCACACCGACGAGGAGCGCAAGCTGATGAACGAGACTCGCAAGATCCTCGGCGACCCCTCGATCCGCGTGTCCGCCACGTGCGTGCGCGTGCCCGTCGTAAACGGCCACTCCGAGGCCGTAAATGTGCAGACGCGAGCGTCGCTCTCCCCCGCGCGTGCGCGCGAGCTGCTGAATGCCGCGCCCGGTGTGACCGTCCTCGACGACCCGGATGCGGCGCTCTATCCGCTCGCGATCGACGCGTCCGGCCGGGACGACGTGTTCGTCGGGCGTATTCGCCGTGACCCCGGTCACGAGCGCGCGCTCGACCTGTGGATCGTCGCGGACAACCTGCGCAAGGGCGCGGCCACCAATGCGGTGCAGCTGGCCGAGTTGCTGGATGAGCGCGGGTTGCTCGCCACGCCGCCCGTTGGTGATCGGCCGGCGCGTTCGGCTGCATAGCCACCCGCGGGCTGCACGTGGAGTAGTCGCAGAAGGCAGAAGGAGTAGCGCGAGATCGCGCGAAATGTTGGGCGATGGTCTCCTCAGAGGTGCAGCGCACCCTGGTCAAGTCACCACCCGAGCTGTGGGCGGAGCTGAGCGATCCCGCCTCCCTGGCCCGCCACCTCGGCGAGCTTGGTGAGATCCGCATCACCCGCATCGACCCGGAGCAGACGGTCGAATGGGAGGGCGAAGACATCAGCGGCACGGTGCTCTTGAAGCCCTCGGGATGGGGCACGAAGGTGACTCTGGCCGTCACTCGAGAGCTGCCCGAGTCCGAGGTTCGGGCCGCCGTCGAGCCGCGCGCCGGCGCCGAGTCCGCGGCAAGCATGCAACCAGCCGCGCACTGCACCGAGCCCACGGCAGGCGCGGGACCCGATGCGAACGACGCGGGGCCTTCGGCAGATGCCGAGCCCACCGCCAGCGCGGACGTCCAGGTGGACGCCGAGCCCACGGTGCAGGCCGAGTCCAAGGCCACAATGCAGGCACAGTTCGTGTCCACCACGCAAGCCCCATTCGAGCCGACCGCGCAGGCGGAGCCAGGTGCCCCTGTGAAAGCCGAGCCGCAGCCTGCAAAACGTCGCCGCCTGCTCTCCAAGCTGTTTCGTCGCGGTCCCAGGAAGAAGCCCATCGAGCCCGAGCCGCACGAGGCGATGGAGACGGTTGAGTTACTCGATGGACCAGCCGAAGAGACCGACGACGAGTGGACGCCCGAGCGACACGAGCTCCCGGCAACCGAAACGGAGCCCGCGTCCGCGCCTGAGGGCGCGGCCCCCGAGAAGCAACCCGATGCGATCGCAGCAGCGCCATCCGGGGCGCCAGAGAAGACAGCTGTGCACCTCGACGAGCCGGCCAGCAGCGCCGGTGCCGATCCGCCCAGCAGCGCCGGTGCCGATCCGCCCAGCAGCGACACCGAGCTGAGGGCGACCGAGGAGGTGGCCGCGGAGCAGGTGGAGGCAGTGCTCACCGCGGTGCTGGATCGGCTGGGTGCCGCCCACCACCGGCCGTTCTCGCGAGGCTAGGGACACCGGCGGGATAGGATTCCCGTCGGATGGCCAGCAGCTCACACGATCGACAGAGCGAGGCGGCGCTGCTAGCGTCCTCCCGCAGCGGGCACAGGCGACCGCCGCGGAAGAAGGCGCCGGAGACCTACGAGGAGAAGCTCGCTCAGCTGCAAGAGCTACGCGAGGCCGCGCTGCACTCCGCGCCGGAGGCCGAGGAGAAGCAGCATGCGCGCGGCAAGTACACGGCACGGGAGCGGGTGGAGAATCTGTTGGATGAGGGTTCCTTCCAGGAGCTCGGCACGTTCGTGCGCCACCGGACCTTCGACTTCGACATGCAGAAGAACCGGCCGTGGGGAGATGCTGTGGTGACCGGTCACGGGACGATCGACGGCCGCACGGTGTGCGTGTTCAGCCAGGACTTCACGGTGTTCGGCGGCTCGCTCGGAGAGGTGATGGGCGAGAAGATGTGCAAGATCATGGACCTGGCGGCCAAGATCGGCTGCCCGGTGATCGGGATCAACGACTCCGGCGGCGCCCGTATCCAGGAGGGCGTGGTCTCGCTGGGTGCGTACGGAGACGTGTTCGTGCGCAACGTGAGGTGCTCGGGGGTGATCCCCCAAATCAGCCTGGTCATGGGCCCCTGCGCCGGCGGTGCGGTGTATTCGCCGGCGATCACCGACTTCATCTTCATGGTGAAGGAAACCTCGCACATGTTCATCACCGGTCCCGACGTGATCAAGACGGTCACCGGCGAGGAGGTTGGGTTCGAGGATCTGGGCGGCGCGATATCCCACAACACGAAGTCCGGCGTGGCCCAGTTCGCCTCCGAGGACGAGGACGCGTGCCTCGAGGACTGCCGCTACCTGATGAGCTTCCTACCGCAGAACAACCTGCAAACCGCCCCCCGCCTTCAGCCGTCCGACGACCCGCAGCGGATGACACCCGAGCTCGACCATGTCGTGCCCGACAACCCCAACAAGCCATATGACATGCGCGAGGTCGTTCGGTTGATCGTGGACGACGGGGAGTTCTTCGAGGTGCACGAGCACTACGCGAAGAACATCATCTGCGGGTTCGCCCGCCTGGACGGCTTCTCGATCGGCGTCGTCGGCAACCAGCCCGCGCAGCTGGCGGGGGTGCTCGACATCAACGCCTCGGCCAAGGCGGCACGGTTCGTGCGCACGTGCGACGCCTTCAACATCCCGCTGCTCACGTTCTGCGACGTGCCTGGCTTCCTGCCGGGCACCGCCCAGGAGTGGGGGGGGATCATCCGCCACGGAGCCAAGCTGTTGTACGCGTTCGCCGAGGCGACGGTGCCGAAGCTCACGGTGATCACACGTAAGGCCTACGGGGGGGCCTATGACGTGATGGCATCCAAGCACCTGCTCGCGGACTTCAACTTCGCGTGGCCGACCTCCGAGGTGGCGGTGATGGGGCCGGAGGGCGCGGTGAACATCATCTACCGGCGCGATCTCGCTCAGAGCGTAACTCCCGAGGAGCGGCGCAAGAAGCTGATGGAGGACTACAAGGCGCGCTTTGCCAACCCCTACACGGCGGCCGAGCGTGGGTACATCGACGACGTGATCGTCCCCCACGAGACGCGTCCGAAGCTGATCCTGGCCCTGCACACGCTCCAGGGCAAGCGCGAACCGGGGCCGAAGCGCAAGCACGGCAACATCCCCCTCTGAGTCGACACGGAGGCCTGCCTCATGGTCAACCGCCGCCCACAGCCGCAGCCAATCGAACCGTCGGCCACACCCGAGGAGACCGCTGCGATCGTGGCTGCCCTCGAGCGGCTCTGGCGCGCGAGCTCCCGGCGTGGGGCGCGCGCGGCGACGGATCCGGATGGATGGCTGCGCACAGCTATCCTCGAGGGAGTATCGCGCCAGCCGAGCAGGGACTTGGCCGATCCCTGGATAAATACCTGAAAGCCGCTAGGCTTTCGCAAGATAGACTTCTTCGCCGGCGGCATGCTGTCGACAGCAGCCGGGGTCGAGCGCACGGATCAGGAGGTTTCCCAATGGAGCCAGTATCCATACCCGCCCACCGCGGCACGCTTGAGGACCCCGAGGTCCTGCAGAACGTGCCGGGGCACGTGATCCCGATCCTGCAGCAGGAGTACGACGACTTCAAGACCGAAGCCACGAGGTTCCTCGCCGGCGAGACGCCCGAGGACGAGTTCATCAAGTTCCGGCTGAAGCAGGGCGTCTACGGTCAGCGGCAGCCCGACGTGCAGATGATCCGGGTGAAGCTGCCGTTCGGCGGGATCACGCCGGAGCAGATGGAGAAGTTCGCCGAGGTGATCGAGAAGTACGTGCCCCTGAACAAGGGCCACATAACTACGCGGCAGAACATCCAGATGCATCACATCCCGCTGCCCGAGGCCGAGAAGGCGATCCGCGAGCTGGGCGATGCCGGGTTGTCCAGCCGCGAGGGCTGCGGCAACACGATCAGGAACGTCACCGGCGACCCGTGGGCGGGGGTGGCGAAGGACGAGTTGTTCGACCTGACCCCCTACGCGGGCGCATACATCCGCTACTTCGTGCGCCACGCGACCACCCAGGCGATGCCACGAAAGGTCAAGACGGCATTCGACGGGAGCCCACGCGACCGCGCGATCAGCGGGATCCACGACATCGCCTTCCGCGCACGCGTCCGCGAGAGCGACGACCCAACCCGCCCAGGGGAGGTGCGCGGCGTGGAGATGCTCGTGGGGGGCGGCACCTCGATCATGCCACGTGTGGCGCCGGTGTTGTACGAGTTCGTGGAGCTCGACAACGGCGACTACTTGAAGATCTCCGAGGCGGTGTTCAGGATCTTCGACCGCCAGGAGTGGCTGCGGGTGAACCGCGCCCGCGCGCGGATCAAGGTGTTCGTCGACAAGTACGGCATCGACGAGCTTCGCCGCCAGGTCGAGGAGGAGCTGAAGGGCGAGTGGGTAGACGAACGCGACTTCTCGATCGAGCGGCGCCTGTTCCTCGACGACGAGCGCGAGTCGGCACCCGCCCCCCCACCGACCTACGGCAGCCCCAACGGCGACATCTCCGAGTTCGAGCGCTTTCGCGCCGCCAACGTCGCTGAGCAGAAGCAGGAGGGCTTCGTGACCATCGAGGTCAAGGTCACCCGGGGCGATCTCACGCCCGAGCAGTTCAGGGGTATGGCGGAGATCATGCGCACCTACGCCGGCGGATACGCGCGGACGACCGTGCAGCAGAACCTCCTGCTGCGGTGGGTGCGCAAGGAGAGCGTGTACGACCTGTGGCTGGCGCTCGGCGAGCTGGGGCTCGACGACGCCGGCTCACGCGAGATAGACGACGTGGTGTCGTGCCCCGGAACGGACTCGTGCAAGCTCGGAATAACAAGCTCGATGGGACTGAACCAGGCCGTTCAGGAGCGGATCGATGCGATGGAAATCACAGATCCGCTGACCCGCGAGATCCACATCAAGATGAGCGGCTGCCCAAACGGCTGCGCGCAGCATCACGTCGCCGATATCGGCTTGTACGGCGCGTCGATCAAAGTCGGCGAGCACACGATCCCCGCCTACATCCCCCATGTCGGCGGCGTGTACGAAGGCGGGAGCGTTGCCTTCGGCACGCGGCTGAAACTGCGCCTCCCCGCCAAGCGGGTGCCCGAGGCGATCGAGCGGTGGATCCGCCACTACGAGTCCCACCGCGAGGAGGGTGAGACGTGGGGTCCGTTCACCGAGCGCGTCGGCACGAGCGAGCTCGAGGCCCTCGTCAAGGACCTGTCGATGCCTGTCGACTTCGGGTTGGAGACAATGAACCAGTTCATCGACTGGAACCGGAATGCCCCCTTCGAAGTCATTCGCGGCGAGGGCGAGTGCGCGGTCTAGGCCTTCGACAGGCTGAGCGAGACCACCTGATCGACACGCTGAGCGAGACCACCTGATGAATTCGACGCAGAGCGACATAGCCAATGCACCCACCGCCCGCCCGGAAGCCGTGGCTAGCCTGACCGATACCCTACGCGAGGCGGTGGAACGCCACGGCGAGCGCGCGGTGCTGCTGTGCTCCTTTCAGAAGGAGGAGTCGGTGCTGATCGACGAGCTGCTGCGCGTGAGCGCTGGGCGGCATGACCGGGTGAGGATCGTGACGATCGACACGGGGGTGCTGTTCGAAGAGACCTTGCGAACCTGGAGACAGTTCGAGGAGCGGTTCGGAGTCAGCATCGAGGTCCAGGACGCCGCCGGTCCGAACGGGCCCTGGACCGGACCGGAGAACTGCTGCTCGGTCCAGAAGGTCGCAGCCTTGGCGCGCGCGCTCACAGACGCGGATGGCTGGATCACCGGAATTCGCCGCGAGCAGGGCCCGACCAGGGCCGCAGCGGAGCTCATCGAACGTGACGAGGCGCGCGGCATATGGAAGTACAACCCGCTCGCCCACTGGACCGAAAGGGACCTGTGGCGGCGAATCCACGAGCGCGAGCTCCCGTACAACCCGCTTCACGACCAAGGATATGAGTCGATCGGCTGCGCGCCGTGCACCGCGCCGGGCAGCGGCCGCGAGGGCCGCTGGGCGGGAACCGAGAAGACGGAGTGCGGCCTGCACGTGGAGCCCGTCGGGCCATGACCGTCGCGGCACGCCCCCAGCTCAGTCATCTGCGGGCGCTGGAGTCCGAGGCGATCCACGTGATGCGCGAGGTCGCGGCCGAATTCGAGCGTCCGGTGCTGCTGTTCAGCGGCGGGAAGGACTCGATCGTGCTGCTGCGGCTCGCCGAGAAGGCGTTCCGGCCGGGGTCGTTCCCGTTCCCGCTGATGCATGTCGACACCGGTCACAACTTTCCCGAGGTGATCGAGTTCCGCGACCGCCGGGTGGCTGAGCTCGGCGAGCGGTTGATCGTGGCGAGCGTGCAGGAGTCGATCGACACCGGCCGCGTCGCGGAGGAGACGGGCCCGCGAGCATCTCGCAACCGGCTGCAGACGGTGACCCTCCTGGACGCGATCGCCGAGCACGGCTTCGACGCGGCGTTCGGGGGTGCGCGGCGCGACGAGGAGCGGGCGCGGGCGAAGGAGCGCGTGTTCTCGTTTCGCGACGACTTCGGCCAGTGGGATCCCAAGAATCAGCGGCCTGAGCTGTGGAACCTCTACAACGGGCGCATCAAGAAGGGTGAGAACGTACGCGTCTTCCCGATCTCGAACTGGACCGAGCTCGACGTGTGGGAGTACATCGACCAGGAGCAGCTGGAAGTGCCCTTGATCTACTTCGCGCATGAGCGCGAGGTGTTCCAGCGAGACGGCATGCTGTATGCCTGGCGGGAGGGCACCGAGCTGATCGACGGCGAGGAGATCATCTCCGAGACGGTTCGGTACCGCACCGTCGGCGATATGAGCTGCACGGGCGGAGTGCTCTCCCGGGCGGCGACGCTCACCGAAGTCGTCGCCGAGATCGCGGCGACGCGGATCACCGAGCGCGGCGAGACGCGCGCCGATGATCGCGTGACCGAGGCCGCCATGGAGGATCGCAAGAAGGCGGGATACTTCTGATGCTTCGCCGCTGCCTTAGCGTCACCGTGAACAGCGGCTCGCGGGCTAGTTCGTTCGAGATCGCCTCCCGATGACGCTCGACCTGCTGCGTCTCAGCACCGCCGGCTCGGTGGACGACGGCAAGAGCACGCTCATCGGGCGGCTGCTCTACGACTCCAAGCAGATCTTCGAGGACCAGCTCGAGCACGTGGCGCAGGCCAGCGAGCGCCGTGGCGGCGAGGGAGCGCTCGATCTCGCGCTGCTCACCGACGGACTTCGTGCCGAGCGCGAGCAGGGGATCACGATCGACGTCGCCTACCGCTACTTCGCCACCCCGCGACGCCGGTTCATCATCGCCGACTGTCCAGGGCATCGGCAGTACACGCGCAACATGGTCACCGGCGCCTCGACGGCGGACCTCGCGGTCGTGCTGATCGACGCACGCCGCGGCGTACTCGAGCAGTCAAAGCGCCACGCCTTCATCAGCGCGCTGCTGGGAATCCCCAAGCTTGTCGTGGCGGTCAACAAGATGGACCTCGTCGACTACTCCCAGGAGCGCTTCAACGAGGTCGCGGCGGAGTTCGAGGGCTTCGCGCCCATCCTGCGCCGCGACGGACGGAGAGCCGGCCATCAGTACGAAATCATCTACATCCCAATCTCGGCGCTGAACGGCGACAACGTCGTCGAGCCCTCCGAGGCGATGGACTGGTATCGAGGCCCGGCGCTGCTCGACCTGCTCGAGAACGTCGATGTGGCTTACGACCATCCCCACGACAGACCGGCGCGGTTTCCCGTGCAGTGGGTGATCCGGCCTTCTTCCGGTAACCCCGACACTCGCGACTACCGCGGCTATGCGGGCCAGCTGGCGAGCGGGGCTCTGCGGCGTGACGACGAGGTGGTGGTGCTGCCGGGCGGCGAGCGCACGCGGATCGCCGCGATCGACAGCTACGACGGCGAGCTCGAGGAGGCGGTCGCTCCGATGTCTGTCGCGCTGCGCCTGCAGGACGAGCTCGACGTCTCGCGCGGCGAGCTGATCTGCCATCCCGAACGGGCCCCACTGGTGGCTCGCGAGGTGGCGGCGGACGTGTGCTGGATGGCGGACAGGCCACTGCGGGCGGGCGGGCGTTACCTCCTGAAGCAGACGACCCGCAGCGCGACGGCGATCGTCGATCAGATCGAGGATCTGCTGGACGTGCACACGCTCGAACGCGACGCGCCGCCGGCCGAGCTCGCGCTCAACGACATCGGCCGCGTGCACCTGCGCACCAGCTCACCGCTCGTGTTCGACCCCTACAAGACCAACCGCCGCACGGGGAGCTTCATCTTGATCGACGAGTCCAGCAACGGCACCGTCGGCGCCGGGATGATCTCCGATGTGGCCTGACGCGTGCCGATCGGAGCGCCGAGAGGCGGCGGAGCGGCTCGCGGCCGCGGCTCGCGTTCGCTTCCGGCTGCGGCCGGTTAACTAAGCTACCCGCCGGATGTTCGAGAAGGTACTGGTTGCCAACCGCGGGGAGATCGCCGTACGGATAGAGCGCGCGCTCGATGAGCTAGGCGTGGCGAGCGTCGCGGTGTACTCCGAGCTCGATCGCCACTCCCCCCATGTCGCGAAGGCGAGCGAGGCATACAACCTGGGCGATGGTCCGGCGGCGGAGAACTACCTCAGCGTCGAGAAGATCCTCGATGTGGCCGAGCGCTCGGGAGCCGAGGCGATTCATCCCGGCTACGGTTTCCTCGCCGAGAATGCACGGTTCGCCCAGGCGTGCGAGGAGGCCGGCATCGTGTTCATCGGCCCACCGGCGAGCGCGATCGAAGCGATGGGCTCAAAGACGCGTGCGCGCGAGCTGATGAAGAAGGCCGGGGTGCCGATAGTGCCTGGGACCACCGAGCCGGTCGCGACCATCAAAGACGCCCTTGCTATCGCCGCGGGCGAGCTCGGGTTTCCCGTCGCCGTGAAGGCCGCAGGCGGCGGTGGCGGCAAGGGCTTCAGGGTGGCGCTTTCCGAGGAGGAGCTGCAGAGCGCGTTCGAGGGGGCCAGCCGCGAGGGGGAGAAGTTCTTCTCCGACCCGACCGTCTACCTTGAGCGCTACCTGCCGGACCCACGCCACGTCGAGGTCCAGGTGCTGGCCGACCGTCACGGGAACGTGATCCACCTTGGCGAGCGCGACTGCTCGATCCAACGTCGCCACCAGAAGCTCATCGAGGAGTCGCCGGCACCCGAGTGGATCGTCTCGCCGGAGCTGCGGGACCGGATGGGAGAGATCGGAGTGGAGGCGGCGAGAGCCGTCGGCTATGTGGGCGCTGGCACGATCGAGGGCCTGCTGGCCGCGCCGCACGAGGGGACAGCGGGGGAGTACTTCTTCCTGGAGATGAACACGCGCGTGCAGGTCGAGCACTGCGTGACCGAGATGACCACGGGCGTGGACATCGTCAAGGAGGGCATCCGCGCGGCCGCGGGCGAGGAGCTCTCCTACCGCCAACAGGACGTGACGTTGCGGGGGCACGCGATCGAGTGCCGGATCAACGCGGAGGACGCCTCCAAGAACTTTGCCCCGGCTCCCGGCAGGATCGGCGCCTACTCCGAGCCGGCGGGCCCGGGCGTGCGAGTGGACACGGGCGTGCAAGCAGGCGGGGAGGTCTCGCCGATGTATGACCCGATGGTGGCGAAGCTGATCGTGTGGGATTCCGACCGTGCGCAGGCCACCAAGCGGATGCTGCGCGCGCTGGGTGAATTCGAGATCGAGGGGCTGAGGACGCTGATCCCCTTTCACCAGGCGCTGCTGGCAACCGAGCAGTGGGCCAGGGGCGAGACGTGCCGCGATCTGGTCGAGAACAAAGAGTGGCTGAAGACGCTCGCCTTCCCACCCCCTTCCGCTGACCCTGCTGAGGCCGCCGGTGCAGATGGGGGGGTGACCGAGGAGGCAGTCGAGCAGACCTACACGGTGGAGGTCTCCGGCAAGCGCTTCGGCGTGAGGGTCTTCGGACCTCCGTTCGCCGGGGTCGGTCCCGGCGGGGCGAGTGCGGCCAACGGCGGCCCCACGGCGAGCGCAGGCCGATCTTCGACCCGCAAGGCGCCCAAGCGTGCGCGGCGCGAGTCCTCCGGCGGCGGTGGTCCGGACACGCTGCCGTCGCCGCTTCAGGGAAACATGTGGAAGGTACTCGTCAAGCAGGGCGACACGGTGGAGGAGGGCCAGCTGCTGTGCATCATCGAGGCGATGAAGATGGAGAACGAGATCACAGCTCACAAGACGGGCACGATCACCGAGCTGCCGATCGCCGAGGGGGCCGCGATCCAGGCCGGGGCTCCGATCGCGACGATCAAGAGCGTGGACGGCTAAGCGCCGCGACGTTCTCGCTGTGCAGCTTTCGCTGCGACGCGCCACGCCGCCCTGCCGGCAGCTCGGCCTCGGTGCGTCGCTCACGTAGCGCCTGCAGATAGGCGACATCCTCCCCCAGGGCCGTCAGCGCTCGGGTACCGTCCAAGGTCGGGCCATGGCCCGGAACGACGTGCGCAGCCGCGGCCACCAGCGGGCGCAGGCGCTCGAGCGTGGCCAAATAGGCATCGACGTCTCCCCCGTCGTTCAGGGTGGGCAGCTCGACGGTTGAGAGGTAGTCCCCGGGGACGAGCACGCTCGCCCAGGGGATCAACACGGCCATACCGTCCGCTGTGTGTCCGCCGGCGGCGTACACCTCTAGCTCTCGATCGCCGACGGCGCAATGGCCCGGGACGGGCAGCGCCTGTACCCCGCCGAGCGCGAGCGGGCGCTCGCGAGCGATCAGCAGACCTTCGTCAAAGGCGCGTAGGTCTCGCTGAGCTCCGCCCGGCGACGCCCGTAGGCGCTCGGCGGTGCTCTCGGCGCAGCCGAGCGCCACGCCTGGAAAGGCGAGCCGGCCGAGCAGGTGGTCCCAGTCCCCGTGCGTCACGAGCAGTCCGCCGGGGGCGGGGAATCCGGCCTGTTCGACCAGCGCCGGTAGCGCTTCGAGCTCGTCGGGAAGAACGGGCGAGTCGATCAAGAACGTCTCGCCGGCCCGCACTGCAGAGTCGGCATCCGGCGCCTCCTCACGCGCCTGCGCGTTCCTGCCAGCCTGCGCGTTCCCAACAGCCTGCACGTTCCTGCCAGCCTGCACGTTCCTGCCAGCCTGCACGTTCCTGCCAGACTGCGCCTCCCCGCCCGCCTGCACGTCCCCGGTTGCCTTTACGCCGGCTCCGGCCCGAACCTCGCGGCCGGCGTCCGCCTCCCCGGCCGCCCCCCGGACGATCACGCAGTTGACCTGTAGGAGCGCACTCGTGACGACGATCACGTCACGGTGAAGCGAAATGGCCCGCATGTCGGCGCGGCGCTAGGAAACGCCCAGCACCTTGGCAGCCTCGCGTAGGGTGCTCACTTCGGCGGTTGGTTTTTTCTGCGAGGAGTCGAGCGTGTCCTTGTTGCGGTTCACCCAGATGACGGGCACGCGCTGTTTCACGCAGGGCACCACGTCGTGGTAGTGGCTGGCGGCCACGTGCACCCAGCCGCGCTTGCCGCCCATGCGTCGGGCGCACTCGGTGAAGTGGGCCGGTTCGGGCTTGTAGGAGCGCACCTGCTGGGCCGTCACGACCAGGTCGAAGTCGATCGGAATGTGTCGACGGGTCTGACCGAGCAGCTTGTCGTCGATGTTGGACAGGAGGCCCAGCTTGTACTTCTTGGCGAGCTTCTGCAGCTGAGTGTTGGTTTCCTTGTAGGGCGCCCAGCGCTGGACCGAATCGGGCAGAAAACCCGAGCGCGAGGGCTCCAGCGGCCACTCGATGCGTTTGGCCACCTCGATCGCGGTGCGCCTGAGCACCTCCGCATAGAGCTCGTAGGAACCTCCCTCGATTTCTCGGGAGATCTCGTGGAAGAGGGGAAGGAGCACGCTCCGGTCGATCTCGAAGCCGTCGCGCTTGGCCTCCTTGGCAAATGCCTCATAGATACCCGTCTCCCAGTCGATGAGCGTGCCGTAGACGTCGAATGTGACGAAGGTGACGTTCTTGGGAAGGGGCATCGCGCGGGCATTATGACCTGCGAAGGCCATACGCGCGCTCACCCGCCTTCCGTTAGAGTCCCGCGCCGCAAATGGACCTCTTGGAGTACCAAGGCAAGCAGCTGTTTGCCCGCCACGGCCTTAAGGTGTCACCCGGCAAGGCGGTGACCACGGTCGAGGAGGCCGTGAACGCGGCCAACGAGATCGGCTACCCGGTGGTCGTCAAGGCGCAGGTGCTGATCGGCGGGCGCGGCAAGGCGGGCGGGGTGAAGCTCGCCTCCAACATGGCCCAAGCGCGCGAGCACGCCACGAGTATTCTGGGAATGGACATCCACGGGCACACCGTACGCACGCTGTGGATCGAGCACGCCTCGGACATCGCAACCGAGTACTACGCCGCAGTGCTGCTCGACCGCTCGGCCAAGCAGCCATTGGTGATGTTCAGCGTCGAGGGCGGCGTCGACATCGAAGAGGTTGCCGAGAAGAGCCCGGAGAAGCTGATCCGCCGCCACGTGGACGCTCTCGCAGGCCTCTCGCGGGAGGAGGCCGTGTCGATCGCGACCGACGGGAGCGCCGACGCCGACGTGATCGATGGAGTGGCCGACGCACTCCTGGCGCTTTATGACGTCTGGCTTAACGAGGACGCCACTCTCGCTGAGATCAACCCGCTGATCGTCACCCCGGAGAGGGAAGTGAAGGCGCTCGACGCGAAGGTCTCGCTGGACGGGAATGCGCTGTACCGCCACCCGGAGAACCAGCAGCTCTCAGACTCAGAGAACGAAGACCCGATCGAGCGCCGGGCCAAGGAAGAGGGCGTCCAGTACGTCAAGCTCGACGGCGACATCGGCATCCTCGGCAACGGCGCCGGCCTGGTCATGTCGACGCTCGACGTCGTCGCGCAGGCGGGGGGATCACCCGCGAACTTCCTCGATGCCGGCGGCGGCTCAGACGCGGAGAAGATCAAGCAGGCGGTACGGCTGATCCTCGCCAACGACGCCGTGAAGGCCGTCCTGTTCAACATCTTCGGGGGCATCACCCGCTGCGATCAGGTCGCCACGGGACTGATCGCGGCGTTTGAGGACCTCAGCCCAAACGTTCCCTTCGTGGTGCGACTCGACGGGACCAACGACGTCCAGGGACGTGAGCTCCTGCAGGAGGCGGCGCTGCCGAATGTATATGCCGCCAGCACGATGAACCAGGCCGCCGAAAAGGTCGTGGCACTGGCCGCAGGGCACGGCGTAGGAGCGCAGCCGTGACGAGTGCGGCCATGACGAGCGCGGCCACGATGAGCGCGGTCGCGATGGTCACTTGCCGCCCAGAAGGCACGGCAGGGGGGGACTGATGGCGATTCTGGTGGACGAGCACACGCGCCTGGCGGTCGCGGGCATCACCGGCCGTGAGGGCTCGTTCCACACGCTCAACAACCGCAGCTACGGCACAAACGTGGTGGGCGGCGTGACGCCCGGCAAGGGCGGGCAGGACGTCGAGGGCATCCCGGTGTTCGACAGCTGGGCTCAGGCCGTGCAACACGTACAGCCCAACACCGCGATGATCTTCGTCCCCCCGCGGTTCGCCGCCGACTCAATCCTCGAGGCCGCCACGGCCGGGGTGAAGCTCGTGGTCGCGATCACCGAGGGGATCCCCGCACACGACGAGCTGCGCGTGTACAACACGTTGAAGCGCGATCACCCGAGCACGCGCCTGATCGGCCCGAACTGCCCCGGCATCCTTTCGCCGGGCAAGGCCAACGTCGGAATCATTCCCGCATCGTTCTTCAAAGAGGGGAACGTCGGCGTGGTGTCGCGCTCGGGGACGCTCACCTACCAGATCGGAAACGAGATCGCCCAAGCCGGCTTCGGCTGCAGCTCGATCGTAGGCATCGGCGGCGACCCCGTGCCCGGCTCCTCGTTCGTGGACGTGCTCGAGCTCTTCCAGTCTGACGATCAGACGGAGCTGATCGTCCTCTCCGGCGAGATCGGAGGCTCCGCCGAGGAGGAGGCATCCGAGTACATCTCCGAGCGGGTGACCAAGCCGGTGGTGGCCTACATCGCCGGTTTCACCGCGCCGGCGGGCAAGCAGATGGGCCACGCCGGAGCGATCATCTCGGGGAGCGCCGGAACGGCCGCCGCGAAGGCGAAGGCGCTGGAGGCGAACGGAGTGCGCGTAGGACGGACCCCCACCGAGGTGGCCGAGATCGCGGTGCAGGTCCTCGGCAAAGCCTCCGTCGCCGCTCCCTGATCTCGCGCCTCGAGTCGCGGGCGCTACGCTTGCGCCGTGGACCAGGACGTAGCGAAGACGCTTGGCGAGTTGGAGCGCAAGCTGCTCGAGCTTGAGCGGACCCTTACCGCGATCGGCCACGACGAGGGGCCCTCGGGTGAGGCCGCCGTCGCTGCGGAACCTCCGCCGCCCAGCTGGATCCGGTTGGTCGACGAGACGATCGAGCCCGAGGAGCACGCTCAACCCGGCGTTCACCCGGCCGCGGTGGCCTATGCGGACACACAGGCAGGGCCCCTGCACGGGGCAACGCCCGGCTACGCTCAGCCTCCGAGCGCCACCCCGCCTCGGAGCCCATCCCAGCCTCCGACCGCGCCCCAGCCCCTGAGCCCGCCCCCGCCTCTGAGCCCACCTGCAGCCTTCGATCGCGCCCCAGCCCCTGAGCCCGCCCCCGCCGCTGAGCCGACCGCAGGCCGCCGAGCGCCAGCCGCCAGCCGCCCAGCGCCGCCGAGCCGCCCAGCGCCGCCGAACCGCCCAGCGCCGCCGAACCGCCCAGCGCCGCCGAACCGCCGAGCGCCGCCGAGCTGCTGCACTTTCGCGACCGGCTGGAGCGCACCGCGCGGGAACTCACCCGCGACTGCGACGAGCTGCTGAGCCGCCTAAGCTTCGCCGCCGTGCCAACACCCACCGGCCCCACGATCTCCTTTGCGCGCGGCGCCCCGTCGCTCGACATCATCGATATCGAGGGCCTGCGCAACGCCGCGGTGCGGGCATTTGAGGGCGACCCGGCCGGAGCGACCGCTTACGGGACATCGGTGGGTTATCCGCGTCTGCGCACCTGGATCGCGGACCTGCACGGCGTGGAGCCCGAGCGGGTGCTCGTCACGAATGGCTCTCTGCAGGCCGACGCGTTCCTGTTCGAGCACCTCGTCCGCCCCGGCGACGAGGTGCTCGTCGAGCGACCCACCTACGACCGTACCCTGCTCTCCCTGCGTCAGCGGGGAGCGCGACTGCACGCGATCGAGCTGCAGCCTGACGGCATCGACACCGAGGCGCTCGCACGCCTGCTCAGCGGTGGAGCGGGGGCGCGGCCGAAGCTCGCCCACATCATCCCCAACTTCCAGAACCCGGCCGGGTACACGCTGTCGCTGGCGAAGCGTCGCACGCTGCTCGAGCTGGCGGCCGCGCATGGGTTCGTCGTATTCGAGGACGACCCGTATGTGGCGCTGCGCTTCAAGGGCGAGCCGCTGCCCACGATGCTCTCGATGGACCCCGACCGGGTGGTGTACGCCTCTTCCTTCTCGAAGACCGTCTGCCCGGGGATCCGGGTCGGCTACCTCGTCGGACCGCCTGAGCTGATCGATGCGGTGGCGCAGCTGGCAACCGGCACGTACATCTCGCCGAACATGGTCTCCCAGGCGATCGTCTATGAGTTCTGCGCCTCGGGCGCGATCGAGCGCTCGATCGAGACGGTCAAGGGAGCGCTCGCCGAGCGCGCCGAGACGTTGGGCAACGCGCTGCGTCGCGAGCTGGCAGAGGCCGAGTTCCTCGCTCCGGAGGGCGGTTACTTCATGTGGGTGACCCTCCCACAGGGCACGGATGTACACGCCCTGCACCACGCCGCCGCCGAGCGTGGGGTGTCGTTCGTGAAGGGCACCGACTTCCTGCTCGAGGGGGGCGAGAACACGCTGCGTCTTGCCTATTCCGGTGTCACGCCCGCGCAGATCAACGAAGGCATCACGCGCCTCGCCGCGGCCTACCGCTCGCTGGGCTAGCGCCCGTAGCGCTGGCCCAACACAAGCTGCTCCGGGAGCGCGGTGCGTGCGGGCGGCGAGGGGTCGGCCACCACCGAAACGGTCTCGGCGACGCTAGGGGTGACCGTGCACCGACGGCCGTCGGCCGCCTGCACGACCACTTGCTCATCGTCCCGCGCGGCCAGGCTGCCCTCAAGCCCAGGTTCAAGACCCGAGCCCTTCAAGTAGCGCAGGAGGTCCTCGGCCTCGTTCTCGAAGCGCAACACCTGCACCGAGGCTCCGACCACGACGTCGGCCAGCGGCACGCCGGCGAGGCGCGCGCCGGCGAGGATCGGGTGACCGTGAGGACAGGTCTTGGCGTCGCCGATCGCCGCGAGCATGCGGTCCTCCAGCACCGGTGACATGGCGTGCTCGAGGCGCTCCGCCTCCTCGTGCACCTCGTCCCAGGGAACACCGAGGATGTCGGTTAGGAAGCGCTCGATCAGACGGTGCCTGCGAACGATCCCCTCGGCGTGCTCGGCGCCGATGGCGGTGAACGCGATCGTCCTGTCCGCGCCCCGGGTGATGTAGCCGTCGCGCTCCAAGCGGCCCACCATCTCGTGCACGGTGGGCGCCGACAGCTGCATCGCGCGCACCACGTTCGCACCGGTCATCGGCAGGCTGGCCTCCTGCAGCCAGAACAGGATCTGCAGGTACTCCTCCTCAGCGACGGTCGCGCTCGCGGTTGACACTGACCTGATCCTAGACCACGCCTGACCGCGCCCCGGCGCACCATCCCCCGGTCCGCTCTGAACGTGCGGCCTTCCACCATGACCCTCCTCGCGCGCACGACCCTCACAGAGAGAGCTGATCGAACGTGCACTCACGCGGGTCCTTGTCATCTCGCCAGCGCCGAAGCTTTGCCCCGTGGCGGATGCGCCCGCCGGAGACGTGGTCGAAGTCGATCTCCACGACGAGCTCTGCCCGAAGCGCGATCCACTCGAGCTCCTTGCCGGCGCTCCAGCGGCTGGGATCCGCGGTGCCGTGCTCCCCTGTCTGGAAGGGCGCGAGGAAGCCGACGAGCCTGCGCTTCTCGGAGGCGGTGAGGCCTGAGCAGTGCCCGACGACGCGCAGCTCCGAACCGTCGTACAGCCCGATGATCAGCGCGCCGACCGTGTCTGCCTCCTTGCCCGGGCGCCAGCCGGCCACGACCGCGTCTATCGTCCGGACTCGCTTGACCTTCGCCATGCCCTTGCGCTCGCCGGGACGGTAGGGCGCCGAGCGCTCCTTGGCGATCGTGCCCTCGGCCACAAGCAGCCACCGGCGGGCGACGTCGATGTCGGCGGTCGTCTCCATCAGCTCGATCGGCGCGGCGGCGAGCGCGTCGGGGGCGAGCAGGCTCTCAAGCGCCTGCCGGCGATCGGCGAATGGGCACTCGAGCAGTGATTCCTGCTCCCAGGGCGAGCAGGTCGAACGCCACGTACGTCGCGGGAGTCTCACCGGCGAGGCGTTCGACGCGCGAGGCGGCAGGGTGGATGCGCTGGGACAGCAGGGCGAAATCCTCCCGTCCGTCGGCGTCACGGACGACGATCTCCCCGTCGAGCACGTGTCGCCCGTGCGGGAGATTCAACTCGGGGAAGTACCGTCCCAGCGGCTTGCCGGTTCGCGACTGCAGGAACACCTCATCCCCATCCACGAAGGCCAGGCAGCGAAACCCATCGAGCTTTACCTCGTATGAGTAGTCCTCGCCCGTCGGCAGTTCCCTGCGCGAGACGGCGAGCTGCGGCTTCACCGGGGGAGAAAGGGGAAGGTTCATCGCCAACCGGTCATCCCTGCTCGTTGCCGGCTGCCCGCGCACGGCTCGGTTGCACCCGGCGCGGCTCGCCCTTCTGCTTGCGGAAATGCGGCGGCCAGGGCGCGTCGCCGAGGCCCTCGCGCTCGTCGCGAGCCGCCAGTTCGAGCAGGGACTCCAGGCGAAGGGGGTGCTCGTCGATGTCGGCCGCCGGGTCGCCACGCTCGCGCAGACGTGCCGGGACCGTCTCCAGGCTCAGCTCGGCTGGATCGACGTCCGGAACCTCCTCCCAGTCGAGGGGACAGGAGACTCGCGCGTCGGCGACGGCCCGCACGGAGTAGGCCGAGGCGACCGTGCGGTCGCGGGCGTTCTGGTTGTAGTCGATGAACACCCCCTCGCGTTCCTCCTTCCACCAGCGACTCGTCGCCCGGTGCGGCATTTGCCGCTCGACCTCGCGCGCCAGCGCAAGCGCGGCGCGGCGCACTTCTTCGAAGCCGTGCTCCGGCTCGATCCGTACGTACACGTGCATGCCCCGCGAGCCCGATGTCTTGGGAAAGCCCCGCATGCCGTGCTCCTCCAGCACCTCTCGCACGCCCACGGCCACGTCGCGCACCTGCCCGAAAGGCACACCGGGGCAGGGGTCGAGATCGACGCGCAGCTCGTCGGGATGGTCCAGGTCTGCCCGGCGCACGGGCCACGGGTTCCAGTCGATCACCCCGAGGTTGACCCCCCAGACCAGATGCGCCGCGTCGTTCGGCACCAACTCGCGCGCGTGGCGGCCGCTGGGGAAGGTGACGGTTGCGGTCTGAAGCCACTCGGGGGCCTTGTCGGGCACACGCTTCTGAAAGAACGGCTCGCCCTGGACACCATCCACCCACCGCTTCAGCACCGTCGGGCGCTCGCGCAGGTGACGCACCACGGCCTGCTCGCACTCAACGTAGTAGTTGACGAGGTCAAGCTTGGTCACCCCACGCTCGGGGAAGAACACCTTGCCGGGGCTGCTCACGCGCAGCTCGTGCCCGCACACCTTCACGATCGCGTATTCACCTTTCTTTGTGGGCATTTCCTGGAAGGATGCCCGATCATGATCCCCCGGACAGTGCTCATCGCCGCGGGCGCGTTCGACCGGCTGAGCGCGCAGCGCGTGGGATCGGCCATCTCTCGGGGGCTGGGCGCACGCGGGTGGCAGACCGATCCGTGTCCGATCGTCCCCGGGGTCGATCCACCCCTGGACGCACGCGAGCTGCTCGACGCCCTCCACTTCGACACGCGCATGCGTCGGGCGCGCGCCGTGGTCCTCGGTGAGTGGCGCCTGAGAACGCCCGCCCTGGCCGCCAGCCCGGCGTTCGAGATCGCCACCCGCGCCCGTCAGGCCGGCGTCCCTGCCTACGCGGTGACCGGGCAGAACATGCTCGACTTGTTCGACGCGCGCATGCTCGACCTGCAGGTGATCCTCGAAGCGTCGAGCACGCGGGCGCTCGCGGCGGCCGGGCGGCGGCTGGGCGAGCTGGTGTAGGCCCGCCTGTGCAGATCGACCGCTAGGCTCGGTCACCGACATGGTCGAGCCCGAGCCCCCTGCGAGCTCCGCCGCGGCACCTGCGAGCCCGTCCGTTCGCGGTGCCAGCGGGCGCGCGCGGGCCACGCCCGCCTGGAGACGCGCCACGGTGATCGGGGCGGGATCGTTCGGCACCGCGCTGGCCGTGCTTCTGGCCCGGAGTGGGTTAGGCACGACGTTGCAGGCGCGCACCCCCGAGCAGGCGGCGCTCCTGGAGGAGGAGCGCGAGAACCGCATGTACCTCCCGGAGGTCCAGCTGCCGGGCCAGCTGCGAATCGAGTCCGCCTCGGCCGGGGTCGCCCGGGCCGACTACGTGTTCCTCGCGGTGCCCTCGAGCCGACTGGGCGAGGTGATCGCGACACTCGGCACCGCCGGTCTTGGCCGGCGGGCGGCGGTCGTGTCCGTGGCCAAGGGCCTCGTCCCGCCCGAGGGATTGCCGCCCACAACGGTCCTCGGTGCGGCCTTCGGCGTTCACCGGATAGCCTGCCTCGGTGGTCCGGCGCACGCGCGGGAGATGGTGGGAGCGGGCGCCGCGCTGGTGGCGGCTTCCAGCGACGAGGAACTGGCCCGGTCGCTGGCCCAGGTCTTCACGCGCGCGGGAGTGGTGTGCGAGCAGTCCAACGACCCGCTCGGGGTCGAGCTGGCGGGCTCGGCCAAGAACGCCGCAGCGCTCGCGGCGGGGGCCACTGAGGCGCAGGGACTCAACGCCGCCGGCGCGGCCGCCGGGCACATCTTTGCCGAGGTCTGGCGCTACGCCGGGGGACTGGGTGCGCGACCGGAGTCGATGATCGGGCTGGCCGGGGCTGGGGACCTCGTGGCAACCGCGCTCGCGCGCACGAGCCGCAACCGCCGCGCCGGCGAGCTGCTCGCCAACGGCGTGCCCGCCGCGGAGATACCCTCGGTGGTCGGCCAGACGGTGGAGGCGCTGGAGTCGGTGCCACTGCTGGCCCGTACACTCGAGCGCGCGGGCGTCGGCGCCCCGGTCACCGGCGCCCTGGGCAGGTTGATCTCCGGTGAGCTGCCGTTGGACGACTGGGTGGCCCTGGTGCGCGCGACCGTGCCCCCTCCCGCACGCTGGCGACGACGCCCGCAGCCCGGGTTCTGGCGGCGTATGTGGTGGCGGGTGTTGGGTCGCTAGTAGTCGCCCGGCTGAACTTGGTATATCTATGGTATTCCGGGGTAGATACCATGGCGCTCGCGTACTCCAAGGAAAACATACAACAGCACTCCCCCCCTCCCCTCCCGATCGCACAACTCGGGGCTTAGATCGCACAACTCAGGGCTTAGATCGCACAACTTGGGGCTTAGATCGCACACTCAGGGCTCAGATCGCGCACCACTCAGGGCTTGTCTTCTTTTTGCAGCGCCGGTATAACTATGGTATATCTCGTAGTAACTACTACGAGCTCAGTACTACAGAGCTCAGTCGACCAGAAAGAGGTGCCGATGTCGCGTGCTGAGGAAGTCGATCCCGTCAAAGGCCTGTCGCTGGATCCCGACGTGTTCATCGAGCAGGAGCGCAGACGCGAGAAGATCCTCCGCATGCAGGACGCCGTACGCCCGGGCCGCACGACCCCTATCGCCATTCGCTTCGACCAGTTCACGCTGAGGCGGCTCAAGACTCTGGCCGCCCTACACAACAAGGGCTATCAGACGCTGCTGAAGGAGTTCGTCGTCGAGCGCCTGTACGAGGAGGAGAAGCGCGCAGGCATCATCTGAGTCCCGCCGCGAGCGCCCACGGCGCGCTCGTGCGGCTGCTCAGCGCTCGCCCATGAGCGTGCTGACGACGGCCTCGTATACCCCCGCCCCATGTCCGGCCTCGGCCACCCGTACGTTGTCGTGGGAGGCGATCGCCTCCCGCATCGAGGGATCGCGCTCCACGGCGTTGGCGACCAGCCAGAAGGCGTCCACGTGAGCGGCGCAGGCAAGATCCTCGCGGGAGTCGCCCACGGCGAACGTGTCCTCGCGCGCATATCCGCGCGCGCGGCGGTGGAAGGCGACCGCGCCCGCCTTCGAGGCGCCCGCGGGGACGAGGTGGTAGCCACGCACGTGGGATAGCTCGGCGAGGGCCGCAGAGCGACGGCTGACCACGCCGTTGTCCAGGAGCCGCAGATCCCCGTGACCTCCCTCGGCCAGCAGACGGTCGGCCTCCGAGGCGTCCACGAGCCCGCGAAACAGGTGCGAGACTTCGCGCTCTGTGTGCCACGGCTCGTGATACTCCAGCCGCCCGGTGAAGTGCTCCAGCAGCAGGGACGGCGCGCCGGAGAGCTCGATCTGCTCGGCGATGGTCAGCTCCCCCGGTAACAGCTCGCCGGTCAGCCAGTGCTCTTCCCCCTCGAGCACGACGCACGCGCCCGCCTCATAGATGTAGGAGCTCTGGCCAAGCAGCCGCGCATCCTCGAACACCTGCGCACGTCGGCGCCCGGACATCAGCACGACCTCCACACCCGCGCGCAGGCACGTCTGTACGCCGCGCACCCCCTCGATGGACACCGCTCCCTCGCCGTTGTGCACCAGCGAGCCGGCGCGCCCAAGCAGGGTGCCGTCGAGGTCGAGGTACAGACAGCGCACCGTCACGCCACCCTCACGCTCGCCAGCGGCGGACGTTCGACCGGACCGGCCTGTGTATCGCGCAGGCGCCCTTCCTGCTCCAGGCGACGGGCGACAGTGGACAGAACCGTCAACGCCATCGGCGTAAGCGCGGACAACGGCTGATGGCGGTTACGGTGCTCCTCGAGGTCCACCTGGGCGATCCCATCCACTCCGACCTCCCGCCACGCGTCGATCAGCATCGCTATCTCCACGCCGTAGCCGGTGGCGAACGGCAACCGCTCGAGCAGCTCCCGTCGCACCGCCACCTCACCCGCGAGCGGCTGGCGCACCTGCGCCAGCTGCGGGTAAAATAGCTGGAGGGCGGGACGAGCGGTCAGATGGTTCACGCGCCCGCCGCCCTCCGCCTCGGACGCACGGCCCTCCGCCTCGGACGCACGGCCCTCCGCCTCGGACGCACGGCCCTCCGCCTCGGACGCACGGCCCTCCGCCTCGGACGCACGGCCCTCCGCCTCGGACGGGCCGCCCTCGGCCACGGACAGGCCGTCCCGAGGGAACGGCCGGCGGTAGAAACCCTTTACGAACGAGACGCCCGGCTCGCACACGATCGGCCCGAGCAGACCGGTGACGAAGCGTGTGGAGAAGTCCTCGGTGTCGGCGTCCAGAAAGCAGACAAGCTCGCCCTCGAGGACGGACAGCCCGCGCCACATCGCGTCCCCCTTGCCGAGCACCGGTCCGTAGGAGGGCATCAGCTCCGCCTCCTGCCAGACGACCGCCCCCGCGCGTTTGGCCACCATCGCTGTGCCGTCGGTGGAGGCGGCGTCGATGACCACGATCTCGTCGATCGCCCCCGCCTCGCGTAGCTTCACTAGCACGCGCACGATCTCCCCCACCGTCGTGGCACACTCGCGCGCGGGCAAGCACACCGACACGTCCAGCCTGCGCTCGACCCGCTCGGTTGCGATCCGGGCCGCTGGATAGGACGAATGGTGGAAGGAGCGGAT
Organism: uncultured Solirubrobacteraceae bacterium; assembly: GCA_963709885.1. GTDB lineage: Bacteria > Actinomycetota > Thermoleophilia > Solirubrobacterales > Solirubrobacteraceae > Palsa-744. Next base: position 583,720 of record CAVPXY010000004.1, on the reverse strand, counting down.
CGAAACGCGGTCGTTGCTGGCTTTATCATGGCAACCGACGGGGGAGCGGGGCATCGCCTCTACTATCGCAACCCGTGGCCAAAGACCGCAGAACCGAGGTGTGGAGCGCACTGCTGGACGAGGGCCTTGCGGACGGGAGGCTCGTGCGGCTGGCGCGCGAGGGGCCCGGCCGGGCGAAGCTCGTGGATCCCCCACTCGAGCTGCACCCGGACGTGGTGGCGGCGCTCGGAGGGATGGGTGTGGAGCGTCTGTACTCACACCAGGAGCGTGCGATCCACTCGGCCTGGCAGGGACCGACGATCATCACCACGGGCACCGCCTCCGGGAAGTCCATGTGCTTCAACCTGCCCACGCTCGACGTCCTCTGCCGTGACGCACGCGCGCGAGCGTTGTACGTGTACCCGACCAAGGCGCTCGCCCAAGATCAGGTACGGGCGCTGGCAGCGTTCGGCCTGAGCAAGCGCGTGCGCCCGGCGATCTACGACGGTGATACCCCGCGTGAGGCGCGGGCGGAGATCCGCCGAAACGCAAACGTGGTGCTCACGAACCCGGACATGCTCCACGTCGGCATCCTGCCCAACCACGCCGCCTGGGCGGATCTGTTCGCCAATCTTGCGGTGGTCGTGATCGACGAGGCCCATGTCTACCGCGGGGTGTTCGGCTCGCACGTCGCCAACGTGCTTCGCCGGCTGCGGAGGATCGCGGCCGCGTACGGCACCGAGCCGCGCCTGTTGCTCACGTCGGCCACGATCGCCAATCCCGTCGAGCTGGCCGAGCGTCTGACCGGCCTGGAAGAGGTGAGCCTGATCGGAGAGGACGGCTCACCGGCGCCGGCAAGGCGGATCGCCGTGTGGAACCCTCCTCTTACCGATGAGAAGCTGGGCGCGCGGCGCTCCGCGCTCGCCGAGGCGGCTGAGCTGCTGGCACGGCTCGTGCGCGATGGGGCCCGGACGATCTGCTTCATCAAGTCGCGCAAGGGCGTGGAGCTGTTGAGCCGGCTGGTCAAAGACGCCCTCAAGGACACCCACCCCGAGCTGGCCGAGCGCGTGGCCCCCTACCGGGGGGGCTACACCACCCAGCAGCGGCGTGAGCTGGAGGGTCGCCTCACGCGCGGGGAGCTGCTGGCGGTGATCACCACCGATGCGCTGGAGCTGGGCATCGACATCGGCGAGCTGGACGCGGCCGTGGTCGTCACGTTCCCGGGGACCGTCGCCTCGCTGCGCCAGATGTGGGGACGAGCCGGCCGTCGCGGGCGGGGCCTGGCCGTGTACGTCGCGGGCGAGGACCCGCTCGACCAGTTCTTCGCCCGCCACCCCGAGGACTTCCTCGATCGCCCCGTCGAGGCGGCGATCCTCGACCACGAGAGCCCTTTGATCTTCCGCCAGCACCTGCTCTGCGCTGCCCACGAGGGCCCGCTGTCCCACGATGACGCGGAGTTCCTCGGCCCACGCTGGGAGGCCCACGCCGAGCTCCTGCTCAGCGCGGGTGAGCTACGCAGAAGACCGCGTGACGCCGCCCGGCTCGGCAGGGACGAGAATCAAAACGTCCCCGCCCGCAGGGGTGTGGGGGCGGGCACGTACGTTCTTCGGCGGCCGGGGGGATACCCCGCGGCGGAGGTGTCGCTGCGCTCGGCCTCCTCCGCCAGCTACGCGATCGTGGACGTCTCCTCGGGGGAGCTGCTTGGCTCGACCGAGGCGTCGCGCGCCCACTCGACCGTCCACGAGGGCGCGATCTACCTGCACCTTGGGCACTCTTACGAGGTGCGCGAGCTGGACCTCGACCGCCGCCGTGCGCTCGTCGCGCCGTTCGGCGGCGACTGGTACACGCAGCCCAAGCGCGAGACCGACACCGCCATAGTCCGCCTGCTCGACCGCCGCGACGCGCTCGGTGTGACGCTCTCCTTCGGGGAGGTGAGCGTCACGGACACAGTGCTCGCCTACCAGCGAAAGCGCGTCTCAGACCACGCGCTCCTCGATCTCGTCGCACTCGATCTGCCCCAGACGAGCTTCCCCACGCAGGCGCTCTGGTTCGAGCTGGACGCCGGCGCGCTGGGGGACACGGTCCCGCTGGAGGCGCTCCTCGGCGCACTGCACGCCACCGAGCACGCGCAGATCGCTGTGCTACCGCTGATCGCCATGTGCGACCGTTGGGACATCGGCGGGCTTTCCACGAACTTCCACCCCCAGACCGGCGTGCCCACCATCTTCCTCTACGACGGTCACCCGGGTGGGATCGGCATCGCGCGCACAGCGTTCGCCCGCTTCGAGGAGCTCTGCGACGACGCGCGCCGTCTGATCGCCGAGTGCCCGTGCGCGGGCGGTTGCCCCTCCTGCGTGCAGTCGCCGAAGTGCGGCAACCTCAACGAGCCCCTATCCAAGGAGGGCGCACGCCTGCTGCTCGAGCGGATGCTCACCGCCCCGCCCGAGCCGGCGGTGGGAGCGCCGCTCTGAACAGCGTCCACCGTTGTTGAAGGCATAGCAGCGAGCTGTAAGAGAACACTGGTTCGTGCTCGATCTCCCCAACACCGTGTCCAGATCCCTCAAGAACCCCGCTGTTGCCGTCGTGCTGGCGGCCTGCGTGGCGATCGCCGCGGCGGTAGCCGCAGCGGAAGCCCCACCCGGGAAAACGCCGCCGAGCCAGTCGTTCGGCAGCGAAGGGCCGGGCGGGCGTACCGCTCTCACGAGCTGGACGCTCCGCCTGGACCCGGCCAACCGCGGCCTCTCGCTCGACTGGCAGCGGGGCGGGTTCGCGGGCAGCTCGGTGAGCGTCCCGAACGTCGTCGATGCCACGCAAATCAAAGGGGCGGCGGGCACGCGCAACTACGAAGGTTCGGTCGCCTGGTATCGCACGAGCTTCCAGGCCGCCAAGGCGAGCGTCTACGCAGTGAGCTTTCAGTCGGCGAACTTCCTGGCGAACGTGTGGATAGACGGTCACCCGCTCGGCTCGCATCGAGGGCCCTACCTGCCGTTCGAATCGCGCGCCCAACTCGCCGCAGGCACGCACACGGTCGTGGTACGGGTCGACTGGCGCAACCCGGGCCGACAGACGCCCGAAGGCTTTCACCGCACCTGGTTCAACTGGGGCGGACTCGACGGCGAGGTGAGCGTGCGGGCGATCGGCGAAAGCGAGTTGATCGACCCCACCGTCCAGACCAGGCTCCAGCCCGACGCACCCAACGCCGCGCAGGCCACCGTGAGGGTGGGCGTACAGGTGCGAAACAACGGTCCGTCTCGCACGATCGCCCCGGAAGGGACGCTCGCCGACGGTACGCAGACGATCCCGCTGAGCTTCCCTGCACAGGCGATCGCGCGCGGCCAGACGGTGAGCCTGAGCGCGAGCGTGACGGTGGAGCACCCGGCACTGTGGTCGCCGGGGAGCCCCAGCCTGTACGAGTTGAACCTGGCGATCGGCCGGGAGAGCAGCTTCTCCACTCGCGTCGGCCTGCGCGAGCTGAGCTGGAGCTCAGGACGCGTCTACCTCAACGGCCAACGCCTGCAGCTTCACGGTGCCTCGATCCAGGAGGACGCGCGCGGGCACGGGGACGCCCTGACCCCGGGCGACCAGGACACGCTCGTGACCGAGCTGAAGGCGATCGGGGCGAACGCCGTCCGCTCCCAACACCCACTCGATCCCGCGCTGCTCGAACGCCTCGACGCCGCAGGGATTCTCGTGTGGCAGGGGATCGGCCCCGTCGAAGGGGCAGGCAACTGGTTCTCGACCACGCCTTCGCTCTTGCGCGGTGCCGAACAGCAGGCGCGCACCGCCGCGCTTGCAGCCGAGCTGCACCCCTCGATCATCGCCTGGAACGTGGTCAACGAGGTCGCCGAGAACGGGCGCAACGCGGCGGAGGTCTCCTACGTGCAATCGGTGACCCGCTGGCTGCACGCGCACGACCCGACGAGGATGGTCGCGGTGGACGTATGGGGCGACCACCCACCCCAGCACGCGGGGCAGCTGTATGCCAACGTGGACGCCGTCGCCGGGACCGACTACACGGGCTGGTACGACTCCCCGCAGGACACACCGGCACAACAGACCGCGCTGATGCGCTCGCGCTTGGCGGCGATGCACCGGACCTTCGCTGGCAGGGTGCTCGTCATAAGCGAGTTCGGCGCCGAATCCAACACGCTGAACCCCCCCGGGCGCCCCGGGAGCTACGGCTTTCAGGCGAGCCTGCTCGCCCGCCACATCGTGGTCTATGCCGCTGACCGGGAGCTCAGCGGAATGCTGATCTGGGGCCTGCGCGACTACCCCCTCACCCCCACCTTCGAGGGCGGCTCGATCCACTCAAAGCTCCCTCGCCTGCGCCTGATCGAAGGCATCAACCAGAAGGGCCTGTTCACCTACGGTGGGAGCCCCAAGCCGGCGGTCGGCGTCGTCGCGCGGCTGTTTCGGGCGTTACCGGCGGGCTAGAGCCTCTACGAACAGGTTCTTGGCGGGGGCCAGGAGCTGGTCTCGCGGGTCACTAGGGGACCACGAGCACGTACACCCGAACCGGAGTGCCCGCGCTGGTGGCGGCGAACGATGTGACTCCGTAGGTGATCCCCCGATACTTGACCGTACCGCCGTCCGGCAGGCGCCGTGGTCCGGGACGTGTACTGCCCGCGAGCTGGAGGGTGCCAGAGCGGACGTACCCCAGCCCACCGACGAGGCTTTCGACCGAGTGGACGAACACCGACGGTGGCGCTTTGGCCAGCGCGAAGCGGTGCCACAAGCGCTCCGCGATGCGACCCAGCGCAGAGATCTTGATCTCCGCGCAACTGCTGGCAGACAGCGAACCAGGTAGGCGGACGAGCAGCGAGATCCGCAACGCGCCGCTCGGGAAGGCCTTCGCATTGAAGGAGAACGCCTCGTAGCTGACACCGCGGTAGCTGACCGGCCCGTGGTCTGGAATAGTCGAAGGGCCGGGCGCGAGGGTGCCTTCCAGCGGAATCCGATGGGAGCCAACGTGCAGAACCAGGGGAGCGCCGATGAAGCGGGTCTCCAGCTTGACGTACCCGAGGTCGTCCTGCACCGACAGGACGTAACGTCCCACCGATCGGCCGTGAAAACGCAGGTTGCCGCCGACAGGCGCGAGGATGTAGGGCCCGCCGACGTCGGCGAGCACGACACCCCCGCGAGTGACACGCAGGCGCACCACGTGCGTGTGGGAGTAGACGAGGCTCGTCACTGCTGCCTGCACCGCAGCCCGATTCCCGCTCGCGAGGGCACTCAGCAGCGGCGTGTACCCCTCCACCTGCATCTGGTCGGCACGCGTCCCAGTGCTCGCGAGCTCGCGCTCGTAGATTCGCCTCGCCACGAGCCCCACGGTCTTGGCGAGAGTCTCCGGCGCGGCCGGGCCGCACGGTGCTCCGGCGGCGGCCGGCGCAGGAAGGGAAGAGGCGCTCGTCGCCTCAGCGGAGACGGCCGGCTGCGAGGTGCTTCGAGGACTGGTTTGGGCCGAGGCGCCACATGCAGCGAGCACGGCGGCTACCAGCCCCACGGAGGTGCAGGCAGCTGCCCGTAGCATCAGGCGCTCGCTCCCCGTAGCATCAGGCCGCGTTCCCCCGCGCGATCTTCTGCAGGTCGATGGTCTCGTCATACAGCTTCGCATCAACGCCCTCCTCCAGGGCCACCTCGCGCAGAGGACGTCCGGACTCGGTGGCCTTCTTGACGATCACTGTCCCCTTGTCATAGCCGATGGCACTGTTCAGGGCGGTGGCGACAGCGAGGGTGGCTCCCGCCGAGGCGTTGGTTCCGGCCCTGTTGACCTGAATGCCGTCCACGCACTTCTCGGCGAACACCCGTGCCGTTGCCGACAGCAGGTTGAGCGACTGAAGCAGGTTACGAGCGATCAAGGGGATCCGGACGTTGAGCTCGAACTGGCCCTGCAGCCCGCCCACCGTGATCGCGGTGTCGTTACCGATCACCTGCGCTGAGACCTGGAGGACGACCTCGGGTATCACCGGGTTGACCTTCCCGGGCATGATCGAGGAGCCCTTCTGCAGCTCGGGGAGGATGATCTCTTTGATGCCCGCGCGCGGTCCGGAGCCCAGCAGGGCGAGGTCGCCGGCGATCTTCGTCAACGACACCGCGACCACCTTCAGCGCGCCGGAGAGCTCGACGAGCGCATCGCGGTTGGCCTGCGCCTCGAAGGGGTCGAGCGGAGCGGCGATCTGCTTGAGATGAGATTCGCGCTTCAGGCGCGCGCGCACCTTCTCGGCGAACTTGGGGTGGGTGTTCAGCCCCGTGCCCGTGGCAGTCCCCCCAGCGGGATCTGTCCCACGTGGATGAGCGCCGACTGCACGCGCTCTGAGCCGAGCGCCATCTGGGCGGTGTACCCCGAGAACTCCTGCCCGAGCGTCACCGGCACGGCATCCATCAGGTGCGTGCGCCCCGCCTTGACCACGTTCTTGAAGCTGATGGCCTTCCTTGCGAATGCTCGCTCGAGCTGCTTCAGCGCGGGCAGCAGCTCGTTCTGGGCTACATCCAGCGCGGCAAGGTGGACGGCCGAGGGAAACACGTCGTTGGAGGACTGCCCCATGTTGACGTGGTCGTTGGCGTGCACCCCCTCGCCGGCCAGCGTGGCGATGACCTCGTTGGCGTTCGTGTTCGTGGAGGTGCCCGAGCCGGTCTGGAAGACGTCGATCGGGAACTGCCCGTCGTGCTTGCCCGCGGCGATCTCGGCGGCCGCTTTCTCGATACGAGTGGCGTTCCGCATGGAGAGCAGCCCGAGTTCACCGTTGACCGCCGCGGCGGCGCCCTTCACGCGCGCCAGCCAGCGCACGACCTGCACCGGGACGGTCTCGCCCGAGATCGGGAAGTTGTCAACGGCCTTGTTGGTCTCCACGCCCCACAATTGTTGCTTGCTCGCCATTTGTGCTCTCCTTTTCGCGCCGGCAAGGACAGACCCTAGCCGCAGAACGCAGTCAGCTCCCGCGCCAACCCCACGGGGTCGTCATAGGCCATCAGGAATCCTGTGCTCGCGAGCACCCGCAGCTGACCGTCGGGCAGGAGCGCCAGCGCCTCTTCGGCCGCGAGCAGCGGGTACAGGGGGTCCTGGTCGGCCCATAGCAAAAGCACCGGCACGTCGAGCTCCGGGTAGAGCTCGAGCAGCTGTGTCTGGGCTCCGCGCGGCCATGCGCGCGCGCACTTTGCCCAGGAGCGAGCCAGGCTGGAGTTGCCGGGAACGTCGGCAAACGCATGGCGCACCAGATCGCAGGCGGCGGGGTTCGCGCGCGCCGACAGGCGCAGGCCCAGCTTCGGTGCGAACACCGCGCGGGTGCCGTAGGAGAGCAGGCGATCCACGCCGGGCACCGTCCCCATGCGCGTGGTCGTCCGCCATGCCATGCGCCACACGGCGCGCTCAGGCGGAGCGTGCATACGGTTGCCCATCAACACCAGCCGCGCCGGACGCACGCGACCGGTGAAGACCGCGTGCAGGAGGATCTCAGCACCGGCGTCGTGGCCGGCGATCAGCGGTCTGGGGCCAAGCACCTCGGCGGCAAATCCCCGAAGCACCTCGGCAAACCAGTCGAGCGTATATGGATGGCGCCAACGGTCCTCGGAATCCCCGTGCAACGGCAGGTCGGGGAGCACCACGCGGAAGCGATGGGCGAGCTGAGCGACCGCCGGCTCCCACTCCTTGTGTGACAGGAACGCGGAGTGCAGCAGCGCGAGTGGCGGACCGGTGCCGCTCTCGCGGTAGGCCACCCGGGCACCGTCGGAGTGGTGGTAGAGGCGGAGCCTCATGGTTGCATCGTAAGAGCAAGGCGCCACGCGCCCCGAGAGCCCGAGCAAGCCCCACCTACAATTGGCCGCCCCGTGACCGCGTCGCGCTCGCACCCCCTGATTCCCCATCGCGAGATCGATCCTCGCCAGGAGCTGCCCGCGCTCGAGCTGGAGGTGCTGGAACGCTGGCGCGAGCGAGACGTGTTCGCCGAGTCCCTGCGCCTGCGCCAGGGCGCCGAGCGGTGGGTGTTCTACGAGGGCCCCCCCACGGCCAATGGGCCGCCCGGCTCCCACCACGTGCTCTCGCGCGTGTTCAAGGACATCTACCCGCGCTTTCAGACCATGCGTGGGTATCTGGTGGAACGCAAGGGCGGCTGGGACTGCCACGGGCTCCCGGTGGAGATCGCGGTCGAACAGAAGCTGGGGATCACGTCGAAGGCCGAGATCGAGGAGACGGTGGGAATCGAGCAGTTCAACGCCGAGTGCCGGACATCGGTGTTCGCCTTCCTGCAGGAGTGGAACCGGCTGACCGAGCGGATCGGGTTCTGGCTGGACCTCGACCACCCCTACCGCACGCTTGACGAGAGCTACATCGAGTCGGTCTGGTGGGCACTCAAGCAGATCGACGAGCGGGGGCTGCTGTACGAGGGCCACAAGGTCGTGCCCTACTGCCCGCGCTGCGAGACCACCCTCTCCTCGCATGAGGTCGCGCTCGGCTACCAGGACACCGTCGATCCGAGCGTCTTCTTGAAGCTGCCGGTACTCGGCGGCAACGAGAAGCTACTGGTGTGGACGACCACGCCGTGGACACTGCCGGGAAACGTCGCACTGGCGGTCTCCCCCACGGCCACCTACGCCAAGGTGCGCGTGGGGGATGATTATCTTCTGCTCGCCGAGGATCGGATTGTACCGGTGCTGGGTGATGATTGGAATTTCGTGGAGCGGTTCTCCGGTGAGGACCTACGCACGCGCTACCGGTCCTATCGCGGCCCGATCTTCAACATGGGCGAGGAGGGCGGTCTTCCAATACTCGCCGACGATTTCGTCACGACCGAGGACGGCACCGGCATCGTGCACATCGCGCCGGCGTTCGGCGAGGACGACTACCGCGTGGCGGCGGCCGCCGGCCGCTTTCAGCCCGACCGGCCGGGCACCCTGCTCAACCCCGTCCGCCCCGATGGCACATTCGATCAGCGCGTACGCAGCTACGAGGGCCGCGACTACGACGGCCGCTTCGTCAAGGACCCGCAGGTGACCCGTGAGCTGATCGACGACCTGCGTGAGCGGGGATTGCTGCTGCGCGAGGAGGAATACGAGCACTCCTATCCGCACTGCTGGCGGTGCGGAACCCCGCTGATCTACTACGCGACGACCTCCTGGTACATAGCCACCTCGAGGCTGCGCGACGAGCTGCTCGCAGCCAACGAGACGGTCAACTGGTACCCGCCCCACGTCAAGCACGGGCGCTTCGGCGATTGGCTGAAGAACAACGTCGACTGGGCTCTGTCGCGTGAGCGCTACTGGGGGACGCCGCTGCCGGTGTGGCGGTGCGCGCGTGGGCACACGCACACGATCGGCTCGTTCGACGAGCTCGAGAGGCTGTCCGGACGGACGCTCGAGGACCACCACCGCCCGTTCGTCGACGAGCTGGAGTTCCCGTGCGCGGAGTGCGAGCAGCCGATGAGACGCGTACCCGAGGTGATCGACGTGTGGTTCGACTCCGGCGCGATGCCGTTCGCCCAGCATCACCACCCATTCGAGCACGAGCGGGAGTTTGAGCAGGGCTTCCCCGCGGACTTCATCTGCGAGGCCCAGGATCAGACGCGCGGCTGGTTCTACTCGCTGCTTGCGATCTCCACGCTGCTGACACGGCCGGCGCCATACCGGAACGTGGTGTGCCTGGGACTGATCCTCGACGAGGAAGGGCAGAAGATGTCGAAGTCGAAGGGCAACACGGTCGAGCCCTGGCAGGTGCTCGACACCTACGGCGCGGACGCCTTCAGGTGGTACTTCTTCACGTCCAAACACCCTTGGGACGGTTATCGCTTCTCCATGGAGACGATCGGCGAGGGCGTAAGGCTGTTCCTGAAGCAGCTTTGGTCGACCTACTTCTTCTACGTCCTCTACGCGCACGCATCCGCGGACGAGCTCAGCAAGGCGCCGGCGGAGACTGAAGCAGGGGATCATCAAGCAGGGGATCCCGACGGAGCAGCGGGTCCCGACCGAGGAGCAGCGGGTCCCGACGGCGATCTCGATCGGTGGGCACTGTCGCGCACGGCCGGCACGGCCGAGATGGTGAGGAAGCACTTGGACGCCTACGACGCCACCTCGGCCGGTCGGGCCATCGCGGAGCTGGTGGAGGACCTGTCGAACTGGTACGTCCGCCGGTCACGCCGGCGCTTCTGGGACGGCGACCCACTCGCCTTCCAGACGCTCCGATCGTGCCTTCTGACGGTGGCCAAGCTGCTGGCTCCCTTGTGCCCGTTCATGGCAGATGAGATCTACGACAACCTCGACGGCACGCTCGCAAGCGTGCACCTGTGCGACTTTCCCACGGGCGAGGATCCATCGGAGATCGGCCGGCCTGCGCGCGAGGAGGCGCTGGAGCAGGCCATGGGGCTCGCCCGCGAGACCGTCCGTTTGGGGCTGGGCGCAAGGGGCAAGGCCAAGATCAAGATCCGCCAGCCGCTGGACGAGGCGGTCGTGGTGGCAGCCGGGCGCGAGCGTGAGGCGATTGAACGGCTCTCAGAGATCGTGCGAGAGGAGCTGAACGTCAGACGCGTGCGCTTCGTCGCGGCGGCGGAGGAGCTGGGGAGCTACGAGGTGAAGGCGAACTACCGCACGCTCGGGCCGCTGTTCGGCAAGGACATGCCGCTCGCGGCCGACGCGATCTCCGCGCTCGATCCTGCCAGGGTGGCCGCCGCGGTACGCGACGGCGTCAGGTATGACGACGGCGGCGGCGGGATCGGGATTACGGTCGCCGGTCGCGAGCACACGCTCTCGGCCGACGATGTGATCCTCACGATGCGAGCCCCCGAGGGCTACAGCGTGGAGCGCGAGGGAGCTCACGCGGTGGCGCTTGACCTGGCGATCGACGAGGACCTGCGCCGCGAGGGCCGTGCACGGGAGATCGTCCATGCGGTCCAGCGCGCGCGCAAGACCGCCGGCCTGCAGGTGGAGGATCGGATCGAGCTGGGCGTCGACGGCGACCCGGCGCTCGTGCAGGCGGCAAGCGCCCACGGCGAGTACATCGCCGGCGAGACGCTCGCGGTCAAGCTCCTGCTGGGCGACGACGCGGTGGCCGCTGCCGCCCCCCTGGCCTACTCGGAGCAGACCGAGATCGACGGCCTCGCGCTCGGCATCGCCCTGCGGCGCGTCGAGCGCTGAGCTGCTTCAAGCGCCACGTCAGCTTCAAGCGCCACGCCTACTAGGCCGCTGCCAGGGCCGGCTCCAACTCCTGCTCGAGCTTCTTCTTCGGGTAGGCGCCGATGACCGTCTTGACCGGCTGGCCATCTTTGAAGAGGATCATCGTCGGAATCGAGAGGACCTGGAAGCGCGCTGCCGTCTGGGGGTTCTCATCGATGTCGAGCTTCACGATCGTCAGGTCGGCCCGCTCGGAGGCGATCTCCTCGAGCACTGGACCCACTACGCGGCAGGGACCGCACCAAGGCGCCCAGAAGTCGACGAGGACCGGCCCCTCGGCCTCGATCACCTCGGCGTCGAAGTTTGTGTCTGTGACTTGGTTGAGGGTGCCCGCCATGGTGTCTCCTTGGTCGCTTACCCACCACTATACAAAGTGAAGGAAGGTCTACGTCCGGCAGTGGGTCAGTCTCCTACCAAACCGGCTCACTACCCTACGTCCGTCCGTGGGGTGATCTCGACTGGGGGCTCTGCCGCGCACGCCCAGTCGTGCACCGATCCATTCCCAAGCCGCATCGCCCACCGATAGGACCGCGCAGCCTGCTAGCCAAAGCGTTCCCATGTCGCGTTCTCCCCTCGCCATCAAGTTGCGGCCCGTTGACCCGTCATCCCCTTGGGGGCTGTCGGAACGTCGGCCGGGAAGTGCGAGAAGGCGACATCACTAGCCGCGAGCGGACAAGGATCGTAACGAACGCGCACGAACGCGCGGGTGCTTGCAGACAAAACGCAAACTGAGACACCACCCCACCGGTACGTGACACCAGGCCCGTGCAAGGGCTGGATACCCGCCGTGGTCGCGTTCGCCATCAGCGGACGGTGACGGTCCAGCCTTCCGAGACGCGCGTGATCGGCGGGCGTATGTGGGTGAGCGCCACGAACAGGTGCGGGGAGATGTACACCTCGATGAACGCCGCGACCACAAGCAGGGGCACCGCCACCGCGACGGTCACGACCGTGGCGGCAAGCAGCTGGTCCCACTCCCCACGCCGGCTGGCGATGATCCAGGCCGCCAAGGGCAGGAACAGCGCGATCAGCTCGGGGATCGCGTGGGGGAGCACACCCAAGAGCAGCAAGCCCGGGGAGACCTGCAGGAAGCCCGATACCCCCGCAAGAGAGCGCCCCAGCAGGTACGCCTGCGCGCTCAGCGAGAAGGCCGTGGCGGCGACGACGAACGCGATCGCGATGCGCCCCCCGTGTTCGTGCACCCAGCGCGAGAGGCCGTGGTGGTGCTCGGCCTGCAACGGGAGCGAGCTGCCCGCGATGAACCCGGCGACGCAGGCCATCGCGTGGAGGGCGAGCACGAGCATGTTGCTCCGCAGCACGTGGAGCACATCGCCGCCGTCGCCGACCGCGAAAGGCGGCCGCAGACTGATGATCTGCTGGTAGCCCTGGTCCACGGAAGAGACGAGCCACACGGCAAGCAGCAGGCCGAAGGCGGCCGCGGCCGAGCCGGCGACCCACCGGCCCAGCACTGTGCCCGGAGCGCGCTGCCAGGCGCGCAGCGTGGCTCGTGTATGGCGTACCCCGTGGGCAAACGCATATGCGGAGGCATCCATCGCCCTTGCATCGGCGGGCGGGCCTGCTACCTGAAGCGCAGCCGCGGCACGAGCCACATCGCCTCGACGGCGATCCGCCAGGACATCTTGCTCTGGCCACGCTGGCGGTCGCGGAAGACGATCGGCACCTCGACCACACGGAAGCCGGCGCGCACCGCGCGGTAGGTGAGCTCGACCTGAAAGGCGTAGCCGCGAGAACGGACGCTGTCGAAGTGGATCGCTTCGAGCACCTCGCGGCGGAAGCACTTGAACCCGCCCGTGAGGTCGCGCACGTGCAGGCCGAGGACCCACCGCGCATAGGTCGAACCACCCTCGCTGACGAAGCGTCGCAAAGGGCTCCAGTCCCTCACACCGCCGCCCGGCACGTAGCGCGAGCCCAGCGCCAAGTCGGCACCGTCGTGGATCGCCGCCAGCAGGCGGCCGAGGTCGGCGGGGTCGTGGGAGAAGTCAGAGTCCATCTCCATCACATATCCCGCGCCATGGTCGAGCGCGTGGCGGAAACCGGCAAGGTAAGCCGGGCCGATCCCATTCTTCTCGGTGCGATGGAGCACCGCCGCCCAGTCGTGCTGTGCGGCGATCTCATCGGCGAGCTCGCCGGTGCCATCGGGCGAGCCGTCATCCACCACGAGCACGCGAAAGCCTCCCGGAGCGGCACGGGCGAGGACCTCGCTCGCGGCGGCGACGATCGCCTCGATGTTTTCAGCCTCGTTGTAGGTGGGAAGTATCAGCCAGGGCTCGCCGGACATATGGGTCGGCGTACCCTAGAGCGTGCAGAGCCTAGAGCGTGCCTGGCCGCTCGCCCTGTCCGCGTCGCCGCGGAGAGGGCCGTGTTGCCCCTTACCCTGATGCTCGTGGACCGGCCTGCGCTGCCCAACGCCGCGATTGCGGACGCCCTGGAAGAGCTGGGCGACCTGTACGAGCTCGACGGGGCGATCGTGCATCGCGTGCTTGCCTACCGCGCGGCCGCAAAGACGGTGCGGGAGGCATCGACGTCCGTCGCGGCGCTGGCGCGCGCGGGACGGGCGACCGAGCTGCCCACGATTGGCAAGACGCTTCAGGAGAAGATCCTCGCGCTGCTCGAAACCGGCACGATCCCCGCGACGGAGAAGCTGCGCGCGAAGTTCCCCACCGGGCTTGTCGCGATCACGCGCCTGCCCGGGCTGGGGCCGAAGCGCGCGCGGCTGCTGTACTCAGAGCTCGGCGTCGACTCGCCCCAAAAGTTGCGTGAGGCGGCGCTTGGAGAGCGCCTGCGGACCGTGCGGGGACTCGGCCCCAAACTCGAGGCCAGCGTGCTGGCGGCGCTGAAGGACGGGGCGCACGAACGGGCCTCGCCCCGCATTCTGCTCCCCAAGGCGATGGAGGTGGGGAAGGCGCTCGTCGCTGGCCTGACCGAGCGCGGGAGCCCGGGCACTCACGTGGCGCTGGCCGGATCGGCGCGTCGCCAGGCTGACAGCGTCAAGGATCTCGACCTGATCGCCGTCACCGCCCGGCCCACCACGCTGGCGAAGAGCCTCGCGAAGCTCACCGAGATCGAGAGCGTCAGCTCGGCCGGTAGGTCAGGCGCGAGGGCGCGCACCCATTCCGGCGTGGGGGTGGATCTTAGGATCGCCAAGCCCGCGCAGCTCGGCAACCTCCTGCAGCACTTCACGGGCTCCGCTCGGCACAACGCGGCGCTGCGCGAAACGGCGGTGCGCCGCGGGTTGCATGTCTCCGAGTACGGGGTGCTGGACGACGCCATTGGCCGCACGCGCACCTGCGCGAGCGAGTCGGAGCTGTATGAGGTGCTCGGCCTCGCCTACATCGAGCCCGAGCTGCGCGAGGATCGCGGGGAGCTCGAGGCGGCGCGGGCCGCTTTTCAAGCGGCCGACCGCCACGCCGGATTGCCCGACCTCATCAGCTTGGCAGACATCCGCGGTGATCTGCACACCCACACGGTGGCCTCCGACGGTCACAACACGATCGAGGAGATGGCGGGCGCGGCGCGTGAGCGCGGCTACGAGTACCTGGCGATCACCGACCACTCGGCTACGCACGGCTTCGGCAACGACGTCTCCCCCGAGCAGCTTCACCGGCAGATCGGGCTGGTTAAGGAAGTAAATAACCGTATGGACGGCATCGAGCTGCTGGCGGGCAGCGAGGTGAACATCCTGCCGGACGGCTCGCTCGACTACGAGGAGGAGCTCCTGAGCGAGCTCGACTGGGTGATCGCGAGCGTGCACACGGTGTTCGGGATCTCAGAGGAGGCGATGACCGAGCGCATGATCGCGGCGATCGAGCACCCCCTGGTGGACGCGATCGGCCACCCGACGGGCAGGCTGATCGAGCGGCGCGCCCCCTATGGGGTCGACCTCGAGGCGGTGTTCGCAGCGGCCGCGCGAACCGGGACGAGGCTCGAGATCAATGCCAATCCCGCCCGGCGCGACCTCTCCGACGTGGACGCACGCGCCGCCATCAGTGCCGGGGTTGGCATCGTGATCGACTCCGACGCCCACCGCACGCGCACGCTGGCAAACATGCGCTGGGGGGTGGCCACCGCACGCCGCGCCTGGCTTGAGAGGGAGGACGTCCTCAATACGCGGTCGTGGGAAGACCTGAAGAAGCTACGCAAGCAGACGAGGCAGTAGCTCCTGCGCCACCACGCGATCTACCGCCTCGCTGGTGAACGGAGCGAGGGCCTCACACGCGCGCGAGGCGTAGTCGGCCGCCGGATCATCCAGGGCGGTGCGCAGAGCCCCCTGCAGGTCCTCGCCCACGAGGCGCGGGTCGAGCTCGCGCGCGATCGGCAGCGCCGCATAGGGTCCGGGCGCCGGGGTGGTGACGAGCAGGCAGCCGTCGGCCAGTGCCTCGAGCTGGGCAATGCCGTAGTCCTCACGGCGTGGAGCGCACACGAACACGCGGGCGCGACGCACCAGCGCGCGATAATCCTCGGCGCAGAGCACACCCACCACGCGCACGCCATCCTCACCGGGGAGGACGAGCCCGGCCCGATTGAGCTCCTCCGCCGACGCGCCGGCGACGACGAGCTCCTCCGAGCGGACCGATCGGCGATCGGCCAGCACGCGCCGCCAGGCCGAAAGCACGCGGTCGAGCCCCTTCTTGAAGGGGTTGGCCGCGTATGTGATCGCCGCGATGTCCCGTGCCGGCGCTCCGGAGATGGAGCGTCCCGTCGCGTTTGAGAGTCCCCCCGGAAGCGAGGCCTCGACCGAGACGGACGCCTCGACCGAGACGGGGAGCACCAGCGTGCGCTCTGCGCGCCCTGCCGACGCGGGCGCCTCGCCCAGGGCCTCCTCGCTCCAGGGGAGCAGCAGCGGCGCCTGGCGCAGGCGCCTGCGCTCGAGTGGCCGCTGCCACAGCCCGTGACGACCCGGCCGGTTGCCCGCGGAGGGGGCATCGAAGCGGATCGCTCCCGACCGCGGCCACAGCAGCGCGGCGGTCGTGCTCGAGTAGATCACCGCCCGCGGCGCGTGCCGGGCCAGCTCGCTCCGCGCCGCACCGCGGGCAGCGCGCGCCCAAGCGAGATCGGTTAGAGCGAGCGTGCGCAGCCGGCGCGGCGGAGGCAGCGAAGCGGCAACCACAACGCTCGCGCCGGCCCGCCGCAGCGACTGGGCCAGCTCCGCGTCCGCCGCCCGCAGACCGCGGGTGGAGCCCAGCGAGACGATCAGCACGTCAACCGCGTGTGCCCCGCGCATCTCAGGTGATGACGCCGTTGGCGCGCTCGGGACGCAGCGTCTTGAAGCCGGGCGTCCGCACGAGCGCCATGGGCCGCACCGGGGAGGTCTGGCGCACGTAGAAGAAGGCTCCGTCGCGCTCCTCGATCGCCGCCACCGCGGCGTCCTGGCGCCGCCAGGCGAGCGCCCAGATGATCGCGAAGCCGGCGGCGATGCCAGGTATCTGAGGAGCCAGGAATGCCAAGCCACCCGCCACCAGCGTGGACAGCAGAAGCGGCCACAGGCGGTTGAGAAGGGTCGCGCTCGGACGGTGCTCGGGCAGCGTGGTGCTGGCCTTCGCGCCGGAGAGCAGGCGGGCGATCGGCGGGTTCGTCTCGGCCCGCCTGCCCAGGCGCAGGCCGATGAGCGCGGCGATCACCCACCAGCCCACGGTGAACGGAAGCAGGCGTCCTTCAGAGTGCTCGCCGGCCGCCAGCACGGTCACCGCCGCCAGCGCGGTGGCCGCGCCGGCACTCAGCAGAACGGTCGTCTTGAGGAAGTCGACGAATCGCACGGTGCACTGCGCCTACAGCAGCGCCTCGAGCAGTTCCCGCACCCCCCCCGTGCCGCCGACCGTCAGATCGGCCTCACGCGCCAGCTCGGGGGGCGATTCGTCGGAGCTGACGGCCACGCACACGGCGCTCGTCAGCACCTCGGACTGCGCGAGCGCCCGCAGTTCGCGGAAGGCGTCGAGGTCAGTGGTGTCGTCGCCTACGTACACCGCGGCTGTGATCGGTGCTCCACGCAACAGCGCGGAAATGCCGAGGCCCTTGTTGAGAACGACCGGCGGGCGCACCTCCAGCACCTTGCGTCCCCAGTAAACCGCCAGGCCCTCATCCTGCGCGAGCCGGGCGATCTCCCGCACTGCCGCCGCGGCCGCCTCCTCGTCGGGGGCGCCGCGCCAGTGGAACGCCGCGATCGCGCCCTTGTCCTCGCTGCGCACGCGGATCCTCTGACGTTCGCTCGTGTAGACGCGCGCGGCGAACTCCCGCACGCGGGCGGTCCACGCGGCGACATCTGGGTCGACCTCGGGACGAGTCGCCCCAGGCCGCAGAAGCTCTCCCCCGTGGTTGCCGATATAGGCGATCGTCCCGATCGCGACGATCTGGCGCGCGGTGGCCGCGCGGCGACCGCTCACGCAGCCGACGATGCGATAGCGCTTGGCGATCTCGATCAGCAGCGTGCGCGTGGCCTCGGGAACGTGCGCATCGGCGGCGTGCCGGACGATCGGTGCGAGCGTGCCATCGATGTCGAGCAGCACCGCTGCTCGGGCGGGATCGGAGCGGATCGGCTCGAGCGCCTCCACGAGCGTGGCAGCGGGGGACACGACCTCTAGTATGGCGTGCAAGGTGGCCGACCCGTTCTCTGGCGCACGTGGTCGCTGACTCTTCGATCGACCGGTTGCTCAAACTGCTGGCAATCGGCACCCTGTCCGGCCTCTTCAGCGGTCTGTTCGGCGTCGGGGGCGGGAGCGTGATCGTGCCCCTGCTCATCCTCTGGCTCGGCTATGACGAGCGAGCCGCGACGGGTACCTCGCTGGCTGCGATCGTCTTCATCGCCGGTTTCGGCGCGACCGCGCAGGGGCTCTACGGCAACGTCCACCTGCTCGACGCGGTGCTGATCGGGGTACCCGCCGTCGGCGGGGTGCTGGTGGGCACGTGGTTGCAGCAGCGCATGGCGACGCGCTCGATCGCGCTTCTGTTCGCCGCCGTGCTCGTGGCGAGCGCGGTCGAGTTGGTCCTGCGATGACAGGGGCGATCGCGATCGGGGTGGCCGGCGGAATCGTCGCCGGCCTGCTGGGAGTGGGCGGCGGCGTGCTGTTCGTGCCCGGCCTGGTGATCTTTTTGGGCCTGGGACAGCACCAGGCGGAGGCGACGTCGCTGTTGGCGATCATCCCGGTGGCGATCGTCGGGACCGCCACGCAGGATCGATACGGCAACGTCCGCCGCGCCGACGCGCTGCTGCTGGGCATGCTCTCGCTGGTGGGCGCCGTGGCGGGCGTGGCGCTCGCCAACGCTCTCTCCGGCAGGGTGCTGCGCGATGCGTTCGCCGGTCTCATGGTGATCATGGCGGCTCAGCTGGTGCGCAGGGCGCTGCGCAACGCCGGACCGGTCTCCGCCTCCTCGCGCCCCGGAGAGGAGGGGAGGCAGGCGGCAGACGAGCCCGAGCGCCCGTGATCGCGGTGTCCGAGACGGGCAGTTGGGAGCGGCCGCGAGAAATGACCTACACTCAAAGGACAAATGGGACTCGACAATCCACTGCATATCGCCTTTCTGGTCGTGATTCTGCTGCTCGTGTTCGGCGCCAGGCGACTTCCGGAGATCGGCCGCTCGATCGGGAGCGGGATGCGGGAGTTCAAGCATGGAGTCACGGGCGAGACGCCCCCGCAGCAGCCGGCGCTCACCGCCGCGCAGCCGCCGCAGCCCGCCCAGGCCCCTCTCGCACAGCCGGCTCCGCCGCAGGAGGCCCCGGTCGAGCCGCAGCACGCGGGCGCGGAACCGCCGGGTTAGAGCCCGCTCGAAGCAGGTTCTCAGCGCTTGAGCGTCACATGCACGCTCTTTCCCGATCCTCGCCCGGAGGATAACCGTACGTTGGCCCAGACCTTGACCTTCTTGTGCGCCTTCAGGAGCTGGCGACCGGCTGGATTGAGCTTCACCTTGATGTTCCCCGTAGCGCCCGCCTTCAGCGAGAAGCGCGCCGTGCCGTAGCTGACGACCGTCGGCTTCTTGTTCTTCTTGCCGCTCGCGGCTCTGCCCAGGCCGGCCTGCGGGGCGCTCTGGAGAGCGAGCAAGCCAGCGCAGCTGACCACGAGACACTGGATCGGCACCGTCGCCGTGTTGCCTCTCACGGGAATCGTCAGTCTGGGCAGCCCGAGCGTCGGAACGACGGGCCGTGCGCCGCCTGCGCCGGGGACGACGCCACCACCACCGCCGCCGTCGCCACCGCCACCGCCGCCGCCGTTGGTCGAGAGGTCGGCGTTGATGAGAACCTGGCCGGCGGGGAGGTCCGTCGAGGGGAAGACCGGATTGGGGCTCGGCGCCGAGACCGACTGCGGGGTAGGCGCCGGGTAGAAGCCCGAGTCGGCGCTCTGGTTGTCGATGAACATCGGGAAAGGCACGCTGGGTGCGAGCACGGAGAGCGCGAGGAAGTCTCCGGCCGCATTCGTCGTGAAGTCTTCAGGCCCCGGCGTGGGTTCCTCCGTCATCGGCAGATCCGTCGGAACCGTGGTTACCGCGTTGGGACCGGGTTCGAAGACCGGGCCATAGCGCTCGACGAAGCAGCAGGCGAAGTAGGGATGGCCTGGATCGCCCGCTTTGTTCTGATATAGCGAGCGCATCACGACGATCTGCATCGGCCCGGTCGTGGGACCGACCTTGACGCGCACAGCCGTGACGGTACCGCTCGCGGGGGCGTAGAACGTCGGACCGGGAAGACCCGAGAAGTACATGCACGACGTACTTCCGGGAATGAACAGGGAAGGAATGCCCGCCCCACAGGTCGTGGTGTTGTTCGCCGCCTGGCTCAAGTCCGCGCCGAAGGTCGCAGCCCCCGCGCCCGCGGGGATGCTCGCGGCAATCGCAAGAGCCCCAATGACGGCGACAATCCCTGCCCGCCGCTCGACGTGCATTAGAGCAGGCTCGCAGTCATCCGTTCGATCTCCGCGATCGAGGTGAGGCCTTCGCGCACCTTCGTCATGCCGTCGTCGCGCAGGCGGAGCATCCCTTCGCCTGTGGCGACGGCGACCATCTCGTCCACCGACGCGCGCTCGAGAATCAGACCGCGGACCTTCTCACTCACGGACATCACCTCGTACAGCCCCATGCGGCCCTGATAGCCCGACTCGCCGCAACGCGAGCAGCCCACCGGCTCATACGGTTCGACCCCCTCCAGATCGTGTTCGGCGAGTACGAGCTCTGAGACCTTCAGAAGACGCTTGCAGTGGATGCACAGCACTCGCACGAGGCGCTGAGCGACGATGCAGTCGATCGCCGAGGACACGAGGAACGGCTCGATGCCCATGTCGACCAGACGTCCCAGCGCGCTCGGGGCGTCACGGGTGTGCAGGGTCGAGAGCACGAGATGGCCGGTGAGCGCCGCCTCGATGGCGATATGCGCCGTCTCGCGATCGCGGATCTCCCCCACCATGATCACGTCGGGGTCAGCACGCAGCATCGAGCGCAGGCCCACGTCGAACGTGACTCCCGCCTTGGGGGCGATCTGCATCTGCTTGATCCCCTGTATCCGCTGCTCCACGGGATCCTCGATCGTCAGTATGCTCCGCTCGCCGTTGTTGAGAGCGTGCAGCGCGGCGTACAGCGTCGTCGACTTGCCCGAGCCAGTGGGCCCGGTCACCAGCACTGCGCCGTTTGGCTTGTGGATCGCGCGGGTGAACTTGCTCAGCTCGGTCGACTGCATCCCCAGCGACGCCAAGCTCTGAATCTCCAATCCCATGTCGAGGATGCGCAGGACGACCCCCTCGCCGTGGACAAGGGGGAGAGTTACCACGCGGATGTCCACGCGCCGCGCATCGACCGTCAGCGCAAACCGGCCGTCCTGTGGCACGCGCTTCTCGGAGATGTCCAGGTCGGCCATGATCTTGATGCGCGAAACAACGCCCATCGCCATCCTGCGCTTGATGGTGGCGGCCGGGTAGAGCACCCCGTCGACGCGAAACTGCACGCGGGTGTCCCCCTCCTCGGGGTTGACGTGAATGTCCGAGGCGCCCATCTGCACCGCCTGGGCGACGACCGAATGGACCAGCTTGATTACCGGCGCGTCCTGGTCGGCTTCCTCGACGTGCAGACGTGACACGGGTGCGTCGGTGTGGGGTTCGTCGTCGACGATGTCTTCGATCGACTCCTCCATCCGCGTCAACCGCCCCAGCAGAAGATTCAGATCTTCCACCGAAGCCGCCGCCGCTCTGACGCGCCGGCCGGTCATCATCGCGATGTCGTCGATCGTCAGCACATTCGTGGGATCGGCCATCGCCAGCAGCAGACTCCCGTCGTCTGCGAAACCGACCGGAACGGCCTGGTAGCGCTTCGCCGTCTCGATGCTGAGGAGGTTGACCGCTCCCATGTCGACGTCATAGACCGCCAGGTCGATGTAGTCCAAGCCAAAGCGTTCGGCCACGACGCGGGCCAGCTGGTCGTGGCGCAGGATACCCTGCTCGACCAGCACGAGCCCCGTTGGCCGGCTCTGCGAGCGGGCCAAAGTCACCGCCTCCTCGACCGTCTTGCGATCGGAGAAGCCTAGGTCGACGACAACTTCGCCGATCATCCGAGGGGATCGCCCCGTGCGATGCGGCGGGAACAGGCCCTTGCCGGCGCTCTTGGTCTCGGCGGGGGATCCGTCGTGCGTGGACTCGGCTGTTGGCGTGGCGATGTCGCCCATCACGACTCTATCGGCACTGCGAGTGCTCCGCTTTACCGCCCAGTCCTCCGCATTAGCGCCTCAGGATGCAGGGACGCCGTGCTCGAATGCGCTCTTCAGATGTGCGTCGAGCGCATTCAGTCGGTGCAGCGCGAGCGCCTCGGGCGAGCCGAACCGCTGACCACCGGCTTCGCCGGTGGTGCCCGCCGCCGCATCGGCACCGTGGTGGAGCATGAGGCAGTGCTCCAGCGCGAGCCTACGCTCGCCTCCCAGGGCCGGCGGGACGTGCTCTGCGATCAGGCGGAGACCCAGCTCTATATGCCCCAACAGCCTGCCCTCAGCGCTGCGCCCGATCTCGGCGCCGTAGGTGAACTCGCGGGTCTTGCCGAGATCGTGAACGATCGCGGCGCTCACCAGCAGATCGCGATCGAGGCGCGGGTGCAGCGTGCACAACTCCAGCGCCATCGTCGCGACCGCCACCGTGTGCTCCAGCAGGCCGCCCAGGTAGGCGTGATGGTTGGATGCGGTGCGCACCGACCCGGCGGTGCCTGCCGGGTGCTGAGAAGTCCTCGGCACCGAGCAAGGCGCGCGACGAATCTCTGCCCGCAGCGCCTCATCGCCAAGCATGCGCGCCAGCAGAACCTTCAGCCCCGGGTCGTAAACCTCCCGCGCAAGGTGCTCCAGGAAGCCTTCGAGCTCGTCGAGGTCGCGGTAGGCGACGGGCAAGAAGAGGGTGGGGTCGGCCTTCGCGCCCTCGGCGCGGGCGATCGTGCGCACCCCGATCTGGAGCTCGTCGCGAAAACGCTCCACGCGACCGCGCACGCGCACCAGCTCGCCCCGCTCGAAGCGCCCGGCGAGCACGTCGGCGTCGCGAAACGCACGCGCGACGATCGCTCCGGTGCTGTCGCACAGCCCGATCGTCAGATACGGCGTACCCGAGCGGGAGATGTGACGTTCCTTGCGAGTACACGCGAACACCCCGTCCACGTCCTCCTCGCAGCGAAGGGTGGCGACGGTCTGGGCGACCTTTCCCGAGGAGCCTACGGCAGTAGCCATCAACCCATCATGTACGGTGGTTCGGATGCAGCCCCTCATCTGGGACCGCCGTCCGGGCGGCCTTCGGGCCCCAGCGATGGTGTGCGCGTTCCACGGCTGGAACGATGCTGGGGACGCGGCCTCCAGTGCGGTCTCCTTCCTGGCCTCGGCCCTGGACGCCCGCCGCTTCGCCCGGATCGACTCCGAGGAGTTCTATGACTTTCAGGCCAACCGCCCGCGCGTTCAGTTCACAGAGGACAACGCGCGGGAGATCGTCTGGCCGACGGTCGAGGTCTTCGAGGCCTCCGCCCCAAGGGCGCCGCGCGACCTCGTGCTCGTCCAGGGCATCGAGCCGTCGATGCGGTGGCGCGCCTTCAGCTCACACCTCGTCGACCTCGCCGAAGCGCTCGGCGTGCAGATGGTCGTTTCGTTGGGCGCGCTCCTGGGCGATGTGCCCCACACTCGCCCGGTGGCGATGAGCGGGCACGCTTCCGACCCCTCGCTGGTGGAGCGCCTGGGAATGCTGAGCTCCACATACGAGGGGCCCACGGGGATCGTCGGCGTACTGCACCACGCCTGCACGGAGGCGGGGCTCCCCTCGGCGAGCCTCTGGGCTGCCGTCCCCCACTATGTCGCCGCCGCCGCCAACCCCAAGGCGGCGCTGGCCCTCGTGCGCAGGCTGGAAGGATTGATCGGAGTCTCGGTCGACGTCTCGGACCTTGAGTCCGCCGCCGCCGACTACGAGCGCCAGGTGGGTCTCGCCGTGCAAAGCGACCCCGACATCCAGGCGTTCGTCGAACGGCTGGAGCAGGCCGCCGAAAGCGAAGACGAGAGCTTGCCCGAGGACGTTCCCTCCGGAGACATGCTCGCCCGGGAATTCCAGCGCTTTCTGCGTCAGCGGGGGCTCGAGGGAAAGTGATCCTATCCGGGCATAGGCGCGTTGGCCCGCAGACGCGCTAGCCCTCCGCGGCCGGGCAGACGATGCGATAGTCGCAGATCGAGCAGGCCGCGTGGGAAGGGGTGGGCTCGAACTCCTGAGCTAGTATGCCCTCGCCCACCTCCAGCACCGTGTCCTTGACCGACTCGGCGTTCTTCTCGCCGTCGGGGACGGGCACCTTGCGATCGTCGAGCACGTAGTAGTAGGCCTGGCGAGAGGACTCAAGCCGCCAATCTTCGCGCGCCGCCAGCGCATAGAGGG
Organism: uncultured Solirubrobacteraceae bacterium; assembly: GCA_963709885.1. GTDB lineage: Bacteria > Actinomycetota > Thermoleophilia > Solirubrobacterales > Solirubrobacteraceae > Palsa-744. The sequence goes on along the minus strand of CAVPXY010000004.1, from coordinate 559,721 downwards.
ACAGCTGGACGTCGTGCTCCAGCTGGGTGGCCGTCTTGGGACGGGAGGTCTTGTAATCGATCAGCTCGTACTCCTCGTCGCACCCGGCCCCGACGCGGTCGACGCGATCGACACGCCCTCGAAGATGATGCGGCCCGAGCCTGAAGCTGAATGGGCGCTCGAACCACACCGGTTGTGAGTCCTCCTCCAGCAGGCGCTCGTGATAGCGGGTAAGCGCCCAACGGGCCTTCTCCTCCAGCTCGAGCTCGCGCTCGGAGAAGCCCCCCCTGCGCAAACCGGCGTCGAGCAGCGCCAGCATCTCCTCGAGCGTCTGGGAGCCCTCGGAGTGGTAGCGCTCGAGCACCTGGTGGACGGCGATCCCGAAGCGCTGGTGAAGCGTCTGGGAAGTGGGGATGCGCAGGACGCGTGCGAACTTGTATCTGAGGGGACAACTGCGATAGGTCTCGATGTCCGAGGCTGATAGCCCCAGCCCAATTCCCTTGCGGGGCAGAAACGGCCCCAGCGACGGCTCGCCGAGTTGGCCGATGTTCGATCCGAACCGGTCCGCCAGCAGCGCGTCGTCCAGCGTTGACGTCTGGAGGATCTCACGCTGCAGCGGGGTGGCGGCCGCGAGTAGTCGGGCGTTGATGTCCGACAGCGCATCCGCCATGTCCTGTCCGGCCGGACGCTGAAGTAGGGCAGCCAGCTTGAGGAGCTCCAGGTAGCGCACCACGCCGTGAGAGATGTCCAGGTCGGTGTCCAGACGCAGCTCACCCAGACGTCCGCCTATCCGGGCGACGCTTGCGAGAACCTCCTCGCGCATCAGTTGAAACGCCGCCTCGAGCTGGCTCACCGCCGACTCGGATTCGGCCTCCTTCACCGTCTGTCCGGATGTGCCCGACTCCGGCGGCGTCCTCTCCGATCCATCCCCCGGGTGACTGTCCTGCTGAGCCTCGCCCGCTAGCGCCCCGAGATGACGGGCCAGGTCGCGGAGCGTCGATCGACGCTCGCGGCGTACGAATGCTATGGCCAGCTCCCGCAGCTGCTCGAGGCTTGCCCGCTGCTCCTCGGCATCCTCGGACGCAAGCAGGGGGTGAGCGCAGACCCCCAGACGCTCGATTAGGCGTCCGACGAACACGTCCGGGCGCACCGTGTCGAGCTCGGCGATCGAGGAGGAGTGCAGCTCGACGAACCGCTGGATGCGTTCGCGCGCCTCCGGAGGGACCTGCGGGGACTCGCTGGCCGCCGCAAGCCCCGACACCAGGTCCAACTTGCGTCTGCGCGCAACCTGGATGACGCGCGCCAGGTCGACCTGGCGCAACTCGATCGGCGGACGTGCGAGCGCGCGTACGACCGCCGCGGCATCCGTCGGATCGACGAGCAGGCGCATCCATGCGAGCACGTCGCGCACCTCGGCTCGCTCGAGAAATGCCGCCGCGCCCTGCCCCTCCTCAGAGGGGTCACCCAACGGGGCAGGCGCGATCCTGGAGATTGGCACCACACAAGGATAGGAGCGCACCTGCAGAGATGAATCTCGGCCAGACCGCGTTTCCAGCCTCAGGGAAGGCAGCCCGGTGGGGCTACGCTCATGGGGTGGACGCAATCGATTGGGGCGCGGCCCAGCGCATCGGAGAGCTCCTGGCGGGCTCACCGCCGTACGGGGGTGTGCGCGCCAGCACGGTCGAGCCGCTCGCAAACGACTTCGCCCGGCGCGTGAGCGCCTACAGTGGCCTGGAGCTCGGAGGGGAGCTACCGGCGCTCGAGGCGATCGACCGACCTACGTGGATCGCGGCCAATCTGAAGAGCATGCGCCCACTGGTGGGAGCGCTGACCGAGCGCATGGGCGACGGAGCCGGCCCGCTCTCCGGCCCACTACGCTCGGCGTCGGGGTTCCTGCTCGGCGCGCAGGTTGGAGCGCTGACCGGCATGCTCTCCCAGCGGGTGCTCGGGCAGTACGACCTCGCGCTGCTCGATACCTCAGCGCCGCCACGATTGCTGCTGCTCGCGCCGAACCTGGCGCTCGCCGCGCACAACCTCGCCGTGGATCGCGACGAGCTCGTTCTGTGGGTGACCATCCACGAGATCACCCACGCCGTCCAGTTCTCCGGGGCGCCCTGGCTGCGCGATCATCTCGGAGGGATGCTCAAAGAGCTGATCGACGGGCTGCAGGTGACGCTGGCCGGGGGCGCCGGAGACGGAACCGGAGGCGCGGGCGAGCAGGTAGGTGGTCGGTGGCTCAAGCTGCCGGACCCCGCCGAGCTGCGCGATATGCTCGAGCGCGCCCGTCGAGGCGAACTCTTGCGGTTGACTCTCGGCGAGGATCGCTGGCAGCTGGTCGAGCGCCTGCAGGCGGTGATGTCGCTGATCGAGGGCCACGCCGAGCACACGATGGACGCAATTGGCGCCGAGGTGCTTCCGTCGCTGCCGCGTCTGCGCGCCGCGATGAACCGCAGGCGGGAGGCCCGCCCGTTGCCATGGCGGGTGCTCGAGCGCCTGCTGGGCCTGGAGCTGAAGCTGCGCCAGTATGAGGTGGGGCGACGCTTCTGCGACGCGGTCGTGGCCGACAGCGGCCCACAAATGCTCGCACACGTCTGGAGCGGCCCGGATGCGCTGCCCAGCACCACAGAGCTGCGCGCACCCGCCCAATGGCTTGAACGTCTGAGCGTGGCGTCCTAGGCGTTCCTACCGAGTCGGCTGGTTTCGCTCTTCGAGGCGAGTGACGGGCGACCGGACACTCGCCTTCGCCCGGGCAGGCTGGCGCAGGTTTGTCGAGGTTCCGGCCAAACGATCGGGCCGAACGCACGTTCCGCATGTTACAAGGTAGTTGCCGACAGGCCCTGAGCTTGCGGGGATTTCACGAAGTGATAGGATCGCGTTGTAACAATCTTGCCGGAGCGGGTTACAAACAGGTGTTCGCAATCGAACTCACGTCGAACATGCGAAGAAGGATCAAATCCGTACCCGTTCCTCGTAGCTTCGAGGAAGAAGAGGAGACCGCTCAGAATGCCAACCGCCAACACCACATCTCCCCGTAGCGCGAAATCCGGTGTGAAATCCGGGAAGTCGGCTGCCGGGAAGACCTCCAGCGCCCGTCGGCCCAGTTCGGCCCCGCGCAACACCACCCGGGCCAAAGCAGCACGCGGCCCGTCGGCGCGGACACGAGCCGCCAACCAGGCCCAGGCGAGCATGCGGCGGACCGATAGCTCCACGCGTGACACCGCCGGCGTCTTCGGCGACTACGCCGAGCGCGCGGTCATGATCCCCGTCGGCGCCGCCCTGATCGCCCGTGACCGGCTGCTGGCGAGCGTGAACGACACGATCTCGAGCTACGGGTCCACCTCCAAAGCTCGGGCCCAGCTGCGCCGATTCGAGCGCCGCGGCATCACCGCCCGCAACCGGATCGAGCGCGAGGTCCGCAAAACCCGTGTCCGCGTCGAGCGCGAACTGCGCCAGCGTCGCCGCGAGGTCGAGAAGACCGTGAGCGATCTGGAGGAGCGGCGGGACACCGTCGCCAAGAACGTTCCCGAGTTCGCCAATCGTGTCCAGGAGCGCATCTCGAGCCTCGTCTAGACAAACACTTCCCCCACCCCGGACCGGAGAGAGGGCCGGGGGGCGCCGCCGCCGAAGGCGCTGCTTGGGAGAGTCTGCCGGCCTCATATCCGCCGGCAGTAGTAGCACCCTCTCCTCCCTCGACCCGCGGGGCGGCCCCCACCGTCCCGCGGGTTCGTTAATGCCCTCAGGAGGGCCCTTGCGCTCTGTTGTGATGGATCCTCGAAGGGTCGCGGGAGAAGGTCTGGCAGAATGAGCTCATGGCCAGCGCAGATGAGATCCGCAAGGCACTCGCGGTCGTGATCGACCCCGAGCTGCACCGCTCGATCGTCGAGCTCGACATGGTGCGCTCGATCGATGTCGGCGAGAACGGCGTCGTCGACGTGACGGTCTCGCTGACCACGCCGGGGTGCCCGATCAAGGGGCACTTCCAGACGGCCGTCGCCCAGGCCGTATCGGCGCTGGACGGGGTGGCCCACGTAAACGTCTTCTTCGACGTCCTCAGCGATACCCAGAAGGCGGCGCTGCAGCAGAAGCTCGGGCGCGGCAGCCTGCCGGAAGGGGCACTTGCCCAGGTGGCCAACGTCCTATGCATCGGCTCGGGCAAGGGAGGGGTCGGCAAGTCAACGCTGACCGCGAACCTCGCCGCGGGCCTCGCCGGGGAGGGCAAGCGTGTGGGCGTTCTCGACGCGGACGTCTGGGGCTACTCGATCCCCCGTATGTACGGTCTCGGCTCCACGCGCCCGCCGGTCTCGCCCGAGCGCAAGATCATTCCCCTGAGCGCCCACGGCGTGAAGGTGATGTCGATCGGGTTCTTCGTCGAGGAGGACGCCGCCGTGGTATGGCGCGGTCCGATGCTGCACAAGGCGCTCACCCAGTTCCTGCAGGACGTCGACTGGGGTGCGCTGGACTACCTGCTGATCGACCTGCCCCCGGGGACCGGCGACGTTTCGATGACGCTCGCGCAGCTGCTCCCCCAGGCCCAGTTCGTGATCGTCACGACCCCGCAGCAGACCGCCCAGAAGGTCGCCCATCGCGCCGCCCAGATGGCGCACAAGGTCTCCCTGGAGATCGGCGGGGTGATCGAGAACATGTCGGGATTCACCACGCCCTCGGGCGAGCGCTTCGCGATCTTTGGCCAAGGTGGAGGCAAGGAGCTGGCCGATGAGCTCGACGTGCCCCTGCTGGGCAACGTGCCCCTGACGATGCCCTTGCGCGAACACGCAGACAGCGGCGTTCCGCTGATTGTCGAGGACCCGGAGGATCCTGCCTCTCAGGCGATTCACCAGGTGGCGCGCGGGTTGATCGCGATGGCCCCGCTCGATCTGCCGGTGCTGCCACTGATGGCGAACGGCGATGGCGGACTGCCTCCGCTGGCCCCCACCGCCCCCGCGGCTGAGCGAAAACCGGCGGGCATGTCGCTGCCGATGGCCTAGTCGGCGCCTGCAGGAGTCCTAGCGACCTCCTGCCTGATCGCTTGACAAGGGAGACCACTTGAGAGGATTGTCTTTATATGCCCGCATCGGGACACCCACAGGACGACGATGAGACCACGCTCAAGGCGCCGGCGTCTGAGCGTGGCGGCACGGCTACACCAAACGGCGCAGGTGCGCAGAGCACCGCGTCCGACGATGGGAGCGTGACCCCGGACGGGAACGCACCGCCGGAGGGAGCCGTCGAAATAGATGAACGGCGCGCCAAGATGGAAAGGCTGCGCTCGGAAGGGATCGACCCCTACCCGCCCGTCAGCCTGCCCGATCGCACGCTGATCGCAAATGTGCTCGCGGCGCACGACCCCTCCACACTTCAGGCGGGTGAGCATCCGGCGCTGCGTTACCACATCGCGGGTCGGCTGATTTCTCGCAGGGGACACGGCAAGACGGCGTTTCTGGATGTGCGCGACCTCTCGGGCTCGATCCAGGCGGTCGTGCGGTTCGACACGCTCGGTGAGGAGGCCTACAACCGCATCCTGAACCTCGACATCGGAGACATCGTGGGGATCGAGGGTTGCGTGTACGTCACCCAGCGCGGGCAGCTTGCGCTCGCGATCCTGGAGTGCACACTGCTCACCAAGACGCTCCGTCCGCCGCCCGACCGCCACCACGGCCTCGGCGACACGGGCACCCGCTACCGCTACCGCGAGCTGGACCTGATCGCCAACGACGAGACGCGTGAGCTGTTCGTCATGCGGGCGAGGATCGTGGCCGCGATCCGTGAGTGGTTGAGCGAACGGAACTTCGTCGAGGTGGAAACACCGGCGCTTCAGTCGCTGGCGGGCGGCGCGGGATCGCGACCGTTCACCACCTATCACAACGCGCTGGACCGTGAGCTGTACCTGCGCATCTCGGTCGAGCTGTTCCTCAACCGGTGCATCGTGGGGGGCCTTGAGAACGTCTACGACATGGGCAAGGTGTTCCGCAACGAGGGCATCTCCCCCAAGCACAGTCCTGAGTTCACGATCATCGAGTTCATGTTCGCCTACGCCGACTACAACGACGTGGCGACCGCCACCGAAGAGATGTTCCGCGACGTCGCCCAGCGGGCGCTCGGGCGGACGGTCGTCAGACGGAACGGTGAAGACATCGACCTGGCCAAGCCATGGAAGCGGATCACGATGCGCGAGGCGATCCTGGAGGCCACCGGCGTCGATTTCATGGAGTCAGATCGTGACCAGCTCGCCGAGGTGCTCGACGAACCGGTCGACCCCGCTACGACGTGGGCCGAGGTCACGGCGGACATCTACTCGAAGCTGATCGAGCCGACCATCAACCAGCCCACCCATGTATTTGATTTCCCCCTCGAGCCCTTCCCGATCACCAAGCGCCACGCGGTGCACCCCGAGCTCGCCGAGCACTTCGACGCCGTGATCGGGGGGATCGAGCTCGTCAGCGGCGACACCGAGCTCAACGACCCTGTCGACCAGTGGCAGCGGTTCGTCGACCAGCGCAAGCGCCGGATGATCGACGACGCGGACGTTCCCCATCCCAACGACGAGGAGTACGCCAGGGCGATCGAGTACGGCTACTCGCCGACCGCCGGTGGCGGCATGGGCGTCGACCGCCTGGTGATGATCCTCACCGAACGCGCCACGCTGCGCGAGGTGATCCCCTTCCCGATCGTGAGGGACGTCCGATGAGCGCAAAGCTCGATCTCGACCCCGGGGTCATCGCCTCCTGCCGGCAGGCCGCCTCTCAGATTGCGGCACAGGTCGGCGAGAAGATAGTCAACAAGACAACCGTTTCCGTCGAGCGGACGGTCGCGCGACTGCTCGGCGTGGACGGGGCAAACGAGCTGGACGCGCCCCTTCCCAATGTGCTCGTGGATCACGTCTCAGACCGCGGCGAGCTCGGCCGGGGTATCGCCTACTGGCTGGGCAACGCGATGCTCGACCAGGAGAACCTGACCCCGCAGCAGATCGCCGAGAGGGTGAACTCGGGAGTACTCGATCTGTGCGAGCTGCCGCACGCGCAAGATGGCGCAATCAGGGCGCGGATAACGCAGGCGTGCGAGGAACGCCTCGCGCAGATGAGCCGTCACATGGAGGAGCGCCGCGAGCTGCGCGAGCGCCTCGGCGAGAGCCCACCGCCGCTGCGCTACGTGCTGACCGCGACGGGCAACGTATACGAGGACGTCGTCCACGGCCTGGCCGTCGCCGAGGCCGGCGGGGACATCGTGGCGGTGATCCGCTCGACCGCACAGAGCCTGCTCGACTACGTGCCATACGGCCCAACGACCGAGGGCTATGGCGGGACATTTGCCACTCAGGCCAACTTCCGCATCATGCGCAGAGCGCTCGATGAGTGGTCCGCCAAGAACGGGCGCTATGTGCGGCTGTCGAGCTTCTGCTCGGGCCTGTGCATGCCGGAGATCGCTGCGATGGGTGCGATCGAGGGGTTCGACAACATGGTCAACGATGCGCTCTACGGGATCCTATACCGCGATATCAACCCCGTGCGCGGCCTCATCGACCAGCGCGTCTCGCGGATGGTCAACGGCCACTTCGGGGTCGTCATCAACACCGGCGAGGACAACTACCTGCGCACCGCCGACGCCGTCGAGGCAGCTCCCTCGGTGACTGCCTCGCAGTTCATCAACCGCCAGCTGGCGCTCGATTCGGGCGTACCCGATGAGCAGATCGCGTTGGGGGATGCGTTTGAGATCGACACGCCGGTGGTCAACAGCCTGTTGTTCGAGTGGGCCCAGGCGCAGCTCACGAGCGAGCTGTTTCCCGCCTGCCCGGTCAAGTACATGCCTCCCACGCGCCACATGGACGGCAACCTGTACCGCACCCACGCCTGCGACTCGCTGTTCAACCTCGTCACGATCGCGACCGGCCAGGGCATCCAGACGATCGGGGTCCCGACCGAGGGAATCTTCACGCCCCACGTCCACGACCGGGTCATCGGCCTTGAAAACGTCAACTACGTGTTCGCCTCCGCTCGCGACCTCGGCGATGAGATCGAGTTCAGGCGCGGGGGCATCGTGCAGACGCGTGCCCAGGAGGTGTTGCGCGGAGCACGCGAGCTGCTCGAGCGGATCGCCGAGATCGGCCTGTTTGCGGCACTCGGGGAGGGAGTGTTCGGAGACGTCTCGCGGCAGGTCGATGAGGGACGGGGAACCGAGGGAATTGTCGAGACCCACGAGGACTATCTGAACCCGGTGATCGAGTTGATGCGGGGGGCGCCGAGCCGTGTCTAGCGCGCAGTCCGCGCCGCCGGACGCACCACGCCGGGAGATCGATCTCGAGCACGTCAAGCCCTACGCCGACCATCTCGGCGACGGGATCGTCCAGTTCAGCTTCACGCTGCCTGTCCCCTACGGCCTGGCTGCGCGCAAGGCCGCTCAGGGGCTCGCGGCGAAGATGGGTCTCGATCATCCCGAGGTCGTCCACTACCAGCGCCTGACCGACGGCTACACGTACTTCGTGATGTTCGGCGAGTGCGTACACACCGTCGACTACGCCTCGCTTAGCGGCGAGGGCTTCGACATCGAGTACATGGGCGAGCGGGAGATCGAAGCGTACGCGAGCGAGCACATCGGCCGACCGATCGTGATCGTCGGTGCGGCCACGGGGACCGACACGCACAGCGTCGGCATCGACGCGATGCTCAACCTCAAGGGCTTCCATGGGCACCACGGCCTCGAGGGATACAAGGCCTTCCAGACGCACAACCTGGGCAGCCAGGTGCCCAACAGCGTCCTCGTCGCCAGAGCGATCGACCTCAACGCCGATGCGATCCTCGTCTCACAGACGGTCACCCAGCAGAACCTGCACATCGCAAACCTCACCGAGCTCGTTGAGATGATCGAAGCGGAGGGACGACGCAAGCAGATGATCCTCACCTGCGGCGGCCCACGCGTGTCCAACGAGCTCGCCAAGGAGCTCGGCTACGACGCCGGCTTCTCCAAGGGCACCTATCCGCACCACGTGGCGAGCTTCATCGTGCGCGAGCTGGCCGCGCGCATGGCCCACGACGACGCTGAGGACCGCGTCTCGCGAACCCCGGGCACCGGGAGCGGCGGGGGCGGACGCCTAACCGCGGATGACTAGCAACGCGGCGCGGCTGGCGGACCTGGTCGCGGCGACGAGGAGGTTGGCGCTGGTGGGTCTCGCCAAGAACACCGGCAAGACCGAGACGCTGGCGGCGATCCTGGCCGAGCACGCGGTGGCCGGACGGCGCGTCGGCGTGACCTCGATCGGGCGCGACGGCGAGGAGCGCGACGTGATCGACGGGCGCATCGTCAAGCCGCGGATCCGCCTCGTGCGGGGCAGCCTCGTGGCGACCACCGACGCGCTGCTGCACGCGAGCATGATCCCGCACGAGCGACTGCTCCGGACGGGCGTGAGAACCCCGCTCGGAGAAGTGATCGTAGGGGAGCTGCACGAGCAGGGCACGATCGAAGTCGCGGGCCCGAGCGCCGCGGCGGACGTGCAGGCGGTGAGCGAAGCGATGGCAGAGCTCGGCGCCGAGCAGGTGTTGATCGACGGCGCGATCGACCGGCGTGCCGCCTCCTCGCCGGCGGTCGCCGACGGCCTCGTGATGGCGACAGGAGCCGTGCTCAGCGAGGACATCGAGCAGGTCGTGGCCCTCACGACCGCCGCCGTCGAGCTGGTCAGACTACCGCAGGCCCGCACGCTGCCGGGCGAGGAGGGGAAACGGATTGTGCCGGCGCGGCAGCTCGTCCTGAGCGGCGAGCCCCCAGAGATCGCCGAGCTCCTGCGCACTCGCGCGCAGGAGAGCACGCTCGTCGTGCACGGCGCCTTGGGCGAGCGCTTCCTGCAGGGGCTGCTGGACGCCCGCCGTGAGCGGGCCGGGCGCGAGCTGAGGATCGTCGTGGGAGACCCCACGAAGGTGTTCCTGTCCGGTCGGGCGCCCAGTTGGTACCGGCGTCAGGGCATTGCGATCGAGGTGTTACGGACGATCGAGCTGAAGGCGATCACCGTCAACCCCGTGGCCCCCCAGTCCCACCACTTCGACTCCGAGCGCCTGCGCGCGCTGATCGAAGAAGCGGTCGGGGACGTTCCCGTCTTCGACGTGCTCGATCCAAACTATCGAGCCGTGGAGATGATCTCGGGCTGACGCCTCACCTTCGGGGCGGCTGGCCCTCTACGCGTTCCAAACGAGTCGTCTCACACTTCTACGCCTAGCCTGTCCGCACTGGACTATCTGCTATTGGCGAAATAGTCGGCGTTGATCTGGGTGTACTTCTGCCACTCATCCGGCAGCTGGTCCTCCGCGAAGCAGGCGTCGACCGGACAGGCCTCAACGCAGGCATCGCAGTCGATGCACTCCTCGGGGTCGATGTAGAGCATCTCCGCCGCGTCGTATCCCGGCTCCTCGGGCGTCGGGTGGATGCAGTCCACGGGGCAGACCTCGACGCAGGAGTTGTCCTTCGTGCCGATGCACGGCTCAGCGATAACGTAGGCCATTCGCTTCTTTCCTGGTTCGTTTTGCGGAGGAGTGTTTGCGGAGGGTGCTTCCGAAGAGAAACCTATTTTACGGACGGCGTGTTCGGCCGGACCACATCCTAGATGATTGCTGACTCAACCATCTGGGCCCGGAGCGACTCCGCTAGGTTGAGGTCATGTTGCTGCTTACCGGCGCCACCGGCCTCGTGGGCTCCGCGGTCCTGCGCCGTCTCGTGGCCGAAGGCGCCCAGGTGCGATGCCTCGTACGCGATCCCCGGCGGCTCGGCGCTCAGCGGGTTCGCGTGCAGATCGCGCTCGGCGACCTCACCGATCCGCCCTCATTTCGCAACGCGATGCGCGGCGTCGATACCGTCGTGCATCTCGCCGCCTCGATCCGCGATCAGCCGCGGGGGTCGATCGAGGAGCTCAACGGAATCGCCACCTGGCGGATGGTCGAGTCAGCCGAGCGCTCGGGGGTGGAGCGCTTCGTGTTCTTTTCCGCGCTCGGCGCCTCCACCCACCAGCGCGCCCGCTGCCTGCGTGCGAAGGCGCTCGCCGAGCAGGCGGTGGGTGAGGCACACATGCGCTCGACCGTGTTTGCCCCCTCGGTGGTCTACGCCCCCGGAGACCCATGGCTCACGCTGCTGGAGCGCCTGGCCCTGCTCCCGGTCGTACCGGTGTCCGGGCGCGGCCGCGCTGTCTATGAGCCGATCTGGGCTGAGGACGTGGCCGACTGCGTGATCGCCTCCCTGCGCGAGCCCAATGGCGGTGGTCACGAGCGTTATGAGCTCGCGGGCCCACAGGCGCTCAGCTACAACGACCTCGTGCGCACGGTGCTGCGCTCGCTGAACCGCAGGCGCCCGCTCCTGCACGTTCCCACACCGATTGTCTCTCGCGCGCTGCGCCTGCTGGAGACCATCTCCGGCGCGCGCGCCTTCGCCACCTGGGACGAGGCCGAGCTGATGGAGGTCCCGATGATCTCCACCCGCGGGACCGCCGACGCCGAAAGCTTGGGGGTCACACCCCACCCGATGGCCGCCGTGCTCGGGGCGTCCTAGTCATCTGAGTCGTTGATCCGCTGGCAGTAGGAGGCGAGGCTGTCGAGGATTTGGTCTGCGGTCTTGTGCCAGACGAATGGTTTGGGGTCCCGTTCCAGTTGGCGATCAAGGTGCGGATCGAGGCGACGAGATCACGGACTGGGCGGTGTGCGCTTCGTTTGATCCACTTCGTGGTCAAGCTCGGCGAACCAACGCTCGACGAGGTTCAGCCACGAGCTGTAGGTGGGCGTGAAGTGCAGCGTGAAGCGCGGATGGCGGAGCAGCCAGCGCTGGATCGACGGCGTCTTGTGTGTCGAGGAGTTGTCGAGCACGACGTGGACGTCGAGGTGCGCCGGCACGGTGAGGCGCAGGCCCTTCACAGCGCGGAGGTTCTTGATCGCGATCGGCACCCCCGCAAACGGGCGCTCGTCGCAGGGGGACACCTCCTCGGCCGCGAGTAGCGCCCGCTCGGTGTCGACCTGAACGAACGCGTTCAGCGTGGGGTTCAGCTCCTCGATGCGATCGAGTGAGGCCTGCACGAGCTCCCGCGCCGAGACGTCTCCCAAGCGCACCATGCCAGCGAGCTCGCTCGCCGGGCGGAACATCAGATCGTGCACGGACACGGCTTCTCCTCGGCGATGCCTTCTCGGGTGGTCCTACGACCGCCCCGGTCGGATCGGTCGGTCAGGAGAGCCTACCTGGGCGTCCATTCCTGCGACGATATGTACCTGCCCACAAGGCAGCCACCCCGTCAAGCAGCGAGCCCAGAAAGCGAGTGCAATGAGCGAGGTCCAGTCTCCCACCGCCCAATCCCCGACCACCCCCGCGGCGACTCCCCCTGAAGGGGTACAGTCGGGCCTGGAGGGCGTCGTCGCCTTCGCCACGGAGATCGCCGAGCCCGACAAAGCCGGCGGTGCGTTGCGCTACCGCGGCGTAGATATCGAGAACCTTGTCGGCGCCGTACCCTACGAGCACGTCTGGGGCCTCTTGGTGGACGGACATTTCAAGCCCGGCCTGCCGCCGGCCGAACCGCATGCCCTGACCGTGCGCTCGGGCGATCACCGCGTCGACGTGCAGTCGGCCCTCGCGATGCTCGCGCCGGAGTGGGGCTTTGGACAGCTAATCGACATCACCGACGAGGAGGCCCGCGACAACCTCGCCCGCGCCTCGGTGATGGCCCTCTCCTTCGTGGCCCAATCGGCGCGAGAAGCCGGCCAGCCGCCCGTGCCCCAGTCTGAGATCGACGAGGGAAGGACGATTCCTGAGCGCTTCCTCATCCGCTGGCGCGGCGAGGCGAACCCCGACCACGTCAAGGCGATCGACGCGTACTGGGTGTCGGCGGCCGAGCACGGCATGAACGCCTCGACCTTCACCGCGCGTGTCGTTGCCTCGACGGGCGCGGACTGTGCCGCCGCCCTCTCCGCCGCGGTGGGCGCCCTGTCTGGACCACTGCACGGCGGCGCTCCGTCGCGTGTGCTGAAGATGCTCGAGGGAGTCGAAGAGAGCGGCGACGCCGAGCGCTGGGTATCGGACGCGCTCGACCGCGGTGAACGGCTGATGGGCTTCGGCCATCGCATCTATCGCGCCGAAGATCCGCGCGCTCGGGTGCTGCGACGGACCTGCAAGGAACTGGGCTCTCCCCGCTTCCAGACGGCCGAGGCACTGGAGAAGGCGGCCCTTGCGGAGCTCCACGCACGCAGACCCTACCGGGTGCTCGCCACGAACGTGGAGTTCTGGTCGGCGGTCGTACTGGACCTGGCCGAAGTGCCGCCGGATCTGTTCACGCCGATGTTCACGTGCGCACGCGTGGCCGGCTGGTCCGCGCACATTCTCGAGCAGAAGCGGGAGGCCAAGCTGATCCGCCCAACCGCGAAGTACGTCGGGCATGGGCCTCGCTCGGTAGCCGACGTCGAATAGGCAGTCGGCCGCTGCCTCGGCCCTTTCCAGCGGAGACCCGGGGCGAAGGCCAAGGCCCAGCTCAGCTCAGCTCGGCCGGCCTGACCGACCGCTCAGCTCGGCCGGCCTGCACCGACCGCTCAGCGAGGCCGACCAGGCGTCTTAAATGGCGAGGGTCCGGCATCTTGCCGGACCCTCGCGACGCCTTATCGGCAGTTGAGCGCGTCAGCTACATCATCCCGCTCATGTCAGGCATGCCGCCGCCGCCGCCGCCGCCGCTTTCCTTCTCGTGCACCTCGGCGACGATCGCCTCGGTGGTGAGAATGTTCTTGGCGATCGACGCAGCGTTCTGGAGCGCCGAGCGGGTGACCATCGCGGGGTCGATCACGCCAGCGGCCACGAGATCGACGATCTCGTTGGTGGCCGCGTTCAGACCCTGCCCTTTCTTGGCCTTACGTACGTCGTTGACCACCACCGAGCCCTCCAGGCCCGCATTTTCAGCGAGCTGACGCAGGGGCTCCTCGAGCGCCCGCAGCACGATCCGTGCCCCCGTTCGCTCATCGTCGTCGCCGGCGCCATTCACGCTGACGGAGGAGGAGGCCTGCAGCAGCGCGACGCCGCCGCCGACCACGATCCCCTCCTCGAGAGCCGCACGCGTGGCCTGCAGCGCGTCCTCGACGCGGTGCTTCTTCTCCTTCATCTCGGTCTCGGTGGCCGCGCCGACCTTGACGACGGCGACGCCCCCGGAGAGCTTGGCCAGGCGCTCCTGTAGCTTCTCGCGATCGAAGTCCGAGTCGGTGTTCTCGATCTCGGCTTTGATCTGGTTGATGCGACCCTTGATCGCGCCGCTGTCACCGGCGCCGTCGACGATAGTGGTCGTGTCCTTTGCCACGACCACGCGGCGGGCGCGGCCGAGCTGGGAGAGCTGGGTGTTCTCCAGCTTCAGCCCCATCTCCTCGGTGATCACCTCGGCGTTCGTGAGGATCGCGATGTCCTCGAGCATCCGCTTGCGGCGGTCGCCGAATCCGGGCGCCTTGACGGCCACACCGGTGAACGTCCCGCGGAGCTTGTTCACAACGAGCGTCGCGAGCGCCTCGCCCTCGACATCCTCGGCAATGATCAGGAGGGGCTTGCCGCTCTGGATCACGGCCTCGAGGACCGGCAGCAAGTCTCGCACGGAGCCGATCTTCTGGTTGGCGATGAGAATGTAGGGGTCCTCCAGGTTGGCCTCCATACGGTCCTGGTCGGTGACCATGTAGGGGGAGATGTAGCCCTTGTCGAACTGCATTCCCTCGGTGAACTCGAGGTCCATCCCGAACGTCTGGCCCTCCTCGACGTTCACCACGCCGTCCTTGCCGACCTTCTCTATCGCGTCCGCGATCACGTCACCGATGGCCTCGTCTCCGGCCGAGATCGTCGCCACGCGGGCGATCTGGTCCTTGCCGGAGACCTCCTTGGACTGCGAGGCGATGTTGGCCACCACCTCATCGACAGCCTTCTCGATGCCGCGCTTGAGCGCCAGCGGGTTGGCGCCGGCCGCGACGTTCTTCAGGCCCTGACGCACGATCGCCTGCGCGAGCACGGTGGCAGTGGTGGTGCCGTCGCCCGCCACGTCGTTGGTGGCGGTCGCCACCTCGCGCACGAGCTGGGCGCCCTGGTTCTCGAAGACGTCCTCGACCTCGATCTCGCGGGCGATGGTGACACCGTCGTTGGTGATAGTGGGAGCGCCGAACTTCTTGTCGAGCACCACGTAGCGGCCCTTGGGACCGAGCGTGACCTTGACCGCATTCGCGACCGCGTCAACGCCGGCCTCGAGCGCCTTGCGCGCCTCTGAGTTGTACTTCAGCTCCTTGTGTGCCATTTCAGTTCAGATCTCCTTATGCGACCTTGGCGAGGACGTCTGACTCGCGCAGTACGAGCAGATCCTCCCCGTTGTCGGGGTCTTTGATCTCGGTCCCGCCGTACTTGCTGTAGAGGACCTCGTCGCCTTTCTTGACCTCCAGCGGGATGCGCTTGCCATCATCGTCGAGCTTGCCGTCGCCGACTGCTACGACCGTGCCCTTCTGCGGCTTCTCCTTGGCCGTATCGGGTAGGACGATGCCGCTCGCGGTCTTGTCGTCCTCCTCGATCGCCCGCACGATCAGGCGATCCCCCAGGGGCTTGAGCTTCATATCGAAAAACCTCCATCTAGAGAATGCAACCTGCGGCTCGCGCTCCTCATGTCGAGGATCGAACCGCCCTTGGCACTCT
The DNA here is from genome assembly GCA_963709885.1 of uncultured Solirubrobacteraceae bacterium. Lineage (GTDB taxonomy): Bacteria > Actinomycetota > Thermoleophilia > Solirubrobacterales > Solirubrobacteraceae > Palsa-744. The sequence continues at coordinate 544,100 of CAVPXY010000004.1, read as the reverse complement.
CGGGGGGAGAGTGCCAACTGCGCTCTCAATATATACGAAGCGCAGGGTTCTTCAAGGCTTGACTGGCACTCGGACTGGAGGAGTGCCAAGAAACCTGCCCCCGCGCTGCCACGGCGGCCGCGTGCTTCGTCAGTTCTGTGCCCCCCCGAACCCCTTCATCGCCTCGGTCATGCCCGTGGGCTTATCGAGGATCTGCGAGAAGCGCACGACCGTGACCGTGTCGTCCATGGACACGTCCCGCCCGTAGATCTGCTCCAGGAAGTGGATCAGCTCCTCGTGGCGGCGGAACTCGGGGTTGTCGTGCTTGATGTCGCGGGGCGAGAGGTCTGACACCTTCATCACCTCGACCTGGTCGATCACCGCCTCGAAGATTCTTTCCCGCGGCGAGTACTGGTAGCCGATCGTCACAAGCACCGCCTGGTTCTTGCGGTACTTGCCCGACTTGTCTCCGAGGCGGATCGTCGCCGTCTTGCGGCCCCGCTTGAGCTCGTCGGCGAAGATCGTCGAATAGAAGTTCAAGACCTGCACCGACGCCAGGCTACCGGTCTTTGGGCCCACCTTCTTCCAAGCGGGCGAGCGCGCGCACCACCATCTCGCGCTCCGAGGCGTGGGTGAGCGCCGACTGAGCGTCCCTCAACCCGATCCAGCGGACCTCCTCGACCTCGTCGTCGTGCTTCTCGGTGTCGCCCCCGACATGCCTGAACAGGTAGAAGGACACGGACTTCGAGATCGTGCGACCGTCCCGTCTGTACCAATAACGCGCCTTGCCGAGCTCACACACCGGCTCAGCCACGATGCCCGTCTCCTCGCGCACCTCGCGCTCCGCCGCCTGGAGGACGGTCTCGCCGGGATCGATGTGCCCCTTGGGCAGAGCCAGCACGCGCGAGCCGTCGGGTGCGCGCCGGGTCGGGACGATAACGACGACCTGCGCCTCGCCGGCGACCGGCGCCTCGCCGGCCAACGGCGCCTCGCCGGCCACCGGCGCCTCACCGACCGGCTGCTCCCCGCGCACGACCACGCCCCCGGCCGAGATCTCTCGCGCCGGCTGCCTGCGCCGGCGCTTAGAAGACATACTGCTTCAGCGCCTCCGGGTCGTGCACGACGAGACGTCCCCTACCCTGGGAGATGACCCCGGCGCGCTCCAGCACGGCCAGGAAGCGGCTGGCCGACTCGCGCGAGGAACCCGCCAGCTGCGCCAGGTCGGCCTGTGTGGCGGTGACCAGCACGTCCCCCCGGGGCCACGTGTCAGACCGCGGGGAAGCGGACTCCACTTGGCCTGGGGGCCCGCTTGCGGCGCTCCCCCCGACCCCATCCTCGCTCTCGGCAGGAATCGGGCTTCCCTTCTCGGCGAGCTCCTGCGCGACGAGCTCGCTCAGAACGACCGCCACACGGCTCTGCACCGTCTGGAAGGACTGGCGCGAGAGACGCTCATTGGTATCGCGCAGACGTCTGCCGAGGGCGACGACCAGACGCATGGAGATCTCGGGGTGCTGGGTCATCAGCTTGCGCATGTCCGGACCGAGCACCGCCACCACGCTGGTCAGCTCGATCGCCTCCACGGTGGCGGAGCGAAGCTCGTCCTCGAACATCGCGAGCTCACCGAAGATGTCCCCCGGTCCGAAGGTCGCCAGCGTGATCGTGCGCCCGTCGCCGTGCTCGTGGATTGCACGCGCGTGCCCCGCGCGCACCACGTAGCAGGTGTCGCTCGCGTCGCCCTCGCGGAACACCACCTCGCCGGGCTCGAACTGGCGCGGCACCGCCAACTGGGCGATCCGCTCAAGATCGCTATGCACGAGCGTGGAGAACGCGGGCACCCGCCCGAGCAACTCCACCACCTCCCCTGAGCGCATCCCAGCCATCGTGCCACAAATATCACATGGGAACATTGGCGAGCGCCCATGACCGCACCTCTACGCACCCCAGCGGTATCTTCACAGTATGGCCCTGCGGAACCGGCTCTACTCGTCTTTGGGCGCGCTCGTCCTGCTCCTGCCAGCCCCCGCGCTCGCGGCATCGCGCTCGTCGTCGGCGACAAAGACGAGCGCGAGCAAGAACGCGCTGCTCAAGTCCCCGCAGCTGTGGGCCACGATCAACGTGTGCAGTCCTTCCGACCAACCCGATACGGTCGGAATTCGCGGATCGATGCCCGGCAACGGCCAGGCTGGTGAGACGATGTACATGAGCTTCCGCCTCCAGTACCTGAGCAGTGCCACCAAACGGTTCGTCGACCTCGTCACCGGTTCGGCCCCGCGCTTCGTGGCCGTGGGCTCGGCCAAGTTGGCACTCGAAGCCGGACGGAGCTTTCAGCTCGTCCCCGTCCCCGGCAAGCCGGCGTTCAAGCTGCGGGGGGTCGTGAGCTTCCAGTGGCGGAAGGGTACGAGGGTCCTCGAATCCCTTTCGCGGGCGACGACGGCCGGACACAAGAGCGTGTCTGGCGCGGATCCGCCTCATTTCAGCGCGGCTACCTGCTCGATCGGCTGATAGCCTGCGGCAACCCTCGTTCTGACACGGGTTCTCAGTCAGGCCGCGACGCTCAGGCCCGAACCTGAAACAGGCGGGGGTCGTTCGTGATGATGCCGTCGACGCCCATGTTCGTCAGCTTGGCGATCATCCTCGCGTCGTCCACCGTCCAGACGTACAGCTCCCCGCCACCCTCGGCCACAGCGCGCACGAGCGCCGCGGAGACCACACGCCAGTGGGCCATGATCGCATCGAAGCGGCCCTCCCGCAGCGCGGTGCGGCTACGGCGCGGGAGCGTCGCCCGGTAGCCGGTGAGCAGGGCCAGCGCGGGGATGGCGGTGAGCAGGTGTGTGGTGTAGTCGCGGCGCACCCGCGGTACCGACCAGCCGAGGCGAAGCGCCGGCTCGGCCGCGCGGATCCGGGCCAAGCCCGCGGGGAACATGCCGCTGACGAGCGTGCGAGGAAGCAGGCCGAAGTCGCGCAGATCCGCCAGCACGCGGAGCTCATAGCCCGGCAGCTTCACGTCGACGTCGAGTTCGACCCCGGCGAACTCCTCGCGCGCCAGGTGCTCCAGCGCCCGCGCGAAGCTTAGGGGCGTGCGCGCGTGCATGTCTTCGTAGTCGTGGGCGACGAGCAGGGGCCCGCTGCCATCGGCATGCTTGCTCAGCACGTCGAGCTCGATCATGTCCACGCCGTGGCGCAGTGCGGCATCGAAGCTCGCAAGCGTGTTCCCGGGCTCGATGTGGGCGGCCCCCTTGTGACCGACACGTCGGGGGGGCGGGTAGCTCGGGCGGAGAGCCTGCATCACACAAGTAAAGGGCATCCCCGCATAGACCACCTCGGGGACCGGTGAGAGGCGTCGAGCAATGCGCGGCGGTCAACACGCTTGCAAGCTAGCGTGCCCCGTTGTTCGCCTCCCGCGCCGCGTCGAAGCGGCCCGCGCGCCGGCGTCGAAGCGGCCCGCGCACCGGCGTCGAAGCGGCCCGCGCCACATAGACTCCACGATGCATGGACAAGGGGGTACTGCCATCCCAGCGCCTGCGAGACGCCGTCTCGCACGAGTGGATCCTCGCGGGCGACTGGCGGATCCTTCCGGACGCGGTTCAGCCCGCGAGCGTCGATCTTCGACTCGGTGACCACGCGTGGGCGCTGCGGTGCAGCTTCCTACCTGACAGCGATTCGGCGGTCGAGGAGAAGGTCGAGGGCGTGGCATTCGAGAAGATCGATCTCCGTGACGGCGCCACGCTCGAGCGCAACCGTCCCTATCTCGTTCCGCTGGTGGAGCAACTCCGTCTGCCAGCGGAGATCCACGCAAAGGCCAACCCCAAGAGCTCGACCGGGCGTCTGGATGTCTTTACGCGCGTGCTCACCGACCGCAGTCACCGCTTCGACGAGATCGCTGCCGGATATCACGGCAGGCTCTACCTCGAGATCGTCCCCCTCACATTCGCCATCCGCGTGAGGACCGGTCTCGCGTTGAACCAGGTGCGGTTGATCTGCGGAGACGCTCGCCTCTGCGATTCCGAACTGGTCGCTCTTCATAAGGAAACTCCCCTGCTGTACCTGGAGTCCCACCCTGTCCATGGATCTGCGCTGTCGCTCGACGACGGGCTGTTCCTCAGTCTGGACGTGTCCGGTCCATCGGACTCGATCGTCGGGTACCGTGCCAAGAAGAACAGCCTGCCGATCGACCTCACAAAGGTAGGAGGGCTGAGGTGGCAGGACTACTGGGAGCCCGTGCACCCCGAGACCGGGGGGCGCATCGTGCTCGAGCCCGAGATCTTTTACCTGTTGCTTTCGGCAGAGGGAGTGAGCATCCCACCGTCCTATGCGGCCGAGATGCTCGCTTACGATCCGACCGCCGGAGAGCTTCGTACTCACTACGCGGGCTTCTTCGATCCGGGATTCGGCTACTCCCGGCACCGGAAGGCTCGCGGCAGCCGGGCCGCGCTCGAGGTGCGGGCTCGTGATGTGTCCTTCATGGTCGAGCACCGCCAGCCGGTTTGCAAGCTCGCGTTCGAGCGCATGACAGCTGACCCGGACGTGCTGTATGGCGAGGACGTGGGATCCAGCTACCAGGATCAGCAAACGATGCTGAGCAAGCACTTCGCCGAGCAGACCGCCGGCGTCACGCAGCTGAAGCTCCGCGGGGGCAGCGAGACCCTCGAGCCGGCGTGAGCGCAAGCTAACTGCCACTAGGCACGTTGATTGTTTATGATGTAACTCGCAGTGTCTATGCCTGGCGCCCACAGGGGACCAAAGTGGGATGCTCCATCGGAGCAGCCGTTCCCAGACATGGAACGGTCTCAAGGACAAGGACGGGAACCAAGCCAAATGCCTAGAACAAGTTCAAAAGCTTCCAAGCCAACGAAGAACCCGCAGGAGGCCGCGTGGTCGATTCCCAGCCTGCGCGAGCCGCGCTACTCGCAGTCGCTCGAGCGTGGCCTCGCGATCCTCAGCTGTTTCACGCCCGCGCGCCCGGTGCTCGGCATCGCCGACATCGCCGATCATCTCGGCATGAGCCGCTCCACCACGCACCGCTATGTGATCACGCTCGTCGCATTGGGCTACCTCGAGCAGGGCGCCTCGCGCAAGTACCGCCTGGGCCTGCGCGTGACCGACCTGGGGATGTCGGCGCTCAACTCCACCGGACTGCGCGAGCACTCCCGCCCGTATCTGGAGGAGCTGCGCGAGCGAACCTCCTACACCGTGAGCCTCGCGGTACTCGACGGCGAAGACGTCCTGTACGTCGACCGCGTGCGCAGCTTCCGCCGCGGGCAGAGCGAGATCGACCTCAACCTGCGTCCCGGTTCGCGCCTGCCGGCCTACTGCACCTCGTTGGGCAAGCTGCTGTTGGCGAACCTGCCCGACTCCGAGCAGCGCGATCTGTTCACTTCGATGAAACTGACCAAGCGGGGCCCAAACACGATCACGAGCAAGAAAGCGCTACGCGACGAGCTCGACGAGGTGCGGGCAGCCGGCTTCGCGGTCAACGACCAGGAGCTAGCTCCCGGGCTGTACTCGATCTCCTCGCCCGTGCGCAACGAGGACCGAGAGGTGGTCGCCGCGGTCAACATGGCGGCGCACAGCTCGATGATCTCGCTGGAGGAGATGGTCGACGCGCTGGGCCCGCACCTCGTGTCCACGGCCGACCGCATCTCCGCGCGGCTGGGCTACCGGCGCAACGACGAGCGGCGCTGAGCAGACGACGGCCGCGTTCGCGCCGGGGGCCAGCCTGAGCACACGACGGCCGCGTTCGCACCGGGGGCCAGCCTGAGCACACGATGGCCGCGTTCGCACGCGGGAGGTCGCATGGCGCCTGCTCCTGGCCGGGGGCGTAGTCTCTGCGCCGGCATGAGTGTCCCGGTCAAGCGTACCCTCGCGCCGCTCTGTGCCTTACTGCTCGGGGTGGGCCTGTCCGCCTGCGGCAACACGGTCTCGGTCTCGACCGCCTTCAAGGGGGAAGAACACGAAGTCGCGCAGGCGATCTCGAACCTACAGGCCGACGCGACGGCCGCCAACGAACAGAAGATCTGCGCGAACGATCTCGCGAGTGCCGTCGTGACGCGGCTGAGCGGTGCGCGCGGGGGGTGCAGGCAGGCGATCAAGAACCAACTCGGGGAGGTGGACAGCTTCGAACTGAGCGTGCAGTCGATCCAGGTGGGCGCTGCGGGCGGGCGGCGCACGGCGAGCGCGCGCGTGAAGAGCGTCTACATGGGCAAGACCCGCTCGAGCACGCTGTTGCTGGTGAAGGAAGGCGGAAAGTGGAAGATCTCGAGCCTGCAGTGACCGGCCGAGGTGCCGGAGGGCCGAGCGGGCAGGATCACCCCAGTGAGCGCCCGTACTGGCGTTCGTAGTACTTGCGATAGTCGCCCGAGCGGATCGGTTCCCACCACCAGGGGTTTTCGCGGTACCACGCGACCGTCTGCTCGAGGCCGTCGGTGAAGCGCACGCGTGGGGTCCAGCCAAGCGCGCGGACCTTCTCGGAGGAGAGCGAGTACCGGCGATCGTGTCCGGGTCGGTCGGAGATGTGCTCGATCTGCGATTCCTCGGCGCCCGTCAATTCGACTATGCGCTTGACAACGGCGATATTGGTCTGCTCGTCGGGGCCGCCCGCGTTGTACACCTCACCCATGGTGCCGTGCTCGAGCACGTGGCCGATCGCTCTGGCGAAGTCGGTGCAGTGAATCCAGTTGCGCACCTGCATGCCGTCGCCATACACCGGCAGCGGGTCCCCGTGTAGGGCATTCAGGATCATCAACGGGATCAGCTTCTCGGGATACTGGTACGGGCCGTAGTTGTTCGAGCCACGACAAATGACAGTGGGCAGCCCGTAGGTGTGGGAGTAGCTCTGGACGAGTAGGTCGGCGCCCGCCTTGGTGGCCGAGTAGGGGGAGGAGGGGCGCAGGGGAGAGTCCTCTGTGAACGTGCCGACGTCGGTCGAGCCGTAGACCTCGTCGGTGGACACCTGCACGTAGCGTGGCCCGTGCGTGCGCGCCGCCTCCAGGAGCACGTAGGTGCCGAGCGCGTGGGTGGACACGAACGCATCGGGCTCAGCGATCGAGCGGTCGACGTGCGTCTCGGCGGCGAAGTTGACGATCGCCTCAGGTGAGCCCGCGTCGATGGCGCCGGCGACCGCCGCGGGGTCCTCGATCCCGCCGCGCAGGAAGCGAAAGCTCGGATGGTCGGCGAAGTCCTTGAGATTCTCTTCTCGCCCCGCGTAGGTGAGCTTGTCGAGCACTGTCACCTCGTCACCATGCTCGAGCAGGCGCAGACGGACGAAGGTGGATCCGATGAAACCGGCGCCGCCGCACACGAGAAGCTTCATGCCCGCATCATCCCAGCCCGCGCCGCCAGATATCCCGCAAGACCGTCGCGCCAGTCGGGCATCGGCACGACATCCTCGCGCTCGGACTCGAGCGCCGACCACGCGGGCCGGGGCGCCGGGCGCGCCATCTGTGCCGTGGTGACGGGCTCGACGCGGCAGGCAACCTCCGCCTGGCGGAAGATCTCGCGGGCGAAGCCGTTCCAGGAGACCTGCCCCGCGCCCGCGAGATGGACGAGGCCTGAAATCTCGCGCTGGATCAGCCCGAGCAGCGCCGGGGCGAGATGGCCGGTCCAGGTGGGACAACCGACCTGGTCGGTGACCACCTGCACGGACGCCAGCGTCGGGCCGGCGCTGGCCGATCTCCGATCGGCCGGCGCGCGCTGGTTGCGTTCCCCTGCGAGACGGAGCATCGTGGCGACGAAGTTGCGTCCGTCCACGCCGAACAGCCACGAGCTGCGCACAACCGCGTGGCGAGGAGACGCGGCGAGCACCTGGAGCTCGCCTTCGAGCTTGGTCTCCCCGTAGACCGAACGAGGCCCGGTGGGATCGGACTCCACGTAGGCTCGCGGCTCACCGGTCGCGTCGAGGGGAGCGTCGCCAGCGAAGACGTAGTCGGTGGAGACGTGCACCAGCTGAACACCTGCCGCGGCCGCCGCCCGCGCAACGTTTCCGGCGCCGGTCGCGTTGACCGCACGCGCCTGCCGAGGATCGGTCTCGGCTCCGTCGACATCGGTCCAAGCGGCGCAGTTGACCGCAGCGTCGGGACGGAGGCGCTCGAAGGCTCTCTCGACCGCGGCCGCGTCGGCGACATCGAGCTCGCGGCGGGGGAGGCCCACGAGCTCCCATCCTGCGCGCTCCCCCGCGCGCATCACATCGCGACCCAGCATCCCGGAGGCTCCGGTTACCAGCAGCCTCACGGGATCGAGATGTCGGAGTTGTCACCGACCATGAAGCGATACGCGCGCGGCTGGCGGTCGCCACGGCGCACGGTCACGTTGCGGCCGAGCAACGAGGACTCCATCCTCCCGTCAAGGTCAGAGACCGAGCAACCGGCGAGCAGAATCGAGTGCTCGACCTCTGAGCCCGAGATCTCACACCGCTCGCCGATCGCCGTGTAGGGGCCGACGTAGCAGTCGCTCAGCCGCGCGTTCGCTCCGATGATCGCAGGACCGCGCACGGTTGTGCGTTCCAGGCGAGCGCCAGACTCGATGACCACCCGCCCGTCCACACGCGAGTCGATCAGCTCGCCGTCCACCCGCTCAGAAAGGTTGTCGAGGACGAGGCGGTTGGCCTCGAGCATGTCCTCCAACCGACCGGTGTCCTTCCACCAGCCCCGCACGATGTGCGGCTCGACGCGCATCCCCGCGTCGAGCAGATGCTGGATCGCATCGGTGATCTCGAGCTCCCCGCGAGCCGACGGCACGATCGCGCGCGCGGCGGCGTGGATCGCCGCCGCGAACATGTACACGCCGACAAGAGCCAGGTCTGTGGCGGGCCGGGCCGGCTTCTCGACGAGGCGCACAACTCGGCCGGTCTCGCCGGGCGGGGCGGGGGCGAGCTCGGCGACGCCGTAGTTCTGTGGGTCCGGGACGGGCGTGAGCAGGATCAATGCGTCCGGCGAGTGCTCACGGAAGGCCGCGACCAGGTCGGAGATCCCGCCCTGGAGCAGGTTGTCGCCGAGGTACATCACGAACGGACTCTCGCCGAGAAAGGGCTCCGCGGTGAGGACCGCGTGCGCGAGCCCGAGCGGTTCGTTCTGAGGGATGAAGGAGATGCGGACGCCGAACCGCGAACCATCTCCGACAGCCTCTTCGATCTCCGCGCCGGTCTCCGGAGCGATCACGATCCCCACCTCCTGAATCCCGGCGTCCGCCATCGCCTCGATCCCGTAGAACAACACGGGCTTGTTCGCGACGGGCACGAGCTGCTTGGCGCTCGTATGGGTGATCGGGCGCAGGCGCGTGCCCTTGCCCCCCGAGAGGATGAGACCCTTCAACGGCTCCATTGCCGGGGAAGCCTATCGGGGCTAACTGGCCGAGTCAGGTTCTCAGTAGACCCCGGCGAGCTTGCGGTGGTCCCAAGTGGCCCGACGACGCTCGACGAACTCGAGCGCGACCCGTTTTGCGGCCTGGGCGGCGACGACCTCGCGCGCCTGGCTCGGCATCTGGAGCGGCGGCTCGACGCTGCGCGGCACGGAGTTGCGCAGCAGGATAGCGGCGCCCAGCTGCGCGACCGTATCGAGGTCCCGGTGGACGACGACCTCACACTCGAGCATAACCCCGCGCAGGTCCTCGTAGGCCTCCCCCGCCTCGACCTGCAACGTGGCGCGCGCGTCGCGCTCGAGGTTGCGCACCTTCTGCGATACCCCATATGTCCACGCCCACACCCGCGGTGAAGGACCGCCGTCCGCGACCTCGCGCAGCACATACCACAGTGGCATCACGTGTGGCCACCCACGCGGGCCAACCGTGGCGCAGGTCGCGGTTCGCTGCTCGGCGAGGAACGACGCAACCTCCGCCGCGGACATCTTGATCTGCTCGCGGCGGCTCATCGTGAGGGGCCACTCGGCTTCGCCTGCGGCCTACGGGGCCGTGACGAGCCTCGCTCGCCGGTCTGGAGAGCGGCGCCCGGCCGGCTGGTCGTAGGCCTCACGAAGGCGGGCGACCGCTGCCCGGACGGCCTCGCGCGCATCATCGGGCTCGAGCACCGCAGCGTCCCCAGCTTCCTTGAGGATCTCTCGCACGAGCCAGTCGACGCCCGCGAAGCTCAGCTCGACGACGACCGCTCCGTCGCTTCGCTCCTCGACCACCCGCCGCGCCTCGCGCGCCCAGCGCGCCCGCTCGGGGGAGACCCACACGCGAGCGCTGCGCGACGCCTGCACCTCGCCGGTGCGCAGCCAGCCATCGACCTCCGCCGCGGGGTCGACCTCCGGGCGCGGCTCAAAGGTCTCCTCAGTGACCGTGGCCTGCTTGATCCTGTCAAGGCGGAAATGCCGCATGCCGCCGCGCTCGGGGTCAAACGACGCGACGTACCATCCCTCGCGGCCGTTCGTCAAGGCGTAGGGCTCGACCGTGCGCAGCGACAGCTCGTCCTCGTTTTCCTTGTAGTACTCCAGTTCCACGATCTTCCGCTCCATGATCGCGCCGGAGACGAGGCGCGCAACACCAGAGTCGTCTCCACCGGCTCGCGCGACCTGAAGGCCCTGCTCCATCGGGTCCTCCCCGAGCGCAGCGACGATCTTCTCGCGCGCGGAGGTGAGCGAGCCCGCGGGGAGGTGCTCGCCGATCAGGTCTATGGCGGCGACCAACGCCTTGGCCTCGACGGGCAGCAGGCGGGCCGGTCGGTCGAAGTTGTCGCTGTAGGGCTCCGGGTCGACCTCGATCTCGCCCTCCTGCTCGTTGATCTCCGCGTACAGCACGTATGAGCCGCCGCCGAAGTTGACGACGTTCAGGACGTTCACGTCCTCGCGCAGCTCCTCCTCGCTGAGCTGCAACCGCTCGCAGACTTCACTCACCGCCACGCGCTCGCCCGCGCGTCCCGCCTTGATGAGGATGCTCGCGAGCGTCACCAGACGCGCGAAGCGCTCGGGCCGGATCGCTGCATCGCGCCCGCGGACGGACGCCTCATCGGCCTCAACGCCTGCCGAGCACGCTCCACGCCCCGCGCGAACCCGACTGGGGGCGGAGACACGCGAGCCGCCGGCGAGAGGGGTGGCCTTTGCCTCGGCGCCCGGGAGGGTCTCCGCGTGGCGCTCCTCGAGCAGCGCCAGCCTTCGCTCGAACTCCCGGGTCAGCTCCTTCGGTCCCCTCAGATGGGCGTGGACACCGAGGCCCAGCAACCACGAGATGATGCCCCGCGGGCTCGAGTAGCCGGTGAGGAAGCTTTGCTCGCCCTCGTCCTGCACGCGAATCTCCCCGTAACGGCCGAAGTGGCGCTCGACCTGCCAAGCGATCCGCTCGGAGATGAGTATCTCGGCCACTCCCCGCTCCTCGCCGAGCTGCCAGTCGGCGCGGTTGGCGTACGCGCGCGGGTCGAAGTCCGCGGGCCGGCGGAAGTCGTGCTCGGCCTTGGTTGCGTAGGAGACCTTGCCGCGAATGCGCGACAGGCGGAACACCCGGACCGCCTTGCGCTCGTGGGAATACCCCAGCAGATAGAACTGACCGCCCTGGAACAGCAGGTGGTAGGGATCCACGCGGCGGGGGCCCACCTCGTCGCGCTCCATCGTGTAGTAGTCGAACAGGATCGTCTTGTTGCGGAAGATCGCCGTCTCCACCTTCGCCAGGCGCGCCGAGAGCTCCTGGCCGCCCGCGGAGGCCGTGATGCCGAGCGCAACCGAGCGCTGCTCCGGCGCACGCAGCGGGCTGGGACGCCCCCAGGTGATCTGCTGGAGGGCGAGGCGGAGCGGCTCGGCGTAGGCGAATTCGCCGTCCAGCAGGCTGAGCGCCGTCTGCAGCGCGGCGAGCTCGTTGTCAGTGAACGCGATCGGGGACAAATGGAAGTTCTCCGGGCGCAGCGAGTAGTTCTCCTGCTCGGCCGCCCCGTCGGCGGGCCGCTCGACGGTCAGCTGGATACGCAGCGATTCCAGCTCTGAGCGGTCGGCGTAGAAGCGCCGCGCGAACGCGTCTTCGTTCATGCCGCTGTACCCCTCCACGTCGCGCCGGATCTCGAGAGCCGTCACAGGTCGCCGCTCGGCCATCAGGTAGGAGATCAGCGACAGCTGGCGGATCAGCTTCTCGGTGTCCTTTGCCATTCCCTCCCAACCATAGAACCCGACGGGGAGACGGTTGTGGCGCGAGTCGTCAGGGCAACCGCTATTTGCGAACTTTCAGGCCGCTTCGCGCGCGGGGGCCGACGACCCGTCACGCTGACCATCGCCTTCCGCGGCGGCGCCCGGGCGTTCGGTGGCGGTGCTCCCCGCCACCGTCTCCGATCCAGTCCGCTGGACTGTGTGCCCCGGTGGAGCCGATCGGTCCTCGCAGCCACGCTCGGCAAAGAACGCACCCGCGCCGATCGCGCGGTCGAATCCCGACCAGCGCCTGCCGGGAGCGAGCTCCTTCTCGAGGCGGTCGAAGCTTCCGAGGCGCCCGCCCAGGTTGTCGATCATGTGCACGAGCGTCGCCTCTCGCGTGCACGGCACAACTGGGCTGCCGTGCTCGAGCGCGCCGTGGTGGGAGAGGATGATGTGACACACCGCCTGCGCCAACTCCGGTGGGAAGTCCTCGATCTGCTCGATCGCGCGGCGGATTCGGTAGTAGCCCAGCGCGATCTCCCCATGCAGCCTGCCGGCGTCGGTGAGGTCGATGTTCTGGGGGTCGTCGGTGTACGCCTCGAGCTTGCCGATGTCGTGCAGCAGCGCACCGGTCACGGCGACGTCGCGGTCAATACCTGGAAACGTGGCGCTGATTGCGCTCACCGCCTGGGCAACCCCGAGGCAGTGCTCCAACAGGCCGTGACGGTAGGCCTGGTGGTAGTACTTGGCCGCCGGCGCTACGCGGTAGCCGGCCCACATCTCTGAATCCTCCCCGAACACATGCTCGAGCAGGGTGCGCAGGTGCGGCTCCTGGATCGTGTCCAGCAGCTCGCGCACCTCGTTCTCCATCTGCCCTACATCGCGGGTCGGGCCGTCGAGCAGGTCCTCGGGGTCAAACGTCCCCGGCGCGGCCGCCTCCAGACCGCGCAGGTTGATCTGTGGTCCGAAGCGGGGGTGCACGGTGTAGCGACCGCGTACCGTCACGGTGGCCCCGGCGCGCGCCAGCTCCTCCACCTCCGCGAGCTCCTCCCACACCATGCAGGCAACTGCGCCGGTGCGATCGCCAAGCTGCAGACGCAGGTAGTCGCCGCCGTCGCGCCGCTGCCGGCGCTCGGCATCGCGGACCAGGAGGACTTGGTCGATCTCCATGCCGTCGGTCAGTTCGTTCAGGAGCATGGCCTGAAGGTAGACGTGGCTGCGGACGGACGCTACGAGCCCGACGGGTTCTGCCGGGAACCTCGGTGGGGCGGGCAGAGTCGGCGTCAGCGGAGCACATCATCAGGCCGTGCTGACGTGCTATCTCTGCTGACCATGTTGCAGAACGGCGAGCCTTCGTCCCTGTCAGGCAGCGCAGCGTTCGCTGGCAGCGCCGGCACCGACAACAGTGCGGGCGTGATCGCAAGCGCCGGGACGGTGGCGAGCGCGGGGGTCGTCGGCAGCGCTGGGACGGTCGCGAGCGCGGGAGTCATCGGCAGCGCGGGCACGGTGGCAAGCGCCGGCGTAGTCGGGGGCGCTGGTGTCCTCTTAAGCGCCGCCGTCCTTGGAAGCGCCGCGATCGCCGCTGGGATCGGGAGCAGTGGCTGTGTGGCCTGCGTTGCGTGCATCGGGTGTGTGAACTGCGTGGGTTGCGTCGCGTGCATCGGATGCGTGGGTCTGCGTGGGGCGGTAGGCGTGGTCGGACGCTCCGGGTAGTCGTGGTCGGACGCTCCGCGCAGGCGACGATGGCCGCGCCCTTTCGCCTTTCCGTCCTCGACCAGTCTCCGATCTCGGAGGGATCCTCAGGGCCACAGGCGCTGCAGAACACGCTCGACCTGGCGCGCCTGTCGGATCGGCTCTCCTATCACCGCTACTGGGTGGCCGAGCACCACGGCGGCCCGATGCTCGCCGGCCCAAGTCCCGAGGCGCTGATCGGTCCGACCCCACCGGGGTCATGCTCCCTCACTACAGCCCTCTCAAGGTGGCTGAGACCTTCAGCCTGCTGGCCGGCCTCTTCCCGGGCCGCATCGACCTCGCGCTCGGCCGCGCCGCGGGCAGCGAGCCCCTTACCGCCTTCGCCCTGCAGCGCGACCGGCGCCAGGCCGCCCCGGACGACTTCCCCCAGCAGCTCGCGGAGCTGCTGGGCTATCTCGATGACACCCTCCCGCCGGACCACCCCTTCGCGCGCCTGGCAAAGACGCTGCCCGGACGCCCCGAGCGGCCCGAGCCGTGGCTGCTGGGCTCCTCCCCGCAGAGCGCGCTGTGGGCGGCCGAGCTGGGGCTGCCGTATGTGTTCGCCGACTTCATCAACCCCAAGGGAGCGGAGATCACCGCGCTCTATCGCGAGCGCTTCGCCGAACACGAACACGCCGAACGGAAACCTCAAGCCGCGGTGGGCGTTTGGCTGATCTGCGCCGAGACAGACGAGGAGGCCCGGCGGCTGGCCGCGAGCGGACGCATGACCTTCACGCTCCTCCGGCGCGGCGAATCGATCGCGGTGCCGCCGCCCGATAAGGCTCTCGAGTTCCTGGCTGCCGACGACCGCACCCCCGGACAGCCGCGCTCCGAGCGGCGTGCCGTGCTCGGCGCACCCACCACGGTCCGCGCCGAGCTGGAAGATGTGGTCCTAAAATACGGCGCCGAGGAGGCGATCGTCGTGAGCATCACCTACGAGCATGAGGCACGGCGAAGGTCCTAAGAGCTGCTGGCGGAGGCGTTTGGGCTTTGACGGGGAGGCAGCACACGGGGTTAGGGCGGCTGTGGCTGTCACCGAGCATTCGGGTAGGGTCGGCGGAAACCAACGAGAAGGGAACATCGTGGCGTATCTCATAACGCACTTCTGGCCGGGCGGAACCGAGCAGCAGTACCGGACGACCCTCGCGGCGGCTCACCCGCCCAGTGGACTTCCGGCGGGGCAGACATACCACGCCGCAGGGCCGACCGAGGGCGGCATCCTGATTGCTGCCGTGTGGGACTCGAAGGCCGACTGCGACAAGTTCGTCAGCGAGAAGCTCATGGCGGGGACGCCGATCGAGGGTGGCCTCGTGGGTCCGCCGCAGGAGCGTACGGCCGAGGTCATGAACCTCGAGACGGCGTGAGGCGCTGACCGAGGCGTTCGGGTGCACCGACAGGCGTTCGGGTGCACCGACCCTACGGCTCCAACCGGTGGGGTCCGCGGTACAGGAACGTGACCTCCCTCACATTGTCCTGCCCGAGCATCTGCATCAACAGCCGCGTCAACCCGAAGCCGAAGCCCCCGTGGGGTGGGGCTCCAAAGCGGAAGAAGTCGAGGTAGTACTGGATCGGACCGGTCTCCACGCGCTTGTCCTCCGCCTGGGCCAGCAGCTGCCCGTAGCGGTGCTCGCGTTGGGCGCCGGTGGTCAGCTCGATCCCGCGCCAGAGCAGGTCGAAGCTCTTGGTCACGGTCGGGCGGTCGGGGTAGCGCATGTGGTAGAAGGGCCGCACCGTCGTCGGGTAGTCGGTGACGAACGCGAACTCGTTGCCGTGCTTCTGCTCCACGATCGCCGACAGCGCTCGCTCGCTCGGCGGGTCGAGGTCGTGCTCGGGGCCCGGCGCCTCGTGGCCCTGCTCGCGCAGCAGCTCCTTGGCCCGCTCGAGCGTCACCCGCGGGAACGGCACCTCCGGGACTACCAGCTCGGTGTCGAACGTCCGCGCGATCTCCTCCCCGTGGACGTCCTTTACCGCCGCGAGCACGTTCGCGAGCCAGCGCTCCTGCATCGCCATCACGTCCTCGTGGGAGTCGATCCAGGAGATCTCCATGTCCACGCTCGTGAACTCCGTGTCGTGGCGGGAGGTGAAGGACGGGTTCGCGCGGAACACGGGCCCGATCTCGAACACGCGCCCGAAGCCCCCGGCCATCGCCATCTGCTTGTAGAACTGCGGCGACTGCGCCAGGTAGGCGGTGCGGTCGAAGTAGTCCACCTTGAACAGCTCCGCGCCTGACTCGCTGGCGGAGCCCATGAACTTGGGCGTGTGTATCTCGATGAAGCCGTTCTCTCCCCAGAACTCCCGCATCGCGTGCTCGGCTGTCGTCTGCACCTGGAAGATCAGCCGCCGGTCGGGGCGGCGCAGGTCCAGATAGCGCCAGTCGATGCGCTTGTCCAGGGCCGAGTCGGGCGCGATCGGAAGCTCCGGCTCGGCCGGCGAGTCGACCTCCAGGCGATCGAGCTTCAGCTCGAGGCCACCCAGCTTCACCCGCTCATCGGCCACCACCGTCCCCGTGACGGTCACCGCCGACTCGACCGTCAGCATCGAGACCTGCTCGTTGAGCTCGCTCGGCGGCTCGTCCTTTCCCAGCACCACCTGGGCCAGTCCCGATTCGTCGCGGACGATCACGAACTGCATGCGCTTCTGGTCGCGCACCGTCTGCGCCCAGCCGCGAATCGTCACCCGCTCTGCGACCTTCGTCGGGAGCTCCGCTATCAACGTCCGCTTCACGCCGGGGACCCTATCCGAGCAGGCTTCTTCAAAGGATGCAGCGTGCGCGAGGCGGCCTCGAGGCGATCACCTAACCCAAGGGTTCCTCGGCCAGCTCGACCTCGACGGCGAACTCATCGGCCTCAACCGCCTCGATGCACTCGATCGAGCCCGCCCGCCGCAGGTCGTCAAGCCCGAGCTCGAGCGAGTGCAGACGCTTTGCCGTGTCGCGCACGATCACGCGCTTCACCGGCGCGCGCATCGGCTGACGCGCATTGGACTTCGCCTTGCGTACCCCACGCAGCACGTCCGCCGCTACATCCAGCGCCATACTCTCGCGCTCCTGTTCCCCACCGCTCGCCGGCAGCTCGGCCCCATCCGGCCACACGGCGCGGTGCACCGAGCCCTCCTGCCACCACGACCAGACCTCCTCGGCGACGAACGGCAGGAACGGCGCGAACAGCCGCTGGAAAACTGACAGTGAGAGGCACAGTGCACGGCTCACCGACCCGCTCACCCGCGGGTCGGGGTCATAGCGGCGTCCCTTCACGAGCTCCAGGTAGAAGTCGCAGTACCACCAGAAGAAGCCCTCAGTCTGCTCCAGCGCGCGCGCGTAGTCGTATTCCTCGAGGCTCCCCGTCGCATCCCGGACCACCGCGGACAGCCGTGCGATCATCGCGCGGTCCAGAGGATGGGTGAGCGCGTCTCCCTGCGGGGGAAGGTCGGCGAGCGCGAACTTGGAGGCGTTCAAGAGCTTCACCGCCAACCGTCCGGCCGACCTTCATCTGCTGGGCATCGAACGCCGTGTCGGTCCCCGGACGACCGCTCGCGGCCCAGTAGCGCACCGCGTCGGCGCCGTACTCCTCGAGCAGGTGCATGGGGGTGACGACGTTTCCCTTGGACTTCGACATCTTCTTGCGGTCCGGGTCGAGCACCCACCCGGAGATCGCCGCATTGCGCCAGGGCAGCGCGTCCTCGTCCAGGTGCGAGCGCAGGATCGTCGTGAACAACCAGGTCCTGATTATGTCGTGGGCCTGCGGGCGCACATCCATCGGAAAGACCCGCTCGAATAGCTCCTCATCCTCACCCGACCCAGCCGTCTCGGCTGTGTGCCCCCCGGCGATCTGCGGCGTGAGCGAGGAGGTCGCCCACGTGTCCATCACGTCAGGGTCACCCACGAAGCCGTTCGGCTGTCCGCGCTGCGCCGGCTCATACCCGTCGGGAACGTCGGTCGACGGATCGACCGGGAGCTGCTCCGCAGCTGGCCCGTATCGGCTAGGTCATACATCACGGCGCCCGTTGCGTCGATCGGATGCCAGATCGGAAACGGGACCCCGAAGAAGCGCTGGCGACTGATGCACCAGTCGCCCGTCAGCCCGTTCACCCAATCCTCAAACCGCGCGCGCATGTAGGGCGGATGCCATTTGAGCTCCCGGCCACGCTCGATCAGCGCGTCGTGATGCTCGAGCGTGCGGATGAACCACTGGCGACTGGTCACGATCTCAACCGGCCGCTCGCCCTTCTCGAAGAACTTCACGGCCCTCGTCACCGGCGTAGGCTCACCGACCAGCTCGCCCGACTCCTTGAGCAACTCGACGATGCGCCGGCGAGCCTGGTTGATCGTCCTGCCCTCGCAACTCCCCGTAGCGCTCGCGGGCGCGATCGACGTCCTCGGACTCCCAGCCGGCAGTCCCCCCAGGGGACCTCGCCGAGCCGGCCGTCGGGGTTGAGCACCGAGCGGACCGGCAGCCCCAGCTCGCGCCACCACACGACATCGGTGAGGTCGCCGAACGTGCACACCATCACCAGGCCCGTCCCCTTCTCGGGGTCGACCAGCGGGTGTGTGAGCACGGGAACGCGCGTTCCGAACAGCGGCGTCAGCACGTCCTTGCCGACCAGATCGCGCTGGCGGACATCGTCGGGGTGGGCGAGCAGCGCCACACACGCGGGGATCAGCTCCGGGCGCGTCGTCTCGATCAGCGCGTCCGGGCCCGCCGTCGCCATCGCCGAGGTGGAAAGCGCACCCGATTCATCTCTCCGGGGCGCTCGCGGTCCTCGAGCTCGGCCTGGGCGACGGCCGTCTGGAAGTCGACGTCCCACAGCGTCGGCGCCTCCAGCTGGTAGGTCTGCCCCGCGCTCGAGCAGTCCGAGGAACGAGCGCTGGGAGATCCGCTGGGCGCTCGCGCCGATGGTGGTGTAGGTCATCGACCAGTCGACCGACAATCCGAGCGTGCGCCACAGCTCCTCGAATACCTGCTCGTCGCTCTCGGTCAGACGCAGACAGAGCTCGACGAAGTTCGGCCGCGACACGGCCACCGGCTCCTTCTCGGAGGGCTCGGCCGGCGGCTGAAGTCGGCGTCGTAGGCGACGGACGGGTCGCAGCGCACGCCGAAGTGATTCTGCACGCGCCGCTCTGTAGGCAGGCCGTTGTCGTCCCAGCCCATCGGGTAGAACACGGCCATGCCGCGCATCCGCTGATAAGCGGGCGATCGCATCTGTATGCGTGTAGGAGAACACGTGGCCGACGTGCAGCGACCCGCTCACGGTCGGCGGGGGCGTATCGATCGAGAACATCCGCTCGCGCGGGGTCGCGCGGTCGAACCGGATACGCGCCATTGCGCTCCCATGCGGCGCTCCACTTCGCCTCGAGCCCGGCAAGCGTAGGGCGCTCGGGTACGCCGGCGTTGGCTGGGTGTGTTCGCCTGCCCGGAGGACTCCTGGCGCGAGCGAACGCGCAAGCGCTCAGGCGCCTCGGCGGTGGTTTCGCTCTCGGATCGTTGTGGCGGTGGCAAGCCCTGGATCGTATCCGCACGGTTGGGTGCAGGCGATCGGGTCGCAGCTTCCGGGCCGGAGGGGGACGGGGCCCTCGGGAGCCGATTGCGGCCGTATCGAGTCTGTGCTGATGTTCAAGCGGCAAGCGCTTCGGGCCGATGAATCTGCATGGACGCAGAAGCCGGCCCGCAAGCCGCTAAAGCCGACGCGGATCGACACATATGTTGCACGATGACCAACGTTCTGCTGCGACTAGTGCGCGGCGAGAGCGGCGAGGCGGCGGTCGCGGCGCTGCTCGAACGGGCCGGGACCAAGCGCGAGGCCTACTATCTTGAAAACGTCGACAACTGGATCTCGTTGGACGAGGCATGCACCCTGCTTGAGGCGGGAGCGCTCGAGACCGGTGATGAGACGATCGCGGGGCGGGTCGGCGAGTCGACGTTGCGCCGGCACGCCGGCACCCAGATCGCCACCCTGCTGCGCTCGCTGGGCTCGGTGGAGGGGATCCTCGAGGCGGTCGCCCAGACGGCGGCTAAGTTCAGTACCGTGACCGAGCTGACGGCCGTCGAGGTCGACCCCGGGCACGCCGTGATCAGTGCCGTGGCCCGCGAGGGTTTCACGCGCCGCTCGGTGCTTTGCGAATGGACTGCGGGACTGCTCTCGGCCGCCCCCGAGCTGTTCGGGCTTCCCCTCGCGCGCGTGGAGGAGACCGAATGCCAGGCGCACGGGGGCGGTCAATGCTTGTATACGGTCAGCTGGGACGCCGAGCTCGCCGCCGTGGCGGCTGACCCCCAGCAGCGCGTCACCGCCCTTGAGGCCCAGCTCGCGTCGGTGTCCCAGCGCTTGCAGAGCGCCTACGCGACCGCCAGCGACCTGGTGTCCACCGAGGACCTCGACACGGTGCTGCATCGCATCGTGGAACACGCAGCCAACGCGGTGCGTGCCCCGGGCTTCGTCCTGGCGGTGTCCCCACAGCCGGGTGCCGAGCTGCAGGTCTACAGTCACGGCATCGACGGTCGCGAGGCAGCCGCGCTCGCGCACGCGACGCTGGAGCAGCGGCGCCCCGGCCGGCGACTCGACGCTGGTCGTCGAGGTCACATCGAGCCGGCGCCACTACGGGCAGCTGATCGCCCGCTACCCCGGCGCGATCCAGTTCTTCCCGCAGGACCGGGAGGCGCTCGGTCTCTACGCCAAGCACGCCGCCGCGGTGCTGGATATGGCCATGGCGCTGCAGGAGTCCGCCCAGCGCCACGACCAGGTGAGCTCGCTGCTCTCGCTCTCCCATGCCCTGGCGCAGGCGGGGACGAGCGAGGAGATCGCCGAACGCCTTGCGGTGGCGGTCCCCGAAGTCGTGGACTGCGACCGCATGGCCGTCTGGGTGTGGGATGACAGCGAGGAGCGCCTGACATCTCTATCGGTGTGGGGACGGAAACCCGAGCAGGCCAGGGTACCTGCTCGGATGGACGATCGCAGCCGAGGACACCCCCTATCTGGGCCGCATGGCCAGCGAACCGCAGCCCGTGTTCTTCGACGAATCGACCGAGGACCCGTATCTTTGCCGCCTGATGGCAGCGCTGGGAGCGTCCGTGCTGGCGGTTATCCCGATCGCCGTCCGTGATGTGTTCCTGGGCGTCCTCAGCGTCTCGGTGACAGAGCGCCCGGAGCGGCTCCGAGCCCACGATGAGCTGCTCGACCGGCTCACCGGCGTCGCGGCACTCGCCGCGCCCGCGATCCAGAACGGGCGACTCGTGGACCAATTGCGCCACAGGGCCAACCATGACGGGCTGACCGGGCTGCTGAACCGGGTCGGATTCAGGCAGCACATCGACGGTGTCTTGAACGACACGCGCCCCGTGGAGGAGCGCGTTGGCCTGCTGTTCGTCGACCTCAACGACTTCAAGACGGTCAACGACGTCTACGGCCACGAGGCCGGCGACGAACTACTCAGCCAGGCGGCCGTACGTCTGGCCGCGATCAGTCGTGGAAGCGATGAGGTTGCCCGTCTCGGCGGGGACGAGTTCGCAATCATCCTGGCGGATGTCCACCGGGATGATCAGGTTCGCGCGGCCGAACAGCGCGTGCGCACCGCCTTCCTCGAGCCGTTCCTGCTCGGCGAGATCTCGGTTTCGATGAGCGCGAGCGTCGGAGGAGGGGTGTGGCCCGAGGATGGGCCCACCGTGAAAGAGCTCGTCACGTACGCCGACGCGGCGATGTATCGTGACAAGGCCGAGCTTCGACGCTCAGCTCACATGCTCGCAGAGCGACGGGCGGTAGCGACGCTACCCAGCACATAGCCGCTCCCCGTGCTCACCGTCGACCGTGGCGTTGTCGAGCAAGGACACGCTCGCGCGAGCGGCCGGGTCGCGGCTGTCGGGGCCGAAGGGCACGCGGCGCCGCTCCGAGCCGACCGCGGGAGCGTCGAGCCCGGTCGAGAATGCTCAAGCGGCGGGCGTTCTGAACCGATGCAATCGGGATGAATGGGGACGCTGACCTGGAGACGGCTCAAGCGGAAACGGATCGGCAGATCTGCTGCACGATGACCTGCGTCCTGCTGCGGCTGGTGCGAAGCACCGGCGGCGAGGCGGCCGTGGCCGCGCTGCTCAAGCGGGCGGGGACCAGGCATCAGGTCCCCTATCTTGAAAACACCGACAACTGGGTCTCGCTGGACGACGCGTGCGCGCTGTTGGAGGCGGGCGTGCAGGAAACCGGTGATGAGACGTTCGCGCGTCGTGTCGGCGAGGCCTCGGTGCGCCAGCACGTCGGCACGCAGGTTTCCACGACGCTGCGCTCGATGGGCTCGGTGGAGGCGGTACTGAAGGCCATCGCCCAGGCGGCGGCGAAGCTCAGCACGGTCACTGAGATGGAGACCCTCGAAGCCGCTCCCGGGCACGCGGTGGTCAGGGCGGTATCCCGCGAGGGCTTCACGCGTCGTTCGGTGCACTGCGAGTGGGCTACCGGGGTGCTCGCGGGGACTCCATTACTGTTCGGGCTTCCCCTCGCGCGCGTCGCGGAGAGTGAATGCCAGGCGCACGGGGGCGCCCAATGCTTGTATACGGTCAGCTGGGACGCTGAGCTGGCTGCTATGGCCGCCGATCCCCAACAGCGAATCACCGCGGTGGAGGCCCAGCTCGCGGCGATGTCCGAACGGTTGCAGAGCGCCTACGCCACCGCCAGCGACCTGGTGTCCACCGAGGACCTCGACACGGTGCTGCGTCGTATCGTCGAGCGTGCGGCCAGCGCCGTGCGGGCCCCGAGCCATATCCTGGCTGTGCGCACCGAGCCAGGCGCCGAGCTGCAGGTCTACAGTCACGGCATCGACGCTCGCGAGGCAGCCGCGCTCGCGCGCACGACGCTCGAGAGCGGCGCCCCCGCCGGCGACTCGACTCTGGTCGTCGAGGTCACATCGAGCCGGCGCCACTACGGGCAGCTGATCGCCCGCTACCCCGGCGTGATCCAGTTCTTCCCGCAGGACCGGGAGGCGCTCGGTCTCTACGCCAAGCACGCCGCCGCGGTGCTGGATATGGCCATGGCGCTGCAGGAGTCCGCCCAGCGCCACGACCAGGTGAGCTCGCTGCTCTCGCTCTCCCACGCCCTGGCGCAGGCGGGGACGAGCGAGGAGATAGCCGAACGCCTTGCGGTGGCGGTCCCCGAAGTCGTGGACTGCGACCGCATGGCCGTCTGGGTGTGGGATGACAGCGAGGAGCGCCTGACATCTCTATCGGTGTGGGGACGGGAACCCGATCAGGCCGGGTACCTGCTCGGATTGACGATCACAGCCGAGGACACCCCCTATCTGAGCCGCATGGCCAGCGAACCGCAGCCCATGTTCTTCGACGAATCGACCGCAGACCCCTATCTTTGCCGCCTGATGGCAGCGCTGGAAGCGTCCGTGCTGGCGGTTATCCCGATCGCCGTCCGCGATGTGTTCCTGGGCGCCCTCAGCGTCTCGGTGACAGAGCGCCCGGAGCGGCTCCGAGCCGACGATGAGCTGCTCGACCGGCTCACCGGCGTCGCGGGGCTCGCCGCGCCCGCGATCCAGAACGGGCGACTCGTGGACCAGTTGCGCCACAGGGCCAACCATGACGGGCTGACCGGGCTGCTGAACCCAGTCGGTTTCAGGCAGAACATCGACGCCGTTCTGGACAACGTCGGGCCGGGACACGGTTGGGTTGGCCTCCTGTTCATCGACCTCAACGACTTCAAGCGGGTCAACGACGTCTACGGCCACGAAGCCGGCGACGAACTACTCAGCCAGGCGGCCGTACGTCTGGCCGCAATCAGTCGTGGAAGCGATGAGGTTGCCCGTCTCGGCGGGGACGAGTTCGCAATCATCCTGGCGGATGTCCACCGGGATGATCAGGTTCGCGCGGCCGAACAGCGCGTGCGCACCGCCTTCCTCGAGCCGTTCCTGCTCGGCGGGATCTCGGTTTCGATGAGCGCGAGCGTCGGAGGGGTGGTTTGGCCCGCGGACGGTGACACGGTAACCGAGCTGGTCAAGCGTGCCGATGCGGCGATGTATAGGGACAAGGCCAACCGTCGGCACGCAACCCAGATGCACACAGGGCCACGGGCGACGGCGACGTTGAGCAGCAAGTAGCCAAGCAGTCGCCCCGCAGCACGGCCGGCCGGACGCGCGACCAACTACGCTTGGCCCGGACAGAGCGAGGTCGAGGTGATCGTCGGGCAGTTCGCGGGGTATATGATTGCGGTCGTGCCGACCGCGCCATCAGCAACCAAACGGCACTACCGCGATTTATCGTCCGTACCGGAAAACGCTTGGCTGCGCTTTGACCGCAACGTATCCCGTGATCTGGTGCACCGCAGGGCTCTCGCAGAGGTGATGGTCACAGATACGGTTCAGGTTGCTGACGACGAGTTCTTGCTCGGCACCCAGCTGCCGCGTGCTCACATTCTGTGGTCGGATCGGCAGCACTCATATCACGACCCTCTGATAACCGTCGAGGTATGCCGGCAGGCGTGCCTTGCAATTCCTCAGCGTTACTACGATGTGCGCCCGGACTGGCAATTTATCTCCAAGCAGATCGACTTCCGTGTGGTGAATCTCGACGCTTTTTCAGACGATGAAATCGAGCCGCCGGAGGGAATTCTCCGGACTCGCTTTTCACATAAGCACGAGCGTCGCGGTGTGCTCTCTGGGATCACCGTTGAGAGTGAGCTGACGATCGACGGGGTGTCAGCTGGCACGGTATGCGGCGATATGATGTTCTATGCGAAGGACACATACAGGAGATTGCGCTCCTACCAGCGCAAAGACAAGCAGCTTGACAAACAGCCCCAAACCATCCGCCCACCCGTGGACCCGGACCGTGTCGGCCGGGTGTTTGACCGCAACGTCACCATTGGCGAAAGCGCGATCGCCGGTTCGCCCGGTGAATCTCGCTACGTGGCGATCGTCGATCAGAGGCATCCTTGCTTCTTTGACCATCCCGGGGACCACGTACCGGGCGCACTCTTGATCGAGATCTACCGCCAGGCCGCGATCGCCACGGCGACGGACGGCGGGGAGGCTACGCCTGCGACAGCAGTTGTCACTCGTTTCGACGTGCAGCTGTCCGAGTTCGCCGAGCTCGAGGCGCCCGTGGAATGCTCGGCGACGATCGTCGAGGAGCCTGCGGATGGACGTGCGCAGATCGACCTGGCGATGCACCAGTTAGACAGCCAGATCGGCGACGCGCGCGTCGAGCTTAGTTTTGTCTGATCTGCGGGGACGGCGCTACGCGGTCGTCGGTGGAGGACTGTCGGGCCTGGCGAGCGCATGGTATCTGCAGGGCCGGGGAGCCGAGACTCACATCTTTGAGAGCAACGGAGAGCTCGGTGGCCGTGCGAGCTCGGGAATGCTCGGCGACCGGCTGGTGGCGCTGGGCGGGAAGAACATCGGCCGCAGCTACACACGCTTTCGTGCGTTCACCTCCAGCCTCGGAGACCATCGATACGAGTATTTCGGGATTAACAGCTCGCGTGTGATCGACGGGCGGATGGTGACATTCGACTCCGAGGATCGCGCACGGATGCTGCGCAATCTGCGCGGGATCTCCGCTCGCGATGTGGCACGTCTGGCGCGACTCGCGCTCGTGCTCAGACGTGACCCAAGCGCTCGCTATCTCTCTGAGTCCAACTGTCGAAGCCTCGCCCGGCGTTACGGCACGAGCACCGTGGCGGACGTGTTCAGCCCGCGACTACGCGAGCTGGTTCTCCGCTCTCTCACGGTGCGGGTGAGCGCCGCCGAGCCCGACGAGGTGGCCATGTCCAACGTGTTGCCTTACGTGGGAATGATGACCGACACCTACGACCAGCTCGTCGACGGGATGCACGGGGTCGTCGCGGCTGCCGCGCAACGCTCCCGAGTGAGCGTTCGAACCAAGGTGGAAGGACTGATCCTGGAGGAAGGTCACGTCACTGGGGTGGAGGTGACGATGGCATCCGGCGATCGCAGGGGTGAGAGCTTTGACGGCGTCGTCATCGCCACCCACGCGGGGGCCGCGGCGCAGCTGCTCGGAGAGACCGCGCCGGTCGCGGCGACGCTGCTCCGGGAGGTTCGCTACTTCCCCCTCGTAGTCCTGCTGGTGGAGTACGATCAGCCCGTGTTCGACAGCAAGGTACGTGCCGTCGTGTTTGGACCCGAGGAGTCTCTCAGCAACGCGGGCGCATACGGGACAGGGGATCTGAATGTCGTTCGCTACACGTTCAGCGGCCGCCGCGCTCGCATACTCACCGAGCAGGAGCCCGACGCCGAGCGCCTTGCCACGATGGCCGAGGCTGCGCTGACACCGCATGCCCAGGTCCTCGGCAATCGCCGACGGGCGATGATCGCCCACCGGTTCGTGCCCGGGCTGTGCGCATATCACTCAGACCAGGCCCACTTCCTGGAGCGCATCCGCTCGGCGGGAGCGGGCATTCAAGGCCTGCATCTCACCGGGGACTACGTGCGCGGGTGCTCGATCGAGGCGTGCTTCGCCTCTGCCGAGGAGGCTGTCGCCGCGATCTGACCGCCGCCCTGATCGAGTTCCACCGTCCGTCAGCCTGCCCAGCCTATGGCGAGGTGGTCGGGAGCGTGAGCCTCGCTTGCAGGCTCGCGAATCCGACCGCCTGCTGGGCGAAGAACAAGGCGGAGGCGTCGGTGAGCTGGAGCGAGATCCTGCTCGACGGCGTGAGGTTCCACGTGACCATGTTCAGCGGCAGAGTCAGCGTGTGACTCGCGCCGTTGAGGAGAAGCGGCACCGCGGTCGCCTGGTTGTCCAGCACCGTGCCCGTCGAGTTGTCCACGAGTTGCGCAAAGATCGGTGTTTCGGTCTTCGTCGCGAGCCCATGGTAGGTCAGTGACAGCGTGGCGTCCGTCAGCGTCTCCACAGACGTGCTGGGTGCTGGGAGCTGAATGTTGACCCCGTTGAGCGCCTTGGTCGCCTCGATGCCCAAGAGGCCCGAGGTGTCCAAGGGGCTGATGCCGAGTGTGCCGCTCCCGCTCGCCGTCAGCTGGCTGGTGGACGCAACGGGGTAGGACGTTGCCGAGCGCCACGTTCCGGTCTGATCGAGATATTCAAAGCCGGGTCCAGTCGAGACGTTTTGACCCTTCAGGTACTTGTTCAGGAACGTGAGCTCCGCTTCTGCGACGTGGCCGTTCGGGCCGAGGTTCTGGTTGCAGACGCCATGCCCGCCGCAGTACCACATCATCTTGACCGGGGTTCCGGTCGCGTGCAGTGCGTTATAGGTGGCGACGTCGCCGTTGATCGGGAACAGCGTGTCCACGGTGCCGGCAAGCAGCAGGGTCGGCGCCGTGATCTGCTTCATAAGCGGCCCAGGGCTCGCCGCGCTGAGGAACGCGAGCTCCTCAGAGGTTACGTTGCCAGTGATCACCGATTCGCAGAGCTTCGTCAGCTCAGGCGCGTAGCGTGCACCAACCGCCACACCCAACCCACAGAGTATGTTGCCCCAGCCCGCCTTGATGACCTGATTGGGGTACTGGCTTTCCGCCAAGGAGTCCCACGACATGTTCGGCTCGATCGCAGCGAGGCGATGGTCGATCGCCGCCGCCGACAGCTGGATGCCGCCGCCGTAGCTCCAGCCGGTCATGCCCACCACCGGGTTGTTCGGGCCCTTGAGCTGCGCCGCGGGCTGCGTGGCCAGCCAGTTGATGACCGCGCTGACGTCACGGCCCTCGTAGGCGGGGCTGTCAAGGTTGACCTGCCCGCCCGAGCCGTACCAGCCACGGGCGTTCCACGTCACGACGTTGTATCCATGGGCCGTGAGCGTGGCCGGCCCGAGCATTTCCAGGTCGATCTGAAGAGAGCCAAGGCCGGCCGAGGTGATCGTCCCCAGCAGGCTCGAGTAGGCCGGCAGCGACCACGCGGCTCCCTCCAGCACCGTCGGAGCGGTCTGGCCTTCCTGCAAGCCTGCTGCAGGGTAGAAGTTGGCATCGATCTGCGTTCCGTCAAACGATGTGACGTTCACGTTTTCCAACGCGATAACCGGCTCGGCCATCGCGCCCAGCGGGCACGCGAGAACGACGACCGCAACCGCCAGCCCGACCGCCAACGTCGGTCGGCGAATCACCAAATGCCGAACCATCGCTCTCGCCTCCCATGCGTTAGCGTGCAACCTCATCCGGTGTCCCCCTCGGAGCTGGTGGCTTCGACACCAACCAACTCCAAGGAGGCCCGGATGAACAACGTACTCAAGAACTACACCCAGCTCACTTACACCTGGCTCACGGAATCGACGACGCTTCGGCTCCCGCTACGGCTGTTTCGTAGTCTTCCTGCGTCAGGAAGCCCGCGGCGAGCGATTCTTTCGCCGCGGCCGTGAACTTGGAGACGTAGCTTGCGTGTGTCGGGTACAGCCGCGTGAGCGTCGATTCGCTGAACGGCGTGACGAAACCCGAGAGCAGACACAGACCCGCAGAGCGAAGGCCTGAAGGTATTTCAGAGCTTTCGCCCGTCGCTGCCTGGAAGATTTCGCTCAGCGCATTCAGGTTAAGGGTCGTTTCAGGTTCCACCACGTTGATCGCGGAGTAGCTCTCCGTCGGCACCTTTATGTCGGGCAGCCGGACGCCGCCGAGCGCGTTGGCGTACTGGTCGCGGAAGATCGTGTTGAACCAGAACGGGTTCGTCGAGATCTGCGCTCCTTTCGGCGGTAGCACGCCTTTGGTGAGCCACTTCTGCATGTCGGCCAGTCCCGCGTTCTCGTACTCGAACACTGGCATGTTGTCCGCCTCGTGCAGGCCGATGTTGCTGACGATGCCAAACGAGCATTTGACGGGCGGGAGCGTGGGCGTCTGGCGAGCGATCGTCGCAAGCTCGTATTCCGCCTCGTGCTCGTCGATGTGCGAGGCTCCCGCCAGCTCCCACGTGCGCAGGTAGTTGGTGTCCGACTGCCTCACATACGACGCCGCGAGCTCCTCGAGGTCTCCCTCGGTGTTCAATTGAATGAAGGGCGTGGTGTTGTCACTGCGAACGTAGGCTGGGAGCGGCGAGGTCGTGATAAGGCCGCCCGCCAGCGGCGAAGCGCCCTCGTAGCGCCCGACGGCGAAGAACCCGTTGTACGCTTTGGAGAGGGGCTGGAAGGCGTTCACGTAGGTGTCCACGCGGAAGGCCGACTGAGAGTCGCCCGCCCCAACCACCTTGTTTGGTTTCAGTCCGCCCAGCAAGGTCGCGTAGTTCGCGACGGCGGCCTGGGCCGCCTGGGTGAAGATGTCATAGGACTGGCCGTCGGTGCTCGACGAGAGCGAGCCGTAACGTGCGGAGTCCCACGCCTTCAAGTCCTTGATCCCGGTGGCCTGGGCGGTCACGCCGATGTAGGCGTAGCCCTGGTTCAGGGCTTGGTTGTAGATCTCCGACCACACCGGATCCTGATCGCCGCCGGTCGTGTCGTTGAGCCACTCCACCACGACCGTGCCGTTGAACTTCGCGGGGTTGGTGGGGTAGCGGACGAGCAGGCGCGTCGTGTACGGGAGGTTGGGCTGGGAGACCGACACGTTCCATTTCCCGTTGGTTCCCCACATGCCGTTCTGGCGGTACACGTTGGCCGTGCCCGACATTGCGAACTCGCGCTCGACGTAGCCGCGTTCGGCTAGGTTGATGAACGGCGCGCCTTCGACGATCGGGAACGTCGGCACGGCATCGTACGGATAGCCGTGTTCCCCGCTCCCGGCCGGAATTTCGGTCACGGTCGGTGCTGCAGCCGCACTTGACACTGCCACCGCGCCCACGGCGCAGAGCATCGTCAGGGCAGCGATCGAAGCGACCATAGCCCTCTTCGTCCATTGACAAACGTAGTTGCTCACAGCTCCTCCTTGCACGGTTGTGTGGACATCCATGCCGCAAGGGCCCTCGATCACGCCGCGACAGGCGCCGCGAGCATCATCCCCGTGACCTTCAGCATCCTGGAAGCCCCTTCCATTTCCATTGAATGACTTCAGTCAGCAACCGACCGCTGGGCGTGTGGTCACCAGCACAAAGACAAGCACATACCCGACCCAGAGTCAAGTTTGACTTTAGGGATTCGGTACCTCTCCCGGGGGTGGGGGGACCTCGTCCAACGGGCGTTCGGAGCGGGCGAGAGGCTCCCCCGGCGCGAGCGCGAACTCCTGGGCCGGTATACCCTCGAGCCCGGCTGAGGTCGCAAAGCGCTCCAGGTAGGTGGCGACCATGTCCACGACGGTCAGCACGATCGCCTCCTGCTCCTCGGCGGTTCGCTCGGCCAAGAAGACGAACTCGAACATCCGGTCGACCAGACGCACGACCAGCTCGCCACTGAAGCTCGGGACTCCCTCCAGCATCCCGGCCCCCGCGGTGGCCGAGCGAAGCGAGAGTGCAAGCCGCGCGTCCAGCTCGCGAACCCTGTCCAGGACGGCGGGATTCAGACGGCCACCAAACCAGACCGGAACGCCCTCGGGGTGAGCCTGGTGATGGCGCATGTGTGCCAGCGCGATAGCTTCGGCCAACGACCGGACCGTCACCCGCTCGAGCGCCAGCACCCCCGCTGCCACAGCTTCGTCGATCTGCTCCAGCTCGTGATCGAGATACGCCGCGATGATCTCCTCGCGGTTGGCGAAGTAGCGGTAGATCGTCGCGACCGGTATCTCTGCGCGCGCGGCAAGCGAGCGCATCGTGAGCGCCTCGACTCCGCCCTCGGCGAGCAGCTCGACTGCCGCCTTGAGGATCTGCTCGACGCGCTCGCGGCTGCGCTGCTGGACCGGCTCGCGCCGCGTCATGACGGCAGCGCAACCATCGTGGTGGCTCTCCTGCGCACGATCCGGGATCCGTCGGCGGCCGTTTTCATGACCCACAACCTAGCCGGTGAGCGCGAACAGCGGCCAGCGGCCGGGAACGCCCTTGAGCTCGTGAAAGCCCCGGTCCTCGAATGCGAACGGGCCGCCCACGACGGTCCCGAACACCGTGCCCGACACGAGCACCTCACCGGGACCGGCGAGGTCGGCTACGCGCGAGGCGATGTGGACGGCCATGCCGCCGACGTCCTCGCCGATCAGCTCACACTCGCCCGTGTGCATGCCCACGCGGACCTCCACTCCGAGCTCGCGCGCAGCGGCGGTGATGGCCAGCGCACAGCGCAGCGCGCGCGAGGGCGGCCCGTCGTGGGTCGCGAGGAAGCCGTCACCGACCGTCTTGACCGCACGGCCGCCGAAGCGAGACAGCTCCTTCCGCACCTCATCGTCGTGTTGAGCGAGCAAATCGCGCCAGCGGCTGTCGCCAAGCTCCGCAGCGAGCGCCGTGGCATTGACGATGTCGGTGAACATCACCGTCAGCAGCGCCCGCGCGAGCTCGCCGCCGCCGCGCCCGCCCGTGAGGAACTCCTCGATCTCTTCGACGATCGCGTCGCTGTCCCCTACGAACGGAAAGGAGTCGATCCCCTCCAGCTCGACGTATCGGGCACCGGGGATGTGCTTGGCGAGATACCGGGAATGGCGCACGTCCCACACCCGCTCCCGCGGTCGGTGCATGACAAGCGTGGGCACACGGATTCGCGGCAGCGCCTCGCGCACGTCGAGGTCGACCATCGCCTTCGAGATGATCCGCATCTCGGCCGGACTGGCGGCCAGGCGCTGCATGCGCGCGAACCACGCGACCAGCGCCGGGTCGTCGGCCATAGATGGCGCCCACGCCGACATCGCTTCCTTGTTGGGCTCGCCCCAGGTGGCGGCGTTGCGCTCGGTGAGCGTCTCGCGCTCCTCGCTGGTCATCGCCCAGTCGTAGTCGGGAGCCCACGAGGTGCGCGCCACAGAGGCATACATGATCAGCGCGCCGATGCGCTCGGGACGATCGGCGGCGAGCAGCGCACCGACGAGGCCTCCAACTTGATAGGTGAAAAGCGCCGCGCGTTCGCTGCCGGTGGCGTCGAGCACCGCGAGGGCATCCTGCGCCTCCTGCTCGAGCGTGTACGCGGCGAGGACGCGATCGGATAATCCGGTCCCACGGCTGTCAAAGAGGATCAGACGGGAAAATGTCGCCAGGCGCTCAAACAAGCGACGCTGGGCCGGCACTTCCCACAGCTGTTCAAGCTGCGTGATCCAGCCCGGCAGAAACAGCAGGTCGAGTCCGCCCTCCCCGACAACCTGGTAGGCGATGCTCGCCTCGCCGCTGCGCGCGTATCGCGTGGTGGGTGCCATTGCTTGAGCCCGGGGCGGACTCAAGCCCAAGGCGGACAGTACTTTAGAGCGCCTCGGTTTCGGCCAGGTATTTGACAGCGGGCCAGGCCGCCCCGATGATCACGTAGCCGACACCGCCGCGGACGGCTTGCGAACCTCGAGGGAAGGGACCCATGTGATGGCGAAGATCCTCTGCGTGCTCTACGACGATCCGGTCGGCGGGTACCCGCCAACCTACGCGCGAGACGACGTTCCCGAGATCGAGCGCTACCACGACGGTCAGACCACGCCGACCCCGGAGCGAATCGACTTCACGCCGGGCGAGCTTCTGGGCTGCGTCTCGGGGGAGCTTGGGCTGCGCAGGTTTCTGGAGGGGCGGGGCCACGAGCTGATCGTGACCTCGGACAAGGACGGGCCCGACTCGGTCTTCGAGCGGGAGCTCCCGGACGCGGACGTCGTCATCTCTCAACCCTTCTGGCCCGCTTATTTGACAAAGGAGCGGATCGCGAAGGCGCCGAAGCTGAAGCTGGCGCTGACGGCGGGGATCGGCTCCGACCACGTTGACCTGCAGGCGGCGATCGAGCACGGCCTGACCGTGGCCGAGGTGACCTACAGCAACAGCATCAGCGTGGCCGAGCACGTGGTGATGATGATCCTCGCCCTCGTGCGCAACTACATACCCTCCTACCAGTGGGTCCTCGACGGCGGCTGGAACATCGCCGACTGCGTCGCGAGGTCCTACGACCTCGAGGGCATGCAGGTCGGCACCGTGGCGGCAGGACGCATCGGCTCGGCGGTCCTACGGCGTCTTGCGCCGTTCGAGGTCGGCCTGCACTACACCGATCGGCACAGGCTTGCCCCCGAGGTCGAGCAAGAGCTCGGCGTCACCTTCCATCCGAGCGTGGAGTCGCTCGTCGGCGTCTGCGATGTGGTCACGATCAACGCCCCCCTGCACCCCGAGACGGAGAATCTGTTCGACGCCGAGTTGCTCGCCAAGATGAAGCGGGGGGCCTATCTGGTGAACACTGCGCGCGGGAAGATCTGCGATCGGGACGCGGTCGCACGGGCTTGCGAGAGCGGCCAGCTCGCGGGCTACGCGGGCGACGTGTGGTTTCCCCAGCCCGCCCCTGCAGACCATCCATGGCGCACGATGCCCCACCACGGCATGACGCCCCACGTCTCCGGCACCAGCCTGTCGGCCCAGGCCCGCTACGCGGCCGGAGCACGCGAGATCCTCGAGTGCTGGCTCGATGGTCGCCCGATCCGCGATAAGTACCTGATCGCGGACGGCGGCAAGCTCGCCGGCACCGGCGCCCACTCCTACAGTCCCGGAGATGCGACCGGGGGCTCGGAGGAGGCCGCGCGGTTCGCGACGAGCTGATCCCGCCTCGCTGAACCGCGCAGACGGAAGGCGGGCCACCCGGGCTATGGGAATCGCTCCGCCCACGGCTCCTGCGAGTCGTCGCTGCGCGCGTGGTGGCGCAGCAGCTGCCAGCCCAGCTGATGCGCCAGGCCGAACGATCGCAGCAGGTCCTCCAGGCGAACGCCCTCGCTCGCGCGCGCGGGCCCAGTCGCGCAGCGGGTCGAAGTCGCTGTCCGGGGGCATGATCCCCGTGGACAGGAAGCGCGACCAGCGGGCCAGGCTGCGTTGAAGGCCATCGATGACCTCGGCCTGGGACTCCTCGGAGAGGCGCTCAAACGCGGCCACGCGCGACTGGAGCTCCGCAGCCATCTCCCCGACCGCCTGGGCGATGGGGATCCTCGCCACGATCGCGGCTGCCGCAGCGTACGTGTCGCGAGCGTCCGAGCTCACGTGACTGATTATCGCCCAGATGTCCTCACCCCCCCCTGTCCTCACGGCTTCCCCCGTGTCCTTTACGGCTTCCCCCCGCCCGCGCGAGGCTCGGCGGTCAATCCGCTCGCGACGGTCTAAGCGCGGCGACCTCAGCTGAGGAACTCGACGATGAACTGTGTGAAGCGGGGGTCTGCGAGAGCGCTGATGTGGTCCCCGCAGACGATCCGCAGCGCCGCGCCCGGGATGGCCTCGGCCAGCGTCTCGGGACGCAAGGCGAGCGGGTCGTCCTCTCCCGCCAGTACCAGCGTCGCGGCGGAGATGCGATCGAGCGCAATGACACCACGGTAGACGGAATGAGCTTGAGCGACGAGCGCCTCGCGGTCGGCGCCCAGAGCGTCAGCAAGTTTGCGAAACGCCTGAGCCTCCGGCCCATGAAGCGTCGACGGATCGTCGACGCTGAGTGCAAGGATGATGGTCTCGTTGGAGATCGCACGCCTGTCGACGCCCCCGCACTCGATAACGCCCGAGCCGACACCCCCAACGACGAGCCGCCGCACGCGCTCCTCCCGGCTGCTGAAGATCAAGGCGACGATGGCTCCCATCGAGTAGCCGACGAGATCGACGTGCGGCGCGCCGATCGTGTCGAGCAGCACGGCGAGGTCGCGCGCCATGCGATGCTCGCCGTAGCGGGCAGGGTCGTGGGGCTTGTCAGAGCTACCGTGTCCCCTTGCGTCGGGGGCTATCACCTTGCGTCCCGCCGCTGTGAGCGCCTCGACGACGCCGGTGGCGACCCAGTTCGCCTCCGCGTGGACGGCGAAGCCGTGGTGCAGCACGACCGGCGGCAGCGCCGTGCCGTCGCCCCATTCGCGGTAGGCGATCTCAAGGTCATCCCACGTCCTGAAACGCTTCACCACGGCAGCTTGACCATTCATGGCCGGCGGGCCGCTCCGAGGACGTGCGTTGACTGAGCTCATGGCCGGCGGGCCGCTCCGAGAACGTGCGGAGTGGGTGGGAGGAGCGGCACGGGAGAGTAGGAAAAGCGTTCGCACGTCTGGATCGGAAACCCTGCCTGCTCAATTGCGGCCGTAGTATCGCGCGCCAGATGACAGCCACCGGCGAGACGTGGCCAGAAGGTGGCGTCGGCGAGCCGCTGAACGCGCGCTTGCCGGTTGGTGTGTGCGAGAACGTGCTCGTAGAAGCGCAGCTCGCCTCCGGGCCGGATGACGCGAAACAACTCCGCGAGCGCTGAGCGCTGATTGGGCACAGTGCAGAGCACGAGCGCAGAGACACCACAATCGAAGGACCCAGCATCGCCAGGGAGGCGATCGGCTCCTCCGTCGACGACCGAGATGCGGACGCGCGCTTGCCCGGCGGCGTGCTGCGCGCGTTCGCGGAGATAGGGCTCGGGCTCGACCGCGACCACCTCACTCACCGAGGTCGGGTAATGGGAGAAGTTTGCTCCGCTCCCGGCGCCCACCTCGATCACACGGCCGCTCAGGCCGGCAAGTAGTGTGCGACGATGCTCGGCGCCGCCGTGACGCTCACTGATCTCGGCGACCTTTGTGCAAACGCGGGCAAAGACTGGATGACGGACATGCTCAGCCATTGGCACCAGTATTCACCACGACGCCGGTGGGAGATCTGATCGGCGCTCGCCGATCTCCCCGGCTGGGAGCTCCGCCCCGTTCTCTCCACGGATCTGGACCTGCAGCCCGGGACCGGTGCGCCCATCGAGCGCATGCGGGTCTTGTAGGGCTCCTCGCCGGCCGCGCCTCGGCGATGGTCCTCCGGCTTACCTCTAGTATCCGCGTGCCTTGTCCCGGAGATCACACGTATGGACACGATCGTGAGCATCGATCTCGACAAGATCGTCGCGATCGACGTGCACACCCATGCCGAGGCCTCGGCCAACCAGCCGCAGGACCCCGTGACGGGTGAGTTCCTCGCGGCAGCAGCGAGGTACTTCGGAGGCGATCCACCGCAACCGACCGTCCAGGCCGTCGCTGACTACTACCGCGAGCGGAGCATGGCGGCGGTGATCTTCACCATCGACGACGAGGCGGGATTGGGTCGACGGCGCATCCCAAACGAGGAGATCGTCGCGGTCGCGGCCGCCAATGCGGACGTGCTCATCCCGTTCGCGAGCATCGACCCGCACAAGGGGAAGCTCGGCGTCCGCGAAGCCCGTCGCCTGGTCGAGGAGCAGGGCGTTCGCGGGTTCAAGTTTCATCCAAACACCCAGGCTTTCTGGCCGAACGACCGCGACTTCTATCCACTCTACGAGCTCATTGCCGACGCCGGTCTGATCGCCCTGTTTCACTCGGGCCAGACTGGTTTCGGGGCAGGCATGCCGGGAGGTGGGGGGATCCGCCTGAAGTACTCGAACCCGATGTGCATCGACGATGTCGCCGCTGACTTTCCCGAGCTGAAGATCATCCTCGCCCACCCCTCGTTCCCGTGGCAGGACGAGGCGCTTGCGATCGCGACGCACAAGCCCAACGTCTATATCGACCTGTCGGGGTGGTCGCCGAAGTACTTCCCGGAGATCCTCGTGCGCTACACGAATACCCTGCTCAAGGACAGGATGCTGTTCGGGTCAGACTTCCCCCTGATCACACCCGATCGCTGGCTGGCTGACTTCGAGAAGCTCCCGATCCGTGAGGATGTACGCCGGCGCGTGCTCAAGGACAACGCCGCACGACTGCTGGGATTGCATGGTGGGTGAGCCCCGGGGAGTGGGCGCAGATGCGCCTCGCCGCTGCGGTCGATCTGGCAGCGTTTTGGGTCGGCGAAGACGCTCGCGTCGTGGTTGGCTGACCCGACCACCGCGGCAACCTTCGAGCCCTTCTTGAAGCGCCGCCCCCCGACTTCGGTGTGACTCGCCGCGTAGCGGTCGATCAAGTGCACGGGTCCATCAAAGCGAAGCATCTCCTCGAGCGCACCGGCTATCAGCGCTGGATTCCTACGCAGAGAGGCCAATTGCTTCGGGCGTGGCGGGAAGCTCCCACGCCGAGGGCGCGAGCACGACGCCCCCGCCGGGGCGCTTCGCTCGGCGGCTTCTGCGGCGGGAGGATCGAGAGCGAGCGTTCCTCCGACTCCTCCGTCTCTGCGGCCACCCGATTCATCCTCGGGAGCGCACACCCGAGCACCTGACGAGCCCGCCGTCGCGCCGCCTCGCCTCGCCCGCTCCTAGCCGAGCCCGGAATCTACTTTTCGACCGCCGCGTCACCGCCGGCGGCGGTCAAGCGGGCGCGCCACTGCTCGTGGTCCCACTGGGCCGGCTCGGTCTCCGCGAGGAATCGCTCGAGCACCGCGACGAAGCGTCCGGGCGCCTCGAGCTGTGGCAGATGGCCGACCCCGTCGAAGATCTCAAGGCGACTGCCCGGGATGGCATGGTGGGCTTCTTCACCGTGGTGGGCGGGGATCATCGGATCGCGCTCCCCCCAGATGATGAGAACGGGCACGCCCTCGGCGAGGTACAGCCGGTCACCGGCATGGACGCGCTGGCCGCCGGTGCCGACCACGGCGCGCAACGTGGCCAGGAACGCGGCGCGACGGTCTGGATCGGCAAGCGAGGCGTATCCGCGCGCGACCTCGGCGACATCCGCGCGTGGCCGCAGCCCGACGACCCCCACGGCACGCGCCAGCGCGGATCCGACCACGCGTCCCGGGTCGGCTGTCGCGGCGATGAACAGGTGCGCGCCCGGGAGTGCCGCGGCCCGCAGGACCGGGCTGACCTCCAGACCGAGGCCGCCGCTCGAGACGAGCACGAGGCGCTCCGTGATCCCTGGGAACTGGTAGCCGAACTGCATCGCGATTCCGCCGCCGAGCGAGTGCCCGACGAGCGTCGCGCGCTCACGGCCGAGCGTGATCAGCAGGTCGCGCAGACCGGTCGCGAGGGCCCCCAGGGAGTAGTCGCCGCTACCGGGCGCCGACGTGCCGTGCCCGGGAAGATCGGGTGCGACGACGGTGTGGTCTCGCGCGAGCGCCTCGATCACCGCCCGCCAGTTCTCGCGGGTGCCCGCCATCCCGTGAATCAGGAGCAGCAACGGGCCGCTGCCCGCCTCGTAGTAGGTCACCGCGCGGCCGTGGAGCATCGCCGTCTTGGACTCCACCGCATTCATGCCGACGCCCCCACGTTCAGGACCTTGGCCCGGTCGCGTGGTTTCCGGCCGGCTCGGGGGGCAGGGCGTGGTGCCATCGGTCCTTTGTATCGCACCACGGCGAGGAGTATCGCACCACGACGAGGAGCGCTGCTTGGCTCAGCGCAGGATCTCGGGCAGGCCGAAGCGCTCGAACGCGGCCGTGAGCCTTTCGGGATCGGGGGGCTGCTCGGGCAGACGCGCGATGACGTCGCGTCCGGGAAGTCGCGTGGAGCGGATCAAGAAGGCGGTGACGTCGCTGATCTGCGCGCCGCGCAGGGTCAGGACGTTGAGCGCAAACGGAAGGTAGGCATCCTGCTCTTCGTCCCACGTGTAGAAGGCGATCGCCTCCTGCCCGTTCGCCCGCAGGCGAACGGTACGCCAACGCCATTCACCCGAGAGGGGCCAGCCGGCCAGAAAGACAGCGATCGCGTCGCGAGGACCAAACCAGGTCCGCAGAGGCGGCATCGCAAACGTCGCGTCCTCGGTCAGCATTCTGAGGACCGCATCGACGTCCCCACGCTCCCACGCCTCGACATAGCCATCGACGATCGCACGCAATCGCTCGTCGCCGAGCGAGCGCAGGGTAGCCTGCTGGCTTTGCTCGGGTAGTCGCTCCTGCACCGCCTTGCGAGCACGCTGCAACGCGCTGTTTACCGACGCGGTGGTCGTATCGAGCGTCTCAGCGACCTCGCGGGAGGAGAAGCCAAGCACCTCGCGCAGGATCAGTACCGCGCGCTGGTTGGCTGGAAGGTGCTGCAGCGCCGCGATGAAGGCCAGCTCGACGCTCTCACGCTGCTCATATCGGGCCTGGGGGTCGGCGAATCCGTCTTCTAGGCCTAGCTTCTCGTCTGGATAGGGCTCCATCCAGACCGACTCAACCACCGGCTCACCTGGCCCGTCGTGGGGATCGGCGGCCGGCCCGTAGTCGATCGGAAGGACCCGCTTGGGCCGCCGCGCGATCATATTCAGGCAGGAGTTGGTCGCGATCGTGTAGAGCCAGGAGCGAAGTGAGCTTCGGCCCTCGAATCGGGGCAGCCCGCGCCAAGCACGCAGCAGGGCGTCCTGGAGGGCGTCCTCCGCATCGTGCACCGAGCCGAGCATCCGGTAGCAGTGTGCATGCAGCTCGCCACGGAAGGTCTCCACGAGACGGCCGTATGCGTCCTCGTCGCCCCCGCGGGCTGCATCGAGAAGGCGTTGCTGCGGCGGCGAGCTGGTGGAGGAAGCGCCCATCACTGCGAGCTTAGACTCGGTAAGGGCGGCAGGCTCATCGCTTTCGTCGATTAGTTCTTGGGTGCGCGTCGGTCATAGACGGTAGGCCATGATTCGAGCGTCTGCCAATCCCGTCATTCACCTGGAGCTCCACACGAGCGATCTGCAGGGCGCCCGGGCCTTCTACGCGGCGCTCTGCGGCTGGCGGCCGGAACGAATCTACGTCCGCGGCAGCTCCTATCTCGCACTCGAGCTCGGTGGAACGCTCGGTGGCGGCATTGTGGAGTGCACCACCGCGCGCTCGATTTGGCTGCCCTATGTCGAGGTCGCCGAGATCGCGGAGGCCACCGACCGGGCGCGGCTACTCGGCGCCAGCGTCCTGCTCGAGCCCCGGGAGGGTCCGGCGGGCTGGCGGAGCGTCGTAGCCACCCGCGCCGGCGGCGAGGTCGCCTTCTGGCAGCCAAAGCGATGAGCTGAGCTCGACGTCGCCGGCAGACTCCTCGCCGACGCCGTCCAGCG
Source organism: uncultured Solirubrobacteraceae bacterium (assembly GCA_963709885.1). Lineage (GTDB taxonomy): Bacteria > Actinomycetota > Thermoleophilia > Solirubrobacterales > Solirubrobacteraceae > Palsa-744. Next base: position 504,590 of record CAVPXY010000004.1, on the reverse strand, counting down.
CGCCCAAGCGAGCCAATTCAGTCGAAGATGACGACGATCTCGTTGTGCCTGCCGATGGCGTTCTGCACCTGGGGCTGGATCGGGGCGATCGTGGGCGACAAGTTCGGGATGAGCCGCGCGACCCGTCGCGCCTGTACTTGGGCGCCGGGGGGGTAGAGCACATACACACCGGACCCCAGGCTCGCGTGGATATCGCCGACCTCGTTGAGATGAATACGGTCAGCCTTCAGCGTGTCGGCAAGCCGGCGTGCCGCGCCCGGAGTGCCGGTGGCGTTGAAGACAGCCACCGGAACCAAGCCATGCGGCGCTGAGGAGGAGGACCGATCGGCCTGTGTGAAGTGAACCGCGAGAACGACGAGGATCGCCACAACAGGCGCAGCGGCAACGGCCAACATGCCTCTACGCCAGCGTTTCCGTGCCTGGTAGATCGTGGGTGCTCGTTCGGGCTGCCGGATGCCGGTGGTGGCGCTGGCAAGAAGCGGGCGTTGACGCGCTTCGAGGGCCATAGCGTGCGCGACCTGCTCGCGCAGGCTGCTCAGCTCGCGCCGACGGGACAGCAGGAGCAGCGCGAGGAGCGCCAGGATGGCGAGGCTCACAAAGCTGAGCGCGGCCGCGAGCTTCGAGGTCAGGCTCGTGGCGGCGAGTTGCCGCGGGGGAAGGATGAGACTGCGCACGCTCGGGGTGGCCACGGGGGCGCCGGGGCGGGAGCCGACGACCGGCAGAGTCTGCTCGGCCATTGCGAGCATCTCGCGCGGCTGGATGCTGTTCGTGAGGGTGTTCTGGATCCAATAGGCGGCATTCCCTTCACGCCAGGCGATCAGCCGTATCTGTTCGCCCGCGTAGAACAGGCCGTATGTGCGCGAGCCGATGCGGACGGTCTGACTCGGGTCGCTCAGCAGGGGCGGGGCGGTCCATGTGGTCCCCTGCACGTCATAGAATTCGCCCAGTCCTCCGCGATCGATAACGATCGCGTAGATGGGGTTGAGGTGACCCTGCTGGTCGCGGATGTCATAGAGGCGCAGGGTGTCGGGCGAGGCGCCCGCGTAGCTATCGCGGGTCCTCGGATACTCGAGGGAGAACGGCAGGCTCGGCGCGGCCGAGCGTGCACGGGCGAGAGAGGAGCTAGGCGTAGGGGTAAGGGTAAGGGCAACGGTGGGAGCCTTGCGATGGCGGCGTGGGCCGGCGGCGTGCACGACCTCGTTCAGCTTCCGCTTGGAGATTGGGGCGGTGCCGGTCAGGAACGACTGCACCGATTCATGGATCTGCTGAGGTGTGGCGGTGTCGTAGCTCGCAAGCAGGTTGGCCTGGAAGTGAACCTGGCGCACCGGCTTTCCCTGCGACTGCACGAGCAGCTCGAGCAGGTCCAGTACTGGGCCACTGCCGTGCAGGTCGGTTTCAACCGCCTTGCCGAGAATCCGCTCGAACCTTTCGCGGTTTTCAAAGAGGCTCGCACCGTACTGCGCCTTGGCTTCGAGCAGAAATCGCTGGTCACGAGCATCGCGCGTGACCGAGGTGTCTTCGTGACGGTTGGCCACAAATTCGAGGGCTTCCTTGCCGCACATCCGCTGATAGCCCGGTTGCAGGTTGATTTCAAAATACTGTTCGCCCCCAGGTTCGTTGACGTGGTAATAGCGCCGGTCGACAGTCATGTAGACGCAGCCCATTTCGCCGACCGCGCGCTTGAACTTTGGGAACGTGACGACGAAGACGTGGTTGACCGAGACGCCAAGCACCTGCTTGATCGTTTCGGTCATCAACTGGATCCCGCCGATCGTGTAGGCGACGTTGATCCGATTCACTACGGGCCGGGCGCCGGGAGGTTGGATCGTGACCTGCAGCTCCCGGGGGATCGACAGCATCGAGATCGTCGGCTTGCTGGGGTCGATCCGCACGAGGAGCATCTCGTTGGAGTGCGGCACCACGAAGCCGCCCGGGTTGTGCTTCGGAGGCGGACGGCGGTCATCGCCGACCAGCAGCAGCGTCTCGGGCGCGCCCCTGCTCGTGGGCACGAGCACCTTCGGCGCGATCTTCGCGGCCCTGTTCTGGCCGAGCGCTTCGACCACTTTGTCGACCTCGTTGAGGGCTACCACGGCGGTCGCACACGCGGTGAGGAGCACGACACCGAGCCCCCCCAGCAAGAAACGCTTGGCCATCCACCAGCCCCGACGCGGAGGCTCGGGCAGCATCGACCCCGGCGGAGCCTCACCGGATGGGGACAGCGGGGGTGGAGTCGTGACGGTGCTCAAACGTGTACTTCGCTTTTGCCGCGCACCTCGCGTGCTGGGACGTCCGATGGTGTGCAGAGCAGGTATGCGACCCAGCTGGGAGAGAGTCGGTGGGTGCGTCTAGAACGTCGTAGATTCTAAGGCAGAGCCCGAGCGTCATTCCCGGCGGCCGGAGAGCCAGGGCTGGCCGAGGTGCGCCTCGGCGGTCAGGCCGGCGCGGCGGCCTTCGCCTGCTTGGCCGTGTACATCGCCGCGTCGGCGTGCACGAGAACCTGCTCGGCGCTCTCGGTCTGCTGATCGATGACGGCAAACCCGATGCTCGCCGAGGGATGAAGGACGGCGTCTCCCATCTCGATGCTGCATGCCGACACGACACGAGTCAGGCTGTCGGCGACGATGATGACGCCCTCGGCGTCTATGTGGGGCAGCAAGACCGCGAACTCGTCTCCGCCCAGGCGAGCGACCAGGTCCGTTTCCCGCAGGCGCCGGGTGAGGACCCTGGCGACGGCCTTGAGCGTGTCGTCGCCCACCTTGTGACCGTGCCGGTCGTTGACCTGCTTGAAGTCGTCGAGATCTATCACCATCAGTGCCGCCAGCTCGCCGTAGCGCCGGGAGCGGGCAACCTGGAGCTTCAGATCGTGCTCGAAGAGCCGGCGGTTGCGAAGACCGGTGAGCGGATCGTGGTCGGCGAGGTGGCGCAGGTGCTCCTCGAGGAGCTTTCGCTCGGAGATGTCCTGCAGCTGGGCGATGTAATGCAGGGGGGCCCCGTCGCTGTCCCGCACGAGCGATACTGAGAGGATCGCCGACATGGTCTCGCCCGCGGCATCGAAGTAGCGCTTCTCGATCTGAAACGCCGGAATCTCCCCCGCCAGGAGCTGCTCGCGCTGGGCCGCGTCGTTGTGGACGTCATCCGGGTGCACGATGTCCTCGAAGCGCTTGCCGATCAGCTCGTCGACCGCATAGCCGGTTATTTCGCTCAGCGCGGTGTTGACGAGGGTCCAGCGACCGTCCCGGTCGAGCAGCCCCATCCCGATCGGGGCTCGCTCGAAGACCTGCTCGAAGGGATCCCGCGGTCGTGGTGTGAGCTCGTCTGCCCGCCTGCGCGCGGTGATGTCCAAGACGATTGCCACGCCGCCCGCGACGGCGGCATGCCCGCCCGCGCCCGCCGGGGAGCTGCGCAGACGCAACGGTCCCACATCGACCATCAGACAGTGGCGGTGTTCGGTGGTCCAGATCTCGCGCGAACGCGTCTCTCCGTCCAGCGCCGAGCGGCAGAGTGGCTCGATCTGCCTCCAGACTTCCGTGGGCAAGGCGTCCCCGACAAACTGCCCCTCCTGGCAGGCGGGGGGATTTCCCAGGCGCTTCGGCGCCTGACCGGCCACAAGGACGAAGCGAAGCTCCTGATCGAATACGAGGATCAGCGCCTCGGGCAGCTCGCGCAGAGCCGCTGCCGCGGCGTGATCGGCGCTTGCGACGACCGGGTTCGCTTCGAGGCTCGGCCTTATCGACACACGCTTCTATCGACCGTCCGAGCTGACTACTTGACGTCGTCGTGAGCGCTTTGGCCGATACCCGGCCCCGGCTCTACGCGGTGAGGGCGCGAGGGGGACTGGGCCACGTAGCGCTTGCCAGGCCCGCAGCGACGCTCTCCGACCAGGTCGCCAGGAACGTCTCTGCAGCAACGGCGTCCATAGGTCGGGCGAAGAGAAAGCCCTGGCCGCTGTCGCAAGCCTCGGCCTGTAGGAGGGTGAGCTCCTCCTGTTGCTCGATGCCCTCGGCGAGCGTCTCGATCGAGAGCGCCTTGCCCAGTTGCACGAGGGTGTGGATGAGGGTCTCCCCCTCGGGGCTCTGCGTGATCCGGGAGATGAACGACCGGTCGATCTTCAGGGCGTCGACGGGGAACTGCTGCAGATGGGCGAGGGAGGAGTACCCGGTTCCGAAGTCGTCGATCGCGATCCGCACGCCCAGCTCCCTGATGGCGGTCAGCCGCCGGGCGGTCGCATCGGCGTTGCGCATGAGCGTCGTCTCGGTGATCTCGAGGGTGAGCGCGCTCGCACCGAGCCCGCTCTCTGCGAGGGCGTTCCGCACGTCGTCGACGAGCTGGTCGGTGTCGAGCTGGCGTCCGGAGACGTTGACGGCCATTCCGATCGGATGCCCGGCCTCCCGCCACCTCGCACCCTGACGGCAGGCCTCGTTCAGCACCCACGCCCCGACCTCGATGACCAGTCCCGTCTCCTCGAGCAGGGGGATGAAGTCGTTAGGTTGGACGATGTCCCTCGTCGGGTGCCTCCACCGGATCAGGGCCTCAACGCCCGTGGGGCTCATGTCGCGGAGATCGAATGTGGGCTGATAGACCAAGAAGAACTCGTGGTTCGGGAGGGCGTCGCGCAGGTCCATCTCGAGTTCCATACGGCTGTGGACCGCGTCTTGCATCCCGGACTCGAACACCACGCAGCGGTTCTTGCCGTCCCACTTGGCCTGGTACATCGCGATGTCCGCGTCGCGCAGGAACTCCTCGGCCGACGGTCGCGGGACTGTCGCGATCCCGATGCTCGCGGTCACGGTCAGGTGAGTCTCCTGCGCTCCTGGGAGCGTGAAGGGCTGTTTGAGAGCCCGGTGCAGACGCTCGGCGATCAGCTCCGGACCGTCTGCCAGCGAGAGCTCCTCGGCGATCACGACGAACTCGTCCCCGCCGAGGCGCCCGAGCGCATCGGTGTCGCGCACGGCGCCGTCGAGTCGCTCGGCGACCGATCGCAGGAGCTCATCGCCGGCGCCGTGGCTGAGCGTTTCGTTGACGCTCTTGAAGTTGTCGAGACCGATGAACAGCGCCGCCACCGGGGTCTGGTGGCGACGAGCGCGCACCAGCATCTGCTCGGTGCGGTCCAGGATCAAAGTCCGGTTCGGTAGTCCAGTCAACGGGTCGTGGGTGGCCATGAACGCGAGCTCCTCCTGACGTCGCTCGAGCTCTTCCTGACGTCGCTCGAGCTCCTCGTCTGCTCGCTGGCGCTCGGTCTCGGAGTTCTCGCACATCCGCACAAGCGAAACGTCGAGACCGAGCTGCACCATCGCCAGGGCTTGGGACAGCGTCTCTGACGGAACGCCCAGTTGGGCGGCGCTCTCTCGCAGCACGTCAGACGCCGCGTCGCGCCAGTACATGCAGCGCTTCATCACCTCGTCCAGCGAGGCCGCACGCTGGGCCGCCAGCTGGCCAAAGATGTGCAAGGCCTCTCGGCCCGCCTTGCGAGCCACGTCGGGATCTCCCCCTGCCAGCCACCGGGCCACCGCGATCGTGGAGGTCGTGCAGATTCGCTCAAAGCTGTCCCGGACCGGGGCGTCGAGAAGCTTGCCCGATGCTCTGACTCGCGCGCGTGTACGGTCGAGCACATCGTCGGTTCGCGCGATCAGCGCCTCGCCGAGACGACGGATGTCCTTCCTGGGCCGCTCCTCCGGAGCGGGCGGCGGTGCCGGCGCGCGGGTTTCATCCTCCCCCAAGCGCGGATGCGGGTGTCGAGCTGCCATCTCCACTGGAGTCGACGAGGAGCACACGCTCCTTGAGCACCCTTCCCCCGGGGTAAACGACTGATAATCCTGGCCGGGACCGTGAAACGGGCGCCTGGAGGCTCCAATAGGAGCTTCTGATCGGCGGAATCCCCCAGGCTGGAATGATCCAGCGACGCACGGACAATCGGGGGCAATCCACACCGGCGGTGTCAGACGCCATTGCCCGCGTCATGTACTCTTAGTAGGTTCCCAGCTGTACCAAGCCAGATCTCCAGCCGTAGCGGAAGAGGGCCTGCGTGGATCACTATCAGCTCTTTATCGACGGCGAATTCGTCGACGCAGAGGATGGCGCCAGATTCGAGTCGATCGATCCCGGCAACGAGACCCCGATCGCGACCGTCGCGCGCGCCGGCAAGCACGAGGCAGAGGCTGCGATCGCGGCTGCCCGGCGCGCGTTCGAGAAGGGGGACTGGAGCGGCCTGACGCCCGCCGCCCGCGCGGCGAAGATCTACGACTTCGCCGACATGATCGCTCAGCAGAGCGTGCGCATGGCGGTCACCGAGTCGATGGACTCCGGCCAGGTCATCGGCCTGTCGAAGTTCTGGGGTCTCAACGGCTCCCAGTTCCTGCGCAACCTCGCCTACCATGCAGCCACCGCGTTCCCCTGGGAGGAGGAGATCCCCTATCCCGGCAACATCTTCGCGCCCGGGCGAGACTTCATCCGCCGCGAGCCGGTCGGGGTGTGCGTCGGGATCATCCCCTGGAACTTCCCGCTGAGCATGGCCTTCTGGAAGATCGGCCAGGCGATCATCATGGGCAACACGATCGTCCTCAAGCCCGCTTCGGTGACGCCGTTGAGCGCCACCATCATCGCCGAGGCCGCCAACGCCGCCGGGATCCCACCCGGGGTCATCAATATCCTGAACGGCCCCGGGGCCGAGCTGGGCGAGGTCCTGTGCACGCATCCCGAGGTGGACAAGATCGCGTTCACCGGCAGCACCGAGGTCGGCCGGCAGATCATGCGCATGGCCTCCGGCACCGTCAAGAAGGTGACGCTCGAGCTGGGAGGGAAGTCGGCCAACATCATCCTCGACGACGCCGACATCGACCTGGCAGTGGAGGGCGCCATCTTCGGCACGTTCTTCCACCAGGGCCAGGTGTGCGAGTCGGGCACACGCGTGCTGGTCTCATCCAAGATCCGCGACGAGTTCGCCGAGAAGATGGCGCGCCGTGCCGAGAGCCTGCGGGTCGGCTACCAGCTAGACCCGAGCAGTCATCTGGGGCCGTTGGTGAGCGGTAGCCAGCTGGAGACCGTCGATGGGTACGTCGCCCTCGGCAAGCAGGAGGGTGCCGAGCTCCTGACGGGCGGCGAGCGGATCGAGGTTGACGGGGTCGAGGGCGGCTTCTACTACGCACCGACCATCTTCGCCGGCGTCGACAACAAGATGCGCATCGCCCAGGAGGAGATCTTCGGCCCCGTCGTCTGCCTGGAGGAGTTCGACTCAGACGATGAGGCGGTGGCGATCGCCAACGACTCGATGTATGGCTTGGCGGGAGGAGTGTTCTCCAGCAGCACCGCACGGGCGGAGCGCATGGCGCGCGAGATGCGCACCGGGACGGTGTGGATCAACAACTTCCACATCTTTGGTGACTTCGCCCCGTTTGGCGGCTACAAGCAGTCCGGCGTGGGTCGTGAGCTGGGCGCCAGCGGACTGGCCGAGTACACGCAGATAAAGCGCATCCACGTCAACTCGTTCGCCTCCCGCGAGAGCAACTACACCTGGAGCCTGTTCTCCGACGATCCCAAGGTGGCTTTCGGCCAGTTCATCGCGCCTACGAACGTGATCTCCGGTCACGGCAGCCTGGCCGCAATCTACAAGGAAGTCGTCAGGCTGGGCTGCCGCCGGGCGCTGATACTGACCGACCCCGGAGTTGCCCAGACCGGCCTGATCGGCCTCGTGCAGGACGCGCTCGTGGACTTCGCCGTGGGTGCCTACGACGAGATCCCGCCCGACTCGGACTTCGCCGCCGTGGACGCCGCCGTGGCGAAGGCGAAAGAGCTCGAGGCTGACTGCATAGTCAGCGTTGGCGGCGGCAGCGTCATCGACACCGCCAAGGCCGTCGCCGTGACCCTGAAGAACGGCGGAACGGTCAACGACCATGTTGCGATCCAGCGCCTCGTGGGACCGCAGACGCCGCATATCGCTGTGCCCACCACGGCCGGCACCGGCAGCGAGGTCACCAACGCCGCTGTCATCACCAGCCCCAAGGCGGGTCGCAAGGTGTACATCGTCGACCCCTACATCATCCCGAACGCGGCGATCCTCGACCCGCGCTTCACGATCACGTTGCCGCCGGCCCTAACCGCCGGAACGGCGATGGACGCCCTCACACACGCGGTCGAGGCCCTCACCAGCACTCTGGCGCAACCGATCTGCGACGGTTTGGCGCTGCAGGCCATCCGCATCATCAGAGAGAACCTGCCGCTCGTGATCGCGGACGGTGGCAACGAGCTGGCCCGCTTGAACATGGCAATCGGCGCCACCTTGGCGGGGCAGGCCTTCACGGTGGCGCAGGTCGGGCTGGCCCACTCGATGTCGCACACGATGGGGGTGCTCAACCACGTTCACCACGGGACGGCATGCGGGATCGTGCTTCCAAAGGTGATGCGCTTCAACGTCGACCACGCGGGCGCCAAGCTGGCGATGGCGGCCGAGGCTCTCGGCGTCGACACGGCCGACCTGAGCGAACGTGACGCAGCGCTGGCAGCCGCGGACGAGATCGAGTCACTGATGCAGGCCGTGGGCCATCCCACCCGGCTTCGCGACATCGGCGTGCCGGACGGCGACTTCCAGATGGCCGCCTTCCACGCGATGGCAGACACACCGACGCTCTTCAACGCGCGTCCCGTCACCGAGCCGGGTGACGTCGTGGCGCTGTTCGAGGAGGCGTACTAGCCGTTCTCTGGCGCGGCGGGCAGCACCAACGCCGAGGGATGCTGGGCGTCGTGGAGCACCTCGATGTCGACCGGGCGCAGCGCGGTCGCGGTGGCGAGGTCCTCGCCGGTGCCCGGGTTGCGCGCGTAGCGGGGGTAGGCGCCGGAGGAGACCTGCAGACGGATCCGGTGGCCGGCGGCGAAGCGGTGGCCCATCGGCCACAGGTCGAAGGCGACGCACGTGGTGTCGTCCGCGGCACGGCTCGAAGCGCCCGGGTGCGACGCGGGTCAGCGCGTCGCAGACGTTCCACGACGCGCCGCCGGCGTCGACGTCGCACACGCGCGCGAAGAGGTCGAAGTGCGGCGAGCTGGTCCGTACGCAGAGCTCGACGCGTACCGGGCCGATCGCCTCCACGGTCTCTCCCAGCGGCGCGGTGGTGTAGGTGAGCACGTCGGCCCGCGCCTCGAGCGCGCGGTTGTCGATCACTGGCTCGCGCGCGAGCAGCACAGGTCCACCGAGTGACGGCGTTGGGTCGGCCGGGTCATAGCGGTAGCGATCCCCGCCGCCGGGGTCGCCGGTCGGCTCGACGCTCCTGCAGGCGCCCGCCGGCGGCGAGCCACAGCCGGCGCTCGCCTGTGCCCGGCGGCGGCCAGCTAGGCAGCTCGCGCCACCCGCCACCCGCGAGCTCGCCGGTGACGAACACCCGCACGCTGGACGGCCGCAGGAGCCGGTCATCTCCTAGCAGGTGGGCGCGCAGCCAGCCCAGTCCCTCGCGCATGCCCGGCGGCCAGCAGCCCGGGTGCGATATGGGTCCACGGGCCGATGACGAGCTGCGGCGCGCGCCCGGCGGCCTGCAGCGCGGCGAAGTCCTCGAGCATCCACGGCAGCAAGATGTCGTGCCAGCCGCCGATGAGCTGTACCGGCGCGGCCACCTTGCCGACGCCGGCGGCGAAGTCGCGGGCGACCCAGTAGGCGTCCTCGCGGCCCGGGCTGGCCAGCCCCTCGCGGAACCACGCGACCTCGGCGCCGGTCGCGCGCGCGTCGAGGTCGGCCGATCGGCAGCTGCGCGAAGAGGTTGCGCAGGCGGCGGAGGGCGCGGGCCATCGCCAGCGGTGCCAGCCGGCGCTCCTGGACGGCGACGAGCACCAGCCATGAGGCCGCCGTCTCCAGCGCGAGACTGCCGCCCTGGTAGGTCTGGCCGTGGAACTGGGAGGCGCTGACCTGGATCGCCAGCGCAGCCAGGTCGTCTCCGGCGTCGGGGGCGACGGCCCACTGGACCAGCCCGAGGTAGCTGGGGCCGATCATGCCGATCCGCTCGGCGTGCCAGGGCTGCGCGCGAATCCAGCGCAGCGTGGCCAGGCCGTCGGCGCGCTCGTCGAACGGGCTGAACGTCGCCCTGCGAGCCGAACGTGCCGCGCACGCTCTGGACGACGACCTGCAGGCCGCGCTCGGCCAGCAGCCGTCCGAAGATCAGCCCGAAGAGCTGCCGCCGTCCGTAGGGCGAGCGTACGAGCACCGTCGGCTGTGGCTTTTCGCTGCTCGCGCGCGCGACGTACCGGTCGGCCAGCAGCACCGCACCGTCGTCCATCGTGACGCGCAGGTCGCGCTCGCAGAGAACATCGTGGGTCTGCGCGCGCGGAAGGCGCATGCGCCGGGCAATGACCGCGCTTGCGAGGCTCATGGCCGACCATCGTATGGCGTCCGCCGCGGCCCGTGAGCTACGAAGATCGCCGTCGCGGCGAGATGCGAGATAGCTGCTGACGCTCCCGACCAGCGCGCCCACGCGCCGCCCGCCATCAATGCCCCGCCTGGCTCGGTGGTGTAGGTTCAGGTCCATGCCGGAGCACCACCCCGCCAGTGACTCCCCTCTGAGCGGCGTGAGCGTGCTCGACGCGATGCGCCCGGGCGTGGTCACGTGCCTTCCCGACGACGGGCTGGCGACACTCGCGGCAATCATGGTCACCCACGGGATCCATGCAGTTGTTCTGGCGCCGCTCGAGCGAGGCATGCCGCTGATCGCGACGGACCTCGATCTCGTGCGGGTGGCGCTCGAGCGACCCGACGCGCGGGCGGCCGAGACTGCCCGCGAGGCGCTGCCGGCGCTGGCCGCGGACGCGCCGCTCGACGACGCCGTAGCGATGATGAGCGAACGCCGCATCAGCCACCTGCTCGCGACCGACGGCACCTCCGGCGCCCCGGTTGGAATCGTCTCGACGTTCGATATCGCGGCCGTGCTCGGCGGACAACAGCCGCGCGTGGCGCGCACGCTGCGGCCCGCGCCGGCGCGACCATCGCCCAGCGCACGTACCCTGAGTGAGGCGCGCGTTGACGAGGTCATGCACCGTGGCGTCGCCACCTGCATGGCGGATGCGTCGCTGCATACCGTGGCTCGGAGCATGGCCGAGCACCGCGTTCACTGCATCGCCGTTGCCGGCATCGATCGCGCCGGCCAGCACCTGACATGGGGGCTGATTGGAGACCTGGACCTCGTCGTCGCGCTGCACCGCGGCGCACTCGCCGAGCCCGCGTCATCGATAGCCATCACCTCACCGATCGCAGTGGAGGAGGCCGAGTCGCTCGATCGCGCGGCCGCCCTGATGGTCGAGCACGACACCAGCCACGTGGTCGTGACCGGCGACTCCGGGCTGCCCTCCGGCATGATCTCCACGCTCGACGTCGCGAGCATCCTCGGGGCAGCCGCTTGAGCTTGTACGGTCTCAACTCGCGGCGGCTGCGCTCTCACGCTCATCCGGTGCGCCGCGTGCAACGCGCCCGAGGCGCCGCTCCAGCTCGAGCACCCGTTCGGTGGTCTTGAGCACCGTGTCGGGGTTGAGGCTGATCGAGCTGATGCCAAGCTCGACCAGATACTCGGCCATGTCCGGATAGTCCGACGGCGCCTGTCCGCACAGCCCGGAGTGGATGCCGTTGCGGGCGCATCCCTCGACGGCCAGGCGGATCATTTGCTTGACGCCCTCGTCGCGCTCGTCGTAGTCAAACGCGACGATCTCGCTGTCCCGGTCGACGCCGAGCGTGAGCTGCGTGAGGTCGTTGGATCCGATCGAGAAGCCGTCGAAGCGCTCGGCGAACTCGTCGATGAGCAGGACGTTGTTGGGGATCTCGCACATGGCGTAGATTTGAAGCCCCTCCTTCCCCCGCTCGAGGCCCAGCTCGGCCATCTTTGCTAGGACCCGGTCAGCCTCCTCGACGCGTCGCACGAACGGGATCATCAAGATCACGTTGGTGAGACCCATCTGCTCGCGCACCCGCTTCATCGCCCGGCACTCCAGCGCGAAGCCCTCCTCGTAGGCGGGGTGGGCGTAGCGCGAGGCGCCGCGGAACCCGAGCATCGGGTTCTCCTCGGTCGGCTCGAAGCCGGCGCCGCCGAGGAGGCTCGCGTACTCGTTGGTCTTGAAGTCCGACATGCGCACAACCACCGGCTTGGGCCAAAACGCCGCCGCGATCGTGCCGATCCCCTCCGACAGGCGCTCCACGAAGAAGCTCTCCCCGTCGCTGTAGGCGCGAGTCAGGTGGGCAATCGCCGTGCGCGCTTGGTGGTCTGAGACCTTCTCGGGGTGCAGCAACGCGATCGGATGGGCTTTGATGTACTCGCTGACGATGAACTCCATGCGCGCGAGCCCCACACCATCGTTGGGCAGGAAGGAGGTCTTGAATGCGAGGTCCGGGTTGCCGAGGTTGACCATGATCTCGGTCTCCGGGCGAGGGATGTCGCCCACCTCGGTGCGATCGACGTGAAATGCCACTTCGCCGCTGTAGACGCGCCCGGCGTCCCCCCCGGCGCACGACACCGTGACCGGGGCGCCATGCGGGATGCAGGTGGTCGCATCTCCGGTCCCGACCACGGCAGGCACGCCAAGCTCCCGGGCGACGATTGCAGCGTGGCAGGTGCGCCCGCCGCGATTGGTGACGATCGCCGCCGCTGTCTTCATCACGGGCTCCCAATCCGGCGTGGTGGAGTCTGCCAGCAGCACCTCACCGGGCACGAAGTCTGACAAATGCGTGGCGTTCTCGATCACGTGGGCCCTGCCCGCCGCGATCTTCTCGCCCACCGCCCGACCTTCGCTGATGACCTCGCCGCCGCCATCCAGGACGTAGCTCTCGAGGGTCGTGGGCTTGTGCTGGGAGGCGACCGTCTCGGGGCGGGCCTGGACGATGTACATCTTGCCGTCGAGCTCATCCTTGGCCCACTCCATGTCCATCGGCCGGCCGTAGTGGCGCTCGATCTTGATCGCGTAGTCGGCGAGCTCCAGGACGTCTTCGTCGCTGATGCAATAGCGCTGGCGGTCAGCCTTGGGCGTGGGGACATTGCGGGTGGTGTGCTTGGTCCCGCCCTCGACCAAGATCATCTTCACAGCCTTGTCGCCCATCAGGCGCCGCAAGACGGCGCGGTGCCCCTTCTCGAAGGTCGGCTTGTGGACGTAGAACTCATCCGGGTCGACGGCACCCTGCACGACGTTCTCGCCCAAGCCGTAGGCGCCCGTGATGAACACCACGTCACGGAAGCCGGACTCGGTGTCGAGCGAGAAGAACACGCCGGAGGCGGCCTGGTCGGACCGCACCATCTTCATCACCCCGATCGACAGTGCCACCTGGAAGTGGTCGAATCCCCGTTCGATGCGGTAGTGGATCGCGCGGTCGGTGAACAGGCTCGCGAAGCAGCGACGGCAGGCGTCGAGCAGGCTCATCTCGCCGCGCACGTTGAGGAACGTGTCCTGCTGGCCGGCGAAGCTGGCGGACGGCAGGTCCTCTGCCGTCGCTGAGCTTCGCACCGCGAGGCCGACGTCCTCGCCGTACTCGTCCTGCAGCCGCCTGTACCCGGCTTGGATCTCGCGCGCCAGATCCTCGGGCACATCGGCGCCATACACGATCTCCCGGGCGCGCTTTCCCCTTTGGGCCAGTTGGACGACGTCAGCGGCGTCGAGGTCGTCCAGCGTCGCGTGCAGCGCCTTCCAGGCTCCGGACTCCTCGAGCATGTATCGATACGCCTCTGCCGTGGTGGCAAAGCCGTTCGGTATTCGCACGCCTTCGCTCGAGAGCTCGCGATACATCTCGCCCAGCGACGCGTTCTTGCCGCCCACCAACGGCACGTCGCTGATCCCGATCTCCTCGAAGAAGCGGACGTACTCACTCATGGTCGTTCCTCCTGTATTTGTTGGAGTAATTGGTCGGCGCTAAGTCCAAGCCAGGTGTCGCGCAGGGTCGAGATCGCTCGGTGACGCGCTGCAAGGCCTCCGTCGGGTCGTTGCAGCAGCGCCAGGCTCTCGGCGATCGCGCTCGGGTAGCCAGGCGCGACCCGCAGCGCGCGGAAGAGCACCAATCCACCCCACAGCGCGCCGGCAGAGATCATCTGAGAGTTTGGAGCAAAGCGCAGGCCAAGCGCTTCGTCCTCGCAGCAAGCCAGAAACGCCGCGACGGCTGCGGGCGGCCGTGAAAGGCTCGCGAGCGCTCCAAGGCGCACCGCGACCGCAGTGGTCTCAAGGTCTGCGCCGGGACGCGCCCACCCGCCGGACGGATCCCGCGCCGATGCGAGCAGCCGGCTGAGCGCGCCGCGCTGGTACACGTCGAGCTCCTCTCCCGTCAGGCGCAGCAGTTCGACCAAACGCAGTGCGTCAACGAGTGCGCCGTGCCACTCACGCGGACGGTCTCGCCCCAGCAGCAATCCCGCCCAGTGCGCCAGCCAGTGTCGTGAGGAATGTCTCGGCTCGATACCCATGATGTCCAGCGCCCGCAACGCTGCCCAGCCAATCGTCAGCGTGGGATAGTCGCCGTCCCGGCTCTGCAGGTCACGCAACCACCGTCCGGTGCGCTCGTGCTCCGGTGGCTCGATCGCCAGGATCCGCAGGCATTCCAACGCGGCCAGCGTGTCGGGGGCGTTGGCCTCCTCCACGCCCCACTGCGGCGTGCGGTAGTAGGAGTATCCGCCTTCGGTCGTCCGCCGGTAGAGGACGTAGCGGCCGACGGCCTCGCGGATGACCGACGAGGCCTGCATCTCAGCGGCGCGCAAGGATGCCACCATCGAGCGTGCAGCATGGCACGACCCACGCCGACGTGCACACCCACACCTGGAGCGACCGGCGGCGGCGCAGGCGGCGATCGCCTTGCCGCGCGCCTGGATCGACTCAGCCGAGCGCGTGCTCTATCTCAGCGGTGCGCCACCATCTGGGTCTGGGGTCGTGACCAGCGCGCGCGCGCGAGCGCGGGGAAGTCCGGTAGTGACCGAACCGGGCCGTTCGGTCGTTTCACGAGCTCCGGGAGTCCAGGAGGCAGCTCGGCCAGCCGCTCCCCCACGGGCGACTGCCGCAGGTGATCGGTCACGGTTCGCACGGCCGTCTCGATGACCTCATGGCGACGGCGGCTGCTCATGAGGTTGGTCCCCATGACATCGAGGTCGTGAACGGTTGGCTGGATCAGCACAACCTCGGTGCCGACTGCGCGCACGCGCTTGGCTTCGCTCCCCAGCGAGCGGCCCGCCGCCTGGCGCATGGCGAATGCGAGCCGCTCGCCGAGCGTGCGCGGGTCGCTCGCGTGCAGAGACGACATTGGATTGAGGGCGATCACGAGGTCCAGGTGCTCGTTCTCCAGGGCGTCGAGGTTGGACGCCGAGCTGAGACCCCCGTCGACGTAACGGCGCCCGGCGATCTCCACAGCCCTGTAGAAGCCGGGGATCGCGCACGAGGCGGCCACCGCGTCGGGCAGCTCCGCCTGTGGGGCATCTTCGCGGCCGAAGGCGACGCGCTGACCCGTCTGATAGTCCACGGCCATGGGCCAGTAGTTGGGGTGCGGAGCCCATTGCTCCTGGCAGACGCGGCGGATCGTCTCCTTGAACGGCTCGGTCGAGACGGGGCCGAGGGGTAGCCAGCCGGCCAGAAGGGCGGCCGGAGAATACTTGTACGGGCGCGCCAATGAGGAAATCGCCAGCCGCCACGAGCCTGGGCCGAGCACCGGAGCGCCTCGGTGCAACCGGTAGCCCGCGCCGGCCGAGCGATCGTCGGTTGCGACCGGCTCGCCGCGGCCGTCGCGCAGTCCGTCGATCTCCTCGCCGGCAGAGTGGGCAACCATGAACCAAGGCGGCACCCCGCAGGCCACAAGCGCTCCGATCATCGCGCCCGCGGAGGTCCCGACGATGTGGTCAGAGCTCCCCGGGTCCCAGCCGGTCTCGCTGGCGATTGCCTGCAACGCACCTGTGAGCCACGCGGCCCCGAGCACACCGCCGGCGCCCAATACCAAACCAATTCTCGGTCTCTCCGAATGGGCCATACCGATACCTTAGTCGCGTCCACGGCGAGTATCTGACTGACAGCCCATCTCCCCGTCGAGTCGCTTCTCCGTCGCGCCCGACGAGTTCTAGCCGTGGAGGCGCTCTGGTGGCACTAGCAGTACAGAGCAGGGCGGCTCGTGCACGACTCGCCTGCTGACGCTTCCGATCACTCGCAGCCCGTCCAGCCGGCGGCTGCCCATCACCACAAGGGAGGCTCCCATGCTCTCGGCCGTGGCAACGATCACATCGTGGGGGCTGCCGTGCTCGACTCGTACCTCGTTCCTACCGCCTGCCGCAAGCTCCAGTCTGCGTCCCTGCTCCTCGACGCGTTCCCGCCTTGCCTGTGACTCGTGGCCGCTGGCATGCAGCAGCATCATGTCGGCCCCACGGGCCCGCGCCAGTCGCTCGCCCAGCTCGACCAGCTGGTCGGACCCGTCCCGGCCATCGCTTGCCACCAAAATGCGATCAGCGAATTGACGCTCTCCGGGTGTCGAGCAAGCGACGAGCAGGGGGGTCGTGAACGAGCCGAGCGCCGTATCGGCGACACCCGCGATGAACATTCCGCGCAGCCTTGGTGTTGTGGGTGCTCCCAGGGCGAACAGGTCGCGCGTGGCGCTCCAGTCGAGGATCACCTTTGAAGGGGGGGTCGCCGGATCCACCTCGACAGCGGACGGCACCCCAGCCTCGTGGGCGATCTGTGTGGCGCGGTCGACTATGCGCTTTGCCTGCGCCGAGCCAATCGCCGGGGACCTGTGCGCGCCCTCGGAACTGAAGGAGGTAACAAGCAGCAGCGTGAGCCGGCCCTCGGGTCCGGCGAGGGCGGCTGCCTGCTCCACGGCCACAAAGCCTCCCTCGCTGCCATCGACCGCGCACAGGATGTCGACGAACATGGTGCTCATTCGCAAAGCTACGGCCGGTTGCGGCCGAAGCGGTCGTGGGCTTGCACCCATTCTTCGGCAAGGATCGCCCAGCCGAGCGAGAGCTCGCCGCAGAGCACGGTCGCCGCGACGATCTCGGCGAGCTTGCGAACCTTCCCGGTCCCGTAGCAGCCGAGCAGCTCCAGGCACTCGCGCTGGGTGGCTAGCCCGGTGCCGCCGCCATAGGTGGCGACGATCAGCGAGGGGAGCGTGATCGAGACGTAGTAGTCGCCGTTGGGAAGCGGCTCGCTGAAGTTGAGGGCCGCCGAGGACTCCGCGACATTGGCCGCGTCCTGGCCGGTGGCGATGAAGATCGCGGCGATCCCGTTGGGCGAGTGCAGGCCGTTGTTGTTGACACCGGACATGAACCCGCCGAGGTTCGACACCTGCCGCGCCCGAAACAGCTTCTCGACGCTCGTGTGCATGTGCCTCTCGATCAGCGCGGCGGAGATCGTTGCCTCCGCGACGACGCGCTTCCCCCGAGTGCGCAATATGTTGACCTGCGAGCTCTTCTTGTCGGTGGCGAAGTTCGACTCCAGATAGAAGTTGGTGATGCCCCCGTGGTTGGACGCGATCCACGCGCACGCGGCGGCGGTCGCCTTGCCTGTGAGGTTCTGTCCCGCCGCGTCGCCCGTCGTGTAGTCGAAGCGCGTGAACAGGATCCGGCTGGCGGAGTACTGCTCGATGCGGCGCAGGCGACCCGACCGCGTCGTGCCCTCCGCCGCCTGCTTGATCTCCGCGAAGTGCTCAGTCAGCCATACCCCGAACTCGCGTGCCTGGCGCGCGTCTTCGAAGACAAACGCGGGGGCGCGCTGCATCGCGTCATCCAGGATTGTTGTCTTCACGCCACCCGCCTCGCCCAGGATCTTCATGCCGCGGTTGTAGCTCGCGACCAGGGTGCCCTCGGCCGTCGCCAGGGGGACGTAGAACTGGCCCTGCGCGTGCTCGCCGTCGACGAGCAGCGGCCCGGCGATGCCGATTGGCACCTGCGCGACCCCGGTGAAGTGCTCTACGTTCCCGGGAAGGATCGATGGATCAAACGAGTAGTGGGAGACATGCTCCAGCGACACACCGGTCTGCTCGGAAAGGAAGGCCCGCCGCCCCGCCGCGGCCTCGAGCGTGTAGTCGTTCTCGTGATCGCGCGGGATCTTCTTGCGCCTCGTCTGAGTGACTGTCATCTCCTCGCCTCCTGACGCGATCATTCGATCACTGATGTACACGGTGGCCGTTGGGCTTGCGGGCGGAGACGAACTGCGCAACGCCGGTCACCCGCTGCTCAATCTCGGACAGGCCCCGATCCCGCAGCGTCCCCGTCAGCTCGTCGCGCGCGAAGATCCTCACGCCGGTGAGGCGGCGCATGACCACGTCTGTGACCCCGGCTGGCAGCGGGCCACGGTTGCAGCTGGACAGCAGCGCCAGACGGCCGCCCGGAGCGAGCACGCGGGTGATCTCGTCGAGGGCGCTCAGCGGCTCGTCGATCAGATACAGCGCGGCGAAGCAGCAGATCGCATCGAAGGTGTCGGCGCGGAAGGGCAGCGCGCACGCATCGCCGCGCACGTACGCCACGTTGGCGCTGTCGGTCTCCCGCACGGCACGAGCGAGCATGGTCTTTGAGGCATCGATGCCCACGACCAAGCCGTCGCCCACGGCGAGGGCGAAGCTGCGCGTGAAGTTGCCCGGCCCGCACGCGACGTCGAGCACGCTGTCGCCCGGGCAGAGAGCGAGCATATCCAAGGCGATGCGGTGCTCCTCGCGCATGTCAGGACCGGTTGCTCCCATCAGCAGACGGGCGCCCAGCGGACGCCACAGCTGCTCATAGATTCGCGCGAGCACGCTGCTGAGCATCAGCCGCTGGCCGGGATGCGATCCAGTGGGGTCCTCCTCGCCCAGCAGGTCGAGCCAGCCGTCCTCGATGCGCGGTGAGTCCGGACGGCGATCCGGCTCAAACATCGCGAGCGCACGCTCGGCCGCCGGCACAGGCGAGATCGTGTTGGGGCCAGCGGGACGGGGCATGATCGCTGCGGAATGGCCTTTGGGAGCGGTTGTGCCGACGGAGCGTGTCAGGTTTCCTTGATCACGGCACCCTAACACCGAATCGAGCAGGCGGCATTCGGCTCGCGGCACGAGATGCAGATGCTCGACATCCCGCCGAGTGCCAGGGGGTACACTGGCCTGCGGGTGTGGTGGAGTGAAACTGGGCTCCGCGAGTGATCGAGTGAACTGGGCTCCGCGAGTGAAGGAGTGGAGCTGGGAGTGGGTGGAGCTTGACCAGGGTGGGCAGCGGTGATCGGGTGACCAGTAGCTCGGAGGTCGAAACGCTCGACGGCTCGGACATCCGCGACCTGCCCGATGCACTGGGCAACCGCGAGGAGCTGGCCAGGCGTCTGGCCGGCAAGCGCCCCGCGGTGTTCCTCGATTACGACGGGACGCTGACGCCGATCGTGGACCGGCCGGAGGACGCGGTCATCTCCGCCGCCATGCGCAAGGTGGTACGCGCGCTGGCCAAACGCTGTCCGGTCTGCGTGGTCAGTGGTCGAGATCGCGCCGTGGTGCAGGAGCTGATGGGCATCGACGACCTGATCGTGGCCGGAAGCCATGGCTTTGACATCTGGAGTCCGCGAGGTGGCACCGTCGAGCACCGGGCCGCGAGCGGGTTCGACGGCCTGCTCAGCCTGGTCCGAGCGAGGCTGAGCCAGCATTTGGACACGATCGAGGGCATCCACATCGAGTCGAAGAAGCGCCTCGATCGCGGTTCATTTTCGTCTTGTCTCGGCGCCGGACCGGCACCGCGTCAAGGAGATGGTCGACGCGCTGGTGGCGGAGCATCCCCACGAGCTCAAGGTGACGCCCGGCAAGATGGTCTATGAGATCCAGCCGAACGTGGACTGGGACAAGGGCAAGGCCGTGCTCCATCTGCTGGATGCGCTCGGGCTCGACGGCGACGAGGTGATGCCGCTCTATCTCGGCGACGACCTCACCGATGAGGATGCCTTTGCCGCCCTCGCGGGCCGGGGCATCGGTATCTTCGTCGGCAGCGCCGAGGACCCGGAGGTGGCTGGGCGCCGCACCGCCGCGAGCTACGTATTGGCGTCCACGCGAGAGGTTCAACGGTTCCTGGACGGGCTCGCACGCGGATCCTGAGGATAACGTCATGCACGACTTCACGCTCACCTACGATCGCTTCGATCCCGCCGAGGAGGGGCTGCGGGAGGCGTTGACCTCCACCGGCAACGGCTACTTCTGCACGCGGGGCGCCGCGGAGTGGGAGGAGGCCGACGGCCTCCACTACCCCGGCACCTACGCGCACGACGTCTACAACCGCGAGACGACGATCATGGGCGGCCGCCCGGTCCCCAACGAGGACCTGGTCGCCCTGCCCAACTGGCTGGTGCTCGCCCTGCGCATCGACGGGGACGAGCCGCTCCGGCTGGAGAACGTCGAGCTCCTCTCATACCGGCACGAACTCGACGTTCGCTACGCGGTTGTCCTGCGCGAGCTGCGCTTCCGGGACCGAGCGGGTCGGGAGAGCACGCTGTGCAGCCGCCGCTTCGTCAGCATGGCGCGCATGCACCAGGCGGGCATCGCCTGGCTGCTCACCCCGCACAACTGGTCCGGCAGGGTCGATGTGATCTCGGCACTCGACGGGCGGGTCATGAACCGTGGCGTCGCCCGATATCGGCAGCTCGAGGGCCGCCACCTAGACGGAGGCGGCGTGAGGACCTTCGGTGCCGACGTGATTGCGCTCAAATCGCGCACCCGGCAGTCGAGCATCGAGATTGCCGAGGCGGGGCGTACGCGCGTCTACGGCGAGGAGGGAGAGCTCGACGTCGCACGCAGCGTCTACCAGACCGAGGACTACATCCAGCAGGTACTGACATTCGACGTGCGCGAAGAGACGCCGGTTCGCGTCGAGAAGATGGTCGCCCTGTACACCTCTCGAGATCGAGCGATCACCGAGCCCCTGCGCAACGCGGAAAAGAGCGTCACCCGCTATCTCGGGTTCGACGAGGCCCTAGAGGACCACGTGCGCGCGTGGGAGGACCTCTGGCAGGTGTGCGACATCCGCATTCCCGGCGACGAGCGGGTGCAGTTCCTGCTTCGCCTGCACATCTCGCACCTCCTGCAGGTCTGCTCGCGGCTCACGCCCCACCAGGACGCGGGCGTCCCCGCCCGCGGCCTGAACGGGGAGGCCTACCGCGGGCACGTCTTCTGGGACGAGCTCTACGTGTACCCGTTCCTCAACTTTCGCCTGCCGGAGATCACGCGGGGGCTGCTCATGTATCGCTTCCGGCGGCTGGGCGAGGCGCGCGCCGCCGCACTGGAAGCCGGCTATCGCGGGGCGATGTACCCGTGGCAGAGCGGCAGCGACGGGCAGGAGGAGACGCAGATCGCTCACCTCAACCCGATTTCAGGACTCTGGGAGCCGGACCTGAGCCGCAACCAGCGTCACGTCAACGCGGCCATCTTCTACAACATCTGGCACTTCTACCAGGCCACCGAGGATGTCGGCTTCCTGCGCGACCACGGCGCCGAGATGATGCTCGAGATCGCGCGCTTCTGGTCCTCCATCGCCCACTTCAACCCGCGATCGAGACCGGTGGGAGATCCATGGCGTCATGGGACCCGACGAGTTCCACGAGGGGTACCCGGGAGCCGCCGAGGGCGGCCTGCGCAACAACGCCTACACCAACGTGATGGCCGCGTGGATCTGCGAGACCGCACAGAAGGTGCTCGACCTCCTCCCGGCTTCTCGCCGCAACGGTCTGACGGCCAAGCTGCGACTCAGCGAGGAGGATCTCGCCAGGTGGAACGAGATCAGCCGCAGGATGTTCGTGCCCTTTCACGGCGACGGCATCATCAGCCAGTTCGAGGGCTACGAGGAGCTCGCGGAGCTCGACTGGGACGACTACCGCGCCCGTTACGACAACATCCAGCGGCTCGACCGGATCCTCCGCGCCGAGGGCGACGACCCCAACCGCTACAAGCTAGCCAAGCAGGCCGACACGGTCATGCTGTTCTTCCTGTTCCCCGACGACGAGCTGCGGCGGATCTTCGCCCGGCTCGGCTACGACTACGAGCCCGACACCACCCGGAGGAACGTCGACTACTACCAACGCCGGACCTCCCACGGCTCGACGCTGAGCTTCATCACCCACGCGGGCGTTCTCGCCAGCATCGATCCCGAGAGCTCGTGGGAGCGGTTCGTCCTCGCTCTCGAGAGCGACATCTCAGACATCCAGGGCGGCACGACGAAGGAGGGCATCCATCTGGGAGTGATGTCGGGCACGCTCGATCTCGTCCAGCGTGTGTACGCGGGCACGGAAATCCACGAGGACCTTCTCCGGTTCAGTCCGAGGCTGATCGACCGGCTCGACGGGCTGTCGTTCCGTATGCAATTCCGCGGGACCCACATCAGGGTCACGCTCGAGGCAGGCAAGCTGACGCTACTCGCTGACGCCGACGGCGCCTCCCGGTCGATCAGGGTCTGCGTCGGTGAGGAGATTCGGGAGCTGGATGCCGGCGACTGCTGCACGTTCGACCTCGCCGGCCAGACGGCCATCGCGCGGAGCGAGCGCTAGAGATCCGGGTGCCGGACGCGTGTCGAGGGCCTTCTCGGGGGCGATCTTCGACGTCGACGGCGTGCTCGTCGACTCTCCGCACGAGCGAGCATGGCGCGAGGCGCTTGCGGGAGCTATTCGAGACGCGCTGGAGTGATGTGCGTGGCCAGACGACCTATGCGCCCGAGCGGTTCACCCCGCAGGTCTACCAGCAGGTCGTCTCGGGCAGGCCGCGCTTGGACGGCGCCCTCGCCGCACTGGAGTACTTCCACGTGCCGCAGGCCGAGACCCGGATGGAGCCCTACGCCAGCCGCAAGCAGCAGATGGTGCTCGAACTGATCGATGCCGGTGAGTTCACCGCATTCCCCGACGCGCTCTGCTTCGTCCTCGCCGTGCGAGCGGCCGGCATCCGGCTGGCCACGGCGTCATCTTCGAAGAACGCCAGCCTGATGCTGCGGCAGGTCCGCCTCGATACGTTCGCCGACGAGCACCGGCTCGACTACGACTTCGTCCGCCCCAGCCTGAGCCTGCTGGAGATCTTCGACATCGACATCTCGGGTCGAGACCTCGCGCACGGCAAGCCGGACCCGGAGATCTTCCTGGTGGCCGCCGCGGAGCTGGGCGCAGCTGCGGTGGAGTGCTTCGTGGTCGAGGACGCAGTCGCCGGCGTCCAGGCGGCCAAGGCAGGCGGGATGACGGGGCTTGGGGTGGCTCGCGCCGGCGACGCGGCGCTCCTGGCGGCGGCCGGCGCCGACCTCGTGGTGACGACGCTGGACGACGTGGACCTCGACCTTCTCCGAGAGGGCAGGTTGGCAAGGCGTCAGGAGTGACTGCGGACAGCTCCGCCCGGGGGCCCGCCCGAGCCCCAAGCCTCCTGGCTCGTCGGTTCGCGACGCGAGGGTGGGCGCTTCAGCCGAACGACAGCGCGGCGCCCCGCGCCAGCGCGAGGACGGCAGAAGGCGCCTGCTCGACCTGCTCGCGCGCCGTGCCGCTGAGGAGCAGCTGCCCCGGCGGGGCGCCGGAGCGCGAGCTGATCACAAGCAGGTCGGCCTCATCCCCGGTCACGACGGCCCCGAGCGCGTGGGCCAGGCTCTTCGCGGTTGCTCGCGCGGCTTGGTCGTCGTCCTCGTCATAGAGGCTGACTGTCCCGATGCTTCGCTCGACCGGCTCGCGCCGCAGGCCCGCGGGGGCGAGTGCGAGCGAGCAGGCGATCTCGCGGTCTAGGAGCTGCTCAGCCGTGTGCGGTATGCCGACATGGCCGGGCGGTGTCCGATAGCTCGACCCGAATGCGATCACCTCGGCGCCCAGCTCAGCCGCGAGCGCTGCCAGGCCCTCGGCGGTCGAAGGATTGAAGACGACATGCTGCCCGATGCCCTCGCCGTCGAGTTGGCCCGCGCCGACGGCGAGCAAGTGCTCGGCGTCGCGCTGCAGCGCCGCCTCGCGTTGTGGGTCGCTCTCGGCGGCGTGACGCACATAGGCCAGCGAGATCTCGGCACCGGCGTGGGCGAACAGCCGGCCAAGGGCAAGCGCATCGCGGTCGTTGCGGGTCCCGTCGTAGGAAACGATCACGTGCGGCATGGACTCTCCTGAGTTGGGGTGGGTCGGGCGGAGTTGAGCTGTCCCGGAGTTGAGCTGTCCCCTTGCTCGGGACGGGGAGCATTCTGCCGTGCGCTGGGCCATTCGGCGTTGGACAGCTGTCCAAGATCTGCGCAGGCCCCGGATGCACGCTCGGCACCAGCCTGGCCGACGGTCAGGAGCCGGACGCCGCCCTCGGGCCCGTCGGACAATGATGTCGATCAGTAGTCAGCACGGAGGACAGTGCGCAGCTTGCACCGATGCGCCGGGCGGACGCCAGGGTAGCGTTTGCCACCTGATGAGCGGACGTGTCACACCGGAGGGCAGTTATCTGACGCCGCGCCTTGAGAACGCGCGTGTGGCCGACGCGATGCGCCACGGCATTCTCAGCTGCCCACTTGACACCTCCTTGCGGGACGCCGCTCGAACGATGTCGTCTCACCATGTCCACACGATCGTGGTGACCGACCCGGCCGACGGCTCGCTGTGGGGAATCCTCTCAGACGGTGCGCTGCTCAGCGCGCTGCTCGACGACGGTGCCGAGCGCCCCCTGAGCGAGGTGGCCGACCGCGACCTGGACACGATCTCGAGCAGTGAGCCGCTCGCCGTCGCCGCCCGGCTCATGCGCGACCGCGGCATCGCCCACCTCGTCGTCCGGGACGCTCAGAGTGGGCGGCCAAGCGGGATGCTCTCAACCTTGGATGTGGCGGGTATTCTCGCCTGGGGTGAGGCGTGAGGGTCGCGCGCTTCTACCTAGCGGGCATGCAATCGGGTACGACATGGGAGGTCAGATGAGCTCGACAACACAGCAACTGGGAGCCGAGAGGTGGGTCGAGTACTTCGACTCAATCGCCCCAAGTACCGGCGGGCTGCTGGTCACGATCGAGGTCATGAGCGAGCAGCTGGGCGATCAAGTCGACGTCGAGCGGCTGCCACTACAGGCGATGAACTACGACCCCAAGGACAATATGCTCGAGATCTCCGTCGGTGGACGCAGCCCGCGTTACCCGGTCGTATTGCGACACTTCATCTCAAGTCCACAGACGATCAGCATCGAGGAGTCGGGACCGCTCAGTCCCAAAGCGATTCTCGTCACGGATGCGGACGGCGTTCGGACGCTGATCCGTCTGTTCGCAGCCGCCGCCGTCGAGGGTTAGCCGCGAGCAGCCCGCCTGCTTGCTGCCGTGCTGCGCGGATGCGGCCCGCAACTAGACGCGGGAGACTTCTCGGACCGAATTGGCGATCTGCAAGGAGCCCACGGTGAGTGCGCATTCGCGCGTCGCCATCTTCGCCCCCCACCCGCTGCTCACGGTCACGCTCGAGCAGGAGGGACCAGAACGTGAGCAGGTCCACTTCCACGTGGGCGGACAGGGAGTGTGGGTGGCCCGCATGGCTGCCTGCCTGGGCGCCGAGCCGGTGCTCTGCGGATTCCGGGGCGGCGAGAGCGGCGAGCTGCTGAGCGGGCTGCTCGAGAGGCTCATCGATCGGCTGCGCCTTGTGAGCACAGTGTCCGCGAGCGGCTGCTACGTGACCGATCGCCGCTCGGGTGAGCGTCAGCTGCTCGCGTGCGCACTCAGCGACCCACCGTCCCGCCACGAGCTCGACGAGCTGTTCTCGATCACCTGCGCGGAGGCGATCGCCGACGGCTGGCTCGTGGTCACCAACCCGATGCCGGGGGAAGCGCTGCCGCTGGAGATCTATCGCGACCTGATCGCCGACGCGCGCGCGAGCGGGTGTCGCACGCTCGTCGATCTCTCCTCGCCACGCCTGGATAGCGCGCTGCGGGGCGAACCCGACCTCGTGAAGCTCAACGACTGGGAGCTTGCCGAGTTCGTGCGCGGTCCGGTCTCCGAGCCCTCGCAGCTGCGCGCCGCCGCGCAGCGATTGCGTGATCAGGGCGCCCAGGCGGTGATCGTGACTCGTGGCGAGCTGCCGGGGCTGGTGCTCGCTGGCGAGCGGGCGTGGGCGCTGAGCGCCGCCTCGCTTGAAGCGCGGCTTCCGCGAGGGCTGCGGCGACGCGATGATGGGCGCGCTCGCCGCCACCTGGGCGCAGGGCGAGGACTTTGAGCGGGCGGTCGTGGTCGGTGCCGCGGCAGGCGCGGCCAACTTCCTGCGCCATGGTCAGGGGAGCGCCTCCCGGGAGGTCGTCGAGCAGCTCGTTCAGAGCGTCGTCCTGGAGCCGCTTACCGCGGGGGAGTGACTGTGTCTCCGCGCAGGATCGCCCGCGGTGCCTCATCCACCATCCACGCGATCTGTGCCGGCGTGCAGACGGTGGCCAGGCGCGCGAACCCTGCCGCAAGCCGCACGGGGCGCCCGGCGTATGAGGAGTGGGCGTCGCTGCCGAGCAGGTGCACCAGACCCTCGCCCGCCAGCCGCAGCACGAGATCCCCCGGGGCGGCGTCGGCGACGAACTCCGCCGTCCACTGAATCAGGCAGCCGCTGCTCACCAGTCCGCGCAGGCGGCCCTCGAAGTCGACCCCGGCGTGACGCTCAGGATGTGCGATGACAGTTCCCAGCCCCCGCTCTGCAAGCCTCTCAACGAGCGCCTTCAGGCCACCGCCGAGCGGCCCGGGTGCCGGCTCCAGCAGCACCCACCCGCCGGCCCCGCCGAGCGCCACCAAACGCAGCTGAGCGTCGCTCAGATGATCGGCCTCGGTCTCCGCGAGCTCGCCGCCGGGCACGACGTGCAGGTCCACTCCTTGGTCAGCCAGCTCCCGCGCCAGCACGCCGCACGCGCGATGCGATCTCCTCGATGCAGACGCTGTGATCGTGTCGGATATGGGGCGTCGCGCACACCACCGTGATGCCGTCCTCCTCGGCTTGGCGCGCCATCGCCAGGCTGTCGTCGAGGCTGAGCGCTCCGTCGTCGAGCCCAGGCAGGATGTGACAGTGGAGATCGATCACGGGCTGGCCAGCGCGGTGGTCTCCGCCTGCGCAGCTGACGCGGGGCCTTACTCCCGGCGGCCTGCTCACCTCAGGCCGCGCCGAGCGGCGGGCGCCCGGCGAGAGCGCCCGCTGCCAGCAGCGCCGCCCTCGCGGGCAGCTCTTGCTTTCGCCCGGGCGGCAGACAGCAACTCCTCGACCGAGGCCCCCAGGGCGCTCAGCAACACATCGAGGTCTGGCACGGTGTCGCGGTCGGCGACCACGCCGAAGAACACGTTGCCGTCATAGCTCAGCACCGCAACGCCGACGGCGTGCTCGGCGGCGAGCGGTACGAGCGGATGGATCTCGCGCAGCGGCGCCCCGAAGGCGTACAGCGTCTGCTGTGGACCGGGCACATTCGTGATCGTCACGTTGAACAGCCGTGTGGCGTAGAGGGCCTGCGCAAGGGTGGCATGGATCACCGGTGGAGCCAGTCCCGCGATCTCGATCACCGCAGTGGTGCCCGCCGCCTGTTGTCCGTCGGACTTCAGCGACTTCGAGCGGGCCACGGTTTCGCTATAGCGCCTCACGGGATCGGCCTCCGCCACGGGCAGCTCCACGAACAGCGACGAGACCCGGTTTCCCAGCGCGAGGTGCTCACTCGCGACGCGGACGTTCAACGGGACCATCGCGCGCAGCCCCCCCGCGGGCAGCGCCTCGCCGCGGGACTGGAGCAGCGCCCTCAGCCCGCTCGCGGTGACCGCGAGCGCGACGTCGTTGATCGTGCCGCCGAGAGAGTTCTTGATCTCCTTCAGGTCCGCCAGCGGGACGCACACGACATCGAAACGGCGCAGCGTGCCGATCGGCCCGTTGAGGCTCGTGTGGGGCGCCGCGCGACAGCTCCTCGCGCACGATCAGTCCGAGCGCCGATCGCGCGCTGCGCAGCGCATCGCGCGGGTGAAGCACGCCATGGGCTCCCATCTGGGCCGCGTGGACGATCGTGTCAACCGGGAAGAGCGCCGCCCACGCGTGCGCCAGAGAAGCCAGCGAGCCGGGAGCGGTCGGCTGCGCGGCGGCTCGGAGAGTCGGGCGCGTCGGGTGATCGGCATCCAGCGGGAAGGCGTCTGGCCGCCCGGCTCCGCGTCCGGCGTGGCGTCGAGCATCAGGTGGCCGACGTCGACCGAGCCGACGCCATCGACCATGCTGTGGTGCGTCTTGGTCGCGAGGGCCCAACGACCGTCGGCGAGCCCCTCGACGATCGCCATCTCCCACAGCGGCCGGTGACGATCCAGGCGCTGGGAGAAGAAGTTCGATGCCCACTCCTGCAGCTCCTCATAACCTCCGGGGGCGGGGAGCGCGGCGCGGGCGATGTGCCTGCCCAGGTCAAACGCGGGATCGTCCTCCCATTCGGGCCACGACAGCCCGCCCAGTGTGCGGCTCCGACAGGCGCTGTTGGTAGCGCGGCAGCTGCCCCAGCCGGATCGTGAGGTGCTGGCACAGCTCCTCACGCGACGGCGAGCCACCGCCCGGCAGGGGATCGAAGACCATGATCGCGCCGGTGTGCATGTGCGCGCTCTCGTCGGCCTGTTCGAGCTCGAGGAACGTCGCGTCCAGGGCTGTCAGGTGTTCGCTCATGGTCAAGGCTGCGCTCATTCCGTCCACGTCGACGATGTGGATGCACCGACCATTACAGCGAGAACTCTACGGACGGATGCTGCACTCCTCATCCGGTGTATCCCACACCTCTGGTCCGGGAATCCACGGATTCCGGGCTCGCACCGTGGTCGCGTGGCGGTCCGCTTGCGCGCCGTGGGGCGTACATTGCAGGACATGGCTGCTGCAGCCACGGCGATTTCAGCGATCCGAGCGCGGCCGGCGACGGGTTACGCCGGCATGAGCGGTCCGTCCAGGGACATCGCGCCGCTGCCGGATCTGGTGCACGGGCGCTCGCGCGCGGGGCCGGTTCGCACGGAACGTCCGGTGTACGTCGACCTGCTGCCGCCGTGCAATGCCGGCTGTCCGGCTGGGGAGAACATCCAGGCGTGGCTTGCATGCGGTGCAGACCCGCGACTACGAGCGGGCGTGGCGTGTGCTTGTTCGCGACAATCCGTTCGCGGCGATCCACGGACGGGTGTGCTACCACCCGTGCGAGAGCGTCTGCAACCGCGCCAACCTCGACAGCGAGGTCTCGATTCATGCTGTCGAGCGGTTCCTGGGCGACCTGGCGCTCGAGCGGGGGTGGCTGTTCGATCCGCCCCCCGCGCGCAGCGGCAAGCGGGTGCTCGTGATCGGCGCGGGCCCGAGTGGGCTCGCCGCCGCCTACCATCTGGCGCGGCTTGGCCACGAGGTCGAGATTCGCGACGCGGGCGCGGAGGCCGGCGGAATGATGCGCTACGGGATCCCGGCCTACCGGATGCCCCGCGAGGTGCTCGGCGGAGAGGTTGAGCGGATCGCCGCGTTGGGCGTGCGGTTCACCAGCAACCATCGGGTCGTGGATCTCGAGGCCGAGCGGCGCGAGGGCGGCTTTGACGCGGTGTTCGTCGCGGTCGGCGCGCACCTGTCCAAGCGGGTCGAGATCCCCGCCCGGGATGCGGGGCCGATCGTGGACGCGGTCTCGTTCCTGCACGACGTCGCGTCGGGCGAGAGGCCCGCAATCGGGCGTCGCGTTGCGGTCTACGGTGGCGGCAACACAGCGATGGACGCGGCGCGGACCGCGCGGCGGCTGGGCGCGGAGGAGACGCTGATCGTCTACCGCCGTACCCGCGCGCAGATGCCTGCGCACGAGGAGGAGGCGCAGGACGCCGAGCGGGAGGGAGTGCGGATCAACTGGCTGCGGACGATCAAGGCGTTCGAGGGGCCGCAGCTGCAGATCGAGGTGATGGAGCTCGACGATTCCGGGTTCCCGCAGCCGACCGGGCGGTTCGAGACGCTTGCTGCGGATACCGTGATCCTGGCGCTCGGTCAGGAGACCGACACCGCTTTCCTTCGCGGGGTGCAGGGGGTGGAATTCGAGCGCGACGGCAGCGTTCGCGTGTCCAGCTCGCTGATGACCGGGTGCCCGGGCGTGTTCGCGGGCGGCGACATGGTGCCTGCCGAGCGCACGGTGACGGTCGGCGTGGGGCACGGTAAGCGGGCCGCCCAGGAGATCGATGCCTGGCTGCGGGGCGCGGAGTCCGAGCGCGGACCAAAGCATCCGATGGCGACATTCGAGATGCTGAACCTGTGGTACTTCGGTGACGCGGCCCGTCGCCAGCAGCCCGAGCTCGAGCCCTCCGAGCGTGTCGCGGACTTCGAGGAGGTGCTGGGCGGCCTCTCGGCCCAGGAGGCGACGTTCGAGGCGCACAGGTGTCTGTCGTGCGGCAACTGCTGTGAATGCGACGGGTGCCTGGGTGCGTGCCCTGAGGACGCCGTGATCAAGCTTGGCCCGGGACTCCGCTACCGGTTCGACTACGACCGTTGCACCGGCTGCCGGGCGTGCTTCGAGCAGTGCCCGGTGCACTCGATTGAGATGTTCGGAGAGCCGAGCTGATGCGCGCAACGGCCGACGGCAACGAGGCTGCAGCGTCGGTCGCCTACCGGCTGAACGAGGTCTGCTGCATATACCCGATCACGCCGTCCTCGCCGATGGCTGAGCTGGCCGACGAGTGGTCGAGTGACGGGCGCCCCAACGTGTGGGGCACGGTGCCCGCGGTGGTGGAGATGCAGAGCGAGGGCGGCGCGGCCGGCGCCCTGCACGGCGCGCTCCAGGGCGGGGCGCTTGCGACGACGTTCACCGCCTCCCAGGGCCTGTTGCTGATGATCCCGAACATGTACAAGATCGCCGGCGAGCTGACCGCGGCCGTGCTGCACGTTGCCGCCCGCTCGCTGGCCGCGCAGGGGCTGTCGATCTTCGGGGACCACTCCGACGTGATGGCGGTGCGCCAGACCGGTTTTGCGCTGCTGGCGGCGGCCTCGGTTCAGGAGGCCCACGACCTGGCGCTGGTGGCGCAGGCCGCGACACTTCAGACGCGGGTGCCGTTCGTGCACTTCTTCGACGGCTTTCGCACCTCGCACGAGCTGAACACGATCGAGCTGCTCGCCGACGAGGACCTGCGGGCACTGGTCCCGGAGGAGCTCGTGCGCGCGCACCGGGCGCGGGCGCTGTCCCCGGAGCGACCGTTCGTCCGCGGCACCGCGCAGAACCCGGACGTCTATTTCCAGGCGCGCGAGACCGTCAACCCGTTCTATGCCCGGACGCCCGAGGTGGTGCAGGACGCGATGGACCGGCTCGGCGAGCGCACCGGCCGCAACTACCGGCTGGTCGACTACAGCGGGCACCCCGAGGCCGAGCGCGTGCTGGTGGTGATGGGCTCGGCCGGGGAGACCGCGCGTGAGACGGTGGCTTTCCTTGCAGGAGCGGGGCGAGCGGGTCGGGGTGGCGCAGCTCAGGCTGTACCGGCCGTTCCCGGCGCAGGCGCTTGCGCAGGCGCTGCCTCGCGACCGTGCGGCGACGTGGCGGTGCTTGACCGGACCAAGGAGCCCGGCTCGCTCGGCGAGCCGCTGTTTCCTCGACGTGCTCGCGGCGCTGAGCGAGGCCCACGCCGATGGTGAGCGCGAGCTGATGCCGACGCGTGATCGGCGGTCGCTATGGCCTGTCCTCGAAGGAGTTCACGCCGGGGATGGTCGCCGGGGTGTTCGAGGAGCTCGGGCGCGAGCGGCCGAGGCGGCGGTTCACGATCGGGATCACCGACGACGTGTCCGGCACGAGCCTGCCGTATGACGCTTCGCTTGACATCGAGCCGCCGGACACGGTGCGCGCGGTGTTCTTCGGCCTGGGTGCCGACGGGACGGTCGGCGCGAACAAGAACACGATCAAGATCCTGGGATCGGAAGAGCGCCTGCACGCCCAGGGCTACTTCGTCTACGACTCCAAGAAGTCGGGCTCGCAGACCGTCTCGCACCTGCGCTTCGGCCCGCAACCGATCAAGGCGCCCTACCTGGTCTCGCAGGCGAGCTTCGTCGGCTGCCACCAGCTCGGGTTACTCGAGCGTGCCGAGGTGCTCGACCGGGCGGCGCCCGGAGCGGCGCTGCTGCTCAACTGCCGCCAGCCGCCGGATCGGGTCTGGGACGCGCTGGCGCGTCCCGTTCAGGAGGAGATCCTCGCCAAGCGGATCGAGCTGTACGTGATCGATGCGGGTCGGATCGCCCGCGAGGCGGGCCTCGCGGGGCGGACCAACACGGTGCTCCAGACCTGCTTCTTCGCGATCTCGGGCGTGCTCGAGCGCGAGCAGGCGATCGAGCGGATCAAGGCGGCGATCGCCAAGACCTACGGCAGGCGCGGCGCCGAGGTGGTGGAGCGCAACCAGGCCGCGGTCGACCACACGCTCGAGGGGCTGCACCGGGTGCAACTACCCGAGCGGGTGACGGCCACGCGCGAGCCGGCGCCGGTCGTGCCTGCGCATGCGCCGGAGTTCGTGCGGACCGTGACCGCGGCGATGATGGCCGGCCGCGGCGACGAGCTGCCGGTCAGCGCGCTGCCGGTGGACGGCACCTACCCGAGCGGCACGACGGCGTACGAGAAGCGCAACATCTCCGAGCTGGTCGCGGTCTGGGATCCCGAGCTGTGCATCCAGTGCGGTAACTGCAGCTTCGTCTGCCCGCACAGCGTCATCCGCTCCCGCTACTACGAGCCAGCCCGTCTGGAGGGGGCGCCCGACGGCTTCCGGTCGGCGCCGCTGAACGCTCCCGGGCTCCCGGACGCCGGCTACACGCTGCAGGTGTATGTCGAGGACTGCACGGGCTGCGCGCTGTGCGTCGAGGCCTGCCCCGTCTCCGGCGGGCGGAGACCCGGTGCGCAAGGCGATCAACCTCGACGCACGAGAGCCGCTGTGGAAACCGAGCGCGAGAACATCGCGTTCTTCGAGCGGCTGCCGGCGAGCGACCGCTCCAGAGTGGACTTCGGCACGGTTCGCGGCACCCAGTTCCTGGAGCCGCTGTTCGAGTTCTCCGGCGCGTGCGCCGGCTGCGGAGAGACCCCGTACCTGAAGCTCCTCTCGCAGCTGTTCGGCGATCGGCTGACGGTCGCCAACGCGACCGGGTGCTCGTCGATCTACGGCGCCAACCTGCCCACCACGCCGTGGACGGTCGGCGCCGACGGGCGCGGCCCGGCATGGTCGAACTCGCTGTTCGAGGACAACGCCGAGTTCGGGCTCGGCCTGCGTCTGGCCGCCGACCGTCACACCGAGCTGGCCCGCCGGCGCCTTGCGGAGCTGCGGCGACGTGCTGGGTGCCGAGCTGGTGGAGGAGATCCTGGAGGCGCCACAGCTGCGCGAGTCAGAGCTGCGTGCACAGCGCGAACGGGTTGCCGAGCTGCAGCGAAGGCTCGACGCGCTGGACGGACCGGCGGTCGCAGACCTGCGCAGCGTGCTCGATCACCTGATCCGGCGCAGCGTATGGATCGTCGGCGGAGACGGCTGGGCGTACGACATTGGCTCGGGCGGCCTGGATCACGTGCTGGCCAGCGGGCGCGACGTCAACGTGCTGGTGCTCGACACCGAGGTTTACTCCAACACCGGCGGGCAGATGTCCAAGGCGACGCCGCTCGGCGCGGTCGCGAAGTTCGCCGCAGCGGGCAAGACCGTGCCCACGAAGGACCTCGCGCTGCAGGCGATCGCGTACGCCAACGTGTACGTCGCGCGGGTCGCGATGGGCGCCGATCCCCAGCAGACGCTGCAGGGCCTTCCGCGAGGCCGAGGCCTACGACGGGCCTTCGCTGGTGATCGCCTACAGCCACTGCATCGCGCACGGCTACGAGATGCGAGACGGGCTGGACCAGCAGTATCGCGCCGTCGCAAGCGGCCACTGGCCGCTGATCCGCTATGACCCGGTGGTGCGCGCGGCCGGCGGCAACCCGTTCCTGCTCGACTCGCCCAGGCCGCGGATGCCGCTGGCCGACTACAGCAAGGGAGAGCTGCGCTTCCGCTCGCTCGCCAATACCCACCCGGCCGAGGCCGAGCGCCTGCTGGGCCTCGCGCAGCAAGCGACCGACCAGCGCTGGCAGGTCTACGAGGAGATGGCGACCCGCGGCGCGCACCACTTCCCGGCCGACGCCCGCAAGGATCGCTGATGGACCTCTCGACCAGCTACATGGGTCTTCAGCTGCGCAACCCGCTCGTGGCGTCGGCCTCGCCGCTGTCGCACACCGTCGACGGCGTCCGCCGCCTGGCGGACGCCGGCGTCGGCGCGGTGGTTCTCTTCTCGCTGTTCGAGGAGCAGTTGCGGGAGGAGGCCGCGCGCAACGCACGGCTCCTGGACAGCTCCGCCGAGAGCTTCCCCGAGGCGCTGGACTACTTCCCAGCCGCCGCCGAAGAGGACGCCGGCCCACGCCGCTACCTGAGCCTGCTCGAGCGCGCCGCCGCCACGGTCGAGGTCCCCGTGATCGCGAGCCTCAACGGCGTCACGCCCGCAGGCTGGACCGACTACGCGCGCGCCATGCAGGACGCCGGCGCCGCCGCGATCGAGCTGAACATCTACTATCTCCCCGGCGACCCGC
Organism: uncultured Solirubrobacteraceae bacterium; assembly: GCA_963709885.1. Classification (GTDB taxonomy): domain Bacteria; phylum Actinomycetota; class Thermoleophilia; order Solirubrobacterales; family Solirubrobacteraceae; genus Palsa-744. Next base: position 470,209 of record CAVPXY010000004.1, on the reverse strand, counting down.
GCACCCCGGGCCGCGCCGTCGAGCAGCGCCACATCGACGTCCTGCAGCGCGTCAAGGACGCGGTCACCGTGCCGGTCGCGGTCAAGCTGAGCCCACACTTCAGCTCAACCGGCGAGATCGCCCTCCGACTGGACGAGGCAGGCGCCGACGCCCTCGTGCTGTTCAACCGCTTCCTGCAGCCGGACATCGATCACGAAACGCTCGTCCGTCGTTCCCACCGTCACCCTCTCGAGCCCGGCCGATGCCCGGCTCCCACGCACGTGGATCGCCCTGCTGCGCGGAAGGGTGCGCGCGGCACTCGCGGCAACCACCGGCGTCGAGGACCCCGGCGACGTCGCCAAGTATCTGCTCGCGGGCGCCGACGTGGTGATGACCGCCTCAGCGCTGCTGCGCCACGGACCCGAGCACGCGACCGTGCTTCTCGACGGGCTGTCCGCCTGGATGGCACGCAAGGGATTCCACGGAGTCGACGAGCTGCGGGGCATGCTCTCCGTGCCGCCCGGCACCGACGAGGCGGCCTACGAGCGCGCGGGGTATGTCAGCGCGATGCGGGCGGCCAACACCGGCAACTACAGCACGTGGTGAGGGTCGCAAGGCTCGGCGAACGCGCTCGGCGCGCGGGCGCGACGTCCCGGCGAAGTGTGGGTTACTACGGGGACCGATCGCTCTTTGCTACCGATGACGAGGAGGTGTCGGCAGCGTAGCCTGCCGGCCATGGCTGACCTGCTTACCCCCCTGGACGCGACGTTCCTTGAGCTCGAGCAGATGGACGAGGGCGCGACGATGCACATCGGCGGCGTGCTGGTGTTCGATCCACTGCCGGACGGAACCGTCCCCTCGCTCGAAGCAGTGTGCACAGACATCGCCTCGCGCCTGACCGTGCTGCCACGCTACGTGCAGCGGCTCTCCTCGGAGCGAACAGGCAGGCTGGCGTGGCCACACTGGCAGGAGGATCCCCAGTTCGACATCCGCAACCACGTGCACCATGCGGCGCTGCCCGCACCAGGCGGCGACACCGAGCTGTGCGAGTGGGCGGCGGACTTCTTCTCACACCGCCTCGATCGCACGCGCCCGCTGTGGGAGATGGTGCTGGTCGAGGGGCTCGAGCACGGCCGCTGGGCGCTGGCCACCAAGACACACCACTGCCTCGTGGACGGAGTCGGGTCGGTCGACGTGATGCATCTGCTGTTCGACGCCGAGCCGTCCCCGTCCCCCGCTGCTGCCCCGCCGGCGGTGGAAGAGCCGGGCTCGGGCTATGGCCGGCGCTCGTCCCGCACCCGCCGGACGCGGTCGCCGAGCTGGCGAGGACGGGTGTCCGCGCGGCCGCCGCCGGCGTACATGCGGCGCTGCATCCTCGCGAGGCATTCGAGAAGTCCCGCGCCGCGGCCGACCTGATCGTGCACGATGAGCTGATCGCCGCGCCCCACACCAGCCTCAATGTGCCGATCGGGGCCACGCGCCGGTTTGAGATCGTGCGCGTCTCGCTGCTCGAGCTGAAGGCGATCGGGCGCGAGCTCGGCGGCTCGGTCAACGACGTCGTGCTGGCGGCCTGCACGGCCGGCCTGCGTCGCCTGCTGCTTTCGCGTGATGAGCCGCCCCCGCCCGAGGGTCTGCGCGCGATGGTCCCCATGAACGTCCGCAGCGCCTCGGAGCAAGCTCGCCCTCGGCAACCGCATCAGCTCGCTGTTCGTGGAGCTCCCCGTCGACGAGCCCGACGCATCCGCGCGCTTGCGCAAGATCGTCGAGCGCACGAGCATGCTGAAGTCATCGAACGCGGCGCTCGGTGCGGCGACGATGATCGACCTCACCGCGCTCGCCCCGCCGATCCTGCACGCACTGATGGCACGCTCGCTGTATGCGTCGCGCCTGTTCAACGTGACGATCACCAACGTGCCGGGGCCCCGGATGCCGCTGTACGCGTTCGGTGCGGCGCTGCGCGAGGACCACCCGCTCGTCCCGCTCGCGGCAGGGCACGCCGTCGGCATCGCGATCATCTCCTACAACGGGGGCATGGTGCTCGGCCTCAACGCGGACTGCGACTCCACGCCCGACCTGCACGTCCTCGCCGAGGGAGTCGAGGAAGGCTTCGCCGAGCTGCGCATGCTGCTCGGGTCCAAAGCGGCGCGGCCGTCGGTAAAGCCCAAGTCCACCAAGCCCAAGTCCACCAAGGCCAAGTCCACCAAGGCCAAGTCCACCAAGCCCAAGTCCACGAAGTCCGACTCCTCGCGCACGGCGGCCGCGACCTGAGCTGAGGCGGTCAGGTCTGTTTCGATTACGCAGACTGAACAGTTGCGCACCCGCGGCAGGGTGCGAGCAGCTTTCCTAGACGCGAGCAGCGATGGCAGACGCCCACGACAAGACCACATCTGAGCCGCGTCACGCGGTCCGTCAGCGTCCACGGATTGTGATTGCGGGCGGTGGGGTGGCGGCGCTGGAGGCACTGATCGCCCTGCGCGACCTGCTCGATGGACTTGTCAGCATCGACATCGTGGCTCCCGACGAGGAGTTCGTATACCGCCCACTGTCCGTCGCCGAGCCATTCGGCGCGGCCGAGCCGCATCGCTTTGATCTGGTGAAGATCGCCGCCGACCACGGCGTGGAGTTGCACCACGGTATGGTCGAATCGGTGGCCCACGACCGAACCCTCGTGAGCATTGGCGGGGGTCGTTCGCTTACCTATGACGTCCTGCTCGTCGCCGTGGGTGCCCGGCCACGGGACTGGCTTCCCGGCGCGGTCTACTTTGCCGGGCCGCAGGATGTCCCGAGACTGCGTGCGCTCGTGGCGGAGCTCGACGCCGACGCCCTGGAAAGCATCGTGTTCACGGCGCCGGCAGCGTCCACCTGGACGCTGCCGCTCTATGAGCTTGCGCTTCTCACGGCCGCCCGCATCGGTGAGCGGGGCCTGGGAGGGATACAGCTGACCGTCGTGACTCCCGAGTTGCACGCGCTGGACGTATTTGGTCCGGCGGCTTCCCGACACGTGCGTGAGCTATGCGCCAACCGCGCGATCGCGCTGAAGACCGCCGCACGCGCTCTGTCGCTGCAAGACGGCCGTCTGAGACTGGAGCCCGACGGGTATATCCAAGCCGACCGCGTCGTAGCCTTACCCGAGCTCCAAGGCAACCCGATCGACGGTCTGCCGCACGACAACACGGGCTTCATACCTGTAGACGACCATGGCGCCGTTCGAGGTCTTCCGGGCGTCTATGCCGCCGGCGACGCCACCGCCCATCCGATCAAGCAAGGGGGCCTTGCGGCCCAACAGGCCGATGCCGCGGCGGAAATGATCGCTGCCAGTCTCGGCGCGGCGGTCGAGCCACACCCCTTTCACCCGACGCTGCGCGGACAGCTACTGACGGGGCTCGCGCCCACGTATCTCACCTCCGGCGCCTCGGACGCCGGGCCGCGCCAGTCAAGCGTGGCCGTCAATCCGCTGTGGTGGCCACCGAGCAAGATCGCGGGACGCTACCTCGCCCCCTATCTCACCGGTCACGTCTCGATCGGAGCAGCAGACCAGCTGGTTGAGCGTGCGCCGCTGGGTCCGAAGGCGGCAGCGCACGCGGCCGTCGAGCACGAGGAGGTACGCCAGATGGCCCTGGCGTTTGCCGAGAGTGACGCGGCACGCGCTGACTACCGATCCGCGCTGCAATGGCTGGAGACGGTCGAGCAGCTCGATGGAATGCTTTCGCCGGCGGACGCCGACAAACGTGCGACGTGGCGCCACCAGGCAGACCAGAGCGTGCGGGGTAGCTAGGCGCCCTACGCGCGCTACGCCAGCGCCGGCGCGCTCGCAAGGCGTCCCAGCGCGCGCAGCTCGGCGGCGATCGCCCGCAGCAGCTCGTCGGGGTCGGGCACGAGGCCGGCGTCGGCGGTGACGCCGAAGAACACGCGGCCGTTGTAGCTGAAGATCGTCACCCCGAGCCCGACGCCGCCCGTGCGCGGCGCCATGATGAGCATGCCCTTCACCGTCACGCCGGCAAGGCGAATCGGTCTGTCCGGCCCAACCATGTTCGAGACGACGACGGTCGTCCTCGTTGAGAAGAAGTCCATCCACAGCCGCTCGCTGCCAAACGGGGAGATCCCCATCATGCACAGCCCGTCGAATGCGACGCGGCCCTCGGCCGTGCGCTTGATCTCGCTCATGCGTCGCTGCACGCACATAAGTCGCTCGCGGGGAGCCGCGACGCCGATCGGCAGCGTCAGGATGACCAGGCCGAACATGTTGCCGAGCTCGCGCGGGATCGGCTCGTCCGGCGGGCGCAGGTTGAACGGCATGTAGGCACGGATCTCCTCGACGAGGCTGCCGCGGGCGGTGAGGTAGTCGCGCAGGGCGCCGGCGATCGCGGCGAGCGCGACGTCGTTGACGGTGGCGCCGGTCGGACGCCCGATCTGCTTGACCTCCTGCAGCGACACCGGCGTCGTCCAGCTCGTGCGCTGCGGAACGCTCAGAGGGCCCTTCAACACCGTCGGGGTGTCAGGCCCAGTGCGCGCGATCTTCGCGACCGACCGCGTGTCGACGCCGGCGATCCGCCCATGGAGGATCCCACCCGGGTGCGCGAACGCGTAGCGCGTCTCGCGGGCGATGGCCGTGGCGAGCTTGCGGGCAGCGAGCATCGCGGGCGCCGCGTAGCTTGCGGCGGCGGATCGCGGGGGCGTCTGCTTGGCCTCTGCGATGGGAGGCTCGGGCGCGTCGTCGCTGAGGGACTGAAGCACGCGCGCGAGCGAGACCCCATCGACGACGCAGTGATGGATCCGCCAGACGATCGCGGCGCCGTCGCCGAAGCCGTCCAGGAGGTGCATGCTCCACAGCGGCTTGTCGCGATCGAGTGCGGTGGACTGCAACCTCGCCACGAACGCCTCGAGCGCGGCCTGGTCGCCGGGGGCGGCCAGGCTGTGGCGATGCACGTGACGCTGCATCTGAAAGCGGGGGTCCTCCTGCCACCGCGGCATGCCGATCCGAATGCGCGGCTCCACGACACGCTGGCTGAAGCGCGGGAAGCGCTCGATCAGCCGCTCACCCAGCAGCTCTTCGACCGCGTCCCATGCCGGTGCTCGGGCGAACCACATGACGGTCGTGATGATCGCGAGGTTCGCGGGGCGATCCATGCGCAGCCAGGCTGAGTCGATGGCGCTCATGTCGCTCACCAGTACGCACCTCGCAGGAGCTGAGCGACCGCGCGCTGCAGCGCCGAGGCGGACTCGCTCTCGTCGAACTTCCCGTGCGCTGCCGCCGAATCGGGAAATGCCCTGTAGGTCGCGCCGAGGATCTCCTTCGCCACCGCCGGGGAGATCGTGCGCCCGAGCTCGGTGAGCGAGCCGAAGCGCGCGATCGGCAGCTCCGTGGCGCCGGCCCGTCCGATCTGCACCGCGGCCGCACGGCCGATCCCGCTGGAGGCGCCGGTCACCATCACCGTGCGGCCCTCGACCGCGTCTTTCAGCGAACGCCGTGCGAGCAGTGTCCCCGCGGTGGACTGTGCGACGCGGCCCACCGACCGCGCCAGCTGGCTGGACGCAGATGGCACGCGCACTCGAGGCGTCATCGCCACCACGCGAGGCGTGTCGGTAGCGAGAGCGCGAGCGGCAGCAAACACGTGAACCTCCGTTTATTTAGCCTGATCGTGTCAAGCGCCCAGCCTGCTGTGGCGTCTGCCGTCCTATCTTTTCAGTGACTTACCGGCGCTGTCTACGACCTTGCGGATGAATTCGTACTGGGTGTGAACGAGTCGGTCGGCCATCTCCAGGGCGGAGTCGACGATCTCCTGGCGCCTGGACGGGCCTTCGCCGCGTTGCGGCAGCACTCGGTCGACGCTGTCGACGAATTTGTGCACCGCCTCGATCGCGGCACGTTGACCGTCCTCGACGGACCGGAGTAGCTCCTCGGAGAGCTCACTGGTCCTGTCGACCGCGGTTTTGGCCCGACGTGCACCTGGGCTCGGCTTCCGAGTCGCCGTCGCTTTTTTACGTGTCGTTTTTTTTGCCGCTTTGCTCCGCTGAGTTTTGGTCTCGGCCATTGCCAGTCTCCCTCCACGATTTGGACTTCTCGAAGGCGCAAACGATACGCCGAGCCCCAGCGACCGACAGGCGCGCAAAGCCACAAAGCGGCTGCGGACAATCCGCATGCCTTCTCGTGGAATGATCGAGACGGGGGCGCCCGTTGCCGGCCGCCGTGGGCTAGCCCGCGCGGTACAGCGCGTCGATCTCGGCCGCGTACTTCTCCGCGATCAGCTTGCGCTTCAGCTTCATCGTCGGCGTCAGCTCGTCGCCCCCGGGGAGCCAGTCCTGGGGGAGGATCGCAAAGCGCTTGACCTGCTCGACCCGACTGAGGTGGCCGTTGGCCGCCTCGATGCCGCGGGCGACCTCGGCTCGGACGTCCGGATCCTCAGCGAGCGTGTCAGGCGTGGCGTCCGCGAGGCCGTGCTGGGCGCCCCATGCGCCGGCGATCTCGGCGTCGAGCACGATCAGCGCGACGTTGTAGGGGCGGCGGTCGCCGATCGCAACGGCCTGTCCGATCAGTGGGCTAGCGGCCTTGACCTGCGCCTCGATGTTGGCGGGGGACATGTTCTTGCCGGCGGCGTTGATGATCAGCTCCTTCTTGCGATCGACGATCCGCACATAGCCGTCAGGGTCGATCGCGGCGATGTCGCCCGTGTGCAGCCAGCCGTCGGCGTCGATCGCCTCGGCCGTTCGCTCGCGGGTCCGCGCGATAGCCGCGCATCAGAATCGGCCCGCGGCAGAGTAGCTCGCCGTCTTCGGCCAGGCGCAGCTCGACCCCGGGCAGGGGCGGACCCACGGTGCCGATCCGCGGATGCTCGCGCGGGTTGCAGGTGGCGATGCACGTCAGCTCGGACATGCCCCACAGCTCGCAGATCGGCAGGCCCAGTGCGTGGAAGAACTCGAGGACGTCGACCCGCGTCGGGGCTGCGCCGGCCGTGAGCATCCTCGCCTCCGCCAGGCCCAGCCGCTCGCGCAGCTTGCTCGAGCACGAGCTCGTCGGCCTGACCGTGCTCGGCGAGCAGCTCCGTCGAGAGCTCTTCGCCGGCCTGCTCGGCACGCACGCGGCGCAAGCCGGTGTCGATTGCCCACTGAACGGCCGCCTTGCGCGCGGGGTCGGGCTCGGATTCGATCGCGGCCTCGAGTCCTGCCTTCATCTTCTCCCAGATGCGCGGCACCGTGCCCCAGATCGTCGGGACGCACCTGCGGCAGCGCGGCGGCGATTTGGCGCGGATCGGCCACCACCGTGACCTCGCAGCCGTAGAGCATGAACGCGTAGTGCGCCGCGAAGCGGTCTGCCATGTGCGCGTGGGGGAGGTAGGAGGTGATGCGGTCGCCGGACACCATCGGGATCAGCCCCGACAGCGCGCGTCCCTCAGCGAGCGTGTTCGCATGAGTCAGCTCCACGCCCTTGGGCGGTCCGGTCGTGCCCGACGTGTAGCAGATCGTTATGAGCTCGTCGGGGGTCACGGCTCTCCATGCCGCCTCGAAGTCGAAGTCGCCCGCGGCGGCCGCTTCGACGTCGGCGAGCGCGAGCGTGCCCTCGGGCGCGTCATCGACGCAGATCACTTGCTCGAGCGAGTCCACCCCGGCGGCGCGGATCGTCTCGAGGAACTGCAGCTCGGTGATCACGACCCTGTTGGCGGCGTTGGCGAACAGGTAGCCGACCTGCTCGGGCGAGGACGTGTTGTAGATCGAGAACGGCGTCGCCCCGAGATGAATCGCGGCGGCGTCGCAGAGGTTGAACTCCGGCCGGTTCAGCAGCATCAGCCCCACGGTGTCACCCGGTCGCACGCCGAGCGCGTGCAGTCCGGTCGCGATATCGCGTATGCGCTGCGCCACCTCGGCGAACGTCAGCTCGACCTTGGCCCCCGGAGTTCGCAGAGCGACCTGCTCGGCGTTTTCGCCGGCCGTGATCTGGAACGCCTCGCACATGGTCGACGCCATGAGCGCGGGTAGATCGCGCGCTACGGGACTCGTCGTGGCCACTCTTTCGTTTCTCCCCTTCGCCCAACAGGCTACAGCCTTCGGGCCAGAACGTGACGCGGCGTCAACTAGGAAGCGGGGATCCAGCGAAGAAGAAGAACCAGATCAGCAGCGTGATGACCGCGAGGTACACGCTTATCATGACGATCTGCTCGAGCACCGTTATCCCCACGCGACCGCTGATTTCGCCCCCTGACTCGGCTCGCATGCTTCGTAGCCAGGGCGCGCGCCGTTCGCTCCGCGGCCGTCCGATGAGCTGATCGTAGGTGTTGTTGAGCCAAGTAAGCGCTATCGCCAACCCAACGACCAGCACCGCCAGCACGAGGAGGACAACCAATACGGCCTTCATGCTCAAAACGCTCTGGCCGCTGACCTGGGAGCCAACCCATAGCGCCAACAGGGGAGCGCCAGTCCAGATGTTGATGGAAAGGAACGCGGTGGCGGCGGCCATGGACACCCTCTTGACCGTCACAAAGCGCGGCAGGTCTCCCTGCTCGGCAGCCCGGTGATCTCCCGAGGTCTCGGCGACGTGGTCGTCCGATGTACTGGTCCCGCTCATGACCGCACCCTGTTTGTCTGGTTGCGCTCAACAACGGCACTCACGAACTGCCGGCACTTGGCGAGCCGGCAACACGCGGCAGGACAAGTAGCGAGCAGCGTGCGTGACGCTCCAGATAGTTAGAGGTACTGCCGAGCACGAGGCGCTTCCACGGCCCATAGCTGCGCGAGCCGACGATCAGCACATCCAGCTCATCCCCGAAGGCCGCGAGCTCCTCGCCGACCAGACCGTAGACCGCGCGGCTCTCGACGCCCTCCAGCGCCCTCAGTTGCTCGCTCGCCTCTGCCAGGATCGCGTCCATGCTCTCACCGGTCACGGGAGGAACGAGGCCCGTGAAGGCGTAGGTGGGCAGACTGACCACCTGCATGGCGAGCAGGGATGCTCGCTCGCGCTCAGCGATAGCCCGCGCCATGGCAAGGGCTGCCTTGCTCTCATCCGAGCCGTCGTATCCCACCCCGATGGTCGCGATCGAGAACGGCTGTTCGGCCAATCCGCGGGCGGCGACCGCGACGGCGCAGGCAGCGCCGTTCAGGGATGCGCGCGTGTCGTCGCCCAGCGTCGCGCGCCTGAACACGCCACGCTCGCAGGAGCCCACCACGAGCAGGTCGGCTCGGAGCTCTTCAGCTTGGTCATGCAACCCACGACCCGGCGTGGCGGCCACGACACTGACCAGATCGGCGCTCACCCCGGCGGCTGCGCGCTCGCGCTCAAGCAGCTCGTGAGAGGCGTCGCGCTCCTCCCTGAGCACACCCGGGGCGACGGCGTGCAATGGGTCCAGCGCCCCCGCGTGGACGTGGGCGAGCGTCAGCTTCGCCTCGGGGTCTGCAAGGCGGGCGGCCAACGCGATCGCGTCGCGGCCGCTGGCCCTTCCGTCCACTCCCACGAGCACGGTCTCGAACATCTTCATCTCCTTGGTTCGTTATGTGGAAGCTAGGGCCTGCGGTGCCGATGCGACGGCTTCGAACTGTGGCTTGCCGCTCAACGGCCGCCACGGACGACTCTGGCACAAACCTGCAGCACTCAAGTCCGGGCTTTGCCGCACCAGATCGACGGTTTTTCTCGTAGGCAACCAACCACGCGAGGACTAGCGTCGAGTTATGGGATCACACCCGGCTCTCGTCCGAGCAGTCATTCGGCGCATGCGCTCGGGCGTAGCCACTTCCTGGCAAGCCCGGACCGGGTTCCTGTGGACGTGCTGAGATGCCGCGACTGCGGTGACGTGGTGGGCTCCTACGAGCCACTCGTCGTGCTCCTCGATGGCCGGGCACGCATCACCTCGAAGGCCGCCGAGCCCGACGTCAAGGCAAAGCCGGGCGAGCACTACCACCGTGCCTGCTACATCCTGCGCAACGGGGAGGACTCGATAACCGGCTAGCTGCCCTCGCGCCACGGTTGCGGCGAGCGCCGGCGAGCGAGAGAATAGATGAGCATGGGTCAGCCAGGCGCCTACACGCTGGAGCGCGATGCGCTCGATGAGCTTTTCGCAGCGCTGCATCGTCGCGGCTACGCCGTGCTCGGTCCGACCGTGCGCGATCGCGCGATCGTCTATGACGAGATCGACGGTTGCGCTGACCTGCCGATCGGCTGGACCGACGAGCAGGAGGGCGGCCACTACCGGCTGCGCCGTCGCGACGACGAGGCCCTGTTCGGCTACAACGTCGGCCCGCACTCGTGGAAGCGCTACCAGCTGCCGCCCGAGGTGCGGCTGTGGCGCGCGCGGCGCGACGAGAACGGGGGGCTGACAGAGCTGGTCGAGGCCCCGCGCGAGACCCCGCGCTACGCGTTCCTGGGCGCCCGCTCGTGCGAGCTGCATGCGATGGGCATCCTCGACCGCGTGCTGCTCGGGGGCACGCACGCCGATCCGGCCGATCGTGCCCGGCGGGAGGACGTCTTCGTCGTCGCGGTCCAGTGCGCGCAGGCCGGCAACACCTGCTTCTGCGTCTCGATGGGCACCGGCCCGACCGCCGAGAGCGGCTACGACATCGCGCTCACGGAGGTGCTCGAAGACGCTCGCCACTACTTCGTGCTCGAGGTCGGCAGCGAGCGCGGAGCCGATCTGCTGGCCGAGCTGCCACACGCCCGGGCCGGCAGTCAGGAGCAGCACGCGGCGAGCAGCCGCCCACGCTCGAGCCGCCGCCCAGATGGGCCGCGAGCTCGACGTCACCGACATCAGGGACCTGCTCTACCGCAACTACGAGAACCCGCGCTGGGACGATGTAGCCGAGCGCTGCCTGACCTGCGGAAACTGCACGATGGTCTGCCCGACGTGCTTCTGCACGAGCGTGGAGGACGTGACCGACCTCGCCGGCGAGCACGTCGAGCGCAACCAGCGCTGGGACTCCTGCTTCACCGTCGACTACTCCCACATACACGGAGGCGCCGTGCGCGGCTCGACGCGCTCGCGCTACCGCCAGTGGATGACGCACAAGCTCGCGACCTGGATCGACCAGTTCGGCAGCTCGGGCTGCGTCGGCTGCGGGCGCTGCATCACCTGGTGCCCGGTGGGGATCGACATCACCGAGGAGGCGCGGGCGATCCGCGAGAGCGAGGCGCGTGGCGATGCAGACGCTTGACGAGTTGATCGCAGCCGCGCCGGTGTTCGCGGGGCTGTCGACAGCTCATCTGGATCTGATCGCCGGATGCGGCGTCAACGAGCACTTTGCGGCGGGTACGCAGCTCTTTCGCGAGGGCGATCAGGCCGATCGCTTCTTCCTCATCCGCGAGGGTGCGGTGGCGCTCGAGATCGATGCTCCGGGTCGCGGCACGATCGTCATCGAGACGCTCCATCGCGGCGACGTCGTCGGGCTGGTCGTGGTTGTTCGAGCCCTATCGCTGGCAGTTCGATGGCCGCACGAGCGAGCCGACGCGCGTGGTGGCCTTCGACGGCGCCTGCCTGCGCGGCAAGTGCGAGGCCGACCACGAGCTGGGCTATGAGCTCATGAAGCGTTTCGCGGCGTCCATCACCGAGCGCCTGCAGGCGACCCGGCTGCAGCTCCTCGATGTCTACGGCCATGCTTCGGCAGACTGAGGCCGTGACCACCGAGGCACACAGCCCATCGGGCTGGGTCGGCGGTGGCGACCCCGAGCCCGGACCGATGGTGCCGGTGCCGTTCGCGGTGGCTGGGAAGCGGCAGGACACCTCTGGACACCTGGACGCTGGAGCTCGACCCGCGCGCCGGCGCGCGCCTGGCGTTCGCGCCGGGGCAGTTCACGATGCTCTCGGCGTTCGGGAGCGGGCGAGGTGCCGATCTCGATCAGCGGCGATCCCGGCGGCGACGGTCCGCTCGTGCACACCGTGCGCGCGGTCGGCCTGGCAACGCAGGCCATCTGCGACGCGCCCCTGGGGGAGGTCCTCGGCGTGCGCGGGCCGTTCGGGCGCCCCTGGCCGGTGACCGAGATCGAGGGCGCCGACGTGCTGGTGGTCGCCGGCGGCATCGGCCTGGCGCCGCTGCGACCCGCGATCCTCGCGCTGCTCGCCCGCCGTGAGCGCTACAAGCGCGTACTTCTTCTCTACGGCGGTCGCTCCCCCGAGCAGTTGCTGTACGCCGCCGAGCTGGACGAATGGAAGGCGCGCGGGCTGGACGTGACGGTCACCGTGGACAGCGCGGGACCCGAGTGGCTGGGCCAGGTCGGAGTGGTCCCGCGCCTCGTGCACCGCGCCCACTTCGACCCCGCCGGCGCCGTTGCGCTGCTCTGCGGACCCGAGGTGATGATGCGCTTCACGGTCGCGGCGCTCGCGCAGAGCGGCGTGGACGGCGACCGCGTCTACGCGTCGATGGAGCGGAACATGCAGTGCGGGATAGGGCACTGCGGGCACTGCCAGCTCGGGCCCACCCTCGTCTGCCGCGACGGACCGGTCTACCGCTGGAGTGAGCTGGAGCGGTGGCTGGCGATCCGGGAGCTGTGATGAACGCGCCGCGCAAGCAGACCCTCGCCGTATGGAAGTTCTCCTCCTGCGATGGCTGTCAGCTGAGCCTGCTCGATTGCGAGGACGAGTTGCTGATGCTGGCCGATCGCCTGCAGATCGCCTACTTCCTGGAGGCCAGCAGCGCGACCGTGGAGGGTCCGTACGACGTGTCGCTGGTCGAGGGTTCGATCACGACGCCCCACGACGCCGAGCGCATCCAGGAGGTGCGCCGGCGCTCGCGCGCGCTGATCACGATCGGCGCCTGCGCGACCACTGGCGGAATCCAGGCGCTGCGCAACTTCGCCGACGTCGAGGACTTCACCTCGATCGTCTACGCCTCGCCGGACTACATCAGCACGCTGGACACCTCCACGCCGATCAGCGCGCACGTGCCCGTGGACTTCGAGCTCAACGGCTGCCCGATCGACAAGCGCCAGCTGCTCGAGGTGATCGCTGCGCACCTCGCCGGGCGCCGTCCGCGCGTGCGCGCTCACAGCGTGTGCGTGGAGTGCAAGCTCCGCGGGACCGTCTGCGTGATGGTCGCGCACGGCACGCCCTGCCTGGGTCCCGTCACCCACGCCGGCTGCGGCGCCATCTGCCCCGCCTACGACCGCGGCTGCTACGGGTGCTACGGCCCGATGGAGACGCCGAACACCGCCGCGCTGAGCGCTCGCATGGCTGTGCTCGGCTCCGAGGAGGTCGATCTGGTGCGCGTCTATCGCACGTTCAACGCCGGCGCCGAGGCGTTCCGCGCGGCGGGCGAAGCACACGAGGCGGATGGTCGCCGAGGATGACCGACGCCGGCGAAAGGAAAGCTCGCACGCGGGTGATCCGCACCGACTACCTCGCTCGGGTCGAGGGCGAGGGGGCGATGTACGTCAAGCTCGACGGTCGAACGGTCGCCGAGGTCAAGCTGCGCATCTACGAGCCGCCGCGGTTCTTCGAGGCGCTGCTGCGCGGCCGGGCCTTCACCGAGGCCCCCGACATCACCGCCCGGATCTGCGGCATCTGTCCCGTCGCCTACCAGATGAGTGCCGTGCGCGCGATGGAGGACGCCTGCGGCGTCGCCATCGACACCGGCCCCCTGCGCGATCTGCGCCGGCTGCTCTACTGCGGCGAGTGGATCGAGAGCCACAGCCTCCACGTCTACATGCTGCACGCCCCCGACTTCCTCGGCTACGCGGGGGCCGTGGAGATGGCGCGCGACCATCGCGAGATCGTCGAACAGGGGCTGCAGATGAAGAAGGCCGGAAACGCCGATCATGACGCTCGTCGGGGGACGCGAGGTCCACCCCATCAACGTCCGCGTCGGCGGCTTCTACCGCGCCCCGAGCCGGGCTGAGCTGCGGACGCTCGTCGACCCGCTGGAGCACGCGCGCGAGACGGCGCTTGCGACCGTCCGCTGGGCGGCCACGCTGCCGTTTCCCGACGTCGAGCTGTGCACCCGAGTTGGTCGCGCTGTCCGAGCCCGGGCGCCTACCCGATCGACCTTGGTCGCATCCTCTCCGACGGCGGCATCGACATCGCACCTGCCGAGTTCGACGCGCACTTCGTGGAGGAGCAGGTCGAGCACTCAAACGCGCTGCACGCCCGCATCCGCGAGCGCGGCTCATATCTCGTCGGCCCGCTCGCGCGCTACGCGCTCTCATCGCAGGCGCTCCGACCGCTGGCCCGCGAGGCGGCGCGCGAGGCCGGTCTTGGTCCGGTCTGCCGCAATCCACTTCCAGAGCATCGTCGTGCGCGCGGTCGAGCTCGTGCAGGCGTGCGACGAAGCGCTGGCGATCATCGAGAGCTACGAGGAGCCGGACGCCCCCGCCGTCGAGGTCACCCCGCGGCGCGCGGTCGGGCACGGAGCCACCGAGGCCCCGCGCGGCCTGCATCTACCATCGCTACGAGATCGATGAGGACGGCACCATCCTCGATGCCAGGATCGTGCCGCCCACATCGCAGAACCAGCTCGTGATCGAGGAGGACCTGCGGGCGGTCGTCGAACGCGAACTCGATCTCCCCGACGAGCAGCTCTCGCTGCGCTGCGAGCAGACGATCCGCAATCACGATCCCTGCATCTCCTGCGCGACCCACTTCCTCGCGCTCACCGTCGAGCGTGGCTGAGGTCAGGCCCGCGCGCTCGTCGCCGGCGCAGGCGCAGGCGCGCCCGCGGTTGTTGTGATCGGGGTGGGCAATTGGCTGCGCCACGACGACGCCGCGGGACTGGAGATCGTACGGCGCCTGCGCTCGCGCGCGAACGCCGCGGGAATCGCCGTGCGCGAGCACGAGGGAGAGACGCTGGGCGCTGCTCGAGCAGTGGGACGGCGTCGACGCGGTCGTGCTCGTGGACGCGACCCACTCCGGAGCGGCGGCCGGCACGATCCACCGTCGTCGACGCTTCATCGCAGCCGATTCCCGCGCGGCTGTCCAGCTCCTCCTCCACGCATGCGGTCGGCGTCGGCGAGGCGATCGAGCTGGCCAGAGCGCTTCGGCGGCTGCCGAGGCGGATCGTCGTCTACGGCGTCGAGGGTCGCCGCTTCGACTCCGGGAGCGGGATCTCAGGGGAGGTGCAGGCGGTCATCGCCACGCTCGCCGACGCGGTGTTGCGCGAGGCCCGCGAGCTGGCTGGCACCGGCGAGACGCCGTAGGCGAATCGCGCAGCCGCGACCGCGGCCTGGCCGTAGGCGATCGCCCCATCGTTCGGCGGCAGCCGTCGCGGGATCAGCACCCGCAGGCCCGCGCCGCGCCAGCGCGTCGGCGCAGCGCGTCAGCAGCAGGCGATTCTGAAAGACCCCGCCCGAGAGAACCGCGGTCCTCACGCCGCGTCGCTGCGCGAGCAGTGACACGGCGCGCGCCGTCGCGTCGGCCAGCCCATTGTGGAAGCGCGCGCTCACGACGGCCGCGGAGGCCCCGGTCGAGAGATCGCGCAGGATCGCCCGCACCGTCTCGCGCGCGTCCAGTCCGCAGCACCTCCTCCTCCACGAGCGGCAGCGGGTAGGCGCCCCGCTCGCGCGGCGCGGCGATGGCTTCGAGCTCCGCCGCGGCCCGGCCCTCGTCGCGGACGGTGATGCGGATTCCGCAGAGCGCGGAGACCGCGTCGAACAGGCGCCCGACGCTGCTCGTGAGCGGCGAGGCCGTCCCGCTGCGGGCCAGCGCCGCGACCTGCTCCCAGCGCTGCGGATCCACGCGCCCGGCGATCCCCACCGGCAGCGGCGCCTCGCCGTCGAGCGCGGCAACCAGCCACGCGCACGCCATCCGCCAGGGCTCCCGCACCGCGGCGTCGCCCCCGGGAAGCCGCACCGGATGCAGGTGTCCGACGCGCTGCGCCCGCTCGAGGCCGCCGGCGAGAAGCTCGCCGCCCCAGATCGTTCCGTCGGCGCCGAGCCCCGACCCGTCGTAGATCGCGCCGATCGCCGCGCCGGGCTCATCGTGCTCGGCCAGGCAGGCGGCGAGGTGCGCGTGGTGGTGCTGGACGCCGATGAGCTCCACGCCGTCGCGCTGGAGGGCGTATCCGGTCGAGAGATAGTCCGGATGCAGGTCATGGACCAGCACCTCCGGGTCGACTGCGAAAAGGGCTTCGAAGTGGGCGACCCCATCGCGGAAGGAGCGCAGCGTCTCCCACTCCTTCAGGTCGCCGATGTGAGGCCCGACCCATGCTCGCGAGCCCTTGGCCAGGCAGAAGGTGCTCTTGAGCTCGGCGCCGCACGCGAGCAACGGCGGCGCGGGCAGGGGCAGGCTGACACTCCCCGGCACATAGCCGCGCGAGCGCCGGAGCAGCAGCGACTGCTTGCCACCCAGCGAACGCACGATGGAGTCATCGGCGCGAACGTGGATCGGGCGGTCGTGGACGAGCAGCACCTCCGCGACCGGGCCGAGGCGCCTGAGCGCATCATCGTCCTCGTGGGCGATCGGCTCGTCGCTGACGTTCCCGCTGGTCATCACGAGCGTCGTGGCGGCGTCGGCGAGCAGCAGGTGGTGCAGCGGCGTGCAGGGCAGCATCACCCCGAGGTCCGCCGAACCGGGCGCCACGGCCTGCGCGACGCGCGCTCCGGGAAGGCGGCGAGCGATCACGATCGGGCGCTCGCGACCGCTGATCAGCTCCAGCTCACTCGCCGAGAGCAGTACGAGCTCCCTCAGGGCCCGCGGCATCGGGCGCCATCAGCGCGAACGGCTTCTCCTCGCGGCGCTTTCGCGCTCGCAGCTCGGCGACCGCGCGCTCGTCGTCGGCGCGGCATGCGAGGTGGTAGCCGCCGACGCCCTTGACAGCGACGATCCGTCCGGCGGCGAGCGACCGCGGCGGCGGCCGCCACCGGGTCCTCAGCCGCGATCGCGCCTCCCGCTGCGGTCCACCAGGCGCAGCGAGGGCCCGCACTCCGGACAGGCATTCGGCTGCGCGTGGAAGCGCCGGCTCGTCGGATCCTCATACTCGGCGTGGCAGGCCGCGCACAGCTCGAACGCCGCCATCGTGGTCAGGGGCCGGTCGTAGGGCACGCCGCGGACGATCGTGAAGCGCGGGCCGCAGTTCGTGCAGTTGATGAACGGATAGCGATAGCGGCGGTCGTCGGGATCGAACAGCTCGGCGAGGCAGTCGCGGCAGGGCGCAACGTCGGGGGAGACCTGCGCGGCCGGCTCGCCCGTGCGGTCGCTGGCGAGGATCTGAAAGCCATGCTCGCCGGTCGCGGTGCAGCGGCTCGACGCGCACCTGCTCCACCACTGCCAGCGGCGGCGCCTCCTCGGCCAGGCGCTCGAGGAAGCGCCCCAACGCCCTCCCGTCGCCCTCGACCTCGAGCAGGAGCCCGCGCCCGTCGTTGCGCACCCAGCCGTCGAGCGTGTGCTCGCCGGCCAGGCGGTGCACGAAGGGCCGGAAGCCAACGCCCTGCACGACGCCCTCCACGCGCGCCCGCACGCGAGCACGCGCGAGCGAGCTCACGCCGACGGCCTCGACGAGCTCGCGCAGCACATGCCAGGCGCTCGCCTGCGCCTCCTGGATGCGCGGGATGTGCTGCGAGCGCGTGACGAGGACGTGGTCGGCGAGACAATCCGCCGCGATCGGGCCGCCGTCGTAGCCGGTCATCGCGATCGTCGCGAGCCCGCGTCGGCGCGCCTCGGCGAGCGCCTCGATCACGTTCGCCGATCCACCGCTCGTGGAGATCGCGAGCAGCGCGTCGCCCTCGTGGCAATGGGCGATCACCTGGCGGCGGAAGATCGCATCGACCCCGATGTCGTTCGCGATTGCTGTGAGGATCGCCGCGTCCTCGGTGAGGTCGATCGCGCGTCGCGCGGGGAGCTCGCCGAGCGGTTCGCGCAAGTCGGCGACGGCGTCCATCGCGTCGGTCGCCGAGCCCCCGTTGCCGAGCGCGAACAGCGTGCCGCCGGCGTCGAGCCGCTCGCGCAGCTCCATCCCCACCGCTATCAGCGTGTCGCGGCCATCCCCGAGCGTCTGCGCCCGCAGCAGCGCGGTCTCCTCTGCCTTCAGCCTGATCGAGCGGCGCACGTCGTCGAGCACACGCTCCAGGTCGTGCTCGCCCTCGGCGAGGAAGGGGTAGAGGAAGCTCGACGCGCCAGCGTCGTGCACCGGAGCCGGCATCGCGGCCGGCGAGCAGGCCGCGATGCTCGAAGAACACGTGCACGAGCTCCCAGAGGATGTGGTAGGCCGTCTCGGTCAGCTCCTGGCGCACGAGCGGGTCGGTTGACCGCAGGCGCGAGCTCCCACTCGGCGCCGATCCGCTCGAAGGCCACGGTCAGGGCGCCGCGCCTCCCAGCCGCGGCGAGCGCCGCGGCTGTCGCCGCGTCGCGAGCCGAAGGCAATCGCGATGTCTGCCGGCTCGGCCGTGAGCTCTACGCGCTCGCGCAGCGCTTCGCCGTCGCCCGTGAGCGCCAGCGCCGGGAGCGCCCGCTTGCCGACGATCACCGGGTGGACGAACTCGACCGCGACATGGCGCGCGTCCGAGCGCGCCTGGGGCGTGTGCGCGACGGCGAGCAGCCGCCCTCCGCGGGAGAAGCGCTCGGCGGCACGGTGACACAGCCGTGCGAGCGGATCGGCCACCTCCTCGAAGTAACGCTCGCTCGCCCTCGTGCGCAGCTCCAGCAGCTCATCGACGCGGGCGGCGAGGGGCTCGTGGTGGGAGTCCTCACGGGCCCGGTCTCTCGGCGAGGACACCCGGCCGCTCATGACGATTGCGCCTCTGCACGCGCCAGGACCGAAAGCCAGCCTGCGAAGGCGTCCACGCCCTCGCCGGTACGGGCGCTCACGAGCATGTGCTCGACGCCGGGGTTGACCCGGTCGAGGTTCTCGAGGAAGCGCTCGAGCGAGAAGTCGAGATAGGGGAGAAGGTCGATCTTGTTGATCACGACCAGCTCGCACGTGCGGAACATGAGCGGATACTTCAGCGGCTTGTCCTCGCCCTCTGTGACTGAGGAGATCATGGCGCGTGCGTCCTCGCCGACGCGGAACTCCGCGGGACAGACGAGGTTGCCGACGTTCTCGATCACCAGCAGGTCGATCTCCTCCAGTGCCAGCGCGCTCAGCCCCGAGCGGACCATGTTGGCGTCCAGATGGCACTCGCCGCCGAAGCCCGGGTGGGTGTTCAGCTGGGTTACGGGCACGTGCAGGGCCGACAGGCGGTCGGCATCGAAGGACCCCTGGACGTCGCCCTCGAGCACCCCCGGACGCACTCCGGGGAGCCCATCGATGAGCACGCGCTCGAGCAGTGCCGTCTTGCCCGCGCCCGGCGCGCTCATCAAGTTCACCACGCGCACTCCGGCACGGTCGAAGTCGGCGCGGTTGGCTCGCGCGATGGTTGCGTTCGCGTCGAGAACGTCCGTGGCCACCCTCACCTTGGTGCGATGCATGCCGTCTCCTCCACTTCGATCGAATCGACATAGAGCTCATCGCCGTCGAGCACCGTCACTTCTGCACCGGCGCAACGCGGGCAGCGAAACGACAGCTCGGCAAGCTCCCACTCCTCACCGCAGGCGCAGCGCATCCGCGCCGGCACCAGCCGCGGCTGCAGCAGTGCACCCTCGCAGACCGTCCCGCGCGCGAGGATCTCGAAGTAGAAGTGAAGCGTTTCGGGCACGACCTGCTCGCAGCGCGCCGATGGTGACGCTCACGCGCACCACGCGGCGTCCGGCCGCATGGCGGTGAGCCGTATCGAGGATCGCCCGGCTGATAGACAGCTCGTGCATCAGCAGATTCGCGGCAGCGGGTCGCCTGCGAGCAGGTCCATCACGCGCCGCCCGCCGAACGCGGTGTCCACGAGCACCATGCCCGGCGGCTCGAGCGGCGATCTCGCCGATCTCGGCGGCCTGCTCGCATCCGGCGACCGTGCGCAGCGCCGCCAGCGCGGCCTCGGCGCAGTCGGGCGCGACGAAGGCGAGGAGCTTGCCCTCGTTGGCCACATACATCGGATCGATTCCGAGCAGCTCGGCGGCGCCGGCGACCGCCGCGGCGACGGGCACGTCGGCCTCGCGGACGAGCGCCGCGACCCCGGATGCGCGAGCCAGCTCGTTGAGCGCGGACGCCACGCCGCCGCGCGTGGCGTCACGCATGCAGTGCAGGTCGGGCCCTGCTGCTCCCAGCAGCGCGTCCACCGCGGGCCACAGCGACCGCGTGTCGGAGCGGATGTCGGCCTCCAGCGAGAACTCGTCGCGAGCGAGCATCACGGCCATTCCGTGCTCGCCAATCCGGCCGGAGACGAGGATGCGATCGCCCGGCGCGAGGCCTGAGGGCGAGAGCTGCGCGCGTGGATCGATCGTGCCGATGCCGGTCGTGCACGCATACATCTGGTCGGCGTGACCGCGCTCGACGACCTTGGTGTCGCCCGTGATCACGTGCACCCCGGCGGCATCGGCGGCCCGCGCGATCGCATCGATCTCCGTGCGTAGCTCCGATGCGCGGAGCCCCTCCTCGAGTACGAGGGAGAGGGTCAGCGCGAGCGGGCGCGCGCCCGAGACCGCTAGGTCGTTGACCGTTCCGTTGACCGCCAGCTCGCCGATCGAGCCACCCGGGAAGCGGATCGGGGTCACTACGAAGCTGTCCGTGGAGAGCGCGAGCCCGGCGCCGCTCCACCGTCAGCGTCCCTGCGTCCCCCAGCGCCGCCAGCGCGTCGTTGTGCAGGGCGGGCAGCAGCAGGCCCTCGATCAGCGACTGCGACGCCTTGCCACCGGCGCCGTGGGCCATCGTGATCTGCGCGTCGCGAAAGCGTGCCTGCTTTGAGCGCGCCTGCTGCACGATCTCGAGGATCCGCTGCTCGCGCACAGCGCCGCTCACACGGTCACCCCACGGTCGCGCGCGTAGCGGCCATAGGTGTAGTAGGCGGCGCAGGCGCCCTCTGGAGAGACCATGCATGTGCCGATCGGACGCTCGGGCGTACACGCCGTGCCAAACACCTTGCACTCCCACGGCTTGATGACGCCCTTGAGCACCTCCCCGCACTGGCAGGCCTTGGGGTCGGCGACGCGCACGCCGGGGATGCCGTAGCGTCGCTCGGCATCGAACTCCGCGTAAGCGTCGGACAGCGCCAGTGCGCTCTGGGAGATGAAGCCGAGGCCGCGCCACTCGAAGTGGGAGCGCAGCTCGAACACCTCCGCCATGACTTCGAGCGCGCGCGCGGTTGCCCTCCCACGGCACGACGCGCGCGTACTGGTTCTCGACCTCGCATCTGCCGTTTGCTAGCTGCGCCAAGATCATGTGAATTGACTGGAGCACGTCGAGCGGCTCGAAGCCGGAGATCACGAGCGGCCTGCCGTAGTCGGCGGGGATGAACTGGAACGGCCGGGCGCCGACGACGCTCGAGACGTGTCCGGGGCCGATGAAGCCGTCGATCGCAAGCGCCGGCGAGTCCAGCAGCGCCCGCAGCGGCGGCACGATCGTCACGTGGTTGCACATGCAGGAGAAGTTCGCGATCCCCTCCGCCTTCGCCCGCCTGAGGGTGAGCGCCGTCGAAGGGGCGGTCGTCTCGAAGCCGATGGCGAAGAACACCACCTCGCGCTCGGGATTCTGCCTGGCGATCGTCGAGCGCGTCGAGCGGCGAGTAGACCATCCGCACATCCGCCCCCTCGGCCTTCGCCTCCAGCAGGCTGCCGCGCGAGCCCGGGACGCGCAGCATGTCGCCGAAACAGGTGAAGATCACGTTCGACGCGTGTGCGATCGCGATGCCGTCGTCGATGCGGCCCATCGGCAACACGCACACCGGACAGCCGGGTCCATGCACGAGCTCGACCGCGTCGGGGAGCAGGCCGTCGATCCCGTAGCGGTAGATCGAATGGGTGTGCCCTCCGCAGACCTCCATCAGCTTGTACGTGCGTCCGGGCTCGACCAGCGAGCGGATCTCGCCGGCGAGGGCGCGACCGAGCTCTGCGTCGCGGAACTCCTCGACGAACCTCATGCGGGCTCTCGGATGATGGCCGTCCCGGCGTGCACGAGCAGCGTGTCACCGGGCACCACGGCGCCCACGATTCCCGTGTCAACCGTCAGATCGGCGCTCCCGTTCGTCCAGGCAGAGCGCCAGGCTCTCGGCCTCTTTCACGACCAGCACGCGCATCCTCGTGGCCACGTCCCCGCAGGTCAGGCATTCGATCTCGCCCTCGCCGGCGGCGGGATCGACGGCCGCGCACGCCTGCACGACTGCGGGCGTCGCATCAGAACGGCCACGCATTGCGCGCAGAACGGCCACGGGTCATTGGATCGCGCTCTCTTCGAGCTCGCGCAGCTCCCGGTCGTACTCGGCGCCCATCTCCTGGAGCAGTTGCAGCGTCGCAAGTGCCTCGCGCTCGTCGATCTTCGAGAGCGCAAAGCCCACGTGGATCAGCACCCATTGGCCGGGCAGCTCATCCAGGTGCTCGACCGTCGAGCAGGCCGATGTTGACGGTGCGCCTGACGCCGGCGACATCCACCTGGGCTAGCTGGTTGGCATCGTCGATGACCTCCACGACTCGGCCGGGGATGGCAAGGCACACGCTCGTGGATCTCCTGGTTCGTTAGGGAGGGCGTGGTTTAGCAGCTTGTCCGACACCACGCAACGGGCTCGCGGAAGCCAGAGGCGAACGGCCGGGGTCCACGCGGAGTCTCACGCGAGGCGTCGGTCCGCCAAGGCGGTGGCTACCGCAGCACGATCGCGCGCATCGTGTGCTCGTCGGGAAGCTTGTCCAGGATGGCGCGCAAGATCTCGCGCCCGGAGGCCTGCCCGCGCTGGAGGTCGTCGAGCAGGAGCCCTACGGTCGCTGGCCTGCCAGCTCGACGCACATCTGCTCGAGGAGCTGCTGAACCTCGGGGAGGCGATGCGTATCGTGATCGGCCACCATCGCGCGCAGCTCGTCGCGACGGGCACTGAGCAGCTGGTCGGCCATCGAGACGCCCGCGGGGGTAAGGGTCGCAATGCCTTCTTGTTCGGCGACGAAGCCGCGCTCACGCAGCTCCCGTTCCACCGCGAGGACTCGCTCGTCTCCGATCGCCTGCGCACGGGCCATCTCGCGTGTCCCCTCGATCCCGTAGCTGCCGAACCGGGCGAGCGCCCAGACCGCTCCGGGGCTGAGATCGACGCTCGCGCGGCCGGCGACCCGCTCGTTGAACGCCCGCCGGTCCTCGCGGCCGACGAGCATTCCGAGCGCACGGTCGAGCTCGGCCAGCGAGCTGGCGCTCTTTGGCGCAGCGAGCGCATCGTCGAGCCCCCGGCTCGTCGATGCCGTCGCGCGGAGCGGCCGCTCACGCAGCCGCAAGCTCAACGCGAAGCCCAACGCGCCGACCCCCGCTGCGACGAGGAACACCGGTCGCAGCGCGTCCACGTAGGCGTTCTCATACGCGTGTCTGGCCGCCGCCGGCAGGCTCGCCACCTGCGCTCCCGTCAGCCGCGCACCCTTGGCGACCAGAACCCCGAGCGGACCGCCGAACGCGTGGTGCAGTCCGCCACGCAGACGAGTCGTGAAGATCGCCCCGAACACGGCCGCGCCGATAGCGCCGCCGATTCCGCGCGCCAGCGTGACGCCCGAGGTCGCCGCGCCGAGGACGGCGTAGTCAACCGCGTTCTGCACGGCGAGGACCAGCACCTGCATCACCATCCCCAGACCGAGGCCGAGCACTAGGAGGTACACGTCGGCGGTGGCCGGGCTCGTGTTGACGTTCAGGCGCGAGAGCAGCAAGAGTCCAACGGTCATGACCCCGGTGCCGGCGATCGGGAACACCCTGTAGCGTCCGGTTCGCGAGATCAGCCGGCCTGAGCCGATCGAGGTGATGACCAGCCCACCCATCAGCGGGATCAGGCGCAACCCCGCACCAGTCGGGCTCGATCCAAATACGGTCTGGAAGAACAACGGCAGGAACGTCACCGATCCGAACAGCGCGAAACCGACGATCAGCGAGAGCAGTCCGGCGATTCGGAACACCTCATCGCGCAGAACCGTGATCGGCAGGACCGGTTCGCGCGCCTTCCGCTCAACGATGAGAAACACGCCGAGCAGCACCACGCCCGTGGCGGCGACGAGCACCGTCTGGCGTGAGCCCCACGGCCACGTGGTGCCGCCGAGGCTGGCGACCAGAACGATCGCGCTGAGTGCGCCCGCGAGAAGTCCGGCGCCCAGGTAGTCGATCGCGGGGCGCGTGCGCACGCTCGTCGCCGGGAGCGTCGCGGCGATCACGGCCAGCGCGACGAGGCCGATCGGCAGGTTGACGTAGAAGATCCACCGCCACGACAGGTGCTCGACGATCACGCCTCCCAGCAGCGGGCCGGCGACGCTCGCGAAGCCGAACACTGCGCCGAAGAGCCCCTGGTAGCGACCGCGCTCGCGCGGCGAGACGATGTCTCCGACCGTCGACTGCACGAGCACGATCAGACCGCCGGCGCCGAGCCCCTGTAGCGCGCGAAACGCGATCAGCTCGGTCATCGATCCGGCGAGCCCGCAAAGCCCCGAGCCCACGAGGAACAGCACGACCGCGCTCTGCAGGACACGCTTGCGGCCCAGCTGATCGCCGAGCTTGCCGTACAGCGGTGTGACCGCCGTCTGCGCGAGCAGGTAGGCGCTCGTCACCCAGGCCAGCCGCTCCAAGCCCCCGAGGTCCCCAACTATCGTCGGCAGGGCAGTCGCGACGATCGTCGAGTCCAGCGCCGCGAGCAGCATCACCAGCATCAGGCCGCTGAAGACGACTCCCAGATGGTGTCTTGCGACGGAGCGGGAAACAGCTGGAGCTACGGCGGCAGTATCCACCTCAAGTGCGGCGACGGGTTTGAGGCATCCTACCGGCCTGTTCGCGGCCGTGAGCAACGCGGTCCCCCACCAATCGCCGCGACCGGCACGTCATTAGACTCGAAAACGATGACTCAGGCCGATGATCTGTTTGGCAGCGAGCATGTCCGGGTCTACCGCGAGACCGCCGGCGAGCGCGGTCATCACTGGCGCGGAACGACGATCCTCCTGCTGAGCACCGAAGGTCGGAGGTCCGGCGAGTCGAGGACGACACCGCTGATCTACCGCACCGACGGCGATCGCTGGGTCGTCGTGGCTTCAAAGGGCGGAGCGCCAGAGAATCCCAGCTGGTTCGAGAACCTCAAGGCCAATCCCGACGCGGTGATCCAGGTCAAGGCCGAAGACGTGCCGGTGCGTGCCAAGGCGGCTGAGGGCGAGGAGCGGGCTCGCCTCTGGTCGCTCATGACCGAGGTCTGGCCCGCCTACGACGACTACCAGGCCAAGACCGACCGGGAGATTCCGATCGTGGTGCTCTCGCGCCGCTAGCGTCCGCGGCGCTACTCGTCTACTTCCTCGGGCACGGCGCCTTGTAGGCGCTCGTCACCGTCTGCTGGGTGAGGCCGCCCAACCCGGCGAATATCAATTCCGACTTCACCGGAAAGCCGCCTCTCGGACACTTCTTCGGCACGGTGCCATAGTAGATCGTCTTCTTGCCCTGCTTGAAGGCGGCGCCGGCCGTGACGTTGATCGATTCGACCGATGCATCGGGGGCCCCGGGCACCGTTTCGACCAGTGGCACGGTGGTGATGATCGACGGCGCGCTGGAGTAGACCACGTGGGCCGGGGACAGGATTTCAAACGCCGCCGGTTCGCTGCCCTTCGTGAAGAACTGCAGGCCGCCGCCGGCCTTGAAGAACCCGTATACGTTCACGTGCTCCGGGACTCTTGTGGAGCCGAAGGCGACGACGCCGTTGGCTCCGCCGGCGATCGTGATTTTGGACTTCGCCGGGCACGCCCGCGTTCCGAAGGCCGCGGTTCCGAGTTTTTCAAGCGCGGCCGTCGAGCAGGTGGCGAACCCCTGCGGGTGAAGCTTCGTGCCGGCGGGCAGATAGAAGTTGACCCGGATCAGCGGCGGCGGAAAGCCCCCGTATTCGGTCCCTTTGATCGTCCATTCAGTCTGCAGGGCCGCGCCGGCGCCGAGGATGTCGCCGGTGTGCGGGAAGCCCGGAATGGGAACGGCCTTGGCTTTCAACGTGACCACGGGAGCCGCCGAGACGATGACCGGCACGCCGAGGGCGGCGAGGCCGGGCACGGCCAGCCAGGTCGATGCTCTACGCATCAGATTCTCCCTCCGCTCGATGGACAGGTCCCCCTCGATCCGGGTAGCTCGGAGCCGTGCCGGTCCGGCGGTATCGAGATCCCCGCTAAGAAGAACCCGGAAACCGGAGTCTAGTGAGCATCTGGGGGGTGCGCGCCGTCCGGATCACCCGCTCGCCTCCATCGCGAACGCGAGCAGGGCGAGGGCCGCGAGGTCGTCGCTCGGCTCGTTCGTGGCGAAGGCGCGCACGTTGTCCGCGTAGGCCGCGTGGCGCCCAGAGAACTGGGCGTAAGGGTTCCCGCCATGGCTCGGACAGGGGCGGTAGCCTTCCGCGGCGCTCAGTCCCCGCAGCTCGCTGGCTTTCACAGGCCCGGGAACGACCGCTCCCGTGAGCAAAGGCGGCTGTCCGTTCAGCGAGCCCGAGAGGTTGGCGACCTGGTGCGAGGGGCAGAGCGGGAAACGGCTACCGGCGCCGACGACGAACGACAGGCCCCAGGGGCTTTGTCCAAGGACCGCGTCGAGCTGGCGCTGGGCGAAGTCCTCGTAAGTGCGGGTCCCGGAGATCTGGTCGTAGATGCGCGCCTCGATGGACAGGCCGAGCAGGTGCGAGGTCGTGTCGTCGTTGACGTATTCGTAGCCGACACCGAACGGGTCCCGCGCCGCGACGCGCCCTGCCACGGTCAGCTGGTCGCCCAGGTCTTCAAGGACCGTGGCCGGCGTGCTCTGCATCCGGGCGAGCGCCACCGCAGGCGCGTACTGGCGATCTTCGGTCAGCTCCAGGTGCGCGAGCGTCGCGACATCGTAGAGGTTGAACGTGTCGGTGCCATCGAGCTGGCTTTCCATGTATGCCTGCCCCCAGTGGTCGGCCTGCTGGAACCAGTACAGGGCGTCGGGATGGGGCAGGCCAGTCGTGTCAGTGCTCGTGGCCGTGGCGCGAAGCAGCTCGTCGGCACCGAGCTCCATGTCGCCCTGCCAGCCCCGCTCGGGGTAATAGTCGAAGGGGGTCGTAGTCACGAGCGAGCGCGGGTGCGTATCGGCCCTGTCGAAGATCGCCTGCCCCCACAACAGGCACTGGTGCGCGTAGGCCGGTTCGCTTGCTCGGAAGACCTGGGCGCAGAGGCCGAAGGCCGCAGCCATCCGCCCGGCGAGGTTGGGGCTGATCAGAGCTCCGCCGGCACCGTCTTGGAAGACGGGGCGGAAGCGCACGTAGTAGGCGCCGCTGCCGGACCTCGAGGCGATCGTTTCGTCGTGTTGGGGTAGGCGCCAGCCGATGTCGTGGTCGCCCTCGATACGCGCGTTGCCGTTGCCGATACCCACCTGATAGCGAAGGACCCCGGTCTGCTGATCCCACATCCGCCCCAGCCAGCTCAGGCCGTAGCGCGCCTCGGCGAGGAGCTTCGGCTCTGCGGAGCCGAGCGCCGTCGGATACTGGCGGATCGTGTAGAGCAGCAGGTCCTCGACGAAGCTCGAGGTCTCGACGAACTTCACGTAGTCCCCGGCATCCGACCAGCCGCCGGAGACATCCACCGGCGGGATACCGAGCGCTTTCAGACCGCCGACCAGCACGTCGTTGCGATAGGACGGCGTCCTGTAGACGATCGCTCGCGCGTCGGCGAGGTGGGAGGGCTGACGGAACAGCAGTGAGGGATCTACTTCGGGCCCGTCGCGCTGCTCACGCAGGAAGCTCACCTCGTTGGCGGCGAGCTGCGAGTAGCTCGTTCCGCCCACCTGGAAGGTGGCGGAGCGGACTTTGCCCGGCTCCTCGAGCACGATCTGGTAGCTGCCAGGCGTGTGCAGCGCGCTGAAGTCGAGCCTGTAGACGTGGCGCCAGAGGCCGTTCCACGCCCCGCGGTCCGGCCCCGCGGTCGCGCTCAGCGCGGTTGCTCCGCTCGCGCTCACAACGCGGAACACTCGGGAGCGCAGCTTCCCTCGAGAGAGGACGGTCGCCGTCTTGGGTGCCGAGAGGGGGTATCCGACCTGGTTGACGCGCACCAGGATCCCGCTCGCCGTGACCGCTGGGCCAGCTGCGCTCGTTCGTGCCACGGTCGGCTGGGCGGTACCACAGGCGAACAGGCCGATGGCCATCGCCCCGAGTGCCAGGGACATCGCAAGGCTGCCGCGCTGGCGGCCCGTGACGCGGCGCAGGTGGTGCACAAAAGACGAATGCATCATCTCCAGGGAAGCACCCCTTGCCCACCAGTGCGCCAGCATTTGAGAAGCCTCACCAAGCACTTAGGGGGCGCTAATGAAGGAACAAATAAGATTCTGAAGGATGGAGCGAGTTTCCCAGGGAACGCGCCCGGAGCCTCCGGCCGCCTGGTCGACCAGCGGTCACGACGCCCAGGTGTTCGTCGACGACAGCGGCCGTAGAGCCCGCGGCGTGCGCGCCGCGGGTGTCGCGGTTACGGCCGTGTGCGCATTCTGGCTGGCGGGGCTGACGGTGGGTATGGCCGGCTTTTCGGGCTTCCCGACCATCGGTCTGCGTGCCCTCGCGCATGCTGGTATCGCGCAGCCGCCAGGACTTCGAGTTGACGCCGTGGCCGACCGAGCGGCGACCCGCCTCGCCCACTTGGTATCGGCGGCGTCTCGAGGGCGGATCGCCGAGGCCGACGTCTCAGCGCGCGAGTCATCGTGTTTCGCCTCAGCAGCGGCGCTGCCTACAAGCCGCTCCAAGGTTGGACAGCGCAGGCTCGGGCCTCAGCGTCTGGGGACATCGACCCCCGAGTCGGCCGGTGCGACAGCCTCCCGCTCGTCCTGCCCGACTGCCGTCGCGACAGGCTCGCGTCGTGACGGCAGCTCGCGCCTGACATGAGCGGACCCGCCCGCGACCGGTCACAGACCGGCTCGCCGGGCCCCACCAGAACCGCGATCGGCGGCGGTCGCGCTCGCGCAGCCAAAGGTGCCCCGGCGGCCTCGCGCGCGCACCACGTGATCGTGGGGTTCTGCATGACGATGGTGGTGATGTTGCTGCTCGTGGACGGGATCACGACCAAGACGCTGGGAGCCGCCGGCACCGATGCGCCAAGTGCCAACGCGCCGCTCGCGAGCTCTGGTCCGATCCTCGTCTCCAACGGTCATGGCGGTCTCGTCTCGGATGCGCCACCGCCGGGGAAGCGGATCGCGCTGACCTTCGACGACGGGCCGAGCGCGCGCTGGACGCCCCGCATCCTGTCGATCCTCGAGCGGGCGCATGTCCCCGCGACCTTCTTTCAGATCGGGGGCAACGCCGTGCGCGCGCCGCGGCTCACGCGGCGAGCCGTCAGGGATGGCTTCGAACTGGGCAACCACACGTTCACACACCCCGACCTGGCGACGCTCCCCGGGTGGCAGCGGGACCTCCAGCTGAGCATGACCGAGAGCGCGTTCAGCGGGATCGTCGGATTGCGGACCCGTCTGCTGCGCCCGCCCTACGCCTCGACTCCCGACGCGATCACGCCCAGACAGATCACTGCATGGGGACAGATCGCGGCCAAGGGATACACGATCGCCGTGACCAACTACGACACGCGCGACTGGGACCAGCCGGGGGTCAGCTCGATCGTCGCGGCGGCGACGCCATCCG
Organism: uncultured Solirubrobacteraceae bacterium; assembly: GCA_963709885.1. Lineage (GTDB taxonomy): Bacteria > Actinomycetota > Thermoleophilia > Solirubrobacterales > Solirubrobacteraceae > Palsa-744. The sequence continues at coordinate 440,718 of CAVPXY010000004.1, read as the reverse complement.
GCGGGCAGGGTGGGATCGTGATGATGCACGACGGTGGCGGCAAGCGGGCCGAGACCGTGGCCGCTCTGCCGAAAATCATCTCCGTCCTTCAGCGGCGGGGCTTTCGCTTCGTGACGATCGCCCAGCTTGCGGGCCTGCCACGTGGGGCGTTCATGACGCGGGCCGACGCTTCGCAGCACCTGCGCGGACAGCTGTTCGTGACGATGCTGGCGGTATCGCGGACGGTGACGGGCATCTTGATCGCGATCGTCTTCGCGGTCGCCGTGCTTGTGGCGCTGCGCATGGCGCTGGTGCTCGCCCTGGCCTCGGTGCAGGTCCGCCGCGCACGCCGCCGCGAGCGCGACACCTCCTTCACTCCGCCGGTCTCGATCGTCGTGCCCGCGTTCAACGAGGCGGTCGGGATCGAGCGCTGCGTGCGCTCGCTGGCAGCCAGCCGCTACCCGAGTCCGTTCGAGGTGATCGTCGTCGACGACGGGTCGACCGACGGCACCGGCGAGCGGGTCGCCGCGCTCGGGCTTCCAGGCGTCACCGTCATCCGCCAGGCCAACGCGGGCAAGCCGAAGGCGCTCAACGCCGGCCTGATCGCGGCCGCGCACGAGATCGTCGTCACCGTCGACGGCGACACCGTGTTCGAGCTCGACTCGATGGTGCACCTGGTGCAGCCCTTCCGCGACCCGGACGTGGGGGCGGTGTCGGGCAATACGAAGGTCGGCAACCGTTCAGGGCTGCTCGGCCGCTGGCAGCACATCGAGTACGTGATGGGGTTCAACCTCGACCGCCGCATGTACGAGATGCTCGAGTGCATGCCGACGGTGCCCGGGGCGATCGGGGCGTTTCGCCGTGCTGCGCTCGTGGACGTGGGGGGAGTCTCCGGTGCGACGCTCGCCGAGGACACAGACTTGACTCTCGCGATCGGGCGGGGCGGCTGGCGAGTCCTCTACGCCGAGGACGCCCGTGCCTGGACGGAGGCTCCCTCGACGCTGCGCGGCCTGTGGCGCCAGCGCAGCCGATGGGCCTACGGGACGCTTCAGTCGCTGTGGAAGCACCGCGACTCGCTGTGGCGCCGGGGGGAGGGTCGGATCGGGCACCGCGCGCTTCCATACATGTTCGTCTTCCAGGTCCTCCTGCCGCTGGCCGCGCCGCTGATCGACCTGTTCGCGATCTACTCGATCCTGTTCCTCGACCCCCTGCCGATTCTTGCCTTCTGGCTGGCATTCAACGCCTGCCAGGTCGTGCTGGCTTGGGTCGCGTTCGGCTGGGACGAGGAGTCGCGCCGGCCGCTGTGGTCGATGCCGATTCAGCAGCTGGTCTACCGTCAGCTGATGTACCTGGTGGTGATCGACTCGGTGATGGTGGCTCTGATGGGTACGCATCTGCACTGGCATAGACTCGCCCGAACCGGTGACGTCGAGGTCACCCAGCCGAGCCCGTGATCCCGTGGGTGGCCGGCCCGCGACCGCGCGACACGCGCTCCTCGGATGCGTGCTCCGCGGATACGCGCTCCGCCGATACGCGCTCCTGCTTGGAGCGGCCGGCGTGCTCGCGGCGTGCGGGGCGACGGGCGGCTCTGGTCACGCTTACTCGACCGTGACGCGCGTGCAGCCCCCCCGCGGCAGCGCCGCGTTCTCGCCCTATGTGGATGTGACGCTCGCGTCTCCGTTCGATCTCGCCGGTGTGGCTCCGGCCGCTGGGGCGCGCTCGCTGACGCTCGCCTTCGTGACCTCGGCCGGAGCCTGCGATCCGGCTTGGGGCGGGCAGACCGCGATCGGCGCGCCCGCGGTGGCGAGTCCGGCGAGTCGCCTGCGAGCAGCAGGCGTCGCGCTGCGCGTTTCCTTTGGTGGGGCGGTCGGCTCAGAGCTCGCGGAGACCTGCTCGAGCGCGGCTGGCCTGCAGGCGGCCTACGCATCGGTGCTCGACCGCTATCACGCGGCGGCCGCCGACTTCGACCTGGAGGGTCGGGCACTGAACGACCGGGCGGCAATGACACGACGAGCCGCAGCGGTCGCCGAGCTCCAGGCGCGGATCGGCCGGCCGCTCGCGGTCTCGCTGACCCTCCCCGTGACGGCGGAAGGGCTGTCCGCGGCGGGCCTTGAGGCCGTCCGGGCGATGTTCGCCGCGGGCGTGCGGCTCGACGTGGTCAATCTCCTGGCGATGGACTACGGCACGGCCCAGGCCCGCGGGCGGATGGGCACCGCGGCGATCCTCGCACTCCGTACGGCGCACCGCCAGCTCTCCAACGCGGGGAGCGGGCTCTTCGGCTGGCGCTCGCTCGGCGTCACGGTGATGGTTGGTGTGAACGACTCACCCGGCGAGGTCCTCACGCTCTCGGACGCCGAAGCGGTGGCACGCTTCGCCCGCAGCCACGCCGTGGGGATGACCTCGATCTGGTCGCTCGCGCGCGACAACCCCTGTGAAGGCAGCCCCACGGTCGCCCAGCCGACGTGCAGCGGCGTGAACGAGCCCCCTTACGCCTTCAGCCGCGCCTTCGGCGCGAACTCAAAGACCGGGCTCTTGCCTCGCCGGGCAGTGGACAACAGTTAGCGCGAAGGGATGGTCAGGCCACATGACGGAAGCGGTGCCGTCAGGCCACATGACGGAAGGGGTGCCCCGTCATCGCGCAAATACCCAGCGGGTGACCGTCTGGTGGTAATTGAGGGGACCAGGGACTGTCTTGTAGGTCTTGACATACCTGAACCCGACGCTCTGCAGCGTCCTGTTCGGCGCCAGGTTGAAGGCGTTGGGCTCGCAGAAGAGGCGCTTCAGCGCGAGCGCGTTGAAATAGAGCTCCACCGTCTGGCGCACGCAGGCGGACCCGAGGCCCGATCTGCGACGTTGCTCCTCCACGATGTGAAGATGCATGTGTGCTTGCTCGCCGTAGACGATCTTGTCCGAGGTCGAGAACCCGACGGCGACGCCGTCGAGCTCCCAGATGACGAGCAGCGTCGAGCGATCCTGCATCGGCTTGCCGTACTCGGCGGCATACCGCGCCCGCCAGTCCTGGCGCGGCGGCAACCGGGTCGGGTCCACCCCCAGCATCTCCAGGTGCTCCGGTGTAGAGCCATGGAAGTAGTCGATGACGAGGCCCACCTCATCGAGGGTCATCTCCCTGATCACGAGTGACATGGCGAGATCATCCCGTTCGGGCTGAGGACGTGCGACTACCGTGCCCGTTCCCCAGCCCGATGGAGCTGCCGCTCGACTGGGCCGCCATATTCCGGCGATAGGATCGTGCTGTCGGCGAGCGCGTGGAGAGGAGGAGCCACACGCTTGGCGAGGAGCCACATGGAGATCAATGGCGTCGCCCACGTTGTGTTGACCGTGAATCGGTTCGAGGCGTGCGCCGCGTTCTACGACCGGGTGATGCCCAGGCTCGGCCTCCAAGCCATCTACCGTGCCGAGGGATTCGTCTACTACGTCGGCGGCCGGACGGCGCTTGCGATCCGCCAGGCCGACCCGGCGTACGCTGACGACGTGCACGTACCGAACCGACCGGGCCTGCACCATCTCTGCTTCCGCGCGCGCAACCGGGAGGACATCGACGAGCTTTATCCTTTTCTGCAGAGCATCGGTGCGACGCTGGTGAGGGCGCCCGAGGAGGGGCCGTGGGCGCCCGGCTACTACTCCCTCTCGTTCCTCGACCCGGATGGGATCAGGCTGGAGGTGAACCACGTTCCGGGCAAGGGCGTGTTCGCCGAGGGCGCGTCTTTTGAGCCCGCGCCCGGCTACCCGGTCGCCGGACGCCCCGACCCGGCGAGCTGAGGGGGGTCACGCTGCTCGACGACCGCCGTGCCCATTAGGATCGCGGTGATGCGATCATCGGTGCGCCGTGTCCCGAGCTTCTGGCGCGCGAGCATACCGCTGCTGCTGATAGCGGTGATCGTGGTCGTGTTCCTGCCACTCACTCGGAGCTTTGACTTCGACGTGTTCCTGCGCGCCGGGTACGCTTTGATCCACGGTCAGAGCGTCTACCCGAGTCCTGGGTCTCGGTCGGTCTACTCCGGCTCCTCGTTCGTGTATCCGTACTTCGCTGCATGGCCATTCGTGGCGTTGGCGACGATGCCGCCGGACTTGGGCGCGATGGTGTTCTTCCTCCTCAGCGCGTGCGCTGTACTCGCGGCATGTCTCCTCGCCGCCAAGGGCGATCCGTGGCCCGCGACGCTGACTCTGTGCACGGCATTCACGGTCACAGGGCTTCAGCTGGGGGCGCTCAGCCCGCTGTTGTTCGTGGGCGTCGTATTCCTCTGGCGCCTCCGCGACCGGCCACTCGCGTTTGCGCTCCTGGCGGGGCCCGTGGTTGCTTGCAAGCTCTTCCTGGCGCCAGTGCTCGTCTGGACGCTCTTGGCGCGTCGGTATCGGACGTTCGCATATGCGAGCGCATCGACCCTGGCACTGCTCGTGCTCTCGTTCGCGCTCGGGCCGATCGGTCCTGCCCAGTATCTCAACGTGCTCTCCCAGCTCGGAATACACGAGGCGCGGTCCGGGTTCGGTCTCGTCGGCGCGCTGATGAACGCACATCTCACACCGGGGGCGGCACAGGCCATCGCGGTCGTGGTCGCGCTCGCGCTGTTCGCTGCCGCGTACATCCACGCCCGTCGAACCCACGATGAGCGGATCTGCTTCTGCGCCGGGATCCTCGCCTCGCTCGTCCTGACGCCTGTGCTGTGGAGTCACTACTTCGTCCTGCTGTCCGCCGCCCTGCTGACGCTCGGTGCCCGTCGACGGTGGTTCGTCGTGCTCGCCCTCTTGAGCTGGGCGATCTCCGCACCTCACGGCGTGCTCCTGGACACGGACCTCATCAAGGGCCTGGCCTCCGCCGGCACGTCAGTGGTGGTGATCGGCGTGGCGCTGTCGCTGCTCGCCTACGTCCGGGCACGGGCCCGTCATCCGTACGAGGAACCTCGGGGGCCGTCCTCGGCACAGGCCGATTCAGTCGCAACCTGTCCGCAGCCCGGACCGACCACTCAGCGGGCATAGAGCGCACGCAACCTGGGCCATACGGCGGGGTCCTCGCCGCCGGCGGCCCAGATGTCGATCCCTGCTAAGCCAGCCGTCTTGGCGAGCCGTGCGCGGTCGTACGCCGCCGTGGCACCCTCGTACCAGACGATGTGTCGGCGCCCATCCGCGGTGTAGCTGAACGTGTCCTCCGCCTGCACGGCATTCCAGCTCGGCGACACGCCGTTCTGGGCGGCCAGCCGGGGCGCCTGGCGCGAGGTGATCGACGTCGCGTTGGCACCCGACCAGTCATAGCCGTATGCCGGCAACCCCAGCTCGACCTTGTCGGCGGCCATCGCCGAGCTGGCGTAGGCGATCACCCGCTCCACCCACTGATAGGGGGCGACCGGACCCGGTGCACCGCCCGGCGCATGCTCGTCGTATGCCATGACCCTCACCCGATCGGCGACCTTCGCAAGGGCGCCGTAGTCGTAGACCCACGTGGCGAGCTGCCCTCGCCAGTACACGCGCTCGCCGGTGGTGCGGGGCATGACCGTCACCGTGCAGCTTCGACCGATTGCGTGCAGGGCACCGCAGACTTCGGCGACGAACACGGGGTAACGCGTCGCGGCCTCGTCCGCCAGCGCGGTGTCGTGGCCCCGATCGACGGCAAAGTGCTCGAAGTCGAGATCCAGCCCGCCGTAGTCGCGACTGCTTGCGATCGTGAGGAGCGCGTGCACCATCGCGGCGCGCCGCCGAGCGCTGGCGAGCATCCGGTCGAAGTCGTGCATTCCCTCCGTCTCGGCGATCGTCGGGATGACGCGGATGCCGCGTCCCCGCAGCGCGTCGATGGTCGACCTCTCGCCGGCGCCGGGATCGTCTTCGATCGTCGAGTCGCCCGTGATCGCGTACCAGAATGGGCTCGCGGTGTCCACGAGGCCGGCGTTGGCGACTGTCGAGCGCAAAGCGGCCGGCATGTTCCAGTACGGCAGCCACACGGAGACCCCATGCCGGAGGTTCGCCGTAGCGCCGGCGGGTCCCGAAACATGCCTGCGACGAGCGACCCTGACCGTGCCGACGCTGGATGTCGGTGGGAGAGCCGCGGCGGCGCGACGCGGCTGGCCGATCGCTGTGCTGGAGGCTGCGCTGCGCCTCGGCGGTGTTGCGCTGCCGCAGCCGGCGCCACACAGCGCCACAGTGGCGGCGAGCCCGATGATTCTTCTGCCAGCGATCGTCAACGCACCCTAGATGACTAGCACCATCGGTTCTCGCCGGCACCCGACCAGGGCGGGCGTGGGGCTCGCGCTGAGCACGAAATGGCGAGACCCCAGACTCGTGCGCGGGCCTACAATTGTCTGGTGAGGCGCCTGTCGATGCTCCTGCCCACGTGTGGTTTCATCGCCTGCGCGGTTCTGCTCGCGAGCGCCAGGCACGCGGGTCCTGCCCGCGGCTCCCCCTCGCTGGGACTCGCAGCGCTCGCGCTGCGGCCCGTACGCCCGACTCTCGCACCACGGTTGCCCCGCGCCGCCCCGAGGAATTGCTCCGTCGCGAATAGTGGGTGCGTAACGGGCTGCATCGTCCCGGTGGCCGGGCGTCCGGTTCTGCAGCCTGAGGACGGGTGGGGATGCGCGGGCTTGAAGTCTCTCCGACCGTGCATGCTGCCCATCGTCAGCGCACCGGAGAGGACTCCGGCGCCCTTCTGCCAACCCCCAGCTCTCGGGGGTCGCCGAGGGCACAACCCATGAAACGAGCGCCGTAACCTTCGCGACCCTCACTCCGCTTGTCCATCCGCGCGAGGCGAGCGGCGGCGAACGAGCCCGGCGATGGCGCAATATGGTCGCCATGTAACAAAATGCGAGCGCCGGGGCTCTGCTCGAGCCCCGACAGCGCTGTCGCCCTACCCAGTGATGCCATGGCCGACCACCACGATCTCGATTTCACCTACTCGCTCACCGACCGTATCTTCAGGCTCAGCCTCGGAGAGCTCGCCGATTTCAGCGGGGCGAAGTACGACGGCGACTTCTCGCTGAGCCTCGAGCAGGCCCAGAGACGCAAGCATGAATATGTGGCCGAGCAGATCGGGATCGAACCGGACCGGCGCGTGCTCGACCTCGGCTGCGGTTGGGGCCCGCTGCTTGCGTTCATCCGCAGCCGAGGCGGAACGGGCGTGGGCGTCACGCTTTCCTCCGCCCAGGCGGCTGCCTGTCGGCGGCACAACCTCGACGTCCACCTCGCCGACGCGCGGCAGATCAAGCGCGAGCACTTCGGGTCGTTCGACGCGGTTGCGAGCCTCGGCGCCTTCGAGCACTTCTGCTCACCGGAGGACTTTCGCGCGGGTCGCCAGGAGGCGATCTACGAGGCGATCTTCGCCGGGATCGCGAGCGTGCTGCCCGACCGCGGGCGGCTGTATCTCCAGACGATGGTCTTCGGCGCCAACATGATCTCGGCCGAGCGCGCCATCGAGACCCTCGACGCGCTTCCCGAAAGGCACTCCGACGCCTGGTACCTGGCCCTCATGGGACGTCAATTCCCGGGCTCCTGGCTTCCCTTCGGCCAGGAGCAGGTCATCCGCTGCGCCGAGCCGCACTTTCGCCTTCTGTCGAGCACGAGCGGCCGCCTGGACTACATCGAGACGATCACTCAGTGGAATGCCCGGATTGGAGCGCCGAGCCTCAGGAAGTCGCTGCTGAAGCTCCAGCTCGTGCCACGGTGGCTCACAAGCGCCAACTTCCGGCTCGCGTTCGCCTCCGGTGTGAGCGCCAACAAGGTCTGCTTCGAACGCGAGCTGCTCGACCATCACCGCCTCGTGTTCGAGAGGCGGACCGGCAGCGTGGCCGTAGACGCGCTGCACACTGGAACCCAGTCCGCCGGCGCCCGGCGCAACGCTTCTCTTCCAGATGGGCAGCGTGACGTGGCGCGATCCTAACGCGGGTCGTCGCGGTCGAGGTTCCAATGACGCAATGTCGGGCAGAGCCACAGCCAGGGCCGCCCGGTTCGCCGAGCGGGTCGACTAGAACGTTGCCAATGCGAAAACCAGGGTGCCTCCGGCCGTGGCAATGGAGGCAATAGTGCTCGTGTCGGCATGACAGCGCAGGCTACTAACGCTTGTGTTTGCGCTTGACCCGTGTAGTAGCATCGACCCGTTGCAGCCGCGCCTGGGGATTGAGGCTGCGTTTCCTGGGGATTGAGGCTGCGTTTGGCCCGGAGAGGAGGCGCTGATGTTTGGCACGGCGGTGCTCGGTACGGGACGGGTTGGTGGGAGCGGCCCCCGCGGAGTCCGGCGACTCGGTTCTGGCTTGCTGGTGGCGAGCTTGCTCGCTGCGCTCGGCGGATCCACCGCCGTGACGGCTGCTGCCTCTGCCGTGACGACCGCTGCCTCTCCCGTGACGGCTGCCTCTCCTCCGCCCGATTTCTCGGGGCCCGCCTACCAGATCCTGGCTCCGGGCGAGTTCGGGGGTTTGTTTACGAACGCGAACTCGTTCGATCAGGGGGCGCTCTACAACGAACTGACGCCCCTGCAGGGCAATGTCACCGCGCAAGATCTCGAAAAATACTTCCTGTCTGAGAAGTTCGGCGTGACCGGTCCCGTCGTGCGCACCGAGGAACCCAAGCCGGGTCTGGTGATCAAGCGCGACAAGAATGGCATACCGCACGTCTTCGGACAAACGCGCGCCGAGGTGATGTTCGGCTCGGGCTGGGTGGCCGCAGAGGACCGTGGGCTGATCATGGCCCTGGGCCTCGGGCCGGCGTTCGCCGCGGCGCTCGACATCCCCGGGATCAACCCAATCGAACTGCTTCTCCACGCGCGCTCCTTTAAGCCGACCGCCCAGGCGGTCAATTTCGTCAGTCATCAGAGGACCGCGCTGCTCGAAAAAGGTCCGAGGGGCGTCCAGGTCCTCCAGGACCTCGAAGAATGGGCGAACGGGATCAACGCGTACGAGGCCACGCGCCTTTTTCGGCTGCTGCCCCCTGTCACCGCCACGGACGCCATCGCCGGGTTCGCTCTCATCGGCTCGATCTTCGGAAACGGCGGTGGCAACGAAGTCGCCAACTCCAACCTGCTGGCCCAGCTCGAGGCCAAGCTCGGCTCGAACCCAGGGCTGGCGGTCTTTCGCGACCTACGCGAGGTCAACGACCCGGAAGCACCGGTGACGACCACGGAGCCGTTTCCCTACGACGGCGTGCCGATCGGACCGACGCCCGGGGCCGCGGTGATCGACCCCGGGTCGATGAGCTCGTCCGCCGCGCAGGCGGTCACCGCCGCGCGCGCGTCTCGGCGCAAGGCCTCGAACTTCCTGCTCGCGGGACCCGACCATTCCGCCGACGGGCATCCGTTGGCCGTGATGGGCCCGCAGCTCGGCTACTTCTACCCCGAGATCGTGATGCAGGCCGACCTGCACGGCGGTGGCGTCGATGCGCAGGGGGTCGTCGCCCCGATCTCGCCCTACGTGTTCATCGGGCGGGGACGCGATTTCGCCTGGAGCCTCACGAGTGCGGGCAGCGAGAACACGCAGCAGTTCCTGGAGCAGCTCTGCAACCCCGACGGCAGTCCGCCCACGCGCGAATCCACCCATTACCTCTATAAAGGCAGGTGCACCGCGATGACGTCCTTCGACGCCGGCAAGCTCGGTCCCGGCAACGGGGAACCGGCACGCGAGCTCACGTTCTTGGAAACTGTGCACGGGCCGGTGAGCGGCACGGTGACAGTGCACGGGCAGCCCTACGCCATCGCCAAGGAGCGCTCGACCCGCGGCCGCGAGCCGGCGGGAGAGCTGTCGTTCAGCGACCTCGACTCAAACCGGGTGCACTCGCCCTGGCAGTTCTTCAAAGCCGCAAACGAGCTCGAGACGACGTTCAACCTTCCGTACATCGACAGCACTCACATCGCGTACTTCTCATCGGGGCGCCTGCCGATACTCGCCCCGGGCACCGACCCGAGCCTGCCCACTCTCGGCACCGGACAATACGACTGGCGTGGATTCCTCTCGCAGGATCAGCATCCCCATGAGGTCGCGCCGAGGAGCGACCTCTTCCTGAACTGGAACAACAAGCCCGCCCCCGAATGGGGGGCGGGCTCTGATACCTACTATTACGGCCCCGTCGATCGCGTCCAGCTGTACACGGGCTTCGAACCGGGTATGAGCGAGGCCGACGTTGCCTCGATCATGAACCGAGCTGCCACACAGGACCTGCGCGCGGTCAAGGACTGGCCGCTGGTCAACCAGGTGCTCGAAGGCGGCCCGGCGCCGAGCCCGCTGGCCCAACAGGCGGCCGGTCTTGTCACGACATGGCTGCAGCACGGAGCGAGCCGCTACGGCGTCGCGGGGCCGGAAGACCCGGGCGCGGCGGTGCTCGACGCCGCGTGGAAGCCGATCGGTGAAGCCGTCCTCGGCCCCGTCCTCGGCACGGAACTGACGAACGAGTTCGCTTCCATGAACACGCCCGACAACGCACCCTCCTCCATCGGGTCGGCCTACGACACCGGCTGGTATGGATACGTGTACAAGGACCTGAGGACAGAGCTGGGCCTGCCGGTTCAAGGGCCCTACAGCCGGCGCTACTGCGGCGGCGGGAGCCTGCCGGCATGCCGCACCTCGCTGTGGGCGGCCATCCAGACGGCAGCTGACGAGCTCAAGGAAACGCAGGGGTCTGATCCGAGCAAATGGCGAGCTGCGCCGGTTCGGATCACCTTCCCGCCCCTATTCCTCCCCTTCCGGGAACCATTCACGATGAGCTGGACGAACCGTTCAACCTTCCAGCAGGTGATCGAGTTCACCGGCCACGGCTTCGACGAGTCCAGCGAACATGGTCCCGGAGGATGACCCCGTATCGGCGAGAGAAGCTCGGCTGTGCCCGCGGCGAGCGGCCCGAGCCTCCGCTGCGCGTAGTCTTGGGAGCCGCTCTGCCAGTGCGATAATCGCGCGGTGCCATTCGATCCTGCCCGCGCTGGTGGGCCCTATCTACCTGAAGCCGCACGCTACGACCGGATGCCGTACCGCCGCGTCGGCGTTAGCGGCATCCAGCTCCCAGCGATCTCGCTCGGCCTGTGGCAGAACTTCGGCGATGACCGACCGCTCGCGGGCAGCCGGGCGATCCTGCGGCGTGCGTTTGACCTCGGCATTACGCACTTCGATCTCGCAAACAACTACGGGCCGCCCTACGGTGCGGCCGAGAGCAATTTCGGGCGCATCTTCGACGAGGACTTCCGCGCCTACCGCGATGAGTTGATCATCTCGACCAAGGCCGGCTATGACCAGTGGCCCGGACCCTATGGTGAGTTCGGCTCCCGCAAGTACCTGCTGGCTAGTCTCGATCAGAGTCTTGAGCGGATGAGGCTCGACTACGTCGACATCTTCTACTCGCACCGTTTCGACCCGAACACGCCACTGGAGGAGACGATGGGCGCGCTCGACAGCGCCGTGCGCCAGGGTAAGGCACTGTATGTCGGGATCAGCTCATACTCGCCGCAGCGCACCGAGGAGGCGATCGAGATCCTGGCCAGGCTCGGCACGCCGCTGCTGATCCACCAACCCTCCTATTCGTTGCTCAACCGCTGGATTGAGGGCGGCCTGCTGGAGGTTCTCGAGCGCCATGGCGTCGGCGCGATCGTGTTCTCACCGCTCGGCCAGGGCCTGCTCACCGACCGCTACCTGCATGGCATCCCCGATGACTCGCGCGTGCGCCGCGGCGAGGCGTTCGACGAGCACCTGCTCAGCGAGGAGAACCTCGCGCGCGCGCGCGCTTTGGACGAGATAGCGGGACGGCGCGATCAGTCACTCGCCCAGTTCGCGATCGCCTGGGCGCTGCGCGACCCGCGCGTGAGCTCCGCGCTGGTCGGTGCCAGCAGCGTGGGACAACTGGAACAGAACGTCGCAGCGCTGGACAACCTGGACTTCACCGCTGGCGAATTGGCCGAGATCGACCGCCACGCCGTCGATAGCGCGATCAACATCTGGGCGCCGTCGAGCAACGCCTGACTAGGGGGAGTAGCCTGCTCGCATGCGGTCTACGCTGTAAAGCCATTTCCAGGCGGGATCGGAATCTACTCTCGGAAGCGGGTCAACCATGGGTCTTGACAATCCACTTCACATCGCTTTTCTGCTGATCGTGCTGCTGCTCGTGTTCGGAGCCAAGCGGCTGCCCGAGCTGGGGCGGTCCCTAGGGACGGGCATGCGCGAGTTCAAGGAGTCGCTCACCACCCAGAGCACCCAGCCCCCCCTCCTTGGCCGAGCCGCAGCGGGAGCCTGCTCCGGCAGCCGGCGACGCCCAAGGCCAGACGCTTGCCGCCACGATCGTCGGCAAGCATCAAGCACCCGGAGCATAGGGCTTCAAGACCGAGATCCCGAAGATCGCGCGCGGGGATAGTCACGCCGGCGCAGCTACGGCACAACCGCCGCTATGCGCTACTGGCGTGCTGCACTGTCGCCGCGTTTCTGCCCGGAGACCTCGTCACGCTCGTGCTCGAGACAGCCCCGCTGTACCTGCTCTTCGAGATAAGCCTGCTGCTCGCGACGATTCCCGCGGTCGGGCTGTCCAGTGCGATCACGCCGTCCCCGATCATGCTTATCCGGTCGCATGCCTCACGGACATAGACGTAGTTGTGGGCGATTGGAACGGTGCGGGCTTGACATTGCGCCAACCCTCCCACCGGGCGACACGCGTGCCATTCGTGTGCGAACCTGGCCCGGGTTCGTAGAAGCTACTTGCAGTGCCACGCGAGCAGCGCAATAAGATGGACCTCCCCATGAGGCTCGGCCTGCTCTCGACGGCGCGGATCAACGAGCAGCTCGTCGCGGGGGCGCGCCGGGCGTGCGGGGTCGACGTCGTCGCGATCGGCTCGCGCGACTACGCGCGCGCCGAGGCTCAGGCGCAGGCGCTCGGCGTTCCGCGTGCGCACGGCTCCTACGAGGCGCTGCTCGCGGATCCGGATGTCGAGGCGGTCTACATCGCACTGCCGAACTCGCTCCACGTCGAGTGGTCGCTGCGCGCGCTCGAAGCCGGCCGGCACGTGCTCTGCGAGAAGCCGCTGTCACGTCGCCCCGACGACGTCGGGCGCGCGTTCGACGCCGCGGAACGCCGCGGCGTCGTGCTCGCCGAGGCGTTCATGTGGCGCCACCACCCGCAGGCGCGCCGGCTCGTCGAGCTGCTCGACGAGATCGGCGAGCTGCGCCTGATCCGTGCGTCGTTCTCCTTCCTGCTCGAGCGTCCCGGCGACGTGCGCCTGCAGACGGCGCTCGACGGCGGTGCGCTGATGGATGTGGGCTGCTACTGCGTCAGCGCCGCGCGGCTGCTCGCCGGTGAGCCGCTCGCGGTCAGCGCCCAGCAGGTGCCGGGCGGCGACGGCGTCGACGTGCGCCTCACCGGGTTGCTGCGCTTCACAAGCGACGTGCTCGCGACGATCGACTGCGGCCTCGATCTGGCAGCGCGCGACGAGCTCGAGGTGACCGGCACGCGCGGGGTCCTCTGGCTCGACGATCCGTGGCATGCCCGGAGCCCCGCGATCGAGCTGCGCCGCGCCGACGGCTCGGTCGAGCGCATCGCAATCGAGCCGCTCGACCCGTATGCGTGCGAGCTCCAGGATTTTGCCGCGGCCGTCGCCGGCGAGCGCGCGCCGCACTACGGACGCCAGGACGCGCTCGCGCAGGCGCGCGCGATCGCCGCGCTCTACGAAAGCGCCGAAGCCAACGAACCGACGGAGGTAGAACGATGAAGACGAGTCTCGGCATCTGGGCATTCGGCCCGATGATCACGCGCTTCGTTCCAGGCGGCTACCAGCCGGCGCACGCCTATGAGGCGGAACCGGTCGCGGACAAGGTGCACCGAGCGGTCGAGGGCCTCGGCGATCTGATCGACGGCTACGAGTTCCATTACCCGCAGGAGCTCTCGCACGAGAACCTCAGCGACGTCCAGGCGGCGCTCGGCGACCATGACGTCTATTGCGTCGCGGGCGGCCTGCACCTCGACCCGCGCTTCGGGCGCGGCGGCCTCGTCAACCCCGATCAAGCATGTCCGCGCCGAGGCGCGGCGGATCGTGTGCGAGGGCGCCGAGTTCGCTGGCTCGCTCGGTGCGAACATGATCATGTGGCCCGGGATCGAGGGCTACAACTACCCGTTTCAGACGCCCTACGTGGACTCGTGGCACTGGCTGATCGAGGGCATCGGCGAGGCCGCCGAGATCTGCAAGCGCCGCGGGGTGAAGCTGTTCCTCGAGCACAAGAACTCCGAGCCGGCGATGAAGATCCTGATGCGCAACATGGGCATGACGCTCTTCGTCGCCGGCAAGCTGCGCGCCGAGGGGCTCGACAACGTCCAGATCAACATGGACTGGCAGCACCTGCTGATGAACGGCGAGCACCTGCCGGAGTACGTCGCGCTTCTGCACTCCGAGGGGCTGCTCGGCCACCAGCACGGGAACTCCGGCTGGGGCACGTTCGACGACGACAACATGCTCGGCACGACCGCGTTCATGGAGACTCTCGAGCTGGCGCTCGAGCTGCGCCGCTGCGGCTACGGCGCGAATGGCGAACGCCTCGGTCTCGACCTCTACCCCTACACCGAGGACCAGATCGGCGCGGTCAAGCGCTCTGTGAGCCAGTGGAGCTTTATCGACTCGGTCGCAGCGCGGATCGACGATGCGGCGCTTGCAGAGGCGCAGGCTCGCAAGGACGCCGTGTCCGCGTACGAGCTCGTTTACGCCGCTCTGGGCGCGTGAGCGGCCGCGACACTCCGCGGCCGTGAGCGTTTTCGGGCTGGATGTCGGGACCAGTGGCGTCAAGGGGCTCGCCCTTGACGCTGAGGGCGGTGTGGTTGGCGCTGCGGAGGCCGGATATCCGTTGTCGACGCCTCGACCTGGGTGGGCGGAGCAGGATCCGGAGGATTGGTGGCGTGCGGCGGCGGCTGTGCTGGCGCGGTTGCGGGCGGCAGCCGGCCCACCGCAGGGCATCGGGCTCTCGGGGCAGATGCATGGTCTGGTGGCGCTCGACTCCGATGACCGCGTGCTGCGGCCGGCGATCCTCTGGAACGACCAGCGCACCGGCGCGGAGTGCCGCGAGATCGAGGCGACGCTCGGGCTCGAGCGGCTGATCGTGCTGACGGGCAACCGCGCGCTGCCCGGATTCACGGCGCCGAAGCTGCTCTGGCTGCGACGCAACGAGCCGGATGTGTTCGCGCGCCTCGCGCGGATCGTGCTGCCGAAGGACTACGTCCGGCTGCGCCTCTGCGGCGAGCACGCGACCGACGCCGCCGACGCCTCCGGGACGCTGCTGCTGGACGTCGCCGCGCGGCACTGGAGCGACGAGGTGCTCGACGCGCTCGCGCTCGACCCCGCGTGGCTGCCGCGCGTGCTCGAGAGCCCGCAGGTGGGTGGGGCGACCGCCGACGGCGTGCCCGTAGCCGCGGGTGCCGGCGACCAGGCAGCCGGTGCGCTCGGCGTCGGCGTCGATCGCCCGGGACCGGTGTCGGTCGTGCTCGGGACCTCAGGTGTCGTGTTCGCCGCGCTCGAGCGCTTCGCCGCCGACCCGCAGGCGCGGGTGCACGTCTTCTGCCACGCGGTTCCCGGCACCTGGCATGCGATGGGCGTGATGCTCTCTGCGGCCGGCTCGCTGCGCTGGTTGCAGACGATCCTCGGCGCCGACTACGATGCGCTCGCCTCTGAGGCGAGCGCGTGGCCGCCGGGGACTGAGGGGCTCCTGTTCCTGCCCTATCTCGCTGGCGAGCGCACCCCGCATGCAGACCCCGACGCGCGCGGCGCCTACGTTGGCCTGGGCCTGCGCCACGATCGCGGCGCGCTCGTGCGCGCGCTGCTCGAGGGGGTCGCCTTTGGCCTGCGCGACTCGCTCGACCTTGTCGGCGAGCTCGCCGGGCGGCCGGCGCTCGGGCGCGTGTCGGGCGGCGGCGCACGCAGCGAGGAGTGGCTGCGAATCGTGGCCTCGGTGCTCGAGCTACCGCTCGAGCGGGTGGCGGTCGAGGACGCGGCCGCGTTCGGCGCTGCGCTGCTCGGCGGCGTCGCCGGTGGCGTCTGGCCGGACGTCCCGGCCGCGGTCGCGGCGACGGTGCGCCCGCGCGAGCTGATCGAGCCGGTGCCGGAGTGGATCGAGCCCTACCGCACCGCGCGTGAGCGCTTCCGTGCGCTCTACCCGGCGCTGCGCGCATGCCGCTGACGCCGCGACCCGACGCCGCGATCTTCGACTTCGACGGCGTGATCATCGACTCGCTGCCCGCGGTCGAGACGGCCATCAACGGTGCGCTGCTCGCGCACGGCTTCCCGCAGCGCAGCGCCGCCGAAATCGAACGGTTCATCGGCCCGACGACGCTGAGCGCGTTCGCGGAGCTGACCGGCGCAGCCGAGGACTCACCGACCGTCGCGGCCTGTGTCGCCAGCTACCACGACCTCTACGCGCGCGTCTACCTCGAGCAGACACAGCTCGTCGACGGCATCGCCGAGGTGCTGGGCCGCCTGACGCTGCCGCGCGCGCTCGCGACCGCCAAGGAGCGCAAGTTCGTGAAGCCGCTGCTCAAGCGGTTCGGGCTCGAATTCACGGTCGTCAGCGCGCCCGAGCTCGCAGAGCCCAAGGCGCAGACCGTCGCCCGCGCGCTGAAGGCACTCGGCGCGCGCGACGCCGTCGTGGTCGGAGACCGCTGCTACGACGTCGATGCCGCACGTGCGTGCGGCCTGCGTGTGATCGGCGTCACCTGGGGCTTCGGCGACCGCGACGAGCTGCGCGGCGCCGATGTCCTCGTCGAGCGGCCCGCGGAGCTTCACGCGCTGCTCGCGTAGAAGCCCTCGAGCGCCTCTGCGCTGCGCAACGGAGGGATCTTGGCCGTGCGGTCTGCGACCATGCGAGCCGATGAAGCAGCGCCGCATCGAGCGACTCGCGCGCAGCGTCAGCGTTGTCGGTCTCGGCACCTGGCAGCTCGGCGCCGATTGGGGCACCGTCACGGCGCAGGAGGCGCAGGCCGTGCTCGACGCGGCAGTCGATGCCGGGGTCACGTTCTTCGACACGGCCGACGTGTACGGTGACGGGCGCAGCGAGCGCTTCTGTGGTGAGCTGCACGCGCGTCACCCGGAGATCCTTGTCGCAACGAAGATGGGCCGGCGCGTCGAGCAGCTGCCGGAGAACTACAATCGCGAGGCGTTCCGCGCCTGGAACGCGCGCTCGCGCGCGAACCTCGAGGTCGAGCGGATCGACCTCGTGCAGCTGCACTGTCCGCCCGAGGAGGTCTACGAGGACGACGCCACCTTCGAAGCGCTCGACGAGCTCGTCGACGACGGTCACATCCGCGCCTACGGCGTCTCGGTCGAGACCTGCGCCCAGGCGCTGCGCGCGATCGCGCGGCCGCGCGTGGCGAGCGTGCAGATCATCCTCAACTGCTTTCGGCTCAAGCCGCTCGAGCAGGTGCTGCCCGCGGCACACGAAGCCGGCGTCGGGATCATCGCGCGCGTGCCGCTCGCGTCCGGTCTGCTCTCGGGGCGCTACGACGAGCACACGACGTTCGCGCCTGAGGACCATCGCAGCTACAACCGACACGGCGAGGCGTTCGACGTCGGCGAGACATTCGCGGGCGTGCCATTCCAGACGGGGCTGGCCGCGGCGCGTGAGCTCAAGCAGCTGCTCGACCCCGGCACGACGCTCGCCCAGTTCGCGCTGCGCTGGGTGATCGACCAGCCGGGGGTCAGCACCGTGATCCCCGGCGCGCGCAACGTCGAGCAGGTGCGCCAGAACGTCGTCGTCGCCGCGCTGGCGCCGCTGCGCCGCGACCAGCTCGAGGGTGTCGCGGAGGTCTACGACCGGCTGATCCGCGAGCACGTCCACGGGCGCTGGTAGCGGCTACAGCGCAGAGTCGAGCGCCTCATCGAGCACGCCCTGGCCCTCGAGGAAGTCGACCACCGTGTAGCGCGAGCGCAGCCGGCCGCCGTAGCGCAGTCCGGCGCGCAGCATCGCCGCGTCGATCCCGAGGTAGCCCGCCTGGAGATCGGGGATGCCGGCGCGCCGCAGCGCATCCGCGACCGCGTCGAACGTCTCGAGCGACGGCTCCAGACGCGCGCGCAGCGCGGCCCAGCGCGCCTCATCGTCGGGCCACGAAGCGGGCACGGCGGCGATCAAGCGCTGCTTCTCGGCGACCGCAGCGAGGACGTCTGGCGGCGGCTCGCCGAGCCACGCGCGCGCAGCGGCGTCGAGCGGCTCGGCGACCGGCTCCGGCCGCCGCGGCAGCGCCACGCCGCCGCCGAACGCGAACCGCTGCAGGCGCATCGCGAACCCCGTCGCGTAGCCGACCTGGAGCCCGTGGAGAGCCCGCGGCCGCGCGCCGCGGCCGGCGAGCAGGTCCCAGAAGTGCGATGCGTGGTGCTCGCAGCCGCTCGCCGGGCGCGAGCTGCCGACCGCGGCCATGGCGAGCCCCGAATCGATCAGCGCGCGCAGCAGCCCCGCGACGGCGTCGACGTCGCCGGCGAGCAGCGCAGCGACGTCGAGCTCGGGCAGCGCCTCGCGCGCGCGCCAGTCCTCGCCATAGAGCAGGTGCGCCGCGAGCCAGTCGACCCGCGCGGTCGTCTTCGCGAGCAGGTCGCCGATGCCGGCTCGCGTCAGCTCGATCGGCGCCGCCGCGGCGATCGCCGGGTCGGCGAAGATCGCTGCCGGCGCGCGCGCCGGCAGCGTCAGCTTGACGCCGTCGCGCTCGAGCGCCGCGACGCTCGACGCGTAGCCGTCCATCGAAGCCGCCGTCGGGACGCTGACGAAGTCGCAGCTGGCGCCGTGCGCGGCGTAGCGGACGATGTCGGTCAGCATCCCCGAGCCAACAGCGACGAGCCCGTCGCGCAGCTGCGCGCGCACCTGCGCCGCGGCGTCCTCGGTCGCGTGCAGGTCCGCCGGGAAGCGCAGCACATCGGCGCCGAGCTCGCGTGCCACGCGCGCGCCGGCCACCGCCTCGGTGTTGACGTCCATCACCACCAGCGCCGGCCGCGGCACGTACGCCGCGAGCCGATCGAGCGCGCCCCGCTCGACGAAGATCACTGCCCGTAGTACGCGTGCGGCCCGTGCTTGCGCTCGAAGTGCTTGCGGCGGAGCGTGTCGGCGAGCGGCGGCGCATCGGGGGCGAGCAGCGTCGTCAGGAGCGCCAGGCGCGCAACCTGCTCGAGCGTGACCGCGACCTCGACCGCCGCGGCCGGCGAGGCGGCCCAGGCGAAGGAGCCGTGGCCGCGCACGAGCGCGCAGCTGTCGTGCTCGGTGGTCGCCTCGACGAGCGCGCGGCCGGTCGCACGCTCGTAGTCCTCCTCGACCTCGGACTCGGTCAGCTGGCGCATCAGCGGGATCGGCCGGGCGCTGAGGTCGGCGTGCGTCGTCCCGAGCAGTGGAATCTCACGCTCTGCCTGCGCCCAGGCGGTCGCCCACGGCGAATGCGTGTGCACGATGCCGCCGATCCAGTCATACGCGCGGTAGAGCTCGAGGTGCGTCGGCGTGTCGGTCGACGGTCGGAGCTCACCCTCGACGACGTTGCCCCTTAGGTCCACGAGCACGATGTCAGGCGGCGTCATCGACTCGTACGGCACGCCGCTCGGCTTGATCGCGACCAGGCCACGCTCGCGGTCGATGCCGCTGACGTTGCCCCACGTGAGCGTCACGAGCCCGTGTGCCGGCAGCGCGAGATTCGCCGCGAGCACGGCCTCGCGCATCAGAGCTCCTCGAGCTCGAGGTCGAGCAGCTCGGCGAGCCGGCGCCAGCGCCCGGTCTGGTCGCCGAGGTTCGTGACGAAGTGGTGCGGCCCACCGAGGCGCAGCCAGTCGTCCATGAAGTCCTTTATGCCGGTCTGCGGCCGGAAATGGAAGTAGGGCATCTCGACGTTCGGCAGCTCGGGCGTGTCGAGCACCTCCCCGCGTCCGACGAGCAGCCGGTAGGCCTCGCCCTCGAGGGGCACGAGCGCCGCGGTCGTCGCGGGCCCGGGCTCGGCGGAGAAGACGGTCGTCGGCGGGTTGCCGAGGCCGCCGATGCCGAGCGCACGGTCGATCAGCCGCACCGGCCGGTCGCGGCGCGCGACCTTCCAGTTGCCCTCGCCCATGTGGCTGACGAAGACCGAGTCGAGCTCCCAGTCGAGCGCGTAGAGCTCTGAGAACTGGGCGTCGCCGATCAGCGTTTGACTCGCGCACATCAGTGCTGCCGTGTTCATGTCGCCCTCGGCGGCATAGCCGTAGCCGTCGGCCATCAGGTTCGAGGCGGCGAGCAGCGGCAGCTGCTCGAAGCGACCATCGCCGCCGACGGAGTCGAAGTGCGCCGAGTATGCGCGGTGGCCCTTCTGCTCCAACACGTCGCGCAACGCCAGCTCGAAACGCGCGGCATAGACGTGGGACTCGCGCGAGAGGTCGGGGCTGACCGCGAAACGCTCGGCGTGCTGCGCGATCAATGCGTCGATCCGCCGCTCGTCGATCGCCTGCATCTGCGCGTGGAGCGCGCCGAGGTCCTCGTTGACGACGAGCGGACCGAGGCGCCGCAATAGCGCCGGCGGATCGTAGAGGATGTCGCCCATGCCGTTCATCGGGTAGCCGAACTGCGCGATCCGCGTCGTACGCAGCGCCGTGACCGTCTGCGCCGCGCGCGCCCACTCGGCGAACTCGTCGGCGAACTCGGGCGACTGCCACTCGCTCGTGATCACCGAGAACGGGATCCCGGCGCGCACGAGCGCGTTGGCCTGATCCTGGGCGCCGTGGATCCCCTGGTTGTAGGTCAGGTCGGCCATGTCCCAGGCGGCGCTCACCGCACGCTCGGGCTGGATGTTCGCGAGCATCAGCGGCAGTGGGGTCTCGAGCAGGGCGCGCACGGTACGCATCGCCGGGCCGTAGGTCAGCATCACGATCGCGATTCCGTCGAGCCCGCGCGCGCCGTACTCGCGCACGATCTCCTCGATGTCCTCGCGGTTGCGCGCCGGGCGGATGAAGTCGACCTCGGCGACGTCCTCGAGCCGTGTCGCGACGCGACGCGCGTAGTCGGCCTGGTGCTCGGTGATCCCGGGGATCATCGCGTCGTAGAGCTCCTGCATGATCCCGAGCAGTCCGATCCGAGGTTTCACGACGCTCTCCTTTCGGTGTAGATGCGCTTCAGGCCGTGGAGCAGCTCGACATCCGAGCGCCCGAGCCACTCGTACAGGCTGCGGTAGATGGCGTAGACCCGATCGTAGATTGCCTGCGCCTCGGCGTCCGGCGAGTAGCCATGCGCGATCCGCGGCCGCGTCGCCGCGATCGCGCTGGAGATGTCGGGGAAGAAACCGGCGGCGACGGCGCCGAACAGCGCCGCGCCGCGCGCGGGGATCTGCGTCGAGTCGGGGACGCTGACGCGTAGGCCGCTTGTGTCGGCCAGCAGCTGCATCGTCAGCGGGCTCTTCTCGGCGATCCCGCCGCAGGCGACGATCTCGGCGAGCTTGAGGCCGTGCTCCTCGAAGTTCTCGATGATCCGCCGGTTGCCGAACGCGATCGACTCGAGCAGCGCGCGGTAGATCTGCTCGCGCGTCGTCTGCAGCGTCAGCCCTAAGAGCGCGCCGCTGAGGTCGGCGTCGGCGAGGATCGTGCGGTTGCCGTTCCACCAGTCGAGCGCCACGAGCCCGCTTGCCCCGGGGCCGATCGCGGCCGCGGCGTGCTCGAGCGCCGCGTGCTCGGCGCCGGGCGGCGCGAGCGTCTGCATGAACCATGCGAGCATGTCGCCGACCGCGGCCTGCCCGGCCTCGTAGCCGTAGAAGCCGGGGAGGATGCCGTCGCGCACGACGCCCGTGATCCCCGGGAGCCGCACCTCGGCCAAGTCGATCACGAGGTCGCAGATCGAGGTCCCCACGACCATCACGAAGGTCCCAGCCGACTCGACCCCAGCGCCGGGGACCGAGACGAACGAGTCGACGTTGCCGACCGCAACCGCGACCGACTCAGGCAGGCCGAAGCGCGCCGCGAGCTGCGGCCGCAGCGTGCCGGCGCGCGTGCCGAGCGGCGCGAACTCGGTCCCGAGCTTTGCCGCGGGCCGGTCGAACCTGGGGTAGGCGGCCTCGAAGTAATCGACCGACGGCAGCCCTTCCTCCTGCGACCACATCGCCTTGTAGCCGGCGGTGCAGCTCTGGCGGCGCTCGTTGCCTGTCAGGAACCAGACGATCCAGTCGGTCGCCTCGATGAAGCCATAGCAGGCGTTGTAGACCTCGCGATCCTCCAGCCACAGCTCGATCAGCTTTGGGAAGTACCACTCCGAGGAGATTCGCCCGCCGTAGCGCTCGAGAAACGTCTCGCCGCGCGCCGCCGCGACTTCGTTCAGACGGTCGGCGATCGGCTGCGCTGCATGGTGCTTCCAGAGCTTCGGCCACGCGTGGGGCCGCGAGCGCCAGCGCTCCTGCGTGAACAGCGGCAGCCCGTCCGCGGTCACCGGCAGCACGGTGCACGAGGTGAAGTCGACGCCGAGCCCGACCACCCCCTCGCGCGCCGGCGGCGCCGCCTCGAGCACCTCCGGGATCGCCCTGTCGAGCACCGCGATCCAGTCGTCGGAGTGCTGCAGCGCCCAGTCGGGCGGCAGCTGCTCGCCGCTCTGCGGCAGCTCGCGGTCGATCACGCCGTGCGCATAGGCGACCTCGCTGACCGCGACCTCCGCGCCGCTACGCAGGTCGAGCAGCAGCGCCCGGCCGGACTCCGTCCCGAAGTCGACGCCGAGCGCGTATGCGCTCGGCGTCATTGCGGAGGCGTCGGTGCGGCCGCTTCGGCTCGCGCCGCGGTGTCCGCAGCGATCGCGGCCTGGCGCGCGCGGCGGTACTCCTCGACGACGATCTCGGTCAGCTCTTCGACGGAGGTCTCGGCCGTCGCCTTGTCGAGCGCGATCGCGCCGTCCTCGATCAGGTTGACGCGGTCGCAGGTCGCGAGCACGTGCACGTAGTTGTGCAGCACCATGATGATCGAGACGTTGCCCTCCTCCTTCAGGCGCTCTATCAGCTCGAGGATCATGCCGCCCTCTTTCGCGCCCATCGCGGCGAGCGGCTCATCTAGCAGCAGGATGTTGGCCTCGCCGTAGACGGTGCGCGCAACCGCGATCGCCTGGCGCTGGCCGCCGGAGAGGCGCGCGACCGGCACGTCGAGACGCGGGATGTTGATGCCGATGTTGTCGAGGGCTCTGCGCGCCTCGCGCCGCATGATCGCGTTTGCGAGTAACGGGACGGGCACGTGCACGCGCTCGCGGCGCAGGAACATATTGTGGTAGACGGACAGCTGGTCGACCAGCGCGAGGTCCTGGTAGACGGTGTCGATGCCGTGTGCACGCGCGTCGTCGACGCTTTTCGGTTCGTACGGCTCGCCGTGCAGGAACATCCGTCCGCTGTCCTGCTTGTGAAAGCCGCAGATGATCTTGATCAGCGTCGACTTGCCCGAGCCGTTGTCGCCCAGCAGGCCGAGGACCTCGCCCTTTTTGAGCGTCAGGCTCATGTCACGCAGCGCCGTGATCGGGCCGAAGCTCTTGGCGATGTGCTCGACGCGAAGCACGTCGTCGCCCGAAACCGCACGCGGGCCGACGATTTTCTCGCCGGTCACCTTCTCGTCGCTTGCGACCTCCTCGGCGGGGAGGAGCGGCTGGTCGGGGGGGAGCGCCCCGCCTGGTTGCTGATCAGGCAATGCCGGACCCCGTGCGCACGCGCTGTACGAAGACGTTGATCGACATCACGAGGATGATCGCGAGGCCGAGGTAGAGATCGAGGTAGTCGGCGCTGACCCCCTTGATGATCAGCCCGTCGTGCAGCACGCCGAGGAACAGGGCGCCTATCAGGGCCCCGACGACCGTGCCCGAGCCGCCGCGCAGCAGCGTGCCGCCGATCACCGCCGCCGCGATGCCCTGGAAGAGGATTTCATTCGACCCCGACGGGTCTGGCGTCGCGGTCACCGTGCGCACCGTCTCGAGGATCCCCACAAGCCCGGCGCACGTCGCGCAGAGGATGAAGTTGCGAATCAGCACGAGCCGCACGCGCACGCCGGCCTCGGCGGCGCCGAGACGGTTGCCGCCGACGGCGATCGTGTAGACGCCCCACCGCGAGAAGGTCAGCACGACTTGAAGGACCGCGACGATCGCGAGCGCCCAGATCAGCTCCGAGTAGGTCCCGCCCCCGAACACCTGCGCGAAGTTGGTGACGTGCACCGAGGAGGTGCCGGGCGTCTGCACGGGCGCACCGTGCGAGATCACGAGCGTGACGCCCTCGAGCGTGAACAGCATCCCGAACGTGGCCACGAACGAGGAGATGCCTACCACGGCGATGAAGAAGCCGTTGACGAACCCGATCAGGGCGCTGCCGAGCAGTGAGATGATCACCGCGGGGACCAGCGGCACGCCGTTGGAGGCCAGCTTGTAGAAGAAGAACGGCGTGATCAGATAGACGGCGCCGATCGAGAGGTCGATCTCGCCGTTGACCATCACGAACACCTCGCCCGCGGCAAGGATCGCGATCGGCGCGAAGTACGGCAGCAGCGCCTTGAAGTTCGACCCCGTCGCGAAGTTGTTGGCATTGATCGAGAAGTACACGATCGTCACGATCGTGACCACGATGATGCTGCCCTCGCGCAGCGTCAAAAAGCTGCGCAACAGCTTCGACGCGCCCGCGCCAAGGGTCCGGCCCACGCTTGCCGGACCCTCGGACGGAGCTCGCGCCGGAGCTTGGCTGCCGGACGCGACCGCCACGGCTGGAGCCTAGGAGACTCCGACCGCCGAGGACGTTCCCTCGTAGCGGCTCTTGGTGGTTACGTAAGGCTGGATCGTTTCTTGGTCGAGGAACTTCAGCCCGGTGTTGACATCCGCGATGCCAGTGAGGCCCTTCGACACCTTGTAGAGGAACAGCTCGAGGACCGGGAAGAAGCCCTGGAGGTAGGGCTGCTGGTCGATCGTGAACTGGATGTAGCCCCCCGAGAGCAGTTCCTCGGTGACTCCAAGCAGGTCGTAGCCGCCGCCCTTGACCGTTCCCTTGACCCCGTGCTTCTGGATCGTCTTCCCGACGCCTTCCGTCGAGCCCGCGTCCACGGCGAACATGCCCTTCGTGCTGGGGTGACCCGTCAGGTAGGATTCGATCACCGTGAGCTCCGCGGGGACCGCGGCGCCGGTGGCGATCACGTGCGGCGTGATTGCCGGATATTTTTTGAGCGTCTTCAGCGCGCCGTTGATCCGCGTCTGGATGTTGAGCTGGCCCGGGGTCGCGATGAACAGCGCGATGTCGCCCGAAGGCACGAGGGCCGCGATGTGTTCACCCATCTCTTCGCCGGACAGTTCCAGGTTCTGGCCGATGTACGCCAGGCGCTTGTTGGGGGGAGCGGGAGCGTCGGCATTGTAGGCGACGACGGGGATGCCTGCCTTCAACGCGTTTTCGACGGGCGAGTTGAACGCCGTCGCGTCTACTAGCGAGACGGCGATGCCGCTGACGCCGGCGCTGACGGCGCTGTTGAACGCGTTGACCATCTGGCTGATGTTGCTCGTTTCCGAGCCTGTCCAGCTGTAGCTGCAGCCGAGCAGTTTGCACGCGTCTTCGGCGCCGTACTTGGTCGGCACGAAGAACGGGTTCGTCGTCACGTGGTTGACGAACGTGAATTTGTATTCCGGGTGCGAGCCGAAGATGCTCGCTGAGCTCCCGCCGCTCGACGCGCTCGAGCCGCAGGCGCTCAGGATGCTGCCCACTGAGCCGGCCGCGATACCGGTAAGCGCAGTGCGGCGCAAGAACGCCCGCCGGTCAAAGCCTGGTCGGTCGATCTCCGACCGCTCGGCATACTCAAGACGCTCCACTGCTTCATGGGCATGGTCAGTGTCTGACATTTGGTTCTCCCATCCGCCCCCCCACAGGGGTGCTCTAGTGCGGTGTGGCAACGGACACTACCTTCTCGCGTAGCGGAGTGATAGTCAACCGCCAGCTCAGTGAAAATACCGCAATACGGCTGCGGAAAACCCGCGGATTTTCGGGCGCGAGCCGCGAGCACATCGAGCCGCGCGCCGTGCTGCCGGAGCGCGGCCGGGTACCCTCCGCAGATGGCCGGGACACCCGCAGGGCCGCCACCGAAGGGGTCGGGCACCGCCCCGCGGGCAGACGCCGCCGCGAGCCAGGCGCAGCCAGTCGAGCGCTACGGCACCGTGGCGATCGCCCGGCACCGAAAAGATGACGGACGCGCGCTCATCCTCTACACCCGGGTCGGACGCGAGCCCGGGTGAGCGAGCTGCGCTTCAACGAGCTGCGCGGCGAGCAGGTCGACTACGCGATCCACCGCCAGGAGCGGACCTTCCTGCCCTCCGCCGACCACTGCCCGCTGTGCCCCACCCGCCCGGGTGGAGCGCAGACCGAGATCCCCTTCCCCGACTTTCAGATCGCCGTCTTCGACAACCGCTTCCCGGCCTTCGAGGGGCCGCGCGGCGCGGCGGAGGTGGTCGTATACACCGACAGTCACGACGGCTCGCTCGGCACGCTCATGCCACAGCGCGCCGAGGACCTGATGTGGGTGTGGCGCCACCGTTACCTGGAGCTTGGCGCCCGGAAGGACGTCGACTACGTGTTCATCTTCGAGAACCGCGGGGTCGAGGTGGGGGTCACCCTGCACCACCCGCACGGGCAGATCTACGGGTACCCGTTCCTGCCCCCGGTGGCGGCGCTCGAGCTCGCGGCAGACGAGCGCCTGGGGGGCTGCGCTCCGTGTGTCCTGCTGCGCCGGGAGCTCGAGGAGGGGCAGCGGGTCGTCTATGAGAACGACGTCGTCGTCGCCTACGTGCCCTACGCGGCGCGCTGGCCCTACGAAGTGCATGTGACCCTGCGCGATCACCGCCCGAGCCTGCTCGATTGCCAGCCCGACGAGCTGCGGATGTTGGCAGCAGGGCTACAGGCGCTCGTGCGCGGGTATGACGCCCTGTTCGGCAGGCCCTTTCCCTACGTGATGGTCGTCCATCAGGCGCCCACCGGCACCGCCGTGACGCCGCTATCTGGCGAGCCGAGCGCCGGCGCGGCAGCCGCCGGCGCGCAACGGGGGCACGTGCACGTCGAGTTCTACCCGCCACTGCGCACCGCTGAGAAGCTCAAGTACCTCGCCGGATCAGAGCAGGGAGCCGGAACCTTCATCTCCGACACGCTGCCCGAGGAGTCCGCCGCCGCGCTGTGTGAGGCCATCGCCCGTGCCCCATGAGCGCAGCGCTGCGTTCGCTCCCGGACGGGTCAACCTGATCGGCGAGCACACCGACTACAACCAGGGGCTCGCGCTGCCCTTCGCCATCGCCGAGGGCGTCACCGTGCGCGCGCAGGCGATCGATCACACCGCGGCTGGGGATGGGCGCATCTACGCGCAGGCGAGCGATCTCGGCGAGCGTGACGAGTTCTGCCTCACCGACCCGCCACACAGCGAGGGCTGGCGCGCCTTCGTACGGGGAGTCGTGGCCGAGCTCGGGCGTGCCGGCTTCCCGCTGGTGGGCGCGCGCCTTCAGATCAGCGGCGAGGTGCCGCGCGGCTCGGGCCTGTCGTCCTCGGCTGCGCTCGAGGTCGCACTCTGCCTGGCCCTGATCGAGCTCGGCTCAGATGGTGAGCCCGGCCGCCAGCTCGCCGCCCTCGACCGCACTGAGATCGCACGCCTGTGCGCACGCGTTGAGAACGAATGGGTGGGCGCTCACACGGGCCTGCTTGACCAGCTCGCTTCGCTCTACGGCGCCGATGACAGCGCGCTGTGCATCGACTTCCGCTCACTGGCGGTGCAGCCGGTGCCGCTGGCGCTGGGGGGCTGGCGTCTCGTCGTACTCGACTCGGGCGAGCGCCACGTGCACGCCAGCTCCGGCTACAACCAGCGTCGCTCCGAATGCGCGCACGCCTGCGAGCTGCTCGGCGTGGCCTCGCTACGCGAGGCCGACTGCGACGCCACGGCGCAGCTGCCCGAGCCGCTCAGCCGCCGCGCCGCTCATGTCCTCGGCGAGAACCAACGGGTGCTCGAGACGATCGCCGCCCTCTCCGCCGACGATCTGCCCGCCGTTGGCGAGCTGCTCAACGCCTCCCACGCGAGCCTGCGCGACCGCTACGAGGTCTCGACGCCCGCCGTCGAGGCCACCGTCGAGCGGCTGTACAGGGCCGGCGCGGCGGGAGCGCGCATCGTCGGCGGCGGCTTTGGCGGCAGCGTGCTCGGCCTGTTCCCGCCCGACGTGCACCCGCCCGCCGAGGCGCACGAGGTGCGTCCCGGCGCTGGCGCCCACCTGCTGGAGCTCGTTGGGTGAAGCGGCTGCCGCAATGCGGTTCGTCGATCCACTCGCTACCTTCATGCGGATGACCCGCCAGACCTCGACATCGATGGAGGGCGCCGCGAGCCCGATGGAGGGCGCCGCGAGCGCCGCTGAGGTTCCTCCCACCGACCCGATCCACATCGTCCTCGCCGACGACCATGCCGTCGTGCGCAGTGGGTTGCGGATGCTGCTCGACAGCGAGAGCGACTTCGAGGTCGTCGCGGAGGCAGGCGACGCTGACAGCGCTCGGCGCTACGTGCGCGGCCACCATCCCGAGGTGCTCGTGCTCGACCTCAACATGCCGGGGGGCTCGAGCCTGAAGGCGATCCCTGCCATCCGCGAAGAGTCGCCGGGAACGCAGATCGTTGTCTTGACGATGCAACAGGAGCCCGCGTTCGCTCGCGAGGCCCTCGGTGCCGGGGCGCTCGGGTACGTGCTCAAGGAGGCCGCCGACGAAGAGCTCGTCGAAGCTGTTCGGCATGCTGCCGCGGGGGAGAGCTACCTGAACCCCAGGTTGGGCGCGCGGATCGCATCCGAGCCGCCGCCTGGCCCACCGGATGACCTCTCAGAGCGCGAGGTCGATGTGCTGAAGCTGATCGCCCTTGGGCACACGAACGCCGAGATTGCCGAGCATCTTTATCTGTCGGTGCGCACGGTCGAGACCCACCGTTCGCACATCCAGCAGAAGCTGGGACTCTCCTCGCGCTCTGAGCTGGTCGGCTACGCGCTGGAGCGCGGGCTGGTCGGTTCATAAACGACTACGAGAACCAGAGCCACCCCCGCCCATCTCCGGGCGCGGCTCACCTCCCGGCGTCCGGTGGTATGAGCAGGACCGAGCAGGGCGCATCGTGGACGACTCGAGCGCTGACGCTGCCGATAGCACGCAGGCCCCTGCGCCTGCGGCTTCCCATCATGACCAGGGAGGCTCCGACCCTCTCGGCCGTCTGGACGATTATCTCTTGAGCAGCACCAGCCTCTACGCGAAGCACGCACGAGCCGTCGGTGGCGAGGTCGAGCCGGTGGGACTGTTGCTCGACGCGATGGGAGTCTGCGCGTGACCCGGCGCCGGAGACGTGCAGCAGGACTACGCCCGCTCCGTGAGCGCGGGCGAGCCGCCCGACCAATTCGACCAGCTCGTCAGACTCCCCCAGGGCGTCGCTCGCCACCAGAATGCGCTCGGGGAAGCGGCTCCCAGGGGATGTCGGCCGCGCGAGTAGTAGCGGGGTAGCGAATTCTTTGAGCTCGTCAACCGCGGCGCAGTCGCTGAGCATTCCGCCGAGCCGCGACTCCGGTGCTCCCAGTGTGAGCAGATCTTGCTCTGTCGCCCGCTCGAGGATGACGTCTGAGGGGGGGTGCTGCGGGTCGATCACCTCGGTGCACGGCACGTGAGCGGCGTCCGCGATCCGTGCGGCGCGCTCGAGGATCAACTTCGCCCGCGCCGGGGCGATCGCCGCGTACCGGTAGACGCCCCCACCGGTCAGCGCAGTCACGGCCAGCAGCGTCAACTGCCCATTCGGGCCCGCGAGGATGGACGCTTGCTCGACGGCGGCAAAGCTTCTCGGCGCGCCGTCGACGGCACAGAGGATGTCGGCGAATACGCAGTCGGATGCAGCTGTGCTCAGTCCTGCCCGGGGCTGGGCCGCCTCCGTATCGGTCATGGCCACAAGCTAAGGCTCGGAGCGACGCGCGGCATCCGTAATTTCCGATCGGCGCACCGTGGAAATGCCGCACTTCGGCTCGATCCGGTGGTCCACCGCCCGCGTGATCTCGGCGACCTGGGCGTCCAGGGACTGCTCGGTGGCCAGCTCCAGCACGCTCCCGGCGGGCAGCTCGACGAAGGGCTGAAAGGAGCGAAACTGCTCGGCCGCGATCTCCGGCGTCGCATCGGATACGCGACCGCCATCGTGCAGGCGCCGCGCGGCGCGCTCCAGCGCCACCTCGAGGGGGACCTCGCACCGGACGACGAGCCGGGTCAGACCGGCGCGGCCCAGCTGGGCCAGCAGCAGGGTGCGAGCGTCCAGTGAACGGCAGGTCGCATCCACGACCACTCCGTGCTCGCGATCGAGGGCGAGCTGCGCCTCGCGACCGAGGAGCTCATACGTCCGGCGCGTGAACACCTCGCTGTAGTGTTCGGGTGCGGCGCGCTCGGTGCTCGAGAGACCGGCCAAGGACTTGCGCACGGCGTCGGAGGAGACGACCGGCAGCCCTGAGCAGCGTGACAGCTCGGCGGCCAGCGTCGACTTGCCGCTGGCCGCGGGCCCGCAGACGACCACGGCCACCGGTGCTCGCGCGCGCCAGCACAGCCTTTCGCTCAGCGCCCACAGCGCGTGCGCCTGGGAGAGCCCCTGCGAGCTGGCAGCGCCGTCGCACTCGCCCGCCGCGATCAGCGCCACCTTTGCGCGCACGAGAGCGCGGTACGCGGCGTAGAAGGATCGCAGCGTTTCGCTGCCCGGGTCCATGCCGCCGTCACCGTAGGCAGATATGAGCTCGACCGCGGCCCACGCCTGCCCCATGGCCTCGAGGTCCATCGTCAGGAACGCCAGATCACATGCCACGTCGGTGCGGCGCAGCGCCGGATCGAACTCCACGCGATCTACAACGCGCACGCTCGGGACGGCTAGAACATGCTCGCAACGCAGGTCGCCGTGTCCGTCGCGAACCAGTCCAGCGAGCCGGCGCTGGTCGATCTCACGCTCGTGCGCGCCGACGAAGGCCTGCCCGAACGTGCCCGCCAGGTCCAGATGCCAACCCGGCGGATGGCTCGCTTTCGCGAGCTCTGCGACGTTGTCCTGCCACATGCCGAGCACCTCGCGCACGCTGCCACCGGACACGACGGGGGCTAGTCGATGGAACGCCGCCAGGCGCCGCGCGACCGCACGCACGTGCTCGGACGTCAAGGCATCGGCGGTGATCAGGCCGGCGAGCGTGTCGGACTCGCGGAAGCTCTGCATCTCGACGGCGTACTCGACGGCCGCGCCGGCGTGCTCGTCCGCCAGCTCGAATCCCGTCGCGGTCCTGACGATGGCACGCACGCCGAGGTAGAGGCCGGGAGCGAGCTCCCGGTTGACGCGCACCTCCTCACGGCAGGCCGCGCGCCGGCGTGAGAGCGTGCTGTAGTCCAGAAACCCGAGGTCGACCGGCTTCTTGATCTTGTACGCGCGCTCGCCTGCGACGAATACCCACGACGCGTGTGTCTCGTGCACCGAGACCGGCTCATCACAGCCATACATCCCCCGTTGCGCGAGGGCCTCGAGCAGGGCAGGGCTTGACCGGCTGGTCTGCATGGACGTTTCCCCATTCGCTGTTGGTCTGGGCGACATGCTGATCGCGTCACGCCGCCCACGCATCCGTGAAGCTCCGCAGGCAAGGGCGGAACTCGCCCACCGCTCGCCCGGAACTGAAGGCGGATACGCTCACGTGGGCCACAGCACGGCTCGGAACGCTCGTGTGGGGCATACTCTCCGATCTGGATCTGATGAAGGCGCTCGCAACTGGGCGTCTGGACGCCAGCGCCAACGAGGTCGCGGCGAGCCGAGATGGTGACCGTTGACCGCACCGGGCGCATCGAGGAGGTGGCTCGACTGATGGCCGGGCATGAAAGCACGCATCGGGTGGTCGTCGAGCCGGAGTCGGGTGAGCCCGTCGGCGTGATCTCAAGCCTCGACGTGGCCGGTTGGCCGACACATCGGTCGGGATCACGCTCATGAACGTGCCTGGTGTCCTTGTGCGAAGACTCCCCTGCCCATCTGCCGTTCTGTCAGCCGGCGTCGCCCTTAGTCTTGCCGGCTGTGGCGGATCGTCCACCAAGCCGACCCATTCCTCCACCGGCTCACGGAGCACCCCATCGGCCGTTGCGCCCGCCTCACAGCCCGCCGCACCGGCGGCACCCTCGTCTGCGAACACGGCCACAACGGTCACCGCCTCGGCAGACGGCGTGACCGCGACCTTGCATGCGGGCATCCACCATCCGAAGGTCAACTCGCCCTGGCCGATTCACTTCATCGTCACCCGCGAAGGGCGCCCGGTCAGGGCAAGTGTCAGCTACGAGTACTTGTTCGGCGGGCAGGTCGTCGCGCGCCGCTCTCACTACACGTTCACCGGGCACTTCTCAGACGTGTCGATGTGGCCCCCTTCGGCGGCGGGCTACCCCCTAACGTTTCGCGCGGTGATCGTCTCGGGAGGGGTGACCATCAATCTCGACTACCCGGTGCAGGTCAGCACGTGAGCGCACGGTCGGGTGCGGAGGTCATCGTCGACGGTGTCAGCAAGAGCTTTGGGCCCGTCCACGCGCTGCGCGACGTCTCCTTGCGCGTCGACCCCCGGGAGGCCGTCGCCATCGCCGGCCGCTCGGGCTCTGGCAAGAGCACACTGCTCGCGCTGATCGGCGGCCTGGAGCAGCCTGATGGAGGCGAGGTCCTGATCGACGGCCGGGCGATCTGGAGGGAACCTCGCCCCGCCCATGCTCGACGCGAGGTCGTCGGTTTCGTCTTCCAGCGTCATCTCTTGCTCGGATCTCTGTCGGCGCGCGCAAACGTCGAAGTGCCACTCGTCGGTGCAAGTGTGCGCCGGGCCGCGCGCCGCCAGCGCGCGCTGGCGCTGCTGGAGGAGGTCGGGCTCGCCGATCGAGCAGAACACCTGCCTTCGGAGCTCTCAGGCGGAGAGCGCCAGCGCGTCGCGGTGGCGCGCGCGCTTGCGAACGAGCCGCGCCTGCTGCTTGCCGACGAGCCTACCGGGGCGCTTGACTCGGCCACATCAGAGCTAGTGCTGGACATGCTCTTCCGCCTTCGCGACCACCTCGGCATGACGCTGGTGGTCGTCAGCTACGACCACTCCGTGGGGGCGCGCGCCGACCGCACGGTGACACTGGTCGACGGCACGATCGCCTCCGCCGACGCGGCCCTGTTCCAGCGCTGAGGCGCTGCCGCACGATGTTCGCGATCATCTCCACGAACCTGCTGCGCCGTCCGGCTCGCACCATCCTCACCGCCCTGGGCATCGCCGTGGGTGTGGCGACGATCGTGGCGCTGCTCTCCTTCACCGAAGGGCTGAGGCAGACGGCGGCGGGGTTCGTTCATCTCGGCGGCTCGGATCTCGGGATCTTCCAGGCCAACGTCGCAGACCCGACGGCCTCGGTCCTGCCTGTCTCGATGGCGGCGCGCCTGGCCGCCCGCCCGGAGGTGGCGCGGGCCACGCCTTTGCTGTTGGTGGTCGAAGCCGTGAAGGCGGACTCCAGTGCGATCGTGTTCGGCGCCGACCCTGGTGGCTTCTTCGCGCAGGGGCTCGTACTCGTCGGCGGTCACCTTCGGCTCGCGGGTACCCCGGAAGTGCTCATCGGGGATCGCCTGGCCGCCCAGCTGCACCTGCAGCCCGGTGGCGTTCTGGAGATCGCTGGGCACGCCCTCCGGGTCGCCGGGATCTACCACTCGGGCATCCTCTTCGAGGACTCAGGCGCCGTGCTCCCGCTCACCGTGGCTCAGCAGCTCGTCGGCCGCTCCGGCGAGGCGACCGACGTCGTCGTGCAGCTCGCGCCCGGCACGGGCGCGGGGAGCGCTGGCAGGAGCCTCGAACGCGCCTTCCCGGGCACGCAGGTGATCACCGACCCGCAGCAGGCGCTGCGGGCGGGTGCCAACGGCACCTTGATCTCCAAGGCGATCCTGGTGATCGTCGTGATCGCGCTGATCGTCGGAGCGATCAGCGTGGCCAACACGATGGCGATGTCGATCATGGAACGCCAGGGCGAGCTCGGCCTGCTGAGCACCGTCGGATGGTCTCCCGTGCGCGTGGCATCCCTGATACTGGGCGAAGGGATCGCGGTCAGCGTTCTGGGCGCTGCGGCCGGCCTGCTTGTCGGCGTGATCGGCGGTGGGCTGCTGGTCAGGGCGCTCGGCGTGAGCGCATATGTCTCACCATCGGTGACCGCCTGGGGACTTGGGCGCGGGTTGCTCGTGGGGGTCGCGATCGGGGTGCTGGGCGGCATCTATCCGGCCTGGAGAGTGACCCGCATGACGCCGCTGCAGGGCGCTGTCGGGTACCTAGCGCACGAGCATCCATCGCCGTGGCACACAAGCACGGAGCATCAATCGCCTTGGCGCACGAGCACCGATCGCTCGAGCCAACCCGCGCCGGCCGGGCAAGTACGCTCGGCACGGGCCGGCCTGGCGCTCTGAGCGGCCAAGCCGGCTCGTCCTTTCGGTGGGCGTCAGGCCGCGGTCGGGGTGATCTTGACGGCCTCTTTCTTTGGTTCTTTGGGCAGCGGGATCGTCACCTCCACGACGCCGTTGTGGGTCTTGGCCTTGATCTTCTTGGCCTCCACTCCCTGCGGCAGGACCATCGAGCGGGAGAACGACCCGTAGCGGCGCTCGCGGCGCAGGAAGTGCTTGTCCTTCTGCTCCTTGCGCTCCTCGTGCTCGCCGGACACGGTGAGGATGTCATCCTCGATCTCGATCTTGACCTCCTCTGGCTTGATCCCGGGGACGTCGGCGCGCACGACGAGGTTGTCGTTCTCACGTTCCACGTCGATCGCCGGTGTCCAGGGTCGCGGTCCGCCGTCGGTCATCTCCTCGAACATGCGGTCGAAGCGACTGCGCAGCTCACCAAGCTCGGCGAACGGTTCCCAGCGTGTGAGTGCTCCAGGCATGACCTACCTCCTTGAGGTTTGTGAGGGTATTTCGCCTCGCAAAGCTAGCCCGCCTTGATCGCCGCGGGCATCGGGGAACAACCTCATCGTCGCTCCGTAGTAACCCTCCGGGGGTTATCTCGCGTCGTCTACGAACGCACGAAGGGCGGCCTTGGCGCCCTGAGTGACGGGGTCGCCGTGGGCCAGGAGCAGCAGGTCGAAGTCGAGATCGAGCAGCCGCCTGTAGCTGTCCCTCAGTCCCGCCTTGGTTTGCTCGGGGTCGTCCATGAGCTGATCCGGGACGAACGTGAGCCCGTCCTGACCGGCCCAGCGCACGACGCCGTCCGCGCACGCCAGCGCATGGTGAGCGGGTATGTGCAGGGCGGTCTCGTCGGGGCAGATCGCATCCACCTCGTAGGCCACGACGCCACCGGGCAACTCCTCGCCGAAGTCAAACGGCTCGGCGGGACCGCGACCGTCGAGCTCATGCAGCCCGGCCGTGACGCAGTGAACCGCGCAGCCGAACGCCTCACGCAGCCGCCAGGCATGACGGTCGTGGTGGCGGTTGGTCAGCAGCACATGCCGGGGCCGCCCATGCAAGGCGAACCACTCGAGCCCCTCGGCAGGGATCATCGGATCGATCAGCACCCGCTCGTTGAGCAGGTAATAGGAGCTGACATCGGTGTGGATGTGCTCGTGTCGGGCGGTCCAGTGCCAAAGTCCGGGGGCGATCTCGTACACGGCGCTCAGCCTACCCCTCTGATGATCTCCTTGATCTCGATGTGATGGCTGAGCTGCTCGATCTGCTCGCGCGTCCCCGTGCCTAGTCCGTGCCGGGTGGCGTTCAGGCAGCCGGCCGCCATTGCCAGCCGCAGGGCGTCGTCGAGGTTTTGATCGCTGGCCAGGCCGGCGCCAAGCGCGGCGAACATCGAGTCGCCCGTGCCACGCGGCTCGAGCGCCTCGACCCGAGGGCCGGTGAGCTCCAAGTAGCGTCGATTGGGGGCGTCGAGGAACAGCGCGGGGTCATCCGCACGGGAGATGAGCACCGTGCGGGCGCCGGCCTCGTGCAGCCCCTCAGATCCCTCCAGCAGGCCCTCCACGTCCGAGCTGCGGGCCAGATCCTCGCGGAGGAGCTCCTCATCGCTGATCTTCAACAGGTCCACGCCGCCGGCGAGCGCCGCCTTCAGCGCGGAGCCGGTGAGATCGGCGATGACCTCGACCCCGTTGCTCCTCAGATCGCCCGCCAGCCGGCGGTAGACGTCGCCTTCCAGGACACTCGGCGGGTCGACGCCGGTGAGCATCGCGAGACTTGCGTCCAGCGCCGCGCTCAGCATCACTCCGTACAGCTCGTCAGCCTCGTGACGGGAAAGGCCCTTGCATTCGGTCCGCGCGAGCTGCTCGCGGCCACTGTCTCGGCGGGCGTGGATGTAGACGCCGTTGGCCGCGCCGCACTGCACGTCCAGCAGCTCGACCTTCTCCCTCGCGATGAGCGCGCGCAACACCGCGCCCGACTCGCCGCCGAGCGCGCAGCACAGGCTGACCCGGGCGCCCAGGAGCGCCGCCAACCTGGCCACCCAGAACCCCTGTCCGCCTGCGTGAAGGTGGATCTCCTGGCGTGGGGTGTCGGCCGCCTCGACGGTGATCGTCAGCAGTGGCGAGGGCGCAAAGACGACGAGCGATCGATTGGTCATGAAACCGCCGCAAGCAGCTCCAGCAGGCTGCTCTTCAAGCTCGGGGCGGAGGCGATCGTAAAGCGGGAGTCCACGCCGTGCTCCGATCCGTCCCAGTCGTAGCTCAGACCCCCCGCCTCGCGTGCCAGCAGCACTCCTGCGCTTACATCCCAGGCGCGGTTGGAGAGCATCACCGACGCCCCGAGGTGGCCCGCCGCCAGCCAGGCGAGGTCCAATGCGGCCGATCCGTGAGCTCGCACCCCCAGCGCCCGTGGTGCAAGCTGGGCCAGAAGAGCGATGTGAATGGGATTCTCGGTGGCGCGGTCGTCCGCCACCGCGAAGTCGGTGATCCCGACCACGGCATCGGCGAGTCGATCGATGTCCGGCATGTGCAGGCGCGTGCCGTTGAGATAGGCACCTGCGCCCGCGCGCGCTACGTAGCGCTCGCCCAGCAGGGGAAGGTCGATGATTCCAAAGATCGGCTGACCGTCGCTCAGGAGCGCCAGGGAGATCGCGCACAGCGGGCTTCCCTTTATGAGGTTGGTCGTGCCGTCAACTGGATCCAGCACCCAAAGCAGCGGGGCGCGCAGGTGACCGCCCCGCTCCTCACCGAGGAAGGGGATGTCTTGCCTGGCGCGTCCCAGCGCGTCCCTGATGGCATCCTCGATTTGGAAGTCCACGCGGCTCGCATAGTCGCGGTCGCCCTTGGCGATCAGGCCACCGAGGTGCGAGCGTCCACGAACCAACAGGCGAGCGGCACGGTCAACGGCCGCGCCCGCCATCAGCAGCAGCTCGTTGGCGTCGCTCTCAGCCAGGCCGGGCAAGGACTCGGACACAGCTGAGGCGCGCGGTTCGGTCATCGCTCAGATCATCCTCCGCCCACGCAGGCTTCGAGACATCCGCCTCCCGTACGGGGGAGTATCCGCAGTTCGCCGCAGCCGGGCGGCGATGCGGCCGCGCTCACGGCTGGCGCAACGGCGCCGGTTCCAGACAGATTCGGTAGTACACCACGCCGTCATCGGGGCGTTTCCCGGACGCACGGGGCGCCATGCGCGTGGATGATAAGAGCATGCGCATGCTGTTCCGCGATCGTCGCGATGCCGGCCGTCGATTGGCCGCCGAGCTCATGTCCTCTGTCGAGGAGCGGCCGGTGGTTGTCGCGCTGCCGCGCGGCGGCGTGCCGGTCGGTGTGGAGGTCGCGCGTGCACTGCGCGCGCCGCTGGAGATCCTGGCGGTGCGCAAGCTGGGCGCCCCGGGCAATCCGGAGCTGGGCGTCGGTGCAGTCGCCGAGGACGGCACCGGAGTGCTCGATCCGCAGACCGCCAGCATGCTGGGCATGACCCATGAGATGCTCGACGCGACGCTCGAGCTGGAGTCGCGCGAGCTGCGCCGAAGGGTGGAGCGCTACCGCGATGGTCGCCCCGCGATCCCCGTAGACGGACGAACCGTGATCGTCGTCGACGACGGGCTGGCAACGGGCCTGACCGACTTGGCTGCCGTGCGCGCGCTGCGCAAGCGCGGCGCTGCCAAGATCGTTGTGGCGGCCCCCGTCGGATCCAGCCAGGCGGTCTCGATGCTTGGCACAGAGGCCGACCGCGTCGTCTGCGTGACGGTCCCCGAGCGGCTCTTCGGCGTGGGCATGTGGTACGGCGACTTCACGCCGGTGTCCGACGAGGAGGTACTGGCCCTCTTGGCCGAGGCCGCCGGGGAAGCCGCCGTGTCACCTGCGCCGACCCCGAGCCAGGCACTCTGATTCGCGATTGGGCTACAGGCCACCTTCCGCCCGCACATCGGGCCAGCGCACGTCGCTCGACCCCGGCAGGTCTCCCACCAACGCCAGGTTCAGGGTCGGCGCGCGTGCGACGATCTCGTCGATCAGCGAAGGCCGCGGGCGCCCGAAGCGCTGGCGCAGGTGTGGTACGCCCATCACGATATGAGTCGTCCCGCGGTCTTCTGCCACGCGCGTCACGACGCGCGCCACGTCGTCATCGTGCTCGACGAGGAGCTGTGCGCCGAAGACCGCTGCCAGACGGCGCAGGTCGTCCACGCTTCGGTTCCTCCCGGGGTCGTCTGTCTGCTGGACCGGCGCTACCCACAAGAGCTCCAGCTCGCCTCCGAGGCGCTCGCTCATCTCCCAGGCCCGCCGGATGATGCGGTTGGCTACGGGATCGGGCTTGACGAGCCCGAGGAACCGGTGACTGCGCTCGCCGGCGACGTTGCTGATGAGGCGGTCCTGGTCGTCGAGCATCTCGGCGGTCAGGCGGTGGGCCTCGACCTCCTCGACGACCTGCAGCAGGGCCATCTCCCGCAGCACATCGAGGTTCTCCTTCGTGAAGAACCGCTCCAAGGCGACGGGCACGCTGCCGGCAGGAAAGACCTTGCCCTCGAGGATGCGGGCCTTGAGCGCCTCGGGGGTCAGGTCGACGACGACGACCTCGTCGGCGTCGTCGAGCACCCGGTCGGGCATCGTCTCGCCAACGACGATGCCAGTCTTCTCGGCGATGCGCTCGCTGACGCTCTGTAGGTGCTGCACGTTGACGGTGGAGAAGACCGTGAGCCCTGCGGCGAGGATGTCCTGCACGTCTTCGTAGCGCTGGCGATGCTCGAGCCCCGGCACGTTGGTGTGTGCGAGCTCGTCAACGAGGCAGATCTGCGGAGAGCGGCGCAGGATCGCCGGCAGGTCCATCTCCTCGATCACGGTGCCCTGGAAACGGACGGGCCGGCGTGGGATCAGCTCGAGCCCCTCGGCCAGCGCCGCGGTCTCGGGCCGGCCATGGGTCTCCAGCAGACCTATCGCGACGTCCTGCCCCTCGGCGGCCGCCGAACGGCCCTCTTGGAGCATCCGGCACGTCTTGCCCACCCCGACCGCCATACCGAGGAAGACCTTGTGTTGACCCTTGGGCATTACCGCGTCTCAGGCGCCCAGTACGCCGTGGAGGAGCAGATCGATCAGCTTGATCCCGATGAAGGGCGCGATCAGACCGCCCAGGCCGTAGATCGCGA
This sequence comes from uncultured Solirubrobacteraceae bacterium, assembly GCA_963709885.1. GTDB lineage: Bacteria > Actinomycetota > Thermoleophilia > Solirubrobacterales > Solirubrobacteraceae > Palsa-744. The sequence continues at coordinate 401,290 of CAVPXY010000004.1, read as the reverse complement.
GGTTGCGGTACAGCAGCCCGCTTGCACCCAGCGGCCGGTAGCGCACTCCGCGCAAGGCGAGAGGGACAAGAGCCGGGATGATCAACGCGTTGTAGACGATCGCCGAGAGGATCGCCGACCGGGGGGAGCCGAGGCTCATCACGTTGAGCCGGCCCAGAGGACCGTGGGCGACACCGGCTGCTGTATACGTTGCAACGAACACCGCGGGCAGGATCGCGAAGTACTTGGCGACGTCGTTGGCAATCGAGAAGGTCGTCAGCGCGCCACGCGTGATCAACAGCTGCTTGCCGACCTCCACGATCTCGATCAGCTTGGTCGGGTCGGAGTCGAGATCGACCATGTTGCCCGCCTCGCGCGCGGCCTGGGTCCCGGTGTTCATCGCCAGCCCCACGTCGGCCTGGGCCAGCGCGGGCGCGTCGTTGGTCCCGTCGCCGGTCATCGCCACGATCCGCCCACGACCCTGCTCCTCGCGGATGAGGGCGAGCTTTCGCTCGGGCGTCGCCTCGGCCAGGAAGTCGTCGACACCGGCCTCGTGCGCGATCGCCCCCGCCGTTCGCGGATTGTCGCCCGTGATCATCACTGTCCTCACGCCCATGCGCCGGAGCTCGGCGAACCGCTGCTGGATCCCCTGCTTGAGGACATCGCGGAGGTCGATCACGCCCAACACGGTGTCGTCGCGGGATACAGCCAGCGGCGTCCCGCCCTGGCCGGCGATATGCCCGAGCTCGAGTTCGAGCTCGGTTGGCACTTTGCCGGAAAGCTGCTTGACGCGGGCGATGATCGCGTCGCCGGCTCCCTTGCGCAGCTCGTGGCCATCCAGGTCGATCCCGCTCATCCGCGTCTGGGCGCTGAAGGGCACCAAGCGGGCGCCGGCTAGTCCCTTTTTGCGCTCGCGCAGTCCATAGCGCTTTGCGAGGATTACGATCGAGCGACCCTCCGGCGTCTCGTCGGCGAGCGACGCGGCCTGGGCGACGTCGGCGAGATCGCGCTCGGCGACCCCGGGCAGCGGGATGAAAGCCGACGCCTGGCGGTTACCGAGGGTGATCGTGCCCGTCTTGTCGAGCATCAGCAGGTTGACATCGCCTGCCGCCTCCACGGCGCGGCCCGAGAGCGCGAGCACGTTGCGGGCCACCAGTCGATCCATCCCCGCGATCCCGATCGCCGAGAGCAGCGCGCCGATCGTCGTGGGAGCCAGCGCGACGAGCAGCGCGATCAGCGTTGCTAGCGAGATCGCCGTGTGCGCGTAGCTGGCGAAGGGTCGCAATGTGATCACCACCGACAGGAAGATCAGCGTCAATCCGGCGAGCAGGATCCCCAGCGCGATCTCATTCGGAGTCTTGCGGCGGTGGGCGCCCTCGACGAGGGCGATCATGCGGTCCAGGAAGCTCTCGCCCGGTCGCTGTGTGATCTCCACGACGATCGCGTCCGAGAGCACCCGCGTGCCTCCGGTTACCGCGGTGCGATCCCCGCCGGCGGCCCTCACGACCGGCGCCGACTCGCCCGTCACCGCCGATTCATCGATCGAGGCGATCCCCGCGATGATCGTGCCGTCGCCGGGGATCAGCTCGCCGGAGGCGACCTCGACAACGTCGCCGGGCACGAGCTGGGAGGACGGCTTCCTAGATCGGTCGCGCAGGCGGGCCGGGGTATCGGCGCGCATGCCGCGCAGAGCGTCGGCCTGGGCCTTGCCGCGCCCCTCGGCGACCGCCTCGGCGAGGTTGCCGAAGTACGCGGTCAGCCACAGCCATCCGGCGATCGACGCGGTGAACCACGTAGGGTCCCCGGCGGTGCCGCCCACGCCGAGGCCGCCGACCTGGGTCAGCCACAGAAGCGTTGTCAGCGTGGCGCCGACCTCGACGGTGAACATCACCGGGTTGTGGACCATCAGGGTCGGGCGCAGCTTGCCGGCGGCGGAGCGCAGGGCGGGCAGAAGGATCTCGGCCCGCAGCGCGCCGACGTGCGGTCGGCGGATCATCGTGCACGCCCGGCGTCGAGCGCCAGGTTCAGCGCGAGCACGTTGACCGTGGCCGGACCGAACAGACCCCCCGCCGAGGAGTCGGCGTCGTCTGTGATCAGGCGGAGCACACTGTCCAGCTGCAGGTGACGGACGGCCGCGACCCGGTGGGCCTGGATACGCGCGTCTGCGAGCGAGATGTCCGGGTCGACCCCGGATCCCGACGCGGTGACGGCGTCGGGCGGGACCAAAGCGGCGGTCAGGCCCCGGTCATACGGGCGTTCGCGGCGTACGAACGTGGCCAAGCGGACCTGGATCTCATCGCGCAGACCCGCCGAGTTGGGGCCGAGGTTCGAGGCCGCCGTCTGGGCCGGGTCGTAGGCGCTCGCCGAGGGCCGGCTCTGAAAGTAGCGCGACTGGCCGGCGAAGTCCTGACCGATCAGCAGCGACCCGACCGCTCGCCCATCTCGATCGACTTGGCTGCCGTTGGCCTCATGGGACCAGAGCAGCTGGGCCACGCCCGTCATCGCGAGCGGATAGGCGAGGCCGAGCAGCACCGTGAAGACGACGATCGCCACAACGGCGGAACGGAGCTGGCGCAACATCAGAACAGCCTCCCGGTCAACGCCTGCACGGCCGGGCCGAGCATCAAGGACGGCACGAACGTCAGCAGTGCGACGATCGATATCGTCGCGAGCAGGAGCACCGCAAAGATCACCGTGTCCGTGCGCATCGTGCCGCCGCCCGACGCGATGATCCGCTTTCCCGACAGCGATCCGGCCACCGCGAGCGCGACGAACATCGGCAGGAAGCGCCCCACGAGCATCGCGCTCCCGCCCGCGAGGTCGGCGAACGTGACACCGCTGGCGCCCGCGTTGCCCGGGGCGTGCGGCTGCACGAACCCGATGTAGCCGGCGAACGCCGAGCCGTTGTTGTTGGCCTGTGAGGTGTAGGCGTACAGCGTTTCGGAGAACCCCTGAGGGCCGGCGTTGAATATCGAGCGCATGCCGTAGCGGGCGCTGATCGCCCATGCGGTAATGAACAGCACGATCAGCGGCACGGCGATCACGCCGATGGTGACCATCTTGATCTCGCGCGCCTCGATCTTCTTGCCCAGGTACTCGGGCGTGCGTCCTACCATCAACCCGGCGATGAAAACTGCCAGCAGCACCATCAGAAGCATCCCGAACAGCCCAGAGCCCACCCCGCCGAAGATCACCTCCCCGGTCATCATGTTGGCCATCGGGATCGAGCCACCGAGACCGGTGAAGGAGTCGAGCGCCGCATTTGTCGCCCCGTCACCCGACGCCGTCCCGGCGACGGCCGTGAGCGTCGAGTCGGCCACGGTGAACCGCTGCTCCTTGCCCTCCATGTTCAAGCCGTGGACACCGGCCGCGCGCATCGCCGGCGAGGGGTGGGCCTCGGCCGGGTAGGCAATCGCCGCCGCCCCAACCAGCATCACCACCATCACTCCGTAGAGTGCCCAGCCCTGCCGGCGGTTCCCCACGATTCTCCCGTAGGTGGACGTGAGAGCCGCCGGGATCGCGAGGACCATCAGCACCTCTACGAAGTTCGCGAGGCCCGTCGGATCCTCGTACGGCATAGCCGAGTTGACCCCGTAGAAGCCGCCGCCGTCGGAGCTCAGCAGCGCGATGACCTTCTGCGAAGCGACCGGTCCGAGCGCGAGCGTCTGACGAGCCCCGGCGAGCGTCGAAAGCTGGATGTTCGCCGCAAGCGTCTGGACCGAGCCCTCGGCGACGAGAAACAGCGATCCCGCGATCGCCAGCGGCAGCAGCACGTAGATCAGCGCCCTGACGAGGTCCACCCAGAAGTTGCCGAGCCCACTGTTCGAGCGTTTGGCGAAGCCTCGCGCGACCGCGATCGCCACCGCGAGCCCCACGGCGCCGCTGAGAAACGAGTGGACCGTGATGCCGGCCATCTGCGAGAAGTTCGAGAGGGTGCTCTCGCCGCCGTAGAACTGCAGGGCGGTGTTGCTGATGAATGAGGAGGCGGCGTTGAAGCTGAGGTTCCACGGCGGGGCCTGGAAGCCCTGCGGATTGAACGGATCGATCGACTGGGTGCGCAGGATCACGAACAGCGCAAGCCAGCAGATCCCGCTGAACGCAAGCACGCTGCCGGCGTATGACCTCCAGTCCTGGCCGGCCGGCTCGGACCCCGCGAGAAGCCGCGTCAGCCTCCGCTCGGCCGGCCCGAGCGCGCGCACGAGCAGCACCCGCTCGCCGCTGAACACACGATCGATGTAGCCGCCCAGCAGTGGCGTGATCCCGCTCAGCACGGCGATCAGCACGACAATCTGGAGCCAACCCGAAGCGGTCACCTAGAGGCGCTCTCCGCGTAGCAGTGCGAACAGGAGGTACAGGAACAGTCCCACGGCGACCGCTAGCGCAATCGCTTCGGCGATGCTCATATCCGATCCAGACCCGCCACCAATGCGGCGAGCAGGACGAATATCAGCAGGGCGATTCCAAGCGCAACCACATCCACGTCGTCAAGCGTGCCAGGCGTGGCCGACACGAAGATGTCCGCGTGGCGGTTGGCTCACCTCACGTGAAGATGATCTCTCCGCCGCCCGCCAGCCCGTAGAACTCTCCAACCGTGATGATTTCCTTGACCTGCGGGATGAAGTCCTCGCCGCTGAGCTTGAAGAGATCGACCGATGCCTTGCAGGCGTAGAGCCCGGCGCCCGAGTCGGCGATCATCTCTACGAACTCGGGGATCGGCGGGATGTCGAGCCTCTCCATCTCGTGGGCGAGCTGGTGTGTTACGAGCGCGGATATGCCTGGGACGCCACCGGCCCATGTGGCGAGGTGCAGGCCGGGGTTGCCGACGGTCGCGACCTTGACGTGCTCGTACTTGGCCTTGTTGATCGCGTCCAGGCCGAAGAACGTGAAGAACACGTTCGCCTCGATGCCCTCCATGCGTGCCCCGTTGGCCATGATCAGCCCTGGGTAGATGCCCTCGAGGGAGCCCTTGGAGATGATGATGGAGACCTTCTCGATGGTGTCGCTCATGTGTGCCTCGATCGCTTCGTGGGTTCTAGATGCACCCGCGTGGCTTGGGAATGCCGCCTATCTTCGCGGCGAGCTTTGCGGGGCCTTTGGGGAACAGCTCGTAGAGCTCCTTGATCGGGACTCCCGAGGTCTTTCCAAGGCTGCGGATGGACGGGGCCGAGCCGCTCTCCAGATAGGTGTTGCGCATGAAGTTGACGACCTGCCAGTGGCGATCGGTGAGCGTCTCGATGCCGTTGGCGCGGGCGATCTCTTCGGCCATCTGCTCGTTCCACTGCTCGTGACCGACGAGAAAACCCTCGGCGTCCACCTCGACGGTCGAGCCGGCGAGCGTGACGGTGCTCATCCTGATGCCTCCGATCCCTTGGTTGAAAGCGGCGCTGCGACCCCGTGAAACCGTGAGCCGACACCAGGGATGTCATGCCCCGGCAGCAGCACGTGCCAGTAGAGTGGCTGAAAGGCGAGCTTGGCGAGATGGTTCAGCCTGGACTCGGCGAGCAGCGGCAGCGGTCCGAAGTGAGGCTCCGGGTAACGGCCGGGCATCGGCTCGACCTCGTAGTCGAAGTCGAGCAGCAACGCCTTGTGAAAACCGGTCTCTATGAAGCAGTTGGTGTGACCGTCGTAGGACCCTGTCAGCTCGTCGCCTGCGAGGAGCCGCTGGATGTTCTCCACGACGGTCTCGCCCTCGAAATGCGTGACCGATCCCGCCTTCGAGGTGGGCACGTCGGTCGCGTCGCCGATCGCAAAGATGTTCTCCGCCGCCTTCGCCTGGAGCGTGTGGCGGTCGGCCGGCACGAAGCCCAGCGCGTCGCCCAAGCCGGGGGAGCGCGCGATGTACGCGGCGCCTCCGTGGACGGGGATCGTGACCAGGAGATCGAACTCGATCTCGCGCTCATCCCAGCTGTGAAGCCGTCGCCCGGCGGCGTCGACCCGGCCCGTCGCGAACTCCGGCTCGACCCGGATGCCCTTCTGCGCCAGGAGGGAGCCCAGATGCGCCGAGGCGATCGGCTTGGTGAACGCACCGTCCAGTGGCGTGACGAAGGTGAGATCGACATCGTCCCGCAGGCCGCGCTGTCGTAGCTGCCAGTCGGCGAGAAAGCAGAACTCCAGGGGAGCCACGGGGCACTTGATCGGCATGTCGATGACGTTGACCACCAGCCGGCCCGCTCGAAAGCCCTCCAGCGCCTTTCCTAGCGCGATCGCGCCCTGCAGAGAGTAGAAGGTGTGGATCGACCTCCCCCACTCGGGACCCTCGAGTCCCTCCGACTCCTGCGGCTGAAGCACCGCGCCGCTGGCGACGACCAGCACGTCGTAGGACAGATCCTCCCCACCTGCGAGGTGCACCGTGTTCTGGTCGATCTCGACGCTGTCGACCTCTGCGAGACGAAACTCGATCCCGTCGCGAAGCTGCGCTCGGCGGGGACGGACGATCTCGCTCGGCTGCGCGAGCCCGAAGGGGACGAACAGAAGACCCGGCTGATAGACGTGGATGTCGTCGCGGTCTATGACCGTGATGCTCGCCGTCTCACCGTAGAGCCGCTGAAGGCGGTTCGCGACGAGTGTCCCTCCGGTGCCCCCGCCAAGAATCACAATCCTGTTCGCCATCGCATCACCTATCCTGGCCGGCGTCACCCGAGGTTCCAAGGTGGGCAAGCCGTGCCGTTGCTGCGGAATACTCCTGACCCCCGCGCCGAGCCAGCGAGCCGAGCCCGATCTGCCCGGCGCGTGTTTCAGGAGTGCCCGAAGCGGACATCAGGGAGGATCCGCCGAGCCCATCGGGGCAGATACCAGGCTCGGCGGCCCATCAGGCGAAGCAGGACAGGGAGCAGGAGCAGCCGGATGAGGGCGGCGTCGAGCAGGACGGCGACGCCGAGAATGATCCCCATCTCCTTTGGCGGCAGCGGACCCGAGAGCGCGAAGGTGAAGAACACCGCCACCATCACGGCTGCGGCGGCGAATATCACCCGCCCGGAGTGGGCGATCGGCGCCGACCATCGCGTCCTTGGCGTCGTGGCTGTGGTCCCAGTGCTCCTTTGCGGATGAGAGCAGGAACATCGGTGTAGTCCATTGAGATCGCGAAGATCATCGCGAAGAAGAACACGGGCCCCCAGGCGTCGAGGAAGCCCTGGGACTGGAAGCCGAGCAGCGAGTGCAGCGCGCCGTCCTGGAAGATCCACTTGGCCACCCCGAAAGCAGCGCCGGTGGCAAGCAGGTTCGTGAGCACTCCGGCGGCGGCCAGCAGCGGAGCCTGCAGGGCGAGAGCAACAACAGGAACCCAAGCGCAACACGACCCCGATCACGAGCGCGGTCTTGGCGGAGAGCAGGTGCTGCAGGTCGTGGTTTTCGGCGACCGCCCCGCCGACCAACGTACCGGCGGGCACGTGGGCTCGCAGCCGCTCGATCGTGGCGCCCACGGCGGGGTTGGAGGGATCCTGGCGGGGAATCGGCCGTGACCAGTTCGAGTCCGCCGCTGCCGGACTGGGCGGGAAGGACCTGGGCGACGCCCGGGTCGCGTTGGGCGATGCGCGTGACCGTCGCGGCCTCGTCCGACAGGGGCCAGGAGCTGCAGCGGGCCGGTGGAGCCCGGCCCCATCGCGGCTTGCACCTGGTTGTAGCCGATGCGCGAGGAGTCGGTGGTGGGCACGACCTTGATCGAGGGCATCGAGGTCTTCAGCTGCGTCACCGGGTAGGCAAGCACGAGCAGCACGACGAGCGCGGGGATGCCGTACCGCAGCGGGTGGCGCCACAGCCGTTCGCCCCAGGCGGCGAACAGCGGCGAGCGGTGCTCACCAGAGTGAGCCCAGGGAAGGGACAGGTTGTCGACCTTCGGGCCGAGCCTTGCGAGCACCGCGGGCAGCAGCGTGAGCGTTGCGGCGAGGACGAAGATGACCGCGAGCATGATGCCCAGGCTCATGCTGCGAAACGCGGGGCTCGGGACGAGCATGACCGCGGTGAGGGAGATCAGCACCGTCACCCCGCTGAACAGCACGGCCTTGCCCGCCGTGTCCATCGTCACGGCCGTGGCCTCCTCCGCGTCGAGTGATGAGCCGAAGAACGCACCACGGAAGCGCATCACGATGAAGAGCGCGTAGTCGATCCCCAGAGCGAGGGCGAACATCAGCGCGAAGTTCATCGCCCAGATCGAGATCGGCATGACGAGCGTGCCGAGGTAGAGCGAGCCGGCGGCGGCGAGCAGCCCGACCATGGTGAGCATCAGGGGCAGTCCAGCCGCGACCAGCGAGCCGAAGGCGAGCAGCATGATGCCGAGCGTCACCGGCCAGGAGATGACCTCCGATTTCAGCATCGCGGAGCGGTTGGCGGCGTTGAAGTCCGACCACATCCCGGACGCACCCGTGAGGTTGACCACCACCACGCCCGTGGAGAGCTTGTGCAGAGTCCCCTTGAGGCTGTCGGCGGCGGCGACCATCTCGTTGGGGTTTCGCGCGGCGCCGGCCTGCACGATCGCCGTGTGCCCGTCGCCGGAGATCGACAGTGAAGGAACAGGCGCAATCACCGTCCGGACGGCCCCGTTAGCCCGCAGCGTCCGTTCGACCCGGGTTAGGACCGACCTGAAGGCCGGGCTACCGACGGTCTTCGTCGGGGAGTAGACGACGGTCATCAGCCCATAGCTGCCGAGGCCCGCGAAGTCGCGTTCGACGAGCTTGCGGGCCTGCACAGACTGTGACCCGCTCGCTTCCCATCCCGCGCCGGAGAGCGCCTTCTCGACCCGCGGCGCGAAGAACCCGAGCACGACCGCGACCAAGAGCCATCCGGTGAGAACCTTTCGAAAATGCGTCGCCGTATAGCGCCCGACGCGACCTATCGGCCCGACTTGCACCCTGCCCTCAACCGGGGTGATGGGGAGCTCCCCGGCGCGGGGCGCGGTGGTGGTGCTCATGAGCCTTCCTCGAGCGGCCAGCTCTCATCGGTGGGGAGGGCGGTTGCCGAGCGCGAGCATTGGGCGGTGCTCATCAGCCGGTTCCTCCGGGCAGCACCGCGTCGAGCTCGTCCAGCTGGCGGCGAAGACCGCCGCAGACGTGGTCGCACAGCTCGAACACGTCCTCATCGGCGATCGCGTAGAGCGAGAAGTTGCCCTCCTTGCTGCGGCTCACCAAGCCGCTGCGCAGCAGCACGCCGAGATGCTTGGAAACGTTCTGCTGCGAGGCACCTGTCGCCTGCTGGAGCTCCTGCACGGTTGCCGGAGCCTCGCGCAGCGCATCCAGAAGACGAATGCGCATCGGCTCACCGAGGACACGAAAGCGCTCGGCGATCACCTCGACGAGCGGCGCCGGGAGCGGGTGCGGGACGTTGGCAGTGGTGCTCATGCAGAAAGAGAGTAGCACAACTAAATCGTTGTTTGCTACTATACTTGTATGGGTGGAGGCTACGGATCTGGTCGCGTAGTTGCTGCGGATGGCAGTGCACGCCGCGTCGGGCAATGTGGGCCTGGTAGGACGGTGTGAACGAATGACCATGACCGCGACAGCCCGCCGAGTCGGCAGCAGCCTTGCGCACGAGGTCGACGTCAACGGCCGCCACACGATCGTCACCGACGAGCCCGAGCACCTCGGCGGCACCGACAACGGGCCCGCCCCGCACGAGCTGCTCGCCGCTACGCTCGCGTCATGCATCGCGACGATGATCGCCATGTATGCGCAGAACCGCGGCTGGGACATCGGCGAGACATCCGTTGAGGTGACCTACGACCCCGACAGGATCCCGCGGCACTTCGCCGTCGACATATACCTACCCGGCCACATGACGCCCGATCAGCAACGAAGACTCCAGCGCGTCGCCGACACGTGCCCTGTCCGCCGGGCACTCGAAGCCAGCTTCGAATTTCAGGAGCGGATAGTCACTACGCGCCTGCCGATAGTCACTAGCCCCTGCCGCGAGCCGCCGCGTAGCCCACTCAGAGGACGCCGCCGCAGCCCACTCAGAGAAGCTCGCCGCGTTGCGCCAAGCGCGCCGCGATGCGGGGGCTTAGGTATCGCTTGCCGCTCGCCGCGTTGCGGACGGCTGCTGGCAACTCCTCCGCGGCCATGTCCTTGAGGACGAAGCCGGTCGCGCCAGCCTTGAGTGTCTGCCGCGCGAGGCTCGGGTCGTCATTCATGGAAAGCACGACGATCTCCGTATCGGGTGCCTGCTTGTGCAGCTCTCGCAGCGTGTCGAGGCCGGACGCGCCTGGTAGGGCCGGGTCGAGCGCGAGCACTCTCGGCTGTCCGTTCATCGCATGCATCAGCGAATCAAGGTCCTCGGCCTCGGCGATCACCTCGATGTTCTCCTCGCCGTCGAGCACTCCTCGCAGGCTGCGCCGTACCGCCGCATGATCGTCGACGAGCACGACCCGGATCACCTCCGTCGCCGCATGCTTGCCGTCAGCGCGAAAGTCAGGGACAGCACGCAACTTGCCTCTCATTAGCCGAGACTAGACCGCGCAACGCGCGCGCGGGAGGGGGCAAGACCTCATCTCGGCCACGGCAAAGTACGGAGCACGTCCCTGTGGGCGATGGGGTGGACGCCTACCCGCTCGTTGCTCGCACGCCTTCCAGACTTGATGATCGGGTGGGCGACTCGCGAGTCACGGGTAGGACGGCGCTGACAATGGTCCCGTCGGATCCGGACTTGATCTCAAGGCTCCCGTCGGCCAGCTCGACGCGCTCGCGCATGCCAAGCAGGCCAAAGCCGTCCGTGCGGGTCGTCGTGTCGAAGCCCTCGCCGTCGTCTCGGACGCTCACGTGTACAGCGGCGTCCGTCTCGTGAATTTCAACGACGGTGCGTTTCGCCCTCCCATGCTTGGCGGCATTGGTGAGTGCCTCTTGGACGAGCCGGTAGATGGTGGTCTCGAGCTCGGGGGCATGACGGGCGGCCGTGGCGCCGTCCCGCTCGGATGCTAGGTCTACGCTCACATCGACCTCCATGCCGAGGCTGGTTGCGCGCTCTGCCAGTGCTCTAAGTGCCGTGCCGACGCCAAGCTCGTCCAATGTGGGCGGGCGCAGCTCGGCTATCAGCGCCCTCAGGTTGGCGATCTCGCTCTGCAGCAGATCTCTGGCGTGATCGACCGCCTTCTCGAGGCTCTCGGGGCGCCCGGAGCGTCGCGCGGAGGAGAGCGCAATCTGCAGAGCGGCCAGCCGCTGAAGCGTCTCATCATGCAGTTCACGCGCCCACCGTCCCCTCTCCGCCTCCGCGGCAGCAAGACGCTGCTGGTGGCGCTCAGACGCCACCGACTTCGCGGTGGCCACTGCTGTGGCGGCGCTCGATGCAAACGCCTCCAGTAGCCGCGAGTCCTCGGTCGTGAAGCCCGGGCCGTCACGGAGTCGATCGATGACCATGAGCACCCCGTAGGGGCGGCCGTTGAAGACGAGCGGGACCGCAAGGCCGCTTTCGGCGCTGACGCCCAGACGCCCCAGGCCATGCTGGTCAAAGCGCGCACGATTCAGCTCGTCCTCCAAAGGCTGGGTCTGCAGCGTGCGCAGCGCTGTCTCGGCCACTGTGTCGGCCAGTGAGACACGATCGCCCTCCATGCTCGCCGGCCACTCACCGGCGCCTGCGGCGATCACGAGCTCATCGAGCCCATCCAGCAGCTCGATCACGAGGACTCGGGCGCAGACCAGGGCCCGCCCGCGCTTGGCGACCATCTCGAGCACCACGGCGAGGTCGGTTTGGCCGCCCACTGCCCGAGTCACTTGGCTCATGGCCTCCAACGTGGCCACCGTGCGCTTGAGTTCGTCGCGTTGGCGCTTTGCCCCTCCGTAGAGTTGTGCATTCTCCACGGCAACGGCGGCAAACTCCGCGAGGACGACCGCCGCCTGCTCATCCTCGGCGGTGAACTGCGCTCCACCCTCCTTCTCGGTCAGGTACAGATTCCCGAAAGGGCGCCCCGCGATCACGATCGGCACGCCGAGGAACGTTCCCATAGAGGGATGCCCTGCAGGGAAGCCATAGGAGCGTGGATGCCTGCCGACGTCCTCCAGGCGCAATGGCGTCGGACTCTCGATCAGCTCTCCGAGCACGCCTCGCCCGCGCGGAAGATCCCCGATCGCGGCTCGCGTCTGCTCATCGATGCCGACTGTGATGAACCGACCGAGCTCGATGGCCGACTCGTCTAGCACCCCCAGCGCGGCATAGCGCGCGCCGGTGAGCTCCCGCGCGGCCTGAAGCACCCGGTCGAGAACTACGTCGACGTCGAGCTCAGCCAGGAGGCTGCGCGCGAGATCCAGCACATGCCGAGAAGCGGAATCGATCAACTCGCCTCGTAGTGTGGCACTTTACAGAGCGAGATCCGGCTGGGCCAGGAGGCTTTCCACCTCGCGCCGTGCGGCGTCCGAGCGCAGTGGCCAGTCGGGCTCGTAGCCGAACACGTCTGTGAGGGGCGCGGAGTGGTAGCGCTCGGAGACGACCTCGATGTGCTCGGGTGTCACGAGCGCGGGGTGCGCGACCCCGCAGGAGCGCGCGAGAGCCAGAAGCTCCGCGCGAAACGCGACGATGTAGTTTGCTGCACGGCTCGACTTGAGCTCGGGGTCCAGCCCGTGCATCAGCCAGCGCGACTGCGTCGCGACGCCGGTTGGGCAGCGTCCCGTGTGGCAGCGCTGCGCCTGGATGCAGCCGATTGCCAGCATCGCCTCACGGCCCACGCTGACGAGATCGCAGCCCAGGGCGAACGCGAACAGCGCCGAGTCTGGGAACCCGAGGCGGCCCGAGCCGATCAGCACGACGTCCTCGGCCAGCCCGGCGCGCGCGAACGTACCGTAGACGCGGGCGAAGCCCAGCTTGAACGGCAGCGCGACGTGGTCGGCGAATGAGAGCGGCGCGGCGCCTGTCCCGCCCTCGCCGCCGTCAACCGTGACGAAGTCGGGGCCGCCACCGGTGAGGGCCATACGCCGGGCGAGCGTCTCCCAGAAGCCGGTCTCGCCGACGGCCGACTTGATGCCGACCGGGAGGCCCGTATCCTGTGCGATCAGCTCGACGAACTCGATCAGTCCGTCGACATCTGAGAATGCCGAGTGTGCGGGTGGGCTGACGCAGTCCTCACCGGCGGGCACGCAGCGAATGGCGGCTATCTCGGGAGTGACCTTGACGCCGGGCAGCAGTCCCCCGAGTCCGGGCTTCGCCCCCTGTGACAGCTTGACCTCGATCGCACGCACCGGGGCCTGGCCGACTCGCTCGCGCAGGCGCTCGAGGCTGAAACGGCCATGCTCGTCGCGGCAGCCGAAGTAGCCTGTGCCGATCTGGAAGACCAGCTCGCCGCCGTTGCAATGGGCGGGCGCGAGGCCGCCCTCGCCGGTGTTGTGCAGGCACCCGGCGAGCTTGGCGCCGCGGTTGAGAGCCTCCACGGCAGACGGGCGAGAGCGCACCGTAGCTCATGCCTGCGAGGTTCACGACCGACCCCGGGCGGAAAGCATGACGTCTGCGATGGAAGGCGCCGAGCACCTTGCCGGCCGGAACGCTGAAGTGCGGCGCGCCGCCCGGCTCCCCGCGCGCGGGCGCGGGCGCGGGGAAGGGCGAGTGCTTGATGATCAGCAGGCTCTCGACGGCCTCCATCTCGTCGTCCGTTCCGAAGCCGAACACGTTTGGCTTGCCTTCCGAGGACGCATCGATCCAGCGCCTCTGATCGCGCGAGAAGGGGCGCTCCTCGTTGTTGGAGGTCACGATGTACTGACGCAGCTCAGGTCCGAACGCCTCGAGCGCGTACCGAAAGTGCCCCACGACCGGGAAGTTGCGCAGGATCGCGTGTCGACGCTGGAGCAGGTCGTAGCCCACGACCCCGGCAAACGCCGCTGCGGCTGTTGCACGGAAATGAGAACTACGCAGAAGGGCCACGGTCCCGCGACAGGCTACGACTTCAAGCCGCGGCAGCGAAGGCCCATTGATCATGGCCGGGGCGGCCCCATTGACGGACGCGGTGGCGGCGAGCAACAGCCCGCCGCCACCGTCGACCGGACGGCGGTCTCAGACGGACGCGATCTCTCGAACCTGGGTCAGCCGGAGGCTGTGCCGGAAGGGTCAGCAACCCCCGATCGCGAGCGTGTGGCGGCGGGACTTCATCGGTATAGTCACTGCGGCTCGAAAGGCCAAGCGCAAACAGGGGGAAACTTGTCTACCCAAGCTCTGTCGTCGGTCTCGGAGAGGCTCGCATTCTATCGACGCGCCGCCAATTACATCGCGGTGGCGATGATCTACCTCCAGGACAACCACCTCCTGGAGGAGCCGCTGAAGCCTGAGCACGTCAAGCATCGCCTGCTCGGCCATTGGGGGACGGTGCCCGGGATCAACCTGATGTACGCCGGCCTGAACCGCCTGATCCTCGACACCGACGCCAGCGTCCTGCTGGTGACCGGTCCCGGTCACGGTGCGCCGGCGAACCTCGCCAACCTGTGGATCGACGGGTGCCTGGAAGAGGTCAAGCCCGAGATGAGCCGCGATCGCGACGGCCTTTCCAAGCTCGTGCGGCTGTTCTCCTGGCCGGGCGGCTTCCCGAGCCACATCGCCCCGATTGTGCCGGGCACGATCCACGAGGGCGGCGAGCTGGGATACGCGCTGGCCACCGCCTTCGGCGCCGCGCTGGACAACCCGGACCTGATCGTGGCGTGCATCGTCGGCGACGGCGAGGCGGAGACCGGGCCGACCGCGGGAGCCTGGCACTCGAACAAGTTCCTCGACCCGGCGAGCAGCGGCGCCGTGCTCCCGATCCTGCACTTGAACGGCTACAAGATCGCCAATCCGACGATCTTCGGCTCGATGACCGACACCGAGCTCGCGAAGCTGTTCGAGGGCTACGGCTGGCACCCGATGATCGTTCAGGGAGAGGACCTCGACGGCGAGCTGGCCCGCGCACTGGACAACGCCTACGGCGAGATCCGCGAGCTGCAGAGCGGCGCTCGCGAAGGGCGCCGGGCCGAGCGGCCGGCCTGGCCGATGCTGATCGTGCGTTCGCCAAAGGGCTGGACCGGCATCCGCGAACTCGACGGAGTGCTCGTGGAGGGCACCTCCAAGGCTCATCAGGTGCCCGCGATGCAGGCCCGCACCAACCCCGAGCATCTGCACGCGCTTGAGAACTGGCTGCGCTCCTATCGCCCCGAGGAGCTGTTCGACGAGGGCGGCGGACCGGCGCCCGAGATCGCCGCGATGTGCCCGACCGGCGAGCTGCGCATGGGCGCCAACCCCCACGTCAACGGGGGACGCATGCGCGTTGCGCTGCAGCTGCCCGAGCTGAAGGATCACGCCGTCGTGCTCGAGGAGCCGGGCGGCGCCCAGGAGAGCTCGCTCGGTGCGGTGGGCAGGTATCTCGGCCAGGTCTTCGAGCTGAACCGCGCGCAGCGCAACTTCCGCGTCGTGTGCCCGGACGAGGTCGCATCCAACCGGCTCGGGGCGCTGTTCGAGGTCGAGAACCACGCCTACGAGTGGCCGGTCGACCCAGAGGTCAGCCCAGACTACAAGCCAGATGGGCGCATCATGGAGGTCCTCTCCGAGCACAACTGCCAGGGTTGGCTGCAGGGCTACGTGCTGACAGGTCGCCACGGGGTCTTTCCCTGCTATGAGGCCTTCATCCCGATCGTCGACGGCATGGTCAACCAGTACGGCAAGTTCCTGAAGATGTCCCGCGAGGAGGCGCCGTGGCGCGAGCCGGTCGCGTCGCTGAACTACCTGCTCACATCGGAGGGCTGGCGCCAGGACCACAACGGCTACTCCCACCAGATGCCCGGCTTCATCAACTCGATGCTCAACCGTCGCGAGGAGCACGCCCGCGTGTACGTGCCGCCTGACGCGAACACGCTGCTGGCCACCACGGCCCTGTGCCTGGAGGCGACCGGCTGCATCAACCTGATCATCGGCTCCAAGCTGCCGCTGCCGCAGTGGCTCTCGATGGAGGAAGCCGAGGAGCACGTCCGCGCCGGGGCCTCGGCGTGGGAGTGGGCGAGCAACAACGACGACGGTGAGCCAGACCTGGTGCTGGCCAGCTGCGGCACGATCCCCACGCTCGAGCTGCTGGCGGCCGCCAGCCTGCTGAAAGAGGATCTGCCGGACCTGAAGGTGCGCTTCGTCAACGTCACGAACCTGTTCGCCCTGGCGGCGCCGGGTAAGCACCCCGACGCGATGCTTGCGCGCGCGTTCGCCGAGCTGTTCACCGAGGACAGGCCGGTGATCTTCAACTTCCACGGCTACCCGTCGGCGGTCCACCAGCTGATCCACCGGCGCCCGCGTCAGGAGCGCTTCCACGTGCGCGGCTACGCCGAGGAGGGCACCACCACCACCCCCTTCGATCTGCTGGCGATGAACGGCGTCGATCGCTACCAGCTGGCGATCGAGGCGCTGAGTCGCGTCGATGTGGGCGTCAGCGAGTTCGTCGGCGGGATGTCCGGCGCGTTCGCTGTGCGCAGCATCGGCGGCGCCCAGGAGGCGATAGCGAAGTACCGCGAGCAGCTCGCCGAGCACCGCCGCTACGTCCGCGAGTTCGGCTACGACCCGCCCGAGCTGACCAACTGGGCGTGGCCCGGATCCAAGCCGTGAGGAGATCGAGGCATCGATGAGCGCGGGTGCCGCTGCACAGCGGGCGGACGCTCACCTCCAGGCCGGCGAGTACCGTGACAGCCGTGAGGCCGCCGTCGCTGGTCTCGCCGAAGCACCCGAGGACATCGAGCTGCTGGTGCTTGCCGGGCGCGCGGGCATGGAGCTCGACGCGGACGACGCCGTGGACCAGCTGCGACGCGCGACCAAGCTCGCTCCCGACCACGCCGACGCCTGGCAGTACCTGGGCGAGGCGCTTGCGACCGAGGGTCGGATGGACGAGGCCAACGACGCCTTTCGCCGGGCTGTCGAGCTCGATCCCGCCAACCAGGTGGCGCTCAGTCACCTCGGGCACACATCCGCCGCGATCGGTCGCGATGAGGAGGCCGTGGGCTATCTCGAGCCAGGCGGCGCAGAGCACGCGGGGAGCCTCCACCGCGGCGGTCAGCCTGGTCGACATGTACCGGATGCTCGGCCAGTACGAGGACGCGCTGGCTCAGGCACAGCGCATCGCAGAGGCCGAACCCGATGACCTGATCGCCGCGCTCGACGTGGCCGAGCTCAGCGTCGCGGTCGGACGGCTCGACGAGGCCGTGGTCGCGTTTGAGCGCCTGCGCGAGCTCGACGACGTTCCCGGGCACGAGGCCTATCCCCTGCACGGGATGATCAAAGCGGAGATCCAGCGCGAGCAGTGGCCGCGCGCGCTCGAGCTCGCCCGTGAGGCGCCGGTCAGCGACGCGCAGGGACGGACCGTGAACGTGGTTGCGTTCATCCAAGCGCAAAGCGGCGAACCCGGCGAGCAGGCGCCCACGCGCGAGGAGGTCGACTGCGGCCCTGGCGGCGTCGCTGTTGGAGTACCGGCGTATGCACGCCGACGACCGCCGTCTGGCATCGGAAGATCTCCTTGGCTGAGCTGGCGACAGCCACTCGCGCGGCTTCGGCGGAGTGGTTTCGCTGCCCCTCGTGCGCGGCGTTCGTCTACCACAAGCGCCTGCGCCGCAACCTCGGTGTCTGCCCAGATTGCAATCATCATTTCCGGCTGCGCATCCGGGAGCGCCTGGGGCAGCTCCTGGACGGGGGCAGCTTCGAGGAGCTCAGCACAGACCTCGAGATCCTCGACGCGCTCTCCTTCGCGGACTCCAAGCCATATGTCGAGCGCATCGCCCAGGCGCAGAAGAAGAGCGAGACCAAGACCGGCGCGCTGCACGGCACGGGCACCATCGATGGCCTGCCGATCGTCGTGGCAGGCATCGACTTCTCGTTCATCGGCGGCAGCATGGGCGGCGCGGTGGGCGAGTCGATCACGCGCGCGGCCGAGCTAGCGCTGCAGACGCGCACGCCGCTGCTGGTGATCTCGGCATCCGGCGGCGCCCGCATGCAGGAGGGGTGCGTGTCGCTGATGCAGATGGCCAAGACCAGCCAGGCGATGGCGCGGCTGGCCGAGGAGGGCGTGCTGTTCATCTCGCTGCTCACCGATCCCACCTACGGCGGCGTCAGCGCCTCCTACGCGACGCTCGGCGACATCCTGATCGCCGAGCCCGACGCGCACATCGGCTTCGCCGGGCCCGCGGTGATCGAGCAGACGATCCGCCAGAAGCTGCCCGACGGCTTCCAGACCGCCGGCTTCCTGCTCGAGCACGGGATGCTCGATCTGGTCGAGCCGCGCGAAGGCCTGCGGCGCACGATCCGCAACCTGCTCGAGCTCCATGCCCAGGCGGCGGCCGCTCGCGGCGAGGATGCCGCGGCGCGACAGCAGCGCCTGCCGGTCACCGACGGGGTCGCGCCCGTCGTCGATCCCGACCAGCTGCCGGCACGCGATCCCTGGGAGATCGTCCAGCTGGCTCGCCACATCGACCGGCCGCGGATGCTCGATCTGGTCGGCTTCGTGTTCGACGGCTTCCAGGAGCTGCACGGCGACCGTCTGTTCGAGGAGGACCAGGCGATCGTCGCCGGCCTCGCGCGCCTGGGCGAGCTGACGGTGATGGCGATCGGGCAACAGAAGGGCCACACCACGAGCGAGCTGGTGGAGCACAACTTCGGCATGCCCGAGCCCGAGGGCTACCGCAAGAGCATGCGGCTGATGCGCTACGCGGCTCGCTTCGGCCTGCCGCTGGTGACGATCGTCGACACCCCGGGGCCTACCCCGGGCTCGGGGCCGAGGAGCGCGGCCAGTCGATCGCCATCGCCGAATCCATCATGCTCATGTCGCGCCTGCCCGTCCCGGTCGTGACGGTCGTGACCGGCGAGGGCGGCAGCGGCGGCGCCCTGGCCCTCGCCGTGGGCGACCGGGTGCTGATGATGGAGAACGCCTACTATTCGGTGATCAGCCCCGAGGGCTGCTCGACGATCCTGTTCAAGGACGCGAGCGCCGCTCCACGCGCGGCCAAGGCGCTGCGCATCACGAGCCCCGAGCTGCTGCGCCTGGCCGTGATGGACGCCGTCGTACCGGAGCCCGACGGGGGCGCACAGGCCGACCCGCCGGCCGCAGGCGCGAACCTGAAGGCCGCGATCGTGACCAGCCTGCGCGAACTGCTCCCGCTGAGCCCGGAGGACTTGATCGCCCAGCGCTACGAGCGCTTTCGCAAGTTCGGGACCCCCGGACTCCAGCCCGCACTTCAGCCAATCACAGGGGAGACATGAGCGAAAACGAGAAAACCCAGAGCACCCCGGACAGAGAGCTGATCGAGTCGGTCTGGGCCGAGGCCCGCGATCTGATCAAGCGGCTCGAAGGAAGCACCGTTCAACGCTTCGCGGTCGCGGCCGGCGACTACAAGATCGAGATCGAGCGCGGGTCCCCACCGCAAGCGGCGACCGCGCCATCTCAGGCCCCGCCGGCCGCGGGACTCGCTTCTGGGCCCGTCGCCACCGGCGCGGGGCCCGGTCTGAGCATCGCACCCGGCGCACGCATGGCCTCGGGCGTGTTCACGATCGGCGATCTCGAGCAGGACAACAGGGTGCCTGTCCTGGCGCCCCTGGTGGGGACGTTCTACAGCGCCGCGCAGCCCGGAGCCAAGCCGTTTGTGGAGGTGGGCAGCACGGTCGAGCCCGGTCAGACCGTCTGCATCGTGGAGGCGATGAAGATGATGAACGAGGTGGCGGCCGGTGAGGGCGGCAAGGTTGCCGAGATCGTCGTCGAGAACGGCGAGTGGGTCGAGTTCGAGCAGGTGCTGATGTACCTGGAACCGGCCGATGACTAGCGCCAACAGCTCCGCCGGGCATCCGGCGTCGCCAGGGAGCTGATCTCCCTGTTCGAGAAGGTCCTGATCGCCAACCGCGGCGAGATCGCGCTCCGCGTGGCGCGCGCCTGCCGCGAGCTCGGCATCAAGTCGGTTGCCGTCTACTCGACCGCGGACGCCGAGTCGGCGGTCGTGCGCTTCGCCGACGAGGCCGTGCACGTCGGACCGCCCCACCCCGGCAAGAGCTACCTGCACATCCCGAACGTCATCGGCGCGGCGCAGAAGACCGGCGCCGAAGCGATCCACCCGGGCTATGGGTTCCTCTCGGAGGACCCGTTCTTCGCCGAGATCTGCTCGGACAACGGGCTCACGTTCATCGGTCCTCGTCCCGAGGTGATGGAGAAGGTGGGCGACAAGGCGATCGCGCGCGATTTGATGCAGAAGGCCGGCCTGCCGCTGCTCCCGGGCACGATCGAGCCCGTCCAGACCGCCGACGAGGCGCAGGAGATCGCCGACTCGATCGGCTATCCCGTGATCATCAAGGCGGTCGCCGGAGGCGGCGGGCGGGGGATGAACGTGGTCCGCCGCGCCGAGGACCTGGTGCGCCTGTACCAGACGACGCGCTCGACCGCGCAGGCCGTGTTCAAGGACAGCGCCGTCTACATCGAGCGCTACCTCGACGCTCCCCGCCACACCGAGGTGCAGCTCGTCTGCGACAGCCACGGCAGCGGCGTCTATTTCTTCGAACGCGACTGTTCGGTGCAGCGCCGCCACCAGAAGCTGATCGAGGAGGCGCCCTCGATCCACCTCTCAGACGAGCAGCGACGGGACATCGGCGAGCGCGCCGTCGCCGGTGCCCTGGCGGTCGGCTACACCGGCGCCGGCACGATGGAGTTCCTGCTCGACCACCAGGGCAACCTCAGCTTCATGGAGATGAACGCCCGTATCCAGGTGGAGCACCCGGTCAGCGAGATGGTCTCGAGCGTCGATCTGATTCAGGAGCAGATCCGCGTCGCCGCCGGCGAGCCGCTGTCTGTATCTCAGGAGGACGTCGTCCTGCGCGGCCACGCGATCGAGTGCCGCGTGAACGCCGAGGACCCCGAGCGGGACTTCGCCCCGGCGGCGGGGCGCCTGGATGTCTACGTACCGCCGGGCGGACCGTGGACACGCGTTGACTCTCACTGCTATCCCGGGTGGAACATCGCTCCGTTCTACGACTCGCTGATCGCCAAGCTGATCGTGTGGGCGCCTGAGCGCTCTGCCGCGATCGAGCGGATGGACCGCGCGCTGTCGGAGTTCCAGATCGAGGGGCGCGGGGTCAAGACGACGATCCCCTTCCACCGTCGCGTGCTGGCCGACGAGAAGTTCCGCTCGGGCGACGTGACGACCGACTTCGTCGAGGAGTTCCTCGCCGGCGAGCCGGCGGAGGCCGCCAGACCGTGAGCGCAGCGGGGGCGAGGGGAACCCCGAGTGCCACACCGATCAGCGGCATGGCCGTCTCGAAGGCCGCGAACAGAAGGGCGAGGTGGAGGCGCCGTCGCGGCGGGAAGCCGGCGACTCCGAGCGCCAGTGCCACTCCCAAGGTGTCGAGCCCAAGCGGCACGATCAGCGCGACCAGCTTCAGAGTCGAGCCGTGCAGGCGAACATCCTACGGCAGGCGGCAGCGAGCTCAGGGCACGACTGTCATCCGGGCAGGAAGTCTGTTAGCAGTCGGTTCACCGCATCCGGCGCCTCGAGCTGCATCCAATGTCCGGCGCCATCGACGCGCTCGTAGCGCCACGGGCCGGCCACGCACCTGGCCGAGTTGGTCATCTGCGCTTCGGTGAGGTGGGGATCTCCCGAGCTCCACACCCCCATCGTGGGGGCCTGGACAGGCGGCAGCTCCAAGCCCGCCTGCAGGTAGGACTCCGGGGGAACGTTCGCGCGGTAGTAGTTCAGCCCGGGCGTGAGCGATCCGTTGACCTCCAGCTCGGCGATCACCGTGTCGGCGTCGGGATGACGTCCCCACGCCCGGAAGTTGGCCCAGTCGTTCGCCGAGAGCCACTCCTCGGCGATCCCGACGAACTGGAACAGGAGCATGTACCACGACTTCTCGTGCTGCTCGAAGCCGTCTGCCCTGAACGTCGCCGGATGCCCGACCGACATCGCCACGAGTTGGTCGACGCGATCACCGGCGAGCGTTGCGAGCCCCCACGCGAGCGCCGCGCCCCAATCGTGCCCGACCACGTGGGCCTTCTCCACACCGGCATCGTCCATCACCGCGAGCACGTCGGCGGCGAGCAGCTGCAATCCGTAGGCCTCGACCTCAGCCGGCTTGTCAGAGCTGCCGTAGCCGCGCAAGTCGGGGACGATGACCCTGAACCCTGCCTCGGCCAGCGCCGGCACCTGATGGCGCCAGAGCCGCCCCGAGTCCGGGAAGCCGTGGAGCAACACCAGCGGGCGGCCGTCGCCTGTCACCACGTAGCCGATGCCCACCCCATTAACCTCGACGCGCACTGTAGCCCTCCTGTGGATGACGAAACGAAGGCGCCCGGACGAGCAAGGCTGGCCTGTGCCCGCTTCCCCCGCCAGGCGCCCGGCCTGGTCGGCCTGCTGTTGCACCCTACCGGGTGGCCACCAGTCACGTTCCCCCCGCTCTTGCCCGTTTACGCGGCCGTCCTCATCGCCTCTGGACAGAGTCTGGCTGGGATGAGCTCCGCGTGTCGGGGGTTGGAGTACGTCCACTATGTGGCGACCAGACACCTCCCGGCTTCAGGCGCCGCCGACCTTGGGACTGGCGGCGCCGGTCTCACGAATCTGGGAGACTGAGGCTGGCATGGTGGAACCCCGTTCTGGGCTAGACCCTCGCTACTCCCGCTACCACGACACACGAGATCAGCCGTGCCTGGCAAAGACGTTTGTTCTGGTGCTCGACATCCTCGGCACGCAGGGGACCGCTGGGCTCAAAGATGCCACGCGCAATCTCGCTGTGTTTCATCGCGCGCTGCACCGCGCCGAACAATGGACCGAGAGCGTCGACCAGTCCACGACCGTTGCGCGGTGGTTTTCAGACAGCCTCGTCATGGCTGATCCGTGTACTGATGATGGGCAAGAAGACCTTGCGTTCGGCTTCGCCGTGATAGTCGCGGCCTGGGTGCAGCTCGAGCTGGCGACGATCGGTCTCTTCGCTCGTGGGGGGATGGACCTCGGGCTGTTCTTCGCCAACGAGCAGGTCGTCTACGGCCCGGCGCTGATCGAGGCCCACCGGCTGGAGAACACCGAGGCGGTCGTTCCACGGGTGATCATCAGCCGCGAGCTAGTCGGATATGCCCTCGAGCAACTACGGGAGTTTGGAGACGGCCAGACCGAGATCCACCGTCATCTTCTGGCCGTCGATCGCGATGGCTGGACCTTCATCAACTACCTCGATCTAGTCAGGGAGCTCGAGCCGGGTGAGATGCTTCGACTCTTGGGGAGTCACAAGTCTCACATCGAAACGAACCTCAGGAACTACCAGCGCGGCAACACGGCCGTCCATCAGAAGTATCAGTGGTTGGCTGACTACCACGATCGCTTCTGCCGACGCATGCTCGCCCAATGCGACGAGCTGGCGGATATGGTGATCGGCCCCGAGAGCAACGACCAGCTCGAGCTCTTCGGCGCTGCCGTGCCACGTCCAAAGGACACGGCACCGCCAGCATCGTGACCTACTGGCAAGGCGACGTGCGAGTTGGGCCGTCGGCTCCCTTCTCGCACCCCAACTGGGGCGTCCGCCCTGGATCCGGATCCGCAGATCTGGGGCCGGGCGATCGCATGTCCAACTCCTGTCTTCCCGATTTCACTCCTGTCTTCCCGATTTCGAGAAGCGCCTGTTAGTGGCCATGCTGGCGATGTGAGAGGATGCCGGTCCGGTCGGTGCGATGTAGATCATGCGCCGATGAGTCGAAGATGTCGCCGGGCCGCTTCGGTTCCGGCCGGGGAGGCTTGGACATGTACGACTACGTGATCGTTGGTGCGGGATCGGCGGGCTGCGTGCTGGCGGCGCGGCTCAGCGAGGATCCGGACGTGAACGTCGCGCTGCTCGAGGCGGGCGGCGCGGACAGCGACGACGAGATCCACATCCCGGCCGCATTTGGCGCGCTCTTCAAGGGAAGGCGCGACTGGGACATGGCAACCGAGCCCGAGCCGGGGCTCGGCGGCCGTCGCGCCTACCTGCCGCGGGGCAAGATGCTCGGCGGCTCCAGCTCGATGAACGCGATGGTCTACATCCGCGGCAACCGTTCCGATTACGACGAATGGGCGGCTATGGGCGCCGAGGGCTGGGGGTACGACGACGTGCTGCCGTATTTCAGGCGCTCCGAGGACAACGAGCGGGGCGAGGATCTCTACCACGGGACCGGCGGGCCGCTCCCGGTCCGCGAGGGCCGTTCGATGAACCCGCTGGCGAGTGCGTTCCTCGAGGCCGCCAAGCAGGCCGGCCACGAGGAGAACCCCGACTTCAACGGCCTCAGGCAGGAGGGCTTCGGTCGCTACCAGACGACTCAGCAGGAGGGGATGCGCGCAAGCACCTCGGTGCACTACCTGCATCCAGCGATGGGGCGCGAGAACCTGACTGTCATCACCGACGCGCACGCGCTGCGTATCCTGTTCGACGGTCACCGTGCAGCAGGGGTGGAGGTCGATCACGCGGGAACGGTCGAGGCGGTGCAGGCCTCCCGCGAGGTCATCCTCTCGGTCGGCACCTATCAGTCCCCGCAGCTGCTGATGCTCTCCGGCATCGGGCCGGCGGATCAGCTGCCGCTGCTCCAGATCGACGTTCGCAAGGACCTCCCGGTCGGCCAAGGCCTGCAAGACCACTGCATGACACTGATGAACTGGAAGACCGACATTGAGTCGCTGATGACGGCGCTCACGCCCGAGAACCTCGAGCTGCTGCAGACCGAGGGACGCGGCCCGCTCTCGTCGAATATCGCCGAGGCCGGTGGCTTCGTGCGCACGCGGCCCGGCCTCGATGCGCCGGACTGCCAGTTCCACTGCGCCCCCGTGCTGTTCTACGAGGAAGGTCTGGGGCCAGTGGTCGAGCACGGCATCGCGTTCGGCCCGGGCGTCGTCAAGCCCACCAGCCGCGGCTCGGTCACACTTCGCACGCCCAACCCGTACTCGAAGCCGCGCATCCTGCACAACTACCTGACGACCGACGAGGACCGCCAGACGATCCTGGCGGGCGTGCGGATCGCCCTGGAGATCTCCCAACAGCAGGCGCTCAAGCCCGTCATCACCGGCGAGTTCGTCGCCCCGAAGCGCGATGCCAGCGACAAGGAGCTATGGCAGTACATCGAGGACCAGTCGATGACGCTCTACCACCCGACGTCGACCTGCGCAATCGGGCCGGTCGTCGATTCCCGCCTCCGCGTCCATGGGGTCGAGGGCCTGCGGGTCGTCGATGCGTCCGTCATGCCAACAATCGTTCGTGGCAACACGAACGGCCCGACGATCATGATCGCCGAGAAGGCTGCGGACCTGATCCGCGACGACGCACGGCAGGCCGCCAGCGCCGCCGGCTCGACGGCATAGATGGGTCGATCGCTTTGTCGGCTCGGCGCTCTCGGTCGAGCGGCCCGGCTTCATGGGATGAGCACAATCTTTCGGTGCGCGCCCGCGGCCAAGCGCTCCCAGGCCGCGGCGACCTGGTCGAGTGCGATCGGCTCGGTCTCGATCTGCAACTTGCCGGCGACCGCCGCCTCGGTGAGCCGGCGATAGGCCTCACGCTTGGTCTCCGGCGGCGCGAGGAAGTAGGTGTGGCCCATGATCACGAGCAGCTTCCCCCGGATGGCCGCCGAGGCCAGCGTGGCGTCGGCGTCGGCGCCCGCGCCGAGCTGCACGATCCGCGCGCCGATGCTCGCTGCGTTGACAGCCGCCACGAACGGCTCGCCGAACAGTGGGTCGACGACCACGTCGATCTTTCCCTCCGCAGCCTCGGTCAGAGCCGCGGGCAGATCCCCAGAGCTGTCCAGGCGCACCGCCGCATCGGCCCCCAGCTCCAGGCAGCGCTCCAGACCCTCCGGCGAGCGCGCCGCGGCGACGACGCGAGCGGCTCCGAGCAGTTTCGCCGCCTGCACGGCGATCTGCCCGAGCACCCCGCTCGCCGCCAGCACGAGCACGTGCTCGCCCGGCTGCAACTCCGCCTTCCAGGTGAGCGCGAGCCACGCCGTCATCCCGGAGATCCCCAACGCGACGGCCACTCCGTCCTGCACCCCGTCGGGTACCGCATACGTCGAGAGCGGGTCGATCAGCGCTCGCTCGGCCATCGAACCGAAGGGCAGGACCGGGGCGTCGAAGTACGTGCGCCTGCCGTCCAACAGCCCGACGCCCTCGCGCCCGGCGACCAACGGCAGCGGCGGGCGACCGGCATAGTAGCGCCCGGCGGAGATCGCCACGTCGACCGGGTTCAAGCCGGCGGCGAGGACCTGGACGACGGCCTGGTCGGGACCAGCCTGCGGCTTCTGGAAATCATCGATCCGCGGTACGCCGTAGTCGTGCAGGACGGCGGCTCTCACGGGCGCGTCTCCCGCCGGAACTGAGCGCTCGCCGCCGGCTCGCCGGTGTCCGTCGCGGAGGGTACTGGCACTCGCTCACTGTATTCGGAGAGCCCCGCTTACTCGGCCGCGCCGGCTCCTCACAGCGAATCGGTCGGGTGTCCGAGAGTTCGCGCCGAGCTCGCTTACCGGGCGCCAGCTCATTGAGAGATTCGAACTCCCGACCACGGGCGAAGGCCCGGCGCGGCTATCGGATCGGTCGAACGCTAAGCACGATGTCCGCTAGCGCGGCATTGAACGGGGCCCGGTCGGCTCGTTTCGGATGAACTGGTTGTATGGCGTGGTGGGCTCAGCCACGGTCGAGGAGCGACGGTCCGCTTCGCGCCGGTCCCGCCACACCGTGTACGGGTCCACCGGTACGGTGCGCACATTGAGCATCTGCGCATCATGGCGGCTCGGCCCGTCTTGTCCGGATAGGCTCCGCGAGGGCGGGATGTAGCGGGGTGATGAAAGGTTTGAGTGTCTGGGGGCTTGAAGCAGTGGCATGTGACGGTCTCCTGACTCAATCATCTTGGCTTGGTCGCAGTCAGGCGGTCCGGTCGCTCAGTCGCAAAACGTTCCTTTAGGCTGTTCCGATATGCGAAGCGATCGTGCGCCTGTATGACATGTGTGGATCAGAGCATGGCTCTTTCCAAGGTAATTCGGGGTTTAGTAGACGACTGATGTAAGCCGTGTCCCGAAAGGCCATACGCACATGTAGTCAAGGTGCCCTCGACCCGCCTGCATCGGGCAGGTCGTGTCGTACTTTTGGCCTACACACCAGCGAGGTGCATATGCGAGGCCACCCGGCAAGTTCGCCGTCGATCTCGATCGCAAAGGTAGCGCCGGTGCTGCGCAGAACCTCGCACGTCGGCTCGGGCTCGTCGAGCGACCCCCACCACTCCCGCACGTCAGGCTGCGCCAGAATGGCTGCGAGCCGGTGGACGCCGGATCAGGACCGCTCGAATGACACGACCGCCACACCGACAATCCGATCGGGGGGTGCGATCGTGCTCTTGAGGCGGATGCGGTTTACGACGACATGCACGCCGGGATGCTACCCGTGCCCGATCGATCGCCCGTCCCCCGAGGTCGGCGACGGCGAGAGGCTGCTGCAGGTCCCCGCGCCCAAGTTTGAGGTCCTCGAACGGAGTGATTCAGCGCGTACGACTACCTAACAGCCACGCCAGGCCATCGTCCCTGCCTCGGAGGTTCGAGTTCCTCGTGCGGCATGACGAAGGACCGTCGATCCGCTGCGAACCGCGGGCGTGACGCGTGTAGACGCGGAGCCGTCACGTTCTCCACTTGATCGAACAGCCGACCGGACGCGTCTCATCCGGGTCCGGCGCGCGACCTTCGAGCACGGCGTCGAGCGCCCCGCGCAGCCATGCCGCGTTCTGGGCGGGGTCGTCGTGGTCGCTGTCGGGCGCTCCGCGGTAGCGAAGGATGCCACCGGCGTCGAGAACGAAGACATCGGGAGTGGTCCTCGCGTCATACGCGCGGGCGACCTCCTGGGACTCGTCCCTCAAATACGGCACGCCGTCAAACTCGCCCTCGTCCACGCGCGCCCGCATCGCATCAGTCGAGTCGCTCGGATACCGCTCGGAGTCATTCGGGTTTATGGCCAGCACGCGCACGCCGCGGTCGGCGTAGCCGCTTGCAACCTCGATGATGCGATCGTGCCAGGCAAGCGCGTACGGGCAGTGGTTGCACGTAAACACGACTACCGTCGCCGGAGCACCGTCGGGTTCATGGGACGCTCCCCCGGTGTCGGGCAGCACGAACGTCGGTGCCTTATCGCCGATCGCGGGCATATCAGCTCCTTCCGCTCGATATCGAGGACGCGGCGCGTAACGCGTCGCGCAGATCGGCAGGATCGGGCGTGGGAGAGATGCGGCCGTCGCGCCGCCTGTAGACCCTGCACGTGAGGCCGGTCGGCTCATCGCCCGGCGGCTGCACGTCGCGGCCGTCGATGCGAATCGTGGGCGAGCCCACGAACTCCTCTGCCTGAGCATCGGCCTCGCTGTCGACCTCGCGGACGATCACGCAGTCGGGGTCCAATCCGGTCTCGACGAGCGCTTCGCGGAGATCGGCAAGCGCCTTCGGATGCGACGGACAACCGGCCCAGAACAGAAGCTCCACGCGCATCTGTCCAGATTACCTGCGTGGTGCCTCTCGGCGGCGCGTTGGGTCTCTAATAGTGCTCCGTTAGGTTGGTGGTGCTCGTAGGTGGTGGTCGGGCGGCAGCTCTCTGCGGCAGATCGGACAGGTGCCCTGCCAGCAGGCCAGGAGCGCTTGGAGCTCCCGGACGATTCCGAAGAGGGTCAGGCTGCCGCCCTGGCTGGCGGGCACCGGGTTCGCTCCAGGGTGAGGAACGCGTGGGCGATCGAGACGAGGGTCACGTGATGGTTCCAGCCGCGGTAGGTACGGCCCTCGAAGTGATCGAGCCCGAGTGCGTCCTTCAGCTCGCGGTAGTCGTGCTCGATCCGCCAGCGCAGCTTCGCGAGCCGCACGAGATCTTTGAGCGGCGTGCCGGGCGGGAGGTTGGAGAGCCAGTACTTGGTCGGCTCGTCCTTGTCTGAGGGCCACTCGGCCAGCAGCCACCGGACCGGCAGTTCCTCGCCGTTTCGGTTGGCCTTGTTGCGCAGCTGGATGTTCGCAGGGCGACCCTCAGCGCCAGGAAGCTCGAGGTCATCCTGCCGCGTGTGCCCTCCCGCCAGGTGACCGTCTCGGTGGCCTGCTTGCCGGCGGCAAGCGCCAGCTCCTTCAGCGAAGAGGGATCCTCGCGATAGCGCGGCTTGGGCGGTCGCCCGGCGCCTTTCTACTCCGGGCGCTCGGGCTGAACTTCCTCGCTGTAGGCCGAGGTGGCGCCCTTGACGTCTTGCACATACTCGAGCTCGCGCTCCTCAAGACCCGAGCGGAACTCGGTGATATCGCCATACGCGCCGTCGGCCAGGATCACCGGCGGCTCCATCCCCCACGAGCCCAGCTCGTCGATCATCTCGAAGCGCCAGCCGCCACTTCTCGACGTGGTGCACGTCCTCGGGCAGCTTCGCCTTCTCGCGGCGCTCCTGGTTGAACTCGCTGTCCTCATCCCACGCCTCAGGGATGAACAGCCGCCAATCCAGCGGGCACGAAGCCTCATCGCTGCAAGCGTTGACAGACACCCCGATCTGACAGTTACCGACCTTCCCCAGCGCCCCCGAATACTGTCGCGCGACACCGACCGACATCTTCCCGAACTTCGGAAACCCCGTGTCGTCTATCACCCACGCCTCCGGCTGAAGCTCGCGGCTCATCCGCCGTGCCAACGCCCGGCGCACCGGCACCGGATCCCACGGCGACTGGTTGACGAACTGCTGCAAGCACTGCTCATCACCGTCCTCGAGCCGCGCCGCCATCGGCTCGATCGACTTGCGCTTGCCATCCAGCATCAACCCGCGCAGATACACCTCGCCCCACCCGCGCTGATCCTTGCGCGGCATCGAATCGAACATCTCCGCAGCGAACGCCTCCAACCGCCCCCGCACCCTCTGCAGCTGCATCGGCTTCAACCCTGCCACGGCCGCCATTGTCGCTCCCTTCATCGACGACAAGTCGGCAAGGGATTCGCCCACTCGGGGCGAAGTTCCTGCAAGAGCTAACGGAGCACTACTAATGCTCCGTCCGAGAACTCGCGCCGGCCCTCGACTTCCTCGAAGTCGAGGGCCGTGGAGGCCGACGGAAGGCGTCGAACGCGCGCGTGGCCCGTTCATAGCCATCCCTGATTAGCGCCGGCCAGCGGCTACGGTCGATGAACAGGTCGTAGAAGGCGGGACCGCGCAGGAGGAGGTGGTCGGCCGCGTCGATGACCGTAAGAGAGCTGCCGAGGGCGGCGCGGACTCGGTGCGCGAACTCGAGCTGGACGCCTTGCTCGGCTTGGCGGCTGGCCGTGAGAATGCCCATCCGGGTGTTCTGCCAGCCGGTGATGTCCTCCGGCTCAAGTTGGGGTGGAAGCATGAAGTTCACGCCGAAGACGTGATCGAACCCGCCGTCGCGCAGGATCGGCTCGGCCGGAAATAACTCGATGATCCCGCCGTCAACGTACAGGTGCCCGTCGACCTCGACGGACTCGATGAGCACAGGCAGCGCGATCGCGATGCGCACGAGCCGCCCGACCGTCAGGTCTGGCTTGGACGCGCTGCCGAAGTAGTCGACGCTACCGCGGTCCATGTCGTAGACGATCGAAGCGAGGGGAATGCGGAGGTCGCCGACCTTTAGGGAGCCGAAGCGCTCATTGAATGTGCGTTCGATCGCCTCGCCCTTGGCAAGGCCGGTAAACCCTTTCAAAGCCGCGACGGCGTAGCGAGGCACCTTCGCCCACTGGATGTCGAGGTAGTCCTCCAGGTGCCACGAGAGCGAGAACTCGGTCATCTGCTCGGCGCTCATCCCCGCCGCCCACATAGATCCCCAGATCGTCCCGCCCGAGCAGGCAGTCATCAGCGCCGGCTCGACGCCAGCCTCCTCAAACGCCCGGCGCACGCCGACGAGCGACACGCACGCCCCCGCCCCGCCGCCGGCGATCAGCGCTACACGCTTGCCCTCAAACGCGGTCACGGGACGTCGCCGGAACGGCGGCAGGACGTCGGCTGCGTCCACGACCTTCGGCCGGTCCACGATCGGAAGGGGGAACAACGCACGACGGGCACGCAACAGGAACCGGGGGTCGATCGTCGCCTCGATCAACTCACCGCGCTCGCGGGCCCAACCGAACCCCAGCAGGACGTTGTACAGATCGAGGTCAACACGACGAGGAGCCATACCGTCATGGTCCTCGTGGACGCCGGTCGATGGCAGCGCAAGAAGCCGTAGACAAGATGCGGAAAACCACGGCTTCTCGCCGTGCTCGATCCGTCGCGGCCCCGGGCCTACTCGGTATGGCTAGTACCGCGACCGGCCTATCGAACGCCGAAATCGCCCAGGCCCTCCGAAATCCCAGCCCTCGTGAGCAACGCGACCGTCAAGACCCATGTCAGCCGGATCTTCTACAAGACCCGTTCGCGCGACCGTGCGCAAGCCGTGCGCTACGCCCACCGGCCCGGAATTGCGACGGAGACCTTGTTCTTGCCGGGCTGGCCCCGCGCTACACGGTAACGACCAGTGCCTCGACGGATTCCTCTCGCCCCCGGAGGTGCAACGTCCGCTCGGGCGCATAGGCAATTAGCTCGTCGTCGACGCCCTTGCGAACGAGCAGCTCACCAGCCGCCGCGTCGCCCTGCATCCGCGCGGCGACGTTGACCGGGTCGCCGAGCGCCGTGAAGTCGACCACTTGACTCCCAACGTTGCCAACGTAGGCGACACCCGTGCTGACGGCAACACCGATGGCGAGCCAGGGGCCGTCGTGCGTCCCGTAGCCGACGGCACGCAAGAGGTCAATGCCGGCTTCGACGGCTCGCCTCCGATACTGCGGGCCGCTGATGCCTTGGACGAAGAACGCCATCACCTCGTCACCGATGAGCTTGTCGATCACCGCATCGTGGCGCACGAGCGTCTCGGTGGCGGCGGCGTAGAAGCTGTTGAGCAAGCCCGCGAACTCCGCCGGCGCCGTGCGCTCGCCCAGCCGCGTGGAACCTCGCACGTCGGCGAAGAGCACCGCGATGTCGACCTCCGCTCCACCGGCCGGCATGGTGTCGCAGCAGCGGCCGCACAGCGCCGGGTTCTTGCGCGAGGGCTTGAATCCGGCCAGGCCAAACATACGACCGCCGAGCCCCCCAAACGGGTTGTTGCAGAGCTTGCACCGCGGCGCCGAGGGCACATAACGAAACATGCGACGCGCCCTGACCAGGGGCCTATGCCCCTCGATGAGGAGCTGGCGCCACAGCTCCGAGCGAGCGTCGGTGGCCGCAGAATCTGTGCTGGGTGCGGCATTGGAGGTGCGCACAAGACCCACATCGTCCCGCGACGTGCCGTCTCACGCAACTGCGGGCCTCGAGGACGCCCAGTCGGAAGATGTTGCCCGGGCCCCGCGGCGCGGTTGATCTCGCCGCTCGCGAGGTGACGATGTACGCGCTCTCGATTGGTCAGCGCTCCTCGCGGAGCTCTGTCAGCCGGCGGCGATGAACTCGCGCATCGCCGTCTTGCCGCCGCCAATGAGCGGCTCGCCATGCGCGAACAAGAGGCTGTCGAAGTCGAGGTCGAGCAGCCCGCGAAGCGATCTGTACAGCCCGGCCCGCACCGCTGCGGGGTCATCGCCCATCAGGAACCCGGGCACGAATGCAAGTCCGCTGCCGCGCGGTCGCGTCAGGCCGTCGGCGAACGCCAGCGCGCCGCCGCTGGCGGTGCGGATGTCCAGCACGGTGTCGTCTGGGCAGATGGCTCCCAGCTCGCGTGCGGTGATCCCCGGCGCCAGCTCCTCCCCGAACGCGAAGCCCTCGACCTTCGGGCCTCGCTCGAACTCGTGCAGGCCGGTCTCACTGCACCGAATCGGGCAGCCAAAGGCCTCCGCATAGCGGTCGGCGTGGCGGAGATGGTGGCGGTTGGTGAGGACGACCTGGCGGGGGGATTCTCGACCCTCAAACCACTCGAGGCCCTCCCGCGGCACAGTCGGGTCGAGCACGACCCGGGCGGGCTCGATGTAGTACGAGTCCACAGGCAGCCTGATCTTCGGGTGGATCGCGGTCCAGTGGTAGACGCCGGGCAGCACCTCGCGGATCGGGCGGTGCGATGCGAGCTCAAGCACGAGCGGACGCAAGAACTGGGGCCACGCGGCCCTGGCGAGCTCGACGCCGGAGCGGGCCTGGCGGAAGACGCGATCGACCGGCACCTCCGAGAGCTTACGCAGCGAACTCTCGCTGAGCTGGGGCAACGCCATCATCGAGTGTCACCGGCGCCGGAGTCTCGCGGCCTTGGGTCGGATCGCGCTCGGCGGGCGCCCGAGACGGCAGCGCGGCGATCACGAGCAGCGCCGCGGCGCCAGCGACGAGCGCGCCGGCCGCCAGCGACACATGGCTACCGCTCATGAACGCCGAACGCGCCGCCCGGGCAAGCAGCAACCCGGCGGCGCCACCGACAGCCGACGCGACGCCAAGAGCGCCACCGAGCGAGCCTGTGATCGTATGCAGCACGGTCGCTGGCACGTCGTGGGACGCGAGCGCCCCGGTGATGTGGAGCTGGTAGCGCGTTGAGAGCATGCTGCCCATGACCGCGACCCCCAGTGCGCCACCCACCTGGATCGCGACACCGTAGGTCGCCGATCCGACCCCGGCCTCTGCACGGGGAAGCGATCCGAGCACCGAATCGGCGGCGGTGGGCATCAAGAGGCCCGCGCCTAGGCCGAGTAGCAGCATGCCGGGCAGAACCGCGGCATAGCTGGCGAGGGCAGTGGATGCTGCGGAGATCTGCCACAAGCCACAGGCGATCGCCGATAGGCCGGCCGTCGCCGTGAGCTTGCTGCCGAACGCGCGCACGATCAGAGTCGACAGCGGGGCGGTTACGGCCAGCACGCCGGCCGTCGGCAGGATCCGCACGCCGGCCTGCAGCGGCGAGAAGCCGAGGTCGAACTGCAGGAACTGGGTCAGCACGAACACGGCCCCGAACAGCGGGAACACTCCGAGCGCAAGCGCCGCGATCGCGGCCGAGAACCGCCTGGAGCGAAAGAAGGCCAGCTTGAGCATCGGATGGTCGCTGCGGGCCTCCCAGCCCACGAACAAGATGAGCGCGGCGATTCCGGCAGTGCCCACCGCAACGACGCTCGGCGACGTCCAGCCACGAGTGGGAGCCGCAATGATCGCCCACAGCAGCAGCCCGAGCCCGACGATCGAGAGCGTCGAGCCGCCCGGATCGGGTCTGTCGGCGGCGGGGTTCTTCGACTCCGGCACGAGCAGCCATGCCGCCAGTGCGCCGATGATCACGACCGGCACGTTCACGAAGAACACCGAGCCCCACCAAAACCTGGCAAGCAGCAGGCCGCCGGCGAGGGGACCGATCGCCAAGCCTACGCCCATCGTCCCACCCCACACCCCGATCGCTCGTGCTCGCTCCCGGGGGTCTCGAAACACATTGTCGAGAATCGACAAGCCCGCGGGGATGGTCAGGGCGGCACCGGCTCCCATGATCGCCCGCCACACGATCAGCGACCCCACCGAGCCCGAGAACGCGGCCCCGAGCGATCCGATCGCAAACACGGCAAAGCCGGCGAGAAACAGCCGCTTGCGCCCGAGGCGGTCAGCCAAGCTTCCAGAGACAAGCAGCAAGCCGCCGAACACCATCGAGTACGCGTCGACGATCCACTGCAGCTCGCTCGACGTGGCGTGCAGCTTGCGCACGAGCGTGGGCAACGCGACGTTGAGAATCGTGCTGTCGATGTTCACGACGAGAACTGCGACGCAGAGCACGCACAGCACGGCCCATCGGCGCGAGCCCATCTCGCCCGACGACCTCATTGCCACTGGTGCGACGAGCGCAGCTGGCATCCAGTCAACCCGTTGGCTCTCATATCCGCGAGGCTCCCAGACGCGCTCGCGGCGTGCATCAGGGTTTTCGCTCACCGGCGATGCGGAAGTCCCGCATGGCTGCGGAACGAGAAGAACGGAATCGTCTGCTCCCTTGGCCAGCGGTCCCGACCGATGTCGACCGAACTGATGCCAGGACGAGAAGTCTCCTGCGCGGAGTGTCGCGTTGGACTAGCCGCCGATGCGCGTCAGCTGACCTCCGTCGACCGGCAGCACAATGCCCGTGATGAATCCCGCCTCGCCGGAGTGCAGGAAGAGGCTGGCGTAGGCCACATCCCAGCCGGTGCCCATCTTGGCGCCGAGCGGGACCAGGGCGTCGCGCTGGGCGCGAATCTCCTCCCGCGGGATGTTCAGCTTCGCCGCCCACGCGTCGATCGCCATCGGCGTGTCGAGTAGCCCGGGCATGATCGTGTTCACACGGATGCCGTGCGCGGCGTTGTCGATCGCCAGCGAGTGGCTGAGCGCATTGATGGCAGCCTTTGAAATCTTGTAGGCGGTCAGCGGAACGGCCGCCGCGAGCGCAGCAATCGAGGAGATGTTCACGATTGACCCGGAGCCCTGCTGCCGCATCACCGGCACCACCGCCTGGCAGGAGAGCAGGCAGCCCTTGAGGTTCACCGCGATGATCCGATCGAAGGCCTCCTCGGTGAGCCGGAGAGGGTCGGCGTCGTCGGTGCCGATGCCGACGTTGTTCTGGAGGAAGTCGATCCGACCCCAGGTGTCTACGCAGGCTGCGGCGAATGCCTCGCAGTCAGCCGCTCTGGTCCAATCCGCAGCCACGCATTCGGCAACGCCGCCCTCGCTGGCAATGATCTCGGCCGTCTCATGCGCCGAGTCGAGGTCGCGATCGGCGAGCAGGACCTTGGCCCCCTCGCGCGCGAAAGCGATCGCCGCGGCTCGGCCGGTGCCGACCGTCTCGCCGGGCGACTGTCCCGCGCCGACCACAATGCCGACCTTTCCCCCGAGCCTCATCGAACTCCTCCCCGGTCGCCTAGCCTCCGCGTCATCGAGCGCTGCGTCTGTCCCCCGAGCGGCGGCTCCTCCTCGACCTCGACCCTGGTCGACTCGAGAAAGCGGCTAACCATGTTGTAGTAGCTGACCAGCAGGATCAGCTCGGCCGCCTCGCGCGGCCCATACCGGTCGATGATCTGCTCGAGCGCCTCGTCTGAGAGCCGCACGTCCCGGGTCACCTCGTCGGCCACGCGACAGATCAGGTTGCACTCCTCATCGAGGCGCGCGACGGGCTCCTCCTTGTCGATCGCGTCAATCTCCGCATCGCTCACCCCGGCGTTCTTGGCGAGCTGCTCGTGCTGGGCCCACTCATAGCCAGCGCGGGTCGCGTGCGCGACCCTCAGCACGGCGATCTCCCGCCGCCGAGCGTCGAGTGCAGTGGACAGCACAGCACCCCCGAGCTCCATGAACGGCCGGACGGCTCGGGGTGCGCCGGCGACCATGCGAAAGACATTCAGGCGCGGAAGGTTGGTGAGCATCTCGCGGTGCTCGGGCTTGAGCTCGTCGTCGGTGGGAAGCGGGATCTTCGGGGGCACCAGGGGTCTCCTCGCGATAGGTGGATTCAACAGGCTATGGCTCCGCCGGCGTCGGCTTCGTGCGGCCGGGAGCGCGCAGATCCCAAACGGTTGGTTACTCCCTCGTCAACGCCCGGTCCGCAGACTAGCCAGATGACCGACTCATCTGCACTCGCATGGCGATGCGCGCTGTGACGCTATCTGTCCCTGCTGATGCGTGGGCCTCAAGTCCAGTTCCTGATATGACGAAGTGGGACCAAGCGCAACCTGACGATCGCGACCCCATCGCTTCAGCCGAGCACCCGCCAAATGGACAACGGACCAACGACTCTTGCCGCCGGCCCTCGCGCTCGGTTGGTGATTGCAGACGACGACCCTGTGGTTCAATCGATGCTGAGCATGTCACTCGCCCGCGAGTTTGAGGTTGTGGGCGTGGCCGGTGACGGGGAGGAGGCGATCGAGCTCGCCAGGGCCAGTCAGCCAGACGCTGCGCTGGTAGATGTCAAGATGCCCAAGGGCGGCGGCCTGCGCGCGGTAAAGGGGATCCTGGAGGTTGCACCCGATACCGCGATCGTGATGCTGTCCGGCCATAGGTCCCAGGGGATGGTTCGGGAGCTGATGCAGGCAGGCGCGATCGCATACCGTCGCAAGGGCGCGGCACCGCATGTTCTCGCGGTGGCCTTGACCGAGTCGATGAAGGTTCACGCCGCCGAGCGCCGCGCAGCGGCCTGGCCGATCCTCGCTTGGTATTGCCTGAGCCTTGACCGTCGGCCGCGCACGCGCTGACCGCCATCGTCGAATCCTCGCCCGTGACGGTCGCCGTGGTCAGGAAGGGTGGAGGCGGGCACATACATCCTCGCCGAGCAGATCGGCAACGCACCGTCGTGGTGGTTCTGCCGCTCGGCAGACGCTGCGTTGCTGCGGTAACCGGCGGTAGTCGCCGCATGGTGGAAGCCCTCGACCGTCGCGGCCGAGATGGACACGCGTCCCGGTCCGGTGTGCGACCTTGCCCTTCAGGTCGTTGAACGAGTGGCTCCAGCGGCTCCAAACTGCCGTTCGGGATGCGCAGGCCGAGGGCGACATCGATCCCTCAGAGAATGCCGAGCAGCTGGCCTTTGAACTCGACGCCTACCTGCTCCTCGCCAATGCGCAGTTCGTGATCAGCCGGGAGTCAACGCCGATGGACCGGGCGCGTCGCGCACTGGAGCGCCGGCTCGTGGCAGCGTCTGCCGCCGCGATCACCTAGAGCTGCCAGGCCCTGGCGCAGCGCGAGCAGGCATCACGCGCTTGCCGACGAAGCTCTCTTTCACAGCGGTGGAAGGGGCAGGCTGAAGGTCAGCTCACGGTGGCCGGGAAGGAGAAGCGACGCTCGCATGGTCGATTTGCGGGCATCTGACGGGGAGGGTGCGTGCCGACCAGGCGGGGACGCACAGCGGCCCGATCCGCCGCTTACTACTTCGGCGTCACCTGGGTGGAGTAGTAGACGGCGAGAGTCGCGTGGACCCCGGCCTTGACCATGTTGGTGATGATTCCCAACCGGCCTGCGAGAAGCCGCTCAGCCTCTCTTGCGTGATATTCAGCGCGCTTCTGATCTTGCATGATGCCTCCCTTGACCCCGCCGTCATCGGCGATTCGTCTCTTCAATACGGCGAACATCGCAGGCCACCGCGTTCCTCCGCATCGGGGAGCCACCGCCTTCTCGCCGGGGCGAACTACGGGTTACGCCAGCCATGTCCACTAGGACGCGTCCTTCTCGTCTCTCGGAGCATCGGCGAAGGCGGCTCTGGACAAGCCTGTTGCTTCCCATGTGTAAGCAGAAGCGTCACGAGCGCAGGCCGACAAAAGGTCAGCTCCGAACGGTGGTGCTCGATACTTCAATCCATACAAGCAGCGGCCGCGAGCGGCGCTGGTTGTCGCGCTTGCGTGGGTAGACGCGTCGACGTGTGGGCACAATCAGCCCGTCGAACGATTGATGATCGAGGCAGTAGTGAGCCGCCTTGGCCCAGCCGCCGATCGGCTCGGCCGTGTAGTCATGGCGACGGATCAGCCCGTTCGTGCCGATGTAGAAGACCTGTTCGCGTGAGTGCGTATGGACGTCCCTCGGAAAGGTCACGGTGAGACGCTTGAAGCGCTCGCCACTCTCCTCCCAGGGATCGAGCTCGGTCACCTCATAGTCCCCGCGCGTGAAAACGAAGGGTGTCGATACGTAGGTCCAGATTGCATAGGTACCGAAGTAGAGGATGTCCAGGCGGTCCCACCACAGCTTGTGGCGCAGGTCCAGGAAGGCGCTGCGCGCGTTCTCGCGGGCTTCTATCAGCTCGCCGGAGTCCGTCTCGATTCGGACGCTGCCGTCCTGCTCGAGCACTCCACGCTGGCCGGGTCGCGGATATGGCGCGAAGATCACGTGCTGCCCCCGGGTAGAGACCCGTGCCTCGACGTCGCGCACGGCGGAGCCTTGAAGCTTGGTGGCGAACGCAAAGCCACCCGATGAAATTCGCACGCTGACCTCACTGGCGCTCTCCCACAGCACAAGGCCACCGTGGGCGGCAATGACTTGGTCGACGAGTTCGGTGGCCACGGGAGAGCGGTCGGTCAAGCGCTGCCAGTGGCAGAGTCGATTTGCGCGCGAGCTTCGCAAGCCGACGCGAGCCGATCCTCGTCGCGCTTATGCAGCTGTGCCCAGGCCTTCATCGGCCTTCGAGGTCGGACGGCGTCCCCGAAAGTTGGAGTGGGTGGTTTTCCCACCTATCCATCGTCGGACGAATACGCGAATGTCGACTCATAGGCGCAGCGGCCCCGAACCGAGAACGCCAACGGGCCAGCTCCGACCTCGATCGAGTCGCTGAAGAGCTCGCGCCCGTGGCGGTGGTGGCCCGGAATAACGCACGTCACCGTCTCCTGATCGGGCACGGGCTCGCGCACGCGGACCTCGACCTTACCGCCCGCCCTGAACCAGCCGCGCCCCGGCGTGTGGTCGATCTCGATGTCGAGCACCTCCACGCCCAGCAGGTGCGCGTCCTTGAAGACCCACGGGAACTGCTTCCGCGCAGTTCCGCCGAGGCGACCGGTGAATATGTCTGCCATCGCTTGGCGCTGCCGGTCATCGCCGCGCGCATCCACGAACAGAACGTAGGTCCAGGGTGACCCGGGCTCGTCGTCGTGGTAGCGGCTCGCCAGCACAGCCATCATGTGGGCCAGGTCCACGTCGCCCGCCCCTCCCTCCTCGACGACCCACGAGAGCGCGCCGAGGCACTCTCCATACGTTGACCGCCCACCGGGACTCCCACCGATCCGCCTGCACGGGCAGATCGCCTCGCAGTTGCAGGCCTCGAGGTAGCTACCGGAGATCCGCCAGGGCACAGTGTCCATGCTCCAATTCTCCAGGTATGGCGGCGGGCGGTCAAACGGCCCAGAGCCGACCGTGTCAGATCCGCGCCACCTCTTCGCGCTCGTTTGACCGGAGATGATGATTCCGCGAAGGTGCTCACGTCGACAGTGCCGATCGCACCGGCCGGCTATTGCAAGCACGACGGATTGACTTGCCTAGCCCCCGGGACGATAATCGTCGTTCGATCCTCTCGTCCTTAGGAGGCGGCATGTCCTGGAAGCTCGCAGGGTCGTATTTCGAGACGTGCTCGTGTGACGTGGTCTGCCCCTGTACGGCGTCGTTCGCGCTCGGCGCGACGCTCGACCGCTGCAAGGTCACGCTCGTGTTCAATGTGCAGGACGGTGAAGTCGAGGGGACCGACGTGAGTGGGCTAACTGTTGCCGCTCTCGCGGACACTCCGAAGGTGATGAGCGAGGGCAACTGGCGCCTTGGCGTTTTCATCGACGCGGCGGCGTCTGACGAGCAGGCCGAGAAGCTCGGCGCCGTGTTCTCGGGGGCGCTCGGCGGCCCGATGGAAGCCCTGGGGCCGTTGATCGCGGAGAACCTGGGAGTAGAGCGCGCGCCGATCGAAGTTCAGGAGGATGGCCTGCGCCACTCGATTCGCATCGGCGACGCAGTGGACTTCGAGATCGAGGATGTCGTGCCCTTTGGGGTGGCGACGGGCCAGCCCGTAAAGCTCACCGGCGTCTTCCATCCCGCCGGCTCCGAGCTGAACGTGGCGAAGGCGACGCGATCCAATATCGATGCCTTCGGCATCCAATATCAGGGCAAGGCCGGCTTCTCCACATCGCAGTTCTCGTGGGCGGCTTGAGCGCAGCGCGGCTCCCGACACTCGCCGAACGTCGCGCAACTCGCGACGAGCTTGGCGTCGCGTTCGCCGCCGTGCGGACGCGGCTGGCGCTCGTCGCTCTGCTGTTCCTGCTCGCGGCCCTTGCCTGGTGGTCGACCGCCGGCCGGATGGCCGGGATGGATGCGGGCCCCGGCACCGACCTCGGGGCGCTCGGCTGGTTCGTCGGCGTATGGGTCGTGATGATGGCCGCGATGATGTTCCCGGCGGTCTCGCCGACGGTCGCGCTCTACGCGCAGATGACGCGCCGACGCGGGCTGGACCGACCGCTGCTGTTTACGAGCGGCTACCTGTTCGTATGGGGCGTCGCAGGCGTGGTCTCTTATGGCCTATTCCGACTTGGCAAGAGCCTGTTCGGCGCCGACCTGAGCTGGCACAGTGGCGGCCAGTGGTTCGCGGGGGGCGTGCTGACGGTCGCCGCGCTCTACGAGCTCACGCCGCTAAAGGACGTTTGCCTGGAGAAGTGCCGCAGCCCGCTCGGATTCCTCGTCGGCACGTGGCGCGACGGACGACATGGGGCCATGGAGATGGGGGCTCGGCATGGCGCCTGGTGCTTGGGCTGCTGCTGGGCGCTGATGGCTGCGCTCTTTGCCCTAGGGGTGATGAGCCTAGCGTGGATGGCGCTCCTTGCGGCGCTGATCACCCTCGAGAAGACGCTTCCGTGGCGCCGTCTGGTGACGTGGGGCACAGCAGCGGTCCTGCTAATCCTTGCGTCCGTGCTCATCGCGGCACCGCACGCAGTTCCCGGGCTCGTGGTACCGAGCGGCGGCCACAGCACCCACGCGATGAACGCGATGCATTAGCCTCGAGCGAAGGCGCAGGCTCCTGCTGCCGCAGGCACAAGCAGTGTCTCCGACCGGGTTGAGCTGACTCTCGCTGCGTACGAAAGCGGGCGCTTCCGACGATGCTCGACGCGCTCTCCTGAAGAGCCGAACCTGTCAACGTCGAGAAGGTGCTCGAGCACGTCCGGTCGCTGTGACCCGGCGGCATCAGCGCCTAGGCAGCGCGCCCACAGCCGCGGCGTTCTCGACGACGCTCGACGCACTGGGCCGGAGAGGTGAACGTGTTTAGGCCGGACGGAGTGATTTAGCGCGTGCGACGACCTGGCAGCCGCGGCAGACCAGAGTCCGTGCGTCGGAATCCAGATCCGGCATTTCAGAAGGACCGTCGATCCTCGGCGAGAGACCGGGTCCGCAGGGCACGGACGCATCACCAGGACGCATCACCGGTTCTGAGGGGCCTCGGTACAGTCCCGCCGTAATTTGGGAGCCAGCCGCCAGCCGGCGGCGCAGGCGACGACCTGACCCGACCATCAACACCACAGAGCAAAGGAGATCTCATGTCGGCCTACACGATCAAGAACCTCATGGACATCGAGGATTCGGCCAGCGGGCGGGCTCCGGGCGTCCAGGCGCGCTTCGCGCGCGGTCACATCGACTCAGAGCACATCGGCCTGACGCGCATCAGCTACGAGCCGGACACCCGCTCGCCGATGGGTCACAGCCACCGCGAGCAGGAGGAGGTCTATCTCATCCTCTCGGGCTCCGGGCGCATCAAGCTCGACGACGACATCATCGATCTGCGCCCCTGGGACGTCGTGCGCGTAGCCCCCACCACGGTCCGCGGATTCCACAGCGGTCCCGAAGGCCTCGATCTGATCGCCATCGGCTCCGCGCGCCCCGAGGGCGGAGACGGCGTGCCGGCGCCGGAGGTCTGGTGGACCGACTGACACTCGCACTCCATCGCTGACTCGCAGCGCCGGGGCCCGATCTGCGCGAGCGCGCACCGGGGGACGGCTGGGTCTGCTCCGAGCTGCCGAACCTCCAACCGTCGAGCTGCGAGCGATTTCGTGTCGGATCTAAGTCGTCCACGTCGATACTTCTGCGTACGCGTCGGTCGTACCGTGCATCGGGGACGTCATTGCCGTCCATGCGCTGGCCGGGGCCATCGGTGAACCCCCCGTGTCGGCGTGGTGTACCCGGCGAGCGAGGTATGCCCGCAGTCAACGCCCGCAGAGAGTGACCAGATCTTCATCAAGCGCGTCGTCGCGGCACCCGGCGAAACGATCGCTGTCGTCGATGGGTCGGTCGTACGCAACGGGGTGCCGCAAGTCGAACCATTTCCGACGGTGTGCGTCGGTGGCGCCGCATGCAACTTGCCCGCTGCGATCAAGGTTCCAGCCGGTGAGTGGTTCCTGATGGGCGACGACCGCGAACACTCCAATGACAGCCGCTATTGGGGACCTGTTCCCCAGGCATGGATCGTCGGGAAGGTCGTCGAGTGAGCGCAGCGCTGGGCCGCCGGTGAC
The DNA here is from genome assembly GCA_963709885.1 of uncultured Solirubrobacteraceae bacterium. Taxonomy (GTDB): domain Bacteria; phylum Actinomycetota; class Thermoleophilia; order Solirubrobacterales; family Solirubrobacteraceae; genus Palsa-744. The sequence continues at coordinate 358,514 of CAVPXY010000004.1, read as the reverse complement.
TGGTGACGCGCTCCCGGAGTGGTCCCCGCCGCGCGGTCGGCCCGACCTCGACCCCACTCGCGGGGAGGGCTACCCGCAAGCAGCTGCGCAACGGGCGCTCGGGTGCGCTCAAACCAGCGCTTGAAGACCCCAACCTGTCAACGTCGGACGGTGTCAACGTCGGACGGCGTGATTCAGCGCGTATGACTAGATGACTGATTCCGTTTGCACGGCTTCAGTGGTCGTAGCAGGTGAAGTGCCGCCCGGGTGCGTCGATCTGGCGGGCTTCCCAGAGCAGCCAGCTGTGCCACACGCCGGCGGCGAGGGCGAGCACACGCTGACAGACGCGCGCCCATACGCCTTCGGGGATGTGGCCGCCGTGGTCCTCGAGGGAGAGCTGGCTCTTGGCTGTCTGGTAGGTCGACTCGATCCACTGGCGGATGCCGCCAAGCTTTCCGAAGCGCGGTCGCTCGTCCTTGCGATCAGGGCGGATGAGCATGGCATCCAGGGAGGCGACGATCTGCTCGAACTCCTGCCCCGCAAAACCCTTGTCCGAGACGATGATCTCCCCGCCGGTGAGCAGCCCCTCGCGGCGTGCGCGCTCGAGCATCGCCGCGGCGACCTCCCGCTCACCCTCGTTCGCGGGCGCCAGGCAGAAGCTGACGGGCATCCCGTCGGGTGCACACAGCAGGTACAGTCGCAGACCCCAGAAGTAGCGCGAATGGCTGGCGCAGTATCCGTAGGTGGCCCAGCCGGCAAGCTCAGAGCGCTTGACGGTCTCCCGCGAGGCGCCACACGGCACCGGCGTGGAGTCCAACAGCCGCAGGCGGTCGCAGAACGACGGGGAGATCCGCGCCAGATGGTCGATGAGCACGCAGATCTGTGGCGCCAGCCGGCGCAGCCGCTTGTTGTAGCCCGGCTGCTTGGGGATATACGGAAACAAGTGCCCAAGGCGCTGGCGCGCGAGCCGCAGAAACCGCCGCTCGGAATGGCACTGCAAGACGATCTGCGCGACCGCCAGCGCGATGAGCTCAGCATCGGTGATCCGTGGGCGACGACCTGCACCGCTGCGCGCCGGCAGGAGATCATCCGCCAGCACATAAAGTGCGGTGAGCAGGCTGTCGAGGTCGGCGTGCACGAGGCCACCTCCGTGGTCGACGTTGCAGTTGCAACGCCGGCCTTCGACAGCCGCGCCAGCTCCCCTCGCCTCCTAACCATGCGCGGCGCCAATTCGGAATCAGTCATCTAGCTGGCAGGAGGCAAGATCCTAATGCGGTAGGCCGAGTCTGTCTCGCGATCCGTCTCAAATGGGCCTCAATTCGGCGCGGCCGGAGCCGGCTTGCCGCCCCGCTCGAGCCAGAGCGGAAATCAGGACGCCGACCTCGCTGGTCACAGCATCGCGGTCTCCGTCGGCTGGTCGAGCAGTAGGCGCCCAGTCAGCTCCCAGGTTGTGGGGTTGACCTGGAAGTGCGCAGTGGCGGTGTGCGCGTCGCGGAAGCGCCGCTGTAGCGGGGAGTCGTCGTAGATCGCGGAGCCGCCGCCCAAGTCGTACATGTTGCGCGCGACGTCGGATGCGGTCCGGACCGCGTGCGTCGCTGCCAGCCGCAGGCCGGTGCGCAGCTTCACGGACACGGGCTTCGCCGGCTGTGCCGCTGCCCAGGCCTCGTCGATGGCCTGGTAGTAGAAGGCACGCGCCGCCCGCAGCGACGCCTCCGCTTGTGCCACGACGCTCCAGGTGGCCGCGCGTTGGGCGAGCGTGCGGCTGGATCCCTGCCCGACCTTGACGGCGGCCAGCGTGGTGAGGTCGTCGATCGCGCCGCGCGCGTTGCCCAATGCGGCGGCGGCGATCGACAGCGCGAAAAAGGCGAAGATCGGAAACCTGTAGAGCGCGGCGTCTGACGTCGGCGGATCGAGCAGCCGCAGGCTCCGGTGATGGGGGACGAAGAGGTCGTCGGCGACGGCGTCGTGACTACCCGTGCCGAGTAGGCCGCTGGTGTGCCAGGTGTCGATGATCTCCAGGTCACTCGTCGGCATCCCGAGCGTCCGCATGATCGGCGGGTCGTCGCCGCCGGCCTCGACCATGCACCCGCCGAACAGGTAGTCGGAGTGCATGATCCCGCTGCAGAACGCCCAGCGGCCGGACACGCGATAACCACCATCGACGGGCCGTGCGCGCCCGCGTGGGGTGAAGATTCCGGCCGCGACCTTCTCGGGATCGCCGAACGTCTCCGCGAGCCCGTCCGCTGGCAGCCACCCGGCGAGCAGGCTGCTGGTGGCGGCGATCGAGACGCACCATCCCGCGGAGGCATCGCCGCGGGCGAGCGTCTCTGCGCATCGCAACGTTACGTCCGGCGGCGCCTCGGGGGCGCCGACGGCCGCAGGCGCGCCGGCGCGGAACAGACCTGAGGCCCGAAGCCCACTGACGAGCTCGTCGGGCAGCCGTCTATTCGTCTCGATCGCCGGCGCGAGCTCGCGAGCGAGCGCGGACAGCTTCTCGGCCGCTTGTTCGAGGTTCTCGGTCGATGTGATTGTGCTAGGGACCGCGAGATCGGGCATTGGTGGTCTCCGGTTCAGTTGTATGACTGGTTCAACATTCTTACTATGCTCGCCGTTCGTGTCAGGCGAGCACATAACCGGGCGCTCCGTGCTGTCTTCTTCGATCGCGTCGGGCCGGCCATGCTGATCTGGTCGGACGGAGTGATCTAGCGCGTGCGACTAACGGGCAGCCGCGCGAGACCACAGTCCGTGGGTCGGGGAACCCTACAACTCGCAGACAGCGATCGCCGGAGCGTCGCGGCGGACCTTCTCGGTTGCTGTGGGCAGGTCGGCGAGAGGCGTGTAGGTGATCCTGTGTGGGTCGAGGGCAAGTGCAGCTCCGTCCTCGGGGTGGCCGCAACGCATTGCCGATCGCTGCCCTGATCGGGGTCTCATCGAGCGCCGGCCCAAGCGACTGCATGATCGTATCGATACTGGCGTCGAGCCACGACGGCAGCGCGCCCGGCGGTCATTACCGGTAGGTGTACACCGCCGTCTTGCCTGTGGCGACCGCGAGCAGGAAGCCATCGGCATCGAACGCGATCGACACCGCTTCGCCGGGGGGCGAGAACGGGGAGCCCGACACCTGCGCCAGTTGACCGGATGACGCGACCGAGAACACCGACACCTCAGAGGAGTCGGCTGTCGCGAGCAGGCCGCCGTTGGCGCTGAACGCAACCGACTGCGGGGGGCCGCCGGTGTGCGCGGCCGCCACCCCCGTGAGGCCGCCGACGAAGCTCACCGAATATATGTTGACCTCGCTGGCAGTTGAGTCGGCGACCGCCAGCAGCCCGCCGGTCGGGCTGAACGCAACCGAGGACGGTCCGGCCAGGGCGACGAACGGCGAGCCGGCAGCGGGAGCCACGACGCCGCTGGAAACGGAGAAAGCGGAGACGTTGTTGGCGCCCCAATTAGCGGTCGCCAGCGCCTCGCCGCCGGACGCCGTCGGCCCGAACGCGACGGCGTCAGGGTCCTTGCCCGTCGCGAACGGCGACCCGGAAACCGGGTGCGTCTTGCCGGCCTTAGTCACCGAGTACACAGAGACGGTGTTCTTGCCCTCGTTCGTGACCGCGAGCAGGCCGTTCGGGCCAAACGCGACTGAGTAGTAGGGCTCGGGCGCGTTGTTTCCGTAGTGGTAGAAGTTCGCGACGTACGGGAGGGTCCGGCACGAGTCCGTGGACAGCTTCTTGCCGTGCACCCGATAGATGCGCAGGGTGCCGGTGGGCTGTCCTGCCCCGGGCTCCTCGGCCTCGGCGAACAGCGCTCCGTTTGGACTGTACGCGACCGAGTCGATGCGCCCGGTGTTGATCGGTATACCCTTATGCGGCTTGCACGCAACGGGGCTCGCAATGGGGCCATATGGCGCGCCCACTTTGCCGCTCTTGGACACCGTCTGCACGGACACGCCGCTGAACGAGGCGTCCACGAGGTACGCCCCGCGCGGACTGAAGACGACCTGATGCCCGCCCGTGGAGAACGCCGAGCCGCCCGCGAACGGCGAGCCCGCGACCGGCGTGAACGTGTACGCAGCTGCGTTGGTCGCGCCGGCCAGTAACAGGCCCCCCAGCAGGAGTGCGAGCGCGACGCTGCGGTGAACCCTCGTCGAGGACCAATCCCTACGCGTGAGTCGATGCTCGTTGGCCATCATCGCCGCCTCCTCCTCTGATGTCGCGTCATGGTACCCGCCCCACGCCACCACGACAACCACCGGCTCGAAGCGCGAGAGTGTCCAGACCGTCATCGGTACCCGCACGCATCAGCAACCCGGGTACTACGGATTGCCGGTGGCGTGGCGGGCGCGCTGCTAAGTCCGGCTCAGGCGGCGAGCGCGAACTGTGCTGCATCGCCACGAGGGCGGCAGCGGAGCATTGCCCATTTGCGCCGCTGCAGACTTGTGCAGCGCACGAGTCTCGATAGCGATCCACGCCGCGCAGGGCAGACGATCGCTCGCGCAGGCATTGCGCAAGTACGCGTGGCGGCGCTCCTGGGATGTGCTGGCCTCTGCATCGCGACGATTGCGAGCAAGTCAACTCGTCTGATCGAGACCGCCCCCTTGGACGAGAGCGGGCGCTTCCAACGACGCTCGACCCGTTGTGCTGACGCGCAGAACCTGTCGACCTCGGACAGAGTGATATAGCGCGTACGACCACCTGGCAGCCACGCTAGACCGTGGTCCGTGCGTCGGGAATTCGAGTCCCTCCGGCGTAACAAGCCGTCTGCCAAGAACCGCTCAGCGGCGCACCGTGGCCGTCGTCGACGCTGTGGTGTGGCCACCGTGATAGTTGGCCGACGTAGTTGGCCGACGTGCTCGTGGTCAACGTTAGGGCCGAGAACCCGCTAAGGCGACGTTCGGCCTTCGCATTGATGTGCACCCATGCCGTCCGTTTCGCACTTGCGCTGAGTCTCACCGTGGCGTGGCCGATCACCGCTCGCTTGGGCTTGCGCCCGTGCTGCTCGACCGGCGGCGCCCGGCTCCTGCGACTCTGCTTTGCTCTCAGCGTTTGCCCAACCTGGACGATTCATCCATCCGGCGCGGCCGGCCCGCGCGTCGCACCACGATCGCTCTTCTCGCGGCGCTCGCACTGCTCGCGGCGACCGGGTGCTCCGAGCAGAAGGGCCACACTCGGGCGGCGACGAGCTGCAACGGCGCGGCCGCCCTGTGCTCCCGCCGCATCGATGAGGTCATCTTTGCGGGCACACACAACTCCTTCGCCGCCTCGGCTGAGCCGGGTTGGTATTTCGCCAACCAGACCTACGGGATCTCACGCCAGCTGCAGGACGGCATCCGCGCGTTTCTGATCGATGTGCACTACGGCGTCTATGACCCGGCGACGGGACGGGTGCGGACCGACCTCGCCGCCGAGGGCTCGGACCGCAACAAGGTCGCCGAACAGGTGCCCGCGCTCGCCCTGCGCGTCGCCGACAGGGTCGCCGGGGGCGTCGGCCTCGGTACTCTCAGCGGGAAGTCCGAGCCCTACCTGTGTCACACCTTGTGTGAGCTCGGCGCGGAGCCGCTGGGCCGGGAATTGGAGGTGATACGGAGCTTCCTCGAGCGCCATCCCGATCAGGTCCTGGTGGTGATCGTCGAGGACTACGTCCCGCCGTCGACGATCGAGCGAGCGTTCGAGCAGGCCGGGCTCACGCGGTACGTCGCGACGCTCGACCGGCACACACCGGGCCCGACCCTCGGCGAGCTCATCACCCGCGGACAGCGCCTGCTGGTCTTCGCCGAGGAGAAGGGCGGATCGCCCGCCTGGTACATGCCCGCCTTCTCGTTCATCCAGGACACCCCGCTCGGCGCGCTGCGGCCCGGCCAGCTCAGCTGCGCTCGCTACCGCGGCGAGCACAGCAGCTCGCTGCTGTTGATCAACCACTGGATCCCCCCCTTTCCACCCAGCCCCACGGTGAACAGCCAGATCGGTCGCTCAAGCTTCCTGCGCTCGCGGATCGAGCGCTGCACGCATGCGCGCGGGATCAACGGCGCCCTCGTCGCGGTCGACTTCTACGAGCGCACCTCCGTTGTCGAAGTGGCACGGCGACTCAACGGAGGCGGTTAGCGCATGGAGGGCCGGCTCCGGACCGCCGGAGCCCGAGGGTATTTCCGACCATGCTCGGCGCCCTCTCGCGATGTACGAAGGGCGCGGGCCCGCAAAGTTGCCTTCGTACGCGCTAAATCACGCCCATGGGCCAAGCGGATCGTGGCCGAGGAGCGACCGTGCTCGCGCAGCTGCTCGCGTGCCCCCGCCTCCGCGACTACAACGAGCATCGGCCAATCGGGAAATCACGGCTCGCGACCCCCACGTCAGGCATGGACCCGCTAGGCCAGCCCGCCATGACATGATCCCGCCGTTCACCAAGACCTGTGGGAAAGGAGCCAAGAGTGGGTGCCGAGCAGAACATCGAGACGGTGAAGGCAATGTACGACGCGTTCGGTCGCGGGGACGTGGAGGCAATCCTCGAGCGTGTGACCAACGATGTCGACTGGTCTACCGACGCCGCGATCGAGTCCGCGCCGTGGTACGGCGCCAAGCACGGCAAGGGCGAGGTCCCGAGCTTCTTCGAGGGGATCGCGCAGACCGGTCCGGTCACCGAGTTCACGCCGCTGAGCTTCGCGAGCAACGACGACGGTGACGTCCACGTGTTCCTTCGGTATGCGTTCACGGTCACGGCCACCGGCAAGGACGTCACGATGAACCTCCACCACTACTGGAAGTTCCGCGACGGCAAGGTCTGCTTCGTCCGCGCCTCGGAGGACACGGCACTGGTCGCCGCGGCACTGACGCCCTGAGCCCAGGTAGGAGGCGCCTGGTTTCGTCCTCGTCGGACCGAGTGATTTAGCGCGTACGACGACCTAGCAGCCGCGCTAGACCGTAGCCCTCCTGCGGCACTCAAAGGACCCCGCCGTCTGTCTCAGTCAGTCGCGGCAAACAGCTCCCAAGCGCCAGGAACGCCCTTCAGCTGCTGCGCTCCCCGGGACTCGAACGCGATACCCGAGCCCGCGACGAGGTCGGTAACCGTCCGCGAGACGAGCACCTCGGACGGGCTGGCGAGCGCGGCGACCCGCGCAGCGATGTGGACACCCATGCCGCCAATGTCGTCGCCTATCAGCTCACACTCGCCGGTGTGAAGCCCCGAGCGCACGTCGAGCCCGAGTTCGCGCGCCTCGTCGCGGATCGCGCGAGCGCAGCGAATAGCACGCGCCGGGCCGTCAAACATCGCGAGAAAGCCGTCGCCGAGGGTCTTTACTTCGTGGCCGTGATGGCGCGTCAGTGCATCGCGGACCATCGCGTCGTGTCGTTGCAGCAGGTCGCGCCAGCGGTTGTCGCCGAGCTGCGTCGCGCGCTCGGTCGACCCGACGATGTCGTGAACAGCACGGTCGCCAACGCCCGCGTCGGCTCGGGCCCGCGGCGCGCACCGGTGAGGAACTCCTCGATCTCTTCGACGATCGGGGGCATGTCGCTGTACCACGGCCAGTGATCGTCGCCGTCGAACTCGACGAGACGAGCGCCGGGTATGTGCTGCGCGAGGTAGCGGCCGTGCTCGACTTCAATGAGCACGTCATGACGCCTGTGGAGGATCAGGGTCGGTGTGCTGATCGCGCTGAGCACGCCGCGAACGTCGATCTCGGCGTTCATCCGCAGGAGCGCCAGCGCAGACCCCGGACTCGCGGCCATCCGCTGATAACGCCCCCACCAGCGCCGCGTCGCGGCGTCATCGCGCTGGCTCGGCTGGAAATAACCCAGGTCATCCCCGGTGCCCCAACGCTCGCCGAACATACACCCAGCCTCCTCGACCTGCTCCGGCGTAAGTCCCCGCGGGTAGCCCGGCCGGCGCATCATGCTCGCGTACGAGCCCCACACCACGAGGTTCGCCGTGCGGTGGGGGTAGGTGGCGGCGAACAGCATCGCCAGCGGGCCACCCTCTGAGAAACCGAGGAGCGAGGCGCGCTCCAGGCCCGCCGCGTCCATCACAGCGCGGATGTCGAGGCGAGGAGACAGGCTGCCGAGCCCTGCAGCGCTTGGCGCCTTCACAGGGGCCATCGAGCGCCGACAATGCCGTCGCTGTCTCCCGATCGAGACTCCTGACTCCTCGTTCGTCCCATCGCCACCGGAGGTGGGCTCTACGCAGTCAGCTGGGCGATCAGAAGCACGCTCCCGAGTGCGATCAGCGCAAAGCCCGCGAGCCTCTCGGCGGCCTCACGCATTCTCTCACCGACGCGGCTGCCCACCCGCACCCCGACCTGCGTGACGACGAAAGCCTGCAGGCCGATCGCGACGGCCATCGGCAGGATCGGCAGCTCCAGGAGTCCCGCGCTGAAGCCGATGGCCAAGCCATCGAGGCTGATGCTCGCGCCAAGCGCCAGCGCGCTCCAGCGTCCGCGCTGGGTCATCGAGAGCAGTCGTTCGCCTTCGCTCTCGTCGCCGCGGGCGAGAAGCATGTAGGCGCCGAGTGCGCCGATGACTGCGGCGGCGACGTAGTTGGCAACACCTCCGATCGCCTCGCCCAGGGGCACGCCGAGTATCACGCCGATCAGCGGCATCGCCGTCTCGAAGGCCGCGAACAGAAGCGAGAGCTGGAGGCGTCGGTGAGACGGGAAGCCTGCAATGCCGAGCACCACTGCGACCCCGAGGGTGTCGAGCCCAAGCGGCGCGATCAGCGCGATCAGCTTGAGCGTCGAGCCGAACAAGCGACCAGCGTATGGCAGGCACGGCGGACGCTGCCTTGGTACCGGCACTTCGGAATCCGTAGCTCCCGGATCGGACCATTGCTGTTTGCTTTGCCCAGATGTGGCAGGGCCTCAAGCGCTTGCGCTGCAACGCGTCTACGAGCCGGCCGAGCTCTCGACGTTGCAGCCGGTCCTGACCTGCTCTCCCCCGCCGCCCACCAGCGCGGCGTGGAGATCGGGCCGGTTGATTCCCCACACGGGAGCGCCGAGGCGGCGCGCCATCTCGTCCAGCGGCCAGCGCGAGAGCAGTCGCCCGCGCGCGTTGCGCTGCTCGAAGCAGCTCAAGACCGCACCACGCCGGCGGACCTCGGCGCCGACGCCGAGCCTGTCGAGGATCAGCATCGCGTTGGACCACAACGTGATCCCGGCTCCGAGCTCGACCTTGGCCAGGTCAGCGGCACGCTCCAGCACGACGAGCTCGACCTCGGAGGAGCGCAGCGCGATCGAGGTGCAAGACCCCCGATCCCGGCCCCGACCACCCTGGTCATGTCGGCGAACCTACCAGATGGGACTTGATGCGAGAAGCTAGCCGCGCGGCACCACCGGCAGCACGATGTGCGAGGCGTGGTCGGGGCCGTGGAGCACGCGCTGGGTGGCCGAGCGCAGGTCCCCGGGCCCGTCCTCGCCAAGCGCTCGCCCCGTGTTCGGATTGCGATCGAAGCGCGGGAAGGAGCTGCTCGTTATGGCCAGGCGAATGTGGTGACCGGCGAAGAACAGATTGCTGGTCGCCACGAGGTCGATCTCATACCGGTAAACCCGATCGGGCTCGAGGGCGACCGGCTGCTCATACCCGTCGCGATAGCGCGCACGGATGATGCCCTCGGCGAGGATGCGCGAGAACCCCTCCGGGCCTACGTCGGAGAGCTTGGCGACGAAGTCCGTGTCGGGTGCGCTCGTCGCCGCATACAACACGACCGTCAGCGGCCCGGTGACCTCGAGCGGGTGCTCGAGCGCGGCCGAGGTGTATACGAGCACGTCGTCGCGCTCCTCGACGCGGCGCTGGTCCATAGGGCCCGAGTTGGTGCGCATGAACGCCGCCGGAAGCGAGGTCGGTCCGCCGACCGTCGGCGCCGGGTTGGCGGGGTCATAGATGTAGCTGTCGAACGGCTCGGCGTCGGGTGCTCGCTCGGAAAGCGTCCCCCCCGCCTGCGCCGCGTCACCCTCAGAGTGCAGGAACCAGCGCTGCGGCGAGGCCCGCGCGAGCGGCCAGTCCGACTCGTCGCGCCAGGCGTTCTCGCCCATCACGAAGATCCGCACCGGCCGGCTCGGGTCGAGCGCCGCCTCCTCGTCGCGCTCGCAGCCGAGGTGCTCGCGCAAGAAGGCGAGCTGAACTCGGGCGAGGTCGATCTGATCCTTGCCGTCGAACACGGGGAAGCTGTGATCGGGGTAGGCGCCGTAGGTGCTGCCATGCGCCCACGGTCCGACCAGCAGCCGGGTGTGCGTGCGGGCGCGCTCGGTCGCGGCGTCGGCGCGCATGCGCGAGAAGTTCTCGAGCGTGCCGCCGAGGAAGATGTCATACCAGCCGCCGACGTTGAATGCCGGCACCCGGACGTCGCGGTAGCCGGCATCGATCGACAGCGCGCGCCAGTAATCGTCGAGCACCGGGTGCTCGAGCCACTCGCGATAGTAGCGCCCGCCCGGGCTGCTCTGAACCAGCGGCGCGGTGCTGAGCGGCAGGTGGCTGTACTGCTCCTGCAGCGGCGGGCGACGCCCGCCGCGCCCGGCCATCATCTGCACCCAGAAGAGGTTGAAGCCGAGCTGAAACGCTCCGCCCTGGTAGACCCATCCGTCGAAGTAGTTGCTGCCGACGACGACCGGCGCGATCGCACGCAGATGGGGCGGCTGTGCAGCGGCGGCCAGCCACTGCGTCGCCGCCGCGTAGGAACGCCCGGCCATCGCCACGGCGCCGCTGCACCAGTCCTGCGCGGCCACCCACTCGACCGAGTCATGGCCGTCGGCGCGCTCGGCGCGGAAGGGATAGAACTCACCGTCGGAGCCGTGCTGGCCGCGGACGTCCATGCAGACGAGCGCGATCCCCTCCTCGACTGCTCGCTCGGGCTCGAGGATCGACGGTGGCGTCGGTCCGAAGGTCCGGTCGTAGGGGGTGCGCCCGAGCACCGCCGCAACCCGTTCGCGAGCCTCAGGGCGATAGACATCGGCACGCAAAAGGACGGCGTCGCGCATCGGAACGGCGACGTTGCGTTCGACGATCACGCCTGTCTTCTAGGTTGCGCCGCCGGCAGGGACGCCGGCAGTTAGCAGGGCTTGCGCTGTCGGCGAACGTGACCGCATTGGTGGGTGCGCCCCATCAAGCGCCGGCGCGGTCGAGGAACTTCGCAAGCTTCTTGGGCGAGTCGGCCGCGAACGTCTCGGCCTCCGGCTCGATCTGACGAACGAGGCCGCTGAGCACGCGCCCCGGGCCAAGCTCCAGAAACGACGTCACGCCGGCGTCGATCAGCGTGCGAACGCAGTCCACCCACAGCACGGGGCTGGCGATCTGTGCGACCAGCGCCTCGCGGACGCCGCTCGCGCTGTCGACCGCCTGCGCGGACGCGTTCGAGACCAGCGGCGGGTGCGGATCCTGCCATTCGAGCTGCTGCATCGTCTTCGCCAGGCCGCTCTGGACGGGCTCCATCAGCTCGCTGTGGAACGCCGCCCCGACCTGCAGGCGGATCGCACGTTCCGCGCCCGCCTGCTCGGCGAGCTCGAGCAGCCTCACGACCGCCTCCTCCTCCCCCGAGACGACTGTCTGCGTCGGTGTGTTGAGGTTCGCCGGCGCGACGGAGCCCGCGGCTCGCGCCGTCTGGCACAGCTCGCTCACCTGCTCGGCGGGAAGGCCGATGACCGCCCCCATCGTGCCGGGGCGCTGCGACTGTATCTCTGCCATGCGCCGGCCGCGCTCGGACACGAGCGCGACCCCGTCGGCGGGGCTCAGGCAGCCGGCGGCGACAGCTGCGGTGTACTCGCCGAGGCTGTGCCCCGCGACGAAGTCCGGCTGCAGACCGGCCTCGCGGGCAAGCTCCGTCATCGCCATCGAGACCGCGAACAGCGCCGGCTGGGCGACCTCGGTGCGCGTCAGCTCCTCGATCGGTCCCTCCAGGCACAGGGTGCGGATGTCGAGCCCCGAGGCGCCCTGGGCCGCGTCGAAGAAGCCTTCCATCACCTCCGGGCGAGCCGCGAGGATGTCGGCACCCATGCCGACGCGCTGCGAGCCCTGCCCCGGGTACAGAAACGCGCACTTGCCCATCGCAAGGAGACCCTATCCCACCGCGCAGGACGGCGCCGCGTGTTCGTCCTTAGTAGCATCGCCGAGCCGACATCGCGGCAGACGCGTGCGCCGCGGGGGCCGGCAGATCCTGACAGGCCAGACCATACGACAGGATTGCGAGGAGTCATGTCAGGGGGCATCAGCTACGAGCGGCTGGGCGCGGGTCCGCCGCTCGCGCTCCTGCATCCGCTCGGCAGCGAACGCGGCTTCTGGGCCAACGTGGCTCCGCGGCTGGCCGAGTGCCGCGACCTGCTGATTCCCGATCTGCCCGGATTCGGGAGCTCACCGATGCTGGCGCCTGGAGAGGCTCCGTCTCCGCGACGGATCGCCCTCGCACTGGCGAGCTGGCTGGACGAGCTCGGGCTCGCGCGGGTACACGCCGCGGGGACCTCGCTCGGGGCCTGGGTCGCCCTCGAGCTGGCAGTGCTCGACCGGGCCCTTTCGGTCACTGCCATGTGCCCCTCGGGGATTGGTCCGACGCGCCCGATCCCGCGGGCGCCACCGCGGGCCGTGGTGCCGCTGATGCCGCTGCTGCTGCGGAGCCACAGGTTTCGCCGCCTGGTGCTCGGCGACGTGATCGCCCACCCCGAGCGCGCCTCCGTGGACTCACTCGTCCGCTTCTCCAGGGCGATCGCCACCGCACCGGCGTTCGAGGCCACGCGCCGGGCGATGGAAGCCGAACGCTTCGAGGACTGGGAGCGCCTGCGGGTGCCCGTCACCCTCGCTTGGGGGCAGCTCGACAGCCAGGTCACGCCAATCGAGCCGCCCCTGGCCCGGCGTGCGCAACGAGACGATGACGGGCTGCGGGCATGCGCCCGTCTTCGACGCTCCGGACGAGGTGTTGCGCGTGGTACTGCTGACGACCCGGGAAGCATTAGGTGGGGGCACCGACGACAGCCTCGGTAAGACGGCCGGGAGGCAGTAGTTTTCGTGCCGAACGCGTTGGCTTAGGTGACCGAGCCCGACCCGCGTTGGCTTGGGTGACCGACACCGACCCCAACCGTCTGCGACGGCGCCCGTCAGTACGCGAACGTGACGTGCTCGCCGATGTGCTCGCGGCGCTCTATCAGGTCGAGGAGCCCGACTACGAAGTCCTGCGAGGAGATGCGCCCCGGCCCTTCGACGCCGAGCACCATCTCGTCGACGCTGACACGATAGGCGCCGGTCCGCTCGCCGTCCTCGATCGTCTGGGGCGGGCTCACATAGGTCCATTCGAGGTCGCCCGCCTCGGCGCGAAAGAGGTCGCGGGTGTCGCGATGCGCGAGCGTGATCGGCTTCCACTCCTCCGGGAAGCCGGGCACGTCGACGATGTCGCCGGCGCCGCCCGGGAGCCGTAGCGCTCCCGTCCCGCCGATCCAGACGACGCGCGCGACGGACCGCTGACGCGCGGCGTCGAGCAGGGCTCGCGCGCCTGGAAGCATCAGCTCCGGCGTCTCCTTGGGTGTGCGGTAGGCGCTCAGGACGGCGTCGTGGCCGCCGATCGCCGCTGCCAGCGAGGGTGTGTCATGGATGCTCGCGAGCGCGCTGGCAACGCCCTCTGGCAGGCGGGCGGCGCCCGCCGGCTCGCGCACCACGGCCGTGACAGAATGCCCGCGCGCAAGCGCCTCGCGCACGAACAGCCCGCCGAGCCATCCAGTCGCGCCGATGACCGCGAGTCGCAAGGATTGACCGGTCAACGCGTCATCGGCGCTGCCTCAGAAGTCATAAGCGAGGTCGCGCTCAATGTTTTTGGCGCCGATCGGGTTCCCAAGCAACGCCCACGTGACGAGCTCGCGCGTGTGCACGGCCACCGGATGCTTCCAACGGCCGAAGCGCCCGACGGCCCGCGAGAGGTTCTGCATGTGGGCCGTTCGCTTCTGACGCCGCTGCTCGTAGCCGCGCAGCGCCTCGGCGACGTCCCCACCCTGCGACAGGTAGCGCGCGAGCACAACCGCGTCCTCGATCCCCTGTCCCGCGCCTTGACCGATGTCGAACGTCATCGGATGCGCGGCGTCACCTGCGAGCGTGACTCGACCCTCGCCCCAACGCTTGATCGGATCACGGTCGTACAGGTCGCGCCGGTGGATGACCTCCTCCTCGGTCGCCTCGATGATCGCTTCAGTGGGGAAGGCCCAGCCTGCGAACCGCTCGAGCAGAGACTCCTTGACCCGCCCCACCGGGTCCGTGCCACCCGGGTCTGCGTTGGCGACACCGAACCAGTACAAGCGCTCGTCGCTCACGCGGTAGTAGCAGAACCGCAGTCCCGGGCCATAGAGGAGCGGGAAGTCGCCGAGCGGAGCCATCTCTGGCGTCACGTTGGTGATGATGCCCTGCCAGATGGTGTACCCGGCGTAACGGGGCTCCTCGAGTCCGCCGAGGAGCTGCGAGCGGACGACGGAACGGATGCCGTCGGCGCCGATCAGAACATCTCCGCGCTCGCTGCTGCCGTCCTTGAGATGAGCCGTCACCCCCGTCGCATCCTGCTCGAAGCGGTCGACCTCGCAGTTGGTCCTGATGACGCCGGGGTCGAGCGCTTCCGCGAGCGAGGGCAACAGCTCGGCTCGGTTGATGCCCACGCAGTCGCCGCCGATCTTGCGGCCCATCTCGCCGCACTTGACGTCGGCGAGCAGACGACCCTTGGGCGTGTAGAACTTCATGTGCTCGACCACGGAGCCCGGCCCGCTGACCGCCATCACGCGGTCGTCCAGCCCGAGCATCTTGAGCGCCCGCATCGTGTTGTTCCAGAGATGGATGCCGGAGCCGACGTAGAGGTTCTTCACGTCGCCCGCCTTCTCCAGGACGCTGACATCCCAGCCCTCCTTGCCGAGCGCATATGCGCTCGTCACGCCGGCGATCCCGCTTCCGACGATCAACGCGCGTCTACCGTCCTGCGCCGGTGCGTCTACCATCTTGCTCCTCCCGGTGCTTCTACCATCTTGCTCCTCCATCTCTCGGTTGACGTCGGGCGAGGGTCACGACTCGCTCAATCCGATCTTGTTGTGCAGCCTGCGCAGGGGCCCTGGGGCCCACCAGTTGCGCGAGCCCAGCATTGCCATCAGCGACGGAACCAGGAGCGCTCGCACGATCGTGGCGTCGATGATGACGGCCATGCCCATACCAAGCCCGACCTCCTTGATGTAGATGACGTTCGAGGTCGCGAACGCAGCCACCGCGACACAGAACAGCAGCGCCGCCTGCGTGACGATGCGGCCCGTGCGCTCGAGACCGATCGCGACGGCCTCGTCGCTCGTGGCGCCTTCGATGCGAGCTTCGTTGATGCGCGTGAGCAGGAAGACCGCGTAGTCGGTCGACAGACCGAATGCGATCGCGACGATCAGGATCGGCTGCGTCGAATCGATCGCGCCCACGCTGTGGTAGCCGAGCAGGCTTTCGAAGCGGCCGTCCTGGAACACGAGGACGAGCAGGCCGAGCGTCGCCGAGACGGTCAGCAGGTTCAGGATCAGCGCCTTGATGGGCAGGACGACCGATCCGGTCATCAGGAAGAGCACGACGATCGTGGTCAACGCCAACAGCGCCAACGCGTAGGGCAGATGTTCGCGGAAGCTCTTGGCCTGGTCGAAGTAGTCTGCAGCCTGCCCCGTCACCTGCTTCGGGAACGGCCCCGCACGCGCGACGATCGTTCTGGTGAGGTCCTTCACCTGCGTGGACAGGCCGTCTCCCCACGGCTGCACGCTCACGAGCCAGTGATCGCCGTTGAGCTTGCGCGGAGGGGGGATGAACGCCACGTCGCGCAGCGTCCCGATGGAATTGACATAGGACTGGATGGCGGGCCCGGCGTTTGCGGGGGCGTCGAACAGAACTTCGATCTGCGCGGAAGGGTTGGCCGGAAAATTGGCTTCAACGCGGTCGTCGAGCTGGCGCGCCGTCAGGCCGGTCGGCAGCACGCTGGCGTTGACGCCGATGTACTTGATCTGGGTGAAGGCGAAGCCGGCCGAGAGGAGGACCGCGGCGGCCGAGACCGCGACCACGAGCGGACGATGCATGACCGCCTGGGCGAGGCGGTACCACGGTCCGCTCTGCGCGCGGCTCGCGATGCGCAGGTTCGCCTCGCGCCAGCGTCGCGGAGCCCCGGCGTTGATACGCGGACCGAGCAGCATGAACATCGAGGGCAGCACGAACAGCGACACGAGAACTGCGACGATCGCGCAGCAGACGCCCCCGATTCCCATCGAGTAGACGAACGGCTGGCGAAAGATCACGAGCGACAGGACTGCGACCGCGACCATGGTTGAGCTGAACAGGATCGTGCGCCCCGCCGTCAGTACCGTCCGCCGCACCGCCTCGGCCTGACTGCCGATGAACGCGCCACCCGGCGCGCCGGCAGGAGAGACGGGCGTGGCCCCGTAAGCCTCGTTCGGCGGCCGGCCGGCGCCCACCCGGACGAGCTCCTCGCGATAGCGCGAGACCATGAACAGCGTGTAGTCGATCGACAGGCCGAGCCCCAGGCCGATGACGAGGTTGAGGGCGAAGATGTTGACGGGGACGAACAGGTCGACGATCCGCAGCGCCAGAAACGTTCCGAACACCGTGATGCCGCCGACGAGCATCGGGAGCAGCGCGGCGACCACCCCGCGGAACACGAACAGCGAGAGCAGGAACAGGATCGGGAACACCAGGAGCTCGGCCTTGCCCAGATCCTTGGACACCTGATCTCGCACTTCAGGGAAGAGGATCGGGCCACCGCCGAGCAGGACGTTGGAATTGTGTTCGAGGTTCTTGTGGAGGCTCTTGGCGCTGTCCTCGCGCGCCTGCTGCGAAGTGCCCTTGAAGAACGTCGCGATCAGCGCCTCGCGCCGGTCGCGGGAGAGGAGGAACGGATCGCCCGTGTTGAACGCGTCGAAGATCTGCTTGCCGTGAAAGCAGGTTTCGCCGGTGCAGCTCGCGAGGTCTCCTCCGGAGGAGATCTTCTCCTCGATCGCGGTGAGTTCTGCGCGCCCCTGTGGGGTTGTGATGTTCCCCGGTCTGCTCACGAGCGCAAGCATCGGTTCCGGGTAGGCGCCGCTGTGGTTCGCGATGTTGTTGTAGGTCTTGTAGCTCGTCGAGCCGCGATCCTCGAATCCCTGGTTGTCCCGCAGCAGCTTTGGCACAGGCCCACCGACCGCGATCGCGATCAGCAGGAAGACGCCGACTCCAGCAAGCACGCGCTTGGGATGGCGGGCCGAGTGGTCCGCCAGTCGGCTGAGAAAGCCGCCCTGTGGCGAAGGGGTGGGCGGGCAGCTCGGCGCGACCTCGGGCAGTGCCACTGCCGGGGATTGTGCGAGCAGCGTCGTTGTGCCGAGCCAGATCGCGTCGTCGGCGCCGACCACGGTCGGTCCGGCCACCTCGCCGCCGTTGACGAACGTGCCGTTGGTGGACTTGAGGTCCTCGACGAGGAGGCGATCCCCGTCGAAGCGAGACACCTTCAAGTGCTGGCGGGACAGCTCCGGGTCGCCGCCGAGCCGCGCATCGCCCGGTGCGTCTCGACCGAGCACGAGCGGCTCGTCCCCGACCTCGAGGATCGTGCCGCTGGCACGCCCCGCCACGACCTTGAGAACGAGCGGGAAGCTTGCCCCCACCTTCGCTCCCACTGCGTCGCCCTTGTCGTGCGTGCGGTCGGCCAAGTCGGGGCTGAACTCTCTCGGAGGTCACTCGGTTTGTCAAGCGCGCGGGCCGCTTGTCGGGGGCCGCCGACTCGGCGTATCATGCGCTCGATGCCGCAGCCTTCCTCGGTGCCTGAGGTCATCATCACCATCATCGCGGGGCCCGCTCGCGGCCAGGCGGTGAAGCTCGATGGAACGCTCAGCATCGGTCGCGAGGGCACGGATCTGACGGTCGCCGACGATCAGCTGTCGCGTCGTCACGTTGAGCTGCGCCTTGCCCCTGTGGGCCTCGGCGTTGTCGTCGAGGATCTCGGCTCGACCAACGGCACGTTCGTCGACGGGCGGCGCATAAGTGGTGCGGTGACAGTGCAGGACGGCGCCACGATCGAGATCGGCGGAACGACGCTCGAGATTGCGCATGCGAGGGCCGCATCCGGCAGCGGTTCTCCCCGATCGCCGGCCACCAAGCGCAACGAGATCCTGATCCGTGCCGTCATCCTGCTCGTTGGCGGCGTTATCTCCCTACTCATGATCGTCGCGCAGACGAGCGCCGAGCATTCCCAGTCTCCGCACCACATTTCTGGCGTCATGCACACGGCAATCATCGTGTCCGACGCGCCGATCTTCCTGTTCGCGGGTGACTTCATCGGCGGACCCGCAACCACGGGCGGCGCCACGATCGATCAGGTCTACCTCGTCCCGCCGGGTGTGGTTCCGCTGAGCACCGTGACTCCTGTCACCGCCTCGGCCGCAACCCGGTTCGCCGACGCGACGTTGTCCAGCGTGATCACCGCGGAGGCGACACCAATGAAGGACGGCAGCGTCCACGTGATCGGGCACGGAGTGTTCACCGGCGGCACGGGGATCTACAAGGACGCGGGTGGTGGTTTCGCGTTCTCGGGTGGTCGTCCGCCCGGGTCCACCCACGCGACGTTCACGCTCAACGGGACCGTCAACTACTAGCCGCCGGCTGGGAACATGAGCAACGCATGAGCATCCTCACCGTCACGTCTGGCCCGATGGCGGGAAAGTCGGTGAATATCGACCGGCGAGTCGTCGTTGGTCGCCGTGCCGAGGTCTCGATCGACGACGACGAGCTCTCGCTCCGTCACTTCGCTGTGCATGCGATTGCCGATGGGATCCTCGTCGAGGACCTCGACTCGACGAACGGCACGTTCGTGGGGGATGATCGCATCACCGGAGCGATGACGGTGCCCGCAGGAACCCTCATTCGCGCCGGGCGATCGGAGTTCACCGTTGACCTGCACGCCGGCGAGGCCGCCGCCCGTCCGATCATCGCAAACCTCGGAGAGGCCACCGCCCATCGTGCGAGCGTCGGCAACGACCGTGAGCGACCGGGCGCGCCGATCGTGCGGGTGCGCTCCGGACCGGCGGCCGGCACCTCGCTGCGCGTGACGGGACCGATTTCGATCGGCCGCGTCGATGCCGACCTCACAATCGCGGAGTCCCTCGTCTCCCGCCGCCACGCAGTGCTGCGCCCGGCACCCGGCGGGGGGATCGTGATCGAAGATCTGGGCTCCGCGAATGGGACCTTCATCGACGGTTCGCGGCTCACCGGTTCGCAGGTCGTGACCACCAGCGCGACCGTCACGGTCGGCGACACGGACATCGAGATCGAGATGCCGGACAGCGCGCGCGGCACAGACGTCGCGGCTCCGGATGACCGAACCCGGTTCGGCGCGCAGGTCCCAGCGCCCGTCCGACCGCCCGCGGCCGCTACGCCGCTTGCCGCCGCCGCCTCCGCGACACCCCAAGCACCGGCGCCCCCTGCGGCCGTTTCGCCCTCACACGCTGCCTCTCCGCCGCCGCCCGAGACGGCCAACGGTCGACGACCGGGCGACGCAGGTCCACCGAGGCGAGGAGCCACGACGATCTCGCGGGTCGCGCCCATCGCCCTCATGATCGTGCTCGCTGGCGCAGTAGTCATCGCGCTGGTGATCCTCGGGAGCTCTCCCGCCCGGAAGCAGACCCGGCCCGTCTCGTTTTACCTTCGCACAACGACCCGTGAGGAGACGGGCACGACCAGCGCGATCGACGGGCTTCAAACCGGCTCTCCGACCGGCGGGGGTGCGGCGCTCGTGACTCAGACGGTCACCGCGCCGACCGGGGGGACGCTCTTCGCCACGGGAGCGGCGACACCGTTCACGTGGCAGCTCGCCACGTTTTTCCAGACCGGAAGCGTCCGAGCCACGATCAATGGGACGGCGACGCGCGGCGAAGGCGGCTCGCTCGTCTACACCGGCAAGGGGCAGATCGTGGGCGGGACCGGCACGTTCAAGCAGGCGAGCGGCACGCTGACCCTCAGCGGCACGGTCCCCCCGCCCGGAAGCGAAGCGGCGGCGCTCGCGACGCAGAAGGGGGCGAACGGACAGGGCGGCGGCAGGTACAGCGCGACCACGAACACCCCGCCGCCCGCGGTCCCGCTGACTGACGGCGGCGTGTTCGCGATCACCGGCTCGATCCGCTACTGACCCGGACCCAAAACCAACAGCTAAGCTCCGCTCCCGATGCTTCGCGAGGACAGTTACGACGTGATCGTCGTCGGCGGGGGACTCGGCGGGTTGTCGGCCGGCGCGGGGCTGGCAAAGGCGGGCAAGAGCGTCGCTGTGCTCGAGAGCACCGGGGCGGTGGGCGGCTACGCGCACACGTTCCAGCGCGACTCCTACGTCTTCGATCCGGCCGTTCACATCACGGCCATGGCGCACCCCGGAGAGTTCCTCGATGTCTATCTGACGATGCTCGGGGTCCGCGACGCGGTCGAGTTCGTCCCGCTCGAGCACCTGTACGGCGTGGACTTCCCGGACGTGCGCACGACTGTCCCGGTCGGGCTCGAGCAGTTCGTGGATGCTCACGCGCAGCACTTTCCGGGTCACGCGGACGGGACCCGCCGCTTCGCGGAGACTTGCACACAGCTCACCATCGAGTCCCAGCAACTCTCCCCGAGGCTTGGCTTGCGTGACCTCGATGCAGCAGTGAAACGGTTCCCGCTGCTGTTCAAGTACCGCACGGCGACGGTCCAGCAGGTGCTCGACGACTGCATCTCCGAGCCGCGCGTGAAGGCGCTATGCGGCGCGATGTGGCCGTATGTCGGTTTGCCGCCCTCGCGGTTGTCGTTCACCACATTCTCGGCCGTGCTGTTCGCGATGCTCGAGCGTGGACCGTTGTACGTGCGGGGGAGCTTCGAGTCGCTGGTGAGCGCGTTTCGCAATTCGATCGAGCGCGACGGCGGCGAGATAAGCGTGAATTCGCCCGTCACCCAGATCACCGTCGAGGATGGAGCGGTCACCGGCGTGGTCACCGCCGACGGCCGCGAGCTGCAGGCGCCGGCGGTCGCCTCAAACGCCGACGCCCGGAGCACGTTCGAGGATCTCGTCGGGCTCGAGCACGTCGCCACTGGCTACACCAAGCGTCTCCAGCGGATGAAGCCATCGCTGTCCGCCTTCGCGATCTTTGCCGCGACGACGCTCGACGTCTCGCAGTTCGGGCTGCCGCACGAGATCTTCGTGCACCGTCACTGGGACCACGACGACGCCTACAGGGACCTGCTCGCGAACCGTCCTGGCGGCATGTGGCTGAGCATGCCGACGCTCGTCGACCCAACCCTCGCGCCGACCGGCGAGCACCTCGTGATCTTCACAACGCTGATGCCGTTCGACATCGGCGAGCCATGGGAGGATGCGAAGCCACGCTACACCGAGCTTCTCGTGCAGGAGGTCGAGCGCCTGCTACCGGGCTTCCGCGCTGGTCTGACGTTCCTCGAGAGCGCGACGCCCGAGACGTTCCTCGCCTGGAGCGGAAACCAAGCTGGTGCCATCTATGGCTGGGAGAACACGCCGCAGCAATGCACGCCGAAGCGACTACCGCGGGTGTCACCGGTCGAGGGCCTTTTCCTGTCAGGCCACTGGACAGAGCCGGGCACCGGCAGCCTCCGAGCCATCTTCTCGGGCTTTCAGTGTGCTCAGATCATGCTCGGCTACGAGGGCGAGGACGACTTCATGGCGGCACTCGCCGGGGCAAGCGCGTAGCGCTGCAGAGTTGACATGGCGGAACAGATCGTGGGTTTCATCAGCTTGCTGCTCATGACATCGGTGGCGGGCACGTTGTTTGGCCTACGTTGGGGCATGTCGCGATTCCCGAAGCTCCTGTTCATGCAGGCCGACCAAGAGCTCGTGAAGGTGTTTCAGAAAGAGATTCCAGTTCCGTGCTTTGCGACCATCGGAGCCACGGCGTTGCTCGCCATCCTGGTCCGCCACCACGCGGTGGAGCTCGCGCTGAGCATCCTTGCGTGCTTGTGCATGGTGCTGCTCGTGTTCATCACGGTGCGCTTTCTCGCACCGATCAACGCCAATGAGCTTCTCAAGTGGCCCAAGGACGATCCCCCTCGCGGATGGGAGGAGGTCATGGCCCGATGGCGGAAGTACAACGCGTTGCGCACCGACGCAGCCGTGGTTGGCTTCCTGGCGCTCGCGGTGCTGCTCGCGTTCTACGTTTGACGAGCTGAGCCGCTAGGGCGAGCCCGCCCGCGTCGACTTCGGCCATACGTCGTCGAGGTGGCGCCGCTTCAACGAGAACTCGTCCAGCGTTCGTGCGGTGCCGGGGCCCACGCTGCCCGCAAGCATGACGCTGACAAGCTCAGGGCTGAGCGCCGGGACCACGTGCCCAAGCAGCCGGGCCATGCCGCCGCGAATCTTCCGTATCTTCACTCCCGGGGCATTCAGCCGCTTCGCGAGAGCTTCGAGTGACAGTTCGTCAGGTCCCTCGAGGTCGAACACCCCCGTTGCGGCGCCTGGCCGCAGCGCGGCGAGAATCGCCCGGCAGACGTCACCCGTGTAGAGAACCGCGGTGCGCTGGCTGCCGTCGCCAAGGATCGACACCGGCTTACCGCCCTTCGACAGCAGGGACTCAAACAGGGGCCCGGGATTATCCGGGGGACCGTACATCTGAGTACACCGGAAGATCGTGGTCGGGACCCCACTGCCGAGAAGGAGGTTCTCGGCCTCGGCCTTGGTCCTCAGGAACAGATTCGACGAATCGGTGGATGCTCCGACATAGCTGATCATCACGGCCCGACCCACCGAGCTGCCCACCAGCGCTTCTGCAACCTTGCGGGTGACATCGACGTTGCGCTGAACCTGACTCTCCCCTCGTTTCGTATGGAGTCCGCCGGCAAGGTGAACAATGCCGTCCGCCGAGCGAATAGGCCCCTCCCACTCGCCGCCACGATCGAGCGCGACCGTCTCGAAGCCCTCGGCGGCCAGCGCGGCCACGAGCTCGGTGCCGAGACGGCCACGGGCTCCGGTTACGGCGATGCGGTTCATGCCCGACCCTTTCGAGCACCTGCTGGGAAGGCTCCGTCGTCATGTTTCCCCCGTCTGCTCCAAGCCGGTCATGACGGTCGATCAGTGGTCGCCCGATCCCATCGGTGTCGGCGTCGCCGCCGGCCCTGCCCCGCCCGCCGAGCCCGTGGGGCGGGCACCTGAGGCGGCCGCCAGCGCCACCCTCCGGCGTAGCCGCAGCATCATCGTTGCGTTGATCGAGACCGGCACAACGACCACGAGGATCGTGGCGAGGATAGCGAGAACCCCGTGATGGTTGAGCCGAGCGAGGTTGATCACCGTGATAACCGTGGGCACGAGGATCGTCGGGATCATGTATTGCGGCAGGGACCTCTCGCTCGGTCGGCCGAACGCCTTGTAGAAGCCGATCGTGTTCGCCGCCACGGGCAAGATCGCCTCAGGCAGGATTGCGACGAGCTTGAGCGTTTGGAGGTTGTGGGGGACGTCGAGCACTTCCAATGCGATCGTGCGCACGAGCAGATCGAATGCAAGCGCCCAGCCGAGCGTGATAGCGAACACGGTAAGGACGGCGTCGCGCGGTACCGGGGCGCGGATCGCGACGAGGCGCGATACGTCGCGGATACCGCTCATGACCGGGTTCTCGCCTGGGAGGTTGTGCTCGACGACCTCGAGCGTCGTTCCGCCAAGGCGGATAAAGGCGCCGTTCTCGACGATCGTCGGGGCGGGGATTCGCGCGCCACCGACCCATGTACCGCCCTGCGAACCGAGATCCTCGACCAGCAGACGGCCGTCGTCCAGCGGCGAGATTCGTGCGTGCTCCGCTTCGATCTCCGGATCCCGCGCGAGCGCCGACTCCGGCCCGGCGTCGCGGCCGAGCACAACCGGCCCGTCGAGGGGAATCTCCTCGCCCGCGTGCGGTCCGCTGGCGACTCGCAGCCCCGGGCGCACGTGGTGTGGCGCCGCCGTCGCGAGCTCGCTGAGGAGCGGTGCGGCGCTCGGCGCCTGGAGCGCCTGCGGCGCTGCGTGCTCCGGTCTCGCGCTCGCGCCCTCGGGTGCGAACGCCGACCGCACGCGCGTCCTGTCGTCCGCTGGCGCGACCACAGACAAGCGGCTCGCTCCCAACGTCAGCACGTCTCCCGGACGGACCACCGTCGGCTCAGTGACTCGCGTGCCGTTCACGAACGTGCCGTTCGTCGAGCCGAGATCGCTGACGACCAGACCCCCCCGGAACGGCACTACCCGCGCGTGCTTGCGCGAGAGCTCGGCGTCGCCGCCGAGATCGCCGGGACCTGGCTCCTGACGGCCGAATGCGAGCCCTGGCGGGACGACCGGGATGCGAGCGCCCGCTGCTGGACCCGCCACGACCTCGACTGCCAGCCCGTCGCCGGGCGCCGTCGCGGCTCGTGCCGGGTCCGCTGCCATCAGTGCGTGACTTTCCCACAAAACGCGCGGCCATGGTTCGTTGCGGCCGAGCCGTTACCAGACGCACGAAGGCCCATGCCCAGAGCGGGTTTCCCGGCCTCCACCCGGCCGGGAGCTTGATAGGCTGCGGCCGCGTGCTCTGAGGCGGGCACGCGACTATCCCGGGTAGGCGGGTTCTGGGAGGGCAACTTGACTCCGACGTGCACGTTGACAGTGACCTCGGGGCCGGCCGCCGGCACCGAGGTCGAGGTTGAGCGCGAGCTGATCATCGGACGTCGGGAGGCTGACCTCACGATTCAAGACCCGGAGCTCTCTCGGCGTCACACCGCCGTGCGCCCGGTCGAGGCGGGCGTCGTCGTCGAAGATCTCGGCTCGTTGAATGGC
The DNA here is from genome assembly GCA_963709885.1 of uncultured Solirubrobacteraceae bacterium. Classification (GTDB taxonomy): domain Bacteria; phylum Actinomycetota; class Thermoleophilia; order Solirubrobacterales; family Solirubrobacteraceae; genus Palsa-744. The sequence continues at coordinate 333,803 of CAVPXY010000004.1, read as the reverse complement.
ACGTTCGTCGACGGTGAGCGCATCAGCGGGCCCGTGACGCTGACCGCCGCGACGGTTCGCGTCGGGTGCTCTGAGTTGAGCCTGAAGCTGGCGACCACCGCTGCAGAGCCCAAGCCCGAGGGACACCCCGAGGATGGCGCCCGCACGCGCCTGGCCACGGCGATCCCGCAGGAGCCGGGCCGAGCGCCGAGCCGCAGGAGCCGGTGCCGATCCCCCAGCCACAGGTGACGCGGGTGCGCGCGATCCCGAGCGCGGAGCCGCAAGCGCCGAGCGCGGAGCCGCAGGAGCCGGTTCCGATCCCCCAGCCACAGGTGACGCGGGTGCGCGCGATCCCGAGCGAGGAGCCGCAAGCGCCGAGCGCGGAGCCGCAGGAGCCGGTTCCGATCCCCCAGCCACAGGTGACGCGGGTGCGCGCGATCCCGAGCGCGGAGCCGCAAGCGCCGAGCGCGGAGCCGCAGGAGCCGGTTCCGATCCCCCAGCCACAGGTGACGCGGGTGCGCCCCGTCGTCACGGCCGGGGACCCCGCGCAGGTCGAGGGGGTGCCGCGAGGGGATGCGGCACGACCCGTCGGCGGCCAGGACCAGGGTGGGCCGCCGGGCATGTTCAAGCGCCTGCTCGGACGCATTCTCGGCCGCGGGCGAGGCGCAGAGCGAGCGGGCGGATGACCGGCTCCCAGCATGATGTGCCCCGATGAGCACGATCGACGAGCTCCTCGCCAACAACAGGGAGTTCGCGACCTCGACGCCCGCAGGGGATCTCGACGTCCGTCCCAGCCTGCGGCTGGCCGTCGTGACGTGCATGGACTCGCGCCTGAACGTCTTCGCGGCTCTGGGCCTGGGCGACGGCGAGGCGCACATCCTGCGCAACGCCGGCGGCGTGATCACCGACGACGTGATCCGCTCACTGGCGATATCCCAGCGGCGGCTGGGCACGCGCGAGGTGATGCTCATCCACCACACCCGCTGCGGCATGCAGACCCTCACCGACGACGAGTTTCGCGCCGAGCTTCAGCAGGCGACCGGCGTGGCGCCCGCGTTTGCGATCGAGTCGTTCACCGATCTCGACGCGGACGTGCGCCAGTCGATCCTGCGCGTCCGCCGATCCCCGTTCCTGGCGCACCGCGAGCTGGTACGCGGCTTCGTGTATGACGTCGACGACCACCGGTTGCGCGAGATCCACGTCGAGGGCCAGGGCTAGCTTGACTCGCGGAGCGTGGGTGACTACGCTGCACGGCGGGCGGCTGCCGAGGGGCGTCTTCGGTGGTGCGCGCGCCGCCACAGACACAGATACCCAAATCAAGGAGACGCAATGACCCCCGAGCAGGCGGCCGTCGACGTTCCCGCGCACGTGGTCGAGTACCTCGCGGCCCAGAACACGCTCACCCTCGCCACGGCGTCTCCCACCGGGGTACCGCACGCCAGCACGTTCCTGTACGTCAACGACGGCCCGACGTTGTATTTCTGGACACGCCCGGGAACGACCACCGCGAGGCACTTGGAACAGAATCCCGTCGTCTCCTTCGCGATCGACGAGTATGCCCAGGATCTGCGCCAGACGCGGGGCGTACAGGGTTCGGGAGAGTGCGCCGTGATCCTCAACGGCGAGACGATCGCGCGGGTCGCCGACCTGTTCGGCCAGAAGTTCCCGGAGCTCTCGCCCGGGGCGACGATGTCCATCTCGTTCTTCCGGATCGTTCCCACGGAACTGCAATTCATCGACAACACCGAGACCGGCGGCAAGAGCGAAGACGGCACGTTCGGCGCGGACTTCAGGCGCGAGCGCGCCTACAGCGTGTTCAGCGACCTGCCCACCCAGCAAATCGACAGCATCACCGGCGAGTTGCAGACCGTGAAGGTCGAGGCGGGCGATGTCATCGTGCGCCAAGGAGGACCCGCCGACAAGTTCTTCATCATCGTCGACGGCTCGGTCGACGTCGAGCAGCAGGACGATGCCGGCTTCAAGAAGATGACTTCGCTTGGGCGCGGACACTTCTTCGGCGAGGTGGCGATCATGCGCGGGACGCCGCGGGCCGCCACCGTGCGTGCGACGGAGCCGACGACGCTCATCGCCATCGATCGCGACGTCTTTCGTGACCTCGTCGCGCAGTCGCTTGGCATGACGGCGAACTTCGATCAGGTTGTCCGGGCACGACTGCGGTCCCTCGACGAGGACGCATAATTGCCCGGGGCCGCTATGGAGCAGGCGAGCGCCTCACCTGGCTTCGCGACCGAGGATTTTCGCGGGGCGCTCGCCGCCTTCGCGACCGGGGTCACGGTCGTGACCACGCGCGGCGAGGAGCATCCGTACGGGATGACCGCAAACGCCTTCTCCTCGGTCTCGCTGGATCCGCCGTTGGTTCTCGTCTGCGTGAAGGCGTTCTCCGAGGGTGGCGACCTTATCCGCGAGAACGGGGTGTTCGCCGTGAACATCCTCGCAGCCGAGCAGGAGCCGCTGTCGCGTTACTTCGCCTCCAAGGACCGTCCGCGCGGCCGTGACGCGTTCGGCGACATCGCCCACCGAACGGCGGCGAGCGGGTCGCCGATCCTCGATGGCGTCGTCGGCTATCTGGACTGCGCTCTCAACGCGAGCCACGAGGCCGGCGACCACGTGATCTTCATCGGCGAGGTGCTCGCGCTTGACTTCAGCCACCAGGTGGAGCCTCTACTGTTCCACGGTGGCGGTTACCGTTTTCTCAAGAACGACTGAGGAGGCCTGCATGCGAAGCGCATTGCTGCTTGCGACGGGCGCGCAGCTGCCTGGCGAGCCGATCACCAACGAACAGCTCGAGCGTGTGGCGGGTTCGCTGCCCGACGAGGTCCTCGAGGGCATTCAGGTCAAGACGCGCCACTGGGTTGCCGACCTGCACACCGGCGAGCAGTCGGAAACGAATTCGCAGATGGGCGCCAAGGCCGCCCGACAGGCGCTTGCCCGCGCTGATCTCGAGCCGCAGGAGGTCGACCTGCTGGTTGTCTCGACGGCCAGTCCCGAGTACCACCTGCCGCCGACCGCGACGCTCGTGCAGGAACATCTCGGTCTGCGCAAGTGCGCTGCGATCGACATTCGATCCGGCTGCGCGGGGGCCGTCGAGGCGCTCGACCTTGCTCGGCTGTACCTCGAGCGCGGCGACTTCAACACCGCGCTGGTGATCGGCAGCGAGACGATCTCGCCGCTGACTGTGCCGGTGTTCCTCGGGCAGGATCCCGACAAGGTGCGCATGCGTGACCGGCTTGGGATTTACAACTTCGGTGACGGCGCCGGGGCGATGCTGCTTCGCGGCGAGGACCAAGAAGGCATCGGCGTCCTCGGCTCGGCGATCTGCTGCGTGGGAGGAGACCGAAAGCCTGGGATGCAGGTGATTGGCGGGGGTACGCACGCCCCGATTGCCTCCCAGCTGGCCGCCAAGCGGCTCGTCGAGCTCAAGGTTGACGTGGTCGAGAGCGGCCGCTTCACCCCCTACGTGCTCACCGAGGCGCTGAGCGAGACGCTCGCGCGCTGCGGCGTTGCCGCCGAGGCGATCGACGTTTGCGTGATCCCCGAGGGCAACGCGGGTTACATGACCGACGAGTTGCGTGAGGCAGACCTCTTGACGCCCGAGTGGCTTGCGCTCGAGGACAAGATCTTCGAGAACCTGTCTCTGGTGGGGGCCACCGGGTCCGCCGCGGTGCCGCTTGCCGTGGACTACGCATGGACCACAGAGCGGGTGAAGACCGGCAACATGATGATGATCCTGGCGATCGAGACGAGCAAGTGGAAGTACGCAGGCATGGTGCTGCCGTGGACGGCGCAAGCGATCTCCGCGGGACAGTCGGGGAGCGCCGATGCGATCCCCGCCTGAGCGGCCCGCGCCTGCGCTCCCACCGTGGGCGGCGATGTGAGAACCCCGCGCACCCTATGCCTGTCTACGTAGACGACGCGCGCATCCCACGCCACGGTCGCCGCTGGTCGCACCTGGTTGGGACCAGCGCGCTCGAGCTCCACCAGGCCGCCCGGACGCTCGGCTACCAGCGGGATCGTGCCCAGGAGCACGGCCGCACGCTTCACTACGACCTCACCGATCAAGCACGCGAGTTGGCGATCGAGCTGGGGGTCGCCTCACCGATATCCTGGCGCGAGCTGGTGCATCGCCGCGCCCAGGGCGAGTTTCCGCGACCGAGGCGCCCAAGCCCTCCCAATGGGGGGCCGCTGGCGGCAGCCTGACGCGAGGCGACGGCAGAAACCGCGCTCGTTTAGCAGCTACCCGGCGTAGGGTGCAAGCACCACCGCGAAGTTCGTCCCACCCAGCGAGGTGCTGTTGATGAGCACGGGGCCGACGTCCGTATCGTGATCCCATGCCGCGATCGCCAGCGCGGTACTCAGGGAGGCACCCGCGCCGATCGCCTCGCCGAGCAGCAGCTTGGGGGCGTTGATCTTCACCTCAGCGCCCATGACGCGCTCGATCGCCTTCGCCTCAGCCTCGTCGGCCACCGCCAGACCGCAGCGCGTCGCCCACACCGCCGCGAGCTCCTGCGCTGAGACACCCGCGCGCTCGAGCGCCAGGCGCATCGCGCGCTCGAGACCCTCGCCGTCGGGGTCCAGTCGACCGATGCCGCAGGCATCGGAGGTGATGGCATAGCCGAGCACCTCGCCGTGGATGCGGGCCCCCCGCTCGCGAGCGGATCCCAGACGCTCGACGAGCACAGCGACACCAGCCTCCGAGAGCGCCATGCCATGCGAACCTGCACCCCCGGGGGGGCTGTCGGCGAGAACCCCGAGCTCACGGTAGGCGGTGATCACAGTGTCGGTCAGCGAGTCCGCGCCGAGGCACAGGACCGCGTCGGCATGATCGGCGGCGGCCAGGTCGTAGCCGTAGCACAGCGAGGCCGCGCCGGACGCGTGTCCGACGGTGACCGTCGAGGCCGATCCCAGCGCGCCGACCTTGATCGCCACCTGCCCGCCGGCGGCGTTGTACACCGTGTTCGGGAAGACCGCGGGATTGGCGCCTCCGGCGCCTTCCTCGATTACGCCCAAGGCGAAGTCCTCCATGCTCTCCATCGGACCCACCCCCGTGCCGAGGATCGCGCCCACGCGGGTGCGATTCTCATCGCTGAGCTCGAGCTCCGCGTCGCTCAGTGCTTGACGCGAGGCGATGATCGAAAAGAGCCCGAGACGGTCGACGCGCTTGCGCTCCTTGGGCCCGAGGAAGTCTGCGGGCGAGAAATCAACGCGGCCGATCGGCACGCCATCCTCCATCGTCGTGCAGTCGCGACCGGTGCGGTAGCCCGCCCACAGCGCCTCGATATCGGTACCGGCCGAGGTGAGCGCGCCGAGCCCGGTGATCACGACGCGATCCAGCCGCGGCACCGGCGGTCCCTGCGGCCGCGTGCCTGCGCGGGCGAACACCAGCGATGCGTTGGCGCCACCGAAGGCGAAGTTGTTCGACACGGCGATGTCGACGGCCATCTCACGCGGACCCTCGGAGATGTAGTCCAGGTCGCACTCGGGGTCTGCTTCGGTATAGCTGGCGGTCGGGGGGGCAAGCTGGTGCTCGAGCGTCTCCACCGTCGAGATCGCCTCGATCGCCCCGGCGCCTCCCAGCAGGTGCCCGATCATCGACTTGGTGCTGCTCACAGCGGCGCGACGAGCGGCCTCCTCCCCGAGGCCCACCTTCGTCGCGGCCGTCTCCGCGGAATCGTTCTTGGGGGTGCCGGTGCCGTGGCTGTTGACGTAGCCAACCTCGCTGGGCGATATGCCACCCTGAGCCAGCGCCGTCTGGATCGCGCGCGCGGCACCGCGGCCTTCTGGATGCGGCGCGGTCGGATGATAGCCGTCGGCCGAAAGGCCGTAGCCCAGGATCTCGGCGAGCACGGGGGCGCCCTGCTCGCGTGCGAGATCCTCGCGCATCAGCACCAGCATGCCGCTGCCCTCACCGAGCGAGAGTCCTTTGCGATCGCGCGAATACGGCGCCGCGGGCTCTGGCGAGAGCGACTCCAGCGAGTTGAACCCGGCATAGAGGATGTCCGAGAAGGCGTCGGCGCCGCCGGTCAGCACCGCGTCAGCATGGCCGTTGCGGATCAACTCGGCCGCGTACCCGATGGCGTTGGCGCTGGCTGCGCATGCGGTGTCGACCGAGAGGGTGGGACCGCGCAGGCCGAAGGCACCGCTGAGAGCCTCGGCGAAGGCCTGCGGCGGCACCAGCAGCACGAGCCGGGGATCGGGCTTCTCGCCGGCCTTGCGGCGGCGGTGCCACTCCTCTCCAGCGAGCAGCCCGGCGTTGCAGGTCCCGATCACGACACCCCAGCGCTCGGCTGGGATCGATCCCACCTGCACGCCACAGTTGGCTATCGCCTCCTCCGCCGCCTTGATCGTGAAATCGATCGCTCGGTCGTGGAACCCGTCGGGGTTCAGGTAGCTGTGCTCGGGGGCCGCCGGCTCCTGGACCTCGCCACCCAACTTGGTGCGATAGCCGTCCATCGGCATGTGTCGCACGTTGCGGATCGCCACGCGGCCGTTGCTCACACCGTCCCAGAACTCCTCGAGCGAGTTGCCCTGAGAGGTGATCGCGCCCATCCCGGTGACGACGACGCGGACTCTTTGCTTGCTGTTCTCGGCCACGATCACTCCTCCGTTTAGACTGCGCGCAGGGCTAGCGCCACGTTTTGGCCTTCGAATCCGCGAGCGAGCGCGAGCGCCAGCGACACGCTCGTCTCACGTGCGCCGCCCGGATTCCAGTCGACTCCCTCACAGTCGGGGTCCAGGTGTTGCAGGTTCAGGGTCGGCGGCAGCACCCCGTTGCTCAACGCCAGGGCGGCGACAGCCGCGTTGAGCGCTCCGGCGGCGGCGACCAGGTGACCGGCCGCGGCCTTGACGCTCGAGGCGACGGTGCTGCCCAATGCTGAGCGCAGTGCATTCGCCTCGCTCGCGTCGCCTCCTTCGCTGCCGCTTCCGTGAGCGGCCACGTATCCGACGTCACCCGGCGCGCTGCCCGCCTCGCCCAGAGCCGACTCGATCGCCTTGGCCAGGGCGCGGCCCTCGGGATCGGGTCTAAGAAGATGTTCGGTGTCATTTGCGCCGCCGAAGCCCACCACCTCAGCGTAGACGCGCGCTCCGCGCGCGTCGGCGGCCGCCCGGTCCTCGAGTACCAGGTAGGCACCGCCTTCGCCGAAGACGGCGCCGTCGCGGTCGCGGTCGAAGGGGGCGCAGGCGCCAGCGAGCAGCTCGTTGCGGGTACTGAGAATGCCGAGCGAGTCGACGTTGGCCATGTTCCACCAGCACACCGGCACGTCAGCGCCGCCGGCGAGCGCGATGTCAGCCTCGCCGCGGCGGATCGCCCGGAAGGCGCGGCCGATCGCGTTCAGCCCTGCCTCGGCCGTGCCCGCGAAGTATGTGTTGGCTCCCATCAGCCCCAGTGCGTCGGAGATATAGAAGAGAGCCGCGGCCTGCAGGCCCTCGATGTAGAAGAGTGGCGGGACGATCGATGCGGCTTCCTTACCCATGCGGCGTATGTCGGTCTGGCCGTGCTCATCGCGAGTCGCGAGCGCCGCGTCCTCGAACTTCTCTGGCTCGGATGTCTCCTTGTTGCTCGCGACGAACAGAGCCATCCTGCCCTCAGGATCGCCGTCCGGCTCGAGGCCCGCGTCGCGCACCGCGGCGACGGCCGCGACCGTCGCGAGCATGTCGTAGCGGGTCATCGTGCGCAACGAGCGCCGGTTGCTGACGAACTGCTTGGGATCGAGGTCGCGAATCTCCGCGCCGAGCTTCGAGCGCAGCGAGGATGCGTCATAAGCGGTGATCTCTCCCACGGCGCTGCGTGCGTTGATCAGGCCGTCCCAGGTCTCCTGCACGCCAACCCCGAGTGGCGTGATGAGCCCGATGCCGGTGATCGCGACCCCGCCCACGACGCTCATCGCTCGATCCGAGCCAGGCGCAGCCGCCGGGCTCGCGTCACGACCCGCCCATCCACCCCGGCCTCGCCGCTGAGAAGGGCCTCGGTGTCCGTGCGCTCCTTGAGCTCAACCTTCAGCTCGAGCTGATCGCCGGGTCCGACGAAGTGGCGAAAGCCGACCCGATCGGCGCCCGCGAAGCGCCAGTGCTCAGCGGTCTCCTGCTCGAGCAGCTGACAGGCGAGCGATCCGAGGCTGCCGAGGATGAGCACCCCAGGCAGCACCGGAAAGCGAGGGAAGTGGGTGTCGAAGATCGCGAGCGTGTTGGGCACGTTGCGCAGCGCGGTGGCCCGCTGGCCGGGGTCGATACTCACGATCCGATCGAGGTTGGTCCAGCGACTCATGCGCCGTCGGCTCCTCGCAGGGCGGGGTCGCAGAGCACGAGCGCGCCGTTGGTCCCGCCGAAGGCAAACGCATTGACCATCGCCGAGCGCACCGTGGCCTCGCGCGCGTGGTTGGGCACGAAGTCCAAGCCGAGCTGGGGATCGGGATTCTCGAGGTTGATCGTGGGTGAGACCACGCCATCTCGCATCGCGCCGATCGCGGCGAGCATGTTCAGCGCCCCGGCGGCGCACGTCGTGTGACCGGTCATCGACTTGGGGGAGCTGACCAGCAGATGCGCCGCGTGATCGCCGAACGCCCGCTTGATCCCAGCTGTCTCGGAGGCGTCTCCCCCGGGAGTACCGGTGCCGTGAGCGACCACGTAGTCGATCTGGGAAGCCTCGAGGCCCGACTCCTGCAGCGCCCCCTTCATCGCGATCACCGCACCCCCTCCATCTGGCGGCGGATCGGTCATGCGGTAGGCGTTGAGACTCGAGGCGTAGCCGATGATCTCGGCCTTGATGGATGCCCCCCGGGCGCGCGCCCCCTCGAGGTCCTCGAGGACGAGGAGCACGGAACCCTCACCGAGCACGAAGCCGCTGCGATCGCGATCAAACGGCCGGGACGCTCGCTGTGGATCGTCGTTGTAGTCCTTGGCCAGCGCGCCCAGCAGGGAGAATCCGAGCACATCCATCCACGTCGTCAGAGAGTCCGCGCCGCCGGCGAGCATCACCCTCGCCTCGCCGTCCTGGATTCGGCGGTATGCCTCTCCCAGCGCGTGCACCGCGGCGGCGCAGGCGGTGCTGATGGCGATCATTGGACCGCGGCAGTCGCCGATCTGAGCCAGCGCGGCGCTCGCGGTGCTCTGACTGACCTCGCGGACCCGCGACGGCGCGGCGCGGAGCAGTTCGTGTCCGTGGCTCGCCTTGCGCGTATACAGTGCGTCGGAGAGCTCCTGCAGGCCGGGTCGACCCATGCTGGCACCCATCGCGATCCCGCACTCATAGGGGTCGTAGGTCCCCGGTCCCAGATCCGCGTCGGCGAGCGCCTCGACCCCGGCCGCCAAGGCGAATTGCCCCGCGCGCTGCAGGTAGGGGGCGAACTCAGTGTCGCTCAGTGCGCTCGAGGGATCGAAGTCCGTGACCAGGCCGGCGATTTGCACCGGGAACGTACTCGCGTCGAACGTGGTGATCGGGCGCACCCCGCTGCGCCCCGCCTTCAGCGCTTCCCAGGTGCTCTCGGCGCTGTTTCCCACGGGTGTGACCGCGCCGAGACCTGTGACTACCACTCTGCGCATCAGTCCTCCACTCGGGTGAGCATCTTCTGCAGTCGCTCCGTATCGTCGAGGTCGGCCAGGTCCCCGGCGTCGATGAGCGCACACATGATGTCCTTGGCCTCGAGGACCTTGACGCCGTCGGAGCTGACGTGGCCCGACACCACGGCGGTCTCCTCGCCGAAGGACTCGCACTCCCCCACCATCTCGAGCACGGCGCCGGGACCCACCTCACCGAGCCAGTCCACCGAGCCGATCGACAACAGGGCCGCGCGCTTGCGCCGATCGGTGCTGATCATGATCAGCCAGCTGCCGGCCTGGCAGAGCGCCTCCAGCAGGAAGGGAGCGGGCATCAGCAGTCCGGCCTCGGTCTGCTCCCAGTAGTCCTCGCTGTAGGAGGTGAGCTTGCGTGCTCGCACACGCGTGGCCGGCACCCACTCGTCGATCCGGTCGATGAGATGAAAGCGCACGCTGGCGGCGCCGATCAGTGCCCGGCCGCCGCGGGCGGACCACTGGGGGCCGAGCGCCACACGCTCACGGCATGCGCCAGCGCCATCCCCTCGGTGTGTGACAGCGACACGTCGAGCTGGCTGAGCCCGTGACGCTCGGCGAACGACGCCACGCTCCCGCGCAAGCGCACCCGCGGGCGCCCGCTGCGCTCGTTGAGCACCTCGACCTCGCTCCAGCGCATGCGCTGGCTCATCCCCGTGCCGAACGCCTTGAGCACCGCCTCCTTGGCGGCGAAGCGCGCGGCGAGATGCTCAGAGCAGCGCCGCTTTCCCCGGCAGTACTCGAGCTCAACCGCGGTGAACAGCTCCTCGTGGAGATCGGCGTGCTCGGCCAGCAGCCGCTCGAGGCGCTCCACGCCCACCAAGTCCACGCCGACGCGCAGCTGCTGCTCAGGCGCCGACGCCATCGGCGCGAGACTTGACCATTTCGGTGAGGTTCTGAACGGTGAACAGCTTGATGACCTCATCAGCGGCCAGCTTGCCGGCCAGCTCTGAGGGGTCTGTTTGGGGCATGGCCTTGTGCAGCTGCTCGGCGCCCTTCTCGCTGATTATCTCGTTCTCGTCGCTGAACTCATCGTCGGGAATACCGCCCTGGATGTAGTCGCCCAGATCGGCAGCCTCGATCTTCACGCCGGTGCCCTTCTCGATGCGGAACAGGATGTCCAAGAGATCGATCGACTCTGCTCCCAGATCATCCATGAGGGTCGACTCAGGCGTCACCTCGTCGTCATCCAGGGCAAGCGCCTCGATGACCGCTTCCTTTACCGCGGTGTCTACATCGGCCATGCGCCAAGACCTCCTAGTAGTGGGAAGTTGGTAGTTGTCTTGTAAGGCAAGCTTGCCATTGTTGCTCAATGCGCGATGCGGTTGCTCAATGCGCTGAGCGCCGGCCACGACGCCCGCATCAGAGCGCCTTTCCCATCCCGAGCTGAGCCGCCGAGCCGCCGTCGACGGTCAGCAGGGAACCGGTGATGTAGGACGCGTCTGGTCCCGCCAGGAAGACCGCGGAGCGCGCCACCTCCTCGACACTTGCAAAGGACTTCAGCGGAATCTGCTTCTTAACGCCCTTGCCACCGTCCGCGTCCATCAGCCCGGCAACCATGTCGGTGGGGGAAAAGCCGGGCAGGACCGCATTGACCCGTATGCCGAAACGGGCGAGCTCCACCGCGCAGCAGCGCGTGAACGCGTTGACCGCTCCCTTGGAGGCCGCGTAGTTGGACTCTCCTGTCCATCCGCGCTCGCCCATCACCGAGGAGATATTCACGATCACCCCGTCGCGCTCGGGCATGAACGCCGACAGCGCCGCCTTGGTGCAGTTGAAGACTCCGCCGAAGTTGATGCGCATGACATCCAGCCAATCACCCGGCTCCATGTTGTAGATGAGCGCATCCTTGGCGATGCCCGCATTGTTGACGAGGATGTGCAGAGCACCGAGCTCCTCGATAGTCCGCTGCACAACCGCCTTGGCCTGCTCGTAGTCGGCGACGTCTCCCTGGATCGCGGTCGCCCTGCCGTCTTGCGATGTGATCGCCTGCACGACTTCCTGCGCCTGCTCACTGCCGGAGCGGAAGTTGACGGCGACCGCCGCCCCTTCAGCCGCCAGGGCTTCGGCGATCGCGCGACCGATGCCGCGCGAAGCGCCCGTGACTAGCGCTACGCGATCTGTGAGCTTGATAGCCGAGTCCCCAGTCGTGGCCGTTTGGTTACGAAGCGGCGCCATTGTAAGCGTTCAGCCCCGAGCCTGTCTGGCGCTCGGCGTGGAGCGTCTTCCCCCCCGGCGGCAGCGCGCGAGAACGACCTGAGCCGTCGTGAACGCGGCGATCGAGGCCGTGGTCCGCTTCGCCGTGCGTAGGCGCTTCGCCATGCGTAGGGACGGGTTATGCTTGCGCTCGCGCGGACGTCGCAGGAGATCAGGAGGATCGGCGTTGGAAATCGGACAGATGACATCGATCGACGTGATCGCCTCGGCGCTGGGCGACGCGGAGCCCGAGCTCGGACCCGAGCTCGGAAAGATGAGCTCTCCAGACGGGGCCCTGACGCTGCTCTTCTGCGATATCGAGGACGCCGCCGAGATCACCGAGCAACTGGGAGCCGAGCGCGCGTCCGAGCTGCTGCGCGATCACCGCACGATCGTCGAGCGGGTCGTCGAGCACCATGGGGGCACGGTGGTCAAGTCCCACGACGACGGCTTCATGGTCGCCTTCGACAGCGCCCACGCGGGACTGCGTTGCGCGATCGACCTGCAGAGCTCGCTTGCCGACCGTACGGTCCCCGGAGGCGATCGCCCGCTGCGGCTGCGCGTGGGGCTGCACACGGGATTCGTCATCAGCAGCGACGAAGAGCTGTACGGACGCAACGTCGTGCTCGGCGCCCGCATCGCCGGCTGCGCGCGGGGTGGCGAGATCATGGTGTCATCGAGCCTCAAGGAATACACCGAGACCGATCCCGGCTTCCGCTTCGAGGAGCGCGGCGAACAGCGCTTCAAGGGGGTCCTCGGCGAACACCTGGTGTTCGCCGTCGTGCGGTGACGGACAGATGGCCCAGAACATCTACATAACCGCGATGGGCCCGAACAGCGGCAAGTCCGTGGTGGCCCTCGGCTTCACCGAGATGCTCTCGGCGCGCCTGCAGCGCGTCGGCTTCTTCCGGCCTGTCATCCGCGGCTCCGCCGAACCGGATCCGCAGATCGAGCTGATGCGCGATCGCTATCAGCTGCAGTTCGGCTACTCCGAGATGCACGGTCCGACGGCCGACGCCGTGTCGGCGCTGATCGCCCACGGTGAGCACGAAGAGATCGAGAAGCGGGTCCTCGCCGCCTACAGGGATCTCGAGCGGCGCTGCGACTTCGTCGTATGCGAGGGCACCGACTTCGTCGGCGCGCCTGCAGCGCTGGACTTCGACCTGAACGCCAACCTGGCCAACCAGCTCGGCTGCCCGGTGCTGGTGGTGATCAACGGGGCCGCGAGCGTGGACGTCGTCGAGGAGGTGCAGCTTGCCCGCGAACTGCTGGCGCGCAAGGACTGCGCGCTGTTCGGCGTGATCGTCAACCGCGTGGCGCCCGATGCTGTGAACGAAGTCGAGGCCCGGCTCGCGCCGAACACCGGCGAGGAGTGGGTGTACGTGATGCCCGAGCACGCCGAGCTCGGCTACCCGAGCGTCGGCGAGATCCAGGCCGCCCTCGGCGCTCGCTCGCTGGCGGGCGAAGATGGCATGCTCGACCGTGACGTGCGCGAGGTGAGGGTCGCCGCCATGAGCGCCGAGCACTTCATCGACGATCTCGAGGACGGAACGCTCGTCGTCGTGCCCGCCGATCGCTCGGACATCCTCGTCGCGTGCCTCGCCTGCACGCTCTCGCCGTCCTTCCCCGCCGTCTCCGGGCTGCTCTTGACCGGCGGCTATCAGCTCTCTGCGACCGTGCGGCGACTGCTCGAGACCTCCCCCTTCGCGGTGCTCGAGATCGACGAGCGCACGCACGTAGCCGCGGCCGCCATCCCGGCGGTCAGACCCGTGCTCCGGGCGGGCAACGAGCGCAAGATCGCAACGGCCCTCGGCGTCTTCGAGCGCAGCGTGGACAAGGTCGAGCTGCAGATGCGCTTCATGGTCGAGCGACCCGCGCGGATGACGCCGACGATGTTCGAATACGAGCTGATCGAGAAGGCGAAGGCGGCGCGCCGGCACATCGTGCTGCCCGAGGGCGAGGACGACCGCGTGCTGCGGGCCGCCGACATCCTGCTGCGCCGCGCGCGTGGTCGCCCTGACGGTGCTGGGCGACCCCGATGCGGTGCGCGGGCGCGCAGCAGCGCTCGGCCTGGACCTCGACGACGCGAGCATCGTCGATCCCCTGAGCTCGCCCGAGCGCGAGCGCTACGGCGCGGTCTACCACGAGCTGCGCAAGCACAAGGGGCTGACCGAGGCGCTCGCCTACGACGCGATCGGCGATCCCACGTACTTCGGCACGATGATGGTGCACCTGGGCGAGGTCGACGGGATGGTGTCCGGGGCGGCGCACACGACCGGTGACACGATCCGCCCGGCGTTCGAGTTCATCAAGTCCCGTCCCGGCGTGTCGGTCGTCTCGAGCGTCTTCTTCATGTGCCTCTCAGACCGCGTGCTTGTCTACGGCGACTGCGCGGTCAACCCCAAGCCCGACAGCAAGCAGCTCGCGGACATCGCGATCAGCTCCGCGGACACGGCGGCGGCGTTTGGCATCGCCCCGCGGATCGCGATGCTCTCCTACTGCCACCGGCGACTCCGCCAAGGGCGAGCAGGTCGACGCGGTACGCGAGGCCACCGAGACCGTGCGGCGCCTGCGGGGCGACCTCAAGGTGGATGGACCGATCCAGTACGACGCCGCCGTCGACGCGAGCGTCGCCAGGCTGAAGCTGCCCGACAGCGAGGTGGCCGGCAGCGCCAACGTGTTCATCTTCCCCGACCTCGACACCGGAAACGTCGCTTACAAGGCGGTGCAGCGCTCCTCCGGGGCGGTGGCCATCGGCCCTGTTCTGCAGGGGCTGCGCAAGCCCGTGAACGATCTGAGCCGCGGCTGCGCGGTCACGGATGTCGTCAACACGGTGGCGATCACCGCGATCCAGGCGCAGGCAAGCGGGCTGAGCGCCGGCCGACGGCGCCGACCGACGCGCGCGACGCCCGGCGTGCTCAGGTGCGGGTCAGCTCGCCGGCAGAGGTTGCAGACCGGCCGCCTCGTACAGCAGCCGCACGTACTCGCCGGCGCTCTGCGGGCGCTTGCGCGCATCCTTCTCGAGCCCTCGCAGGATCGCCGGCCCGAGCGCGGGCGCCACCCCGTCCAGCTTGGTCGTGGGGTCCGGCGGCTCGTCCTGAAGCTGGGCCCAGAGCACGCGCATGCCCTGCCGGTCGGCGAACGGAGGAGCCCCGGTGAGGCACTCGCATATGACGCAGCCGAGCGAGTAGACGTCCGTCGCCGCGGTCACCTCCTCGCCGCGGATCTGCTCGGGCGACATGTAGTCCATCGAGCCCAGCGCCTGGCCCGGGCCGCGTGAGGGCCGTGCCCTGGCTGTCCTTGGCCAGGCCGAAGTCGGTGATCAGCGCGGTGCCGTCCGTGTCCAGCAGGACGTTGGCCGGCTTGACGTCGCGGTGCACCATCCCGCCGGCGAACAGCGCGTCCAGTCCGTCGGCCACCTGGGCGCAGATCGTGAGCGTCGTCGGACACGTCGAGGCGGCCCTCCCGCTCGAGCTTCTGCATCCAGCGAGCCACCCTCGATGAAACGCTGGGAGAGGTACGGCACGCCCTCGTGCTCGCCGGTGTCGAGCACCGGCACCACGTGCGGGTTCTTGACCTGCTGAGCGATCCTCGCCTCGCGCGCAAAGCGCGCGGCGAAAGACGCTGTCTTCGGCGAGATCGCCGCGCACCAGCTTGAGCGCCACGAGCTCGCCCTCGGGGCCCATCGCGCGGTACACGCGTGCCCATCCCGCCGACGCCCAGCACCGACTCCACGCGGTAGGGCCCCACGCTCGTGCCGATCCGCGGATCGGGCTGCGCCCTGCGCGGTGTCGCTCATGACCTACAGGATGCCACGTGGCTCGACACACCAGCGGCTCGGTTGCTATTTGTCACGAGCGCTGCGCTCTGATTCAATTGACGAGTGCGAGATTCTGAGCCCGGGGGCCACGCGGGCATTCGACCACGGATGGTCGCGCTGCGCGGCATGGTGGTCGTGCTCGCCGTGCTCGCCTGGCTGGCGTGGCAGCCGGCCGTGGGCGCCGCGGCCCAGAAGGTCATCAGCAGCCCTGGTCCGCTCAGCACGATCTCGATCGAAGCAGGTCTCGGCTGCCAGGTTCAGGCCAGCGGCGACACCTTCCCCAGCTTCTTCGGCGGGACCGAACCCGGCGGCGTGCGGGACGTTCCTGGCCCTCACTCGAAGGCGAAGGAGTCGACAGGCGGGCACCACCTGTTCGGTCCCAACCCGTCGGCCGGCTCCTTCGCCGAAAAGCGAAGAATTCAAGCCAATCGGCGCCCAGACGCTCACCGGTACCGGCACGGCGTCCGACCCGTTCGTGGTCATCACCCACGTCGGCGCGTACGAGACGGTGAACGCAGTGGAATTCGAGTTGGCGGACCTGATCGAGACCGACAGCTACGTGACCGGCCAGGACTTCTATGCAACGACGATCACCGTCCACAACCTCGGCAACAAAAGGCTGGAAGGCACGCTCTATCACGCCGGCGACTGCTTCCTGGCCAATGAAGACATCGGCTACGGTGCCGTGAACGTGCCCGCCGCCGGCTCCGTCGCCTGCACGCTCACGCCCAACGACAGCCCGCCCGCCGCGCTACATGGCCTTCACGCCGATCGCCGCGGGCGGCCCGGCTCCGGACTTCATCGAGAGCGAATTCACCACCGTCTGGTCTGACGTGAGCCCGGCAGCGACAGGGTTTCCGGACACCGTCGACGCCGCGACCAATCAGGACAACGGCATGGGCCTCTCCTGGCCGATCAACCTGAACAGCTTGGACTCGAAAAACAGAAGAAAACACTACGACCCTGGTGCTCACGACCACGGTCTCGCCCGCCATCCCTCCGACGCCGCCGCCGCCGTCCCCGCCGCCGCCCCCCGGTGCCGCCGACGCTCCCGACGACTTCGCCACCGACCGTCATAACGACGACCAGCGCGGCGTTCACAGCGACGGTGAACCCGGGCGGACTGGCGACGTCGGCGCACTTCGAATACGGGCCGGTCCTCGGGGGGGGGCCGATCACCTACGAATCCGTGACACCCAACCAGTCGGTGGGCTCGGACTTCGCCAACCACACGGTCACGGCGACGGTCACCGGCCTGTTGCCGAACGTCACCTACCACGTGCGCGCGGTGGCCACCAACGGCGCGGGCAGCGCGCTGGGCGCCGATCAGGTCTTCAAAACGCCGGCCGATCCGCCACCGCCACGGCCCGTGCTCGGCAAGTCCGTCGACGTGACGACGGTGTCCGGGATCGTCTACATCAAGCTGCCGCCCGGCGCCACGCTGTATTCGCCCTCGCCGTCCGCGCTGTCGCCGCTCGCGCCAGCGCCGCGGGCGTTCGCGGCGCTCGCCAAGGGGCAGGGGTTCGTGCCGTTGACCGAGGCGCGTCAGATTCCGGTTGGGTCGATCCTCGATACGAGCGCCGGTGTTGCCCGTATCACCACGGCCACCTCTGCCTCCGCGAAGGGGAAGCTGCAGTCCGGAGATTTCGGGGCCGGGATCTTCAAGCTGCTGCAGAACCGCAGGCTGCGGGGACTGACCGAACTGAACATCGTCGACAACCAAAGCTCCCGCCAGGTCTGCGCAACCCGCGGCAAGGCCCGGATCGCGGCCAGGCGTCTGAGCAGCAAGGTGCTCGGCCGGCTCAAAGCCAATTCGCACGGGCACTTCACCGCGCGCGGACAGTTCAGCGCGGCAACCGTGCGGGGGACGGTCTGGAGCGTGCAAAACCGCTGCGACGGGACGCTCACAATCGACAGACGCGGCGTCGTCCAGGTCCGCGACTTCCGCCTGCGCAAGACCATCACCCTGTTCACGGGCCAGTCCCACCTGGCCAAAGCCCCCTAGCCCAGTGATCAGATCCGAGCATATGGTTGGCAGGCCCGGCTGGCGCCGCTCGGCAGCGATCGTGTCGGCGCTGCTCGTCGTGCTGGCGGCCGGGGCCGGGCTGGCCGCGTCGGCGCAGGCGGCGACGTACACGGTGGGAACGCTCAAGGACGTCCCCGGAACGTGCGCGATTCCCGCTTCCGGCACCTGCTCGCTGCGGCAACTCATCACATACGAGAACGCCCTTGCGGCCACGCCGAACCCGCCCGACACCATCATCGTCCCGGCCGGCACGTACAACCTGGTCAACGAAGAACTCAAAATCACGCAGTCGCTCGCGATCGCCGGCGCGGGGGCACGCACCACGACCGTGGACGTGCCGGCGGGCACGGCGGCGAAACGGGTGTTCGACATAACGCTCCCGCCAAACGGCGGCAGCGCGCCGACGGTCGTCATCTCGGGGCTAGAGATCGCCGGGCGGGACCGCCAACGCCAAGCAACGGCTTCTTCGGCGGCGACGTCTACAACGCCGCGTCACTGCTCCTCAGCGAAGACTGGATCACGGCACGGCACCGCCGGCTCGGGGGGCGGGGTCTCCAACGACACCGGCACGCTGGTCGTCGAGCGCTCGCTCGTGTCGGACAACCACGCCAGCATCGGCGGCGGAGACTCGGGCGGGATCCAGAACCACGGCTCGGCAGGGGTGTGCAGCGTCCCTGTGTCCCGGCAAGAAGGCCGTCCTGTTCGTCGAAGACTCGACGGTCGCCGAAAACGACGCGCGCCTGGGTGCCGGCATCTTCAGCTGGACCGACAACGGCGTCGCCGACGGCAACACACGTCTCGGTCATCAACTCGACGATCGCCGACAACAGCACGAAGAGCGAGAGCAGCGGCGGCGCACGCGGACCGGGCGGGGGGCTGCTGATCAGCGACGGGACGGCCCAAGTGGCGGGCTCGATCCTCGCCTACAACAGCGAGACCGTCGAAAACTTCACGAATACCAACTGCTCCACCTCAGGTTCGGGGACGATCGTCTCCCTCGGCTACAACCTCGAGACCGAAGCCGACTGTGGCTTCAAATCGACCGGAGACCTGCAGAACCAGCTCTCGAAGTTCGGGTTCACGTCGGGCGAACCGCAGAACAACGGTGGCAACACCGACACCCTCGCTCTGGAACCCACGAGCCCGGGAGTCGACGCGATCCCCACCAGCATCCCCGTTCTGCGCCGGCATCGACCAGCGCGGCGTCAGCCGTCCGCAGGGCGCCGGCTGCGACATGGGCGCGGTCGAGATCGTCCCGTTCACGATCCAAGCCACCGAGGGATCACAGTTCTCGGGCCAGGTCGCGACCAGACCAAACTGCGGCATCGAAACCCGGGTCACGCCCACGATCGAATGGGGAGACGGGCAGAAATCGAACGGGACGGTGACGGAAACGGGCGTAAGCGCCAGCCACACCTATCGCCGAGGAGGGGACGTTCAACGGCTCGGTCAGCTATGTCAACGACTGCGGCGAACACAAGGTGGCCTTCCAGGCGAAGGTCACCGATGCCGCGTTGAGCGCGGCCGGAGCACCCGTGAGCGCGACCGCGGGCGCGCCGTTCAGTGCCACGGTGGCGACGTTCAAAGACGCCGATCCGGCCGGCAGTCGCCTCCGATTACACGGCGAGCATCGACTGGGGCGACGGCAGCACCACGGCGGGGACGGTCAGTGCCGCAGCCGGCGGGGGCTTCGCCGTCGCGGGCTCGCACACCTACGCCAGCAGCGGTGCGTATCAGACCACAGTCACGATCAACGACGCGGGCGGCGCCACCGCGACCGCCACGGGCAGCGCGAACGTGGCCAACCCGCCACCCGGGCCGCCTACCCTCCTAACGACGGCTCCACCACCGATCGTCACAAGCACGACCAGCGCGACGTTCAGCGCGACGGTGAACCCGGGCGGACTCCCGACGGTGGCGCACTTCGAATACGGGCCGGTCCTCGGGGCCGGCACCGGGCCGATCACCTACGACTCTGCGACACCCGACCAGCCGGTGGGCTCGGACTTCGCCAACCACACCGTCACGGCGACGGTCACCGGCCTGTTGCCGAACGTCACCTATCACTTCCGCGTGGTGGCGACCAACAGCGCGGGCAGCGCCCTAGGCGTCGATCAGGTCCTCATTACGCCGGCCGATCCGCCACCACCACGGCCGGTGCTCGGCAAGTCGGTCAACGTGACGCCGGTATCCGGCATCGTCTTCATCAAGCTGCCGCCCGGCGCCACGCTGGCTTCGCGGCGCCGCGCAGGCGCGCGCGTTCGCCGCGCTCACCAAGGGCCAGGGGTTCATCCCGCTGACCGAGGCGCGTCAGATTCCCGTGGGGTCGACCCTCGATACGACCGAAGGTGTTGCGCGAATCACCACGGCCACCTCTGTCTCCAAGAAAGGGAAGCTGCAGTCCGGGGACTTCGGCGCCGGGCTGTTCAAGCTGCTGCAGGGCCGGCGGCAGCGTGGGCTCACCGAACTGAACCTGTCACAACGTGCACCCCGCGCGACAGGTTTGCGTGAGCGCGGGGAAGGCGCGGATCGCGGCCGCACATCTGAGCCGCAAAGTGCTCGGCCGGCTTAATGCCAATTCGCACGGACACTTCACGGCCCGCGGACAGTACAGCGCGTCGACCGTGCGGGGGACGATCTGGAGCGTGGAAAACCGCTGCGACGGGACGCTCACAAGGGTCACGCGCGGCGTCGTCCAGGTTCGCGACTTCCGCCTGCGCAGGACCGTCACCCTGTTCACGGGCCAGTCCTACCTGGCCAAAGCCCCCTGAGGGCTCCGAGGTGTCGTTCTTTCGGCTCGCGCCCGCAGACAGCTCTGCGTCGGTTGACAGCATGAGGACGAGCGTCCACCTTCGCTTGCTCGGGATGGTCAGGCGGGGCACTCCTCGACTGGAGGTCGAAGCGGAGTGAGGCACGTGTACAGGAGAAAGCCGGTGCTCGCCGTGCCCATCGCCTGGGCGTGCCTATTGGCGCTCGCCGGCGCGGCGCAGGCGGCGACGTACACGGTGGGGACGCTCAAGGACGTCCCTGGAACGTGCGCGAGTCCCGCTGCTGGCACCTGCTCGCTGCGACAGCTCATCACATACGAGAACGCCCTGGCGGCCACGCCGAACCCGCCCGACACCATCATCGTCCCGGCGGGCACGTACAACCTGGTCAACGAAGAACTCGAAATCACGCAGTCGCTCGCGATCGTCGGCGCGGGGGCACGCACCACGACCGTGGACGTGCCGGCGGGCACGGCGGCGAAACGGGTGTTCGACATAACGCTCCCGCCAAACGGCGGCAGCGCGCCGACGGTTGTCATCTCGGGGCTAGAGATCGCCGGCGGGACCGCCAACGAAGGCAACGGCTTCTTCGGCGGCGACGTCTACAGCGCCGGGTCGTTGCTCCTCAAGGAAGACTGGATCACGGCGGGGACCGCATCCTCGGGCGGTGGCGTCTCCAACAACACCGGCTCGCTGGTCGTCGAGCGCTCGCTCGTATCGGGCAACCACGCCAGTACCGGCGGCGGAGACTCGGGCGGGATCCAGAATCACGGCTCGGCGGGGGCGTGCACCGTCCCTTGCCCCGGCAAGAAGGCGGTCCTGGTCGTCGAAGACTCGACGGTCGCCGAAAACGACGCGCGCCTGGGCGCCGGAATCTTCAGCTGGAGCGACGCAGCCGACGGCAACGAAGTCCTGATCGTCAACTCGACGATCGCCGACAACAGCACGAAGAGCGAGAGCAGCGGCGGCGCACGCGGACCGGGCGGGGGGCTGCTTGTCAGCGAGGGGACGGCCGACGTGGCGAACTCGATCATCGCTTTCAACAGCGAGACGATCGAAAACTTCATGACCACGAACTGCTCGACCTCGGCTTCGGCGAAAATCCTCTCCCTCGGCTACAACCTCGAGAACGCAACCGACTGCGGCTTCAAGTCCACCGGGGATCTGCAGGAAACCTTTCCCGCATTCACCTCGGCTAGCCCGCAGAACAACGGTGGCAATACCGACACCCTCGCCCTGGAACCCACGAGCCCGGGAGTCGACGCGATCCCCACCAGCAACCCGCTTCTGCGCCGGCATCGACCAGCGCGGCGTCACCCGTCCGCAGGGCGCCGGCTGCGACATGGGCGCGGTCGAGATCGTCCCGTTCACGATCCAAGCCACCGAGGGATCACAGTTCTCGGGTCAGGTCGCGACCAGACCAAACTGCGGCATCGAAACCCGGGTCACGCCCACGATCGAATGGGGAGACGGGCAGAAATCGAACGGGACGGTGACGGAAACGGGCGTAAGCGCCAGCCACACCTATCCCGAGGAGGGGACGTTCAACGGCTCGGTCAGCTATGTCAACGACTGCGGCGAACACAAGGTGGCCTTCCAGGCGAAGGTCACCGATGCCGCGTTGAGCGCAGCCGGAGCACCCGTGAGCGCGACCGCGGGCGCGCCGTTCAGTGCCACGGTGGCGACGTTCAAAGACGCCGATCCGGCCGGAGTCGCCTCCGATTACACGGCGAGCATCGACTGGGGCGACGGCAGCAGCACGGCGGGGACGGTCAGTGCCGCAGCCGGCGGGGGCTTCGCCGTCGCGGGCTCGCACACCTACGCCAGCAGCGGTGCGTATCAGACCACAGTCACGATCAACGACGCGGGCGGCGCCACCACGACCGCCACGGGCAGCGCGAACGTTCTGCCGAACCCGCCGACTGTCGTCACCGAAAAAGCGACCTCGATCACCCAGACCTCGGCCACCCTGAACGCGACCGTGAACCCCAACGGCGGCGAAGTCACCGAATGCGAATTTGAATACGGCACCACGACCTCATACGGGAAAACGGCGTCGTGCGCCTCGCTGCCCGGGAAAGGCACCAAAGCGGTGGCCGTGTCCGCATCGCTCGCGGGCCTGCTCACCGCGAACACGACCTACCACTTCAGGATCTCGGCGACGAACGCGGGCGGCACGAGCAAAGGCGCTGATGAAACGCTCACGACGCCGCCGAATGCCCCGACTGTCGTAACGGGGGTCGCGACCTCGATCACCCAGACCTCGGCCACGCTGAACGCGACCGTGAACCCCAACGGCGGGGAAGTCACCGAATGCGAATTTGAATACGGCACCACGACCTCATACGGGAAAACGGCGTCGTGTGCCTCGCTGCCGGGGGCGGGGAGCAGCGCGGTGTCGGTGTCGGCGTCGCTGACGGGTCTGGCCGCGAACACGACCTACCACTTCAGGATCTCGGCGACGAACGCGGGCGGCACGAGCAAAGGCGCTGATGAAACGCTCACGACGCCGCCGAATGCCCCGACTGTCGTAACGGGGGTCGCGACCTCGATCACCCAGACCTCGGCCACGCTGAACGCGACCGTGAACCCCAACGGCGGGGAAGTCACCGAATGCGAATTTGAATACGGCACCACGACCTCATACGGGAAAACGGCGTCGTGTGCCTCGCTGCCGGGGGCGGGGAGCAGCGCGGTGTCGGTGTCGGCGTCGCTGACGGGTCTGGCCGCGAACACGACCTACCACTTCAGGATCTCGGCGACGAACGCGGGCGGCACGAGCAAAGGCGCTGATGAAACGCTCACGACGCTGCCGAATGCCCCGACTGTCGTCACCGAAAAAGCGACCTCGATCACCCAGACCTCGGCCACCCTGAACGCGACCGTGAACCCCAACGGCGGCGAAGTCACCGAATGCAAGTTCGAATACGGCACCAACACCGAATACAAATCGACCCCGGTGTCGTGCGCCTCGCTGCCCGGGAAAGGCACCAAAGCGGTGGCCGTGTCCGCATCGCTCGCGGGCCTGCTCATCGCGAACACGACCTACCACTTCAGGATCTCGGCGACGAACGCGGGCGGCACGAGCAAAGGCGCTGATGAAACGCTCACGACGCCGCCGAATGCCCCGACTGTCGTAACGGGGGTCGCGACCTCGATCACCCAGACCTCGGCCACGCTGAACGCGACCGTGAACCCCAACGGCGGGGAAGTCACCGAATGCGAATTTGAATACGGCACCACGACCTCATACGGGAAAACGGCGTCGTGTGCCTCGCTGCCGGGGGCGGGGAGCAGCGCGGTGTCGGTGTCGGCGTCGCTGACGGGTCTGGCCGCGAACACGACCTACCACTTCAGGATCTCGGCGACGAACGCGGGCGGCACGAGCAAAGGCGCTGATGAAACGTTCACGACGCCGCCGAACGCCCCGACTGTCGTCACGGGAGTCGCGACCTCGATCACCCAGACCTCGGCCACGCTGAACGCGACCGTGAACCCCAACGGCGGGGAAGTCACCGAATGCGAATTTGAATACGGCACCACGACCTCATACGGGAAAACGGCGTCGTGTGCCTCGCTGCCGGGGGCGGGGAGCAGCGCGGTGTCGGTGTCGGCGTCGCTGACGGGTCTGGCCGCGAACACGACCTACCACTTCAGGATCTCGGCGACGAACGCGGGCGGCACGAGCAAAGGCGCTGATGAAACGCTCACGACGCCGCCGAATGCCCCGACTGTCGTAACGGGGGCCGCGACCTCGATCACCCAGACCTCGGCCACGCTGAACGCGACCGTGAACCCCAACGGCGGGGAAGTCACCGAATGCGAATTTGAATACGGCACCACGACCTCATACGGGAAAACGGCGTCGTGTGCCTCGCTGCCGGGGGCGGGGAGCAGCGCGGTGTCGGTGTCGGCGTCGCTGACGGGTCTGGCCGCGAACACGACCTACCACTTCAGGATCTCGGCGACGAACGCGGGCGGCACGAGCAAAGGCGCTGATGAAACGCTCACAACGCTGCCGAATGCCCCGACTGTCGTCACCGAAAAAGCGACCTCGATCACCCAGACCTCGGCCACCCTGAACGCGACCGTGAACCCCAACGGCGGCGAAGTCACCGAATGCAAGTTCGAATACGGCACCAACACCGAATACAAATCGACCCCGGTGTCGTGCGCCTCGCTGCCCGGGAAAGGCACCAAAGCGGTGGCCGTGTCCGCATCGCTCGCGGGCCTGCTCACCGCGAACACGACCTACCACTTCAGGATCTCGGCGACGAACGCGGGCGGCACGAGCAAAGGCGCTGATGAAACGCTCACGACGCCGCCGAATGCCCCGACTGTCGTAACGGGGGTCGCGACCTCGATCACCCAGACCTCGGCCACGCTGAACGCGACCGTGAACCCCAACGGCGGGGAAGTCACCGAATGCGAATTCGAATACGGCACCACGACCTCATACGGGTAAACGGCGTCGTGTGCCTCGCTGCCGGGGGCGGGGAGCAGCGCGGTGGCGGTGTCGGCGTCGCTGACGGGTCTGGCCGCGAACACGACCTACCACTTCAGGATCTCGGCGACGAACGCGGGCGGCACGAGCAAAGGCGCTGATGAAACGCTCACGACGCCGCCGAATGCCCCGACTGTCGTAACGGGGGTCGCGACCTCGATCACCCAGACCTCGGCCACGCTGAACGCGACCGTGAACCCCAACGGCGGCGAAGTCACCGAATGCAAGTTCGAATACGGCACCAACACCGAATACAAATCGACCCCGGTGTCGTGCGCCTCGCTGCCCGGGAAAGGCACCAAAGCGGTGGCCGTGTCCGCATCGCTCGCGGGCCTGCTCACCGCGAACACGACCTACCACTTCAGGATCTCGGCGACGAACGCGAGCGGCACGAGCAAAGGCGCTGATGAAACGGTCACAACGCTGCCGGTTGGGGGCGGCGGCAGTACGATCCTCACGGGGTCCATCGGGCCGCCGACGCTCCCAACGACGGCCTCGCCACCGATCGTCACATCGACGACCAGCGCAACGTTCACCGCAACGGTGAACCCCGGGGGACTGGCGACGTCGGCGCACTTCGAATACGGGCCGGTCCTCGGTGGCGGCACCGGGCCGATCACCTACGAATCCGTGACACCCGACCAGTCGGTGGGCTCGGACTTCGCCAACCACACGGTCACGGCGACGGTCACCGAACTTTTGCCGAACGTCACCTATCACTTCCGCGTGGTGGCGACCAACAGCGCGGGCAGCTTGCTGGGCGCCGATCAGACCTTCAATACGCCGGCCGATCCGCCACCACCGCCGCCGGTGTTCGGCAAGTCCGTCGACGTGACGGTGGTGTCCGGCATCGTCTACGTCAAGCTGCCGCCCGGCGCCACGCTGGCTTCGCGGCGGCCGCCCGCGCGCGCGTCCGCGGCGCTCACCAAGGGGCTCGGGTTCGTGCCGCTGACCGAGGCGCGTCAGATTCCCGTTGGGTCGACCCTCGATACGACCGCTGGTGTCGCGCGCATCACCACGGCTACTTCTCCCTCTTCGAAAGGGAAGCTGCAATCCGGGGACTTCGGGGCCGGGCTCTTCAAGCTGCTTCAGAACCGTAGGCAGCGTGGGCTTACCGAACTGAACATGCTCGATGTCCATAGCCGGCAACAGGTCTGTGTGACAGCTGGGAAGGCCCGCATCGCGGCCGCGCATCTGAGTCGCAAAGTGCTGGGCCGGCTAAATGCCAATTCGCACGGGAAATTCACCGCGCGCGGACAGTACAGCGCGTCGACCGTGCGGGGCACGATCTGGACCGTGGAAAACCGCTGCGACGGGACTCTCACACGCGTTACGCGCGGCGTCGTGCAGGTCCGCGACTTCCGCCTGCGCAAGACCGTCACCCTGTTCACGGGCATGTCCTACCTGGCGAAAGCCCCGTAGGCCGCGCGGGCCCCGTCACACCGGGCTGATGCGCGACCTGCGCGAGCCCAGGCTGGGCAGCGCATCGCCGTCGGCTTCGATCGCGGTGACGGTCAGTTCGGCGAACATGATCGCGCGCTCGGCGTCGTCGGGCCCGTAGTCGCCGCCGTCGCGGCGATCAAGCAGCGACAGCGCGCCGATCGGGTGGCCATCGCGCATGAGCGGGACTACCAGCATCGTATAGGGGACATGGCCGGTGCCGGCGGCGATGCGGGCTGCGAAGCGGGGGTCGGTGCGGCAGTCGCTCACCGCCAGGGGCTGTCCGCTGTCCACCACGCTGCCGGCGAGACCCTGTCCGGGGGGCAGCCGCACGCCCACGATCTCGCGCCCGCCCGCCCCCCAGGCCGACTGGTAGACGAGCTCGCCGGTGTTGGCGTCGGTCAGCGCGATCGAGGAGGCCGCTGCGCCGAACACGCCTGCCGCCGTGCGCACGATCCCCTCCATCAGCCCACGGCGGGCCGCGGGCCGCTCGATCGAAAGGGCGAGCGACCCACCCACCGAGGGCTGGGAGTGACCACCGAGGGCGCGGGCGAAGGCGGCGATCGAGGCGACCCGCCGCTCGGGGATCATCTCCAGACCGGCCTGCACTGCCTCGGCGATCTCGGGGGGGACCTCAGGGGCGAGCTCGCGCAGCTTAGTCGGGCTGGCGTACACGGGCGGCTTGCCCACGATCAGCGTCCACAGCGTGGCAGCCAGACCGAAGACGTCGCTGCGCGGTGACACCGAGCCCCCGGCGAACACCTCGGGCGCCATGTACCGCGGCGTGCCGACCCCCGCCGTGCCTTCGTCCTCTTCATCGTCTTCGAGCAGGCGGGCGATCCCGAAGTCGACCAGCACGATCCCGTGCTCGCCGAGGATCAGGTTGTGCGGCTTTACGTCCCGGTGCACGATCTGCTGCTCGTGCACGTACTCCAGGGCCTCGCAGCTCTGGCGAGCGTAGTCCACTGCCTCGTCGAGCCCCAGCCCCGGATCGCCGACCTCCGCGAGCAGGGTGTGCAGATCGGTGCCCTCGACCAGCTCCATCACGAGGTACAGGCCGCGGGCGTCGGCGAAGTGGTCCAGGACCTCGACCACCCGCGGATGACGCAGCAGCGACAGCAGCTCCGCCTCGACCTCGAAGCGCTCGGCGTGCTGCGTGTTTTTCACGTGCTTGACCGCCACGGCCGCGCCGGTGCGGGTGTCGTAAGCGCGGTAGACCGCGCCCATCGCCCCGCTGGAGATCGGCGCCTGGACGGTGTAGCGGTCGGCCAGGGTGAGCGCCTGCGGCAGGACGAAGCTTGACTTATCCACCATTGTTGAGGCCAGCGTAACGCACCCCCCGGCCGCTGGCCGGGAACTCGGGTAGCGTTGGGCGGGGCGATCTCAGGTGAACGGGTGAAGCGCAAGCGCAGGCGAGCCGGGCCGGCACGGACACGGCGGCTGCGGCTGGCGATGCTGGCGATCGTGGCACTCGGTGCCACCGGCCTGGCTATCGTCGCCTACGAGACCGACCTGCTGCGCTCGCTGGAGCTGAGCACCGTCAACACCCGCTTCTCGATCCGCGGCCGCCAGCGGCCGCCGGCGAACATCGTGCTGGTCGAGATCGACGAAGCTACGTTCAACGAACTCGGCCTGCAATGGCCCTTCCCGCGCCGCATCCACGCTCGGGTGATCGAAGACATTGCGCGCGACCATCCCCGGGCGATCGCCTACGACGTGCAGTTCACCGAGGCCAGCGCCTGCCCCGCTTCGACCACGGGCTCCCAGCCGCCGCCTGGCCAGTGCCCCGAGGCGAAGATTGACGAGACCGCGCTGCTCACCGCGCTACAGAACGCCGAAGGTCGCACTGTGATGGCCACGACCGAGACCGACGCGCGCGGGAACACCAGGTTCCTTGGCAGCAGCGAAGGAAAGACGCTGCTGGGCGAAGTGGGATCGCGCCCCGCCAGCGCGCTGCTGCCCACCGATCCGGGCGGCGTCCTGCGGCGTGTCAGCTATTCGACCAACGGACTAAAGACGCTCGCAGTGGCAAGCGCCGAAGTCGCCAATGGGCATCGGGTGGACGCGCGCGGCTTCGGCGGACGCCCCGCGTGGATCGACTACTACGGGCCGGAAGGAACGCTCCCCAAGAAGTCCTTCTCGACCGTGTACCTGGGCCACCTGCCGCGCGGCTTCTTCCACGGCAAGATCGTGGTCGTCGGGCCCTCGGCGCCGTCATTGCAGGACGTCCATCCGACGTCGACCGCCCCCAAAATGCCGGGAGCCGAAGTCCAGGCCAGCGCGATCGAGACGGTACTACGGGGGCTGCCGCTGCGCTCGGTGGCAGCGTGGCTCGACCTCGCGCTGATCGTGTTGATGGGATTCGCCGCCCCACTGGCCAGTCTGCGGTTCGGTCCGATCGCCACGATCGCGCTGGCCGTGGCGCTTGCAGCGGCGTTCACCGCGGCCGTGCAGATCGCCTTCGACGACGGACGCGTGGTGTCGTTCGTATACCCGCTCGGGGCCCTGATCCTCAGCGCGGCCGGGGCGTTGTCGGTGCAGCTGGTCACGGTCGCCTTCGAGCGCGAACGCGTACGCGACCTGTTCTCGCGCTTCGTGCCCGAGAATGTCGTGGGCGAGGTCCTGGCCAGCGCCGATGAGGAGCTGCGCCTGGGAGGGGTGGAGCGCGAGGCAACCGTCATGTTCACCGATCTGCGCGGCTTCACGACGTTCGCCGAATCGCTGACCCCGGACCGGGTGATCGAGGTGCTCAACCGCTACCTCAGCGAGATGAGCGATGCGATCCTCGATCACGGGGGCACGCTCGTGGCCTATATGGGGGACGGGATCATGGCCGTGTTCGGCGCACCGATCGTGCAGGCCGACCACGCCGACCGCGCTCTCTCCGCCGCACGCGAGATGCTCACCGTGCGCCTGCCCCGCTTCAACGGGTGGCTGCGCGAGCAGGAGCTGGGATCGGGATTCCGCATGGGCATCGGCCTGAACTCGGGCCACGTGATGTCGGGAAACGTCGGCTCCGAGCGCCGCGTGGAGTACACGGCGGTCGGTGATACCACGAACTCGGCTGCGCGCATCGAGCAGCTCACGAAGGGAACGCCGCATCAGCTGATGCTCTCGGGGAGCACCAAGGACGCGCTCACCGCGCCGCCTGAGGACCTCATCTTCGTGGAGCAGGTCGAGCTGCGCGGCCGGCGAGCACATACCACCATCTGGTCGCTCGCTCAGGACGGGCCAGAGCCCGAGAAGGGCCGCCCGGGCTCCGCGCGGGTCGCTCAGCCCGAGACGACGTAACCGGCCTGGCGCAGCGCGGCGAGCGCACTTTCTGCGCGTGCGCGATCGCTGCCGACAGCGCCTGTGGCGTGCCCGTAGGCGGCTTCGTCGCCGGCTCGCGCGGCGGAGGCCAGCGCCTTGTAGTCACGACCGAGCGCCGCGAGCGAGCCGGCGATGCTCGCGTTGGCGCTCTGCGCCGCGGGACTCACGCTCAGCCCCCTGAGCGCGCTCGACGCGGAGCTGTAGGCCGAGGCGAGCTGGGCAGCCGCGGCGGCCTGCGCCGCGGCGCTCGACGCGGCGTGCAGGCGGGCCATGCCGGCGCCGACGGCGCTCCGCAACGTGCCGAAGGTGTGCCCCAGTGCGGCCGCATACGGCGGGCTGGGGGCAAGCCCAAATGCTGTGGTGCCGTTCAGCTTCAGCGTTGCCGCGATCTGCGCGCATTCGACCGCCGGCCCTGAGGACGGGCTGAGGCACGCGACGGTGGCAACGCCGTTGGCGGTCGGCACAGCGTAGAGCGTCAGTGGTCGGGCGAGGCCGCGCACCGACAGCCCGCCGTAACGGTATGCCTCCAGCGCGCCCAGCCGCACCGGTTCGGGGCGGGGCAGTGCGCCGTTCAGGGCGGCCGCGAACGCCCCTGGCAGCAGCGAGGGTCCGGTGGCGTTCACCTCGCCGGCGAGCAGGCGCTCGCCGGAGGCGCTCGGAGCCCCCCCTTGCGCGAGCGCGAGTGGCTGCGAGAACGTGAGCCCAGGAATCGTGGGTGCGCTGGCGAGCCGCTGCCAGCCGGCCGGGAAGGAGAGTTCGACGTAGCCCGCCGACGCCGAGTCGCTGAACGCGCTCCCAGAGCCGCCGGAGCCGCCGCCGACTAGGAATCCGGCGGCCCCCGCAAGCACCGCCGCGACGAGCACCGTCGGTGCAAATCGCCCGCGGCCCGCGCCGGTGGATGCGCTGGTGACGGGCGCGGCCGCCACGGACGGGGCGCTGGCGGAGGCGCGCGTGCCGGCCTCGACCGCGCGCGCTGGTCCGGCCGGCTCGCCGACGGGCGCCGGCGCCTGTCCCGGCGGCGTCACGGCGGTCGCGGCGAGGCGGGTCGCACCGGCATCGTCCTTCGCCGCCGGGCGCGTCGTGCCCATCCCGATGGTGGAGCCGCGAGGGGTCGTGTCTGCGGAGGCCTGCGGCACGGGCGCCCCCGGCACGGCGCCGAGCGCTCGCCGCGCCTTCAGCATCAGCTCCCCCGCCGACGCCGGTCGCGCCTCGGGGTCCTTCGCCATCCCTTCGGCGATGACCTCGTCCATGGCGACGGGAAGGTCCGAGCGCACCTGCGACAGGCGTGGCGCAGGCTCGCTGAGGTGTGCGAGCAGGACCCTGTCTTCGGTGGCCCTCACATAGGGAACCTGGCCGGTGAGGCACTCGCACAGCACGGCCGTAAGGGCGTACACATCGCTTCGGGCGGTGGCGTGTTCCCCGCGGGCCTGCTCCGGAGAGATGTAGTCGATCGTGCCCACGAACTGACCTGTTTCCGTCATGGCCGCGTCGTCTTTGGCCTTGGTCAGCCCGAAGTCGGCCAGATAGGCATGATCACCGGCGCCGACCAGCACGTTGTGAGGCTTGACGTCGCGGTGGATGAGCCCTCTTGCGTGCGCCGCGTCGAGCGCCTCGGCGACCTGCGTGAGCAGGCGCAGCGACCGCCTGTCGTCGAGCTCGCGCCGCTGGATCAGCTCCTTGAGCGTGGGACCCTCGACCATGCGCATCGCCAGAAACAGCCTGTTGTCGATCTCGCCGGCCTCATACACCGTGACGATGTGGGGGTGGTCGAGCGCCGCCTGCTGCAGGCCCTCGCGACGGAAGCGCTCGCGGAAGGCGGGATCGGCGCTG
The DNA here is from genome assembly GCA_963709885.1 of uncultured Solirubrobacteraceae bacterium. Classification (GTDB taxonomy): domain Bacteria; phylum Actinomycetota; class Thermoleophilia; order Solirubrobacterales; family Solirubrobacteraceae; genus Palsa-744. The sequence continues at coordinate 302,343 of CAVPXY010000004.1, read as the reverse complement.
AGCTGCACGGTCAGCACCTTCAGTGCCACCACGCGCTGCAGCGACAGCTGGGTGGCGCGGTAGACGGTGCCCATGCCACCCTCTCCGAGCGTGCCGTCGATGCGATAGCCGGCAACGGCCATCGAGTCATGCAGCGAGTCCATCAAATCACCGGGCGCTGGTTGGTCGGCTGGGAGTCACGCGCCCTTCGACACTAGCCTACGATCACGGGGCCGCCGCCGCCTTGACCTCCGCCGCCGCCACCGCTCGGCGGAGCGGCGGGCGCGGAAGGCGCAGTGGGAGCCGGAGTGGGGCTCGGAGCGGGGGTCGGGGCGGGGCTCGGGGCCGGAGTGGGGCTCGCAGCGGGGCTCGGAGCCGGAGCGGCGGGATGGGGTGGGCGGCGCAGCGCAGGCAGCGCCGCAGCCGGCAGCGCGGCGCCGGAGACGCGCAGCGGCGGCGATGAGAGCACGGCCGGCGCGGGCATCGGCGACGCATGCGTGGCCCCGGCGCTCGCTCTGCGCACCGCGAAGGCCGCCCCGAAAGCCAATGCGGCGATCAGCGCCGCAATTGCCACGCGCCCGCGCGAGCTGGCCGTCATTCGCAGCGCTCGGGCTTCTTCGAGCCCGGAGCGAGGCATCGCTGGATCTTGGTGAAGCGTCCGCGGCCGATCCGGTATTCAAAGTATGCGCCGATCTGGTTCTTGGCGGTCACGTAGATCTTCAGCGCCGCGCCACTCGGCAGCATCGCCCCCCGCAGCCGGGGGAAGCCCACGGACCTCGCCGTCTGCGCCTGGGTCGCGCAACCACGGGTGCAGCGCACTTCTACGCGGGCCTTCCTGGGGGCGCTGACGGCGAGGCTCACCACGCGCACCCCGCCGGCGAGCGGTTGCGCGGTGAGCGTCGCTTCCGCCTGCAGGCGCTTTGGCTGGACGAGGTAGTCGAACAGGACCTGGACGGAGCCCCCGGCTTCATTCACCCCGCCGACCTGGACCGTGTAGGACTTCCCGGCCTGGACGTTCTCGAACAGTTCGCCCGCCATCGTGGGCTGGTTGACCGTGCACGCGCGATGGCTGTAGTCGGGCAGCAGCGTCTTGGGGTCGAACGGCATGACCGCCATGACCGTACCGAACGCCGCCGAGGTGCGGATCCGAATGAGCCCGTTGGCATCGGGATAGAAGTCGTACCAGATCGTCCTGCCCTCGCTGACGCCGGTGCAGCCCGTCAGCTCCGTCGGACCTCCGTGCGAGGGTGGGTTGAAGATGTCCGACTGGACCGTCGCAGCGGTCGTGTCGCGCACGTCGCTCAACGTGTCCTTTCGGTCGAGCGCCGTGCCCGGCTTGTTGAGGTTCAGTGAGTTCAGGTAGCTGTCGTTGATCGGCGGTTCCGGTGCCGCGGCGCTCGCCGTCATCGTCGCCGCGGTTCCCATCGTCAGCAGCGCCGCCAGCGCAGCGATCGCCATCGGCCGCCGGGAGCGCGTGTGCTTTGCTCGCATCAGACCACCTCGCCTCACTTGCCTTTGAGGCAGTCATGATATGCCACACGTCAGCGAGTCGCGCCAGACGTCAGCGAGTCGCGCCAGACGTCGACGAGTCGCGCCAGACGTCGGCGAGTCGCGCCAGACGTCGGCGATCGAGCCAGACGTCAGCGAGTCGCGCCACGGACACCGGACAGGTGGGCGTTTGGCGCTAGCGACCTGGGTCGGTCGTCGCCGTGCTGGCCCGCCAGTTCCCGTCCTCGAGGACCAGGTATATGGTGTCCTCGCCATCCCCGAGCGAGATCCGCGCCTCGCGGGCGTCGAAATCGACCTCCAGCTTGATCGCCAGCGGCGGAGTCTGGCTTGTGCGCTGCGACGGCGACGGCGACGGGGGCGTTTGGCTGGCTGGCTCCACCGGCGCCGGCGATGGCATCGCCGCCGGCTGCGCGACGGGGCTGCGACCGGACACGGTGGGGACGGAGAGGACCGGCGAGGGGGGCTCGGGGGGGTTGGAGGAGCTCTCGACCGGTTCCGGCTGCACGATCTCCCTGACGACCAGCGTCGTGGCCCCGGTCTCGATCGAGTCGCCAAGCGAGAGCAGGCGGGGGCTCTGGATCCGCAGGCCGTTGACGAACGTGCCGTTGGAGGAGCCGAGATCCTCGATCGCATAGTCGCCGGTGACCTCGCGCGAGACGCGGGCGTGCTGGCGGGAGAGCTCCACGTCCTCGGAGAGCCTGCCGGCCCCGCTGGCGTGACGCCCGATGACGAGCTCGTCCTCGACGGTGATCGTGGTGCCTGCGGCGTTGCCGCTGATCACCTCCAGGCGCATGGAGCTCGCAGCGGCGCTCATCGAAAGAACGTGGCGGCAGCGGGATCCGGGACCTGCTCGCTGTATTCGGCCCTGATGACGTGTGTGACCGCGTTGATCAGCGCCAGGTGCGTGAAGGCCTGTGGGAAGTTGCCCAGGTGACGCCCGGTGCGTGGGTCGATCTCCTCGGCATACAGTGACAGCGGGCTGGCGTGCGAGATGAGCTTCTCGCACAGCGCCCGGGCACGCTCGAGCTCGCCGATCTCGCACAGCGCGGAGACCAGCCAGAACGAGCAGATCGTAAAGGAGCCCTCCTCGCCGCTGAACCCGTCGTCGGTCTCCTCGACGTGGTAACGGAGCACCAGCCCGTCCTCGGTGAGCTCGTCGGCGATCGCCAGGACGGTCGCCACGATGCGCGGATCGTGGGCGGGCAGGAAGCGCACCAGCGGCATCAAGAGCAGCGAGGCGTCCAGCGTGGTCGTGTCGTAGTGCTGCGTGAAGACCCCCCGTTGATCGACCCCGTTTGCACAGACGTCCTCGTGGATCTCCTCCGCCGCCGCCTGCCAGCGCTTCGCCCACTCGCGGTCGTCGCGCAGCAGCGCCAGGCGGGTCCCCCGGTCGGCCGCCACCCAGCACATGAGCTTGGAGGAGGTGAAGTGCTTGGGCTCGCCGCGAACCTCCCAGATCCCCTGGTCGGGCTCGCGCCAGTGCTCCAGGGCACCTGCGACCTGGCGCTTGATGATCGGCCACAGCCGGTCGGGCAGCTGGTCGCGCGACCTGGTGTGCAGGTAGATCGAGTCCAGCACGGCGCCCCACACGTCGTGCTGGCGCTGGCGGTAGGCGCCGTTGCCGATCCGCACCGGCTGCGCACCGCCGTAGCCGGAGAGATGGTCGAGCTCCTGCTCCTCCAGGCGGCCCTCGCCGCCGATCCCGTACATGATCTGGAGCTCGCCCTCCTCGGCCTCGGCGAGGTCCGCGACGAAGTAGAAGAAGTCGTTGGCCTCCCAGTCGAAGCCGAGCGTATACAGGGCCCACAGCATGAATGTCGAGTCGCGGATCCAGGTGTAGCGGTAGTCCCAGTTGCGTTCGCCGCCCGGGGTCTCCGGCAGGGATGTGGTGGCGGCGGCGACCATGGCCCCGGTCGGGGCATAGCTCAGTCCCTTAAGCGTCAGCGCGCTGCGCTGCAGATGGTTGCGCCAGGGATGGTCTGGGAAGGTTCCCTGCTTGAGCCACTCCTGCCAGTAGTGAGCTGTGCGCACAAGCCGCTTATCGGCCTCCTCATAGGTGGTTGGCAGCGGGTGCTCGGACCAGCCCAGCGCCGCGAACGCGACCTCCCCTTCGCGCAGGATCGTGCGTGCCCGGGCGCGCGGACCCTCGAACCCGAGGTTCATGTCGGTGAACAGCCTGAGCTTGAGGTCCATGCCCTCCGAGCCGGCCGTGGCCTCGCTGTAGCCGGCGCCCGTATAGGCCCATTCCGCGGCCAGCCCCCCGTAGTCGAAGACCGGTTCGCAGTCGAGGTGGATCTCGGCCCATCCCTGTACGCAGCGCACCGTCCGCAGGAGCACATGGTCTGCGTCGTAGTTTGTCGGCGAGCGCCTGTGGGTGCGCGAGCGCTCCTCCTTGTGGTACCAGGGCCCGATGCACAGCACGTCGCGGACCTCCACCCACCCGGCGCGCGTCTCCCAGCTGGTCTCCAGCACCAGCGTGCCCGGCAGATAGCGAACCCCGCCGGGAACGGACACTCCGGCCGGTCCCAGCCGAAAGCCGCCGGCGTCGCGGTCGAGCATCGCTCCGAACACGCTCGGCGAGTCGAACCGCGGCAGGCACATCCACTCGACGTTGCCGTTCGGCGCGATCAGCGCGCAGGTCTCGCAGTCCGACAGGAAACCGTAGTCGGCGATCGGCGGAAACGGACTCCCCGGATGTCCGTAGGGCAACGCGCTCACCGCGCCAAGGCTACTATTGCCCGGCGCCGGCGAGGCGCTCGGGCAGGCCGACGAGGCGCTCGGGGGGCCAGCAGATCGCGTGGTGGCCGTCGGATACGCTCCGGCGATGTCGTGGGTCGAACTCTTCATCGCGTTTCTCGCGTCCCATCTGGTCGGCGACTATCTGCTGCAGACCGACTGGCAGGCGCGTCACAAGCGCGGCGGCCTGTCGTGGGGAGCCCCGGACGCGCGTAGGGCGCTGTTAACCCATATCGGCACCTACACCCTTGCCTTCGTTCCGGCGCTGGCGGTGAGCGAACTCGGCGTGGAACTGGTGTGGGTGATCCCGGCGATCGCGATCCCTCACCTCATCCAGGACGACGGAAGGCTCCTTCACGCTTTCATGAAGCAGGTCAAGGGGTTGGACCCCATGGAAAACCTGCCGGTGTCGATCGCGGTCGATCAGACGTTTCACATACTGGCCCTGCTCGCGCTGGCGCTGCTGATCGGCTCGTGAGCGACGGCTCCGTACAGCGGCAGGCGGCGCGTGACGGCGAGCGCCACGGCGGCACCGCCGCCGGCGAAGCCGAAGGCGACTGTCACCGCCGTCGATATCGGCCATCCTCGATTCGCGCCCACGACGATTGCCGCACCTGCGAGGCCGGTGCCCAACGCGGTCCCCAGGACCTCGAACAGGCTCAAAGAAGCCGACGCCCAGCCTTCCCGTCCCGGCGACGCCTCGCGCAGCATCATCAGCGAGGTCGGAGCGTAGGCGAGCCCCATCCCAAGGCCGGCGACGGTCCAGGCCACAACGGCCTCGCCGATCGGGACGGCGGGCTGGAGAGACAGAACCATTCCCGCAATGCCGGTCAGGAGGAAGATCAGCCCTGCGCGAATCACGCGCTGTCCCTCCCAGCTCCTGCTGAGGCGGACCTGCACCCAGGCCCCGGCCGTCCAAGCGAGGGTCGAACCTGTGATGGCGAGGCTTGCCAGCGCCACGCTGTGATGCAACACGGTTGTGATGGCGAGCGTGACGAATGCGTCGCATCCAAAGAAGGAGAAGGTTAGAAGTCCACGACTGAGGATCGTCGCGGGGAGGCCCTTCTTCGCGGCAAGCGTGCCTGCCGGCAGCAGCCGGCGCAGAGCCGGCAGGCCGACGGCCATCCCGCCGGCCACGAGCGCAGCGGCCACCAAGGCGTTGCGGGAGGTGAGCGCGCCGAGGAGCAGGCCGGCTCCCGCCGCCGTACGGACGGCGTCGAGCAACCTGTGCTCCGCAGCCGTCCCGGCTCGGGGGCGCCCGAGGCGGACCAGCGCCGGGAGCGCGAGCAACCCGGCCAGCCCGACGAGCGGAACGAGACCGAGGAACACCCAGCGCCAGCCGAACAGACTCGTGACCTCGACGCTCACCACCGGACCGAGGAGTCCCGGTAGCACCCACGCGGTAGAGAGCACAGCCATCATCTGCGCCCGCAGGTGAGGGGGCAGGCTGCGGCCTATGGCAACGTAGGAGACGGCCGGAACCGCGCCTGCCCCAAGACCCTGAAGGACCCGGCCGCCGACGAGAGCCGGCATCGAGGGGGCCAGTCCCGCGACGGTCAAACCCAACCCGAACAACACGAGCCCGGCGACAAACGGCTGGGCCGGCCCGGCTCGGTCCGTCGCTCGGCCCGCGGCGACGGTGCCGATGAGGCTTCCCAGCATGAAGGCGCTGAAGACCCACCCGTACAGGTTCAAGCCGCCGAGGTCGCGCGCAACGCGGGGCATGATCGTGATCACGGCCAGGGCCTCAGCGGCGATGAACGTCGTGCTGAGCACGAGACCGGTTACAAGTCCCCGCCTCGCAGGTGCCCACAGCCCATCGGGCGAGCCGACAGTAAGCGGGTGGCGCCGCGCGATCATCGTCCCAGCGTAAGAGCTGAACGGGACCCTCGAGGCGATCGAGCTCTCACGCGGGCACGATGAAGTGCGCGAGCGCGGCGCGGACTCTGGGCCTGCGGCGGCCGGCCTCGAGCTCCACGAGTGCTGCCTCTGCGGTCATGCCCACCCAGAGCCGTGCGCTCTCGAGCGGTTGGGGCCAGCCCATCGCCTTGAAGTCGGGGGTGCACAGCTTCGCGTTGCTGGCGTTGCGGGCGCCGACCTCGTGGGCGATCGCTGCTTCGGCGCGTGCCTCAAGCAGGAGCGCGCGTACGCCGCGGTCGCGCAGGCAGGCGTCGAGATAGGTGCCGGCGGCGGTGAGGAGCCGCTCGAACCCGGGCTCGAGACCGTCGATGGCGTCGAGTATCTCGGCCAGCACACGCTCGTGGAAGTCGCGGTGGAGGGCAAGCAGGTAGGTGGCGCGGTCGCCGAAGTGGTGAAAGAACGTTCCCTTTGAGACGTGTGCCTCCTCGACGAGGAGGTTGATGCTGAGCCCGGCCAGGCCGGTGCGTTCGGCAAGCCGCAGCCCGGCGTCGATGAGCTCTTGGCGAGTGCGGGCGGCTGCGGCCTGGCGGCTGGTCATCTGCTGCGAGCCTATCTCGCCGGTTGCGAGGCACTGATCGTGCCACTCGTTGCTGGACTGATCGTGGCACTCCTTGCATCAGGTACGCGCATACCGTAACATTGACCGGCCGGTCGGTCAATCTAGAGAGGAGTCCTGTTCATGGCTGATGTGCAGACGCGCGCAGGGAGCGTTTCGTTCAGCGAACGGGGCTCCGGCCCCCCGGTGCTGCTCCTGCACGCGACGCTCCATGACCGGCGTGACTTCGATCCGATCGTCCCGGCGCTCGCGCGGGACTATCGCGTGATCGCGCTTGATTGGCCGGGCCACGGCGAGTCTCCGATGCCACCGGCGCCCCTGCACCCCAGCGCCGCGCTGTTCGCGGACGCGCTGGAGGACGTCGCGCAGGGACTCGATCTGCCCCCAGCCGTGCTGATCGGCAACTCGGTTGGCGGCTTCGCAGCCGCGCGATTGGCGATCACCCATCCGGAGTGGGTGGCGGGACTCGTGCTGGTCAACAGCGGCGGCTTCATCCCGAGGAACCTGGTCATCCGCGCCTTCTGTCGCGTCATGGGCACCCCTGCGGTCACGCGACGCGCAATGCCGCGTTTCGTGCCCAGCTACATGAAGGCCAGGACGGAGAACGACCGCGAGATCACGGCGCGGGCGGTCGTACGCGCTACGACGGAGGAGGGCGTCGCGACGGCCGCCGCGCTGTGGCGCAGCTTCGCGGCTGCCGAGAACGACCTGCGCGGGCGCGCGGGTGAGATCCGCGCTCCGACGTTGATCGTGTGGGGGGCCAAGGATTCCGCGATTCCCCTGCGCGCAGGGCGCACTACACACGCGGCGCTCACCGGCTCGCGGCTTGAGGTGCTGGACACCGGCCACGTCGTCTTCTCCTCCGAGCCCGAGGCCTTCCTTTCGGTCGTAGAGCCATTCATCAAGCTGTGCGCGAGCTCGTAGCCCCAGCGTCAGGATTCGGAGAATGTCGTCCCCTCACCCATGCCGGCGGATGGGTGGCGGCTCACGACGACGCAGGCGATCACGGTGGCCGCCGCCACGACCGCCAGCGCGATGTACGGGAAGACGCTGTAGGGCACAGGCTGCCCCGGCTTGAACAGCTCGACGAACGGCACGACGAGGGTCAACGCCCCAAGGACCGGGATTGCCATGTGCCTGAAAGCTGAGAACGACTGTCGGCGACGGCGCCACATGAAGACCGGGAGGGAGAACGCCGTAAGCAGGTAGACGAACAGGATCACGATCGTGCCCATCGTCGAGCACTCCGCATAGAGGCCGACCGGGCTCGTCGATCCCGTGCTCACGCCGATGACGTGGCATACCCACCACACCCCGATGATCCCGAGTCCAGCGCAGGCCATCATCAGCAGCGCATTCACGGGCGTGTCGAGCGGTGGGCGGACGTGACCGAGCCACGCGGGGAGAAGCCCGGATCGCCCGCCGTCGAAGAGCATGCGCGCTTGGGAGTTCACCGCGGCGACGAGGGTGGCGAGCACCGAGACGATTCCGGCGACCCAGGCCAGGACGGCCGCTCCCCCCAGATATTGGTCGGCCACAGTCAGGAACGGGACCGATGAGCGACCGATCGAGGAGACGTCGTAGCTGAAGCCGGTGACCGTGGCATAGGCGAAGAGGACGAAGAGGGTGGTAGCGATCGCGATCGAAATGAAGAGGGCTCTGGGGACCGTGCGCCTCGGGTTGCGGCACTCCTCCGCGAGCGCCGGGCCGTTTTCCCATCCGATGAACATGTAAAGGGCGAGCGGGAAGCCCGCGGACAGACCGGCCAGGCCACCGGTGAGGTGCGCCCAGGAGAACGGAGCACCGGAGAGATGGGCACGCTGGTCGACGAGGACGACGACGCAGACTGCGACCATGACCGCCACCTGCACGAGGACGGCCAAGCCCACCGCCGTGGTCGAGAGCCTGACGCCGCGCGCCGTCAGCCAGATAGCGCCGACAGTCAGCACGAGGCTCAGTGGCTCCCAAGGGGGGTGCCATGATGTGTAGTGGGCGAGGGTCAGGGCCATCATGCCACCAGACATGGTGAACACCCCCGCTATGGCCACGATGAACCCCACCGCGACCAACAACGCTGTGGCGACACCGGCCCTCGGTCCCAGTGAGGTCTCGACGTAGGTGATGAAGCTTCCCGCCGAGGGCTCCGCCTTGGTGAACTCGGCCACCGTGAAGGCGAGGAGGACGACGGCGACACCCCCGGCGAGGATCGTCAACGGGGCGGCGACGCCGGCGGTTACGGCGATCACCCCGAAGGCGAAGTAGAAGTCGATCCCCGGCCCGATGTTGGCGACCGTCGAGGCCGTCACATCCGCCGTGCCCAGCTGGCCGGCTCTGAGGTGCTCCGCGCTCTGGCTCACCGCACGCCCTTCGGCGGACTGCTCGTGCCGAGATGGCTGCTGCCGGCGCCCGGGTCTGGCTCCAGCAGCTCGAGCGCGAGCGCCGACCATGCGAAGTTGCTCGCCCCCATTCCGCGCCCGTCGTGAGGGTCGTAGAACTCGCGCAGACCGCTCTCCAGGACGGCGTGCTCGATTCCGCGCGCGAGGGTCGCGGCCTCCGCTCGATACCCGAGACGAACCAGCCCGAGCCAGAGCAACCATGCGCTGTTCATCCACGTCGGTCCGCGCCAGTAGCGGCGCAGCCCACGGAAGTGCTCGCGCACGGAGAAGCTCGGCTCGTCGGTAGCCACGGACGGTGGCGCAACCGTCGTCCAGAACCGCCCGGAGAGCAGGTGCTCCTCGACCAATCGCCTGCCGATCGCCTCTGGTAGATCGGGGAGCGCGAGCGGCGCGAGCGCGCTCCAGACCACCGGGATCCGCTCCGCGGGCGACGGCCACGCTTGGGTGACGAACAGGCCGCTGCGCTCGTCGTAGAGGCGGTCGATCAACGCCGCCGTCACCGACCGTCGACCGAGCGCGAGCTGAGAGAGCCCGTGCAGCACGTTGGTCACTACCTCGCACACGACCGGCCCACCCGCCTGGCGCACGGCCGAGATGCGGAACCCGAGCTTGCGGTTGCGATGGACCAGCGCGGGGAACCCGGGTAGTCCCTGGGAACGGTGGCGCCAGATCGGGTCAAACTGCGGCGAGGCGTCCATGCCGGACTCGTCTGGCTGGATCAGCCACAACAGCCCGTCGCCCTCGAGATCGCGCTCGCGTTTGACGAAGTCGTGATGAGCGACGATTTCCGGCTCGAGAGCCGGGTCGCCTACCGCGACCTGCCACGCCCACGCCAGCATGGGTGGCTGGATCGTGGCCGTCGTGAGGTCTCGGCTCGCGATGACGTTGTAAAAGATGTGCCGCACTCCCCCAAGGGGGCCCTCCCAGAAAATCGTGTGACCGATGAAGCCATCGTCTCGTGCGGCCGACAGCAACGTGCATAGCTCACGCCGCGAACGCTCGCGGTCGAACCGACGCCAGGCAATCGCGCTGAAGCACGAGTCCCAGTACCACTGCCATCGGTAGCGCTCAGGGCTGGGCCGAGTGTAGGCAAACGCGACACCATCGCAGTCGCCAGCCACCCAGTTCGACGCCAGGGTGTGATGACACAACCGGTGCATCCGCACAATCGCACCTTGGTCGGTCACGTCGATTGTCGCAAGAGCTTGGGGTCGCCGATCGTGTCCTCCATGAGTTTCGCTCCGGCCTCCCGCAGGCGTGCGATCACCGGCAGCGCCACTCTTTACACCGCGCGCCCGACAGACGCAAGCCGTGGTGCTGCGTCTGCGGAGAATCACGGACCGACGACGGGGTTGCGTACTGATGCGCTGACGCACCTCGCACGCGAGCCTGCACTGCGGGTATCGTCAAACGGCGAAGGGGTTCTGGAATGTCCGCACTAGATTTGGCCGGTGGCGCGAGCATTGCCCCTGCGGGCCGATGGTCGATCGATCCGGCGCAGTCGAGCGTCGCATTCGCGGTCAGGCACATGGTCGTGACGACCCTGAAGGGTCGCTTCAGAGAGTTCGAGGGAGTGCTTGAGGTAGCCCCGACCGGCGCCGCCGAGGGGTTCGGCACGGTCCACGCTGCATCGATCGACACAAACGAGCCTGTACGTGATGAGCACCTGCGGCATTCCGCCGACTTCTTTGATGTCGAGCACTACCCGGAGATCAGCTTCGCTTCAAGGCAGATCAACCGTCTCGACAGCAGCCGGTTTCGCATCGTGGGTGACCTGACGATGCGCGGCGTCACTCACGAGATCGAGCTCGATGCCCAGCCCAAGGCTGCCACGCGAGACGCGAGCGGCAACCGGCGGATCGCGCTCGAGCTGCACGGAGAGCTGAACCGCAGGCAGTTCGGCTTCACCTGGAACCAGGCACTCGAGACGGGTGGCGTGCTCGTCGCCGACAAGGTGAGGATCGCTCTCGAGATCTCGGTCGTGCAAATCGACGCGGCGTGATCAGCGCCTACGGCTCCCGCTCGTGGTTCCGTTGAGCGTTGAGAGCTCACGCACGTGGGCGACTACTCTTCGACGGACTCGAAACGGAAATCTTGACGTCCCGCCGGCTGTCTTGTAGACGGCGGTGTAGCGCGCCCCGCATTGCCCCCGGTAGTGCCAGTATCGCCAGGTCGTGGTCGCGTTCACGTCCTTGCGCCAGACCGTGGCGCCGCGAGAGTTCTTAACGTAGATCTTCGCCCAAGCGGGCCCGCCGCTGGAGCTCTGATACCAGACGCCGAGTTGGACGGTCTGGCCACACGAAACGGTTGACGGGTCGATGGCGTTGACCAGCACATCCGCGCCTGCACTCGCAGGGAGGGCCGCGAAACCGCAGCAGACGAGCGCGGTCAGCATTAGTTGCCGCGTGGACATGGACTGAAGCTACTCCCCACCGAAGCTTCTGTCGAGGGCAGCCCGCCGACCATCAGGTCTTGCTCGGGCGAAGGCTTCTTCAGCGCCTTCTCCAGCGGCACCACGTGTGCTCCCGTGCCCTTGGTCTCCGTGTCGAGGATCCAGGTCTTTCCCATGAGGCTCAATCTAGCGGGCGCGCATGGCAGACTAACGCGATCGATGGCAGCCGACGGCACGATCACCACCTGTCCGAACTGCGGCAGCAAGAACCGCGTTCGTCGAACCTCCACGGGCGTCCCGCGCTGCAGTGTCTGTCACACCAACCTGCCGTGGATCGTCGACGCGACGGCGAACAGCTTCGACGCTGAGATCGCGTCCTCGGTGCCTGTGCTCATCGACTTCTGGGCTCCCTGGTGTGGTCCCTGCCGCATGATCTCGCCGTTGGTCGAGAAGATGGGCCGCGATCATGCGGGGCACCTGAAGGTAGTCAAGCTGAACGTCGATGAGGCCCAGGCGATCTCGGCCCGCCACGGCGTCCAGGGCATTCCGCTGCTCGTGTTGGTTGAGGACGGCAAAGAGGCAGACCGAATGGTCGGCGCCGTCGGAGAGGACCAGCTCCGGCGCTGGCTCGAGCCACACGTCGAGCCGGCCCGTGGGAACGCGGCTGCAAGTCAGTCCTCGAGCAGCGGCTGACCGAAGGCGCGTCGATACGGCCCGCGCCGTGGAGGCCGGGTTCGCCGGCTCGTTCGTGGTGCCTCCGTCGGCGCCCGGCGGTATCACAAGCTCCGGCTCGGGCCGGGCGCCTGGCAGCGCCCAGCTGCGCACGACCGTGCCGAAGGGACTCCCGCTCAGAAGCCTGACCCGATCGGCCCCGTCCATATGTCGCTTCTGCCCTGTCAAATAGGGTCCATCTGGATGGACGCGCTGTTCGCCCACTCGCTAGTCGTCGTGACCGGCAAGGGAGGCGTGGGGAAGTCGACGGTGGCTGCTGCGCTCGGCGTTGCGGCGGGCCGGCGCGGGCTGCGCACGCTCGTCGTCGAGGTGTCCGCGCGTGAGGACGTCTCGCGCGCACTGGGGGCGTCAGATGCGGCTGGCGCCTATGCGGAGCGAGCTGTCTCTGAGCGGCTGCACCACATCTCGATCGACCCGCAGCACGCGATGGAGGAGTACCTGCGCCGAGAACTGCCCGCAGGCGTGCTGGCCGCCCTGCTCTCGCGCAGCCGAATCTTCACCGCGCTGACCGCCGCGACACCGGGCATGCGCGAGCTGTTGACGATCGGCAAGGTCTGGGAGCTCGCCCAGCCCGAGCGTCGCACCCGCGGCGCTCGGTCCTACGATCTGGTCGTGCTCGACGCGCCGGCGACCGGGTATGGCCTGGCGCTGCTGCAGGCGCCGCGCACATTCGCATCGGTCGCGCGCGTGGGGCCCGTGGCGAGGCAGGGGCGCGCCATGACGAGCTTTCTCAGTGATCCGCGCCGCACGGCGGTGCTAGCCGTGTCGACTGCCGAGGAGATGCCGGTGACCGAGACGCTCGAGCTGCGCGTGCAGCTGCGGGCGCAGCTGGGGCTCGACCTCGCTCTGGTCGTGGTCAATGCCGTCGTCCCGCATCGCTTCTCAGAGCGCGACAAGCGTACGTTGCTCGCCGCGCCGCCCTCCCCGGCCCGGCACGCCGCCCTGTTCTCGGCCAGCTGGGCGCGCCATCAGCGCGTGCAGATCGCCAGGCTGCGCCGGGGCCTCAGGGACGTAGCGTTCGTCAAGCTTCCCGTCGTGTTCCAGTCCGCGCTGGATAGGGCGGCGCTCGAGCGGCTCTCGCGGGAGCTGACGCCGTGAGCGTAGCCCTGCGAATGGCGGATAAGCGAATCTGCATCTGCACGGGCTCGGGCGGCGTGGGCAAGACGACGACTGCCGCGGCCGTCGCGATGGGGCTCGCGGCGCGCGGCCAACGGGTCGCGGTGCTGACGATCGATCCCGCGCGGCGGCTTGCGAGCTCACTGGGGCTCAGACATCTCGGCAACGAACCCCGTCGGGTCGACCCCGCCCACTTCGCCAGCCAGGGACTTGAATTGCGTGGCGAGCTCTGGGCGATGATGCTCGACGCCAAGCGCACCTTCGACGAGCTCATCGAGCTGCTCGCCCCGGATGCGGCCACCCACGAGGAGATCCTGGACAACCGGATATACCAGGAGCTCTCCAGTGCCGTGGCCGGCTCGCAGGAGTTCAGCGCCGTCGCCAAGCTCTATGAGCTCGACGCCTCTGGACGGTTCGACGTTATCGTCCTCGACACCCCACCCTCGCGCAACGCGCTGGACTTCCTCGACGCTCCGCAGCACCTGATCGGGTTCCTGGAAGGTCGCGCGTTGAAAGTCCTCACCGCCCCGACCGGCATGGCCGCTGCGATCGCGGCGCGCGGCAGTGGCATCGTCTTCTCCGCCCTGCGCCGCGTGACCGGCGTTGACCTGTTTGCCGACCTCAGCGCATTCTTCCGCGTGCTGAGCGGCGTCGTCGACGGCTTCGCCGAGCGCGCAAGCGCTGTACGCCGCCTGCTTGGCGATCCGGCGACGACCTTCCTCATCGTCACCTCGCCCGAGCCGACACCTGTCGGGGAGGCCATCTTCTTCCGCCGCCGTCTGAAGGAAGCCAGCATGCCGTTCGGCGGTTTGGTCGTCAACCGCTTACGGGTACTGGCACGCACGCCGCCTGCAATCGACGAGTCCGCCCTTGCGGCCGACTTCGGCGGCGACGGTAACCTGGCCACCAGGTCCGTGCAGGCGCTGGCGGACCTGCGCGCGCTCGCCCAGCGCGATGCCGCCAGCCTGCGGCGCCTCGCCGCGGAGCTCGACGACGAGCACCCGATCCTCGTCCCTCAACTCGACCGAGACGTGAGCGACGTGGCTGGACTCGTCGCCGTCCAGCGTTACCTCTTCGCCACGTCGCGCGAGCGATCGGCGCTGCTGGCCGAACAGGCCTTCTAACGTCGTGCACGGAAGGCGCAGGGTGCATAGATCCGCACGCCACACCGCTCCAGACCTCTGTTAGGAAGCTCAGCTGCGCCCGCGGCGAGCGGTGCGGGCTCCGGTGCGCGGGGCCTTGCGAGCCCCTCCGCTCGATTTGGCCTTGGCTGCCTGGCTTAGATCCTTTTGCAGCTGCTGCATGTCCCGACGCACCGTCGTGTTCATCTTCTCAACGTCGCGCCGCGCATCGCGCAGTAGCTTGGCCACGTCTTTGCGGAGATCCCTACCGCCTGCCTGAAGGTTCCCACGGATCGCCGTCATCTCCCGCTGGGTCATCTCGAGCGCCTCTTTGATGCGCACGACCGCACGACCGTTCTCCTCGCAGCGCTTACGCGCTGCCTCGGTCGCTCGCGGCCGAGCAGATGGCTTGGCGGCCGACTCGCGAGCTGACGATGTCTTCCGAGCAGCCGTCGTTTTCGCGGATGTCTTTCGAGCAACACTCTTCTGAGCAGATGGCATTGACGCTCCTTCTTATCGGGCTGCGAGATACTCCTGTCGCTGAGGTTCGCAGGTCGTCCTGCTCGCCCGCGCGGAGTCCATAGCCGCGATTGTGCCAGAACGGACCCCAACCCAAACCGCCGGGCCCGACGCCCAGTCGTTCCTCCGCACGATCGATCTCTGCGGCGACGGCGTACCTTCGGCGGAATAGCCCCGCCAGGCTCTTGCGCGGACGCCTACGACCACACGAGAGCGAGATTCGCGGAGACCATCACTGAGCGTCCCATGCGGGGCAGGGGGGAACTCGCCTGCCCGAGTCCCGGTCGCTCGGGTCCCTGCGCACCCCGTCACTGGACGGCATGACTCGAAAGAGTTAGGGTCCGACCGATACGCAAGATCACGGCGCCGCCACAGGAGGACAGGCCGTAGGGACGCGTCGTACGAGCGACGAGGAATGATCGATCAAGGAATGACAGTGCGTTCGCTCGGCACGGCCAGATGGCGGGCTCTCGTAGCGTTGGCTCTGAGCGTGGTGGCGCTGCTCGTGGCGGCGGGGGTCACGGCGGCCTCGGCATCGGCGAAAACCACCTGGCTGTGCAAGCCCGGGCTCGCCAACAACGCGTGCCTGAGCAATGAGACCGCGACGGTCGAGTTCGCGAACGGCAGCAGTCTTGTCGAACACGCCCACCCAGCGCGCAACCCGCCGGTCGATTGCTTCTACGTGTATCCCACGGTGAGCGGTCAGACAACGTCCAACTCGAACCTGAAGATCGAACCCGGGGAGACCCAGATCGCCATCAGCCAGGCTTCCCGCTTCTCGCAGGTGTGCAAGGTCTATGCGCCCATGTACCGACAGCTGACCATAGCCGCGGAGGTGAGGGAGGCGGGGTCGCGGGCGTTCAACCCCAAACAGGTGGCGACGGCCTACGCGGGAGTGCGGTCGGCGTGGCACGAATACCTCGCCAGGTACAACCACGGCCGCGGCGTCGTGCTGATCGGCCACTCGCAGGGCGCCGGCATGCTCCGCGAGCTGATCAAGAACGAAATCGACCCCAACCCACCCAAGCGTAAGCTGCTCGTGTCCGCGTTGCTGATGGGTGGCAACGTCAGCGTGCCGGCCGGAGGAGTCGTGGGCGGCGACTTCCGGCACATCCCCGCCTGCCAGACCGCCTCGGAAACTCACTGCGTCATCGCCTACTCGAGTTTCCTTCAACGGCCGCCGGCCGACACGCTGTTCGGGGTGGTCGACGGTCCAGTGGCATCTCTCGGCGGTGGCGCGGCCACCGGCGAGAACCTGCAGGTCCTATGCGTGAATCCCACGCTGATGGTGCAGGGAGATCAGGCCGGACCGCTGCTGCAGTACAGTCGTCGCCCTGACCCGGCTTCCTCAATTCGTTTTGGCAGGCGCCGCCTGCGTCCCACTCCATGGGTGGCCACGCCGGGGCTCTACTCAGCCCAGTGCAAGCGTGAAAACGCCTTCAGCTGGCTGCAGGTCACCCACGTAGGTCCCCCAGGTGATCCACGCGAACCGCTCGCCGAAACCCTAGGCCCAGCATTCGGCCTGCACGTCGAGGACATCAACCTCGCACTTGGCAACCTCGTCGGTCTCGTGGGGCTCCAGTCGGTGAGCTACCGGCTCCACTGAAACTCGCACGCTGGCGAACGACCTCAACGGGTGCCTAGGTCAGATCCAGCCCAAGAGCGGGCCGAACACCAGGCCGGCCACCAGAACGAGCGTCGCAAGTGAGCCGACCACCTGCAGCTGTAGCGCCCGGCTTGGCATGTCGTGAACCCAGAACGCCACGACGTAGAAGGTCAGGTAGCCGAACACTACGATCACGGGGAAGCTCGCGACATTCCACCACCAGTAGTACCAGTGGAAGACGCCGTCGGCGTGCAAGAGCAACTCGACACCGACTGACACAACCGAGAGGCCGATCGCCAGGGCCCAGCGATTCGGGAGAGAGAGGATTCGAGCACTGCGATCCGCGGGCAGCAGCTTGGCGAAGATCACGCCGTTGATCGCGAAGAACAGCGAAATCTCGACGTTCAGCCCGATCAGTATCACGAAGCTGCTCTTGCCGGTCACCGTCCACAGCGCGGCATGGCCATTGAAGTGGAGGACCAGCGCGTTGATGATCTCGTTGACCCAGTCCATCAGCCAGAAGGCGATCCCGGCGAATACGGCATTCCAGTTGGACCGCTCGATCTCGACCGCGTAGACGTAGACGACGAGGGCGAGAAGCGTGACTGTCGACCAGTCGAACAGGCCCGGGGCGCGAAGCAGGTGCTCGGCTTGACGCGTGATCGGCGTGGGGGTCGACACGGCCAGCAGCAGTATGACGTTCCGCTGTCGGCCTCTCTCAGGCGGGCAGATCGAGGCGGTAGAGCGGGCTCCGTCCGTTTTTGCCCCTGAGTCCCATGCGCCGCGCGCGCCTCCACGCGAGCGCTTGCGTCGATTGCGCGCAGGTGGCGCCGTCGGCGAGGATCGTGCGGGGCTTGGCGATGTCGACGAGGTGACTGGCGCGGTTGACAGTCGCGCCGAACCAGTCGCCCAGGCGGCTCACGGCCGGCCCGAAGGCGACGCCGGCGCGCATCGCTGGGAGCTGCTCGCCTTCGTGCTCGACGCTCTGGGCCAGCGCGCGCGTGGCGTCAAGCAGGGCATCGACGTCGGTGCATACGAACATGCCCCCATCGCCCATCGTCTTGACCAGTTCGACGGGCGGCTGGGCTACCTCCATGCAGAGCGCCGCCATGCGCGCGCCGAGCGCCCCGAACTGCTCGACCGGGACATGTTCCCCAAGCCTGGTGAAGCCCGAGAGGTCGGCGAAGCAGACCCCGACTTCGCGCGTGTTGCTGACGGCTCCGGCTTCGCGCTCGGTGCGCGAGATCACGTCGCGAGTGGCCTGCTCACGCAGGTGGAGGCGCAACTGGTACTCCAGCACCGGCGTAAGCTGCGGGGCGAGCTGCTCGACGGCCGCCACGTAGCGCATTCCCAGCTCGTGCTCGCTGTCGCCGGGTTGGATCAGGGCGTTGGCGATGAAGAGGCGGATCGCGGCGGCCGCCTGCGCCATTGACTGCCCGAGCACGCGCGCGACCTCCAGCAGCTCCTCACGCGGCAGCCCGGCGGCGAGGAAGACCGCGAGCGCCTGCGCCGCTTGCAGGTCCTCCTCGGAGTACCTGCGCTCCCGCGGCCTGGGGTTGGGATTCCCGAGCGCCAGCAGTATCGCCCGCAGGTAGGGCGCGGGGACGCCGGACTCGCGCGAGATCGCGGTGAGGGTGTAGCGACGGCCGCTGGTCAGGGCGAACTCGAGCGGCAGCGTCGCGAGCCTGTCCTCGCGCACCGCCTCGCGCAGCTGCTCGAGGGTGGCGCCGTGCTTGTTGCAGTAGCGCAGGAGCTTGCGCCGGGCCCGGCGCTCGGCATCGTCTAGGACCCCCACGTAGAGCAGGGGGTCGTCGAGCGGATCGGACTTCGTCGTGGACATGTCGAAGTTCTAGAAGGTCACCGGCAAGATCGCCGGTGGCGATGCGCTCGTCGAGCATCATGGCCGCGATGCTCCCGCGCGTGGACCGCGTGTGCATTGGACGTCGGTCCCAAATCAGCCCCTCGCCTGCTCGACAGTCGGTCCAAAGACGATGTGACTCGTGTGCTTCGCAGGTCTGCTGGGCCGTTTGGGCGCTGCTCGCCTCCGCTGCTGTCAGACCGGGCTGCTGCGAGCGCCAGGACGAGTTCGCCCTGTTGTCGGCCGCTCATCACGAAGCGGACCGGTCGGAAGCCCCGGCCTGCGGGTCGGCGCCTTTGATGAATGTGCTCTTGGCCTCGGTATATCCCTCGCGGTCCTCACGGAAGCGCGCGGCGAGCGTCCGCTTCAGCGCGGCGTACTCGGCGGCGAGCTCGGGATTGCCTCGGAGACTGTCCCGAAAGCGCAGGCACCGGTCCATCTCCTCGCGCCTATCCACTAGGTGCAGGTGATGCGTGCGGTACGAGGCCGACGGATAACACAGGAAGCGACGGTGCACCAGGTTCGCGTTGAATCGTGCGGGTAGCTGGTAGCCGGCCCTTTGCACCACGGCGGCGATATTCGCCTCGAGGTCGTCAACGAGCGCAATCATGTCGATCACCGGCTTGGCCGCAAGCCCGGGAACGGCGGTGGAGCCGATGTGGTCGATCCGTACGTCGGGCAGCAGCCGGGCCAAGCGTTCACGCTCTGCGATGTAGAAGGCCGGCCAGGAAGGCTCGTATTCGACGATCTCGATCGGTCCGTCACCGGCGCCTAGGGGCGCCGAATCATGAGTCACCGGGCCGCGGCGGTCCCGTGGTCGCATTTAGGCATGGTCTCACGGACCGCCTTGGTCGTGACCGTCAACGTCAGAGGCATGGGGTCTTTGGCCAGCAAGAGCCCGAAAACTCCTGCAAATCGGCAGGTCGCTACCCGTGGCCGCTGTCACGGATACGCGTAGATTCTCGCGGTTCCGGCCGGGTTTAGGACGTGGCGGGCCGCCAAGTCCTTTTCGGGTCGTGGCGGCGTGTTGTCCTGATCGTGCACGCGGAATAGGCTCCGCGGCCATGCAACACGTCTCTCTGCGCGACCACGACGGCGGGGTCGTCGTCCTGACCGCCGACCGCCCGCCCGCAAACGCCATGGACGTCGCCCTGCTGCGCGATGTCGTCGAGGCAATCGAGCAGGTGGCGAACGACCCGCCTGGCGCTCTCGTGCTTGCCGGGCGCCCCGGGTTCTTCTCCGCAGGCGCAGATCTCAAGGCGGTGCCCCGCTACGGCCCGGAGGATCAGCGCCGGATGGTCATGAGCATCAACATGATGGCACTCGGCGTTTACGAGCTGCCATGCCCGGTCGTCGGGGCGATCACCGGCCACGCGATCGCAGGTGGCCTCGTCCTCGCGCTGTGCGCCGACATCCGGATCGCGTCCAGCGCGGGCCGCTACGGGCTGACCGAGGTCAAGGTCGGCGTCCCCTACCCGCAGGCGGCGATCGGAGTGGTCGCAGCGGAGCTCCCGCCCCACGCCGCGCGGGTGCTCGCGCTCGGCAACGAGCTGGTCGGCGCCGCTGAGTGCGTGCGCCTCGGCGCGTTCGACGAGGTCGCCGAGCCGGACGACGTACTGCCACGTGCGCTCGAGCTCGCCACCCGCCTCGCGGCGTTCCCTCCCGACGTTTACGCGCGCACCAAGCGCGAACTGCGCGGCGCGATCGCTGCACGCCTGCGCGTCGCCGCCGCGGAGGACCCGCTGCTCGCCCAGTGGGTCGACTAGCCTCACTGCCGGAACGTGATCTTCGAGCTCTTGTCGTGGCCGTCGGAGAAGGTCGCGTTGGCGTAGGGCGGCACCGTCAGGTCGGCGCGTGCGACGATCCCTTTAGCCGGGCACGCCCGACTCGGCCGATTGACCTGGCGGTCAATCGGCAGTGCGACGTGGCGGGGGCGGTTGAGGCCACGGTGGTCTGAGCGGGCCCGATCGAGTTTTCGGCACGCACAGCTGGCGCCCAGGCCAGACCAGCGTGCCGCCTTTCGGGCAATGCGTTGGCCCGTTGGCTGCAAGCTCATGCCCGGGCGGGACCTTGCCGATGACGGTGCTATGCAGGACTGGACCAGGCCTACTGGTGGCTGTGGCAGCCGGAGTGGACTCGGTAGCCCGGATCGCCCGGCGCGCGAGTGGGAGGCGACGTGCACGCCCGCTCGCATGAGACAGCCGCCTTCAGGCCGTCCGAGGAAGCCGTCGGACTCCTGCCGGACACCTCCATCCGGTGCTCGATGATCGCCATCGGAATGTCAAGAGCAGTGTTGAGGAAGCTTGTCACTCGCTTCGCTAAGGTCCGCCGCCACTTGACCTATGCGAACATCGGAGTCACTCTCCTTCTCGTTCTTGGCACGTCCGGCCTTGCGGCCGCGGCAGGCCGCGGTGTCAATGGTGCGACTAATGGGTGTTACCAAAGACGAACGGGGACTCTGCGGGTTATCACAGGAAAGCAAAAGTGCAGTAAGAGAAGTGAAATCGCTCTCTCCTGGAACCAACAGGGCGTCCCCGGAACACCAGGCACCCCAGGAGCCACAGGCGCACAAGGTTCTCAAGGCCCGCAAGGCTCTCAGGGCGCGCAAGGAACGCCGGGAATCGCGGGCAACATCGGTAACACAGGCCCGGTCGGACCGACTTGGGCCGACCACCTTGGCGCCGGCGGCACCACCGCGCCTGTTACTGACGTCTTCGGGTCCCAGACCTTTAGCGTGCCGGCCGACGGAAAGCTCGTCGTCATCGCCTCTGGCGACCTCAGCATGATCTGCGGAACCGGGCCCACCTGTGACTGGGTCCTTGGCCTGTTCATGGACGGAGTCCAAGTTCCCAATACTGACCTGCTCGTGTACGTAGGCTCCGGAGGGGGTGTCAGCTATACGGCGGTTCTTCATGGCACGGTCGCTGGTGTCCACAGCGGCAGTCACACGTTTGCCATCAGAGGGGGAGTAAGTAACACCGGTTTAGGGGCGGTCGATGCCGGCATTGGCTCCTCCAATACCCAGTTTACGGTCACGCTCGCGGGCAGCTAGACGAGACATGGTCTCTTGAGCAGCCACATGTGACCGGGTTTATGGGCCCTACCGGCCCATGCGTCCCCATTCCGGGGTGCACCGAGCGCGCCTGGGTCACTGCAAGTTCCCGATGCCTCGCGCCCTCGCCATCACCTCCCTGCTCTTACCGCTCGTGTTGCTGGCGTCCAGCGCCGCGTCGCCTGCCCGCGGCCCGCGCTCTCCCGCTGGGCTGGTCGTCAACGCCCCAGACCTGCACAGCCTCGTGGCGACGTGGGCATGGCGGCCCAACACGACCTACGAAGTGCGCGTGAGGGCACGTGCCCGACGCTGGCACGTGCACCGGGCGGGCACGGGCGGCCGGGTGCGCCTGCACGGGCTCTCGCCGGCCTCCGTCAGCTACGAAGTCGAGGTTCGCGGCTGCCAGCGGCTCTGCTCGGCATGGTCGCCACCGGTGGGAAGGCGTGCGCCTCGGACAAGCGGCGGGCCGTCGGCGACCGAGCCCCCGAGCGCCACCCGGATCGGGGGCTGCTCGGTGTTCCCGGCGAACAACCCGTGGAACCAGGACATCAGGCACCTTCCTGTCGATCCCAAGTCTGCCCACTACATCGCCTCGATCAACGCCTTCGGCGACACGAACCTGCACGCCGACTTCGGCGCCGATCCCACCTATGGCATCCCCTTCAGGGTCGTCAACGGCGCGAACTCGCTGCCGGTCACCTTCACCGAATACGGGAATGAGTCAGATCCCGGGCCCTACCCGATCCCGACAGATACCCCGATCGAGGCGGGCAGCGACCATCACGTTCTCGTCGTCGACTCGAGTCGCTGCAAGCTGTACGAGCTCTACCGCGCGCGGCCCAACGCCCGGGGCGGCTGGGATGCCGGCTCGGGCGCCGTGTTCAATCTGAGCTCCAACCTGCTGCGCCCGGACACGTGGACTTCCACCGACCAGGCCGGCCTTCCAGTCCTGCCTGGACTCGCGCGCTACGACGAGGTCGCAGCCGGGCAGATCAATCACGCGCTGCGCTTCACCGTCGCTCAGCCTCAGCATGCGTTCATCCACCCTGCGACCCACTACGGGTCATCCGAAAACCCGAACGACCCGCCGATGGGAGCACGCCTACGACTGCGCGCCGACTTCGATCTCACACCGTTCCATGGGGAGGCGCTCGTCGTGCTGCAGGCGCTCAAGCGCTACGGGATGTTTGTCGCCGACACCGGCACTAGCTGGTTCATCACCGGCGCGACCGACCCACGCTGGAACGACGAAGACCTCGACCAGCTCAAGACCGTCCCCGGGAGCGCGTTCGACGTTGTCCAGACCGGGCCAATCCAATATCCATAGCAGCGTATGGGCCCTGACCTCGCGCGATCCTGCGTCGTCAACCCTCAGCCACAGTCAAGGAAAGGACGTGAAAAGGACGTGGCGTCGACGCCACGTCCTTCTTCGCCCCATTCATGAGACGCTACATCCAGAACGAGTATGCGCCTTACGCGTCGATGCCCAGGCCGGCGATCAGCACCTGCCCCCACGCTCGCCCTACACGGGGACCAAATGCTTGCTGACCGGCGCGCACTGCTCACAGCTCGGGTGGCCGTGGCCGCTGGGGTCCTCATGATCTCGCTGGCGAGCGCTGATGTCCGGGCCGGCGCGGAGACGCCCGCCGTGCTCGATCCAAGCGGCGTGTCGGTGACGGCGTACGGCGGCTGGGCCGCCTGGAGCCGTCCGGACACGACGACAAAAAGCTACGCGCTGGTGCTGCGCTCCCCCCAGGGCGCGATCTCGCTCCCCCCGGTCACCAAGAGCGTCTCGCCGTTCGACGTCGAGCTGGGCCCCACCGGCGGCTCGCGAGTGGCAGCGGTCTACTCGCGTTGCGCGACCACCACCACGCTGAAGGGTTGCCGCATCGTCGAGCTCCCGCTGGGTGTGGCGGGTGCGACAGAGCGTACGCTCGCCCCGCCCGGCGGCGGCTCGAACCACGAGCCGGCGATCTGGGATGGCCGCCTTGCGTTCCTGCGCCACAACCCCTCGGGGGGCGAGGCGCAGGCCCGAGAACCTCTACGCCTGGGACATCGGCAGTCGCAAGCTGCAGTCGCTCGCGCTCCCCAGCTCCCGTGGAGCGCGCAACTCGGCAGCAGGGGCCTGGCCGGCCGGCCTGACCGGCACCATCACCGGTCTGACCTTCAACGGCAAGCAGGTCGGGTACGTCACCGCCAACCTGAACGGAACCTTCGGCGAGACGACACTGTGGTTCGAGCCGCTCGGCGGGCATCCTGAGCTGATCGACCAGGAGACGAGCGGGGCCGGGAACGTCTGCCCGCCGGAGTTCGTCTCGCCGGTGCTCGCCGGACCCTGGCTCTACGCGTACCTGCACGCCTGCGACCCGTCGGCCAACCCCAAGCTCGATCGGCTCACGCGCTACCGCCACGGAGAAGTGCAGCGGGCCCGGTACACGTTCATCCACTCGGGCGACGAAGGGATCACCTCGATCGTCCCCGACGGCGCGGGCATCGACTGGGACTCCTATGGAATCGAGCGGCTCGCGGCCGTGACGTGGCGCAAGATCGCCGCGCCGGTCGCCCAGACCTTCTGCAGCCGATCTGATCCGTTCTGTTGAGAATGATGTATCGAGCGCGTCTGGCCCGCCCTTTCGCGCGCGTGGGACCTGTGGTTCACGGCGGGTCACACGTCTGGCGAGCTGCTGCTAGGGGACCCGGTCTCCTTTTGTTCTGAACTGGTTAAGCACGTGGTTGGCCCGCCGCGTCCCCTTCGCTGGGCACCGACGGCTCGGATGCAGGGGAGACCAGGGCCGGGTGCGCGGCGGATTCCACGGGCGCAGGGTCACCCTTTGTTTCCTCGAGCGCCTCGCGCGCGGCGACGAGCGCCTCATCGAGGCTCGCGCGCTCGGGGCCGTCCGTGGCGGAGGCGCGGCGGCCCTGCGCAGCGGCCACAAGCGGTTGGAGTACGTCAACCGGCAGCGGGAAGACGATCGTGGAACTCTGGTTGTTGCTCACCTCAATCAGCGTTTGGAGGTAGCGCAGCTGGATGGTCACCGGGTTGCGGCTAATGACATCCGCCGCGTCGTTGAGTCGAGCGGCGGCCTGAAACTCGCCCTCGGCGTTGATGATCTTTGCGCGCCGCTCGCGCTCCGCCTCGGCTTGACGGGCCATCGCGTGCTGCATCCGCTCCGGAATCTCGACGTCCTTGATCTCGACCGCGGTGACCTTCACCCCCCAGGGCTCGGTCTGGTCGTCGATGATGTGCTGGAGGTGCTCGTTCAATCGCTCGCGCTCAGCCAGCAGCGCGTCGAGCTCGGCCTTACCCAGCACCGAGCGTAGAGTCGTCTGGGCGATCTGGGAGGTGGCGGCCAGCACGTTCTCAATCTCGAGCACCGACTTCGTGGAATCGATGACCCGGTAGTACGCCACAGCGGTGACACGGGCAGGCACGTTGTCCCGCGTGATGATCTCCTGGGCCGGTATTTCCAGCGTGACCGTGCGAAGACTGACGCGAACCATGCGATCCATCACGGGCATCAGGAAGATCATTCCCGGCCCGCGCTGGCTCGTCACGCGGCCGAGCCGGAAGACGACGCCGCGCTCGTACTCGCGTAGGACGCGCACCGACGTACCCACAATCACGAGCGCCGTTACCGCTACGAAAATCAGGACGACTGCAAGCGCGACGATCACACGATCAACTCCCACTCCTCGGCTCGGCGCACCGACAGCGTCAGGCCGCTGACGCGCTCGACGACGACGGGATCGCCCTCGTGGAGTACCTCGCCGTCGGTTTCCTCCCACTCGTGCCGGGCGCGCCAGAGCGCCCCGTCGACGAACACCTGCCCGGCAGAGTCGCTCCAGCGACGCACCACGCCGACCCGGCCGCACAACGACTCCGCGCCCGCCTTGATGCGCGTGCGTCGAGAGCCGGCCGCCTTGCGTGTAGCGACGAGCGCCCATCCACCCGCCGCCGCGCCGAGTCCGACGCCGACCGGAACCGCGAACTCTGCGCCGCCGCCCAGCGCAGCGATGACGATAATCCCACCCGCGATCAGCCCAATGCCGCCGGCCACACCGAGAACGCCGCTGGGCATATGCGCCTCGGCAACCACGAGCATGGCACCGATAAGCAGTAGCACGAAGCCGAGTGCGGTCATGTCAAGTCCTCCGTCCCGATGATACGCCGCGCAGCGAGGGCCTCCCCGGCTCAGATGCTCGGCGTCTGACCGTCGCCGGCGCACTCCGCAACAATGGTCGAACACGGCCTCACGGTCATGGTCATCACCGGGGCACGCCAACGTTTCCTGCGGCACGCCGATCCGGCCCCGGCTCAACCGATGTAGGGTCAAGGCATGCGAGCTCTGACGGAGATCGGCGGTCGTCGCCTCCCGCTTCTTCGCTGGTCGGTGTGGCGCATGGCCGTCGGCTTCAGGCGCATGAGCACGCAAGGGCAGGTCGGCGATGGTCGAGAGGAAGCGCTCGCCCGGTATGTCGAAGCCCGGGCGCGGCCCGGTGACGTCGACGACGCCATCCGAGTCATCGACGAGTTCTGCTACCGGCACAGCGTGATGATGAATGTCGGCGACGAGAAGGGCGAGGTCCTGGACCGAGCGGTCCGGCGAGCGCAGCCGCGCCGATCGCTGGAGCTGGGCACCTACTGCGGCTACAGCGCGCTCCGAATTGCCCGCGTGATGGCGGAGGACGCGCGGCTCTGGTCTATCGAGTCCAACCCGACGAACGCCGGCATCGCCCACCGCATCTGGAGCCATGCCGGCGTCAGCGAGCGCGTGAACGGGGTGGTGGGGTCACTCGGCGACGGTGGGCAAACGGTCGCACGGCTCGACGGCGAACACAACTTCAGCGGCGGCGGGCTGGACTTCGTCTTCATCGACCACGACAAGGCTGCCTACCTCGACGACCTCCAGCGCATGCTCGACTGCCGATGGCTACACCCCGGGTCGGTCGTCGTGGCCGACAACCTGCGGGTGCCCGGCGCCCCGAAGTACCGCGCCTACATGCAGGTGCAGGAAGGCCAGCACTGGCGCACGACCGAGCACCACGCCCACCTCGAGTACCAGTCCCTCATCGGGGATCTCATGCTCGAATCGGAGTACCTTGGAGACTGAGAAAGTCGCGACGGTGGAGGTGCGGCCAAGTCCAGAACAGGAGACCAAATGAGCGACAGACACGTGTTCATCTACGTCGCGACCTACGCCGACCGGGCTGATGCCCTGGCCGACTACGACGCGATGCTCGACCTCCACGAGATCAGACTCGTGGGCTCCTACGACGTTGCGGTGATAACCAAGGACGCCGAGGGCAAGGTGCACGTGGAGAAGCACGAGAAGCCCACCCAGCACGGCGTGTGGGGGGGCGTCCTGGTCGGGGCACTGGTAGGGGTCCTGTTCCCGCCCTCGGTGGTCGGCGTGGCCACGGTAGCCGGCGCGGCCGCGGTCGGAGGCGCCGTGGGCGGACTCGGCGGGCACTTTCTCGAGGGCATGTCGCGGCACGACGCGAAGGAGCTCGGCGATCTGCTGAAAGCGGGGCAGGCGGCTCTGGTCGTGATCGGGGAGTCGCGCGTGGAAGAGGAGCTCGACAAGGTGCTGACGCGCGCAGAGAAGTCGATCGAGAGGGAGATCGACGCCGACCGCGAGCAGCTCAAGCGGGAGCTCGAGGAGGCTGAGAAGCAGCTCGCCGCAGGCTAGATCTGGTGCACCCGTTCCTCGCCGAGTCGGGACCGATCGCGTCCGCCCACCGCGGCGGAGCGGGTGAGGCGCCAGAGAACACGCTCGCGGCATTCGAGATCGCCGTGACGCTTGGGTACAGATACCTGGAGACCGATGCCCATGTCACCCGCGACGGCGTGCTGGTCGCCTTCCACGACGACCGCCTTGACAGGGTCACAGATCGCACGGGCGCGATCGCCGAGCTCGGCATCATCGAGGTGGAAGCGGCCGATGCTGGTTACACCTTCTCACCCGACGGTGGGAGCAGCTTCCCGTTCCGTGGCCGTGACATTCGCGTCCCCCGGCTCGAGGAGATCCTCGTGCGATGGGTTGATGTCCGGATCAACATCGACCCCAAGTCGGATCCATGCGTCGGGCCACTCGTCGCTCTCCTCGACCGCCTTGGTGCCTGGGAGCGCGTGTGCATCGGATCGTTTTCGGACCGCCGCCTGCGCCAGATCCGCGCGCTCGGCCGCGGACGGGCGTGCACGTCTATGGGACCGCACTCGGTCGCACTCTCCCGCCTCGCCGCAACGTCCGGCATGATGGCGCGGCTAGGCGCCGACTGCGTCCAGGTACCGATGCGCCGAGGACCGTTTCCGATCGTCACCGAGCGATTCCTCCAGGCCGCGCACCGTGCGGGCCTGCCCGTCCACGTCTGGACGATCAACGACGAGGCAACGATGGAGGATCTTCTCGACCTAGGGGTGGACGGCATCATGAGCGATCGCCTCCGACTGCTCCGAGACGTCTTTGCCCACCGCGGCCTCCCGCTCGCTGGCAGGCCCGACGCTCGGAGCTAGCGCTCCTCGTACCCGCTTTCCGGCGAAGCAGAGGTATGCGCCGCTCGGCGCGGACTCAGGCGTGAAACGTGTCCTTCCCGGGGGTGATCTGGGGCGATGCGTTCGACGTCACGCCGGGCGTCACACCGACGTACTCCCCGCTGATCTTGCCGCTGTCGACTGTCAGCTTCAGGAATCCGTACTCCGAATCGTCGCCGTACTCGAATATCACGCCGGGTGCGAGCTGCTCGCCAGGGTTAGAGCCGGGGGCAAGCCGGTGCAGGTTGTGGTAGCCCGAGTTCCCGATCACCACGTACGGGATTGCCTGCGCGAGATCCGAGCGCGTGAAGCGCTGGTAGTCGTGGACATGGCCTGAGATCACGAGCTGCGCCAGACGCCCCGACGCCTTGAACGCCGAGTCGAGCGCGTCACCCATCTTCTGTGATCCACCATGATGGGCGTCGACGCTATAGGGCGGGTGATGCAGTGTGACGATCACCGGCAGCTTCGGGTCGGCATCTTTCAGCTCGCCGGTGAGCCAGTCCACCTGGGACTGTTCGAGGTGCCCTCCGGATGGCACGTTCGAGTAGAGGCCGATGATCGTGACCGCTTCACATTGGAGCGTCCAGTCGCAGTAGGGCTGGGTCTGGACGTCGCGTTCGTACTCTTCGTTGCCCGGCGGCAGCGCGGGCTTGGCCGCACAGAAGTTTGCCATCCACGTATCCAGCGGCGTGCGGCTCGGATCGTCCGTCGTGTCGCCGTCGTGGTTTCCTGGGATGCTCAGGAACGGCACCGGCAGGTGCGCGTACGCCTCGTAGAACTGCGGGTGCCACTCAGGCTGGTCGGCGTTGAAGTAAACCACGTCACCGACGCTGTAGACGAACGCAGGCAGCTTTTCCGCCTCCATCGCAAGGGTCACGGCGTTCTGCGGGTTGGGGTCCTTGATCCCGCCGTGGTCGCCGACGACGAAGAACGTCAGGGGCTTGTTCTCCTTGACACCGAGACCGGCTGCCCTCGCGCGCCCGCCCTGCCCGGCCGGGAGAGGCTGCGTTGGAACGGTCGGGGGCCAGGACTTCTGAAGCTGCCTGGCGGCCGTTGTGCGCTTGATCCCAACCCTGCGCCGAGCGACCTTCGTGGTGGGACTCATCCTGCCTCCTCCTGTGCGTCGATTATTCGCTTCTTCCCGAGGCAGTCCGCGGTGTGAGCATGAGTGGGCTCATGCCTTTGTCGCGGGACCGCTGGCGGCGTTGGACCACATGAGCTGGATCGGGACCGTGCCCGTGCCGTCGGCCAGGGCGACTTCCTGGAAGACAAGACTGAGATTGCCGCCGCAGGCGTTGATCGGAAGGTCGCCGATCTCTCCCTGTCCTTCCTGGGAGTACCAGCCGAGCAGGGCGCCGTTACCGGTGGCGTTGACATCCTCGACGCCGGGATCCGTGCGCGCCTCGTTGAGCTCGTGGTAGAAGGTCGCCACGACGTTCTTCCAAGGTTCGTCGAACGCAGCTATGCCGTTGTTGCCCTCGGAGTAGACCCCGACCGCATAGTAGGCCTCCAAGCCCCCTTCGAGGTGGATGCTCCCGTGATAGCCGCCGAGACCATGCCCGGAGTCGGCCGCGTGATCCGGGTCGAGCTTGATCGTGCCGGCACGCCGGCGCTCCCACGCTTCCTCGGCGCCGGCGGGAGCTTTGAACCCGGGTGAGAGTTCGTCGGAGAGCACGATTCCCTTCGGAAGCATGATGTTCATCACGCTGCTCGCCGGGTGGGCTTCGCCGAGCACTCCTTCTGCATGGAGTTGCGTGGCGATCTGCTCGACCGTGTCCTTGTAGACCGTCGCCGGGAGGGCGGCTGCGCGCAGGGCCGAGGGCAGCATGCTGGAGGTGATCGGTTTCGGGTAGTACTGCGCTATCACGCTCTGCAGCGCCTCATCGCTCAGGGCGGCGTCAAGTGCACGATCGATATTGACCACGTCGGGTTGGGCCCACAACCCTGCTTCCCCGACGTAGCGATTGACGAATACGAGATCGGCAATCGTGCTGCCGCCGCTGGCCGTCATGTTCCAGCCCGGCTGTGGTGCAAACCCGGGAGCCAAATTGGCGGCGGGTGCTTCGTGGGACTTCTGCGGCGAAGGCGGTTCAACGGCACGATGGGCGGCAGACCCCGGTGCCAAAACGACATTCAACTTGCGCAAGGCGGCCTCCCAAGTCAAAGGTCAATCGATCGAACAGCCTAGCTCAAGAGAATCGGACGACGCTCACTCCCCCACATCTTCACGAGGTCCGGGTGCGCCAGCACGTCGAACAGCCCGGTGCGCGCGGCCTCGCCGAGCGTCTGGATTGCGGCTATCTCGACGTCCATTACCAGCTTCCCCCGAGGCCCTATACGGCCACACCGTCGCCGATGGGCGCGAGGGGGGCCGGGGGGCGGTCGATGTCGCGCATGCCGGGGAGCGTCAGTCCGGCAAGCGTGGCGGCGGCGCCGATCAGGCCCGCGCCGATCAGAGTCGTGCGCACGCCGAGGACCGCGCTGACGGGACCGGTCAGGGCGAGCGAAACCGGCAGCAGCCCGATCGAGATCAGCCAGTCGAGGCTGGAGACGCGCCCGAGCAGGTTACCGGGGACGTGGCGCTGCTTCATCGTCGCCCACACGATCGTGCCGGCGGTCTCCAGGAAGTTGAAGGCGAGGCAGGCCAGCATCAGCTCCCATATCGCGGTGGCCAGCCCGTAGGCGGCGACGGCGAGCGTCGCGAGCGTCCAGACGACGTACATGAAGGCGACGCCCCGAGAAGGGAGCGCGCTGCGGCCCATGAGCGCGGCGCAGGCGACCGCGCCCAGACCGCCCGCCCCGACCACGAGGCCGAGCTGCATGCCGCCGCCGCGCAGCACGTGCTTGACCATGAACGGCAGCAGCACCAACGTGGGGCCCATGAACAGCAGGTAGGCGACGGCGGCGCTGACGAACGTGCCCCACAACCAGACGTGACGGCGCACGTATGACCAGCCCTCGCGCAGCTGGCGGCCGGCGACGGCGGGGCGCAGCGGGACATCCAGGCGCCCGGCCGGCGCCGACGCGCGAGCGGACATCGACCACAGGGTGGCGGCGGAGGCGATGAAGGTGGCACCGTCAACGAGGAACGCCGACCCGGCGCCGAGTGCGCCAACGAGCACTCCTCCCACGGCCGGACCGGCGATACGCAGGGCGAGCGGGCGCGCGAACTGCTCGAGCGCGTTGGCCTGACCAAGCTGCGACTCCGGCAGCAGCTCGGGCAGGATCGCGTCGCTGGCCGGGTCGAAGAAGGCCTCGGCGGCGCCGTAGACGGCGACAATTACCATCATCTGCCACAGACGCAGCTCCCCACTGGCCGCCAGTGCTGCCAGCAGCATTAGCATCGCGGCGCGCACGAGATCGGCGAACAGCATCACCCGCCGCCTGTCGTAGCGATCGCTGACCACTCCTCCGAACAGCAGCAGGGCGATCAGCGGGACGGTCATCGCGATTCCGAGCAGCGACAGCGCGGTCGGGGCATCCGAGAGCGTGTAGGCCTCCCAGGCCAGGGCGACCAGGAAGGCTCCGTCGCCAAGCAGCGACACGCTGCGCCCGGCGAACAGCAACCTGAAGTCGCGGTTGCGCAGGGGCCCGGTCGGCCGCCGGCGGACAGTGCGGCGACCCTGTTCGCGACCCCGGTCGCCGCTACGCGACATCGGTCGCGACCGGCGCCAGATCGTCGGACCGATCGCTCGCGGGCGACGCCTCGCTAGCCAGGTAGTCGAACACGTTCCTGGACTCCATCGGGCGCGCGAAGTGAAAGCCTTGGCCGAGCTCGCAGCCGAGACCACGCAGCCGTTGCCGTTGCTCGTCGAGCTCGATCCCCTCGGCGATCACCTCCAGGGCAAGCGAGCTGCCGAGCCCGACAACGGCGCTGGACAGATCGAGCGCCCGCGGTGTGGCACCCGGGCGCAGGAAGGACCGATCCATCTTGATGATGTCGACCGGGAAGCGGCTGAGATAGCTCAGCGACGAGTAGCCCGTGCCGAAGTCGTCCATCGCGATGCGCAGGCCGAGCGCACTCAACTCGGTGAGCCTGGTCACCGCGATCTCGGGATCGTCGATCAGCATCGACTCGGTGATCTCCAGAGTCAGCAGGGAAGGATCCAGTTCGGACTCGGTGAGCGCGTCGCGCACGTCGGAGATCACATCGCTGCGCTGCAGCTGCCTGACCGACAGGTTCACACACATGAACAGCGGTGGACCCTCGCGCTGAACACGGTTGATCGCTACCGCCTGACGACACGCCTCGCGCAGCGCCCAGCGCCCGATCGGGACGATCAGCCCCGTCTCCTCGGCGAACGGGATGAAGTCTTCGGGGGCGACGAGCCCTCGCTCGGGATGGTGCCAGCGCAACAGCGCCTCCAGTCCGCAGGCACGACCGTCGCTGAGCCGCACGATCGGCTGGTAGTGCAGCTCGAACAGCCCGCCTTCCAGCGCCCGCTGCAGGTCGGCTCGGAGCTCCAGTCGCGCCAGCACTCCCGCGTGCATGTCCGGCTCGAATAGCCGGTAGCCGCCCTTGCCGTCGCGCTTGGCGATGTACATCGCGGCGTCGGCGTCGCGGATCAGATCCTCCGCGCTCGCGGTCGAGCGCCCTTCCAGGATCGAGATCCCGATGCTTCCGCGCAGCGCCAGCTCCTTGCCGGCGACCGCGAGCGGCCGACGCAGATCCTTGAGAATCCGTTCAGCGACCTCTACGGCGGCCTGCACGTTGTCGAGGTCCTCCAACAGCACCACGAACTCGTCGCCACCGAAGCGCGCCGCAGTGTCGCTGGAGCGGATGCTTCTCGAGAGCCCCTTGGCCACGTCGGCCAGCGCCGCGTCGCCGGCGCTGTGGCCGAGGCTGTCGTTGATCGTCTTGAAGTCGTCGATATCGAGGAAGATCACCCCGAGCTCGCTGTTCTCGCGGCGCGCGCGCCTGATCGCGTGACGCACACGCTCGAAGAACAGCGCCCGATTGGGCAGGTTGGTCACCGGGTCGTGGAAGGCCTGATGGGCGAGCTGGTCCTCGAATGCCTTGCGCTCGCTGATATCGCGCGCGTTGAGCACGATCCCGCGCACGTCCTCGTCTTCGAGCAGGTTCGTGTAGAGGATCTCGAACTGCCGCTGACTGCCGTTGCGGTGGTGCAGAGTGCACTCGATCAGCTCGCCGTCGCGCCGTGGGTAAGCCGATCCGTCAGCCAGCAGGCGTAGCAGGCGGCCCGCGTCCTCCGGGGCGACGAGGCGATCGAAGCGCGTCCCCAGCAGCTCGTGCGACGGATAGCCCAGGACGCGCTCAGAGGACGGGCTCTGGTAGGTGATCGTCGCGTCCGGCCCCACCACCGTGATCAGGTCGCTGGCGTGCTGCACCAGCGAGGCGAAGCGGGCTTCGCTGTGCTGCCGGTGGATCTCCCCGCTCAGCCGCGCGCCCTCCAGCGCAAGCGCGAGCTGGGTGACCAGCGCCTCAAGCGCGGCTTCCACCTGGCGCGGAGTGGGCTTCGGGCAGATGACCAGCAGCAACCCGAGGACATCCCGGCGGGCCGGCAGTGCCAGCACCCGACCGCTCGTCCACTCCCGCGGCAGGTCGAGGGCGTTCAGAAACAGCGAATCGAGGGTCACTCCGCCGCCGGCGTTCTCCTTAGCGAGCTCCAACAGCCGTGCGCTCATCTTCTGCGGCAGCGCCAGCGCATGCCAGTCCGCATCGTCGCTGCGCACGACCGCCTTCAGCGTCTCCTCGTCGATCAAGCACAGCACCCCCACCCCGGGGCCATCCAACAGCGGAGCGACCGCCTCGATCGCGGCTCGCTGCATCTCCTCGCCCGTAGCGCACGCCGCAAGCGCAGCGCCGCAGGAGCTGAGAATCCGCTCGCGCGCGACCGAGCGCTCCTGCTGGCGCACCAGGTCGACCATCCGCATCACCACGAAGCCGAACAGCACGATCGACGCGCAGATGATCACGATCAAAGCGAGATCACCGCGCTCCTCCTTCAGGAGGATGCAGATCGGTGCGATCAGTGAGGCGCCGGTGAGCAGCGACAGGCGCAACGGCGTCAGCTTGGCCTCCCGGTGGTCGCTCGCCGGCTCCTGCATGGAGACCATCGAGGGGTGCAGCGCGGCTGCGGCCCAGAGCAGCGAGTAGGAGGTCCAGCCCAGGTCGAGGATCAGCTGATGGTGGTAGGCACTGTGGAGGGTCAAGATTCCGTAGACGAAGTCGGTGACCAGCAGCGAGACGATGCTCGCGCTCAGCAGATAGAAGGCCGGTCGGCGACGGCCGCTGTCGAGGAGGAGGCGGATCACCGCGGCGAGCATGATGATGTCCCCGAGCGGGTAGGCGACCGAGACGAGCTTGGGCAGCAGGCCCATCGTGGGGTCGTTCAGGTAGGGTGCTATCAGCAGGACCCACGACAGCAGCGACAGCCCCAGAGTCAGAATCGCCGCGTCGATCAGCGTGTTCCGGTTGCGCTGGGGGTTGCGCCGGCGCACGAGCAGCAGCAGGCCAAGCACCTGCACCGAGTAGACCGTCAGGTAGAGTGCGTCCCCGATCGACGGGAACGGGACTTCGTGGTGGAGGATCAGCTGGGGGTAGCTGTAGGTGTAGACGTCCCCCATCCAGTACAGGAGGAACCCCAGGGCGAACAGCCACCACGGCAGCGAATAGGAGGGTTTGTTGCGGCGAATGCCGACAATCACGGCGATCCAGCTGGTCATGCCGATCGTGTTGAGCAGCACCGGGTTGCCCTTTAGCGACGGGACCAGCAGGTACAGGAACATGCCCAGAGCGCCGAAGGCCAGATAGACCTGCCACGCCTGCGGTCGCGACCGTCGCAACGTTGGAGGTCTCTTCGTCCCCGTGCCCACATCTTCGCCGACGAGATGTGAGGCCTGGAGCGCAGGGGAGCTCATCAGGCCACCGCCAGCACCGGTTGCTCGAAGGCGGGCTGCAACTCGCCTCCCCGCGCGAGGTCGGCCACGGCTTCGATCAGACGGTCGACCTGCTCGTCGGTGTTCGCCGCGGTCAACTGCATCCGGAAGCCTACCTCGGCCTTGGGCACCAGCGGGTAGGCGGCAAGCGTGACGTACACTCCGCGCGCGAACAGCCCCCGCCCCACCTGGTCGATGTGGGTGGGGTCACGCAGCGGCACCTCGACGATCGGGAGCCCCGAGCGGTTGGGGGTATGAACATCGAGCTCCCGCAGCGCCTCCAGCACCCGGGCGGTGTGGTGGTGCAGAACACCGCGCAGCACGTCGCCGCGGCTCTCATTGACATCGAAGCCAGCCAGGACCGTCGCCAGCGACGCGGTCGGGGAGGGCCCCGAGTACAGGTAGGGTGGGGCGGCCACCTTCAGCAGGTTCTTGACCTCGGTCGGGCAGGCGATGAACGCGAGCAGCGAGGAGTAGGCCTTGGAGAAGCCCCCGACCAGAATCACGTCGTCATAGGCCTCGCCGAAGTGGCGCACGATGCTGTTGCCCCGACGCCCGTACGAACAGGGCTCCTCGGGCGCGCGCTCGCCGATCACCCCGAAGCCGTGGGCGTCGTCGATATACAGCAGCGCGCCGTGGCGGCGCGTCACCTCCGCGAATGCCCGCAGGTCGGGTGGGTTACCTGTCATGCTGTTAACCCCGTCCATGCACACTAGCCGAGTAGGGTCGCGCTCAGCGGCGAGCAGTTCGTCGAGATGGCCCGGATCCTCGAAGCGAAAGCGTCGGACCGCGGCGCCGCGCGAACGCGCCACCTGGCAGCCGTCGTACATCGTCTTGTGCGCGCGCGCATCGAGAAAGATCGTTCCGGAGGCCGCGAGCACGGGGATCACCGATGCGTGGATGTGCGTGATCGTCGGCAGTACGAGGGAGTCCTCGCTGCCGACCAGCTCGGTCAGCCGTGCCTCGATCCGCTCGTACAGCACCGGGCTGCCGAGCAGCCGCGACCAGCTCGGATGGGTACCCCAGGCTTCCACGAAGGAGGGGATCGCCTGGATGATCTCGGGGTCCAGGTCGAAGCCGAGGTAGTTGCAGGAGGCAAAGTCGGCCAGCCAGCGATCGCCGACACGGATCATCCGGCCGTCGACCTCCTCGATGACGGCGTCCATCATCGGGTGCGCCGCGCGCAGAGCCTCGATGTCCTCGAGCGTTTCGAGCCAGTGATCGATCCAGCGCCCGGGAGCACTTGAGGAGGCGGGGAGCACCGCAGATGACATATCCGAACAGTTATCGGAACGCCCTCCCCATGGCTTGAATGCCTATGCTTTGCTTGAAAGGCCAAGCTTTGCTCAGCGTTCTGCGCCTCTTCCACCGATCGGTCAGCCCACTCTGGCATGCTCGCCTTTGCGGGCTGCCGGCCAGGTGCTCCTGGCTAGGTGCTCCTTTGGCCGATCGGGTGTGCTTTGCGGTCGTTATTCCGTCGTGCTGACTGCTGCGAGTATCGGTGCCGCGAAAAGCGGCGGCTATGCAGCGCGCCCCCAAACCCGCCACTCGGGCGTCAGTGATTGATCGAGGTTAGCTGCCCTCGAACCTACCCGCCGGCGCGAGCGCCTTAGTCCTTCTCGATCATGCCACGCGGGAGATCACCCAGAAGTCGCTGGTGAGGCTGTTGTTGGGTGCGAACCACGCGGCGTCCATCCAGAAGTAACCCTGCTCACCCCAGCCGTTGCCCCAGCTGTTGCGGATCTCAACGGCATCGACGGGGAACGTCGTCTTGGTGAAGTCCCAGCCAACGATGGCAACCGCGTGTCCACCGATGATCTGCTCGTTCGGACCAGGTAGGGGAAGCGCTTGGTTGGCGGGATTCCACGAGCCGTCCTCGAACGAGGCTGGCACCGAGAAGCCAAATGCGATTGGGTGATGGGCCTGCACGGCGGTACGGATGGGCGCGCCGTGTCCACCGGGGATGATCCGCTGGTACTTGATCGCCTTGTCCAACTTGGCGTCTTGGAAAGCTTTCTGGGGCGGGCGTTCGGCGAACTTTGCGATGTCGTAGGGCCAGTCTTGTTCCTCGGGCGGGGCTCCTTCGGTGGCGACGACCTTGATCCCGTCGCGGATCTGCGCACCGGAGTCTTCGTTGACGGTGCCCTCGATCACGCGCTCCCCGTAGTAGATGAAGAGGCGCGACGGCGTGATCGCAGCCTCGGATTCCCGCATCTCCTGATGCTCAAGGACCCCTGCAATCGCGTTGGCCGTGCAGGAGCCGAGTTCGCCCTGATCGTAGACCGGCGGCATCTCGCCGCGCAGCGAGAGCTTGGGCGGCAGCGCAGGAGCCTGAAGAATCGCCTCCTCGAGATTGTAGATGCGGTCCCGGTGGTCGAGCAGGTCGGGTTGCCATCCGTAGCGCTTAATCTTGCGTGTGGAAGGAGCCACGCTGTCCCCCTGTCGTAGGTGGTCATATCTCGCTGGATGATCCCACAGCCGAGTCCTACACGTAGCGTCGTTCTAGCTTGTGAAATGATCGTCTCGACGGCTACGTGCGTCTTGCATCGCCTCGCGAGCGGGTCCTCAGCTGGGCTGGTCTACTGCCAGTACCGCTCGACGGTGTCAGGGTCGCGCGCCTTTGCTTGATCGGGGTTCACGCGGGCGTCCCGCAGGGCGCGTCGCTGGCGCAGCAGATCCCAACACACGTCGAGCTCGACCTCAATCGCACGTAGTCGCGCTGCGTCTGTCTCGAGGGCCTCGGCTGGGTCGCTCTGCTCGCGCCTGCGCAGCTCGTGCTCCTCTGTTACAAGGTGCTCGATGCGCGCAGCAATGCTCTCGTCGCTCACAGCCCCATGCTACGCCCTGAACGGACTTCAACTGTCGCCACCGTGGCCCGACCCGGCGGGGTTTGCCCACTCACAGGCCGGCGCTATCGACCGGTCACGGTGACCATGATGGCCGCGGTCGTGCGGTCCCGTGTGCAGTTGACGTGAACGTTGAGCAGCGCTCGGTATCTCCCGGACGCTCTGTAGCGGTGCGAGAACGACCACATTCGATGCACGGCGGGAGCCATTCCCGCGATGCAGTACAGCGGGGTCGGCCCTGATTCGGCATCGACTCCGTCACCGTAGGCAAGCCGGTAGCCGACAGCTCCTGCGGCGTGGCGCTCGTAGGCGCTCGCCGTAAACCGGACTGGGGAGCCGGATTGAGTGCGTGTGGGTGTGGCCGCTAGCGCGATCGTGAGTCCTCCGCTGTACGCGGTGCTCACGCCGCCAACCGGCGGAGCACGTTTGGACGCCATGCGATTCGACGCCTGGCAGCCGCTCGTCACGACGCCTACCGCCAGCACCGCCAGCCTGAGCAGCGTCATTGCCCGACGTGCCTTGCGCACTGGTCGGCATGTGTCCGGAGGAGCTGTAGCGGGAAGCAAATCAGGCCCTTACTCGGTCCGCAGTCGCCTTATTCGACGACCGCCCACCGCTGCACACGATTGTTCCCGTTCTCGGCGACGTAGGCCGAGTCGCCCGCCAGCGCCGCTCCCCAGGGTCTTGAGAACTGGCCCGAGCCGCACCGGTCATGGTGAAAGCCCGAGCCTTGCAGTTGTAAAATAAGCCGTGCCGGGATGTCCGCAAGTACCGAGATCTAGACGAGCGCTGCGCGTCCGGAGAGCTCGACGAGACGCGCGAGGCTACCAATGTAGGCGTCGGCGAGCGTCGGTTGATCTCGCAGGCGCCAAAGGAGCTCTGCGTGCTCCCACGCGAGCTCGCGTGCCGCGACGATCGACCATGTTGCCAGGGCATAGTCGACGTCCTTCGGCGTCACATCCTCGATGTCAGCGATAAGGCCGGTTTCAAACCACTTGGCGACTTCACCCTGCACGGCCTGGAGGATCGCGTTGACACGCTCGAAGTCGCCGTGTTGCGGAGAGGCGTCGCTGGGCACAACAGCGAGTTGCTCCCACGTCTGCACGAGCGCAAGCGGCAAGTCGTGGTTGATGTGAGCGCTCATGCCGGCGAGCACGAACTGAATCGGAGCGCGAGGGTCGCGTCTCTGCTCGATTAGCGGCCGCCACGCGACAGGACACGGCGCGCTTGCTGCGATCGTGGCCTCCGCGTCGAAGTAGATGTTGGCGAACACCACGTCGAGGTGCTCGACGAATCGAGGGTCACTGAAGGTCAGGGTCGCGCTCGCGCCACGGATGGCGTTCGTCACCTGGAGGTAGAGACGGTTGAAGTAAGCCACGCCGTCCTTCCGCGGAAGCTCCTTGTCGATTTGGTACATCCGCGCAACGACCTCGTCGATCGTTTGAGGCGCCGCCGGGCGCTCCGCTGGCGCCGATATCGGATCGTGGTCGACGGTCACGGCGGCGATAGTACTGAACGCTCGGAGCAGAGCCTAACCGTGGCAACATTTGCGGTGATGCAGCGCGCGTATACGCCCCGCAGCTCGCGCAACATGAAGCGATGGCAGTGGGGCGAGATAGCGTGCGCCGGACCGCCGCCGCGAAGTTCCACTGCAAGCCGGGGGTCGTCAGACGGTCCCAGCCCGTACCTGAGCCCTTTGGTTCAAAGCACTCGGTCAGGGGGCGGTTGAACATCGCAAGGCTGATTCGCTTGGCGGGGGCGTTGGGTACCCACTAGAACCCACGTCGCGCGCCGATCGCATAGGGTTGATCCGTGGCCAACATCGAGGGTAAGGCGACGGCGATTACGGTGCTCACGCCCGTGAAGCGCGGAGGCCCGCTGCTCTTGTGGCTTGTCTTCTGGGCCGGTCGCAACATCAAGGAGACGCTGCAGAAGCTCGAGATGCTCTCATTCATCCACTACGCGCGGTGGGCGGTGATCGAGCGCTTTCCCTACGGCGACGACGGCGAGCGCCTCAACCACACCTATCTCCTCTTCGAGAGCAACTTCAACGGCACCTGGGACCAGTACATCGACGCTTTCTCGGAGGTCGTCGCCTTAAGGATGAAGGCGATCTGGGGCACCTCGTTCGGCTTTCCCGGACCACTCCCGGTCGAGCCCTTCAAGGCGTACATTCGCCAAAACGAGTTCGTCGCCAACCATTACTGGTCCGCGTATCCCGGCGCGACCACCACCGAGGTCCTCGCCGCCAGTCGCGTCGAGTCGGCGCTCGAGGAGCTCTGTCAGGTCTCGGCTGGACTCGACCCCGACTCGTTCAGCGCCGCGTATGGGTCCTTCCTGACGAAGGTGCAGCACGACCTGTGAACGACCGGCGCAACACGTGCGGAAAAGCGTACGCGTTGACGGTGATGACCCCTATCCTGGACGGCCGTGAGAGCAGCCTGGCGCGTTACCTAGACGCGCTGGAAACCGGTTTGGCGAGCCCGCTCGCGCGCGTCCCTGGAACGCACTTCGCCCGCTGGGTCGTGATCGGCGACGTCGTCTACGAGGGCCCACCCCAGCGGCCCGACCACCTGAGGAGTGGGCGACTGCTGTTCACGAGCAACTTCGACGGACCCGTCGCGCCTTACCTTGAGGAACTGCGTACCGGGCTCCGCGAGGTCGCAGACGCGATCTGGCAACACTGCGTCGGCTATCCCGGCAGCGCCGACGCTGGAGGATTCGCCGCCTATATGCGCGCTCACCAGGTCGAGAGCTCACTGTTCTTCGCCGCCTACGGCGACCGCACGGTGCAAGACGTCAAGCGCAGCCTGGCCACGCGCCGCAGGGTGATCGACTTCGCCCTGCGAGCGCAGGGGATGGCCCCCGCCGAGCTTCAGGCCGCGTTTCGGGAGACCTTCGCGTGATGACCGATCTCGACCTGCCGCGGATCCAGGGCTTCGTCGTGCGCGGCTATCGGCTCCCGTTCGCCGGCTACCTGTTCCTGCGGATCGACGACGTCGCCCGCGCCGCGGCCTGGATCGCCGAGATCACCGAGGATGTGCTCACGGCGGCGCCGTGGTCGCAGAAGCCGGAGTCGGGGGTCAACGTAGCCTTCACCTACTCGGGGTTGCGCGCCCTCGCGCTGCCCGACGCTAGTCTTGCCGGCTTCCCGGAGGAGTTCTGTCAGGGGATGGCTGCGCGGGCGGACCTGCTCGGCGATTCCGGTGACAGCGCGCCCGCGAACTGGCACGACGGCCTCGGCACGCCGGCGGTCCACGTGCTCGTGATGATCAGCGCGATGCGCCGCGAGGCACTCGAGGCTCACGACAGGCGACTGCGTGCGGGCATCGAGCGAATCGCGGGGCTTACGGTCCTCGCCGACGATCTCGGCGCGGCGCTGCCCGGCGGAGTCGAGCATTTCGGCTATACCGATGGCTTCGCTCAGCCCTCGATCGAGGGTAGCGGCGTGCCCGCGCTCCCCGGGCAGGGAGCTCCACTGAAGGGCGGTGATTGGCGGCCGATCCGCGCAGGAGAGTTCATTCTTGGCTATCCCGACGAGGAGGACACGCTACCAGCGGCTCCGCCGCCGGCGGAGCTGAGCACCAACGGCTCCTACCTCGTCTACCGCAAGCTGCATCAGGACGTCGCGGCGTTCCGCAAGCGGCTGGCCGACTCGGCGAAGCTCTATGCGGGAGGCGAAGATTTGCTCGCGGCCAAGATCGTCGGCCGCTGGCGCGACGGTACACCGCTCGATCTCTCAGCCGAACGCCCCGATCCCTCGATCGTGGCAGACGAAACCCGCAACAACGCGTTCAGCTACCGCGACGACACCGATGGGCTGGCCTGTCCAGTCGGTGCGCACGTAAGACGGGCCAACCCGCGCGACAGCCTGCCCTTCGAGGGCAAGCTGGTCAACCGCCACCGCCTGATCCGCCGTGGCATTCCCTACGGCGAGCCGCTGCCGCCCGGCGCCGGCGATGACGGCCGCGATCGCGGCATCATATTCATGTGCCTGCAGGCGAGCATCGCGCGACAGTTCGAGTTCGTCCAGTCCCAGTGGTTGAACGGCGGCAATGCATTCGCCCTCGGTGAGGACCAGGACGTGATACTCGGCCCCCAGGACGCGACGCCTCCGAACAAGATGACCGTTCCTGGCAGCCCTCCGTTCTTTGTGGGCCCGCTTTCGCGGGTGGTGAGAGTGAAGGGGGGCGAGTACTTCTTCGTCCCGGGGATCAACGGCTTGCAGTTCTTGGCCGCGGCGGCTGGGGGCGGTGCGGCGTGAGCGTCGTCAGCGAGCTCGAGAAGCTCGAAGCCCAGCCTAGGAGACTGGGCGTCCGGACAATGGGCCGCTGACCGCTGCAGCGTTGATGA
Source organism: uncultured Solirubrobacteraceae bacterium (assembly GCA_963709885.1). Classification (GTDB taxonomy): domain Bacteria; phylum Actinomycetota; class Thermoleophilia; order Solirubrobacterales; family Solirubrobacteraceae; genus Palsa-744. The sequence continues at coordinate 260,217 of CAVPXY010000004.1, read as the reverse complement.
GCTATCGCTGCTTGGAGCTTCCTGGCCCTGATCGATCGCCGACTGCAGAAACCAGAGGAGCTGTGAACGAACAGGAGCTGCGCGAGGTGCTCATTCGAGCACTGACGGAGGTTCGCCCGAGAGGCGATCTATGAGCTCTCTGACCGTGTTGCTCGAACGGCTTCGTCGCCTGCGACCACCGCCCGGAGCGCCGGCCGGGGTGCTTGCCGTTCCCTCGGCAGGCGACGACGTCGCCGGCGAGGTGGCATTCCTGTTCGAGGAGCTCGACGCGGTCCAGACGCAGGCCCTGCAGACGCACGCGTCCGGGCAGGCCCAGGCGGCCGCGATCGAGGCCGACGCACGGGCATGGCGCAGCCGCATTCTTGCCGAGGCGCTCGAGCAGGCCGAAAGAGACTCGGCCCGGCATCTCGCCGAGCGTCGGGCAAGCTACGAGCACAGGGCCGCAATGATCGTGGCCGAGGCGGAGCGCGAGGCCGCGCGCGTGCTCGCGCGGGGCCGCGAGTCGACCCCGGCGCTGGTCGCCGAGGTCGTGCGGCGGATCCGGGGGCAGGCGAGCTGAGACCGGCTTGGGTAGCAGGGACTACGCGCGCGCAGCTTCTGCTCGACCGCCGCGCAGGGTCCGAGCGGGTTCGCGCAATCGCGAGGTCTGGGTCTCTGGCCCAGGGCCTGAAAGCCCTGGCGGGCAGCGCCTATGGCGAGCGCGTTAGCGCCCACGACGATCTGCCGGCCGCCGAGCGCGGCGTGGCCGAAACGCTGTTGTGGCATCTGCGCATCCTCGCCGGCTGGCTCCCGGCGGAGGGCGCCGGCCTTGTGCGAACGCTGGCCGCGCGCTTTGAGCTGTACAACATAGACGCCCGCCTCGCGGCGCTCGCGGGCGATGGTCGCGAGCCGGCGCCGTTCGTGCTCGGCGGGCTGGCGACCGCTTGGCCTCGCATCGAAGAGGCGCGCACGGTCGAGGAGCTGCGCGAGCTGCTGGAAGGCTCCGCCTGGGGCGAGGCATTGGAGCCCATCCACCCGTCCACGCCGGCGGAGCTGGCCATCGGGCTGCGCGTCTCGTGGGCGCGTCGCGCGCAGGAGGCCGCACCGGAGACGGCTGACTGGGTGGCGGGTGCGAGCGCTCTGCTGGTGGCACGTGAGCTGTTCGTGGCCGGCAACCGCACGCAGGTTGCGCGGCTGCGGCGTCTTCCCGGGATCGGCGAGGAGGCGCTGCGGGCCGGCTCGCTCGGCGAGCTCAGGGCGGCGCTGCCCGCGTGGGCGGCCTGGGCCGTGGCCGAGGTGAACGACCCCAGCGAGCTGTGGCGAGCGGAGCTGGGCTGGTGGGGGCGCGTCGAGGGCGACGCCGGCACGATGGTGCGCGCGCAGGAGGCGCGCACGGCCGTGCTCGGCGCGGTCGCGCTGCTGGCGGCCGATGCGCAGCGCACGGTGCGTGCGCTGGCCGCCTCCGACGGTGTAGGTTCTGAGCTGGTGGAGCTTCTCGTTGGAGCTGTCTGACCGAGCATTCCCGGTGCGGATGCGGCGCGTGGCCGTCGTCACGCCGAGCAGTCGCGTGCGCGCGGTGCTCGTAGCGCTTGCCGACATCGGCGTGGTCGATCTCGCCGGGCCGCTGGGAGCCGGCGAAGGGCCCGCGGTCGAGGCTCTGCGGCGCCTGGAGAGCCATGCCGAGCGCAGCGCCCGCCCCACGCCCACGCTCGCACCGGATCCGCCCGACCTCGAGCAGCTCGAGCGCAGCGGCACCAGCGACGTGCTGGCAGGTGAGGTCGAGCTCGAGCGAAGGCGCGCAAGCGCGGTGGCACACGGCAGCTTCGCGCTGTTCGTGGGCTGGGCGCCCCGGCCGGCACTCGCGCAGTTGGCCGGCCGCCTGCAGTCACTAGACGCGTCGCTGATCGAGCTTGAGACACCACGCGGCCAGGAGCCGCCCACGCTGTTGGCCCCAACGCCGGTGGCCGCGCCCTTCCGGCCGCTGCTCGACACCTATGGCGCCGTGCCCTACGAGGACGTGGACCCCACGCCGTTCGCCGCGCTTACCTACTGCCTGATGTTCGGGATGATGTTCGGGGATGTCGGCGACGGCCTGCTGATCGTGCTGGGCGCGCTTGCGCTCCGGCGCACCCGGAGTCCCCGCCTGCGCGCGCTGGCGAAGGTGTGGCCGATTCTTGCAGCCGCCGGCGCGGCCGCCATCGTCTTCGGGGCGCTCTACGGCGAGTTCTTCGGCCCTACGGGGGTCGTGCCGACCCTGTGGCTCGCGCCGCTCGATGACCCGACCCGCCTGCTCGTCGTCGCCGTGGTGGTCGGCGGCTGCCTGCTCGTCGCCAGCCATCTGCTGGGCATCGTCAATCGCTGGCGCGAGGGTGGGGCGCGCCTTGCATTGACGGCCAGCTCGGGCGTGCCGGGCCTGTCACTGCTGCTCGCCGCCGGGATCGTGGCGATCGGGGCGGCAGCCGACGCCAGCGCGCTCCGCACACTGGGACTGGCGCTTGCGGCATTGGCGTCAGTCGCGCTTATCCTTGGGCTGAGCTTGGAGGCTGGTCGAGGCGGGGCGGCGTTCTTTGAGGTGCTGGTCAGCTTCCTTGATGCGCTCTTGCGCATCTTCTCCAACGTCTTCTCGTTCTCGCGTCTGGCGGCCTTTGGGCTGATGCACGCTGCCATCGGCAAGGTCGTGCTGGATGCCGCCGGCGGTCTGACCGGTACCCCGATCGGCGACCTGGCGGCGGCCGGGGTGTTCGTTCTCGGCGGTGCGCTGGCGTTCGCTCTCGAGGCATTCGTGGCTGCTGTCCAGGCGCTGCGACTGGAGTACTACGAGCTGTTCTCGCGAGTGTTCACGCGCGAGGGACGCCCGTTCAGGCCGTGGCGCCTGCCGCTGTTGTCGACCGAGGAGGCATGATGATCGAGTCCGCATTGTTGGGTGCGCCGGGGGCCGTCGTCGGCGGGCTGCTCGCCGCGACCGTGCTGCGGCGGGCGCCGAGCACGGGGGTACGTTGGCTGGTGAGAGTCAACGTGCTCATCGCTGGCGCCGCCCTGATGGCGCTCGCGCTGATGCTGAGCGGCGTGGTCGACCCGGCGCAGGCCGCCACAAGCGCAGCCAGCCGCGGCTCGGGGGACGCGTTCATCGGGGCGGGGATCGCCGTCGCCGGCTCTACGCTCGGCGCCGGGATCGCCGTCTCCTACACCGGTTCGGCCGCCCTCGCGGCCATCGCCGAGAAACCAGACATCTTGGGCCGTGCGCTGGTGATCGTCGGGCTTGCGGAGGGGATCGCCATCTACGGACTCATCGTCGCGATTATCCTCATCGGCAAGGCATGAGCCGCATCGCCGCGATCGGAGAGCGCGAGCGCGTGCGCGGCTTCGCCTTCGCCGGCGTGCACGTCGCCGAAGCGGAGGATGCACAGGGTGCTCGAGCGGCTTGGCGAGCGCTGCCGGACGATGTCGCGCTCGTGATCCTGACGCCCGCGGCGCGCTCCGCGCTGCAGGTTGAGATCGATGCATCCGAGCGGCTGCTGTGTGCGGAGATGCCGCCGTGACGCTCGAGGCCGCGCGGGTCGCCGCGCTGGCCGACGCCCGCGCCGAGGCGGACGCCATCCGCCGCACGACCGAAGAGCGCACTGCCGAGCTTCTCGCCGAGGCTCGCGCCGAGGCTAGCGCCCTCATCGAGCGGCGACGCGCCGCCGCCGAGCGCCTGGCCGAGCGCGAGGGGCGGCAGAGGCTCGCCGACGCCCGCGCGGAGTCCCGGGCGATCGTCCTGCGAGCGCAGCGGAGGGTGCTGGCCGGTGCCACGGCCGCGGCCCACGCCGCGGCGCGCAAGCTCGTGTCCGATCCCGGCTACGAGCGTCTGATCGGGCGCCTGAGTGCGGAGGCTCGCGAGCGGCTTGCGTCCATCGGTGCGGCGGAGATCATCGCCGCGCCCGGAGGCGGCGTGGTCGCGCGCGCCGGCAGTTGCGAGATCGACTATTCGCTCGACGCGCAGGTTGAGCGCTGTCTGGCGGCCATGCCGGGGGAGCTCGAGCGCCTGTGGCGATGACCGGCGCGGTCATCACCGCCGTAAACGGTCCGGTTGTGCAGGTGAGCGCGACTGAGGGACTGGCGATGCTGGACCTGGTGCAGGTCGGCCCGCAACGCCTCCCGGGCGAGGTGATCTCCCTCGACGGTAGGACCGCCACGGTCCAGGTCTACGAGTACACGGGCGGCTTGGAGCCGGGCGATGAGGTGTTCGCCACGGGCGGTCCGCTGACCGTCGCGCTCGGTCCCGGACTGCTCGGCGGGGTGTACGACGGCGTACTGCGCCCGCTGGACTCCGCGCCTGCGCGCCTGGATCCGGGCAGCGCCGTCGGGACGCTCGCCGGCGAGCGGCTGTGGGGCTTCATCCCAAGCGTGCGTGCGGGCGATGAGCTCGCCGCCGGCGCCGTGCTGGGCATCGTGCAGGAGACGCCGGCGATCGAGCACCGCGTGCTCGTGCCCCCGAACACCGGCGGGTCGCTGGAGTGGCTCGTCCCGGCGGGTGACTACCGCGCCGGCGACGTGGTAGCCCGCCTCGGCGGTGCGGAGGTAGCGCTGTCGCAGCGCTGGCCGGTGCGAAGGCCGCGTCCGGTGCGTGCGCGCCTGCCCGCGGCCGGGCCGCTCATCACCGGCCAGCGGGTCCTCGACCTGCTGTTCCCGCTCGCCCGAGGCAGCACGGCGGCGATCCCGGGCGGCTTCGGCACCGGCAAGACCGTGGCCCTGCAGCAGATCGCGAAGTGGTGCGACGCAGCGGTGATCGTCTACGTGGGCTGCGGAGAGCGCGGCAACGAGCTCGCCGACGTGCTCGAGGAGTTTGAGGAGCTCGAGGATCCGCGCACCGGTCAATCGCTGCTCGACCGCACGGTGCTGATCGCCAACACCTCGAACATGCCCGTGATGGCGCGCGAGGCCAGCATCTACACGGGTGCCACGGTGGCCGAGTTCTACCGCGACATGGGCCACGACGCGGTGGTCATCGCCGACTCCACCTCGCGCTGGGCCGAGGCACAGCGCGAGCTGGCCTCCCGCACGGGCGAGCTGCCCGCCGAGGAGGGCTATCCGGCCGGCCTGTCCTCGGCTCTTGCCGACTTCTACGAGCGAGCCGGCCGCGTGCAGACGCTCGGCGGAGTCGTCGCGTCGGTGACCCTCCTCGGGGCCGTTTCGCCGCCGGGGGGCGACTTGACCGAGCCCGTGACCTCGCATACGCGCCGTTTTGTGCGCTCGGTCTGGTCGCTGGACCGCGACCTCGCCTATGCCCGCCACTACCCGGCGGTGAGCTGGCGCGACTCCTCCTCGCGCGACGTCGCCGGGCTCGCCGCGTGGCAGGCCCACCAGGGCGATCCCGAGTGGGGCGAGCGGCGCGCCCGTGCGCTGCGGATGCTCACCGACGCCGACCGGATCGAGTCGATCGCCCAACTGGTCGGCGCGGACTCGCTCCCCGCACAGGAGCGGCTCACGCTGCGCCTGGCGCGGCTGCTGCGAGAGGTCGTGCTGCAGCAGAGTGCGCTATCAGCCAACGACCAGTACAGCTCGCCGGCCAAGCAGCGCGCTCTGCTCGGCCTGGTGCTCGACACCCACGATCGCATGGCGGCGCTGCTCGCGCGCGGCGTCGCGGCAGCCGAGCTCGACGCGCTCGATCTCGCGCCGCTCTTGCGCGCCCGCCACGACACGCCCCCGGACGGAGCCGCCGAGGTCGAACGGATCGGTCAGGAGCTGAAGAGCGAGATCGACGCGCTCGGGGCGTCCTCGTGACCATCCGAGCGCCCATCGAGTACCGCGCGCTGGGTTCGATCCGCGGGCCGCTGATCGTGGTGCAGGAGGTCAGCGGTGTCGGCTGGGACGAGGTCGCGCAGATCACGCTCAGCTCGGGCGAGGTCAGGCACGGCACCGTGCTCGAGGTGGATCGCGACCTCGCTGTCGTGGAGATCCTCGAGGGAACCTCCGGGATGCGGCTGGACTCCGCGCGCGTCGCGTTCTCCGGCGCGCCGATGCGCATTCCGGTGGGCGAGGGCTGGCTCGGGCGAACGTGCAACGGACGCGGCGAGCCGATCGACGGCGGCCCGCCCGTCCACGGCGAGGAACAGCGACCGGTGGCCGGCACGCCGATCAATCCTGCGGCTCGCGCCACTCCCAACCAGCCGATCCTCACCGGCGTCAGCGCCATCGACGGTTTGGCGACACTCGTGCGCGGCCAGAAGCTGCCCGTATTCTCCGTCGGCGGGCTCGCGCATCTCGAGCTCGCCGCCCAGGTCGCCGCTCAGGCGCACGTGGAGGGCGAGCCATTCGCGATCGTGTTCGCCGCGCTGGGCCTGCCGCATGCCGACGTGCACACGGTCAGCAGCATGCTCGAGCGTCGCGCCGGTATCGGCGACCTGGCGCTGTTCGTCAACACCGCCGAGGACCCCGTCGTCGAGCGAATCCTCACCCCGCGCGTCGCGCTGACCGTGGCCGAGCACCTGGCCTTCGATCGGGGCCGTCACGTGCTGGTCGTCCTTGCCGACCTGACCAACTACTGCGAGGCGGTGCGCCAGGTTTCGGCTGCACGCGGAGAGGTGCCGAGCCGCCGCGGCTACCCGGGCTACCTCTACAGCGATCTCGCCTCGCTGCTCGAGCGCGCCGGGCGGATCAAGGGCGTTGAGGGGTCGCTCACCCAGCTGCCGGTGCTCACGATGCCGGCCGGCGACATCACCCACCCGGTCCCCGACGTGACCGGCTACATCACCGAAGGCCAGCTGGTGCTGAGCGCCGAAATGTACGCTCGGGGGGTCTCCCCGCCGCTTGACCCGCTCGCCTCGCTGTCGCGGCTGATGCGTCTGGGCGCTGGCCCCGGACTCACGCGCGATGACCACCTCGATATCTCGGCGCAGCTCTACGGCATCGTCGCACGCGCACGCCAGATCGCCGACCTCGCGGAGGTCGTCGGCGAAGATGCGCTGTCGCCCGCCGACCGCGCCTACCTGCGCGTCAGGAGCGCCTTCGAGACTGATTTCCTCTCACAGTCGCTCGACGAGAGCCGCGGGCTCGAGGAGACGCTTGATCGTGCGTGGGCGGTCGCCTCACTGTTGCCGCGCCGAGAGCTGTCGATGATCGCCCCGGCGATGCTGGACGCCCACTACCGACCAGCAGGTGCAGATGCCACCACGGATCCCACCGGGTAGGGCCGGGCGGACATGGCTCGTCGAGCGTCTGCAGATTGCCAGACGCGGCGCCGAGCTGCTCGACCGCAAGCGCCAGGCGCTGCTCCACGAGCAGGCGCGCATGCGCGCCGAGGCCGATGCGGCGCGGGATGACTGGCACGACGCCCTGGCCCAGGCCGAGCTGTGGAGCGCTCGAGCCAAGGTGCTCGATGGCGCCGGCCGGCTCGACGTGCTCTCTCGCCACGTACGCGAACGCGCCACGATCGAGCTCTCGTGGTCGAACCTCATGGGTGCGCATCTTCCGTCCGCCGACCGAGTCACCGTTCCCGATCCGCCGGCGCTGTCGGCGCTGGGCGCGAGCTCCGCCAGCGTGATCGCCGCACGCGCCTGCTGTGAAGCGGCCCGCGCCGCAGTGCGCTACGCGGTGGCCGAACGCGCCCACGTCGAGCTCTCGGGAGAGCTCGCCCGCGCGACCCGGCGCCTGCGCGCCCTGCAGACGCGGTGGATACCCCAGCACGAGGTCGCCCTGGCCGAGCTCGACCTGGCGCTCGATGAAAGCCAGCGCGAACAGGCCGCACGGGTGCGCTGGCTCATCCGCCGTCGTCCCCCTACGGATCGAGGTGCGCGGCGCGAGGAGCCCACTGCGCCGCCGGGACCCCAACGTGGAGCTGTGTAAGATCCACCGCGCCTTGGATGGTCGGACGGGCTGATGCGGAATCCCGTCTAGGAGATCGGTTAGACAAGAGGGGTTTTCGAGATGCCCGAGCCAGTCATCGTCGGCTTTGACGGATCCGAGCACGGGTCCGATGCGCTCGCACTCGGCCGCGCGCTTGCGGACACACTCGGGACGGGTCTGTTGGTGGTCATCGCCTACACGCCCGAGAAGTGGCGGTGGGCACCCGGAACGGCCAGCCCAATGGATGCGAGCGAGCGCCAGCTCGTGGTCGCGCGTGCCGAAGCTGCATTATCCGATCTCGATGATGTTGAGGTTCGCACCGTCGGCTCCGGCTCGGCCGCGGGCGCGCTGTACGCCGAAGCTGAACGTGAACGAGCACAGCTCATCGTCGTCGGATCAACTCACCGCGGAGTGCTGGGACGCCTGCTACTCGGCACGGTGACTCAGGAGGCGCTTGATGCCGCCGCATGCCCTGTCGCGGTCGCGCCTCTCGGGCTCAGTTCCAAGCAGCCGCTGCAATTTTCGACAGTCGGCGTCGGTTTCGATGACACCCCGGCAGCGCACGACGCACTCGGCGTTGCCCGCTCGCTGGCGCGTGGCGCCCAGGCCGAGCTGCAACTCATCTGGGCTGCGCATGTGGTCGGGCAAACGGTGGCCATCGGCGCCCTTCAGCCCGGCTACGCCCAGGAAGTACGCACGAGATTGGAGAATCGCCTCAAGCGGGCGGCGGACCCGATCCGCGAGGAAGGAATGGCCGTACACACGGCCATCGTCGGTGGTCTGACAACGGACGCGCTCGTGAAGCAAAGCGAGCATGTCGATCTGCTGGTCCTTGGCTCGCGTGGCTACGGACCTCTCAAGCGTGTGCTCCTCGGGAGCGTCTCCATGAGCGTCATGAACGCTGCGCGCTGCCCAGTCCTTGTCGTACCCCGGGAGACGAGCGCGCTCGCAGAGGAGGAGCATCCCGCCGAAACCACCGGGAGTCACGTCGCCTAGCACGCGGCCGCATTCGCGGCCTGAGGCGAAACCCGCGTGAAGCTATCGGCGCAGTGAGGCTGCGCTTCCTCGGTACTGGCGCCAGTCGCGCCACACCAGGCAGCGGCCGCTCGCGGCGCCTGGAGAGCTCTCTACTCGTGCAAGAAGAGAACACGTCGATCCTGGTAGGAGCCCCCCTCCACACGAGCAGCTCGAGCGCGAGGCTGCGACGCTGTGCGCGCGAGCTGCGCCGGCCTACGATGGGATGACTGTCGATCTTGGGGGGCGAATGCGTAGTAACCCACGATCGCCCTCCGCGGGGGATGCCGATGACGGGTGGCACGCCGGCAGGGATGATCAATCGATGCAACGATCTCCCCGAGGTGGGTTGTGAGCCTGCGAGAGGGTGACCGAGTCGAGGAGAAAGCGCCCTCGACGGGGCGCTCCGGCAGAGCGGGCGTGATCCGCGAGGTTCTGGGCGGCGATCGCGCGGGGCGCTATCGGATCCGCTGGGATGACGGCCATGAGAGCGTGTACACGCCTGCTGCGGGAACACTCGCGCGGATACCGGCGAGGAGAACGACGCCCAGGGGCAAGAGGAAGTGAGGTATGTGCCGCAGCCAGGATGCTGCAGCTCGCCAGCATGAATGCCGATGGGCGGCGCAATCTCGGCAACCGCATTGTGGCGAGATGGTACGCAGCGTCGTGTCAGCTCTTGCGGATGGGAGCCGGCTGGATGAGCTCGTTGTTGAGGGTGGCGATACGCCCTCGCGCTTCGCGGCCCGCCCCAGGAACTCGCTGAGCGAGAGCGCCTGCTCTCGTCCGGATCCACGCGCCCGGCCCGCGGTGCTGCGGCGTCCTCGAACGCCCGATCATCGGCGCCTCGTGCACTTAGTCAGTCAGTCACCACCACCCGGAGGTGCTACGAGCATCTCCTCGACAAACGCGACGTGTCGCCAGTTGATGTGAAGCGGGCGACCGGCCTCGCTCTCAAGAGTCACCGGATTGGGAACATCGCGCCGCACGGCATGGATCACATCTCCCTCCTCCTGGGCGACCGTGATCTCATTACCGCTGCTGAAGACGATACGTGTGGGCATTGCTTCGTCCTTTCGTTGCAGTTCGCTGAAGCCCCCGTCTCCTTCGGAGGGGGGATCGTCACCTCCACGACACCTTTGTGGGTCTTGGCCTTGATGCCGCGAGCGCGACGGTCGGTCAGCTCCTCGAACATGCGGTCGAAATGGCTGCGAAGCTCGCCAAGCTCGGCAAACGGTCCCCAACGTGTGAGTCCAGAAGGCATGATTTCTCTGTCTTTCAGTCGATGGACGAGGGCTCGATCGAAGCTACTTACGAACGTCCTGGCAGGGATCCGGTGGGTCAGCCTGTCGGCCGCGATGCCCTCTCCCCGGCCGCTCGAAGCGCAACAGACGAGGCTGCAACAGGCGAGGCTGGCCCTAATGGACGCAGGGAACCTCGCGTCCACTCGATCGCGTGCGGACGCGCTCGCGCCCAGGTTGGTAGCAGTGCGGGACGCTCGCGCTGGTGGCGGTGGACTGGCTCATCGCCGCCGCTCAGGTGTCCTGCTGGTAGGTGTGGATGACCGTCTCGTTGCGGTACCGACACGTCACGCGCGCGTCGATCTCGGTAGGAATCGAGTTCCGCTGTTCGCTGCATTTGAATCCGAGCACGCCGCCATGGCAACGGCCAGCCGGGCCATGGCGGGTGCGGCAGTGGTAGTAGGCGATGGCAACCTTGCTCCCGGTTGCGCAGCTAACGGCGGTGACCGTGAGCGAGGTGAAGTAGCCGAGACCCGGGTATTGCGGCGGAGAGCAGTTGCGCGCCGCCCGGGCAGCCGGCCTCGCCGCGGCAGGCGTACTCGCGACTGTGCCGACCAAGGCCGCAACCGTGAGGCAGAGGCCAGACACGATTAGCGACCGAGCTCGCGGCCAAGTCCAGCAAGAGATGATGCGAGCGTCTTTGCAGCGAGACATCAGCGCACAGGGACGCTACAGCATCGCTAGGCGGAAGCGGCGGCGGACCCGGGCAACACCGAGCCCTGACTTCAGGAGCACGGCCAAGGCCGAACGGCTGAGCCTCAGTACGTGAAGTCCTGGCCAATCCTCGCAAGCACGAATTCGGCCAGCAGACTGGAGCCGGCGTCGTTTAGGTGGATGCCGTCTGCCTGGCGCACGATCGTTTGGCTGCCGTTCACTCTCATCGCGTCGCGGTATACGTTGCCCGGCGTGAAGATCGGCACGGTATCGATCACCCGTACCTGGTCGGTCCACGGCTGCACCCCGACTTGGATCGCGGCGTTCACTACGCGGGCGATCGCCTGCCGGGCTGCCTCGCGGGGGGTCGGCAGCGTGATCCAGTAGACGCGAGCTCGCCCATTCTGACGGTAGGTGTTCGCCATCTGGCGCACGCGATTGGCGTAGATCGCCGCCCAGTCAACGCCGCAGCATTCGACCTGGCGACCATCCGGTCCGGTCATGGGGAAGCCATCGTTGGCGCCAATGAAGATGACGGTGGCATCGGGGTGGTCCTGCTTGACCTGGAAGGGCGCAAGCTCGCCCCAGTCGACGACGAAGGTGTTCGAGATTCCGGTGCCGATGTGGGGATCGCGCATCACATGGACGCCCATGGGGGCGAGTTGCTGCGCGAGATCGGCGTCGAGCGGCATAGACATCGAGTCGCCGGTGACCAGCACCGTGTGCAGCGGCCGCTTGGCTGGGGGTTTGGCTCCGATCGCCGCCGGGTCGAACGCGTCCGGTGTGACGATCGGTACCTGGCTTGAACTGGCCGCCGTCCTGCTCGCGCTGAAGCTGCCTTGGCTCCCGAGCTTCTGGTTCGGGGAGATCCAGCCGGTCGCCGCATGGCTGAGGCCGGCAAGGGGCAGACGGTCGGCTATCCAGCCGGCCGGATCGCCGACGGCGAGGATCAGGTCACGGCCGATGCCCGGGTTCATCTGCTCGCCGGCCTTGCGGATTGAAGCGCCCTGAGACAACACGAGCACCACCGCCGCCAGGAGCACCGCCCAGATCCCATCGCGGGCGCGGAAGCGTCGCAGACCATAGCGGTCGAACCGGCTCATCAGGCTGTCGTCCTCGTGCGTGCCATCGGCATGCGGAGTGCTGTCCATCTCAGAAGCGAAAGTAGATGAAGGGAGGGACGCCCTGGCTCGGCACCGTTGCGGCGACGAAGACTATGAGGACCGCCAGACCAACACCGAGCAGCAGCGGGCGCACACCCTCGACGCGGGCCTGGAGGCGCTCCAGGGACAGCGGCGGCAGTAGCTGCAAGCCGATCACCACCACAATCGCGGCCAGGACCGGGGCGGTCCAGAGGGTTGCCGGGCCGGGGATGAGAAGTCCTGAGAGGAATGTGCCCACGAGTGGGAGGCTCTGCGAGCGAAACAGGATCCAGCCAAACACGATCAGATGGAAGGTCACGAGCCACTTCAGCCAGGCTGGGACTCTGATCCGGCCCCCGAGGGCATGCTCGGCGACGAGCCCGAAGCCGTTGAAGGCGCCCCACAACACGAACGTCCAGGCGGCTCCGTGCCAGAGTCCACCGAGCACCATCGTGATCATCAGGTTGCGGTAGGTCAGCAGTTGCCCGCCGCGACTGCCACCGAGCGGGATGTAGAGGAAGTCGCGCAAAAAGCGCGAGAGGGTCATGTGCCAGCGCCGCCAGAAGTCGCGAAAGCCGGTGGCTCGGTACGGACTGCGAAAGTTCTGGGGAAACACATAGCCCATCAGCAGGGCGAGCCCGATTGCGATGTCGGTGTAGCCGGAGAAGTCACAGTAGATCTGGGCCGCATAGCCGTAGGCGGCGAGCAGCAGGTCGGGACCGGCATACGCCTGCGGCACTGCAAACACGGGGTCGACCAGCGCGCGGGCGAGGTAGTCGGCGATCACCACCTTCTTGACCAGGCCCAGCGCGATCAACGAGATGCCCGCTCCGCCGGCAACGTGGTCTGGGTCCCGCGGCGTGGCGAGCTGAGGAAGAAACTCGCGTGCGCGAACGATCGGACCGGCGATGAGATGGGGAAAGAAGCTCAGATAGACAGCGCAGTTGAGCAGGCTCGCGGGCTCCACCAGCCGTCGCTTGACATCCACGACATAGGTGATCGCCTGGAAGGTGAAAAAGCTGATCCCGACCGGCAGGGCGATGTTCACCAGCGGCAGCGGCGGGCCAAGCCCGACGTGGTTGAGCAGGTTGGCGAGCTGCTGAACGAAGAACGAGTAGTACTTGAACACGCCGAGCGCGCCGAGGTCCAGCGCGACTGCGACGGCGAGGATCAGACGCCGGTGACGCTCGTCCGCGGTGCGCCCCAGCAGGACCGCGGCGAGCTGGTTGCCGAGCGTGACGCCGGCGAGCAAGAAGCAGAAGCGCCAGCTCGCGGCCGCGTAAAAGACGTAGCTGGCCACGATGATGAACGGCTTCCACAGCCGGGGGCGTGACATCAGCGCCCACGAGATCGGGAGTACGATCGAGAAGAAGATCGCGAACTCGACCGTCGGGAAAAGCAACTAGTTAGCGCTCCCCTGGTTTGTGAACTCGCACCACACCGGCCTCTCCCGTCGTCGCCCCGGGTTTCTGCTCGGGCCCCTTAGGCCGTCCGCAACTGGATGTTGCGTCGCCTTCAGGGGTTTCTCCGGGCCCCCCTCGATCGACAGCGTGTGGTCTCAGCGGTGGGACGTTACAAGAGCCCGAGGACCCCTAGATTGGCCGTGGCGGGGCAGCTCAGGACCAACGATCGGCTACCTCAACGCCCAAAAACCGACCGACCCAGGGCATATGGTCGATGCATGCGCATGCCCGTGAGCAGGACGTCTGGATCCGCGCGCGGGCTGGTCGTCGCGCTAGCGGTCTCCCTGGTGGCCCTTGCGCCTGCGGCGAGCGCGGAAGAAGCACAGAGTGCGGAAGCACCACATCCAGCCTGCTTTGGCGCCGCAGCGCGGAACCCTTGGCATCCCTGTCACAACCCCGAGCTGGGCCTGATGGTCACTCCGACGCCGAGCGAGGCGCCGATCATGCCCAGCGCTCCTTGCGCGCCGATCGAACCGGCGATCAACGTCTGCACTTTCGGCGTTCCGGCCGCGAGCGCCGTGGGCACTGTTGCCCTGGTGGGTGACAGTCATGCAGATCAATGGCGAGCCGCCCTTGAGGTTGTCGCGCAGGCGTTGAACTGGCAGGGCGTGTCGATCACACGGCCCAGTTGCCCCTTCACGGCGGCGCCGAACCACCTGTCCGAACCACGCCGCTTGCAGTGCAGGCAATGGACCGACGGCGTCATTCGGTGGTTTGTGCAGCATCCTCAAGTGAGCACGGTGTTTGTATCGGACCACCTATCCGGGGTGGTAGCTGCCCGGGGGCAGAACCAGCGCACGGCGCAGGTAGCGGGCTACGCCGACGTGTGGAAGGCATTGCCTCCGTCGGTCAAGCACATCGTCGTGATCCGTGACATCCCCTATGCTCGCTACAGCACGCTTGCGTGCGTTCAACAGGCGCTGGCCAGGCGGAAGAATGCGGGCCTCGCCTGTGCGCTGCGAAGGCGCCTCGCCCTGCACACCGATGCAGCGGTGGTCGCCGCTGACCGATTGCGCTCACCACGAGTGCAAGTCATTGACCTGACGCAGTTCTTCTGCGACAGGCGGCTGTGCTACCCGGTCGTCGGCGGCGCATTGGTCTACAGGGATTCCGGTCATCTCACGCGGGTTTTTGCGACGACACTGGGCCCGTTCCTGCTCGCATGCATCGACCGACTAGGAGCGTCCTGGGACCGCCCCTAACCCGGATCATGCAGTAAGGGTTTGATGTGACTGCTGGACCGGCGCTTGGCCGGCGTCGTCGTCGGCGTGAGGTGTGCCGGCGCGCCGGCGGCGTCGCGGTGGCGGTTCGGTGGTGGGCCCAGCAGCCGTCTGCCGGTGCGCGGGGCAGCCGTGATCGCGGCGAAGGTTGGAAGGCTTCTTGGTGGTGAGTGGGCTGGCGGTCGTCGTCAGCCTGCGCCGGCTGCGAGCGCTTTCAGCGTGGTGAACGCGGCGAGAAGCTCTTCGGCCCAGGGCCAGGTTTGCTGGAGGTGCAGCTTGGCGCGGCGTGCGGAGAACGCGAGTCGGCCCGCGACGTGCAAGAGGCAGTAGCGAAGCCGCCTTGGCTCGGCCTTGGCGAGCTGCCCGTCGAGCGCCAGCGCCTGGGTCCAGACGATCAGATTGTGGGCGAGCATGACGATCTCAAGCCAGACTTCGTTCAGGGCGAACTCTTTGAACGGGAGCTTTGAAAGGCCGGTGTCCTTGTCGTCGCGGATGCGGTCCTCGACGTGGGCGTGCTGGCGGTGGCGGCACTCGATGGCTGCGATGTCCTCATCGGGCTGGTCGGTGAGGATCGCCTGGAAGCGGTAGCCGTCGTGGTCGGTGAATGAGAGCTGCGCGCCGGGGTGTGGGCGCTCGCGCCGCACGATCAGCCTGGATCCCTCGGGCCAGGATGAGAGATCGACGTGGCTTGTGATCTCGGCGACTTCGCCGTTGTGGCGCACCGACCCGTCCTGCTCGAGCGCCGGGACCCACGCGTTCTCGGGGGTCTGGAGGATCGCCGCTCTGACCGGCTCGTTCAGCTCGTAGCCGACCGAGAAGCGCATCTTCGCATCGCGGCAGTGATCGGCCAGGCCGTGCGTGGCTCCCGCCGTGTCCGAGCGCACCAAGATCTGAAGGGCCTCAACGTGCCCGGAGGGGATCTGCTCGAGCGCCAAATCAAGTACCGCCACATGGTCGGCGACGGTGTTGGAGCCGGCGTTCCCCGGCCGCAACAGGCCGCCCAGCGCCTCGCGCGTCTCATCGGCGTAGCTCATCAGCGGGTAGAAGCCGTAGCCGTGCTTGTAGTTGCCGGCTGCCTTCTCCTTTTCGGAGTGCGCGGTGATGAGCGTGGCGTCGACGTCGATCGTCAGGGAATCCGGCGCGCCGTGCAGCTCCCAGAAGCGCTCGCGCGCCCTGGCGTGCGCCTGGCGCAGCGCCTCGAGCAGAGCGGGCTCGGTTGCGATGTGCTCGATCACCCGAAACGCCGTCGAATCCGAGGCCACCGCACCGAACAACGCTTCCTGGTCGCGCACCACCGAAAGGTCCGACACGCATTCCCCGCCGTCCGCGAGCATCACCGCCAGATCGCGGATCACGCGGCCCGGGTCATGACCACGACGACGCTGCTTGATACCCGCCAGGCGCACCGACAGCGCCCTCGTCAGGGCGAGCTTGTCGGCCACCTGCCCGAGCAGTGCGCTGCCCGCATGCGACACCAGACCAGCGCCGTCCGTCGTGACCTCTACGGTTACCGGGCGTCCATCGCGAATCACCTTCAAGGTGAACCTCCAAAGCCAGGGATTTCAGGAACTGAACACCCCAAGAATCCCCGACGCACCGGACGTTTCCGCGCCCCCGGCTAACCACCGGGGGCGCACGTTACTGCAGGATCCGGGCTAACGACCGCCACGCGAGCGCGGAGAGGCCGGCGGGCGCGGCGTGGTCGCCTGGCGCCGCGGTTTCGGCGAGAATCACTGGTTCACGGCCGGTGGGCCACCCCACAGCACGCACAGAAGCTCAGTGAGCAGCGAATCGCGCTGCCCGTCGCTGCTTTGGTCGATGTCCTCGATGGCACGGACCACGAGTGCGGCGTTGTACGCGGGGTCGAGGCCATGTGGTTCCATCTTCAACCAGAGACGCTCGTCCGTCGAGATCCTTCCGCCGTGACTGACACGATCGGAGCAGCGCTAGCTCGTGGCGACGTCTGCGGCGAAGCGAGAGCGAGCGCTCACCGGATGATGAGCGCTGTAGCTGCGGCGGTGTTCGCGCCATGCGAGCAGCCGTCGTAATAGGGGGGTGCGGTCATGGGAGCTTGCCGCGGACGCGTCGCCTGCGGCGCGCCGGCCTGCTCGAAGTGGTCAGGCGGCACGGTCGTAACTCCAGCCGTTCTCGGTCGAGCGCCGTGGCAGCTCGACGACCTTTGCCCTCAGCGCTCCGGATCGCCACACGGCGATCCGCTCCTGCTGGATCCGCATGCACTCGCGTTCGATCGGCGTGTGCTCATCTCGCAAGCCCGAGCCGGACAGATCGAGCGGCTCGGCCGCTGTCTGCGGACGGGGCGCGACGCCCGGTGAGTCGGCGCGACGGCGTGGTGGATTCAAGTTGACGTGTGGCACGGTGTGATCCTCCCAGTCCGTACGTGGCTCCGGTGCCATCAGGCGGCTCGGGGTTGTCGCGTCCTGGACGGTCTGGGTAGGCCTGACGGACTGGGCGGGGACGACGCGCCCGACCGTAGCGAGGTGCCTTCGGTGGATGTTGGTTGATTTCGGGAGCATGGCGGTCTCCTTGTTCGCGTGCATCGAGTGGTCCTCAAAGACCGATACGGGCGACGGCGTCAAACGGTTCGCGCGGGCCGCTACCGCCGCTGTCGAGGAGCACCAGCCTCAAGCGCCCGCGACGGTGTGGCGCTCCGGCATGCGTCGAGCAGGCCCTTGCAGGGCCGAACGTGCTCGAGCTGCCTTCGGAGGATGTGGCGATCGCGCTCGGCCATTCCGCAAGTCCAAGGAGGAGCGTCGAGTGATCTTCAACGCTGTCGAGAAGCTCCGCGAGCTTGGCGAGCGGTTGGCGCCGCCACACATGAAGCCGCTCCAAGGCGAGGCGGCGGGCGGGCCATGCGAGCTGCGCCCGCGACAGGGTCGGAGCGATTGGCGCGCCGCTTTGGCTCCACATACGTGGTGCTGGCGTTCGACAGGCACGACAACTTCTCGGCCCTCGTGGCTCGCGCTCAGCAACGCGCTGTCCAATACGCCGCGCCACCCCTTGAATTGCGATAAGCTCTGACTTATCATGTCTGGCATGGCCACGACCTCAAAGAGACTGCCCAAGGGCACGAAGACCCATGAGGAGCTGCTGTCCGCCGAGCTTGCCGCGGACCCTGGCTTCGCCGCCGAGTGGGAGCGCCTTTCCTTGGCCCGGATGGTCGCTGCGCGCCTGGTGGGCTATCGCTACGACCACGGGCTCTCGCAGCGTGCGCTGGCAGAGCGCTTGGGCGTGAGCCAACCGCGCGTCGTCGAGCTTGAGTCGGGCGAGAAGAACCCCCAGATCGAGACGCTCGTGAAGATCTCTGCAGCAACGGGCCTTGAGTTCGCGATCGACGTCGCACCCTTGGGCCAGGAGCCCAAGCTCGTCGGCAAGGCCGTCAAGGATGCGCCGGCGCACGCATATGCCGGCGCGTCGGTGCTGGTCGCATCTCGCTGATCCGTTCGCGGCCAGACCGCCCACGAAACCGCCCACGGGGGCCGCACTCGACCGTAACCACGGGCTTCCGCACCAGTCTCCCCGATCACTAAATAGCCTTACATCAGCATATTTTGTTCCTGCCCCAGCTGGTCGCGTGGGTTCTGGACCACAGATATGGGTCGTTGGCCGAAACCGAGCCGCTTTCAGAGCCGGCACGAGTACAACACCTCCGTCACGTGAGGTACAATCCCTTCGTCATGTCGGGTACAATCCCTCCGCAAGAACACCGCGAGCGGATCATCGAGAAGCTGGTGCAGGCACGCTTACGTACCCACGGGGGCGTCCTGCTCACGGGTCCAAAGGCAGTCGGCAAGACGACCACCGCGCGCTGCTTTGCGGCCTCGGAGGTACGCCTCGACCAGGACCGCGCGGCGCTCACCGCAGCCCAGACAGACCCGCGTCTCGTGCTCGACGGCGAGCACCCCCGGCTAATCGACGAGTACCAACTCGCCGCGGGGATCTGGAACGCCGTGCGGGGACGAATCGACGACCTCGGCGGCAAGGGCCTGTTCCTGCTCACCGGCTCCTCGGCTCCCGAGAGCGAGGAGCAAAGTCACACGGGCGCGCGCAGGATCGCCGCCGTGCAGATGCGGACGATGACGCTGCTGGAGCGCGGCCTCTCGAGCGGCGCTGTGTCGGTGGGCGGACTCCTCGATGGCTCCCCCGCTGAGGCCAAGCCACACAGGCTTAGCGTAACCGAGACGATCGAGGCACTTTCGATCGGCGGATGGCCAGACAACCTCACCCTCACGCCGGCCGACGCCCTCGAAGCGAACGCCGACTACCTCGACATGATCGTCCATACGGACGTCCCTCGCGTCGACGGGGCCCGACGCGATCCCGCCGGAGTCCGACGCCTGCTCGCATCCTACGCCCGCAACGTCGCGACCAACGCGAGCCTGCGGACGATCGCTCGCGCAGCAGAGAAACCACTCGGCGAGACCACCCTGCACGACTACCTGCGCGTACTCGGGCGGCTCTTCTTGATCGAGGACCAGCCGAGCTGGAAGCCACAACTGCGTTCGCGAGTACGACTCGCGGCGACACCGAAGCGTCACCTCGCCGACCCCTCGCTCGCAGTCGCGGCCCTCGGCGCCACACCCCAGCGGCTGCTCGGCCCTGAGATCGAGCTCGCCGGATTCCTCTTCGAGTCACAGGCCACCCATGACCTGCGTGTCTACGCCCAGCCACATCGCGCGGAGGTCCGCTTCTACCGCGACAACAAGGGGCTCGAGATCGACGCGATCGTCGAGGCGGCAGACGGACGCTGGCTCGCGGCCGAGATCAAGCTCGGACACCACCGAGTGGACGAGGCAGCCGGCGACTTGCTCGCCCTCAAGGAAAAGCTTTCCCCCGCCACAAACGCCGCATGCGGCGCCCTACTCGTCATCGTCGCGGACACCCCCACATACACACGACCAGACGGCATCCTCGTCACCTCAATCGCCTCCCTCGGCCCATGAGAAGCCGCGATCAAGAGCTCGACAACGATGCCGCCGACGCACACGGCTCCGTGGATGATCTGCTTTTGTCGCCACCAGAATCAGACCCGACCGCCACACGCGCCCGTGAGAGCTGGCTCAACGCCGAAGTCCAACTCCCGGGCTCCGTGGCGGGTACTGTCCGGGCGCGCCGGTGACGTCCGACCGGGGCTGGTAAGGCGGTCCACGGAGTTATGCGGCGGGAGGGTTTGTCGTTCAGTGCGCCGGACGTTAGCGTGCGTTCTGTCGATGAACGACAAGCGACTGGAAGAGCGTGTGAGGACGGTCGCCGAGGCCGCGCTTTCTGAGCGGGGGTTCGTCACGGCGATCGACGTTTTCCTCGGCCTGCGCTGGCTTGAGCCATCTAGCGAGCAGGCGTGGCGCCAGGGCCGCACGCCCTACCTGGAGCGGGTGGTGACGGCCAACCTGAGCAAGATCTCGACGGCCATGCGGTGCTTGCGGGTCTGGGCTCACCAACGGGGCCTGAAGCCCTCCGAGACCGCGTATGTGGCCCGCTCGCGGGGACGCGCGAATCTGCGGTTCAGCAAGAGCGGGGATCCGAGCATCGAGCGTGCCTACCGCACGCACTGGGTCTCGCCCGCGCTGTCGGAGCGCAAGCGCAAGAGGCTATCCGAGCGCCAGAGCAAGCCGCCGGAGCTTGTGGTGATCTCGCCGATCCGCGACTGGGTGTGCGCCGCCTGCGGGGGAACGGGCGGGCTCTTGATCATGGAAGGACCGGGGCCGCTGTGCCTGGCCTGTGCGGATATGGATCACCTCGTCTTCCTGCACGCGGGCGACGCCGCGTTGACGCGGCGGGCCAAGGCGGCCAGCTCATTGTCTGCGGTTGTCGTGCGTTTCAGTCGTGCGCGCAAGCGCTACGAGCGCCAGGGCATCCTGGTGGAGGAGGACGCGCTTGCTGCCGCCGAGCGGCAGTGCCTGGCCGATGAGGACGCGCGCAGCCGTCGCCGCGAACGCGACCGGCTCAGACGAGCCGACGAAGACGCGGATCTCGCGACGCGCTTCGCCGCGCAGATCACCGCGCTGTTCCCAGGCTGTCCCGTCCAGCGTGCCCAGGCGATCGCTCGGCGCGCCGCCGCACGGGGCAGCGGGCGAGTAGGACGCACCGCCGCGGGGCAGGCTGTACAGGGTGACGCCGTCGAACTCGCGGTGATCGCCTCAATACGCCACGAGGACACCGATTACGACGAGCTGCTGATGGCGGGCGTCGACCGCACCGCGGCACGGGAACGCGTGTCCAGCGACGTCGAGCGCGCACTCGAAGCGTGGCGGGCGGATGCTGCGGTCCGGGGATAGATGAAGCCGCTCAGCGCCGGTTGCGGCGGCGCGCCGCACGGACGGCTTTGCGCTTGCGGCGCGCCGCGGCACGCTGGCCATTACTGCTCCCAGCGACGCGAGGTGACTCGACACCAACGGCTGGGAACGTGGCCAAGTGCATGGAGCGGTGCTCGTCGTCTTCGTCATCCAGGACGGCGGCCCCGCCATCCAACATCAGCTTCGCGAGCCCCCAGTTGCGACGGTCGCGGTTGGCCGCGAGGAACTCGTCGAACACCTCCTCCGCCGCATCCGCCAGCACGCCGCTGTCCTCGCCGGCGAGCGTGCCGCGATCCGACATGAAGTACACGAAATCGCGCACGCAACTCGGCGTGTCTCCCAGCAGCCCGCGGTCAGCTGACACCTTGCGCGGGAAGTGCTCAAGCAGGTAGGTGTGGATGTCGCCCACAGTCCAGTGATCCAGGCGCCCATCCCCGTAGATCGCCTTCCATTCCAGCATCGAGTACACGACGAACGGTCCTGAACGCACGACCGGGCAGTCCGGGCAGATGGCGTGCTCGCTCTTCACGTAGCGCTCGTACTCTTCGGTCAGCTGCGCGATCACGCGCATACAGCGATCGGTATCCTCGGCGTAGTCCACCTCGAGCCGCGCAAACCTCCGCGAGCCCCACGCTCCGCCGCCAGAGGCGCGACGATCCTCGATTCGGATGTCGCTCGTGGGCGCCTCGACCCGGACTCGTCGACGCCTGCCGATCATGCGCTCAACTTCCTGCGGTTGGCGAGCGAAGCCTCCCTCTCGACCGCTGACCCGATCATGCCGAGCGCGAGCAGCCGCTCGACCTCACGTTCGTAGGAGCCGGCCGTCTCCTCGAGCAGCTCCCAAGCCGCCTCGGTCGGCTCGACATATCCCCACCGTTGGCGCCCGGCGCGCCCGTTCAGCTCATCGCTGGACAGCGAGCACAGCCCCGATTCAACCTCCTCCGCGACCGCCTCGTGCTCTGCGTTGGCAAGCTGCTCCCGCGCGATCCGCTCAGCCGCCGTGCGCAGCGCGGGCTGTGATCGCAGCAGCTCATCCAGGACAGCGCCCTTCTCGGCAGAGTCAAGCTCAGCTAGGGCCGAGCGCTTCTTGCCCGAACCCACCGCTGATCTCCGCTCGCTCATCGGCAGACCGCCCCTCACGCTCGTTCTTCTACGCCGCCCGCCTGACGGCCGTTGCTGGCCGATCCTCGAAGCTGTGCGCCGACCATCCCTGGACATCCTCGTCGGCGCCGAGCGCCCCGTTGACCTCCTCCACGTCGAAGCGAGCGGGGTCGAACTCCGCTGCAGTCTGAAGGCCAAGCCACTCGAGCATTTCCTCGTGCCGCTCGTGGGTCGGGTCGGCGAGCGCGTCACGCAGATCCTGATACGCCCAGACGCCACCGCAATCCTCGGGCGGGCAGGCGCCCTTGCCGGCAACGCAGACCGGATAGCGCACGTCCGGCCCGGCAGTGAGCACTCCCTCGAGGAGGATCTCGTGCTCCCAGTCGTCGCCGAAGTCGTAGGTGTAGCGAATCCGCTCCCTCGCCTGCTTGAGCAGCTGATCGAGCGTCACCTTGCGCTCATCCTGGTGCCCCAACTCGCGATCGGCCAGCCCATACCTGCGAGCGCCGTCCGCGAAGACGTGCATGTGGTAGTCCTCCCAGCCCATCGCCGTCTGGATCACGCCGTGCAGGCGATCGAGCCGAATGTGTGCTGGGAGGAGAAGCCGCCGCCAGACCGGTGGCCCCGACACTCCGAGGAGGCTGATCTTTACCTGCAGAATCGGATCCTCCTCGCTCGGCTCGCCCGCGACGCGGCCCATCCACCATGACCCGAGCTCGGTCAACGTCACGCGCTCCTCATTTCGCCGCAGCGCACCGAGGTGCTCGAGCACTTCCAGCGCGTGGAGCAAGTCACGGTCGTTCAGCTTGCGCCACAACGTCCGGTGCTGCTCGGGCGCGTCCTCCAGGAAATAGAGCGCTGTCACCGCCTCCCAGGCCAGCTCGCAAGCCCGCGCGACCTCGATGCTCCCGCCCCGTTGGTAAAGCTCCTCGAACAGGGCACCAATCGCCTCCCGGAAATGACAGCGCATCAGCGACTCCGCCCATCCGGGCGAACACAGCACCTCGCCAAGCCGGGGGAATGCCTCCAGCATCGCCGCCCACAGCTCAAGCGGGCGATCGAGCAGGGGCATGTTCTTCTTCACAGGGACCAGCTGTCCCTTACTCACACGCACCAAGCGGCTCGCCTTCGCCCACTCCACGACCGCCGTGAGCTCCGGCAACTCGGCGCTGCTCGTGATCCGCCTCCTCGCCTCGTGCTGGTCAGGCAGATCGCCGGTGTCGAGTAGGACCACCAGCTCGCCGAGATCCGCCGGGCGCACTCTGCCCGTCTGGGTGAGCGCCCGTCCCGCTCCCACCCATCCGACGAGCGACCGCATCTGCTCGGCCGGTCGCGCCCGACCGGCCGCGACCACAAGCTCACCATCTACTCGCCGGTTCACCTGATCGTCCGATTGTGAGTCTCAGGTCCTAGGGGCATCGCCACGCAAGCTACACACTCCCGTGGATGGACAGCGCACAGCTCGCGCCGCCGCGCGGGAGCGGCGCGAGGATCCACAACTACGCAGCCTCGGTGATCGGCCCTGGGGCATCGGGAGGCGCTCCGTGAGCTCAAGGATCGGTGAGCACAGCTGCTGAAGCGCGGCGTACGGCAGCTCCATCTCCCCCTCGACACCGACTGTCTGGACGACCCGAAACTCCCGCCCGGCCTCGCCTGCACACTCGAGCAGCGCGGTCTTGCCGACGCCCGGCTCTCCATACACCACCAAGACCCCCCCATGCCCGCCGCGCGCGGCCTCCAGTAGCCGGTCGAGCGCCACGCGCTCGCGTTCCCGACCGCGTAATTGCCCGCCGGCGACCGGGCCGGTGAGGGCGCTCCGCTCGTCTCGGTCCCAATCATTACTGAGGACGACACTGGGGTCACGGACTAAGGAATTCCGGGATTCGATCGCCTGGCAGCGGCGCCACGATGCGTGCCGTGGAGAGCACGATCATAGGAGCGCTCGATGAGCACGGCGGACACGACCACTGAGGCGTTTGCCAACACTCGCCCCAGCAGCGCCGACGCCCTGCGAGACGACGCGCCGATCCCGCGGCCAGCCCTCGGCTCGGCCCTGAACAAGCAGGGGTACTACGCCGGTCGCGTCGAGCGGCACCTCTACTGGGTCACGGACGGCACCTACCAGTCGGCGTTCCTGACCACTTCGGACGGCGATGGCCGCGACGGGCACACACAAAGGAGCCAACCATGAACAGGGATCTACATCGCGAACCGAATCGATGGGCGGTCCTGGCCCTGCTCAGCGTCGCGCAGCTGATGGTGGTGCTGGACGCGACGATCGTGACCATCGCGATCCCTTCGGCCCAGAACGCGCTGCATTTCTCGACCGAGAGCCGGCAGTGGATCGTCACCGCCTACGCGCTGGCGTTCGGCAGCCTGCTGCTGCTGGGTGGCAAGCTCGGTGATCTGTTCGGACGCAAGTGGACCCTGATCGCCGGCCTGGTCGGGTTCTCGATCGCCTCGGCGATCGGCGGCCTCGCCCAGTCCTTCGGCGTGCTCGTGGCCGCCCGAACGCTCCAGGGGGCATTCGGCGCGCTGCTCGCACCTTCGGCGCTGGGGTTGCTGACGGTGACCTTCGAGGGGTCTCCTGACCGGCCCACCGCGTTCGGGATCTTCGGTGCGATCGCCGGCGGTGCCGCCTCGCTCGGGTTGATACTCGGCGGCGCGCTCACCCAAGTCTTGTCCTGGCGCTGGTGTTTGTACGTCAACCTCCTGATCGCCGTGCCTACGGCGATCGTGGCGTTGCGCCTGCTGGTCAATCACAGCGCTCCGGAGCGGGATCCGATCGACATACCCGGGGTTCTCACCTCAGCGCTGGGCCTGTTCGCGCTGGTCTACGGGTTCTCCAACGCCGAGACCCACTCCTGGAGTGCCACGGCCACGATCGTGGCGCTCGTCGCCAGCCCCTTGCTCCTGACGGCTTTCGTGCTGATCGAGCGCCGAGCCAAGCATCCGTTGCTGCCCCTACGCATCATCTGGGACCGCGCCCGCGGCGGCGCGTACACCACGCTCGCGCTGGCCGGCGCGGGCATCTTTGCGGTATCTCTGTTTCTCACCTACTTCCTGCAGCAGCAGCTCGGACTGTCGCCGCTCACCACCGGACTGGCGTTCCTCCCGATGACCGGCGTTCTGGTGGTCACCTCGACCACCGTGCAGACCCGCGTGATCCAACACACCGGGGTAAAGCCGCTGGTACTCGCCGGCACGACGCTCGGGGCGATCGCGATGTTCCTGTTCACGCGCCTGACGCCCGGCTCAAGCTACGCCAGCGATGTCCTTCCCGGCCTGCTCGTTTTCGGCGTCGGGATGGGATGCATCTTCGCGCCGGCGTTCTCGACGGCGACTCTGGGCGTGGAGGGAGGCGAGGCCGGGGTCGCCTCAGCGATGGTCAACACCTCCCAGCAGGTCGGCGGCTCGGTCGGCATCTCGGTGCTGAGCACGATCTTCGCCAGCGCCGTCGCCAGCTACACGGCCGATCACCTGCACACCCCCGGCCTGGCCAACGCCGCGGCAGTTCACGGCTACACCACGGCGTTCTGGTGGGCGGTCGGAATCTTCGCCCTCGGCTTCCTACTGGCGATCATGATCCTTCCAGGCCCGGCCATACCTCGCGTGCCCACCGTCGAGGCTGCGCTCGCCCGTCTCGCTATCGGCAACTGCCACTACTCCGAGGCTGCGGATGGCGCCCGGGATCGGCTTAGCGCTACGACGGGTGCTGCGGGGCGATGAGCACCGGCCGCTTGGTGTGTGCCGCGAGTGCGTGGGAGACGCTGCCGAGGAGAGCGCTGCCGATGACGCCCCGGCCGCGCTGGCCGCAGACAACCAGTCTAAAGCGGACGGCGGGACAACTACGAGATACGGTGTGCAAGCTGCGTGCGTGACTTCACGTCGAGCTTGCGGAACGCCTTGCGCAGGTGGTACTCGACGGTGCTCGGGCTGATGAACAGCTGAGCGGCGATCTCGCGGTTCGTGGTTCCTTTCGCGGCTAGGCGCGCGATCTGCTGCTCCTGCGGCGTGAGTTGGTCGCGCGTGTCCACGGTTCGTTTGCGGGCGCGCTCGCCGGTCGCCAGCAGCTCCCGCTCGGCGCGGTCCGCGAACGCCTCGGTGCCCATGCTTCTGAACATCTCGAGGGCGGTGCGCAAATGCTCTCGGGCGTCGAGGCGGCGGCGTTCGCGTCGCAGCCGCTCCCCGTAAAGCAGGTGGGTCCGCGCGAGCTCGAGCCGCACACGGGGACCAGAGAGATGCGCGACCGACTCACGGTACAGACTCTCGGCGACCTCGCCCTCGCTCAGCAGCGCGCGCACACGCGCTTCGATCCCGATCGCCCACTCGGAGCTGATCACGCCGGTGCGCTCCGAGAGCCACTCCAGGGCGTACTCGAGCAGCGCTCGGTCGGCGGTCCTGGATGCCGCCTCGGCCAGCTCGGGCACCAAATACGATCCGTATCCGATCGGATCGGGCTGGAACGCTTCCCAGGCCGCATCGCGCGCGGCGTCGTGACGCCCGAGGCCGTTGTAGAGCACGGATCTCGCGTAGTTGTTGGATGTCCATCGCCGTGCGGCCGCCTCCTCCGAGGTGGCTTCGATGAGCTCAGACGCTTGCGCCTCGTGGCCGCGCCAAGCGGCGAGAATCATCGGGGCGTTCACGAGCGCTGGATTTCCGGTCGCCTCAGCGATCAAGCGGGCTTCGTCGATCGCCAGAGTGGCCGCAGTCAAGTCGCCGGCGAGCATGTGGCTCCTCGCCAGGAAGCTCAGCGCGAACAGCAGGTGCACGAGCGCGCCCGCCTCGCGGGCGACCTGCACCTGGCGAGCGGCGAGGAGATGCAGGGCCTCGTCGTCCCACATCTCGAGCGCAACGATGTTGCTGTTTCTGGTGCTCGAGAGCGAGAGCCGCCGACCGACATCTTCCTCGCAGACGTCGATCGCGAGCAGAAGCTCGAGAGCCCGAGCGAGCGTCGGCGCCGCAGCCGCGAATCCGTCGGTCAAGCGGATTGCGAACGCGTCGAGCAGCACGTCAACCGTCCGAGGCGGGGCGGTGCCGGTTGGCGCCGCCCGCGCGGCCTGCGCGACCGCCGGCGCGCCGCCGACGACTTCGACGTCGCTGGACATGGCGCCCGCGAGCGTCTCGAGGTACGTCTCGCGGGCCAGCTCGGGGTCGAGTGGCTCGAGGTGTCTCGCTGCGCTCAGAAACAGGCGGCCGGCTTCGCCGCCGCGCCGCTGCGCCAACGCGATCTGGCCGCGCAAAAGGTCGGCGCGCGCGCGCCCGAGCTCGTCGAGCTCTCCGGCCTCGACGCCCTCCAACAGCCCGAGCGCAGCCTCCAGAGCGCCCGCATCACGCTTCGCGCCAGCGGCCGCTAGCAGGCGCTGCGCACGGCGCGTGGGCTCGGGTGTGAGCGCGGCGGCGCGCTCGAGGAACGCAGCGACAGCCGCCAATCCGCCGCGCGCCTGCGCCCGTCCGGCGGAGCGCTCGAGCTCTGCGGCGACGTCCTCGTCGGGCATTGCTGCCGCCTGCGCCCGGTGCCAAGCGCGGCGATCCGGATCGACCTCCGGATCGGTTGCTTCCGCCAGGGCTCGGTGGACAGCGCGGCGCTCCTTCAGCCCGGCTGCCCGATACACAGCCGAGCGAACCAGTGGATGACGGAAAACCACTCTCCCACCAAGCTCCAACAGGTCTTCCGCTTCGACGGCTTCCACAACCGACTCGGGGATTCCGAGTTGCCGGGCCACCCGCCAAACGAGCGCGGTATCGCCGACTGGATCGGCCGCCGCCACGAGCAGCAAGCGTCGCGCGTCGCCGGGAAGCCTGGCGAGCCGGCGCGTGAAGCTCTCCTCGATGCTCGCGGACAACGGCACCGCGACCGGTAGCCCGAACCCGCCCGCGAGCTGTATCGGCGTCAGCCCGCGCGGCAGCTCCAACAGAGCGAGCGGGTTGCCGTGCGTCTCGGCAACGATCCGATCCAGCACGCGCTCATCCAGCGGAGCGGGCAAGACCGACTCCAACAGCGTCCGCGCATCACGACGCCCCAACGGCTCGACGCGAAGCCCGGGCAATCCTGCAAGCGCGTCGCCCAGCTCACGAGCCGCGAACACGAACGCGATCTTCTCCGCCAGCAGGCGACGGGCCACGAACGCGAGCGAGCGCGCTGAGGCACGATCGAGCCACTGGGCGTCATCGACGACACACAGGAGCGGCCGCTCCTGCGAAGCCTCAGACAGCAGGCCGAGGGCCGCCAGTCCGACCAGGAACGGATTCGGAGCCTGTCCGGCACTCAGCCCGAAGGCGACGCTGAGCGCATCGCGCTGGGGATCCGGCAGACGCTCCGATCGGTCGAGGATCGGCGAGCACAGCTGTTGAAGCGCCGCGAATGGGAGCTCCATCTCCCCCTCGACCCCGACCGCGCGTAGGACCCGCAGCTGCCGCCCCTGCTCGACTGTCCACTCGAGCAGCGCAGTCTTCCCGACGCCTGGCTCTCCATGCACCACCAAGACCCCGCCGTCGCCGCCGCGCGCAGCGTTGAGCAGGCGACCGAGCACCTCGCGCTCGCGCTGGCGGCCGAGCAATTGGCCTCCCGGCGGCCTCGTGAGCATCCGAACGTGTGACGGCGAACCCATCTACGGCAAATAGCATGACTGAGGACGACACTCGGGTCGCGGACTAAGGAATTCAAGGATTCGATCGCCCCGTCGTCGCTTCACGATCGTGTCCATGAACACGCCGGACACGACAACTGAGGCGTATGCCAACACCCGCCCGAGCAGCTCCGAGGAACTGCCGGACTACGCGCCGATCCCCCGGCCGGCGCTCGGCCCCGCCCTCAACGAGCAGGGCTACTACGTCGGACGTGTCGAGCAGAACCTCTACTGGGTCACTGACGGCACCTACCAATCAGCCTTCCTCACCACAAAGGACGGCGTTGTCCTACTCGACGCGCCGCCCACCATCGGTCACAACATCCAGCGCGCGGTGGACGAGATCGCCGCCGCCAACGGCGTCAGCAACAAGGTCACCCACCTCGTCTACTCCCACCACCACGCCGACCACGTCGGCGCGTCATCGCTGTTCGACCGGAATGTCGCGCGCATCGGCCACGAGGAGACCCGGAAGCTCCTGTTGCGGGACGACGACCCCGCGAGGCCCGCGCCAGAGGAGACCTTCCAGGACCGCCGCACTCTCGAGATCGCAGGAGAACGCATCGAGCTGGCCTGGCATGGCTCCAATCACTCGCCCGACAACATCTTCATCCGCCTACCCGACCACGACGCGCTCATGCTCGTGGACATCGTCAACCCGGGATGGGTGCCGGTGTGCCAGAGCAACCTCACCGAGGACATTCCCGGCTACATCGAGGCCCCCGCCACGGCTCTCACCTATCCGTGGAAGCACTTCATCGGCGGCCACATGGGCAGGCTCGGCACACGGGACGACGTCGCGCTGCACCAGCAGTACATGTCCGACATCGCCGACCACTCGAGGAAGGCGCTCGACGCCGTCGATCGCACTCCGTACTTCATCAAGTACGGCGAGAACACCTGGGCGGCGGTGAGAGGCTACCTCGACGCGATCACCGCCGCCGCGGCGACGCCCGTGATCGAGAAGTACACCGGCGTGCTGGCGGCAGCGGATGTCTTCACGGCCAGCACGACGTTCCACGTCATGCAGTCACTACGTCTCGACCTGGGCTACGGCTCACAGGTTCACCCCTGAGCTGGGACTGGACGAACCCGCCATGTCGAGCGCTGCGCCAATCCGCACTGCCAACCATCTCGGGCTGATGCTCGAGATCGCCGTGATCATCGGGAGCACGCGGCCTGGGACGGTCGGCAAAGCCGTCGGCAGGTGGACCTACGAGATAACGCAGAGGCGCAACGACGCCGAGTTCGCGCTTCTGGACATCGCGGACTTCGGCGTGCCGCTGCTCGACGAGCCCGAGCCGGCCATGTTCAAGCAACCCGACGAATACATCCACGAGCACACGCGGGCATGGTCGGCGGCGATCGCGTCCTTCGACGGGTACGTGTTCGTCACCCCCGAGTACAACCACGGCACCAGCGGCGCGCTCAAGAACGCAATCGACTTTCTCTACCACGAGTGGGCCGACAAGGCGGCCGGTTTCGTCGGCTACGGATACACGATGGGGGCTCGCGCCATCGAGCACCTGCGACTCAACATGGCCGCGCTACAGGTCGCAACCGTCCGCCCGCAGGTCGGGATCTCGTTGTTCACCGAATTCGACGACTCCGGCTCGTTCACCCCGCCCGAGAGGGCGGAGCAGAGCGTGAACACGATGCTCGACCACGTCGTCAACTGGAGCCGCGCACTGCGAGAGCTGAGAGCGCCGGCACCAAGCCGCTAACAAACACAAGCAACTAGACAAAGGAGACAGACCATGAACAGGGACCTAGGCGTATGGACTTACGATGACTGCGCGCTGGTGTTGATCGATTATCAGCGTGAGATGTTCGAGGTGATCCGCTCCGAGACGGACGCGGACCTCGTCGAACTCAACACTCGCCTGCTCGCCAAGACCGCCAGGGCGCTCGACATGCCGATCGTGCTGTCGACCGTCGGTGTCGGGTACGGCTTCAACGGGCCGACCCAGCCCGCGATCCTCGCCGAGCTGCCCGGTTTCGAGGCGATCGACCGCACGTCGATGAACGCGTTCGAGGATCAGGCGTTTCGCGAGGCGGTGGAGGCGACGGGGCGTAAGCGGCTGATCATCGGCGGGCTGCACACGGAGATCTGCCTTTCCTTCGCGACTGTTCACGCGCTGAAAGCCGGCTACGAGGCGATGTTCGTCACCGATGCCGTCGGTGGCCGCTCGCAGGTGGCGCACCGCACGGGAATCGAAAGGCTCGCACATGCCGGGGCCGTGGCGAGTACGGCGCTCGCTGTGAACACCGAGCTTTTCCGCGACTGGGCGTCGCCGCTCGCCGGCCCGGCGCGCGAGGTCATCTACTGGTACTTCACCGAGGTTTCGAAGCTCACCGACGAGGTGGGTGTCGCGGAGGCCGAGAAGAAGGCCGCGGCAGACCTGGTGGGGGCGAAGTAGATGCTCGGGAGGCTGTCAGGAAAGGTCTGCGTCATCACCGGCACAGGCGGGAGCATGGGCCGTGAGACCGCCCTGGCATTCGCTCGAGAGGGTGCGTCGGTCGTCGGCTGCGACGTGGCTGTCGAGGCGGCGGAGGCGACAGTTGAGGCAGTGCGCGCAGCCGGCGGCGAGATGGTCTCGATGCACCCGTGCCGTCTCACCGAGACCTCGGACTGTCAGGCGCTGATCGAGCTGGCGATCAGCGCCCACGGACGGATCGATGTGCTGTTCAACCTCGCCGGCGTGTCGTACTTCAACTGGCTCGAAGACGTCACTGACGAGGAGTGGGATCGCGCCCGCCGGGACGAGGTAGACCTCATCTTCTACCTCACCCGCGCGGCATGGGCGCATCTGAAGGCAAGTAGCGGCGTCGTCCTGAACATGGCGTCCCTGAACGCTTCGCTCAGCTTCAAGATCCTCCCGTCGCTGGCCCACACGACAAACAAGGCCGGAATCATCGGCATGACACGCCAGCTGGCTATGGAAGGCCGGGAGCACGGCATACGCGCCAACTCGATCTCGCCGGGCCTGATCGAGAGCAACGCGACGCGAGAGCAGCTCAACGACCCGGAGTGGGCTGACTACATGCTCGGCAAGACGCTCTTGGGTCGTCTCGGCCGCCCGCAGGAGGTGGCGAACGTCGCGCTTTTCCTGGCCTCAGATGAGAGCTCCTACGTCACCGGTGTCGACGTTGTCGTCGACGGAGGGATGCACGTCTGGTGATCCGCTTGCCGCACACCTCCGTCGCGCGCCGGGGTGCCTCCGCGGTCGCCGATCCGACGGCACGGGAGTCCCTGCGGCGCACAGATCCGATCCTCCGGCGGCTGATAGACGCGCGCCCGGACTTCCATCCGCGGGCGTGGCTCGACGAGCTGCCCCCGCTCGATGCTTTCGGGACGCTGATCTTCCAGGTGATCGGCCAGCAGCTGTCGGTCAGCGCGACACGAACGATCGTGGCGCGTCTGCAGCAGCGCTTCGGTGGCCATCTGCCCTCACCGCAGGAGCTGCTCGCGATCGACCCGCAGGAGCTTCGCGCGAGCGGTATGTCCACCCGCAAGGGCGCCACGCTACGGGCACTCGCGGAACGATTCCTCGACGGACGGTTGAGCGACGAGTCGCTCGCGCGCATGACCGACGCGGAGATCGAGGCGGCGCTGACCGAGGTCCCGGGGATCGGGCCGTGGACCGCGCATGGCTTTCTGCTCGTCGCTCTCGACCGGCCCGATGTGCTGCTCTCGGGCGACCTCGCGCTCCGGCGCGCCGTCGAGCGCGCCTACGGATTCGACCACCTTCCAACCGAGGACGAGATGGTCCAGGTAGCCGAGCGATGGCGCCCTTATCGGAGCCTCGCGGTCAGCTACCTGTTCGCGTCCGAGTTCGAGAAAGGAACGTGATGCAACCAGGAAACGTCAAGAGTGTCGGGATCATCGGCGCAGGCCGGATCGGTCAGGCGATGGCACAGACCGCGCTCCGCGCCCGGCGGCAAGTCGTGATCGCCAACAGCCGCGGGCCGCAGTCGCTGACGTCAGTCGTCGAGGCGCTAAGCGACGGCGTGACGGCCGGAACCGTCAAGGACGCCGCAGCCGCGGATATTGTCGTGCTCGCAGTGCCGTGGTCGCAGGTTTCCCAGGCCGTCGAGGGGCTGGATTGGGATGGGCGGATCGTGATCGACCCGACCAACGACTTTGACCCCAGCGACCTGGGCGGACGCACATCCAGTGAGGTGGTCGCCGACCTCGTCGCCCCCGCGCGTGTGGTGAAGGCCGCCAACACGCTCGTGGCCGCCGTTCTCGGCTCCGACCCGCACGAGGCAGGTGGCCAGCGTGTGATCTTCCTCTCGGGCGACGACGGCGATGCCAAGTCCGAGGTCGTGGCGCTGTTCGAGGGCGCGGGTTTCTTCGTCGTTGACCTTGGCGGCCTGCGTGAGGGCGGCCAGATGCAGCAGGTCGGCGCCCCACTGGCAGGCCACAACCTGATTCGTCTCCCATGAGCGGGCGCGCTCCACTCACGCCAGTGACGACTTCCCCACCAATCGCCAATCCCATCCAAAGGAGCAAACAGGCAATGAGCACCATCGACGTTCAGGCACTACCTACCGGCACATGGCAGGTCGACAAGGTCCATTCGAGCATCGGGTTCGCCGTCGACTACATGGCGGGCACCTTCCACGGAACGTTCAGCGACTTCGACGCCGCCGTCACCGACGGCGTGCTGAACGGCTCCGCGAAGGTCGCCTCCGTCCAGGTCATGGACGAGAACCTCGCGGTGCACCTGCAAAGCCCCGACTTCTTCGACGCCCAGGCCCACCCGGAACTGACCTTCACATCCAACGCGATCAACCGCGAGGGCGATCGCGTCACGATCGACGGCGAGATCACGATCAAGGGCCACACCGAGACCGCCGACATCACCGGCGAGATCTCAGATCCAATCGCCGACCCCTACGGCGGCGAGCGCTTCGGGCTGACGCTCCAGACCGTGGTCGACCGCGACAAATTCGGCATCAGCTGGAACAACCCGCTGCCGAGCGGCGAGCCGGCCCTCTCCAACGAGGTGACGATCATCGCTGAGCTGCAGCTGTCAAAGCAGCCGTAGCGCGATGCGGGTCCTTGGTATCAGCGGCAGCCTGCGCCGCGACTCCTACAACACGGCGCTTCTGCGCCATGCCGGGGACCTGTTCGAGGCCGAGGGAGCGGAGCTCGAGATCTACCACGGGCTGCGCGACATCCCGCCCTATGACGAGGACTGCGACACCGAGGACGCTCCCGAGGCCGTCTCGCGAATCCGCGAGGCGGTCCGGGACGCCTACGCCGTGTTCTTCGTCACCCCCGAGTACAACTCCTCGATCCCGGGGGCGCTGAAGAACGCGCTCGACTGGCTTTCGCGCCCATTCGCCACCAACCCCCTGCGCTACAAGCCGGTCGCCGTGATCGGCGCGAGCTCCGGCATGTTCGGTGCCGTCTGGGCGCAAGCCGAGCTGCGCAAGGTTCTCGGCGCGATCGGCGCTCGGGTAACCGAAGGCGAGGTCGCCGTCGGTCACGCCGGCGAGCGCTTCGACGAGAACGGCCGCCTGAACGAGCCCAACCTCGAGCAGGAGGTACACGAGGTCATAGCCAGACTGCTCGGCGACGCTCAGTCCGCAAAGAGCATCCAGACCGCCGCCAACGCGGTCACATCCTGAAAGAGATCACACCGCGCGTTCCGAGAGAGGAGAAATCAGCCCAGCCGACACCGAGGAGAATGAAATGACCAGCACCGATGCAGCAGGTGCGTTGAACCTCGTCAGTCCGTCCGACCGCGCTCGCGCGATCTTCGCGGCGTTCGACGCCAAAGATGTCTCCGCGCTGACCGCACACATGACCGACGATGTCCGCCTGCGCCTGGGCAACGCGGAGACCGTCGAGGGCAAGACCGCGTTCGTTGACGCCGTCAACGCGTTTCTCGCCTCGGTCGGGGGGTTCGGGCACGAGATCATCGACGTCTGGAGCGACGGAGACACCCTGGTCACGGAGCTCGAAGTCCACTACACGCGCCTCGACGGGAAACAGGTCGCGGTTCCGTGCTGCAACGTCTTTCAACTACGAAACGGCCTCGTCTCGGGATACCGCTCATACATCGACGCGACCCCCGTCTACACATAGGATCGACGGCGAGCGCCAGGTCGGCAAGCCCTGGAGGCTCTCTCGATCCCTCCGCCGCGGCGAGTTCCTGGTCGTCCATCGCGCTCTGACCAAACTTCAACGCATCGCGGTGGAGCCTGAGTAGGTGATGTCGCGCATTGGATCCCCACGCCTCGATGTGGTCGTCAGGGTTGATCGACACCCAGAGGTACCGGACCACCTGCTCGTACAGTGCACGCAGCAAGGTCAGCCCGTCGATCGGGAGCCGGGCGGCCATGAGCGCGATGGTGCCCTCCACCGTGTCGGCAGCCTCACGATGACCGCAGCGCCGAACATCCGCCACAGATGCTCGCCCGGGTAGAACCGCTGGGGAGGTGCCTTTCGACCAGCTCGATCAGCTAGCGGGCCGCCTTTACCGCAGCCTCGTCTGATGGCTGGGTCCAGCCAGGCCCAGTTGGCGCATCGGTCACGAGCTTCATTTGTCGCGACCGTTGCGGACCGAGCTCTGTACTGCGGGGTTGCCCGGCGGCCATGCTGCGCGGCGTTTACGGCCAGCCCCGCAGGTGCCTACTCAAGGCGAGCGCACGCCTACTTTCGCGTAACAGTGAGCGCCCCAGGCAAGCCACGCTCACGATCGGGGCGGACGATAACGAGCTGCGGCGCACCCGGCGTCGCCCTCGCTTTCCAGGGAATGCGCTACGGTACGCGGCCCCGCACGTATTGCGTCGTGTCGTGACCAACTCTCACCGAGCGACACACACCGCGCGGCCGAAACGCCTCACCGGTCGCCCCAGAGAATCGAACCGAAGACACCACGATTTCTGGGAGTGGTGCGCGGAGCACGATTTTCAAGGACGCGCAAACAGGCCGGGAAGAGACGGAAAAGCCCTGCAAATTGGTAGGTGCGGCATCGGACGCACGGCGCCTCAATCCCGTGGTTTCCGGTGGTTGCCGCCGGGTTAAGGACGCGGCGCCGCCACCACGTCCTTTTCGGCGCCGTTCCGCCGTGCGCCCGCGACCGGCTGGCCGACCCGCGGGTTCGAGTAACGGCCTCCCCCTGATCCGAGCTCCGAAAGCAGTGTTAGACATACGTCTCGTTCGCATCGGCTGCGAGCTTTGCTAAACGCTGGTGGAGAACGCTTCGCGAACCGGACCGGATGGACCGCGCGCAGTCCTCAGACCACCGGTGGACGTCTAGCCGCCATGGGATCGGTCAGGGCGTGGCTTGGGCACCTTTCCCCGTTTTTTTCGCTCGTGCTCCTCTTCGTCCCTGCGTTTCTGCTCCTCGCGATCCTTGCGAATCCTCTCTAGTTCCTCGGGCGGCATGGGCTCTTGGTCGGCCCAATTCTGGTGTTGCATCTCTTTCCTCCAATTCGTCGAGGTTCGTTGCCGGCACGATTGCAGTGGCGCTCCAGCGCTTGTTCTTCCTGCTCCCAACGATCAATTCCAGCCGAAACGCCAGCCAGGTGGCATCCATAATCGTTGCAAGCGTTTCGTCACTAACTGTCTCCTGCGCCTCGATCCATTTGTGCTCGTCGAAGACCGAAATCAGCATCAGCTTCTCGCCCCAATCGGGACTCACTCCCGGCGTCACCTCGGCCACTGCCGTGCCATAGACGTAAACGATCTTCACGTCGTCCATGAGGTGCACAACCGACGCACCGGTGTTTCTGATGCCGGCCTGGATCTGCAAGGCGCTAACGCCGTTTTGCTGGAACGGCGTTGCGTGCAACGAAACCTCGAGCCGCTCAGCGAATGTCCGGCCACGCACAAACTTGAAGTACGCCCACGCGGCCGCTCCGGCAATCGCCACCGCCTGGGCGATGGCGAGGACGCCCTTGGCAACTTCAGCCCACTGCGGTGCGGCGGCCATGCCAAGATTCTGGCAGCTGTGGTCGCCCGGTGGATTGCAACCAGTGAGCGTCAACGATGGCGAGGGCCACGCTCTTGCTTTGCGCGATAAGCGAGCGCGTACCACGGACGTCCCCGCGTGCTCGCTCTGGAGGAGGAGCAGTAGGGGTTGTGCTCAGGATCACGCTCGCTCCGATGGAATGCGCTACGGTAACCAGCCTCGCACGTTCTCGCGTCGCGTCGTAACCAACTGTCAACGCGCGACATGCACTACCCGGCCGAAGTTCAGCTCGATTCGCCCCTCAGAATCGAACTGAAGACACCACGACTTCTTGGAATGGTGCGCGGAACACGATTTTCAGAAATCCAGGAGAACTGGCTTCGGAATGCCGACTTGGAGGACTTTTACTGGTAGCAGCGCCAAACGGAGGTAGTGGCCGTTTGCAGGGGTTTTTAGGGTCAATTGGTAACGGATCGGGTCGCCGTTACCAATTGACGAGCGGTGTGCTCAGCATCTTTTCGGGCTATAGCATCCGCTCGCGGGCTTCATTCATGGGGCGAGCAGCTCGGGCTCATAGGCGCAAGCTGACAACGGCGGCCGCGAGCAAGGGACGAGCGCAGCCGCGACGGTCGCAGCGATCGACGCTGCTAGGGCGAGTCAACGGCGTTCCGCAGGCGGTGCGGTCGCCGTAGATAAGCCACACCGCCGATCGACTCAGAGGCACCCACTCGAGCTCCAACGATCTCACGCTTCCAATCGCACCGGCGTAAACGACAAGACTCGCGCCAGCGTCTCGAAGTGGCGATCGACGTGAAGGACTGCCGCTTGATGCTGTTGGGCGCAGGCGGCGATCATGAGATCGGGAACGGGCACGCGGTGCTGGCTCGAGGCGGCGAGCTCGCGTTGGGCGGTGCGGGCGATCGCGATCGTCTCGGCGTCGGTGCGCAGCTCGTGGAAGGCATCGAGCTCCGCCTCGAGCTCCTGGAAGTGGATGGGAGAACGGGCGCTGTAGAGCACCTCGAACCGCGTGATCGCTGACAGGCACGGCTCTCCGAGCACGGGGGCCAGATGGACTCCGCGCGCCAGTGCTGACTTGTCGAGCAGGAGCCACCGCTCTGCGGCGGCCACTCTCAGCTCCAGGCCCGATCTGAGAGAAGCAGCTCCGGGTCGATCAACGATCGGATGCGGTCCGCTGCGGCTTGGGCGTGAGCGCAGCGCTCCTCGGTCGCGAGCCGCTCCTCGTCAGACCGAATGGTGCCGTGCCCCTCCTCGGCCAGCTTGAGCAGCAGCTCCTTGCGGTCGGTGATCTCGGGCCAGCGTTCCTGGGCGGAGTCCAAGAGGTCGCGCAGATGACCCGTGTCGGTGAACGTGTATCGCGGCTTGGTGGTCGGCACGAATTTAGTGTAGCACCGTGCTGACGAGGTGCGACACCTACGAGGTGCGGCTCTGCCTCAATCATGGGGCCCTCGGCCAGTCCGGCGCCGCATGGACGGTTCGGCTCGAAGCTCAGCCAACGAGGTAGGTCTCATAGGCGCCGGGCAGCGGCTTGACGAGCTCTCGGCGGGAGCTGCGTAATTCTCGCCTGACCATAATCGCCGCGCCACTGGACGGATCAAGGGCAACGCCACGAGGCTGCCGATCCGCTGCGTTGGCCCCGCCAACTGCGCCGGCACCCTCCGCATCCAGAACCTCGCGATGCCCAGGGCTACCGCGGCCAAGAAGGCGAAGAAGGTGAAGACGATCACCGAGGCGAGCGGCGCTTTCTCCATCTCCGCGGGCAAGACGCTGAACCTGACCGTGAAGCTGTCGAGCGACGGCAAGCGAGCCATCAAGGGTCACCGTTCGCTCACGGCCCTACGCCAATGTGAGCTTCTCCGCCGGCCAAAGCAACAGCTCGAAGATCACGTTCAAGGACTGAGGCTCCGGCCATCAGAGGCCAAACGGGCCGTATCAACGTGACCCTGAGCAGGCAAAACGGCAAAGTGGCGAGACTCGGAATCGAACCGGGACACCACGACTTTCAGAAGGCCCGAAGAAACCGACCGAAGACTATTTGGACGACGGAATTGCTTCGAGGTCAGCCTTCAGCTGCTGGAGGCTGAAGCCGTTCGGGTCCACGCCC
The DNA here is from genome assembly GCA_963709885.1 of uncultured Solirubrobacteraceae bacterium. Classification (GTDB taxonomy): domain Bacteria; phylum Actinomycetota; class Thermoleophilia; order Solirubrobacterales; family Solirubrobacteraceae; genus Palsa-744. The sequence goes on along the minus strand of CAVPXY010000004.1, from coordinate 221,529 downwards.
TTCTGCAGATCCTCTTCTGAGATGTATGCCCAGGCCTCGTCGCAGTAGGTTTCGAAGAATTCGACCGTCATCTGCTGCAGCGCGCCCCAAGTAACGACGTCGATGTCTTGCCGCTTGGCGACACACGACACGTAGTGACCGCCCTCGATTTTCGCGCCCGGCACTACGCTCCACGCTTGGCCGTTGTTGAACTGTTCCATCGCCGAGGCCGGGAATTCGATGCCGATTCCGACGGCCTGGAAGATGTACATCGCCTCGTAGAGTTGTGTGAGGTTCTTCGGCGTCAGGGCGACGTATGCGCCGATTTTGTGGCGTTTGCCCGCGGCGTCGATGATCCCGGGCTGAACGCGGTATTTGAGGACTTCGCGCACGTTGGACCCCTTGTCGGTCGGGTTGTTGCCCGGCGGGCCGGCGTTGGGATCAAAGCCGGTGCCCGCTGCGTAGTCGCTGAGCACCGCGGCTGACGTGAATTCGGCTGGGTTGCCGCCCTCCTTGGTAAGGAGCATCGTCTCGTGAGCCGGCCCAGCCCAGGCGCAGTCGCCCCATTCGTCGTTGCCCAACATCCCCCACCCTTTGGGCGCAAACAGCGTCTCGTGGCCGAACTGTTCCGGCGGAGCCGGGATCTGCTCTGGCTTGGCGTAGGTCGACCACAACAGATCGCGCTTGTCGGTCGTCGCCGGGTGCTTGCCGAGCTTCAGTTGAGGCATGATCATCCTTTCCGTGACTTGGTCCGAACCGGACGGACTGCGCAGTGAGCCTACTAATGAAGGGCAGTCCGGTGCGTGATCTGGCTCACATGCCCGGTGCCTCGGCTTACGCTGGGGAGCGTGATGAACGCCGCGCCCGGCCTGCATGGCAAGGTCGCGGTCTTCGACGGCGGCGGCTCGGGGATCGGCCGGCAGCTCTGGCGTCGACCCTCGAGCTGACGGCGCTCGTCGATGCGATCGACGCCGGCACGGCCGACAGGAAGGACCGAGCCTGGCACGGGATCCTCGTGAACGCGGTTAGGCCACCCCTAACACCAAACCCAAGGAGGAGGCCGATGCGGCGCTCACCGTTCTTCACGGCGTGACCCAATCCGACGTCCGCGCGATCTGGCGCTAAGGCCTCCTCGAGCTCAACTGGGTTGCACGGGACAAGCCGATGCGCCTGCAGCGCACCGGCTTCGGGGCGGCAGGTACGAGGTTGACGTGAGCGCCACGATCGATCATCGCCAGCTCTATCGCCACGCACTTGACGCGCAGGGTGCTCAGCTCCACCACCTACGGGCGCCGGGGCGTACCAGGACGGTCGACCGGCGGGTCGACCGAAGCCACCAGCTCGCGGCTAGCTTCCGATCCCGACTAATTGGCGTACGTGCGACCGAATGGCCACCCTGTAGAAAGCCTCCGCAGCGAGCAGTGCTACGAGTGCGCGAGTCACCCCATGCAGCATCGCCGCGACTCTCCCCCAGTCGTCATCCTTGACTCCCCTGTCGGCCAAATCGGGATTAGGCTCTCGCTGTCTCCCTGTCTGGAGGGTACGCCCACATATCCGTGTTGTCAACTCGCTAGTTCGGATCGACCGTCAACACCGCTCAGCGGACCGCCTCGGCGGCCAAGCGGCGGTCGGGTGCGTCTAAGCAGTCTCGATCGGCCTTTAGGGTCGTCGGTGAGCTGGCCCAGGACTCTAGTAGGGCCCAGGCTGGGCAAGGTCGATCGCGGTCCGTCGCTCGCCGGCCTCGGCCTGGCTGCCGAGCGAGCGCTTGCGATAGATGACCGCCCCTCGAAGCGAGCGGTCGGCATGGTTGTTATCCCGCATGAAACAGGCTGGACACCTCTGTGCTGGGCGAAGGTCCACAGCGCCGGCCACGCCTCGGCAGGTTGCGGGCCATCCCGCGCGTGTATTTGCAACGCGGTGATTTGGCTGAGTAGGTGCGCAGGATCGGCTTCAGCTCGCGCCGCAGCGCGCGCACCGGGAGCTTCAGCTGCGCTCGCTCGCCGGCGTGCTGGCAAAACAGGAAATGGCGAGACTCGGAATCGAACCGAGGACACCACGATTTTCAGTCGTGTGCTCTACCAACTGAGCTATCTCGCCGAAAGCCCTGCTAAGCAGCTGCTCGGCGTCTCCCGGCCCGAGGCCTCGTTGCGGCCATCGGCCCCCGTGGGGCCCACCCTGCCGCGGATGGAACGCCGAGACTGCCTGAGCAGTGACATTGCCTAAACCTTACCCGTTCGGTACCGCTCGTCTGGCGCCACCGGCGAGCCCCTTCATGCCGGCGGCTCATAGGTAGATAGCTTTCAGCATTGGACGCGGATGTTGCGATGCTGAGGGCCGGAACCGCCAATACCTTGCGCCGCGGGTTTGATGTGGTCGAGCATGCCCGCGGAGGAGGCGCTCGTTGATCGATGAGTCAGGATCTACCCGCGCTCGAACTCCGCCACCAGCGCGTCGTAGGTCAGCCGCAGCCCGTCCGCGATCGGCACCTTAGCTCGCCATCCCAGCTCTCGCTCCGCCAGGCGCGTGTCCAGGCAGCTGTGCATGAGCTCACCCGGCCGCAGATCGGCGAGCTGCGGTTGCAGCTGAGAGCCGGCGGCCTCCCTCAGCTGGTTCCACACGGTCATCACATCGGTCTCCACGCCCGTGGCGATGTTGTAGGTGCCGGATCTCCCTGAGGCGGCCAGCAAAGCGCTGACCACGTCCCCGACGTACACGTAGTCGCGCGTCGGCTTGCCGTGCCCAAAGAGCTTTGGGACACGTTCGGAACGAAGATGGTGGGCGAAGATCGCGACGACTCCCGCCTCCCCGTGCGGACTCTGGCGCGGGCCGTACACGTTCCCCAACCTGCACACGGCATGGGGGATGCCTGAGGAGAGCGACCATGTCTTCACGTACGCCTCCGCCGCCCACTTCGACGCGCCGTAGGGGGACAGTGGCGCAGGGATCCGGTCCTCGCCGGTGGGCATCGGCGCTTCGTCCCCGTACAGTGCTCCCCCCGTCGAGGTGAACACGACCGAGGCCCCGCACCTGCCGGCGGCCTCGACCACGTTCAGCGTGCCCTTCACGTTCACTTCGCAGTCGCGCCCCGGATCCTCCACGGAGGCCACCACGCTCGCCTGGGCCGCCAGGTGGAAGATCGCACGGGGACCCACCTCCTCGATGACCGTCTCGAGCGCTGCGAGGTCGACCACGTCCAGCTCGCGCAGCTCCGCCTGCTCGGCAACCCGGCCGGGATCGCCCGCGGAAAGATCATCGATCACGGTCACCTCGTAGCCGTCGGCGAGCAGCGCGTCGACCACGTGTGAACCGATGAAACCAGCACCGCCGGTTACGATTGCATGAGGGGGCACGCGGGGAATCTACAGTGATGCCACGGCCACGCGAGCGGCGAGCAGCTCTTCGACCGCCGGCACCGACTCGTCGATGTGATCGAGCACCCTCATGCCGGCGTCGCCCGGCAGACCGTCACTCACCGCGGCGCCCCTGAGCATGATCGGGATGTCAGGGTGGCTCGCTCCGAGATCCCTTACGGCGCGTACCACTCCCTCGACCGCGGTGGCCACCGTGGCCCCGAGCACTATCAGGTCGGGGGATTGACTCTCGACCCTGACCAGCAGCTGCTGGACGGACAGGTCGGTGTCGAAGGTCGCGCGGTATCCCGCCGCCGCAAGCTGGTCGTGCACCATCTGCAGCCCGAGCGTGTGCGGGTCGCCTTCCAGGACCGCCAAGAGCACCCGCTCGCGGTTTGGCTCTGTGCCACCGAGCATGTACCGGTACAGCGTCGCCAGCACGCGCCGGGTGATGCCCAGCGCGACATGCTCGTGATCGACGTCCATCTCTCCGGTTTCCGATAGCTCGCCGATGTGATGAAGCGCCGGCGCGATCACTTCGGCGTGCAGCGTTACGGGAGGGAGCCCGTCCTCGATCGCCGTGGCGATCGCGCCCTCGGCCACCTCGGCATCCCCGCGCTCGAGCGCTGCGAAATATGTCCGAAGCGTGCCCTCCATGAGCGCCACCGGGTCGGCCCTGAGCGCCTCGCGGGCGTCGGGGCCGGCTCTGCCCAGGACTTCCATGAAGGCGTCCAGCACTACCGGGTCGAAATGGTGCCCGCGCTCCTCGCGCATCATCCTCACCGCCGCCTCCACGGAGAACGCTTTGCGGTAGACGCGATCGCTCGTGAGCGCATCGAACACGTCCGCCACCGCTACGATTCGCCCCTCGATCGGAATTTCCTCGCCCGCCAGCCCGCGCGGGTAGCCGCTTCCGTCCCACTTCTCCTGGTGGCTCAGCGCGATCGTCGCCGCCATGTCGAGGATCGATGAGGACGAGCCCTGCACCAGCCTGTGACCCTCCTCGGCGTGCGTCTCCACGATCGCACGCTCCGCGGGCGTCAACGGGCCTGGCTTCAGGAGGATCGAGTCGGGAATCGCGACCTTGCCCACGTCGTGCAGGGGCGCGGCGTGGCTGAGCTTCTCGCAGAACTCTGGTTCCATGTCGATCTGTTCGGCCAGCAGCGTCGAGAAACGCCCGATTCGCTCGATGTGGGCGCCCGTGTCCTCGTCGCGGAACTCGACCGCCATGGACAGCCGCCGGACGGTCTCAGCCTGCGCGATCTCGAGCTCCCTGAGCGCGCTCGTCAGCTCGTCGGAGCGGCCGTCGATCTCCTGCTCGAGCGCGGTTCGCGCGTCCTCGCCGAAGCGCCATCCGAGCAGCATGGCCGAACCGGCCAGGACAACCACAAAGACCGCGACGACGGGCGAGGCTCCGACCACCACCGCGCCCACGGCTGCGCCAACGGCGAGCATGGCCCACGACGCGTAGGAGGCGTAGCCCTGAGCTGAACGGCGACTCCGGGCTGAGCGCCGGCGTGGCACATCGCCGCTGAGAGCCGGGCTGGCGCCGCTGAACGCCGGTCTGAGCGTGAGCGACTGCGTGCGCGGTTCGCCGGCCACCGGGTCCATTCGGCTCTCCAGCCGATTGGGACTAGCTGCGCGCGCCCCGTCCCGGCGAGCGCCGGCCAGGGCCACCCGCGCACTCGCCCGCCGAGCGTCTGTCGCGGCGCGAGGCGGGACCACCCCACGCTGGGCGGGCCGACGAGAGGTGACTCGGCTTGCTCCGTTCACTCTGAACACTCACATCTTGTTCCAGACCCTCGCGATCGGCGCATGTCGCGCCGGTCTTGAGCAGGTCAGCGTGCCCTAGACGTATAGTCGACCCCGGTTCCGCTAATTCGAACGGGCTCGCTAATGCCCGGACTGCAGCTGGGTGATGTCGAGCGTGTTCGCCGGGGCCGGCGGCGTCACCGCGACGATGGCATTCCAGTCGTCGAATACGATCCGGGCTGCCTTGGCGCCACCGGCGGTGAGCTCGATCGGATACGGCGGGCCCGTCGTGGCCACATAGAGGGTCCCGCCCTTGGCGGTGTCTGTGAGGCCGAGGACCTTCCGCCCGTCCACCGTCGTGTTGGCGCCCTTGACGAGCGCACCATGCGCCGCGAGGGTCGTGTTCAGCAGCTGGCGCAGGTCGGTGAGTGAGGCAAGCGAAGCGAGACCTCCACTGCTCGCCGGCGCCTTCAGCCACCGTCCTTGAAGCAGCTGGGCGGCCGTGGCCCCGGCGACGTGACGGTAGAACGCGGTGCTGCCTTTGATGAAGACCGTTCCGTGGATCCGGATCACTTCGAAGCTGAGCCCGTTCTGAGACACCTGCCCGCGACCGCCCCTGCTCCCGACCAGATACAGGTTGAACGTGATCGGGGAGCCGCTGCCCACGATCGAGCCTTTGACGTGCACGGAGCTCGCCGCGTCTGCCAAGATCTTTGCCCCGGCGACGATTTCGGTGGGCGTCTTTGCGGCCACGCCATTGCCTTTGGACGAGCTGCCGCAACCGGTGAGCACGCCGGTGGCGAGCACGCTTGAAAGGACCAGACCTGCGAGCGACACGAGGCGGGGGCGCATTGCCGCCCGGACGCTACACCCCCATCGCCACGTACTTCGTCTCCAAGTACTCCCCGATCCCCTCGAACCCGCCCTCGCGGCCGAACCCCGACTGCTTGACCCCGCCGAAGGGGGCGGCGGGGTTTGACACGACGCCCTGGTTCAGCCCCACCATCCCCGTCTCGATCCCCTCGCACACCGCGAATGCGCGGTTGAGATCACGGGTGTAGACGTAGGCGACGAGACCGTACTCGGTGCGGTTGGCCGCATCGATCGCCTCGCCGTCGGAGGAGAATGTGGAGATGGGGGCGACGGGGCCGAAGATCTCCTCGCTGAGCGCGCGCGCATCCTGCGGCACCCCGGCAAGGACGGTCGGGGAGAAGAAGTAGCCGCGACCGTTCACCGGCTCGCCGCCGAGGAGCACCCGCGCTCCACGGGCGACCGCGTCCCCCACGAGCTCTGTGACCTTCGCGCGCTGGGCTTCGTCGATCAGCGGGCCGACGTCCACATCGGGCTCGGTGCCGCGTCCCACCTTCAGCACATTCATGCGCTCGGCCAGCCCGCGGGCGAACTCATCGGCCACGGACTCGTGCACGTGGAAGCGGTTGGCAGCCGTGCAGGCCTCGCCCACGTTGCGCATCTTGGCGAGCATCGCGCCGTCTAGAGCCGCGTCGAGGTCGGCGTCCCCGAACACGATGAACGGGGCGTTGCCGCCCAGCTCCATCGACACCCGCAGGATCTGCTCGGCGGACTGTTCGATGAGGGTGCGCCCCACCTCGGTGGAGCCGGTGAAGGAGAGCTTGCGCGTGCGGGAGTCCTTCAGCAGCGGCTCGATCACCGCACCGGAGTGCTTGGCGGTGATCACGTTCAGCACTCCTCCAGGCAGCCCGGCCTCCTCCAGGATCCTCGCCAAGGCGAGCATCGAGAGGGGCGTCTGCTGGGCCGGCTTGACCACCATCGTGCACCCCGCGGCGATCGCCGGGGCGATCTTGCGCGTGCCCATGGCCGTGGGGAAGTTCCAGGGGGTGACGAACACGCACGGGCCCACCGGCTGACGCATCGTGAGAATCCGGCCCTTGCCCGTGGTGTTGACCATGTAGCGCCCCTGTACGCGGACCGCCTCCTCTGAGAACCAGCGGAAGAACTCCGCCGCGTAGGCGATCTCCGCCCGTGACTCGGCGAGCGCCTTGCCCATCTCGAGCGTCATGAGCAGCGCCAGTTCGTCGGTCTGGGCGATGATCGCCTCGTAGGCGCGGCGCAGGATCTCCCCCCGCTCGCGCGGCGCCGTCGCCGCCCACTCGGCCTGCCCGTGCGCCGCCGCCCCCAGCGCCGCCATCGCGTCCTCTACCCGGGCGTCGGCCACCTCGAGGAGCGGCTCCTGGGTGGCCGGGTCCTCGACCGCGAGCGTTCCGCCCCCGGATGCTGCGCGCCACTGGCCGCCGATGTAGAGCTCGGCGGGGACCTTCTCCAGAACCCTGTGCTCAAGCTCGGCGCCAGTCATCGTGCAACACTGACCCTTCGCCCGCCCACATCCGAGGAAGAACGTATGCGATCGATCATCCGCGGGAGCTCTCGTCGCCGACCGATCGGGTCGATGAGAGCGCGAGCGCCAGCCATCGGCTCAACCTACCACCGCCCTCGTCGCTGCCTGCCCATCGCCGGTGCGCTGGCCGCGTTCGCGTTCGCGTTCGCCGGCCCGGCAGGAGCCTCGACGCTCGTGATCACCGGCGCGGGAAACGGACACGGCGTGGGCATGAGCCAGGACGGGGCGCTGGGCTACGCGCAGCACGGCTACTCCTATGAAACGATCCTGGGCCACTACTACACCGGCACGACGCTCGGCCTGGCGCCCGCGGGTGCATACGTGCGGGTGCTCATGGGTTCGAAGGTGCAGAGGGTCCCGCTCGAGCGCTACGTGCGGGGGGTGGTCTCCGCCGAGATGCCATCCAGCTGGCCGCTGGCGGCGCTCGAGGCGCAGGCGGTGGCCAGCCGCACCTACGCGCTCACCGCACACTCAGGTGGGTCGAGGTTCGACGTGTACTCCGACGCGCGCTCGCAGGTCTATCGCGGGCCAGCCGCCGAAACGGCGCAGACGAACGCGGCGGTGACGGCCACCGCGGGGCAGATCGTGGCCTACGGGGGAAAGCCGGCGACCACGTACTACTTCGCGAGCTCGGGGGGAACGACCGAGAACGTGGAGAACGTGTTCCTCGGCTCTGCGCCCGAGCCGTGGCTGAAGGGGGTGCCAGACGCCTTCGAAAGCGGACCGTCACCGAGCTGGACGCTCACGATGAGCTTCCCCGCCGCCGCCGCACGGCTGAAGGGCCTCGTGAAGGGGGCGTTCCGCGGCATCGAGGTCCTCAAGCGGGGGGTCTCCCCGAGGATCGTCGCGGCCGAGGTGCTGGGGTCGGGCGGCCCGGAGCCGGTGAGCGGCCCCGAACTGGCCGCCCGCCTGGGGCTCCAGGATTCGTGGGCGTACTTCAGCGTGAGGAACGGCAGCACGGTCACGCCCGGGCCCGACCGCAGCTCACAGCGGTCGGCGGTGGCACACCCGGCAGCGAGCCCCACCCCCACTGCCGCCGGCTGAGCGCACGTTCGCGCCGGCGCGCTCGCCTGCGGGCCGGCCGCAAAGCGCGCCGGGAGCATACCCTGGACCGGTGGCTGCTCCGCTGCTGATCGCCGACGTGCCGTGGCTGCTCTACCGCTCGTTCTTCGCGCTGCCGAAATCCATCGTGGATGCCGAGGGGCACCCCGTGAACGCACTGCTGGGCACGGTGAACACGCTGCTGTCGTTTGTAGAAGCGCGCCTTCCGACGCGCCGTCCGCGAGGGGTCGTGGCGTGCATGGGCGCCGAGCAGGCGGACTACCGCGTGCGGGCCTACCCGGCCTACCACGCCCACCGCGACCCGATGCCGCCGGAGCTGGCCGCGCAATGGCAGCTGGCCCCGGCCCTGCTGGAGAGCCTCGGCTGGACGGTGAGCACCAGCAGCGATCTGGAGGCCGACGACGTGATGTTCTCGTTCGCCCGCGTGGAGGAGGAGGGCGGCGGACGCGCTCTGCTGCTGACCGCAGATCGCGACCTGTTCGCCGCGGTCAGCGACCACGTGGCCGTAGCCGAGCTGCGCAAGGGTGGCGAGATCGTCGAGGTGGGTCCGGCGGACGTGCGCGAGCGCTATGGCGTTCCTCCGGAGCTGGTGGCGGACTTCATCGCCTTGCGCGGCGACCCGTCCGACGGGATCCCCGGTGCACCGGGCATCGGGGCAAAGACCGCCGCCGAGCTGTTGCGGCAGTATGGCTCACTCGAGGACGTGCTCGAGGCCGCGCGCGCGCCCGTGCGTGCAAGCGCCGACATGCGCCCGCGGACCGCTGCCGCACTTCGAGAGAACTCCGAGCTTCTGCGCACGTTCAAGCAGATCGCCACGCTCCAGCGGATCGACGTCGAGCGGCCGCCGGATCGTGCCACCGACTTCACGGCCGGCGCGCGCGTCGCCGGCGAGCTGGGTATGCGCCGCCTGGCCGAGCGGCTGGAAACGCTAGGAGCTACGGGGTGAACTTGACGGTGATCACGTCACCGTCGACCATCTCATAATCGCGGCCCTCCAGGCGCAGCGTGCCGCGGTCGCGGGCGCCCGCATAGCCGCCTGCGTCCACCAGCTCGCGCCAGCCGATCACCTCGGCGCGCACGAACCCTTTCTGGATGTCCGAGTGAATCTGCCCCGCGGCGTGCCACGCGGTGAGACCCCTGCGTAGGTGCCACGACTGCGCCGGCTTTGCCTCGCCCGCGGTGAAGAAGGCGATCAGGTGCAGTAGCGCGAACGCCTCTCTCACCACGCGTACGAGGCCGGACTCGCTGACGCCCAACTCCGCGCGCATTGCGGCGGCGTCGTCCTCCTCGAGCTCGGACAGCTCGGACTCGATGCGCGAGGACACGGCCACCGCGCGGGCGCCCTGGGCGGCCGCGTGCTCGGCGATCTCCGCGGGGATGACCTCTGAGCCCTCGTCCACGTTCGCCACGAACAGCACGGGCTTGCTCGTCAGCGAGCCGAGGTCGCGGGCGGCGTTGGGTGCCTCCTCGGCAGGCGGCACACCGCGCGCCGGCCTGCCGGCCTTCAGGGCCTCGATCACGGCGTTCAGCCACGCCTCCTCGGCGACCGCCACACGGTCCCCGCCCCTGGCCTGCCTTGCCACGCGCTCCAGGCGCCGTTCGGCCTGCTCGAGATCGGCCAGGATCAGCTCCGTCTCGACTGTCTCGATGTCCTTCAGCGGGTCGATCCGGCCCTCTGGATGGACGACGTTCTCGTCGCCGTGGGCGCGCACGACGTGCACGATCGCGTCGGTCTCGCGGATGTTCGCGAGGAACCGGTTTCCCAGTCCCTCGCCCTCGTGCGCCCCCGCGACGAGGCCCGCGATGTCGTGGAAGTCAACCGTGTCCCACACGATCTCCGAGGCCCCAACCGTCCGCGCCACCTGCTCCAGGCGCTCGTCGCGCACGGGCACCACGGCGACGTTCGGCGCGATCGTTGTGAACGGGTAGTTGGCCGCATCTGCCCCCGCTTTGGTGAGCGCGTTGAACAGCGAGGACTTGCCGGCGTTGGGCATCCCCACGATGCCGATCCTCGTGCTCACCGGGGCTCCTGCGCCGGGTGGGAGCAGACGTCCGTGACGCATCCGCCCACCGCCGTGCCGAGCAGCGCTCCCGCAAGAACGTCTGACGGATAGTGGACACCGAGGTACAGCCGCGACATCGATAGGCTCGCCGCCAGCGCGTACAGCGGAACGGGGGGGATGCCCAGGCGCGAGTAGCAGACCGCGCCCGCGAACGAGGTGGCCGCGTGGGCGCTCGGGAAGCTGAGCTGCGTCGGTGTGCCCGCCAGCCGCGACAGGTCGCCAAGGCGGGGCCTCGAACGGCGCACGATCAGCTTGATCGCCGCATTCAGCGCGTAGACCCCCGCCACCGTTGCGGTCGCCCGGCGCCAACGGGCCCTCTGCGCCGCATCGGTCACCTGGCCGGCCACGCCGATCGCGAGCCACACGCCGCCATGCTCGCCCAGACGCGAGAACCGCGCGATGGCGCGCTCGGCGCATGGGGTGTGCGCGCGGGTGCGGGCCACGCGCAACAGCCGCTCGTCCAGATTCAGGTCGTGAGGTGACAAGAGCGTAGGGCGGTCGATGGGCAAGCCGGCACCGACGGCGAAGCCGTTGGTGGAACGCGGTATCGCGCCGCTCGGCGGCCCCTCTACGCGCCGAAGCCGACGCGCAGCTCCTCACTCGCGGCGCTGACATAGGTCACCTCGGCCAGGTCGAGACGGACCGGGCCCTCATCGCTCTCGACCTCGTGCCAGCCAGGGGCGCCCAGTGCCTTGTTGAGGGACTTCAGCTGCTCGTCGTTGACCCGCAGCGCCAGGACCTGGCCGCCCTTGAACCCGACGCTGATGCGCCTCGAGGCGGCGACCATCAGTGGGCCTCCAGACCGGCGGCCGGCTCGACGATCTCGGTCAGCACGCCCGCGGTAGCGGCCGGATGCATGAAGGCAACCCGCGAGCCGCGGATGCCCGCGCGCGCCTCTTCGTCGATCAGCTCGAACCCCGCCTGCTTGAGCGTGGCGAGCGTGGCGTCGATGTCGCTCACCTGGTAGGCGACGTGGTGCAAGCCGGGGCCCTTCTTCGCCAGGAACCTGCCCACGGGCGTCTCCGCGCCCAACGGCGCCAGCAGCTCCACGTGGTTCTCCCCGACGTCGAGCAGCACGGCTTCCACGCCCTGCTCGGAGACCACCTCGCGGTGGGCGACCCGAAGCCGGAATCTGTCGCGATACAGCTCGAGGGACGGCTCGATCTGCTCGACGGCTACGCCGATGTGGTCGATGCGACGAAACACCCGCCGGAGTCTATAGCCGCCCGGCCCCACCCTCGCGTGGAGCGTGGGACACGTCGATCGAGCCCGGGCCCACCGCGGGGTCGGGCGGCTCGATCGGGGCCGGGCCCGAGGGACCGTCATGAGAGTCGGCCGCGGCCACCACCCGCAGGCCCGCGCCCGGTGCGCGCTCCATACGCGGCACGCCCTCCATGATCCGTTCGATCGCCTCGCGCTCCAGCACCTCATGCTCGAGCAGCTCGTGCGCGAGCGCGTCGAGCTCGCGACGGTGAGCGACGACCATCCTCTGCGCGGCGCGCCGCGCTTCCTCGATCAGGTCCTGGCGCTCCTCGTCGCGAATCCGAAGCGTCCTCTCGGACAGCGTCACGTCCCCGTCCGGGGAGGGTCCCACGCCCGCGGTGCCCATCGCGAAGTCGTTCACCATCGAATGGGAGATGTCGGCCACCCGCTTCAAGTCGTCGGAGGCGCCCGTGGTGATCGCGCCGAACACCACCTGCTCGGCCACCCGCCCGCCGAGCAGCACCGTCATGTAGTCCAGCAGCTCCTCGCGCGTCTTCAGGTAGCGATCCTCCGCCGGCAGGTTCAGGGTGTAGCCGAGCGCTCGCCCGCGGGGGACGATCGAGATCCGGTGGACGCGGTCGACCGACGGCAGCAGCTCGCCGCAGAGGGCATGCCCCGCCTCGTGGAACGCGACCACCCGCTTCTCGTGGTCGTTCAGCACCCGTCGCGACTGCACGCCCGCGATCACCCGCTCGAGCGCTGAATCGAAGTCGGCGATCGTTATCGCCTTCCCGCCACGACGAGTGGCGAAGATCGCGGCCTCGTTGCAGATGTTCGCCAAGTCCGCGCCCGTCAACCCGCTGGTCTGCTGCGCCACGAGGTTCAGGTCGACGTCGTCCAGCGGCTTGCCGCGCGTGTGCACCGCGAGCACCCCTTCGCGACCCTTCACGTCGGGTGGCACCACGAACACCTGGCGATCGAACCGGCCGGGGCGCAGCAGCGCCGGGTCGAGCTTCTCCAGCAGATTGGAGGCGGCGATCACCACCACGCGCCCGCTCGAGGAGAAGCCGTCCATCTCGACGAGCAGCTGGTTGAGCGTCTGGTCCTTCTCCCCCGACACGTCCATGCCACGGCGCCCCCCGACGGCGTCGAGCTCGTCGATGAAGATGATCGCCGGTTCGTGCTTGCGGGCGATCGCGAACAGGCGGCGGATTCGCGCCGCGCCCAGGCCGGCGAACATCTCGACGAAGGACGCCGCCGACTGGGCGAAGAACTGCGCCCCTGATTCATATGCGACCGCCTTCGCCAACAGCGTCTTGCCGGTGCCCGGCGGACCGTGCAGGAGGACGCCCTTGGGCACCTTCGCCCCCAGCGCCTGGAAGGGCTTCGGATCGCGCAGGAACTCGACGATCTCCGCCAGCTCGGCCTTCGCCTCGTCCACCCCCGCGATGTCCGCGAACGAGACGGTCTGCTTGGAGGTCGGTTTGATCTGCTGCGGCTTGATCCGCGGCATCACCTTGAGCGTGCGCCAGAGGATGAAGATGATGGCGGCGAAGAACAGGATCCCCACGACGGGCTCCCACTGAAGGGCCCAGTTCTGGATTTCAGTCACGAGCGAAGTGTGCGGCGCGGCCGCGACGGCGGCGGGCGGGGCGGGCCCCTGCGTGGCGCCCACGAACGCCACCGGTTCGTGCGCATGCACGAGCAACGCGTGCAGGCGAGCGGGCGGCGCCGCGAACACATTGCGCACGGCAGCCGTTGCCGCTGCGTTCGCCTGCTCCAGCAATTCCGCCATCCGTGGCATCGTCTCTGAAGTATGGCGGCTCTGCGAGCCATCTGCGAGGAATCTTTTTGGGGGGCTCAGCCGAGCACGCGCACGGCCAGGTCCCGGAAGAACTCGCTCGCAAACGCCAGATCGCGCACGTCGATCCGCTCGTCGGCGGCGTGGACGAGGGGAGTCGCTTCAAGCAGCGACTGGTGGCGGTGGGGAAAGAAGCCGTAGGCCACGCACTCGGGGAACGCCTCGCGGAAGTGGCGCGAGTCGGTGAAGCCCGGCAGGATCACTGGCACGACCTCCCCACCCGGATCGTGCTCGCCGATCCACTCCGAGATCGTGTCCATCAGCTGCGAAGAGATCGGGGAGCGGTTGCCGGCCATGCGCTCGGTGAACTCGATCCGCCAGCCTTCCCGCGAGTGATCGCCGAGCACCTCGGCAATCCCCTGCCACACCTCCTGTTCGCCCAGGCCCGGCGGCACGCGACAGTCCACTTTCAGCTCGGCGCTTGAGGGGATGACGTTGATCTTCTCCGACGCCTTGATCCGCGTGGGCGTGAACGTGACGCCGAGCATCGGCTCGAACATCGTCGCCAGTCGCGCGTCGGCCGCGCGCAGGCGGGTGACCGATCCCTCGGGGTCTCGGGGATCCTCTCCGATCCCGCGCAGGAACGCCTGCGGCTCGCTCGTCAGCCGATAGGAGGGCTGACGCGCCGCGAGTCGGTCGAGCACCGGAGCCATCTTCAACAGCGCGTTGTCGCCAAGCCCCGGCATCGAAGCGTGCCCTGCCACCCCGTCGGTGGTCACCGTGAAGCGGAACACGCCCTTCTCGGCGCAACAGACTCCGTAGCAGCGCCTGCCCCGGTACTCGAACACGGCGCCCCCACCCTCGTTGACGAGCAGATCGCAGCGGACCTTCTCCGGATGGGTTTCTGTTATCCACTGCGCGCCGAGCTCGCCCCCGGTCTCCTCGTCGACGACCGTCACGATCAGCAGCTCGCCGTGCGCCGGGCGCCACCCCGAGCGCGCCAGCGAGGCCCCGGCGGCGAGCTCGGCTGCGACCTGCGACTTCATGTCGAGCGCTCCCCGCCCCCACACAAAGCCGTCGGCGAGATCTCCCGACCAGGGGTCGTGGGTCCACTCGGCCGGGTTCGCCAGCACCGTGTCGACGTGACCGAGGTAGCACAACGTGGGCCCCTGCCGCGCCCCCCGCAGCCTCGCCACGAGGTTGGGGCGCTCGGGCTCGGCGCCGAGCAGCTCGCACTGGAAGCCCGCGTTCATGAGGTGAGCCGCAAGATGCTCCTGCGCCGCTCGCTCGCTTCCGGGCGGGTTGACCGTGTTGAAACGGATCAGTCGCCGAAGGAGATCTTCGGCCTCCGCCGCGGGCGATGGGGTGCTCATCGCGAAGATCGTACGCCGATGCCCGCGAGCTCCTCCCGGGCCAGGGGAAAATGACAGGCGGCGCATGTCCCCACGCCCTGCTGCCGTAGGAGGGGCTCGTCCACCGAGCAGCGCTCCTGCGCCTTCGGGCAGCGCGGGTGAAAGCGGCAGCCACTCGGTGGGTTCGCCGAGCTGGGTGTCTCGCCGCCGAGCAGCCTGCGTCCGCGACTGCGCGCGGAGGGGTCGCTGCTCGGCACCGCGGCGAGCAGCGCGCCCGTGTAGGGATGGCGAGGGAAGTCATACAGCGCCTGGCCCGCGGCGATCTCCACGATCTTGCCGAGATACATCACCGCGACCCGGTCGCACATGTGGCGCACGACCGACAGGTCGTGCGAGATGAACACCATCGAAAGGGAGAACCGGCGCTGCATCTCGCGCAGCAGGTTCAGCACCTGCGCCTGGATCGAGACGTCGAGCGCCGAGACGGGCTCGTCGGCGATCAACAGCCTCGGTCGGAGCGCGAGAGCCCGCGCCACCCCGACCCGCTGGCGCTGACCGCCGGAGAACTCGTGCGGGTAGCGATTGTAGTGCTCGGGGTTCAACCCGACCGTGGCCATCAGCTCCTGCACGCGGCGCTTGCGCCCCGCCCTGTCCTTCTCCAGGCCGTGGATGGCGAACGGCTCACCGACGATCGAGCCGATCGTCTTGCGCGGGTTCAGCGACGAGTATGGGTCCTGGAAGATCATCTGCATCTCGCGCCGGACGGCCTTCAGCCCCGCTCCCTTCAGGTGCGTGATGTCGTGGCCGTCGAAGCGCACCTCACCGCCGGTGGCGTCGGTCAGCCGCATGATCAGCCGTGCGACAGTGGTCTTACCGCAGCCCGTCTCCCCGACGATCCCCAACGTCTCGCCCCGGCGGACGTCGAAGCTCACGCGATCAACCGCCCGGACCTCTCCCACAACCTTGCGGAGCACCACCCCGCGGGTGATCGGAAAGTGCTTCGCCAGCTCGCGCACCTCGATCAGCGGCTCCCCTGTGCCCCTGCACGACTCCGCGCCGGCGGACGCGCTCACGTCGGGCGGGCTCACGTCGGACCCCCGCTCAGCTGCCTCCAGAGCCGGCGTCGGGTCTGCGGCTCAAGCAGGCACGCGACGCGATGGGACGGCTCGCCCGGTACAGCTTCAAGGCGCGGGTCGACACGCGCGTGCTCGGGCTCGGCGTAGGGACAGCGCGGATGGAAGTGGCAGCCCGACGGACGGTCGATCAGGCTCGGGGGACTGCCCTGGATCGCCTCGAGCTCTCGCGCACGCGGGCCGTGGAGTGTGGGGATTGATCTCAACAGGCCCCAGGTGTAGGGGTGCTCGGGTGCGGAGAAGAGGAGCTTGGCCGAGGCGGACTCGACGATCCGCCCCGCGTAGACGACCGCGACCTCCTCGGCCATCTCGGCTACGACACCGAGGTCGTGGCTGACGATCACGATCGCCATCGACAGCTCGCGCTGCAGGCGCTCCAGCAGCGCGAGGATCTGGGCCTGCACGGTCACGTCCAACGCCGTCGTCGGCTCGTCCGCGATCAGCAGCTTGGGGTCGTTGGCAAGCGCCATTGCGATCATCGCCCGTTGGCGCATACCGCCGGAGTATTCGTGCGGGTACTCCTCCACGCGCCGGGCGGGGTCGGGAATCCCAACCAGCTCCAGCAGCTCGATCGCCCGTCCACGGGCGTTTGCCCGGTTGACTTCGCGGTGGGCGCGCACCGCCTCGACGAGCTGGCTGCCGACCTTGTAGAGAGGGTGAAGCGATGACAGCGGATCCTGGAAGATCATCGCGATCTCGTTGCCGCGGATCCGGCGCATCTGCGCCTCGGAGAGCATGAGCAGGTCCCGGCCCTCGAACAGGATGCGCCCGGAGATGCGCGCACCCATGCGACGGGTGAGGCCCATCGTCGTCAGCACCGAGACCGTCTTGCCCGAGCCCGACTCCCCAACGATCCCCAGCGTTTCTCCTCGCCGCACCTCGTAGCTGATCCCATCGACCGCATGGACCACCCCGTCCTCGGTGGGAAACTGCACGTGCAGATCCTCGACCTTCAGCAGCGGCTCACCGGAGGCGTTCACGAGTAGACGACGCGGGGGTCGAGGAACGCGTAGGCGATGTCCACGAGGATGTTCGCCACTACGATGAACAGCGCCACCAGCAGGACGGTGCCCTGGATGATCGGGAAGTCGGCGTGGGTGATCGCGTCGTAGCTGAGCCGTCCGATCCCGGGGATGTCGAACACGGTCTCGACCAGGATCGCACCTCCGAGCAGGGTCCCCACGTCGAGCGCGAAGATCGTCAGGATCGGGTTGATCGCCGCCCGCACGCCATGGTGCATAACCACCCGGCGCTCGGTCAGGCCCTTCGCGCGCGCGGTCCTTATGTAGTCCTCGCTCATCGTCTCGATCAGGCTCCCTCGCATCAACCGCGCGTAGACCGCGGCGAATCCCGCCGCGAGCACGAACCACGGCAGCAGCAGCGATGTGAACCATTTCCAGGGGTCGCTGGTGAGCGCGACATAGGAGCCCGCCCCGGGGAAGACCTTCACCTGGCCGATGTCGGCGGCGAACAGATACAGGAGGATCAGCCCAAGCCAGTACTCAGGTGCAGACACGAGCACAAGCGCGGCGCCCATGCTCGCCCGGTCCGCGCGCGAGCGCTTCCGTAGCGCCGAGACGATCCCCACCGGCACCCCGATCCCCAGCCACACGACGGCCGCTCCGAGGGTCAGCGAAATCGTCGCTCCAAGCCGCCCGAAGATCAAGCTTCGCACGGAGGCGTCGCTGTGGTAGCTGTAACCCAGGTCGAAGTGCAGAAAGAGGTTCTTCAGGTAGATCCAGAACTGCGTGATCAGCGGCCTGTTCAGGCCGAGGTCGCCACGAATCGCGGCGATCACCTTGGGGCTCGGGCTGTGACCCGCTCTGAGCCTCGCTGGATCGCCCGTGGGGAGGATCCGAAAGAGGATGAACGTGAGCGCGGTCACGAGCACCAGCAGCACCACGCCCCAGAGGATCCGCCGGATGATGTAGCGGGCCATCTCGCCGCACGCTCAGCGGGTCACTTCAGCGAGGTGTAGGCGTAGTCCCAGGCGCCACCGTTCCACAGGTCTCCGACACCGGCGACGTTGCTGGACTCGATGTTCGGCTGCTTTTCGAAGTCATAGGGGATCGCCACTGCTTGCGCGACGAGTTCTTCATCGATCTTCGCCCACGCGCTCGCACGCGCCTTGGTGCCCACGATCAGTTCTGCGGCGTCCATCGCCCTGTTGATCTGCGGAACGTTCACCTGCCCATAGTTGGCGCTGCCCGAGGGTTCGATGTGCTTCCCGTTGAAGGTCACGTCAAGCACCGCCTGGGGATCACCGAAGTCCGCCACCCAGCCCACGTTGGGGCAGACATCGATCGCTTCGGCCGGAACCGTGCAGAACTTTCCGTACATGACGGATTTGTCCACCAGGTCGAGCTTCGTCTTGAAGCCCAGGTTCTGGAGCGTCTGGTTGACGATTTCCGCGTCCTGGGCGTCGGGGCTCCCGGTGGCGCCGACGATCTGGAGGGCCTTTGAGCCCGTGTAGGAGCCGCTCGGATAGCCGGCGAGCTTCATGTACTTGGCGGCCACCTGCATGTTGCCCTGCGGATTGCCGTTGTAGTCGACGCGCGGGCCCGCCACGCCGCCGGCCTCTTCGAAGCCGGGGATTTCCGGGTAGATGAAATGCGTCATCGTGTTCGTGACCAGTTCGCCGCCGCGGGCCTTGTTCATGGCGACGCGGTTGAGCGCGGCCCAGAACGCCTTGCGTATGTTCACGTTGGAGAAGGGGCCCTGCTTGTTGTCGACCGCGACGTAGTGGTCGCCGGCACCTGGCGAGATCTCGAGCTGCTTGCGGAACTGCTGGTAGGCGAGCTTGACGATCGGCTGGGCCGGCGTGTCGTTCTGAACCGTGCTCGAGCCTTCGAGCACCTGGCGGCCGATCACGTTCGCGTCGCCGCCGATGTTGATGTCGATCTGGTCGAGATTCGCGGGCCTTGCGTCGGTGCCCGCGCTCCAGCTGGGATTGCGCACGAGCGTCGCGGACTTGCCCGGCTGATAGCCGATCCCCAGCACCTTGCCGGCGGCGTTTGCCTTGAGCATGTACGGGCCTGTGGCGACCTGGTAGTTGCCGTATTCGCTCGGCTTCTTGGCGTCGTAGTGCTGGGCGTATTCATCGGGCACCGGCGCGGTCAGGGGCAGCACGAGCGCGTCGACGACGATCTGGGCCTTCGGTTCAGAGAGATGGAAGACGATCGTGTAGGGGTCGGGGGTGGTGATGCCGGGGAATGGTCCGCCGGTGGCCTTTTCGGCGCCCACGAGCGAGCCGAAGTAGGACTGAAAGTAGGGGTTTGCAACGTTCGGGTTGGCGCCGCGCTCGATCGCGTAGGCGACGTCGGCGGAGGTCGCTTCCCGGTTCACCGGCGGCGAGAAGTGGACCCCGTGGCGAATGTGCACGGTGACCGTCTTCGCGTCCGCGGAGATTTCCGGAGGGCCCGAGGCCATGTCCGGGGCAGGTTCGCTGAAGGTGTTCGGCCGATAGGAGTACAGCGGGCGCTGAACCGCGTAGACGGCCTCATAGTCGAGCGAGAAGTGCGACACGCCGGGGTCGAGGTTCTCGAAGTCCTCGTGGTCGAGAACGGTGAGCGTGCCGCCGCGTCTGCCCCCGCCCTGCGTTTGGGTGAGCGGCGTCTGGACCCCCTGTAGAGCCCCGATACCCTCCACGGGGATCGAGGTCGAGGAGGCGCATGCGCCGAGCCCGAGCACGATCGCAGCCGCCGCGAGGATTGCTCCTGTGACCGCCGCGGCCCAGCCGATCACGCGCGCGTGGGCCGCTCGCCCGCGGGCCATCCGAGTCATCCGGCGCTCTTGGGGTTGAGGGCATCCTGCAAGCCGTCGCCGAGAAGGTTGAACGCGAGCACGGTCAACAGCAGCGCGACGCCCGGGAACACCATGTACCACCAGGCGGTGGTGAAGATCGGGGTGGCGGCGGCGATCATCTGTCCCCAGCTCGCGGTGGGGGGCCGGATGCCGATGCCGAGGAACGAGAGGGCGGCCTCGAACAGGATGGCCTGTGGGATCAGGAGGGTCGAGTAGACGATGATCGGCGCGAGCAGGCTCGGCAGAATCTCCTTGAACATGATGCGGGCGTGGGAGGCCCCGAGCGAGCGTGATGCCTCGACGAACTCCTTCTCGCGCAGCGACAGCACCAAGCCGCGGACGATACGGGCGATGTACGGCCAGCTGGCCAGCGCGATGATGAAGATGATCACGCCCAGGCCAGGTTGCACGATGCCGGAGACGCACCCTCGCACCGAGCAGGCGGCGCCGATGCCGAGGCCGAGGAGCAGGATCGGGATCGCGAGCATCACGTCGATGAAGCGCGAGAGCAGCGTGTCGATCCAGCCGCGGGAATACCCGGCGATCGTGCCGATGACCACGCCGATGAGCGTCCCGACTCCGGTGCCGAGGATGCCGACCTCGAGCGCAACCCGCGTCCCGTAGATGACGCGGGACATCACGTCCTGTCCGAGCTGATCGACGCCGAACGGATGCGCGAAACTCGGGCCGAGGGGACTGCCGAACGAGTCGGTGAGGTTCGGGTTCTGCACATCCGGCCCGGGCAGGCGCAGCAGCTCGACCACCAGCGGGGCGGCGATCGCGAGGACGATCTCCAGGGCGATCAACACGAGCGCGGCCAGCGCCACGCGGTCCTGGCGGAACCTGCGCCAGAACAGCTCGAGCGGAGAGCGGGCGGCGATCTTCCCGCCGAGATCCAGGAAGTCGAGGCTCCCTCCGGCACTCGGGAGTATCTCGGCTGCACCGACAGTCATTGCGGGAAGGTTGCCTGCAAAGGATGTGGAGTCCGCTGACCCACCGAAACTACAGATTCGACATCCGCATCGCGGCAACCTCCTGTCGGGCGGGATACTTCGGGGATGGACACCCTGTTCGACGAGGACACCGGGGCCGAGGGTGGGGAGGGGCCGCTCGGAAGAGATGGGCGGCGAGGAAGCGACGGTGCAGGACGTGGGCGCTCGCAAGAGCATCCGCTGGCGGTACGGGCGCGGCCGACGAGCCTTCAGGAGTTCGTCGGCCAGACCCACCTCCTCGGCGAGGGCTCGGCGCTGCGAGTGGCGATCGAGCGGGGAAACCCCCACTCGATGGTGCTGTACGGGCCGCCGGGGTCGGGCAAGACGACGTTGGCGCGGATGGTGGCCGAGCGCTCGCCGGCGGCCTTCGAGGAGCTGAGCGCCGTTGCGGCCGGGCGCGCGGAGGTGCGCGCGGTCATCGAGCGGGCCGCCCACCGCCGGATGGCAAGCGCCCGGGGAGAGGAGAGGGCTGGGCCGGCCGGCGGCCAGACCGTCCTGTTCCTCGACGAGATCCACCGCTTCAACAAGGCCCAGCAGGACGCACTGTTGCCCGCCGTCGAGGAGGGCCTCATCACCCTGATCGGCGCCACGACGGAGAACCCGGCGTTCGAGGTGAACGGTGCGCTGCTCTCGCGCGTGCGCGTGTACGCGCTGACGGAGCTCAGCGCAGCGGATGTCGGAGCCGTGTTGCGCCGCGCCGCCGCTACAGACGCGCCGATGCGGGTTGACGAGGAGGCGTTCGACTTTCTCGCCGCGCGCAGCGCGGGCGACGCCCGTACGGCCTTGAACGCGCTCGAGCTGGCCGCCGCCACCGTTGCTGAGCTCCGGGAGGAGCGGGTGACGCTCGAGCGGGCGCAGGACGCGCTGCAGCGCCGTGCGGTTCACTACGACAAACGGGGCGACCGCCACTACGACTACATCTCCGCCTGGATCAAGGCCACGCGCGGCTCGGACCCGGACGCCTCCCTGTACTACCTCGCGGCGATGCTCGAGGGCGGTGAGGACCCGCGGTTCATCGTCCGGCGGATGGTGATCCTCGCCTCCGAGGACGTCGGCAACGCCGATCCGGGCGCGCTGTCGGTGGCCACGTCGGCGGCGTTGGCCGTTGACCGCGTTGGGCTCCCCGAGGCACGGTTCGCGCTTGCACAAACGGCCATCTACCTCGCTCTGGCGCCGAAGTCGAATGCCGCCGGGCGTGCGCTCGCCGCGGCGGAGACTCACGTTCGCGAGCACGGCGCGGCGCCCGTGCCGAGCTGGTTGCGTTCGGGATCGCTGGCCGATCTTCGATCGGCGGGACAGCAGACGGGGGGCTATGACTCCCCGCATGACCACCTTGGGCACATCTCCCCGCAGGAGCTGCTGCCGGAGGGCGTGGTCGGAGAGCGCTTCTACGAGCCCAACGAAGCCGAGGCCGAGCTGGCCCGGCGGCTGGAGCGGATTCGCCGGGCGCGCGGCTTACAGGAGCGATAATCGCCCGGGGATGAGCACGTTCTTGAGCGAGACTTCCGCACACGAGCACCTCCTCGCGCACGACCCGGCGACGGGTGAGGTGCTGGGCAGCCTCCCGGTCACTCCGCCCGCGCGGATCGACAACGTGGTGACGGAGGTGGCCAAGGTGCAGCCGTTGTGGGCGCTCTTGCGGGTGAGGGATCGGGCGAGGTACATGCGCCGGATGGCGCAGGCGGTGATCGACGACTTCGACGAGCTGCAGGAGGGATTGGCGCGGGAGCAGGGACGGCCGCGCGCGGAGATCGCGGCGCTCGAGCTACTGGCGGCGATCGACGCGCTGATCTGGATCGCGCAGGACGGAGCGGACGTGCTCGGCGGCCGGCGGGTGGGGATCCACCGCTCGATGTCGATCGCCAAGCGCGCGCGCATCGCGTATGAGCCGTATGGAGTCGTCGGGGTGATCGGCGCCGGCAGCGCGCCCTTCGCGCAACCGCTCGGCCAGATAGCGGGGGCGCTGTTGGCCGGGAACGGCGTCGCGTTCAAGCCCGCCAGTCGAGCGGGTCTGGCTGGCGAGCGGATCGCGCGGGTGCTCGCGCGCGCGGACCTGCCCGAGGGACTCGTGCGGATTGTGCATGGCGGCGCGGATATCGGTGTGGCGCTCGCGCGCTCGCCGGTGGACAAGATCCTGTTCACCGGCTCGCCCACAATCGGCCGGGAGGTGGCGAGGGCGTGCGTGTCGCGCGAGAAGGAGGTGACCGTCGAGCTGG
Organism: uncultured Solirubrobacteraceae bacterium; assembly: GCA_963709885.1. Lineage (GTDB taxonomy): Bacteria > Actinomycetota > Thermoleophilia > Solirubrobacterales > Solirubrobacteraceae > Palsa-744. The sequence continues at coordinate 198,448 of CAVPXY010000004.1, read as the reverse complement.
GCGGCAAGGACGCGATGCTCGTGCTCGCCGACGCCCACCTCCAGCGCGCGGTGGCCGGCGCCCTATGGGCCGGGTGCGCCGGGGCGGGGCAGGCGCGGGGGTCGATCGAGCGTGTGTACGTCGCTCGCGAGGTCTCACAGCCTTTCCTTGCGGGACTGGTGAAGGGGGCGACGGCGCTGAGGGTCGGCGACCCCGCCGACCCCCGCACACAGGTCGGGCCGCTCGCGTCTGCACGCCGCGCCGAGCACGTCAACGCGCTCGTGGAGGAGGCGGTGGCGCAGGGGGCAGAGCTGCGCTGCGGCGGCCCGATGAGCCCCCCGGGGTGCGACGGAGGGTCGTTCTACGCGCCCGCGGTGATCACCGGCGCCACGCACGAGATGCGTCTGCTGCACGAGCCCGTGGACGGACCCGTGCTGGCGGTCGTGACGGTCGACTCGGTCGGCGAGGCGATCCGCCTCGCCAACGACTCAGACTACGGGCTGGGGGCGTCGGTGTGGACGGCGGACCGCTATCAGGGGATGCGGATCGCGCGCGAGCTGCACGCGGGGATGGTGTGGCTCAACGACCATCTGCCCGGCCCGACCCTCTCGCGAGGTCCGTGGGGCGCAGCGGCGGGAGGAGGGCTGGGCCGGACGCTCGGTGAGAGCGGGTTGAGGGCATGCGCGCAGGAGAAGCTCATCAGCTGGGATCCCCCGGCGACTCGGGGGCTGTGGTGGAGCCCCTACGACGAGGTGACCGTCCGCGCGGCCCGGACGCTGGCGAACATCCGCTCGGCACGCGAGTCCGACCGCGAGCACGCCTGGCGCCACGGCGCCGTGGCCCTTGCACGCGTGGGAGCGCGCGCGCTGGGACGCGGGCTGCCGAAGGGGTAGGCGCCTGGAGGTGCTGCGTGCGCTTCGTTGGCCGAGCGTCGGGGATGCCCGTTGCGGCTACGCTTGGGTGATGCCCGCACAGGCCTACGCAGGCAAGGAGTGCGTCTGTCAGCTGCGCAGGGGAATCTGCGACCAGAGCTGCGTGCAGGGGATGCTGGACACGCCCTTCTACATGGCCTGCCTGAAAATCGAGGGCCGGCGCTGCCTGGTGGTCGGAGGCGGAGCGGTCGGGCTCGAGAAGGTGGAGGGGCTGCTCGCCTGCGACGGCGATGTCACGCTGATCGCACCGGAGGCGGTGGACGTGCTGGCAGATTACGCGAGCGAGGGCTCGATTCGCTGGGAGCAGCGCTCCTACGCCGGCCCGGAAGACCTGGAGGGCGCGTTCCTGGTGATCGCGGCGACGGACGACACCGACGTGAACATCGCGGTGTTCTCAGACGCCGAGCGGCGGGCGATGCTCGTGAACGTGGTCGACGTGCCCCCCCTGTGCAACTTCATCCTGCCCGCGATCGTCCGAACCGGACCGCTGGCGATCGCCATCTCGACCGCAGGAGCATCCCCGGCGCTGGCCAAGCGGATGAAGCGGGAGATCGAGGGTTCCTACGGCGAGCCATATGCGCGGCTCGCGGTGCTCCTCAACGAGGTGCGCGGCTGGGCGAAGGGCACGCTGCCGACATACCAGGAGCGCAAGGAGTTCTTCGAGGGGATCGTCAACGGCGACCCCGACCCGGTCCAGTTGCTGCGCACGGGCGATGAGCAGGCGGTGCGCGAGCTGATCGCGCGGGCGCAGAGCGCACAGGCGCTGCAGGTTTCGAGAGCCTGAGCGTGGCTGTGCTTCTCCTCGAAGGGCTCGCTCGGCACTACGGTGAGCGCGAGGCACTCACCGATGTCTCGCTGTCGTTGAGCGCTGGGGAGACGCTCGTCGTGTTCGGGCCCAACGGCGCCGGCAAGAGCACTTTGTTGCGCGTGCTAGCCACGCTCTTGCGCCCCCACGCCGGCAAGGTGTGCGTGCTCGGGTGCAGGCTGCCCGATGAGGCATGGGCGGTGCGCGGGCGCATCGGCCTGCTAGGCCACGAGCCGCTGCTCTACCGTGAGCTGACCGCCCGCGAGAACCTGCGCTTCCACGCACGGCTGCACGGCGTCGGAGTGGACCGCGTCGAGCAGCTGCTCGAGGCTGTGGCCATGACCAGGCGCGCATCCGAGCCTCTGCGGGCGCTCTCACGTGGCATGGTCCAGCGCGTGGCCGTGGCTCGCGCCGTGTTGCACGATCCTGAGCTCTTGCTGCTGGACGAGCCCCACGCGAACCTCGACCCGGTCGCGGTGGAGCTCATGGAGCCACTCATCGGAGCGGGGTGCGGGCGCACCCGGGTGATCTGCACCCACGACCCCTCGGGCGGGCTGGCCGAGGCCGATGTCGTGCTTGGGCTGCGCGCTGGACGGGCGGCGCTTTTTCGCGCCGCAACAGAGGTGGCCACGGCCACGATCGCGGAGCTCTACCGGTGAGCGCTAGCGCCGAGGCGCCGCCGCGAGAGGCGCCCGGGGCGGGCCGGCACGCCTCGCGTGCCGCGCAGGCGCCGGGCCTCGGAGCGACCGTCGGCGCGCTGCTGCGCAAGGAGCTGTTGGTCGAGCTGCGCACGCTCGAGTCCGTGCCGGGCATGTCCCTGTTCGCGGTCACCACGTTCGTGGTCTTCCACTTCGCCCTGAACCGGAACAGCGTGGACGGCGACCTCGCCGCCGGCATCCTGTGGGTTACGCTGCTGTTCGCTGCGATCCTGGGCGTCAACCGCCTGTTCGTCGCCGACGCCGACCAGGGCGGCTTCGACGGATTCCTGCTGGCCCCGGTGGACCGCAGCGCCCTGCTCCTCGCAAAGGTGCTCACCCTGCTCGCCTACCTGGCGGTGCTCGAGCTCGTGGCAGTGCCCGCCTTCGCGCTGTTGCTGCTCGGCCCTTCGCTGGGTCAGGCGCTGCCGGACCTGCTCGCGGTGCTCGCGCTCGGAGACCTCGGCGTGGCCGTGATCGGCACGCTCGTGGCCGCGCTGGCGGTGCGCACACGCGCACGCGACCTGCTGGGTCCGCTGTTGGCGCTCCCGCTGCTCGTGCCGGTGGTCATCGGTGGCGCGCGCGCGAGCGCACCTCTCTTTGCGGCGACCCACGCCGCGGCGCCGCCCGCGCGCTGGCTGCTTACGCTGGGGCTCTATGATCTGGTGTTCGGGCTGATCGCCTTCGCCCTGTTCGATTTCCTCCTGGAGGACTGAATGGCATCCCCAAGCCGGCGTCCAGCCGGCTCTCCTGAGACCAAGCATCGCCCTCCAGGCGATGTTGATCGTTACGGAAAGGGCCTGCGCGCCCTGAGCATCTCCACCGTCGCGGTGATCGCGATCGCGCTGGGCCTCGTCTTCTTCTACGCTCCGCTCGAAGCCGAACAGGGCTTCCTGCAGAAGATCTTCTACCTGCACGTGCCTCTTGCGATCGTCGCGCTGTGCGGGTTCGTGATCGGTGCCATCATGGCGATCCAGCATCTGCGTACCCGCGACGCGCGCTGGGACATGCGCTCCTATGTGGCGATCCACATGAGCCTGATCTTCGCCGTGGGCACGCTCATCACCGGCTCGATCTGGGCGAAGGGATCGTGGGGGCACTGGTGGGTTTGGAGCGAGCCCACGCTCGTGTCGTTCTTGATCGTGTTCCTGCTGTACGCCACCTACCAGCCGTTGCGCTTCGCGATCGAGGAGCCCGAGCGCCAGGCGCGGTATGCGTCGGTATTCGCGATCACCGCCGGGGCGTTTGTGCCGATGAACTTCGTCGCGGTGCGCCTGTCGACCGCCTACCTGCACCCGCGAGTGCTGGGCAGCACATCGAACCTGCCGCCGCAGATGGCGCTCACGTTCCTGATATCGCTGCTGGGCATCGCGCTCCTCTACGCGACCCTGTTCAAGCTCGAGTTGACCGCCAAGCACACCCGCGCCCAGCTGCGGGCGCTGCGCCGCCAAGCCGACCTACGATCGGGAGCTGAGGGCCCTGGTGGCTGGGCCGGGGAGGGTGTGGGCGCGAGGGCCCACCGGACGCGCACCGCCGTGCCAACACTTCACCCCACCACCCAGATGACCGCTCGCCAGGCTGGAAGGCCGGGTGGCTGATGGCCGCTCTTGCGCTCGGCGAGCTGCCGGCCCTTCCTCTGCACGAGGCGGGTAAGTACGTGGCCGGCGCCTACGTGGTGGCGTTCGTGCTGGTGCTGGTCTATGTGACGATCATGGGAGTCCGCCTGAGCCGCATCGAGCGCCGACTGGGAGAGCTCTTGGAGGAGGAGAGGGAGAGCCCGGTGGTCCCGGAGGAGCTCGACGTCTCTCACCATCCCCAGGAGTCGACCCTGGCATGAGCGAGCTGCTGGCGCTGGGCATCTCGCACAAGACGGCGCCGGTGGCGCTCCGCGAGCGTCTTGCGTTCACCGAGTCCGACGCAAGAGAGTTCGTGAAGCAGGCGACGGCGACCGCCGACGTGCGCGAGGCGGTCGTGATCTCGACGTGCAACCGGACCGAGATCTACCTGGTGGTGGGTGACCCCGTGCGCGCCGAGTCTGAGGTGCTGGGCCTGCTTGCCGGCCGCGCGGCGATACGCCCAACCGAGCTCGCCGAGGCGATCTACTCGCCGCGCAACTGTGAGGCCGCGCGCCACCTCTACCGGGTGACCGCGGGCTTGGAGTCGATGATCGTGGGCGAGGCTGAGATCCAGGGCCAGGTCAGGCGAGCGCATGAATCCGCGATGCGGGAGGGGTGCACGGGACCGCTGTCGAACCGCCTGTTCGCCGCCGCCCTGACGACCGGCAAGCGCGTGCGCTCGGAGACCGGGATCGGTTCGAGCCGGGTAAGCGTTCCGTCTGTCGCTGTCGACCTCGCGCTGAGCGTCCTCGGCACGCTTCAGGAGCGCCATGTCGTCATCCTGGGCGCCGGCGAGACGAGCGAGCTCACGGCACGCGCTCTCGCGGACCGTGGCGCCAACACGATCTTCGTCGCCAACCGCCATGCCGACCGGGCGCTCAGTCTCGCCCAGCGCTTCGGTGGCTCGGTGGTTGGGCTCGACGGGCTTCCCGACCAGTTGTTGGTGGCCGACATCGTGCTCTCCTCGACCTCCTCCCCTCATCCGATCGTCGGCCGCGAGGAGTTCGAGCTGGTGATGCGCGAGCGCGAGCAACGGGGCGGGAGGGCGCTCCTGCTTATCGACATCGCGGTGCCGCGGGACATCGACCCCGCCTGCGGGGAGCTGGAGGGGGTGAGCCTCTACGACATCGACGACCTGCAGGGCGTCGTGGAGCGCAACCTGAGCACACGTGCCGAGGAGACCCCTCAGGCGCACCAGATCATCGAAGAGGAGATCCAGCGCTTCGCCCGCTGGCTGGGCCAGCTCGACGCGCTGCCCACGGTGAGCGCCCTGCGCGAGCACGGAAACGCCCTCGTAGAGCAGGTGCTGGCCGAGAACGCCGGGCGCTGGGAATCGGCCTCGCCCCGCGACCTCGCGCGGGTCGAGGCGATCGCGCGAGCGGTGATGAGCCGCCTGCTGCACGAGCCTACGATCCGCCTGCGCAGCCTTTCCGAGGATCGCGGCCACTCAAGGCTCGAGCTCGTCCGGGAGCTGTTCGGGCTGCGGGAGGACGCGTCATCGCTCGAGGAGCCGTCGGGGTCGTTGGCGGAGGTCCACGACCTGCGCCGTCGTCGCGAGCGCTGATGCGGATCGGAACCCGGCGCAGCGCGCTCGCGCTGGCACAGGCTCGGCTGGTGGCCGACCGATTGGGAATCGGCCAGCAGGGAGACTGCGAGATCGTTCCGATCTCGACAGGCGGTGACCGAGGGGAGACGGTGCAGGACAAGTCACGATGGGTGGCCGAGCTCGAGGAATCCCTCATCAACGGCGAGCTCGATCTGGCCGTCCACTCCGCCAAGGACGTCCCCGGCGAGCTCGCGGAGGGCCTTGAGTTGCTGGGAGCGCCGAAGCGTGCGGCGGTGCAGGACGTTCTCTGCGGAGCAGAGGGACTGGACGTCCTCCAGGCCGGCGCGCGCGTCGGCAGCAGCAGCATCCGCCGCGCCGCGCAATTGCGGTCCGCGCGCGAGGATCTGAACGTGGTGGCGATGCGCGGAAACGTGGATACCCGCCTGCGCAGGCTCGCCGACTCAGACTTCGACGCCATCGTGCTTGCGCGCGCCGGTCTCGAACGCCTGCAACTGGAGTCCGAGATCGGGGCGGTCCTGGATCCAGAGCGCTTCGTTCCCGCCCCGGGGCAGGGCATCCTTGCATTGGAGGGACGCGCGGGCGACGCGCGGGCGCGGGCGACGGCAAGGGCGATCAGCGACGCCGAGACGTTCGCGTGCCTGCTGGCCGAGCGCGCGCTGGCAAGGGAGCTGAACGCCAGCTGCCATACCCCGCTCGGCGCCTGCGCCGTCCCCGCCGGCGGCGGCCGCCTGCGCCTGCGCGCGTGGGTGGGGCTCCCCGACGGATCGGCGTGGACGAGCGACGAGCTGCTTGGCGGCTTCGATGACCCGGAGGCGCTCGGACGCGACGTCGCCGCGCGGTTGAACCTGGCGGGCGCCGGCGAGATGCTGAGACACGCAGAGGAGATGGCGAGACACGCAGAGGAGATGGCGAGGGTTGGCAACGCGTGAGCCGCCGACCGCGGGGCGTGTATACCTCGTCGGCGCGGGCCCCGGCGACCCCGGTTTACTCACTGTTCGCGCGCACGAGCTGATCGCGACGGCGGACGTGATCCTCTATGACCGCCTGATCGGAGTCTCGGCGCTCGATGGCGCCCGTCCTGACACCGAGCTCATATTCGTGGGCAAGGAGGGCGGAGGGGAGTCCGTCCCACAGGAGCAGACCGAAGCGCTGATGGTGGCACGCGCACGTGCCGGCAACGCGGTCGTGCGCCTGAAGGGCGGCGACCCCTTCGTCTTCGGACGCGGGGGCGAGGAGGCGCTGGCGCTGCGTGCCGCTGGCATCCCCTACGAGATCGTGCCGGGGGTGACCGCGGGCATCGCCGCCCTCGCGTACGCGGGCATCCCGGTCACCCACCGGGGGCTCGCCAGCGCGGTGGCATTCGTCACCGGGCATACCCAGGCAGGCGATCCGGTGGCGGGGCTCGACTGGTCCGCGCTCGCGGCGTTTCCGGGGACGCTCGTGTTCTACATGGGTGTGGGGCGGCTGCCACAGATCGCCTCCTCGCTGATCGACGCCGGCCGGCCCGGCTCCGAGCCCGCGGCGGTCGTGCAAGACGGAACCCTGCCCGCTCAGCGAACCGTGACCGGCATCCTGGAGACGATCGCCGCGAGCGCTCGGCGCGAGGACATCTCCTCGCCGTCGATCACCGTCGTCGGGCCGGTGGCCGGGCTCGCCGAGCAGCTCTCCTGGCTGCCCCCTCGTGCGCTCGCCGGGCGCACTGTGGCGGTCACGCGCGCACGTAGCCAGGCCAGCGCCCTCTCGCGGCGGCTGCAGGAGCTGGGAGCCCGGGTGGTACAGGCGCCGGTGATCCGCACACGAGCTCTTCCCGGCCCGCCACTCGACCCCTCCCCCTACGATCTGATCTGCCTCACAAGCTCCAACGGGGTGAGCGGACTGTTCGAACGTCTCTCCGCCGGCGGGCGGGATGCCCGGGCGCTCGCGGGCGCGCGGGTGGCAGCGATCGGCCCGGGGACCGCCCGAGCGCTGGCCGAACGGGGAATCGAGGCCGATGTCGTGCCCCAGCGGTTCGTGGCCGAGGGGCTCGTGGAGGCGCTCGCCGAGATCCCGGTGAGCCGTGCCCTCGTGGTGCGGGCGAGCCAGGCGCGCGACGTCCTCCCCGACGCTCTGCGCGCGCGGGGCGCGGAGGTGGACGTGCTCGCGGTCTATGAGACGGTCGTACAGCCTCTCGCCGCCGACACGCTCGCACAGGCGCAGGCGGCCGACTACATCACCTTCACATCCTCCTCGACTGTGCGCTTCTTCCTGCAGGCCACCGGTCAGCCGGGACCCGGCGCCGGCCTCTCGCCACACACGCGCATCGTCTCGATCGGGCCCGCCACGAGCGAGACGCTGCGCGAGAACGGCCTCGATCCCCACGTCGCGGCGGCGCGTCACGACATCGACGGCCTCATCGACGCGCTCCTCGCCGACGCAACCGGTAGAGAGCACTGAACTCTTCTTCTGCCACCGCAGTGAGCGCACTCGGCCAGCCAAGGGTGCACCTGCGCAGCACGGACTCGACCAACGACCGTGCCCGCACGCTGGCGATCGCGGGGGCGCCGCACGGAACGCTCATCACCGCCTCGGTCCAAACCGCCGGGCGCGGACGCCAGGGCCGGCGCTGGACGGCACCCGCGGGCAGCTCGCTGCTGATGTCGCTCGTCCTGCGCACCCCGCCAGCTCTGTTGCCGCTGATCGCCGCCGTCGCGGTCTGCGACGTGGCGGGGGATGATGCCCGCATCAAGTGGCCGAACGACATCGTGATCGCACGCGCAGAGGGCCTTGCCAAGCTCGCGGGGATACTCGCGGAAGGGCGCCCCCAGCAGGGCTGGGCGATCCTCGGAATCGGGTTGAACGTCGCGGTCCGCTTGGAGGACCTGCCCGCGCAGCTGCGCGAGAAGACCGCGACTCTCGGCGAGTCCGTGCAGGAGATCGAGCCGACCCTGGAGCGGCTGTTGGAGGCGCTCGGGCGTCGACTCGCCGAGGGAGAGAGGGCGACGCTCGAGGCCTGGCGCACACGCGACGCGCTGCGCGGCCGCGAGATCGCCTGGGGATCACCCGGCCCAACGGACTCACTGAAGCGGGGGAGGGCCGAGGGGATCGACGGGACAGGACGCCTCATGATCGCCCTTGCCGACGGCGGTCGCACCGCCCTTGACGCGGGTGAGGTTCACCTGCGGGACATCGACTGAGGCCAGCAGGGCCCGGTGGGGTCATCGCGCGGGTGTGGTCGACCGCCCCGCGCCGTCGATGGGCGCAGGCGCTACTCTTCGGCGTGGTTGAGCGCCTCTTCGACGCTGCGTTGCAGGGTCTCATCCGCTCCTTCCTGCAGGCCGCTCGCGCTCACGGCTGCCGGGGGCCCACTCGAAAGAGCCTCCGCCAGCACGGAGTCGCTCGGCGCCTTCGCTGGCCCCGCGCCTGTGACCGCACCGGACAAGCCCTCTGCCGCGCCGTCCGGGATGCCCGGACCCGTACCGTTTGGGCCGCCCTTCGAGCTCTTGCGCCTGCGCCGGGCGTTGCGGGCACGGCGTTTTGGAAAGTTGCGCAGCAGCTCCCTGGCCAGCGCCGGGGGCTTGCGCGCCATGCGCGTGCGTGCCCCGCGCAACGCCTCCTCCGCCTCCGGGGTATGTGCGAGCGCCGCCGCCAAGAGGGCCGCCGCCAGACGACGATCCTGCTTGCGCGCGGCATGGATCAAGCGGCGCGCGTTGCGCGCATGCGCGCCTCCGGCCGAGTTCACCAACAGCCCGAGCAGACGCTTGGTCTCCGGCCAGCGTTGCACCGCATACTCCTCGTGAACGTCGCGGGTGTACTCGGCCAGGCGCCAGATCCAGGCGTTGGCCTGATCGCGCCTTCCGATCCGGCGCTCGACCAGCGCGCGCAGCATGATCTTGGTGGCCTCCTTGCGCTCCTCACGCGGCCAGGAGCCGATGATGTCGATCGCGGTGTCGAACGCGTCCGGATCGCGCAACGAGGCGATATCGGTGAGGGCCCGCAACCGCAGCTGCGGGTTCTTGTTGCGCTGAACGGCCGTCACCAGGAAGCGGCTCTTCAGCTCGCCGGTGCGGTCGAAGTGGAGCATCGCCCGCGCCCTGCGCCAACCGCTGGGCGCGACCCGCGCCCCGGCGAGCGCCGCCCACACGTGTTGCTCGCCGTAGTCCAGATGCTCGACCGCGATCCGCCACAACTCACGCTCAAATACTCCGAACCTCCGCTCCTCCTCGGCGCACACCGGCAGCACTCGCCGCTCCACCCGCATCCGCCGGCCGCGTCCCCGGCGCACGGGCCCGACCACGATCGCGCCCCCGCGATAGACGTCGCGATCGAGCAGAGAATGCAGCGTGACCACGGGATCGTCGTGCTTGGTGGCGGGATGGACGAAATCGACCACGAGCCCCGCCTCCTTACCCGGGTGGCGGCGGGTGACGCGACCCACGCGCTGCTGGTAGATGCGCTTGGAAGCCGTAGGCGCGAGGTGCACGCAGACGGTTGCACGCGGGCTGTTCCAGCCCTCGGCGAGCAGCTGCGCGTTGATCAGCACGTCGATGTCGCCTCGCTCATAGCGCGCCAGGACCTCGGCCAGCTCGCGCTTGGGGGTCTCCCCCGAGACCGCCTGGGCCTTGAGTCCCTCGGCCCGAAAGGCCTCGGCGAGGTTGTAGGCGTGGCGCACGCCGGCGGCGTATACGACCCCAGGCACGCCGTTGAAGCGCGTCCGGTAGAGGTTGGCTACCGCGAGGTTGAACGGCTGCTGATCGAGCAGTTTGGCGAGCTCGTCCTGGTCGAACTCGGTGTCGACCTCGCCCCGGCGCAACGGAACCTTGGCGATCGTGCGCACCCCCACGCCGGGTGAGATCCGCACGCAACGCAGCGGCGCGATCACCCCTCGCCGTGCCGCCTGGGCGAGGTCGAAGCGCGACGTCTGGGTGGGGAACAGGTCGGTGACGTGGCGTGCGATCAGCGCGCCCGTGGCGGTCATGCCGATGAAGATCGGACCAGTCCAGTTGCGAATGGCGCCGCTCGTCTTCTCGCCCAGGGCGGTGTGCGCCTCGTCGCAGATGACGATCGTATAGGCGCTCGAGATCTTCCCGGCGTTGCGCACGAACCATTGGTAGGTCTCGACCGTGACGGGACCCTTCACCGAGTCCTCACCCTTCAGCAGCGGACGGCTGATGCGTTTGGCGTAGCCGCGGTCACGCAACTCGCCGTTGAACTGGTCGACCAGATTGCGCCGGTGGGTCAGGATCAGCACCCCGCCCGTGTGCGACGCCTCGACGAATCCGAGCGCAGCAACCGTCTTGCCGGCGCCGGTCGCGTGCTCGAACCAGAACCGCTTCGCCGCGTTGGGGTCCTCGGGCTGCTCGGCGAAGGATCCCTCCTCATCCTCTTCCTCGACCCAGTCGCGCGGCTCCTCCTCGGAGTCGTTTCGCAGCCCGGGCTCCTCCTCCTCGCCGATCGCGATCAGTTCGACCTCGTCGTCGTCCTCCTCATCCTCATCCTCGTCCTCCTCGGGCGCGGCGCGCTGGACAGGGCCCAGATCCTCCTCGTCCTCCTCGACGTCCTCGTCCTCCTCGTCCTCCTCGGACTCCTCCCCATCCTCGTCCTGCTCCGCGGAGTGGGAATCCTCGGCCGGCATGGACGCTACGTCGGGATCGTTGGCCTGCAGGAGGTCCTCGGGACCGAGAATGTCGGCGGAGGCGAGCAGCTCGGGCGAGGCTGAGCTGGAGGCACGACCATTGACGCCTTGAGAGGGACGCTGCGCCTCCGCCAGCAGCGCCACCAGAGTGCCCGACAGGGCGTCGACCTGGTGGGCCGACAGCACTGTGCCGTCCGCCAGCTCGGGCTCATCCTCAGACAGCAGCCGCTCCAGACCGAGCAGCAGCGAGAACTCGCGCCGCCACGCCGTCGAGGGATGCTTGGCCTTCGGGTCCGCGTCCAGCTCTGCGAGCGCCTGATCGAGCGCGCGCCTGCGCGGCGTGCCGGGAGCAAGCGCGACGGCTGGGTCCTCCCCTTCGTGCAGGAACCGCTCGCGCACGAGCTTCTCCGCACGCGAGATTTCCGCGGAGCTTGGAATGGACGCGGCCGCGAGGGCCACTGAAGTGGACTCGGCCATTGAGGCTCTCGACTTCGAGACTGAGCCGCCGCAGAAGTGGCTTCGGCGCGGCTCGCAAAGACTGGCGCCCAACTGGCGCCATTTGCCGGATGCTCCGAGCAACCCGGCTCCAACGTGTACCAGAGGATATAGCACGTCGGGGCGTGATTGAAGTCAGCGCCGGGCGTGAGCCCGCATCTGCCACCCTTTGCCGCGATGACGTCGAAGCGTGTGTGGATCGGAGCGGGCGGGCTGGCTCTCCTGGCCCTGCTCGCCGTCGGCCTCGTTCAACTGGCCGGCTCCTCCCGCGCCCCAGCGCTCCCGTCGAAGCTAACCGTCGCTCAGATGCGCGTCCTGTTGGCGGACTCCCCGGCGCCGCTGGCCGCGCTGCACGCCCGCGCAGGGGAGCTCCTGCCCGGTGGGCTGGGAGCCATACGTGCCCGCTTGGCGGGGCTGCGTGGTCACCCTGTGGTGGTCAACAAGTGGGCGTCCTGGTGCGTGCCGTGCCGCTCGGAGCTCGGCGCCTTTCAGCGCGCGTCCGTCGCACAGGGCAGAGAGGTGGCGTTTATCGGAATCGACTCCGGCGAGGCGAGCCGCGTCGACGCGCTCACCTTCCTTCACTCCTTCCCGGTGAGCTACCCGAGCTACTACGACCAGAGCGGCCAAGCGGGCACAACGATCACCGACTCCACGTTCACGCCCGTCACGGTCTTCTTTGATGCCCGTGGCCGCGAGTACATCCACCAGGGTCCCTACCTGCGCCAGGCCAAGCTCGAACTGGACATCAGGCGCTATGCGCTCGACGGCTGAGCGCAGGATGAGCGGGCCGGGCGCGCGAGCGGCACTGATCGAAGGGGCGCCTCCGAGACGCACCGCTCAGCGGGGGGGACATGCCTGAGATCCGGATCGACCCTTTGAGCGGGCACAAGACGATTGTCGCCGACGAGCGTTCGCGGCGTCCCGGGGGAGAGCCGGGAGGCTGGCCGCGGGAGCGCTCGCCCGAGCCGATCGATCCAGACCGCGATCCGTTCGCCGAGGGGCGCGAGGACCGCACGCCGCCCGAGCTCTATGCCGTGCGGCCTGGCGGAGGCCGCCCCGACACCCCCGGTTGGACGGTGCGGGTGATCCCCAATCTGTACCCCGCGCTCACTCCCACCGAGGAGGTGCCTCGGGACGGGGAGGAACGGAAGGGACAGGCTCGGCCCGAGCTGTTCTCCTCGCTGCCGGCGACGGGCTCCCACGAGGTGATCGTCAACGGGCCCCAGCCTGTGCTCTCGCTGGCCGATCTTCCGCTCGAGCAGGTGGCCGCCGCGGTGGACACTTGGCGCTTTCGCATGCGGGCGCATTCGACGAGCGCCTGCGTCCAGCTGATCGTCAACGAGCGGCCCGAGGCGGGGGCATCGCTGCCGCACACGCACGCCCAGCTGTACGCGCTGGACTTCGTGCCGGCGGCGATCGCGCGCGAGCGCGAGCGCGCCGGCGCCTACACCACCCGCACGATGGGCCAGAGCCTGCTCGGGGATCTGGTCGCCGAGGAGGTGCGCCGGCGCGAGCGGATCGTGGCGATCGACGAGGAGGCGGTGCTGATGGCACCCTACGCTTCCCGTCTCCCGTTCCAGCTGATGCTCGCCCCGCGCAGGCCCCGCCCGCGCTTCGAGGACGACGGCCTTTCGGGCACCGCGCTCCTGCACGACGGGCTGTGCCGGCTTGCGCGCCACTTCGGCTCAAGCCCCCCGTTGAACATGTGGGTGCGCACCGCCCCACGCGGGGCCGATCACTTCTGCTGGCGGATCGACGTGCTTCCGCGCCTGACCCACCTGGCGGGCCTCGAGCTGTCCACGGGGGTGAACCTCAACATCCTCGCCCCCGAGCATGCCGCAGCCCTCCTGCGCGACGCGTGAGGGACCCTGAGAACCTGCTTCCACAGGTTCCCGGTCCCCGCCGCGACCGCCGGATGAACGACGTGCCCAGGTTCTGCAGCTAGTCTGCCCGCAGCGATGCCCCCCGAGGAACGCTTCCTACCCCGTTTCGCCGCCGAGCCCCCGCAGGAGGAGCTCCCCTACGGTCGCTGGGAGGAGCGCCTGCGCCGGGAGTTCCTCGCGGCGTCGGCAGATCTGGATGACGCGGGAGAGGACCTGGGCGAGCCGGGCGAGCTTGCGTGGTTCCCCGACCGCAGCTGGCATGGGCGCACCTACGTGCCGGGCACCGCGCTGACCTCCGGTGGATACGAGCTGTTCGGCTACGTGCGCTTCGTCCCCGCCGGTGAGGCCGGAGAGCCTTCCGACTTCTCGGCGCACGTCGACTACACCGATGAAACCGCCGAGCGGAACCCCGACTGGCGCTTGGACCTGTGCGATGAGGTGATCGGCGCTTGGCGCGGGCACTCCGGCGCATCGGCCGCAATGACGCTCGTGTGGGGACGCCCACTCGTCTCCGGCGGGCGGATCGTCACCGCCGAGCTTGCCGGTCTCGCTGTCGATCAGTGCGAGCTGATCGACGAGCGCTTCACGCTCATCGCTCCCGACGACTACCGCCAGGACCTGCTCGAGATCAAGCTGTTCGGCGCCAAGAACCAGGAGCTGGCGCGTGAGTCGCTCTATGCGGGGGAGGAGGAGGAGGAGGAGGGGCAAGAGGAGGCCACGGCTGAATAGCTGCAGCCCCCTCTCTCTAAGTCGGCTGGCGGTGCTACGGGGCCTTGCAGACTGAAAGCGCCCGTTCCCTGGCCGGACCGGCGGGCAAATGAGTAGCGTTGACGAGTTCGATACACGCCTCTTTGGCGATTTCCTGTCGGGCCGCCTGGCCGCCAGTCGCGACTTTTGCGCAGGCCTTTTCGAGTTTGACCTTTGCACTCGCCGAGATCAACGTCTGCGCCTGGACGCTGCGCTTGCAGAGTTCCACGGCCTGCTGCCCGGTGGGGCCTTGCGTCGCCGTCGGCGCGGTTTGGCTGGACGTGGATGTGCTGCTCCCGGATGTGCTGCTCCCGGATGTGCTGCTCCCGGATGTGCTGCTCCCGGAAGTGCTGCTCCCGCAACCCGCGACGAGCGCTCCGCCGGCGAGGGCAACGACTAGCCATGTAGACAGCTTTGCTTGCATTGGTCCTCCATAGTAGGAAACGGTGCAGTCCGCCGGCTTTCGTGCGGTTTGGCGACCGTCTGGCCTCAAACGCTACACGGCCGTCCACGCGGCGGGGCCGACGTACACCAGGAGAAGGCGCCTGCTTGTCCTAGCCCTTGCTCGTCCGGGCCTCGTATGGATAGTCGTGACCGTGGCGCTAGAACTGGCCAGCTCCGTCTCCAGCCCTGGTGCGACGCGGCGTGTCGGAAGGGCCTCCATTCCGCCCGCAGGCTGCCAGCAACTGAAGCGCCCGCCATCGGTGGCGGCCCACGGGCCGAGCCAGGCAAACTACGCTGCTACTGGGGGCGCGAGGCGTGGCGCACTCAGGCGACGGCAGATTGTCGCTATTTGCGACATTTGCCGTCGGGGGCGACTTGGCGGAATTGCCCGCAATCAGTCAACCTTTCCCTTACATATACCGCCCGCTCGCGGGACGCCCCACACGACCAAGAAGGAGAGGGGACGATGAGGGATGGATGGAGAGTCCGCTACGCGTGCCATAGACGTGCATCGCTGGTCGCTGCTGCCCTTGCAACGGCGCTCGTACTGCTCGGGCTCACGGGCGCCACGGCCGCCAGCAGCGCCGCGACAACGACCTGGCTTTGCCTGCCCGGACAGAGCCCGGATCCCTGCACTGCGCCACTGACGGCCACGATCGTCTTGCCCAACGGCCATGAATTCATCGAATACGCTCGGCCGGCCAAGAACCCGCCGATCGACTGCTTCTACGTCTACCCCACGGTCAGCGAACAGTTGACCCCTAACGCGAACCTGCAGATCGAACCCCAGGAGGAACAGATCGCGATCGACCAGGCCTCGCGCTTCTCACAGGACTGCAAGGTCTACGCGCCCATGTACAATCAGCTCACGCTCGCGGAGATCAACGGGTTCCTCAAAAACCTTCCGCCCCCGGTGAGCCCGTTTCCGACGGTGCTCGCCGCGTTCGAAGAATACCTCGCGAAGTACAACCACGGTCGCGGCTTCGTGCTGATCGGCCACTCGCAGGGGTCTGGTGAGCTCGAGCAGCTCATCAACACCGCGATCGAAGGTCACCCCGCACTGCAGAAGAAAATGATCTCCGCGCTGATCATGGGCGGGGGTGTCACCGTGCCCGACGGCGAGAACGTCGGAGGAACGTTCAAGGAAACCCCCCTGTGTCAGACAGCGGTGGAGACGCACTGCGTGATCGCGTGGTCCACGTTCTACAAAGAACCGCCGGAAGTGCCCGGTCTGGGGCGCACGCCGATACCCGGCGAGCACGTGGCCTGCGTCAATCCGGGGCAGCTCCTGCAGAACGAAGGAGGCTCCGCGCTGATCCAGCCATACCAGACCACCACCAGGTTCCCGGGTCAGATCGGCCTGTTCGAGGGCGAACTGCCGACCGCGAGCACTCCGTGGGTGACCACGCCCGGCGAGTACTCGGCCCAGTGCCACGTAAACAACGGCGCGGGCTGGCTGCAGCTCACGCCGCAGGGCACGCCGCACAATCCGCCGTCATTCGTGCCGGAACTGCTCGGCCCGGTGTTCGGTCTGCACCTCTTCGACGGCAACATCGCGCTGGGAGACACGGTGCGTATGATCGCCGTGAAGGGTGTCGCATACCTGATCCAGAACGGGGTGTAGGAAGCCAGGTAGAGAAACCCTGCCGGGGACGCTCCCCGCACCTGAGACGAGTGCGGGGAGCCCCGTCGGGGGCCGCGAGGAGGCTCTTCGCTTCGTGGGTTTGGAAGATCACGAGGTGGCAGGACTTCGCGAGTGACGGTGGGGAGAACCTGCTCAGCTTCGGCAGCGGCTACTGCCTGCTGCCGGTCCTTCGGCCCGGGGCCGTCAAGCCAGACCCGGAGCACCCGGGCTGGCCGTCGGCGCATGACCCCGCGGGCTTCCCGGACGTTCAGCGCGTGGCGCTCCACTCCAATTTGTGCACCTTCTTGGCAGCCTGATAGTTCTCGAGCGCCTCGGGTGAGTCAACGTCGCCGAGCGTCGGATGCGACGGCACGATCTCGCGGGCGGCATCGACGCGAAAGCGCTTGGCGAGCACGGAACCGAGCGCCTTGACCTTCATCTCGCCGAACCCCGGCAGGGCCGCGAGGTTGGCGCGCAAGGCGGTTGAGTCGGGCGCGTCCATCCACACGCGCGCCGCGTCGCCGTCGTAGCGGTCGCGCACATGCGCGGCCAGGTCACCCACCCGGCGGGCCATGGCGCCGGGGAAGCGGTGGATGGCCGGTTTGGCGCGAAAGAGCGGCTCGAGATCGGATGACGCCAGGATGGAGGCATCAAGCGAGCCAAGGCGCTCGCGCAGCGCCAGGGGACCCGCGAACGCCTTCTGGACCGAGACCTGCTGGTCGAGCGCGAAGCCCACGAGCAGGGCCATCGGATCGGTGGCAATGAGCGCGTTCGCCTCATCAGAATCCGTGAAGTACAGGCGGTCGGGCACGCCGCGATCCTAGCGCGCTGGCGCGGGCCTGCGAGCATGGGTTCAAGGCTCGCTTCCGTCACGTCGAGGAGAATGTGTCGATGACCGACCCGGGGAAATAGGGTCGCGCGGCGCTCGTCGGCGAGCGTGCGCCGCCACACCGAGGTCACCTCGAGGTCGACGATCTCGGGGGCCGCAAGGCGCGGTATGACCCGAGGTCGATACCCGCGTCGGGACACCGGATACTCCTGTGCGTCCGAACACCCTCGTCTTCACCCGCGATGTCTTGAGCTTCGATTGGTGGTCAACCATCTAGGCTCTGGGTCGTGAGCGAGCGCCACCAGGACCGCGGCCTGAAGCGATTGACGAATGTCGCGCGCCAGCTCAACCGGCACCCGACGCTGGTGGCACCGGTACGACGAACGCGAGAGTGGGTGATGGGCGGCGATCAGATCGCCGGCCGGCTGTTCACGGCTCTGGGTCGCCCAACCGACCTTGCGGCCCATCAGCTTGCGGCGCTCAGGACCGAGGCGCCCGGCCTCTTGGAAGAGCTGGGACTGACTACCCTGCACGCCTGGCGGAGGGTTGCCGAGTCGCAGGGCCGAGGGCGCGGAGCGGTCGAGATCGCCGTGCTGTTCACTGATCTGGTCTGCTTTTCGAGTTGGGCTCTGGAGTCGGGAGACGAGCTGGCCATCAGGCTGCTGGGCGAGGTCAGCGA
Source organism: uncultured Solirubrobacteraceae bacterium (assembly GCA_963709885.1). GTDB lineage: Bacteria > Actinomycetota > Thermoleophilia > Solirubrobacterales > Solirubrobacteraceae > Palsa-744. The sequence goes on along the minus strand of CAVPXY010000004.1, from coordinate 180,542 downwards.
GGCGATCGAGCCGCCGATCGTCGAACGGAGTGGAGAGGTGGTGAAGCGGCTCGGCGACGGACTGATGGCAGTCTTTCGCGATGCTCCCAGCGCCGTTGAGGCGGCGTTTGAGGCGCGTGAACGCGCAGCGTCGATCGAGGTGGAGAGCTACCGGCCCCGGCTTCGAACGGGCATCCATCTGGGCCGCCCGCGCAAGATCGGGGGCGACTACCTCGGCGTCGATGTCAACATCGCTGCGCGCCTGCTGGAAGCGGCGAAGCCCGACGAGATCCTCGTCTCCGACCACACCCTGCGGGCGCTCGACCCGACGACGGTGACGGCGACGGAACGGCGCTTCAGCGCCATGGGCGTGCCGGCGGACCTCGGCGCACACGTCGTGGAGCCGTCAGCGCAGCTACGGGCGCGCCACGCTGCCACCAAACCCAATCGCTCACGACTGTCGCTGGCGTGATTGGACCGGCTCGGCAGTCTGCTGCATGAGTACGCCCATGCTGCCTGACCGAGTAAGCCGCTCTCGGCGATCTACTGACCCTGACTGACCTCACCGACGCCCCGCTCTGGGCCATGCGAGTCGACATCGGCCAGGGGGCTTGGACGCAGCTGGTAGCGGCCGCTGGCCGACCCGCGCAGCAGCTCGCGCAGGTGCGCTCCTGCGCCGCGTCGTGGCAGGGTCAGCTCGACTTCGGCGGCACCCGCCGAGCGCGTAAGGATCCGCACCGGACCGAGATTCTCGAGCAGCTCCAGCATCTCGCGGTTGCTCGCGAGCATGAGCGCGGTAAAACGTCGGATACCCTCAGCGCGGGCGCGGGCAACCAGCAGCCCGAGCAGTGCCGTGCCCACGCCGCGCCCCTGCCAGTCGTCCGCGACCGTCACCGCCACCTCGGCGGCCTCGGGATCGGCAGGCCAGCGGACGTAGCGAGCGACTCCCAGCCCAATTCCATCGCCTGCCACCGCGACAAGCGCCTCGTGGTCGTGGTGGTCCACCTGTGTCAGGTAGCGCACCAACGGGTCGCTGAGCTTCGACATCGCCGTCAGGAAGCGCCGGTAGCGGGAATCCAGCGACAGCCGCTCGAACCCCGCGCGCAGGAGGTCCGCATCCTCGGGGCGAATCTGGCGTACCGTGACGCGCGTGCCGTCGCGCAGCGTGACGGCAACGTCGTCTATCAGCTCAACAGACACTCGCTCGCACGCTAGGCCCGAGCGGCCGTTGTGTCATCGGAGGTCGGCCCCAGACCTGGTCCGTAGTTGCTACGCGGTCGAAGCGAGCGCCTGAGCGGGGAAGTGCTTGGGCCGCGGCGCATCTGCTCCCGGCCAGTGTGCCCGGGCGGCGCAGGTTCACAGCGCCCAGTAATGGCCGATATGCGCGGCCGCGCGCGAGGTCAACAGCGACTCCGGCGCGGCGGATCGCGCCGGCTCATCCCCACTGAGCGCGGTGAGCGTCGCCTGCACGCACCGCGCAAGGGCAGCGGGTTCATAGCCGCCCTCGAGGATCGCTCCGAGCGGCACGCCGCGCTGCCCAGCCAGGTCGCGGACGTGGCGGGCCATCTCCGCGAAAGAGGCGCTCTCCAAGCGGCAGTCCGCCAGCGGGTCCTCGCGGTGAGCGTCAAAGCCGGCAGAGATCAGCACGAGATCGGGATCGAACGCCCGGGCGGCGGGAAGCACGATGTGCTCGATCAGCGATAGCCACAGATCTTCCTCGGAGCCGGCCGGGACGGGAAGGTTGATCGTGTAGCCCTCTCCTGACCCAGAGCCCACATCACTCAGCGCGCCGGTGCCGGGGTAGATGCCGGACTGGTGGATGCTCGCGAACAGCACGTCCGGGCGACGGCGGAACGCCTCGGCGGTGCCGTTTCCGTGGTGGACGTCCCAATCGAGAATGAACACCCGCTGGGCGCCAAGCTCTCGAATTGCGAGCTCCGCCGCCAACGCGACATTGTTGAACAGGCAGAAGCCCATCGCCCGATCCGGTTCGGCGTGGTGGCCGGACGGTCGCACGCCGCAGAACCCGAGCATCTCTTCGCCGGCCAACAACGCCCTGGTCATCTCGCACGCACCGCCGGCGGCGTGCAGCGCGGCGCGGTAGGAGGGCTCGCCGACGAAGGTGTCCGGGTCGATCGCGCCGCCACCGGCCACAGACAGCTCCTTGATCCTCTGGACGTGGCGGGTGCTGTGGATGAGCTCCAGCTGGCTCTCCTGCGCCGCTGGGGCCGCGCGCCGCTCCCAGCCCAGCCAGTCGTGTGCAGCCAGCAATTGCTCGATCGCCAGCAGCCGCTCGGGCGTGTCCGGGTGTGCTGGCATGTGCACCCGCGGATCGTGTTCAAGGCAGGTGGGGTGACTGAAGTAGAGTCCCGTGCGCTTGACATGAGGTTTGTTCTGCTCCGCGTTTACGGGCGGGCATTGCACGCGGGGCGACGAGGTTGAGCGCGGTCTTTCGGGAGGCTGAGCGGGGTCTTTCGGCATTGGCCTGACTGTATTCCTTGATGTGCGCTACCCGCTGTGCCACGCACCAGAGAAATAGCTATGGGCGTCCGCTGGTTCGCGGACGCCCATAGGTGTTCGAGGCGGGCTGAGCCTTAGCTTTGTGCCGGCTGCACCGCGGCGCTGGGCTCGTGCTGGATCTGCGGCAGCCAGTGAAGCGGCTTGGGCAGGTACCAATTCCAGTCGCCGAGGAGCTTCATCGTGGCTGGGAGCAGGACCGCGCGAATGATCGTCGCGTCGATCAGGACGGCGAACGCGAGCCCGACGCCCATCTGCTTGAAGTCCAGCGCTCCGAGAGTGGCGAACACTGCGAAGACGGCGACCATGACCATCGCGGCGCTGGTGACCACACCCGCGCTGCTCTTGATGCCGTGGGACACCGCGTCCTCGGTGCTCATGCCCCGGTCGAACGCCTCCCGGATGCGGCTGAGGATGAACACGTGGTAGTCCATCGACAGTCCGAAGAGGATCACGAACAGGAACATCGGCAACCAGGCGGTGACCGCCCCCGTGGATTTGAAGCCAAGCAGCGACTGACCCCAGCCGTCCTGGAAAACCAGGACCAAGACGCCATAGCTAGCTCCTACGGAGAGCAGGTTCAGCACGATTGCCTTGATGGGAATGACAATCGAGCGAAACGTCGCCAGCAGGAGCAGGAAAGCCATCGTCAGGACGAACGCAAAGACCAGCGGGGCGTTGGACTTCATGAGGCTGTTGAAGTCGTGGGACTGTGCCGTCAATCCCGTCACCATCGCCTGAGCTTCGGGGGCGCTGGCGAGCGCGGCGGGTATGACCTGGTTTCTCAGCGTCGCCAGCGCACGATCTGAGCTGCGATCCGTGCCCTTACCGACGAGCGGTATCGACATTACCGCGACGGTGTTCGCCGGGTTGACATCGGTGTGAATCGGCTGGCGCATCTGGCCCGTGGCCAGAGCCCGGGACTGGAGGTCAGCCAGGGCAGCCCTGACCTTGGGGCTGCTGACGTCGCGGGCCTGTACGACTACCTGCGCCGGTGCCTCGCCGCCGGGGAAGGCAGCGTGGATCCGGTTGAGCGTCTTCGTGATGGCGAGGTTCTGAGGCAGACCTTGGACTCCTGTGCTGGCGGTGTGCAGCCCGAAGGCTGGGATCGCCAGCGCGATCAGGACAGCAGCGGACGTCACAGCCGCGAGCAGTGGGCGGCGCAGCACTCGGTCGAGCAGCGCTCCCCACATGCGCGACTGGCTCTGGCGCTCACGCCGCCGCGCGAGAAATGGCACGCGGCCGGCCATGACCCGGTCGCCGAGCTTGGAGAGAACGGCCGGCAGGACGCTGAGCGAGCCGAGGATGGCGATCGCGACGACCAGAATCGTCCCGGTGGCGAACGAGGAGAATGTCTTCTCGCCCGCCAGGTACATCCCGGCCATCGCCGCCATCACGGTCAGACCAGAGACCAGGACCGCCCGGCCCGAGGTCGCCGCCGCGGCTCCCAGCGCGGCCTGTGCGTCCTTGCCCGCGGCCCGCTCCTCCCGCTCGCGACGCAGGTAGAAGAGCGCGTAGTCGACACCCACGGCCAGGCCGATCAACAGGATCACCTCTGAGATCGCGTTGTCGACCGGGGCGATCTGGCTGATGAGCGAAACCAGTCCGAGTGTGGCCAGCACGCCGGAGAAGGCGAGCAGCAGGGGAATCCCCGCTGCGACGAGCCCGCCGAAGGCGAAGAGCAGGATGGCAAGGGTCAGCGGCAGCGACAACGACCGGGCGTGGTTGAAGTCATCGGCAGTGCTCTTGCTGAACGCCTTGGCGGCGCTGGCGTCGCCGAACTCTTCAACGCGCAGCTCAGGATGAGCCTGCTGGGCTGCCGCGGTGGCGGCGAGCACGGGCGCGATCTTCTTCGGCGCGTCAGCGCTCTTGCCCTTGATCTGGAAGGAGACGACGGCTGAGCGGCCGTCACTGGACATCTGCCCGCTGTTTGCGCGGTCCAGTGGAGAGCGGACATCGGTCACCGCGGAAACCGCCGAGACGCGAGCGACCACGTCGCGGACGCCGGCGCGGAAGGCCGGATCATGGGAACTGCCCGTGCGGCTCTGGACGAGGACCTGCTCGCTGGCGGCCTGCTTGAATTTGTCAGCGAGCACGTTGTCGGCCTTGCCCGCCTGGCCCACGCCGGAGCGTTGCGGATCGATTGTGCGAGTGCCCACCGCGTGACCGATGACGACGGAGACGAGCACGAACGCGATCCATCCAAGGATGGCGGTCCGGCGATGGGTCGCGCTCCAGTGGCCGGCGCGCGCAGCAAAGTTGCTAGGTGTCATGGTTCCCCCTTCAGAAGCTGTTGTGGGACGACGGTTCACGCTCGCCATCGTGCTACTCGGGCTGTTCGGGCACATCGGCCTGGTGACCTGATCTGAGCAAGACAACCGTCGCCCGGGTGACTACGTCATTTGTCGTGGGCGCCGGGACGCGTTATCGTCTTGTCTCTTGCGCGGCCGTTACGGGGCTGCCGTGTTTGCGGGGAGGTTCCCACGAGTACCAACGCGCGTTTCGCGTTCGCAAGTACCTCGTCCTTGCGGTCCGTCGAGGTCCGCGCCGGAGCCGTGGCGCGCTACCTCGTTGGCGTGGCTGCCCTGACAGGTGGTTACTATCTCGCCGCGCAGGCCGGCTACGCGCTTGAGTTCACTGGCGGGGTCTCGGCGATCTGGCCGCCTGTCGGTCTGGCGGTCGCTGTGCTCTATCTGGGCGGCTTGCGTTGGTGGCCGGGTGTGGTCATCGGCGACCTGCTGTCGGCCGAAAGCCTGTCGCCGCTGCACACGGCGCTCGCCCTGGCGGCGGCGAACCTCGCCGAGGCCCTGGTCGCGACGATGCTGCTGCGGCGCTTGATAGGCCGACGCGCTGCGCTTGACCGCCTGGACCAGATCGGGGGGATGCTCCTCGCGATCGCGCCCGCGACGGCGATCAGCGCGACAGTCGGGTCGATCATGCTGCTCGTCGACGGAGTCATTCACAGCGACGAAGCGGCCACGATCTGGCGCACGATTTGGATCGGAGACTCCGCGGGCGCTCTGATCGTGCTGCCTCTGGCCATCGTGTGGGCAGGATTCCGGCCGACTCGATGGCTCAAGGGACCCCCGACTCCGTGGCCCAGAGGGCGCATGTTGGAGGCGAGCGCGATGGTCGCTGCGGTCATCGGGCTGAGCGCGATCGTCCTTGCAAGCCCGCGACCCGTTTCCTACCTGGTGTTCCCGGCGCTGATATGGGCCGCGGTGCGCTTCGGTCAGAGGGGCGCGACGCTCGCGGTGTTCTGCGCGGCCGGCATGGCGGTGTGGCGCACCGCACACAACGTCGGGCCGTTCGTGCGGCATTCGATCACCCAGAGCGCGCTGAGCACCCAGCTCTATATCGCGGTGGCGGCGCTGACGACGCTGTGCCTGGGCGCCATCGTCAGCGAGCGCCAGCGCTCCGCGGCTGATCTGGTCGAGTCCAGACGCCGCGAGGTGGAGCGCGCGAGTGAGGAGCGCCAGCGCATCGCGCGTGACCTGCACGACTCCGTCTCGCAGTCATTGTTCTCGATGACCCTGCACGCCCGAACCGCCGAGCGTGCCCTGAAACAGACAGGCCAGGACACCGAAGGCCCCGTCGGGCGGGAGCTCGGGCAGGTCGACGAGCTCAGTCGCACCGCGCTCGCCGAGATGCGGGCATTGATCTTCGAGCTGCGGCCGGGCGGTCTGGCCGAGGAGGGGCTGGTCTCGGCGCTGAGCAAGCACGCCGGTGCGCTCAGCGCACGCGAAGGTCTGCCGATCGAGGTCAGCGGACCATCCGAGCGCCTGCCGATAAGCGCAGAGTGCGAGGAGCACCTCTACCGCCTCGGACAGGAGGCGCTGGCCAACGCCAGCAAGCACGCCCAGGCGACGCACGTCACGGTGATGGTCGCGAGCGACGGCAACAACGTCGGCCTTGAGGTCCGCGACGACGGGCTCGGCTTTGACCCGGCGGCGAGCTACGCCGGCCATCTCGGGTTGACGACGATGCGTAGCCGGGCGGACGACATCGGCGCTCAAATCAACATCGACAGCGCTCCCGGACGCGGAACCGCGGTGCAGGTCCAGTTGCCGATTACCCACGTGGACGCTCAGACGTGAACAGGCAGCCCGACGAGGTGATCCGCGTCCTGATCGTCGACGACCACAAGGTTGTGCGCCGAGGGCTCGTCGCCTTCCTCGCCACCGAGCCCGACATCGAGGTGGTCTGCGACGCGGCTGACGGACGCGAAGCGCTGGACCACCTGGCGAAGCTCGACGCCGATGACCTGCCACACGTCGTACTCATGGATCTTCAGATGCAGCCGATGGGGGGCGTCGAGGCCACCACGGAGATTCGTTCGCGCTACGAGCAGATTGAGATCGTCGTCCTCACGTCGTTCGTGGAGGAGAAGCAGGTGCACGCCGCCTTGGCGGCGGGGGCGTCCGGGTATGTGCTCAAGGACGCCGACGTTGACGAGGTGGCCGGCGCGATCCGCGCAGCTCACCAGGGGGAGCTCCACCTGGACCCTGCGATCGCCAAGCGTCTCACGGCTTCGATGCGTACCTCCAAGCAGGAGGATCCGGGAACGGAGCTGACCAGTCGCGAGCGAGAGATCTTGCGGATGGTCGCCGCGGGCAAGGCGAACAAGCAGATCGCCGCTGAGTTGGTGATCAGCGAGCGCACGGCCCGTACCCATGTCAGCAACATCCTGCGCAAGCTCGACCTGTCATCGCGTACCCAGGCTGCGTTGTGGGCAGTCAGAGAAGGTCTCGCGCCTGACCGGCAGCCCCGCACGGACGTCTAAGTCGCTCGAGCTCGCCGACGGTCGGAATTATCCCCTCGGCTCACGCCACATCCGCCAGAGCGGCGGTCCGGCCTCGGCGTGGCGGCATTCCTCGATGGCCTCGAAGCCCTCACGTCCGTAGAGCACCCGACTGCGGGCGCTCGACGCCTCAAGGTAGGCTGGCACGCGGTCGGTGTCGCAGCGCTCGAGCACAGCGCGCAGCAATGCCGCACCGTAGCCGCGACCTTGCCAGGCGGGCGTGATGCCGATTATCGGCAGGTACCAGTGTTCGGGCTCGTCTCTCGACGCCGGCTACTCGTTTTTGCAGACGGCGCGCGCCTGTTCCCGTGCGCGACCGGCAGGCAGATGCGAACTCTTGATGACTTCGACGCACAGTTCGTGGGCTATCTGACGTAGCGTCGCCTGACCGCCGCCGGAAGCCTTTTCACACGTCCGTTCGAGTCTTGTCTTTGCGCTCGCCGAAAGTGTCGGCTGCACCTGGACGGCCTTCTTGCAGACTGCGGCGGCCTGTTGTCCGGAAGGCTGTTGCGGCGCCGGTGGGAGCGGTACCGGAGCGGGTCTCGGCGTGGTGGTCGGAGTCTTCGTTGGGGTCGTCGTGGTTGGGGTCGTCGTCTTGGCTTGACGGGCGGTCTTCGCTGGAGTCGTCGCCGCCGTTTGGGTTGTCGCGGTCGCGTCGGACTGCATCATCTGCTCGAGCAGGCGCTCGCTCATCCTCGGCATGGGCGCCGCAAAACGTAGATAGCGTGAGCGCGGGGAGAGGCCGGCAACCGCCTCGTCGTACATCGCGCGGTCAGCCGGGCGCAGGGGGCGAATGTGAACGCCGCCGCCATCGTCAAGGACGAAGTCATCGCACGTCAACGAAGACATCGCACCGTCGGTCATTGTGTACCTTCCGTTCCTTGGTCGCGGAGTTGATCTCGCGGAGAGTCGCAGTCGTCTCTTTGCGCCTACTTAGCATTCGCTCAAACGGCTCTGGCGGCAAATCGGTGTTTATGGCGCTGCACCGTTTCCGGTCTCGACTTTGGAACGCGGGCACCCGAGCCCCGTCCTCTTTGATCGAGAACGGGGCTCGGGTTGCCACTCCTAGTGGGCCCGGTGTCCGCGGCCCTTTTTCGCTGGTTTGAACGTGACGATCTGGGTGGAGACCGTCGCCGTGGCCCCGGGGGCGGTTTCTTGGGTGACCCGGAGCGTTGCCCTCAGCCCGTGGCGGCCGGCGAACAGCCGTTTGCCGGTGGCGTTCAGCGCGATCTGCACCGTCTGCGTCTGGCCGGCTCCGAGCAAGACATTCGCAGTCCCGACCACGACCACCTTGTGGGTCTTTCGACCCTTCGCGCGTGCCGTTACCGCGAGGAGCCTGTGGCCCTTGAACGTCTCGGTGACGGTCAGCTGGAGGGCGAGCCGGCATGTCGCTCCGGCGGGGCCCGTGCACGACACGCGCACGCTCGCGCTCGAGCCGGACACCTTCGCCCGGCCGACCGAGGTCGTGCCGGCTGGCGGTGGCGGGGGCGGGGGCGTCGAGGCGGTCGTCAGGGTCTCATCGCCCCCGGCGAACGTCCCGAAGTCGCTGACCGCCACGGCTCGATAGTGGATCGTGCTCCCGGCGGGCAGCCCGGTGAGCTGCGCGGTGAACGGCGTCGCCGCGTTGCTCACCCCGGTCGACTGCGCTGTCGTGACCTGTCCGTAGGCGGTCGTCGTTCCGTACTGGAACGAGACCCTCACCGAGGCGCCCTTGGGGTTCACCAAGCCGTTCAGCGTTGCCGCGGATTCACTCACACCACTTGCGGCTCCGGTGATCGGTGTACCTGGCTCATAGGCGTCTGCGAACAGGCCCCGCGGGCTCGTCCCGTTCGTGAACAGGAAGAACGGCGTCCCCACCGCTCCGCCCTGGCAGGCCGCGCCGTCGGCGTTGAACGGCGTCGCGATGCAGGAGGAGGAGATGGGCTCACGGACATCCGCCTGGCCGGGGCCAGTGCCGGTGGGCGTGAGCGGGACGTCGCTTGAGTCGAGCACGAACGTCGGTTTCGCCGCGTTCACGAAGTGGCCGGTGAAGCCCTTCGTGGCCCCGCTGACCTCCTCGCGCCATGACACGTACGGCGTGTTGGCAGAGAACGTGATGTCCGGGCGGGTCGAGTCGTTGGCTCCGGTTGAGATTGGTTCACCGTTGTTGACGATTTCGAAGTGCGGGCTCGGGGTGCCGACGAGCCGCGAGACGAACACCTGCTTCACACCAGCGACGTCCTCGTCCCAGGTGACCCAGGGAACGGTTGGTTTGGCGGAGTTCATCGTGCCGGCTGCCACTTGCGGGTCCTCCGCGTCGTGCTTGCCCGGATTCTTGTTGAGCGAGCATTCTTCCTCGTTCTTCGCCGATTCGGCACAGCGCCCCGAACCCGTTGGCCCCGCTGGTGTCGAGAGTCGCGCTGAGCTGGTTGCCCACAGCTACCCAGTGGAAGCCACCCTGAGCGCCTTCTTCGTCGTGACGCCCTTGGCGGCGAACACCATCTCGTTTTCGTTCAACCCGGGCATGGTTGTCGCGCCCTTCTCATACCAGACCACCCAAGGGACCCCGTCGGAGGCGCCGGTGAACGCTATGTCCGGCTCGATCCCGTTGCGCGTGGGGTCGACGTTGAGGCTCGGGTCCGCGCCGGCAGGGCCCACACGCCCGATTCCTGTCTGCTGGAAGCAGAAGCCGCCGATGGCCGGGACGTGACCTTCGCCGTTTGGTACGCCGGCCGGTGTCACGCCGTCGCAGTTCGCGGCTCCCGGTCCGATCGGTCGGGAGACGAAGATCTGGTCCGTGCCGGCGACCGGCTGATTCGGTCGTCTCCTGCCAGGTCACCCATGGGCCGGGCTTCGTCGGGTCGACCGCCGAGCCGCCCGCCACCGATGGGTTTTCTGCGTTCTGGTCGGTGTGGATGTTCAGCGACGGAACCGGCACCGTGCCTCCACCCGTGCCTCGGCTCTGACCGCCGAAGATCCACTTGCCCTTGTTGGCGTCTCCCGTGTTGTCGAAGCGGCTGGCGAACACGTTGTTGTTGGCAAAGCCGGTCCCGGTCGTTTCCTCATACCAGGTCGCCCAGGGGACCGTGCGGCCGATTCCCGCGAAGTCGATCGCAGGCGCCTCGCCGTCCTGGCTCTGGTCGAAGTTCAGCGAGCCGCTGAACTGCGGGCTGGCGCTCGAGCGGCCACCGACAGTGCCGTTGCCCCGCGTAAGCCAGGTGCCGTTCGCGAAGGAGCGAGCGAATATCTGATCGTGGGGCGGCGGCGAGCCGTTCGTCTCCTGTTGACGAAAGACGGCCCACGGGACCGCCGGTTTGCCCGCCGTCAGCGCGCCGCCGACGACGTCGGAATTGGTCGGATCCTCACCGTTGACACTGATCGTCTTGTTGATTCCCGCGGCGAGATCGTCGTTCACCTGAGTACCCGGCGGCAGCGCCTGAAACGCGAGCGCCGATCCGGTGCCCGCCAATGCAACGATGGCGCCGATCACGGCAGCCTGGGCCGGCAGGCCCCTGCGGGTCGGCATCCGCCTTGCGATGGCGCCTCTTGTGCGAGCGACGCTCGTGATCGTCGCAAGGACGGCGCGACGGACGATGGCTGATGTGGGCAGCATGGAAGTCTCCTCGGTCTCGTGAATGGGGTTAGGTCTCTGAACCGATACGGGCGACGGCGTTAAACGGTTCGGGCTCGTTGCCCTGCCGGCGGTTGCGGGCTCGTTGCCCTGCCGGCGGTTGCGGCGAGGCTTGCGGCCAGCGGCGTTCCAAGCGCGACCAGAATCGTGGAGCACCTCCGTTACGCTCTGGCACGCCCTTCAGAGGCGGCGCGTCAGCGTGCCGTCGCGGACGCGGGCAGCTTCGCGCTGTCGAAGCCCGACAACGTCGCTAGGGCGCAATTCGCGCCTCGTTGTCAGACTGTCAGCGTTCGGCGCGTATGGTCCCGGCGAGCACGCGCTTGCCGGATGAGGCCGGGTTGCCGTTGGCCTGTTGCTGGGTGACGCTGAGGCTCGGGAATTGCGTTGGTGGGACACCGGCCCACAGCGTCACCTGTCTGGCATCGTTGAACGTGCCAACGGGCACCAAGACGCCGGCGGCGTTCTTCAGCCAGGCCTCGTAATAGCGGCCGTTCGCAAGGCGGGGGAGGCCAGACGCGGAAAGCTCGATCCGCCAACCGGAACTCGTCTTTGTCAGCGTCGCTGACCCGTGCGCGCTCGGAGCGAGGGGGGTGCCGGAGACCACCATTGCGAACTGTTGCGGTGCCGGAGATGTGTTGTTGACCGCTACCCCGACGACGATCGCCGCGGCCACGACTGCCGCGAATCCTGCGAGCGCATAGACGGGACGGCGCACGCGCACAGGAAGGTGGAACACCGGCCGGCGTGCGCGAGCGCTCGCGGATCGAGCTTGAGCCTCGTCGGCGATCGTGGCGACAACTCGGTCCTCCAGGCCGGGGTCGGGCTGTGCCCACGTCGCCGGGGCCTTGAGCAGAGCGTCCAGTTCGTCGAGCTCGGCGCGGTCCTGTGCCGAGAGCGATCGGCCAGGCTCACCAGCCAGGTAAGCAATCCGATCGTCGTCGCTCGTTGCCACCGATGCTCCTTTCTATCCCGTTGTACGGTAGCCCAACCCCGAGCGGTTCATTCTCGTAGGTGTCCCAGTTCCGCCGCAAGGCGTCTGTGGGCCCTGAACGAGCGTGACTTCACTGTTCCCGCCGGCAGCTCCAACCGCTCCGCGATTTCTGTGTGCGTGAGGCCATCGAAGTGCTGCAGGCGGACGATCTCCCGCTCCTCTGGCGGCAGCTCCGTGACAGCCCGGCGAACCTCCCACACGTCGTATAGCGCCTCAGCCGATTCCGGCCGGGTAACCAGCGCAGGGTCAGCCGGCGCGACAGACTCGAGCGGGTCTGCGCTGCGGTGCGCCTCGCTACGGTAGACGTCGATCGCGACACGTCGCGTGATCGTCGCCAGCCAGGGACCCATCTCGCGGTCGTCGTCCAAGCTGGCCGCGGCGCGCCACGCCTTCAGGAACGCCTGCTGGGTCGCCTCCTCGGCTAGTCCCCGGTTTCCCAACACCTTGTACGCGACCGCATACACCAGCCCTCCGTAGCACCGGTAGACGACGTGGACTGCCTCGGGATCTCCTTCACGGAACCTCCTCCTCACACCCCGGTCCACCACCGCGCGGAAGCTACCAGGCCATGCCGCCGCCGCAGTGTTTATTGGCGATTCCGGCCCGCGCTCCCTAGGGCAAGTACGCCGGCATTGGGACGGATGCGGCTGGCTTTGGGCAGCAGAATGGGGGGCGCTGCCTGAACGAGCCACGTTCATCGCTGACCAGACGTCGGAGTCGACGGCGGCGGGCGGCCGTCCACCGGCGCGCCGTTATCGCTGAGGGTGCCGTCTGGAAGCGCGGTGGTATACGCTTGTCGTCGCGGGCGCCTCGGCTGAAGGGGAGAAACCTCACCGAAGTGATCAGCGCCGGAGGCGCAGTGAGTGGCTATCGAAGGAGGGACCGATGAAATCGTTCGTCCGACGTATCCTGTGCGGTTCTGGGCTGGTGGCAGTCGCGGTTGTGGGCGCGTTCGCGCCTACAACGCCGAGCGCGTATGCCGAAGGACCACCCGACTTCTCTGCTCCCGGGGAAGCCTGGAACATCCTGCCGCCCGGTGAGGAAGGCAGCTCTTCCCCGGGCATCAACGCGGTCAATCAGCTGTTTCTCTACGACGGCCTGACGCCCTTGTTCGACAACGTCTCGAACGCGACTCTCCCGTTTCTCTTCAAGCCGAACACGTTCGGACTGGGAGGGGAACCGCCCGCCAGCGTCGAGCACCCGCCGGCCCGACCCGGGCTGCGGATCGAACGGGACGGTAAAGACGTCGCGCACGTGTTCGCCGGCACCCGCGCGGATGTGATGTACGGCGCGGGTTGGGTCGCCGTCGAGGACCGTGCCCTGCTGATGGAAGCTCTGCGTGGCCCCGGCCGTCTCGCGGCCATCGACGCGCCCGGTATCGACCCCTTCCAGATCGCTCTCAGCGGGCGCCAGTTCCTGCCCAGCGCGCAGACCGAAGAATTCCTGAGCAATGAGATAGCCGTGCTGCAGGTGCTGCCCGGTGGGCCGCAGGTGGTCGAAGACATCGACAACTACGTGGCCGGCGTCAACGACGCGCGTGCAGCCGCCGGGATACCGACCCCGCCCTGGACGCGAAACGATGTCGTGGCGATCGCGGCGGTGATCGGCGCGAGGTTCGGCGTGGGAGGCGGCGACGAGGCGCGCCGTGCGGAGTTCCTCTCGGCGCTCCAGCAGCGCCTCGGAGCGAGCGCCGGCCGTACGGTCTTCAACGACCTGCGCGAGCAGAACGACCCCGAGGCGCCCGTCTCAATCCCCGGCACGTTCAACCTGAAAAACGAAGAAAACGAACAGGGCAACAACGACGAACAGGGCAGCGCCAACGCCGTGATCGACGCCGGGAGCCTCGGCGGCGCCGCCGCCCAGGCGAGCGCGTCGCAAAAGGAAGCGAGCAACGCGCTGCTGATCGGCGCAAAACGGTCCGCGACCGGCCGTCCGCTGTTCGTGGCCGGCCCGCAGGTCGGCTACCTCTACCCGCAGGTGCTCATGGAGACGGACCTGCACGGCGGCGGAATCGACGCACGTGGAGCGACGTTCCCCGGTTCGGGTCCCTACGTGGAGCTCGGCCGCGGGCAGGACTTCTCCTGGAGCGCCACCTCGTCGGACACCGACATCGTCGACCAGTACGCCGAGACGCTCTGTGGCGGCAGCAACACCAAATACCTGTTCAACAGCAAGTGCACGGACATGACCACGTTCAATGCCGGCGTCCTGGGGCCGGGACCCGGTCCGGCGGCCGGACCGGTGGTGTTCAACGAAACGGTGCACGGACCCGTGAGCGGGTATGCGACCTCGAAGGGCCGACCGGTGGCGATCTCCTCCAAGCGGTCCACGCGGGGACGCGAGCTGACGAGTGCGCTGGGCTTCGCCGAATTCAACGACAACGCGGTCAACAGCCCGCAGAGCTTCATCGCGGCCGCGTCGAAGATCGATTTCACGTTCAACTGGTTCTACGCGGACAACAAGCACATCGCGATGTTCTCGAGCGGTCGCGTGCCGATACGCGCGCAGGGCGTAAACCTCTCGCTGCCGACCGTCGGGACCGGCCAGTACGAGTGGCAAGGGTTCCTGCCCGCGTCCGCGCACCCGCATGCGATCGATCCGTCCAACGAAGAAATCATCAACTGGAACAACAAACCGGCGGCCGGCTGGCCCGCGGCGGACAACCAGTGGTCGTGGGGCTCGATCCAGCGGGTGCAGGAGCTCAAAAACGCGGTCGCGCGCCAGAAAACCCTCACGCTGGGCTCGGTCGTGGCGGCGATGAACCGGGCCGCCACGCAGGACCTGCGTGACGCCCTGGTGCTGCCAGCGGTGCAGGCCGTCCTGAAGACGGGCCCGGCGCCCAGCCCGCGCGAGCAGCAGATGCTGGCCCTGCTGGAAGAATGGGCCGGCGAAGGCTCGAGCCGCCTGGACCGCAACCTCGACGGGAAGATCGACGCGCCCGGTGCGGCGATCATGGACAAGGTCTGGCCCAAGATCGCCAATGCGGTCATGAGCCCCGTCCTGGGGCCGCAGCTCGAAGAACTGGCGAGCCTCATTCCCCGAGACAACCCGGCCAACAGCCAGGGGAGCTCGTACGGTCAGGGCTGGTACGGGTACGTCGACAAGGACCTGCGCAGCCTGCTTGGCCTGCCCGTCACGGGTGCGTTCAACACCCGGTTCTGCGGGAACGGCAGCCTGGCGGCCTGTAGGAGCTCGCTGTGGACGGCGATGAAAGAAGCGGGCGACGAATTGGCGGCCGAACAGGGCACAGATGAACCAAACGAATGGCACGCCAACGCCAACGCGGAGCGGATCCGCTTCGGGTTGAGCTTCCCGTTCACGATGCGCTGGACCAACCGGCCGACGTTCCAGCAGGCGATCTCCTTCAGCGGGCACCGCTAGACGCTGAGATCACCGGAGCCGAGAGCCTCTGCGCGCGCAGAGGCTCTCGGCTCCGCACGGCCTCTTCCGGAGGTCTGGCCCGGGCTGCTGGGTCAAGTCGCCTGATTGCAGGCTCTTCAGAGCATGCCCCCGTCAGGAGTCGAACCTGAATCTACCGCTTAGGAGGCGGTCGTCTTATCCATTGGACTACGAGGGCGTGACCCATCGGAGCTGCAGGGCCAGCGGGAAGGCTAGCGGCGCTCGGTCCCCGAGACGACCGGCTGACGCCATGAGGTCAGCCGTCCCGATCGGGGCGACCGGGGTAAACATCGTCGATCGTGGTGAGCGACACGTAGGGCGCGCCCGCGGCCCGCTCGATCCCGGCGCCGCCCCCGGCGAGCCGGTCGAGCACGCTGATCACCCCTCTGATCTGGAGACCCGCCTCGTGCAGGGCCTCGATCGCGGCGAGCGTCGAGGAGCCCGTGGTAACGACATCCTCGACCACGACGCAGCGGTCCTCCGGGTCGAGCGGCGGTCCCTCGATGCGTCGCTGCAGGCCGTGCGCCTTGGTCTCCTTGCGCACGAAGAACGCCTTTGCGCACGCTCCGCCTGCAAGCGCGGCGCAGGCGACCGGGTCGGCTCCCATCGTCATGCCGCCGACCGCCGTGGCATCCCAGTCGGACAGCTGCGCGGCGAGCAGGACGCCCAGCGCGGCAAAGCCGGGCGGGCGCATGATGGCCCGCTTGGCGTCCACGTAGTACTCGGCCTGGACCCCGCTCGTGAGCGTCACTGCACCCACCACGAGGGCGTGCTCGCGCAGCTCCTGCACGAGGCGTCCTCGGGCGCGGGCCAGATCGCTCGTATTTTCCTCAGATGCTTCCACGCGGCGATCTCCAGGCCGAGAAGCCCCAGGCCCTCTACGGACCTGCGTTGCCACGGACGTGCTGGCTGCCCCCGCCGCTGTCGTTGTAGACGTCGACCGCAGTCCCCATCCGCACCCACCCGTAGATCGCGGCGGCGTCGGGGATCGGCACGCGCAGGCAGCCGTGACTGGCGGCGTATGTCGGCACTTCGGCGTAGCCGTGGATCGCGTAGCCGGCGATGAAGTAGTTGGAGTCGACCATGCCCTCGGAGTTGACTCCGGGCGTCTTTGAGTACACGTTGAAGTGGCCGATCACGGTGGGCGTCGAGGGCTTGCCCGAGCTCATCATGTAGACGGCCCGCACATGCCCGCCCGGTTCAATCTCCGCGAGCACCTGCTTTGTCAAATCAGCCTCGACGTGGCGGCCATCCCAGGGATAGCGCACGTGGAAGCTGCCCGTCCCGTGCGTCAGATGTTCGAACACCTGACTGCCGGCGTAGGGAATGCGGGCAAGACCGGTCATCTTGCGGTAGGCGATGAGGGCACGCCCGGTGCCTTCGTCGAACACTCCGCTCAACGGCACGGCGTAGTGCAGGACGTCGAGCTCGGACTGAAGCAGACGCACCGACGTTCCCTGCGCCCCCGGTCCGAGGTTCACCTGGATGAAGCGCACGCCGGGCGAGCGTCCACTGAACGCTCCCTGCTGTGCGGTCTCGTAGTGCGCCGCGCGCGCCTGCACGAGCCCCGGGTAGCCGCTGGAGTAGCTGACGTGGAACTGCCCTGCGCCGTTGCCGATCGCCCCCACGCCGATGCTCTCGACGGCGACCTTGCGCCCGTCGCGGTAGATGCTCACCCTCACCCTCTGCCCGCCAACGTACGGCCACACGATCCCGCGCACCACGATCCGTGCGCCCACGAACGCAAACGGAGGGCTGCCGCCGACCTTCTGCAGGACGAGCTGGACCCGGCCGGGCGCCGCGCTGGCGGGGACGGGCGAGAGCGGAGTGGATGCCCCGGAGGTGGCCGCCGTTGGCGTGAATGGCCCGGAGGCGAGCGCAGAGGCCGGCGAAGAGGCAGGCGCCAACGCTCCAAGAGCCGCCGTCGACAGGCAAACGAGGCACCTCACCGCCACGCTGCGGGCTCTGTTCATACGCCCGATCCTATTGCCGGCGGCCCCGGAACCGAGGGCGGCCCGGGAACTGAGCGCTCGCCTTCTATCAAACCCACCCGCTTGGAGATCAGCACGAGCGCCCCGATCGACAGGAACGCGCCCCCGATGAGTACAAGCGCCTGCCCCACGTCCCAGCTCTCGAGACTCGCGAATGCGATCGAGTTGTTCAGCGAGTGGGCGATGATCGGCGGGTACAGCGAGCCTGTGTAGCGGTAGAGCAGGCACAGTCCGAAGCCGAGCGCGGCCAGCGGAACGAGATCCAGCCCGGGAGCCGAGCCGACGTGCACGAGCCCGAACAGGAGCCCTGTGAGCACGGCGGCCAGCAACGTCCCGCACCAGTTGCGCAGAGCGGTGAACATATATCCGCGGAACAGGAGCTCCTCGCAGATCGGCGCAATCACACATGTCAGGGCCGCGCTCAGCAACAGCAGCATGGCGCCTTCATTCGTGCCCAGCTGTTCGAGCAGCTTCTCCTTGCTCGGGTTGACGGCTTCCGACCAGATCGCACTGAGCACCACGAAGGCGAACAGCAGTGCCAGGATCATCAACGTGGCCCGTCTCCAGCCGACGCCCGGAGGCCGCAGGCCGAATTGCCACGAGCGCACAACGCGACCGCCGATGCGTGCGCAGTACACGACGGCGACAACGAAGCCGACGTCCTGCACGAGCGTGTCGGCGATGATCAACCCAGGGGGAGTGTGCGAGCTCGAGAGGGTGACTCCGAACGCCAGGGCCGGGATGTCCACGAGCAGGCTACCGATCAACGCGACCGCAAGGCCCCCCACCAGCGCCAGCGGCGCCGTCCACGCGGGCCAGTCGGTCGTGGGAGAGCGCGACGAGTCGTCGGCGATGGGCTCCTGGCGCCCGACCTGCGCTGCAGGCGCGTCCGGTGGCGCCGGCGCAGCCTGGCCCGCGCCGGTCTCGATTCCACCCAGATCGTCCACGGACTACGCCACCCAGTGCCAGGTGGCGAACTCGGCGACGAAGAACGCCTCGAGCGCGGCGCACACCACCAGTGCCGGCCCTCGCGCGCGGGGGTGGTCGGCCAGCCACGCCGCGAGCCACATGCTCAATGGGAAGAGCACCACGAGAAAGCGGGGCAGCGACATCAGCGGCTGGGGGGTCACGGGGTAGGAGAGCGGCAGGGCCAGCGCGGCGAGGATGTAGACGCCGTAGGCGAGCGGAAGCCTGCGCATCACACCCACCACGGCGGGGACAACGGCGATCAGGAAGCCCAGCAGGAGCAGGTTGTGCCCGGCCGTGATGATCGGGCTGCCGGCGGCGCTGGGGAAGTAGACATGATGGCGTTGGAAGGACAAGAGCTGGCGCACACCCTCGAAGGCGGCCTTGATCCCGTCCCATACGCCGAGGTAGGGTCCCACGAAGTGCCTGCTCCAGACGTCCTGGGCGTGGAACGGCATCAGTGCATGACCGCCGGAGCCGGCGAGGTAGGCCATGTACAGACCGAGGCCGGCCGGCACGAGTCCCAGCCACACGACGTCCTTTCGGAGCCGGTAGCGGGGACGTCCCCAGCGAGCCCGCGGGAAGTCCGGCGCCCTGTCCTCACGCGGTCCGTAGAGGTAGAGGATCAGGGCGGGCAGGGCGAGCACCACGCCCGCGCTGCGCGTCGCGCCTGCCAGCGCCCCGAGCGCTCCCACGGCCGCCCAACGTCCCTGGCGGGCGCACCAGAAGAGTCCGACCGACAGAGCGAGGTAGAGCGACTCGGAGTAGACCGCCGAGAAGTAGAACGCCATCGGGGCGAACGCGGTGATGAGCACGGCCAGGCGAGCCACCTCGCCCCCTCTTGTGCGGCCGCCCGCAGATGGGCGGGCCCGGGTCAACCGTGTCAGCTCGAGCGTGGTGAGGCGGTGGATCCCGTACAGGGAGAGGGCGAGGGCGAGCAGTGACAGGAGCACGCCGGCGAGCACCGGCGGCAGGCCGAACCAAGCGATTCCACGCAGGCCGAGCGGATAGAGGGGGAAGAACGCGGTGCGCGAGTACGTGAGCGGGCCCAGGTCGGGCCTGTAGCCGTAGTGCGCGATCACCAGGTACCAGGAGGCGTCCCAGCGCGCCGCGGGGCCCGCCAGGAGATCGCCGAGCCACCCGAATCCCTTCGTGACACCGGGAGGGTTGAAAGCGTGGCGAACCGGCCCTGAGCCAAACGCCAGCAGCGTTCCCACCCCCGCCAGCCATACGAGCAGGCGGGAGCCCCAGAGCGCCTGCCAGCTGTCGCGAACGGCGGCCATTCGCGCGGGGTCGGCGCGGAGGCGCTCCCACCGGCCTCGCGCGGAGCCGACCCTCCCGGGCCCGTCGGCCGGGGACGGAAACGGGGCGACCAGTTCGTTCGCGTTGTCGAAGATGGCCAGCTCGGCGGTGTCGGGGTTCATGTCGTGTTGCACCGAGCGTTGAGGGTCGCCGCAGCGCAAATGCAGGAAATCACACTCCGGGCGGTAACCTCGGCATTACGCCGAGATGTCCAGGCAAGCACGACAGCGCCGGCAGAGACACAACCGCAGCGGACCGACTCGCTTCCTGCTCGTCGGCGGCGGTGTGCTCGCCGCCGCGCTAATCGTGGGCGCGATGGCGGCAGTCGGGTACGTCCTGAACGTCGCCCGGTCGGCCCCCCCGATCGGAAAGCTGCGCCCGATCCTGAGCGGCGGCTCCTCGCAGGTGTTCGCGGCCGACGGGACTCGCCTCGGCTTCATCCAGTCCGACGAGCTGCGCAGCCCCGTCGCCTGGAGCGAAATTCCGGAAGACCTGAAGAACGCTACCGTGGCGATCGAGGACCAGCGCTTCTACAAGAACAACGGCGTCGATTTGACGGGGATCTTTCGCGCGGCCGTGAAGGACATCTCCACCGGCGCGCCCCTGCAGGGCGGATCGACGATCACGATGCAGCTGATACGCAACCTCTACCTGGGGGGAAACCAGCGCACGCTCAGGCAGAAGATCATCGAGGCCAAGCTGGCGATCGAGTACGAGAAGCGCCACAGTAAGCACTCGATCCTCACGAGCTACCTGAACAGCGTCCCATATGGAACGGTGGGGGGTCAGACGGCGATCGGCGTGCAGGCGGCCGCGCGAATCTTCTTCGACAGGCCGGCATCCCAGCTTAACCTCGAGCAGTCCGCACTGCTCGCCGGCTTGCCCCAGGCGCCCTCGCAGTACAACCCCCTCCTCGACGCCTCCGCGGCCCGGCACAGGCGCAACGAGGTGCTCTCGAAGATGGCCCAGCTGCACTACATCACGGCGGCACAGGCGGCCACCGCCGAGGCGTCGCCATTGGGGGTCAAGTACGGGCACTTCTACACCCAGCGACGGGAGGACTTCTTCTTCGAATACGTTCGTGAGCAGCTCGTCCATCGCTACGGCGCAAAGACGGTCAAGCAGGGAGGCTTGCGGGTCTACACGACGATCGACCTGAACATGCAGCGTCTTGCGCGCAAAGCCATCGCGGAAGTGCTCAACCAGCCCGAAGACCCGGCCGCGGCGATCGTCACGCTCAACCCCGCCAACGGCGACATCGAGGCGATGGCGGAGTCCGAGAGCTACGAGCGGTCCCAGTACAACCTCGCCGCCGACGGACACCGCCAGCCGGGCTCCACATTCAAGGCGATCGATCTCGCCGACGCGCTCTCGCGCGGAGTCGACCCGAACAGCACCAACTACCTCTCGCACACTCTGGCGCCGGGATGGCTCACGGGCTATCCGACCTATGAAGTGAAGACGTTCGAGGGCACATCGCTGAACAAGTCGATGAACCTCGTGAGCGCCACGCTCGCCTCTGACAACACCATATATGCGCAGCTCGCGGCCGATCTCGGGGAGGAAACGGTGACCCAGATGGCTTACAAGATGGGGGTCACCACCCACTTGAGCAGCTTCCCTGCCGAGGCGCTCGGCGGGCTGACGCTCGGCGTGACGCCGCTGGAAATGGCCGGCGTCTACGCGACGCTCGCCGACGGCGGCTGGCGCAACAGTCCGATCGCGATCACGAAGGTCGTGTTCCCCGACGGCCACACCGATTACCACTGGGGCGAGCCGCACCGCGTGAAGGTGCTCAGCGAAGGGGTGACCTCCGAGGAGACGAGCATTCTCGAGCAGAACGTGCAGGCCGGCACCGCCACGCGCTCGGCGATCGGCTGCCCGACGGCTGCCAAGACGGGGACGACCAGCGAACTGGTCGATGCCTGGCTCGACGGCTACACCCCCAGGTATTCGACGGTCGTGTGGATGGGCTACCCGAACAAACGGGTATCGATGACCAGCGTGCATGGCGAGCCCCAGCAGGGTGGGTATCTGCCGGCGGAAATCTGGCATGCCTATATGTCGGCGGTGACCGAAGGACACTCGTGCGTGTCGTTCCCTGTGGCCAAGGAATCGGTTTCCTACCAGCCGTTCTTCGGCAAGTTCGCCACCACCGGCTTCACGAATGGGGCTGGGGAAAGTGAATCGGCAGAACCGAGTGAACCCCACCCGGGGCTCAACCATCACGGCAACAGCTCCCCCTCCGGGCACGAAACCGGTGGGACTCACGGCACCGGCGGAGGCGGGCCGAAGAGAAGCGGCGCACCCGTCCCGCCCTCCAGGGAAGCGAACGAACCGGCGAGGCCCTCACCCGGTGGCGGGCCACCGATCAAGGGAACCGGCGGAGCGCCCCCCGGCTAAACAGCTTCTGGAGCCTTCGCGGGCCCCGCACTGGTAGTTTGAGTCTCGATAATTCGAGACGGAGGGCCGCTTGCGGGTGCCGGCGACCCAGATGGGATGCGGCGTGGCGAAGGAGGACAAGGTCGAATTCGAGGGCGAGGTGATCGAGGCCCTGCCGAACGCGATGTTCCGCGTGAAGCTCGACAACGAGCACGTCGTCCTCGGACATGTGGCCGGCAAGATGCGGCGCTTCCGGATCCGCATACTCCCGGGCGATCGCGTTCGCTGCGAGCTCTCCCCATACGACCTGGACCGCGCGCGGATCGTTTACCGGCATCGCTGAGCTTTCCCTGATCGAATCCATCGCGGCCGAGCTTCAGCGCAAGCTCGGAGAGGCCGGGGCGGAGGCGACCCTCGCCAGCGGCGAGAACGCGCCGCGCGGGTTGAGGATCCTGCGGGGAATGGGAGACGACGCGGCCGTGGTACGGGCGCGGCCCATATGCGTGACCTCGGTCGACGCGATGGTCGAAGGGGTCCACTTCCGCCTGCGCGAAGGTTGGGCAACACCGGCGCAGGTGGGCCGCCGCGCCCTGGCCGGCGCGCTCTCGGACCTCGCCGCGATGGGCGCCGACCCGGGCGAGGCCTATCTCGCATTGGGGCTGCCGGCGGGGTTTGGCGAGGAGCAGGGACTCGAGCTGGTACGTGGCGCAACGGCGCTCGCGGCGGAGACCGGAACGGCGATCGCCGGCGGAGACGTGGTGAGCGCGCCGGCCCTGACCGTCTGCTTCACGGTCGTCGGGTGGGCCGAGGACCCGGATCAGCTCGTAGGGCGCGACGGAGCACTGGAGGGAGACATCGTGGGTGTTACCGGGCGGCTGGGCGGTGCAGGCGCGGGGCTGGCCTTGATGGAAGCGGGCTTCCCGCAAGGGGCCGTTCGACGCTCGCCTGCCGCCGAGGCGGTGCTCGCGCGCACCAGAGAACCCCAGCCACGCTTGGCCGAGGGCCGGGCGCTGGCGGCGGCTGGCGTTCACGCGCTGATCGATTTGTCCGACGGGATCGCGACCGACGCCGGGCATATCGGCCGCTGCAGCGGCGTGCGCCTGCGGGTGGACCTCCAGACGCTGCCGCTGGGCGAGGGCGTGGGGCAGATCTGCGCCGAGCTGGGCGTACCCGCCTGGGAGCTGGCGGCCGCGGGAGGAGAAGACTACGAGCTGTGCTTCTGCGCCGCCCCCGAGGACCGCGTGCGGGTGCAGGACGCAGTCGCGGCGGTGGGCGACGTCGGGATCACCTGGATAGGTCGGGTGGTCGAGGGTCCACCGGGCGTATCCCTTCTAGACGATGGCGGAGATGACGTGCGGCTGGAGGGATTCGAGCATCGTTGGTGAGGACCGTCGGGGTAGCACCCGTCGAACCCTCGGCTCCTCGCCGGGCGGTGTTTCGATCGGTGCAGCCACCCGGCCGCCCCGCAACCGCCGGGCGGCGCCCACCGGCACGGTGCGGGTGAGGTGGGCGAACACGAGCAGGCGTTTGGCGGCACTGAACAACGGGGTGCACCCCGACAGCACGAGCCTTGTGTACCCGACGTCATCGACTGCGGCACGAACGTCGTTGGGGGCGACCACCTCGTGGCCGATGACCGTATATGTGAAGTGTGCGTAGGGCATGTTGAGCAGGATCCGGTTGCCCGCACGGAGGGAGTCGATGTGGCGGAAGGGCGCAAGGTAGGTCGTGCGGTGCCCGGCGATGGCAGTCGTGCCGGCAATGCCGGGGAAGCGCGTTTCCGGGAAGATGCCGGGGCCGCTCTGTAGTTCGGCGGTGCCCGTGCCCTTCACGATCACGTAGCTGACGCCTATGCGCGGGATCACGATGCGCCCCACCGCGCCGCCGGGGCGGGCGTGGCGCTCCAGCTCGCGGGCGAGAAACGCTATCCGCCCGCGCTCGTCGGACAGGCTCGCGAGCGCACGCCGCTCAAGGGGGGTTGGGGAGGCGCGTTCGATCGTGTGCAGCGCACCGGCGAGGTGGTCCTGGCGGAACTTGGCGTAGAGCGCGGTGAGCGGCTCCTGCCAGAGGAGCGTGACCCCGGCGTCGATCAGCGCGAGCGCGCCAAGCCCGATCAGCGCGAGCGCGAGCAGACGCGACGCGCGGCGGCGCATCCGCGAAGCGGGCCCAAAAGGGGGCGCTCGTCGCGAAGGGGCGTTTCCGGAGGGCGATCTGGTCGTGAACAGGATCTCGGACATGTCAGGCTGTGGGAGAGCCGATGCCAGCATAGACCCCGGATGTCAGCATCTGCACCGAGAGCACCCTCCAGGGCGCTATCGGCGCAGGGCCGACTCGGTTCCCCCCAGCGACCCCGGACCCGCGTAGCGCGATGGACCACGAATCGTGATCCTGCTCGGCCCCTGAGTGGCCGGGCCGGGAAGTGAATCCGGGGGAGTCAACGCGAGCATCGCGCCCGCGACAAGGCAGCCAAGCGCGAGGCTCCACAGCAGCGCCCCCAGCACCCCGACGTGGCCGCCGGCGAGGAGCAGCACCGCCGTCCACGCCGTCTCACCGGGACCCAGGCCGAGCTGATGGGCGTAGAAGGAGACGAGCAGGGCGGGCGGAAGCAGGGCGAGCGCCACCAGGGCGAGCGCTCCGAGAGGGCGTGGGCGCAGCTCCGGCGAGACGATGAACAGGAAGAGATGGAGCGCCGGAACGAGCAGCAGGGCCGTGAACGGATCGACCGCCCACACGATGAGGCAGACGGTCAGCAGCACGAGCAGAATCGACAGGCCGGCGGCATCGGAGCTCGGGCGCACGCCCACCCCCAGCCGGCGCACGAGCAAGGGCCACGTGAGCCAGGCGAGCCCGAGCCCGAGCCCGACTGCGGCGACAGCCATGGCAGCGGAGCCGTCGAAGGGCATTGCGCTGGGCAGAACGGGGGTGGCGGGTGCGGCGGGGACGATGCTCAGCCATCCCAGCAGATACGCGAACAGCGCAGACAGGAAGAAGGGGAACGCGCAGGCAAGGGTCCACAACATCCAGCGCCCCACCGGCTCGCGGCGGCGCAGCAGGCGCGCGAGCGCGTCGACGGCCAGTAGGAGCGGGCCGAGCATCAACGCCGCCACGAGTAGGCGCAGAGCCCACACCGGCATCGTCTGGCGCTGAATCATCACGCCGGTCTGGAAGCCGTCAGAGACGTCTGGCGCCGCATCGAGGGCATCGACCGCGCTCAGCACTGCGCGACCAAAGCCTTCAAGGCGTTCGGCGTTCACGGGCTCCCCCGCGGAGGGTCCCCGTTCGCCTGAGACTTGGACGAGCACGGCGGGAAGCCCACGGGCGTTGAGGGGACCCTGTTCGCCCGCGGCGAAGGGAAACGCGAGGTGAGCGAGCTGGCCGATCGTGCTGGGGGCACCCGGGTCCGAGCCGAGCTGCTTGGTGATCGCGTCGGCGACCGTGCGCTGCAGCTGGAGCGGAGCGGAGCCGAAGCCGTCCGAGAAGGGAACGACATAGGGCTTCCTCTGATTGCTCCCCGCAAGGTCGCCGAGCACGATCGCCGCGTCGAAGGGTCCGTGGGCGTAAGCCGCGATGTCCGAGGCGCCTGCGTCACCGCCGCTGCCGCCGCTCGTAGACACCAGGACGATCGTGCGTCGGGTCTCGCGCGCGGCGAACACGCGAGCGAGCTCCAGCAGGGCCGCCGTCCCTGAGATCTCGGCCTGCGCGCCCCGCGCGGCCGCGTCGCGGTGGGCGAGGATCGCGATCGGCGTGGCGCCGGTCGACCCGGGGCGCTCGGCGACGACCGTGGTGAGCGAGCGTTCGCCATCGATCGTCTGGGCCTTGAAACGCACGGTGCGTACCGAGAACCCCCCGCCGGCCGTCCCGCCGAGGCCTTCCAGCGCCCGCGAGATGTGCGCGGCGATCATTTCGTCGCCGCGGCTTCCCGGGCGTCGGTTGGGAAACTCCGCCGCCAGGCTCTTGGTTTCGGCCATTGCACGTGCGCCATCGAACGCGTCGGGCGCCAGCGTCGAGGTGAGCGGACGCGGACGCGCGGTCAGGGAGAAGGCGGCGATCGCGAGTGCGAGCAGGACCGGCACGCAAGCCGCGCGGTAGAGGCGCCAGTTGAACATCCGTCTAGACCATAGTTCGGCCGTCCGCCCGCCGCACGCGAAAATATCCACCCATGCTTAGGTATCGTGCACCCGCGTGCTCCAGCCTGTGGCAGTAGGAAACAAGTCGCTCGCCGACTACACGCACATCTGCGGGCGGGAGCTGATCGCCGAGATCCGCGAGCTGGCCGAGCCGCTGCAGGGCAGGCGGATCGTGCATATCTCGGCCACCGCGTTCGGCGGGGGAGTCTCCGAGATCCTGTACACCCTGGTGCCTCTCATGCGCGACGTGGGGCTCGACTGCGAGTGGCAGGTGATCTACGGGCGCGAGGAGTTCTTCAACGCGACCAAGCTCATGCACAACGCGCTTCAGGGTGCCTCTTCAGGCCTCGATGACGAGCACTGGCACACGTGGCGGCAGTACAACGAGATGAACGCGCGCGAGCTCTCCGGCGGGTGGGACGTGTGCCTGGTCCACGACCCGCAGCCGGCCGCGCTGCACGGGCTGGTGCCGGAGAAGGCTGGGGGCTGGGTGTGGCGCTGTCACATCGACCTGTCGACGCCCAACCCGCACACGATCGCACAGCTGTTGCCCTACATCGAGGACTACCCGGAGTCGCTGTTCCACATGCGCGAGTACGTGCCCGCCGGGATGAACGGCAACGTCAATGTCGTGCCGCCCGCGATCGATCCGCTGACGCCGAAGAACATGGCGCTGTCCCCCGAGGACGCCTCCTTCGTGTGCGGGCAGTTCGGGATCGACCTCGACCGACCGTTGATGTGCCAGGTCTCGCGCTTTGATCCCTGGAAGGACCCGCTGGGCGTGATAGACGCGTATCGCGTGGTCAAGGAGTCAATGCCGGAGGTGCAGCTCGCGCTGGTGGGTTCGATGGCCTCCGACGATCCTGAGGGGTGGGACTTCTTCAACGCCACGATCGCCCATGCGGATGGCGATCCGGACATACACATCCTCAACAACTTCAACAACGTGGGGGCGATCGAGGTCAACGCTTTCCAGTCACACGCGGACGTGCTCGTCCAGAAGTCCACCCGCGAGGGCTTCGGGTTGACGGTCTCGGAGGCGATCTGGAAGGCACGGCCGTTCATCGGTGGAGACGTCGGAGGGATCCCGCTGCAGATCGAGGATGGCGTGACGGGATATCTGGTGTCGAGTGTTCAGCAGTGCGCCGAGCGCGCCCTGGGCGTCCTCGGCGATCCGGCGCTCGGCAAGGCGCTGGGCAGGCGGGGGAAGGAGCACGTGCGCACCCATTTCCTGATGCCGCGCTACCTACGCGACTATCTGCGGATCTTCAACGATCTGAAGCGATCATGAGCGACGCGCGCGCGCGGCGGATTCCGCTGGTGCTCGTGTCGAACCGCGGGCCGGTGACGTTCCACGCGGACGGCGAGGTCCAGCGCGGGTCGGGCGGGCTTGTGACGGCACTCACCGGCCTCGCAACGTATCGGGAAGCAATCTGGATCGCTTCGGCGATGAGCGAGTACGACGCCGAGGCCTCCGAGAGAAACGGCGGGGGGGCGTTCCCGGTGCGCTCGCCCGCGGGGGGGGAGTTCCAGGTGCGCCTGGTTGTGAGCGACCCGCAGGCCTACGACCGGTTCTACAACGTGTTCGCCAACCCGATGCTGTGGTTCATCCAGCACTACCTGTGGGACCTCTCCAACGCGCCGGACATCCGGGGGGAGGAGATCGAGGCGTTTGAGTTCGGATACAACGTGGTCAACGAGGACCTGGCACGGGCCGTGGTGGAGGAGCTCGAGGGCGTAGAGGAGCCGGTGGTGATGGTCCACGATTACCACCTCTACACCCTCCCGGACCTCGTGCGCCGAGCGCGACCGGATGCGTTTCTGCACCACTTCGTCCACATCCCCTGGACGCAGTCAGACGCCTGGCGCGTGCTGCCGACGCGGATACGCGAGGAGATATTCACCGGCCTCTTGGCCAACGACATAGTCGGGTTTCACACTCGCTCCTACAGGCGGAACTTCCTTCAGTGCTGCCGGGATCTGATGGACTTGGAGGTGGACTTCGAGCGCGGCGTCGTGCGGTTCTCCGAACGCGAGGTGTGGGTGAGGGCATATCCGCTGCCGATCGACCACGAGGCCACCCGGCTGATCGCGCAGAGCGCGCGGGTGAGCGAGTTCGAGCGGGAGCTGCTGCGCAGACGCCGGGACTTTCTGATCCTGCGTGTGGACCGAGCCGACCTGAGCAAGAACGTGCTGCGCGGGTTCTCGGCCTTCGATCTGTTCCTGGAGCAGCATCCGGAGTTCTCCGAGCGGGTGACCTTCATGGCCCAGATGATGCCCTCCCGTACCGATGTGCCCCAGTACGCGGAGTACCTGGAGCGGATCGAGGCGCTGGTGGCGGTCGTCAACCACCGGCACGGCACCCCTGACTGGATGCCGATCCAGCTGAAGCTGCGTGACGATCTCGAGGAGGCGATGGCGGCGTACAAGCATTACGACGTGCTGCTGGTGAACGCGATGTTCGACGGCATGAACCTGGTGGCCAAGGAGGGGCCGATCGTGAATGAGCGCGAGGGGGTGTCGATCCTCTCGGAGAACACCGGCGCGCACGAGGAGCTCGGGTGCTACGCGCTGTCGGTGAATCCGTTCGACATCCAGGAGCTGGCCAACTCGATCTACGCGGCGCTGACGATGGATCCGGACGAGCGAAGCCGCCGGGCGAGCGGGCTTGTCGAGATCGTCACCTCGCGCGATCCCGGCGACTGGATCGACGAGCAGTTGGCGGACATCCGTGCGAAGGGCCGGAGCCGCTAGGCTTTTCGGCACGAGGAATGACCTTGCCCGCGCCCACATACGATCTCGTGCTGCTCCTGGATCCGCAGGCCGAGGAGGGAACGCGCACGAAGATAGTCGCCGACGCGCGTGCTGCGATCGAGGCGCAGGGGGAGTTCCTGCGCCACGATGACTGGGGGGATCGGACGCTCACCTATCCGATCGATCGGAGGGCGGACGCCGAGTACCACCTGCTCCAGTTCCACGCCGGCGCACCAGAGCTGCTCGGCGCACTTGACCGAACGCTTCGAATCACCGACGGCATCCTGCGCTTTCGGATCATCAAGCTGAAGCCGGGCGTCCCGGACGCGCCGGACGTGCTCGCTGCCCAGGCGGTCGCCGAGGAGCCGCAGGCGGCTGTTGAGCCCGAGGCCGGCGTGCAGACGGAGGCTGTGGTGGAGGGGGTCGAGACCGAGGGGGTCGTCGAGGCCGCGCTCGGCCTCGATTCCGGAGCTGACGCGGTCGTCGAGGCCGAGGCGGTGGCCGCGATCGAGACAGATCGCAGCGGCCACGGCGAGGTCGGCGAGCCGGCTTGAAGTTGCCTGTAGCGTCCGGGTCCTCTTCGGGACCGGGCCGGTACGGCCACGCGAGCGGCTCCGGGGTAATAAGATCGGCTCATGGGTTGGGCTGAGGACATGAGCGATTCGACGAGCAGGACGGACGTGCTGCGGGCTTCGCCCCCGATGTTCGACTCCAAGCTGCTGGATTCCCTCTCGCGCGTGCATCCCGCGGTGCCGGTGGTCATCTTCGTGCCCGCGATCGTCGCCCTGACCGCATGGGAGCTGTCCAGCGCGAGCGTGGTGGCAACGGTGGGGCTGGCCGTGGGCGGGTATGCGCTGTGGACGCTGTTCGAGTACTGGCTGCACCGCGTGGTGTTCCACTTCGAGCCGGCGGACGGTCTGGGCGCGCGCGTGCATTGGATCGTCCATGGCGTCCATCACGACCACCCGAACGACCCCCTGCGCCTCGTCATGCCGCCCGCGGTGAGCGTGCCCCTGGGGGCCGTAGTGTTCGGGGTGCTGTACCTGATCTTCGGCATGCGCTACGCCCCAGGGCTCGGCGCGGGGTTCTTCGCCGGCTACCTGGTGTACGACATGACCCACTACTACCTGCATCACTTCCGCCCCCACGGACGGCTCGGGAGGATGTTGCGCGAGCGGCACATGCGCCACCACTTCCAGGACGAGACGCGCGGCTTCGGGATCAGCGCGCCCTATTGGGACGAGGTGTTCGGCACATCCTCGCGCGCCGGTCGGGCTCGGGTTGACGATCGGGCTCGGGTTGACGATCGGGCTCGGGTTGACGATCGGGCCGGGCAGTCTGAGTGAGGACGGCTCCGCCCCTGTCGGGGCTCCGCGGCGGCGTTGGTCGTGAGCTTCCCGTCTGGGTGGATGCTTCGGCAAGAGCCAAAGCGCGCAACTAGCGGGGTGGTGAGGAGGCTGCGGGAGGATCGCGCCCGAAGGCCGGTCTAGACTCGAAGGCTCGAACTCGACGAAGATGAGTGGGTCCCCGAGACCGGGACTCCGAACAAGCCCGAAAGGAAGAGGAGCAGTGGCCGCCACCAACATAAACAGGATCGTGATGACCGGAAACCTGACCGCCGATCCCGAGCTGCGAGCGCTGCCGAGCGGCATGTCGCTGTGCAAGCTGCGCATCGCGTGCAACACGCGCCGCAAGAACGGAAGCACCGGTGAGTGGGAGGACAAGCCAAACTACTTCAACGTCACCGTGTGGGGCGCCCAGGGCGAGAACGCTGCCCGGTTCCTGTCGAAGGGACGCCCAGTCGCTATCGACGGGCGGCTCGAGTGGCGCGAGTGGGAGGCCGAGGACGGGACAAAACGCCAGGCAACCGATATCATTGCCGACTCGGTGCAGTTCCTGGGCTCGCGCGAGGATGCCTCCGGCGGAGGCGGCTTCGTCGGTAACGGGGCCTCCAAAGGCAGTGACGTCCCGGTCGACGAAGGGGACTTCCAGCCCGCACCTGCCGCCGGCGCCGCCGGCGACGACGACATTCCATTCTGATTTCCAGCTCCTACAGCGAGGTCTCTGTGTTTTCCACCACCGCCGTGTCCGAGAGCACCATCTCGTCGAGTCGGCGCCGCGACGGGGCGCACTGATGGCAAAAGCGCGCGGTCGCGGCAAGCCGGTTCGCCGGCGCGACAAGAAGGGCGGGCCCGGCAGCGGCCGGCGCAAGCCGTGCCAGCACTGCCGCGACAAGGTGGAGCAGGTCGACTACAAGGACGTGGCGTCGCTGAAGAAGTTCATCTCCGAGAAGGGGAAGATCCGCTCGCGAAGGATCACCGGCTCGTGCCGCCGCCACCAGGTCCAGATCGCCCGCGCGGTGAAGCGAGCCCGCGAGCTGGCGCTGCTCCCCTACGTGAACGAGGGCGGACGCGACGACAGCCCCCGCCGCGAGCGGGGCGACCGCGATCGGGAACGGTAGTAGCTAGTGTCACGAGTCTCAGATTCGATGGCGTTTCCCGTCGCCTGCCCGCGCCTGACGCGCGCCGCCGTCGGCCCATGTGCTACCGGGGGCACCGCCGCCGACCCAGCCGTCCAGGCTGTGTGCCCCGGTGGTCAGATCGCCGCCATCGAGCGTCAGATCACGACCATTCATCCGGCAAACACTCACCGGATTCTCGAGCCGGGACACTAGATGCCCGAGGCGATACTCCTGCAGGATGTCGAGACGCTCGGCGAGCAGGGCAAGGTGGTCGAGGTGTCCAAGGGCTACCTGCGCAACTACCTGCTCCCGCGCAAGCTCGCACAGCCGGCGACCAGAGGCGCTGTGCAAGCGATCCGCGATCGCCAGGAGGCCGCCGAGAGAGCCGAGCGGAATGCCATCGAGAAGGCCCAGGAGAACGTCAGCCTGCTGAACCGGACAGTTCTCACCATCCCTCAGCAGGCGGGAGTGGACGGTCGGCTGTTCGGCTCTGTCACCGCCCAGGACATCGCGACAGCGATTCGGGAAGCGCGCGGGATAAAAATCGACAAACGCAACGTGTTCATGCCCGAGCCGATCAAGAACGTCGGCACCTACATGGTCGTGGTCGAGGTGGTCGAGAACGTGACAGCCACGATCAAGACGATGATCGTGGCAAGAAAGTAGCCGGCCCGACCTAGCGGCACACAGTCCGGAGGACTGCGTCGGGCTGTGGCCCGCCGGCCACGTGGAGCGCCGATGGCGCGGACCGGTCCCCTGGAAAAACACGACGCAGTCAGCCGGCCAGACCCAGCCCTCCGGGCTGTGTGCCCGCCGGCAATGTAACTGCCGGTAGCGCGAAGCGGTCTCCTGCTGCACAAGAAGCCGAGCGCGTACCCGGCTGGAGGGCAGGATGCCGATCTCAGCCGTTCTCCCTCCGCCTGTCGAGGTGCGAACATCTGTTCGTGCACACCGCGGAAAACAATTTCAGCCGAGATAGCGGGGACACTGCGAGGTGGCCATGAACGCCGGCCTAAACTCGCCCAGGCCATGAGTGCCGTCTCTCAAGCCAACGGCGCGGCAAGCGGCCACGAACGCGCGATCGCCCCGCCCCACAACCTCGACGCCGAGCAGTCGGTCCTGGGCGCGATCCTGCTCTCGGATCGCTCGCTGTACGCGCTGGTGATCGAAGAGGGGTTGCGGGCTGAGGACTTCTATCGAGAGCGCCACGGGGCCATATACGATGCGATGCTCGCGCTGTACAACGAGTCAGAGCCGGTGGATGTGCTGACGGTCACCGACCGTCTGCGGCAGGTGGGCAAGCTCGAGGACATCGGCGGAGCCGCCGCGGTGGACGAGCTGACGGGGGTGGTTCCCGCCGCCGGACATGCCCGCCGGTACGCGCAGATCGTGCGTGAGAACGCTCTGCTGCGGCGCCTGTTGAAGGCCTCGTACGAGATCCAGGAGAGCGTGCTCGGCCACCGGGCCGCTCCGCGGGAGCTCGTGGAGCAGGCGGAGAAGACGATGCTCGAGGTCGCACGCGATGACCGCCAGCAGGACTTCCGCGCGATCGAGGAGGTGCTGCACGAGGAGCTCGACAAGCTGCACCGGCTTTCGCTCGAAGGCACCTCGCTGACCGGGACGCCGTCCGGGTTCCGCGACCTCGATGAGATCACGGGCGGATTTCAGCCGGGGAACCTGATCATCGTCGCCGCCCGCCCTGCGATGGGGAAGAGCGCTCTCGTGAGCAACATCGCCGAGAACGCGGCCGTGGAGCACGGCAAGCCGGTGGCGCTGTTCTCGCTGGAGATGGCCGAGGCTGAGCTGGCCCAACGGTTCGTCGCCTCCCAGGCGCGGATCAAGGGTGAGGAGCTGCGCAAGGGACGGGTGGCCGAGCAGCGTTGGCCAAAGATCCTCAAGGCCTCCCAGCGCCTGGCGACCGCGCCGTTGTGGGTCGACGACTCAAGCGACGTGGGGATGCTGGAGATCCGCGCAAAGGCAAGGCGACTGCACAGCCAGTGCGAGGGAGGGCTGGGGTTGATCATCATCGACTACCTCCAGCTGATGCGCACCGACAGCCGCTACGACAGCCGGGTAACCGCGGTCGGCGAGCTCAGCCGCGGCCTGAAGATCCTGGCCCGGGAGCTGGGGGTGCCGGTGATCGCGCTGTCGCAGCTGAGCCGCGCGGTGGAGCAGCGCCCGGATAAGAAACCCCAGCTCTCCGATCTGCGTGAGAGCGGGAACCTCGAGCAGGACTCCGACCTCGTGATGTTCATCTACCGCGACGAGTACTACAACGAGGACTCCGAGCGCCCCGGCGAGGCCGACCTGATCATCTCCAAGCACCGCAACGGGGCGGTCGGCAAAGTCACGCTCACGTTCCAGAAGGAGTATCCGAAGTTCATGAACTACGCCGGTGAGCGGTTCACGCAGTGAGCGCCGAGGCCCCGGGCGCGGACCCTCGCCGTGCTTTCGATCTCAGCTCGCCCATGTCCGCCGCCGGGCGCCGCGAGGAGTCATGCCCTCTCGGCCTGTGCGACGGCAGCGGGTTCCTGGTCGACGAGAGAACGAACACCGCCTCGGACTGCGGCTGTCGAGCCGGGCGCATCGCGGCGTCGCGGGCAGCCGGCCTGGAGGGACGAATACCGGCCAGGTACCGCGGGGTCTCCTTCGATCGTCCCCCGGTTCCCGGCATGCCCGAGCCCATCGTCGCGGAGATCCGCCGCTACGTGCACAACCTGAAGGCCAGGCTTGACGAGGGTCGCGGTCTGTGGCTGGTGGGAGATGTGGGAACCGGCAAGACAACACTCGCGATGATCGTTTCCAAGGCGGCCTTCGATGCGGGACGCTCTGTGGCGATCTACTCGCTGCCCCGGTTGCTCAACCTGATCCATGATGAGATCGGGACCGACAACAGCCTGCTGGATCTGCTCGACCGCCTTTCCTCCGTCGATTTGCTCCACATCGACGACCTCGGCGCGCAGCACACCACGCCGTGGAGACTCGAGCAGCTCTACTCGCTCGTGGACGCCCGCTATCAGGCCGGGCGCGCGATCATCGCCACGACGAACCTCATGCCGGATGACCTCTCAGAGCAGATGGGCAGACGTGTAATGACCTTTGAGAGTGGTCGGGGTCGCGAGATCGTGACCGACGAGGCAAGCGAGCAGGTGGGCAAGCGCATCGTTTCCCGCCTGGTGGAGATGTGCGGCGATCCCCTGCCGCTCTACGGCGAGGACAAGCGGCGAGAGTTCCGCACCTCCGCACGCTCGAGCTGACCCACGCCAGCCTACACTCCGTTGGCAATGCCCGGAATCGTGATAGTCGGCGCCCAGTGGGGCGACGAGGGAAAGGGAAAGATCACCGACCTGCTCGCCGAGCAGGCGGACGCGGTGGTGCGCTTCCAGGGCGGGAACAACGCCGGGCACACGATCGTGCGAGGGGGCGAGGAGTGGAAGCTCCATCTGATCCCCTCGGGAATCCTTTACCCCGGCAAGCGCTGCGTGATCGGCAACGGCGTGGTCATTGATCCGAAGGTGCTGATCGAGGAGCTCGACGCCCTGCGGGCCCGGCGTGTGGACGTGAGCGGGTTGCGAATCTCGGCCAACGCGCACCTGATCATGCCCTACCACCTGCTGCTGGACTCGGCGGGCGAGACGAAACTCGGAAGCCTGCAGATCGGTACGACCCGCAGGGGGATCGGACCGTGCTACGCGGACAAGGCCGCGCGGCTGGGGATACGCGTGCAGGACCTGCTGGATGAGAAGATCCTGAAGAAGAAGATCGTCGCGGCGATGGAGCCCAAGCGCCTGTCGCTGCGCCCGTTCGAGAAGGACCCGGCGCTCGACCTGCACGCGATGACCGAGCAGTATTTGGTCTACGGCCACCGCTTGGAGCAACACATCGCCGACACCGCCAAGCTCATGTGGGACATGCTCGACGGCGGTAGGAAGATCATCTTCGAGGGGGCGCAGGGGGCGATGCTGGACATCGACCACGGCACCTACCCGTTCGTCACCTCCTCGAACCCGCTGTCGGGCGCGGCGTGTGTGGGAGCGGGCGTCGGGCCGAAGAGCATCGACGAGATCTGGGGAGTCTCCAAGGCCTACACGACCCGTGTGGGCGCCGGGCCATTCCCGAGCGAGCTGCACGACGAGATGGGCGAGCAGATCAGGGAGCGGGGCGGAGAGTTCGGCACGACGACCGGCCGCCCGCGGCGCACGGGTTGGCTGGACCTTGTCGCCCTGCGCTACGCCGCACGGCTGAACACGATGACGGCGCTGGTTGTGACCAAGCTCGACGTCCTCTCGGGGTTGGATCGAATCCAGGTGTGCACCAGCTACCGGGGAGCCGAAGGAGCGACATTCGACGACTTCCCCTATCACCAGACGGTGCTCCACCACACCACCGCCGGGCTCACCGAGCTGCGCGGGTGGAAGGCGAACCTGGGCGAGTGCCGTACGCTCTCCGATCTGCCCGACGGTGCGCGCGAGTACCTCGACTTCATCACCGAGCACGTCCGCGCCCCCGTGACGATCGTGGGCGTGGGGCCAGGACGCGACCAGGTGGTCTGGACGGACGCCGGCCTGAGGACGCTCCTGGCTCGAAACGGGTCGGTCTAAGAACCTGTCTGGCGGGTGTCGCGGGCTCAGCGCCCGAGCGCCCGTTGCTCGTCAACCGTCCGCTCAGCCGTGGGCAGAGCCTCGAGCCGCTCGTCGGAGATCGGCTCGCCGCTGTCGATTGAGAGTCCGTAGGTGCCTGCCGCTAGCCGTTCTTCGGCCCGCTCGACCGCGGTGAGCTGCTCGGCGAGATCCTCGGTGAGGCCTGCGTCGAGCTCCTTTTCGTAGAGCTCCTCCGAGCCAAGTTCGCCCGGTTCGTTCAGCTCGGCGGCCGCCTCGAGCTCGCCGTCCTGGAGACTGGCGATCGCCTGCTCGATCCGCTCGCGCTCGCGCGCGAGCAGGTGGCGTGCGCGATCGGGATCCATGCGGGTCAGGGTACCGCCGGAACCGCAACCGCGTGTCAACGTCGGCGACCGGCCGGATGGTAGTGATATGGGTAGGCGGCCTCGTGGGGCGGTAGCTCCCACAGGCTCAATCCCAGCCGCTCGCACTCCGCCTGGCGGCTCAGACGAGCGCGCAGGGAGCGAAACCCCGGTTGCTCGCGCGGCTCGTCAAAGATGGGGTCGTTGATGTTTGGCACGCGCGAAGCGTATGCGCTGTGTCGACGGAAGCAGCGTGCCGTGCGCCACGCGTCCCCCCGCTTCGCTCTTTGCCGCCTCGCTGATGGTTAGACGGCATTGCGAGCGTTCCGGGAATCTGGTCGGGCGCGATCGCGCCGGACGGAAAGCGAACGCGTCCTAGGTGAGGGCAGTCGAGCCGACGTGCACGTCCTGTTTGAGCACTCGACGCGGATCGAGTTCAAACACAGCGTCTGTGTCGGTGACGGCGGGTAGGGGGGATACATAGTTGCGCACCAGGCCCTGACGTTGCCGGCGCTACGGCTGAGTGGATGACGCCCGGTTCCGGTCGCGGTTCGCACGTCACAGTGGGGAGCCGCATGGTGCCGCTAAGGAGAGGCTGCCACGAAATCTCGGCGGGACTCGTGGGTTCTGGGACTTCGTTCCGGAAGTAGCTCACGTCCGTGCCTTGTGGGATGTAACGCGGGCACGACGTTTCCGGTCCACCCCAGGCGAGTCCGGGTTCTACAGCCTGCTCGGCCGAGCCGACCAGCCGGCGACCGTCAGGCGCCCACACCTGTGGCAGGCAATCCGAGTGGAAGACGAATGACGGGACCGTCGCGGGCAGTCCGTGGGGCGGCGGGCTACCGGTGCAAAGGGCCACGGCGAGCGTGCGGCCGTTGGGGGACCATTCGGGCCACATTTCCACATGCGGCTGATAGCTCAGCGCTTCGCTTGTACGCAGACTTGGCGGAGTGATGATGGCCAGCGCCTCCCTGGTGCGCCGTTCGCTCACACCTCGCCTGCGCACGTGCGAGATGTCGGTCCTCTGAAAGACGATCTCCCCGGTCGAGCTCCACCGTGGCGTGCGATCCCCAGGATGGCGGGTGATCTGCTGCGCACGCGAGCCCGGTGCCACGCCCGTGAGGAAGAGCCCGCTCGCGCGCACAAAGACGATCCGTTGGTCGTCGGGGGAGAAGGCGGGCTCGCTGCCGCTGACGAGAGGCTTAGCGTCCGAGCCGTCGGCTCGCGCGATGTAGATCGTGACCGTTCCAGCGGCGCGACGCTGGAACGCGAGCATGTTGCCTGATGCAGAGAAGCTCGGTGCTTCGTCGGGGCCGGAGGTGAGCTGCAGCTGGTAGCCCGTGCTGGGGTTCAGCGCCCAAATGCCTCGCTGGAGCGACTGGCCGACCGAGTAGGCGATCACACCGTCTTCGCCGCGAAACGACCCCAGCGCGGCTGCCGGTGCGAGCACCGCAACGATCGCGGCCATTAACAGTGTTTGGCAGAGCTTCGTCAAGCTACGATGGGGCAAGGTCGGCAGCACGGCGGAACGACGGTAGCGTATCGTGCGAGCGATCGGCCACCGAGTCGCGGCGCTACGGATGCTGTGCCCCCAGCGGGTGGTGCAGCAAGGACTAACCCTACACGCCGGAGACAAGAGAGCGTATGATCAACGATGTGAGGGCGGGCGAGGTGCACGCGCTTGGGGCTGGCTTTTCCAGAGAGCAGGCGAGGACCCGGGCCTAAGCCCTCAAAACTGCGTACCCAGCCCGCCGTCGGGCAAACAAGATGTCTGAGACCAAACCGGCGACATCATCACAAGAGAGCGGCGGGCGACTGGGTGCTCCGCTTATCAGAGCGGGGCAGATAGCGGGCGCGGTTACCGCTCTGATCACCGCGGGCTTGTTGATCTGGACGCAGTTGAAGCCAGGGTCTCCGCCAGCCGTGCTCGCCGCAAACGTGAAGGTCAACGAAGTACAGCCCGGCATGACGTATGAAGACCGCCTGCAGGGTCTCGGTACCCTTGAACAAAAGCGAGCGGAGCTTCGAGCTGCAAAATACGACGAAGAAGAAATCAATGATGTGCTCCGGACGCGTGGGATCTTCGCCGAATACACGATTGAAACCAAAGGACCGGCAGGGGAACACTTTAGCCTTACCCGCGCGCTCTATGACGCTTCCACCAAAGTACCCGTACCCGAAGGTCTCGGCGAAGTTCCGGGCAAGTATGTCTCCCATGCCGGGGTGTATACGACGAAACAGAGCACTTGGATTCAGCAGCCGGCAAAGGGTGGAACCTACTACGTCGAAATCGTCATAAACGACAAGAAGGAAACGCTTGACACGGCGAAGTCGAGTACGTTTTCTGTGCCGAGGACATGACAACTCGGAGCACTTCATCGCTTTCACGATGCGGACGGCGTTACGCTCGATCGGCTACGAGGCGGGGGGAAGGCTCGTAATAGGCGCGAGACCGCTCACCGTGATGGTCACCGGAGGCGACGCGGCTCCGGCGTTGTCCGGCCCGCCGTAAATGCGGGTGCGAAGGTTGATAGAGCCGACC
This sequence comes from uncultured Solirubrobacteraceae bacterium, assembly GCA_963709885.1. GTDB lineage: Bacteria > Actinomycetota > Thermoleophilia > Solirubrobacterales > Solirubrobacteraceae > Palsa-744. The sequence continues at coordinate 141,760 of CAVPXY010000004.1, read as the reverse complement.
GACCCGAACGTGTAGCTGAACGAGTAGGTCGAGCCGGTGGCCACGACGCCGAGCTGCACGTCATGCCAACCGCCATCGGTGCCCTGACGCTGCAGGTAGATGGCGTGACCCGCCTTGTTAGGCGCAACGGTGCCCGAGATCGTCTCGGTGCCGCCGGCCGTGCCGGTCATCGAGCTCGCCTTGATCGTCAGCAGCTCCTGCACCCCCTCGTAGAGGTTCGCGGTCGTGCGGCCCGCTTTGAGCGTTACCCTGGCCTGGTAGACCTCGTTGTGGATCGGACTCTGGATGAAGCTGTAGCTGCCGTCAGGCCCAGTTGTTGTGGTGGCGAGCGGCACGTACGGTTCGCCGGCCACCTTGCCGTACAGCGTGACCTGTCGCATGGCCTCCGGGGTCGTCGTCCCGGCCGCGTCGAGCACGCCGGAGATGGTGACGGGCTGACTCTCGACGGTCGTCGGCGCGGAGCTCGAGATTGTGAAGGCGGGCTTCTGGGTCTGCTGGATCGTCACCGTAACGCTGTCGGACTCTCCCGCGACGTTGCGGGCATCGCCCTTGAACAGGGCCCGCAGGGTGTACGCGCCGGGCTGCGCCCAGCGATGCGGGACCATGAAGTTCGACCGGCCACCGGTGAAGGTGGTGGCGATCGTCGTCCAGCCGATGCCGCTCAGACTGTTCTGCTCCTGCAGCAGGACGCGCTGGAAGCGATGGTCGGGCGTGAGGTGGCCCGTGAACACGACCGGCCGACCCGTGTCAGCGGTCGTCCGGTTCGTCGCCAGGCCGATCAGTGCGGCGACCCGCTCGTGAATCGTGCGGCTGTGAGTTCCGCCCGGCCCGCGCACGAACCAGCTGCGGTTGGATAGGACAATCCCCTCTGCCCGGGTGAACTCGTAGAACCCGGCGGAATTCGTGGTCGTCTTGCCGATCAGGCTGAAATGCGTCGCCGGATTGATCCGGTGGTAGAGAGAGATCGTCTGCCCGGCGCTGTCGGGGCCGTTCAGCTGGCCGTAGACCAGCGCGGCCTCGCCGGCGATGATCGGGTTGGGCGTGGCGTTGATTGTCAAGCCGCGATTGTGTCGTGGTGCGGCGGTCGCGATTGCTGGCGCGAGCATGACGACGATAACGCCGAGCACCGCGGCGAGTGCGACAAAACGCGTGCGCATAAACCACTCCCTTTCCCGGCAAGGTGGATGTCGGCCGTCTTCGATCCCGCTCCGTCAGACCTCGGCGGTAGATGCCTTCCCAAACAGCCCGGCCGTATGACAGTTGCGGTGGAGCCGACACGCGTGCGAGCTGCGCCGGACCGAGCCTGACTTGCCGCCGACATGTCGACACGCCGATAGCAAGGACACACGTTGTTGTCTGAAGCCCTGCGATGAGGCCGCTTTCGCAAGCGCCGCGGCGAGCCCCGCATTCGCGAAGCACCCCTTGAGCACCGTGGCGAAGTAGCGCACGCCGTACGCTCCGGTCGGACTGTCGAATCGGTTGCCGGTGCTCGGCTTCGCCGGTTCAGAGGAGGTTATGGAGATGCCGCCGAGAGTAGGTCCGGTTCGCGGGCCACCCGCTCAGAACAGTCGCAAGCTCCTCAGCCATAGGACTCCGCAGACTACGCGGCAGCCCGGAGCCGAAGACTCACGAGCGCGTGAGAGCCTCGTCGTGCTTCGCGAGGGACAGCGGCCCTGAAGTGGCGGATGCGCTCGTCCGGAGTCGCGGCCGGCCTGTTGCGGTCAGACGTGACCGCGGGTTATGCAGGCTCTGACGCGGCCCGAGTGGCCTCGGCGCGCCCCGGCAGTAACCGCGCACGGCCGCATCCGTCTCTTTCTCGGTCATTCTGCGCGCGTAGCCTGCTTGCCTTGCCCCGCCGGCTGCGTGCTACCTGTTGGCGCACGCGTCTTCTGTATCGATAGCGGTAGAGCCGGTCGGTCCCGCCACCACGCTCGCGCCCTCGTAGGCAGGCGTGCTGGCACTGACTCCCCTTCCTCTTTGCAAAAAAGGACCTCACCCGGCTGAACATGGCCTGTTTGCAAATCAGTATGAACTCACAAAACGAGCTTCCGGCAAACTTCCCGGTATTCCCCCAATTTCCGCCCTGTTCGGGAGGCTGCCTAGAAGCCTCGCCCGGGTTTGCGTTCGCGCTGCCGCGTAGGTGCCGTGCGGCTGACAAGCGGCAGTCCGGCCGTGAGCCTCAACTCTTACAAAGATCACACAAAGGCCTCAAGGTGCCTTGAGCCCTCCCACGCAAGATGGATAACGACACGCAAGTCACCCACCCTAGGAGACCTACGTGATGCATATCCCCAGGATCCTCGGCGCCACCCTGGTCGCGGGTGCACTCGCCGTTGGAGGCGCTGCCGCGGGCATCGCAGGTGCAGCGGCGGCGCCCAGCACCACAAACAGCACGGCCGCATGCACCACGACCACGGAATCGACCACTCCGACGATCTCGAGTTCAACGACGCCGTCGAAATCGACAACGACGGAAAAACAACCCTGCCCCAACATGGGCTCCAGCTCCAGCTCCGAACCCGGGAGCAAATCAGGCTCGAGCTACCAGGGGACGACGCCCGAAGCTGCCTACCAGTAGCACCGACAGGCAAGACTCCGGCCCGCCAGCCGGACGGGCGCTCCTCCTACGTGGAGCCCCGTCCGGCGGCGCCACGGCGCACGCGCGATGCTGCGCGAGCTCACCAGACCAGTGATTGTGCGCCCGCTGTGTGACGGCGTGAGACGATGAAAGGCAGAACGATGCTCCGCCACCTGAGAAGCCACCCTCGAGTTGCCGCCTGGGCTCTGGTCCTCGCGTCGACCGCGCTGACCGCGTGCGGCTCGAGCGCCTCCACCACCGCGAGCCACCCCGCCGGAGCCACTCCCACCGGGAGCGCGGCGGCCGCTCCCCCTGGCGGTAGCCCGCCTGAGGGTAGCCCTCCGGGCGGCGGCACATCCGAAACGCTCTACGCTCCCACTGGCGCGAACACGATCAGCGGTGGCTCGGCCACAAAGACCGCCAAGATCTACACCGCCAGCGCCGCCGACCAGTCCGGCGTGCTCGTCACTAACTCAGCCGTGCTCACGCTCAAGAGCTCCAAGGTGAAGACGATCGGGTCCTCGAGATCGAGCAACCAGAGCAGCTTCTACGGGCTGAACGCCGGCGTGCTCGCAAACAACAAGGGTAAGGTCTCCATCCTCGGCGGCTCCGTCGTCACCTCCGGCGCGGGAGCCAACGGCGTGTTCGCCCACGGCGCCGGCGCCTCGGCCACGATCGCCAACGCCACGATCCGGGCGACGGGCCAGTACGCCCACGGTGCGATGGCCTCTGGCGGCGGCTCGGTGAAGCTCACAGACGTCAACATCAGCACGGCCGGCGCGAGCTCCGCCGCGGTGGCAACCGACCGCGGTGGCGGCACGATAGTCGCGACGGGCGGCACGTGGACGACCTCCGGCCACAAGTCGCCCGGCATCTACTCGACGGGCGTGATCAAGGTCACCGGCGCCACCATCACCGCACATGGCGCAGAGGGAGCTGTGGTAGAGGGCGCGAACTCGATCACCGTCACCGACACCACGATGAAGGGCGCCGTCGAACACGGTGTCATGCTCTACCAGAGCATGTCCGGTGACGCAAACGCGGGCACCGGCAGCTATACGATGGACGGCGGATCGCTCACCGCCTCAGCTGGCCCGGCCTTCCGCGTCACCAACACCAAAGCTGTGATCACGCTGCAGAACGGCGCGAAGGTCACCGCGGCCTCCGGCGTCCTGGTGAAAGCTGACGCCGAAGGCACGGGGTCCGGGAACACAGGAGCCGGGACGGTGACATTCACCGCCCGCGGCGAGACGCTCACAGGCAACGTGATCGCCGACAGCAAGAGCACGATCGCGGCGACGCTCGTGGGCTCCTCGAAGCTGACCGGCATGATCGACAACTCCTCGCTCGCGCTCGACTCGAGCAGCCGCTGGAGCGTCACCGCCGGCTCCACGCTCACGAGCGTCACCGGCGCGACGATTTCCGGGAGCTCGATCACGAACATCATCGGAAACGGGCACACCGTCACCTACAACGCCACGCTGTCCGCCAACAGCCACCTCGGCGGCAAGACCTACACCCTTGCTGGCGGCGGCACCCTGAAGCCAGCGTGACAACTGAGATCGTGACCCGCACGCGCGGGAGACGCCCCAGGGCCGCCGTCGGCAGCTGTCTCGTGGCCTTGGTGCTGCTCGGCAGCGCGTTGCTCGTGGGCTGCGGCTCCACCGGGAAGGCCCCGCGAACGTCCGGGTTGGTGGCGATCGGTGCCGGCCTGAACGGCCCTGCCGGGCTGACGGCGACGGTCTATGCGAAAGGCCCGGCGACGACAGCGGCGTTTGCGTTCGATCCACAGGGACGGCTGTGGCTGACCGCCGCCGGCCTGGAAACCCACACCGAGGATGGTGTGTACATGATTCCGAAGCAAGGCGCGGCTGCCGTGAAGATCGTGACGGGGCTGAAGGATCCACTGGGCCTTGCCTGGTACGGGGGCAGACTGTATGTCGCATCGGTGGGACGGGTCGATGCTTACGGCGACTTCAACGGCGAGCGCTTCACGGAACACACGAGGATCCTCAGTGGCCCAGTGGTGGGCGGCGAGAACAACCTCCTCCTCATGGCGCCGGACGGCCGCTTCCTGATGGGCGTCAGCGCAACATGCGACCACTGCACTCCGACTTCGAAGTGGTCGGGGTCGATCGTCTCATTCCGACCTGACGGCGGCGACCTGAGCCTCTACGCCAGTCGCATTCGGGCGCCCTTCGGGCTCGCGCTCTTTCCTGGCAGCAGCGACCTGCTCGTCACGATGAACCAGCGAGACGACCTCGGCGTTCGTACCCCCGGCGACTGGCTGGCGCTCGTCCGAAAAGGTGAGAACTGGCGCTTCCCAGGCTGCTACGAACAGGGGAGCATGGCCTGCGCCGGCGTGCCGGCCCCGACCGCCGTGCTCGACAAGCATGCGGCGGTGGGCGGCATCGCGATCACAACGGGTCAACTTGGCCCGCGCGTGGGCACGTCAGCACTCATCGCTGAGTGGCAATCGAAAAAGGTTCAGCAGGTAGCCCTGCGGAAGGTCGGATCCAGCATCGTGGGCACGGTCACCCCATTCTTGACGGGCATCCAGAACCCGTTGGCTGTCGTGCTCGCCCCCGATCGATCGCTGCTCGTCGGCGACTCGGCCACGGGGACCATCTATCGCATTACCCGCGCCTCGCCCTAACCGATCGGCGACTCGCAAGCCGGACGAGATCCGATAGTACGACCGGTCCGGTGCACTCCTGCTTCGCCGAGCTTGCGAGCATGAAGGACCCTGCGTTGGCCGGCGTGGCGTTTCACCGTGATGCGTGACCTCGGGATTATGTCTAGGCGGTAGCTGCGTCGTGGTAATGCGCGAAGGTCGACGCGTCGTGAGAGCAGATCAGCTCGACATCATCCATGTGGCGCTGGGCAAGCTCGTGCAGGCGTTCGCGGTTCTGCCGGCGGGCCGCGCCATCGACCTGGTCGAGCACCTGAACGGCGCGGAGCGCCCAGGGGCAGTGCGGGGGCGTCTGCACCTCACCGTAGTGAAAGTAGGCATCGCCGCAGTGAAGCAGCCAGTGGTCCGACAGCTTCACCGCAACACCCGTGTGCCCGAGCGTGTGACCGGGCAGCGGGATCAACAGTATCTCGGCGTCGCTGCCCGGCATGATCCGAACGCTGTCGAACCCGAGCCACTCTCCTCGCCCCAAGCGAGCGTCTCCTGCTTGATCACGTGCGCGCTCGCTGCCACGCGGAAGCGGTAGCGGCGAGCTTGCTCGGAGCACATGGAACCCGGGAGTCAGGTCGCGGGCACGCGACATGGTCAATGCCGAGCCCGGTTTGGATGGGAAACGAGGGCCTGAGTCCAGAAGGGGAGCTTGGCGGCCGTGAAGGCCGCGCCCCCAGGAGCACGAGCTCGCCAGTGCTCACCCGAGCTGACGGTCCAGATTGTAGGCGGCACTGATCAGCGCCAGGTGCGTGAAGGCCTGGGGGAAGTTGCCGAGCTGCTCACCGGTCGGCCCGATCTCCTCCGAGTACAGCCCGACGTGGTTCGCGTAGGTGAGCATCTTCTCGAAGGCCAGCCGCGCCTCGTCGAGCCGCCCGGCCCGGGCGAGCGCCTCAACCCACCAGAAGGAGCACAGCGAGAAGGTCGCCTCCTCGCCGGCGAGCCCGTCGGGCGAGGCGTCCACGTTGTAGCGGTAGACGAGGCTGTCGGAGACCAGCTCCGCGGTGATGGCGTCGAGCGTGGAGATCCAGCGCGGGTCGGTGGGCGCGATGAACTTGCACAGGGGCATGAGCAGCAGGGAGGCGTCGAGCACGTCGGTGTCGTAGTGCTGGACGAACGCCCGGCGGGCGGGGTGCCAGCCGCGCTCCATGATCTGGTTGTAGATGCTGTCCCGGACCGCCATCCAGCGGGGGAGGTCGGCGGGCAGGCCGCGCTGGCGGGCGACCCGGATCGCGCGCTCGACCGCGACCCAGCTCATCAGCCGGGAGTAGGTGTAGTCCCGGCGGCCGCCGCGCGTCTCCCAGATCCCCTCATCAGGCTGGTCCCAGTGGTCCATCAACCACTGCAGGTTGCGGGCGAGCTCCATCCAGCCGTCGTGGTAGATGGGCAGCCCGTACTTGTTGCAGAGGTAGACGGAGTCCATCAGCTCGCCGTAGATGTCGAGCTGCAGCTGGGTCGCCGCCCGGTTGCCGATCCGCACCGGCGCCGAGCCCATATATCCCTCCAGGTGCGAGAGCTCCTCCTCGGGCAGCTCCTCGCGCCCGTCGATGCCGTACATGACCTGCAGCGGGCCCGACTCGCGGTCGGCCGCGTGGCGGAAGCGCCCCTCCAGCCACCCCATGAACGCGCCGGCCTCCTCGGTGAACCCGAGCCGCAGCAGCGCGTAGAGCGAGAAGGCGGCGTCGCGGATCCACGTGTAGCGGTAGTCCCAGTTGCGTGCGCCGCCGAGCTCCTCCGGCAGGCTGGTGGTGGGGGCGGCAACGATCGCGCCGGTGGGCGCGTACGTGAGCAGCTTGAGCGTGAGCGCCGAGCGATGCACCGTCTCGCGCCAGCGTCCGCTGTAGCGCGAGCGGCGCAGCCAGCCCCGCCAAAATGCCACTGTGGCGTCGAACTCCGCTTCGATGTCTGCATCGGAGTACGGCACCGGCAGCTCGCCGGGCTCCACGCGGTCGAGCACGAAGGTGGCCGTCTCCCCCGCCCGGACGGCGATGCGCGCGCGGACGTCGCCGCCGTCGAGGATCTCGAGCGGGCAGCGCGTCGAGAGGCTGAGTCCCAGCTCGGGAGAGCGGAAGAGCGCGCCGTGCGGAGTGAGCGCAACCTCGTGGCGGGCGCGCGCGTAGTCAAAGCGCGGGGCGAGGTCGACGACGAAGCGCATCTGCCCGCGCACGGCGAGTACCCGGCGGATCATGCGGTGGCGGTGCGCCGCCTCGCCGGTACGCGCCGGAGGCATGAAGTCCTGCACCTCCCCGACTCCGTCGGGCATCAAAAAGCGCGTGATGAGGACGTTGGTGTCGGGGAGGTAGAGCTGCTTGGAGCTCCAGCCGTCGCAGTCGGGTGAGATGCGGAACAGGCCGCCGTGATCGGCGTCGAGGATCGCCGCGAACACGCTCGGCGAGTCAAAGCGCGGGCAGCAGTACCAGTCGATCGTCCCGTCGGTGCCCACGAGCGCAACCGTGTGCAGGTCGCCGATCAGGCCGTGCTCGGCGATGGGCAGGTAGCGCGCCGGCGGTGCCCGCCGAGCTCCGCCGGAGAGGACCCGCTCTGCTGGACCAATATGGGCGTCGCGCGCCATCTGCGAGCCTCCGCGCCGGCTATGGCTCTAGCACGAGCTTTCCCTTGCCCGCCGAGCTCTCGAGCAGTTCATGCGCGCGCCGAGCGTCGGATAGCGGCAGGCGCTCGGCCACGACCGGGTGGATCCTGCCCTCACGGAGCAGCCCGATGAGCGTGGCGAAGTCCTCCCGGAACCACTCCGGGTCCATGGGCTCCCCGCCCACTGCTCCGTCTCGCCTCGTAGCCCTGTCACGGTACTTCTGGACGTGGTAGGAGAACACCCGCCGGCGGGGCGACAGCTTGTCCCAGAGCCACACCGCGGCGATCGCCGCATACCACCTGATCACCGCCGGCCAGTCCTTGTGCCCGTCCTTGAGCGTGTCGTAGCGGCCGAACACGACGAGCCTTCCGCCGGGCCGCAGCGCGCGGAACGAGCGCAGCGAGATCGGGCCACCGAGGCTGTCGACCACGACGTCCACCCCGCCGGCCTCCTCGCGCACCCGCGCCAGGAAGTCCTCGTTGCGGTAGTCGATTGCGACCGCGCCGAGCCGCTCGACCTTCTCGCGGTCGCGAGCCGAAGCGGTCCCGAAGAGGCGAAGCCCGGCCAGCGCTCCCAGCTCGAGAGCGGCGACGCCGACCCTGCCGGCCGCGCCGTGCACGAGCACCGTCTCCCCGCTCTTCGCCTTGGCCGTGCGGTGGAGCACCTGGTAGGCGGTCATGTACGGGAACAGGAGGCTCAGCACCTCTCCCGGATCGAGGTCGTCGGGGACCTCGACCACCCCCGTCTCCGGCACGCAGACGCTTTCCGCGTCGGCGCCCCACACCGTCAGCACGCCGATGCGATCGCCCACGCGCAGCCGCGAGCAGCCGGGCCCGAGCTCTTCGACGACGCCGACAAGCTCGTAGCCGGGCGTGAACGGCGGCTTCGGCGCCCCGGGGAGGTACGTTCCGGCGCGCAACTGGGCATCGGTGAACGAGACCCCGGCCGCCAGGACCCTGACGCGGACCTCGCCCGGTCCCGGTCGGGGATCGTCCTCCTCCACCACCTTCAAGACGTCGGGCCCGCCGAAGTGATCAACGACGACACGCTTCATGGGGCGTCTTCTAAGCCGGCCGCACCGTCCGCGCATCCGATCGATCCCACAGCTTCGATCAGTACAAGACCGCAAGGGGCTGCGAGGCCACACGGGACTGCGCACAGGTCGATCAACTGACCGGTGCTGAATTGGGTTGGCTCAGCCGGGGCGCCACGCGCGCGGGCCGATCAGCTCGACTGCGGCGCTTGGTCCTCAGGTCCCCGCGGCGTAGGGATGCACCTCCCGGAAGCGTCAAGTACGGGAGCGACGATCTCCATGACCGCTCGACCGCGTCCTCGCGCAGGAAGAGTGTCTGATCGCTTGCCATCGCGTCGTAGAGGAGGCGCAGGTTCACGCGCAACCCCGCCTATCTCGGGATGGCGCTCCTCTACAGCGGCATCACGCTGCTGCGCGGTGCGCTTTGGCCCTTCGCCACGCTGCCCGCCGTGGCGAGGTGTCGGTCGGGGCGACCTTCAACCTCCTGCCGCCCGCGCAGCACACGCTGACCGTCAGCAGGTCGGGCAGCGGCAAGGGCACCGTGCGGAGCAGCCCTGCGGGCATCGACTGCGGAGCCACCTGCTCGGCGGCCTTCGCCAACGGCCAGCTCGTGACCCTCACCGCCACCCCGACCTCGCCGTCGCGCTTCGTCGGCTGGGGCGGCGCCTGCGCCGGCAGCTCGACGACCTGCGCGGTGACCCTGGGCGCCGACCAGAGCGTCACCGCCGCATTCCGCGCTCCTCCGGCCATCAGCAGGCTCACGATCATCCCGAAGGCCTTTCGCGCCGAGCGGAGTGGGCCCAGCACGCAGCGCCTGGGCCACCGGAGCAAACGCGGCGCCGTGGTGCGCTTCGTGCTCAGCGAAGCCGCCACGATGCGCTTCACCGTCGAGCAGCCGCTGCCCGGACGCAAGACAAGGACGGGCAAGCGCTTCGCCTGCGTGGCGCCCACCCCCAGCAACTGCAAAGCCCAGCGCTGCACCCGGACCGTGAGCCTGCGCGGGCGCTTCACCACGAGCGGCCGCACCGGCGCGAACAGCTTCCGCTTCACCGGGCGCCTCGCAGGCAGGACGCTCGCACCCGGCAGCTACATCCTGATCGCCACCCCCGGCGCCAACCACATGACGGGCAGCCCCGCTCGGGCCGCGTTCCGCATCAACCCCTAACCGCCACGCGCGAACCCAAGCCGACGCGGGGACTCGAACCCCGGACCCTTTCATTACGAGGAGCGAGCAGGTCGTGATCTCTGCGGGTCGGATCACGACGAACGCCGCAGTTTCCGGAGTTGTGGCCGAGTCTGGCGATCTCTGCGGCTGCGCTGGCGACGGCTGAGGCTTCCATGAAGCTTCCAGGCGACGGAGCGGGCGGATCGGGTCGTCCGGCGCCTGCTTTGGCGCAATAGCAGGCGCGCGGTCGCCGGCCCACGAGACGCCTGCGCCTCGTCCAACGCGAGCGTGAGAGCGGCCCTTGCTCGGACGCTTGCTGTCACGCGAAAGCGGAAGCGAGTCGAGCGTCGGATGGAGGCTTACGCAGCCGTCCGCGGCGACGTCCGGTGGCACCGTGGCCACGGTGCCCAGGAAACTGAGATCATTTCCGGGTGGAGGTCGGGGTCCATTTGCCGCTGATGCAGTTCGGTGAGGAGCCGCTGTCCCTCCAGCGGCTGGTGGAGACCGTCGACGCCGCGAGAGACTGCGGGTTCTCAGCTGTTTCGGCGAACGACCATCTCGTCTTCCAGACACCCTGGCTCGACGGGCCGACGGCGCTCGCGAGCAGTATCGAACGCTCGGGGGAGATGGCGCTGGCGACGACGGTTTCGCTCGCCACCCTAAGGGGCCCTGTTCCGTTGGCCAAGGCGCTGGCCGCGATCGACGTCCTCTCCGACGGGCGACTCGTCGCCGCCTTGGGCCCGGGATCCTCCGAACGTGACTACCGGGTTCTCGGCATCCCGTTCGAGGAGCGCTGGAAACGATTCGACGAGGCGATCGCCGTGCTGCGAGCGCTGCTCAGGGAGCAACCGATGCCCGAGCAGCTGCGTTACTACCCCGTTCCGCCCGACGTCGAGCTCGAGCCCGGTCCACGCCAGCAGGATGGCATCCCCCTCTGGATCGGAAGCTGGGGCTCACGCGCAGGCCTCGCTCGCGTCGCGAGGGCGGCTGACGGCTGGCTCGCGTCCGCCTACAACACGACGCCGGAGCGTTTCTCCGACGCCCGCGGTGCGTTGAAGCGTGCGCTCGAAGAGCACGGGCGGCAATCGGGCGGTTTTCCGAACGCGCTCGCGACGATGTGGACCTGGGTATCGAAGGATCGGGCGGAGGGTGATCGTGTGCTCGCCGACGTCCTGGCTCCAGTCCTGAGACGAGATCCCGACGAGCTTCGCCCGCAGGTCTGCGTCGGTCCCGCGGAGCACTGCGTCGAGCTCCTCTCGCGTTACGCCGAGGCCGGCTGCGAGCGCGTCTACCTGTGGCCGCTAGGTGATGAGGCGCGGCAGCTCGAGCTGGTGGCGGAGACGGTTGCGCCTCAGCTCCGGCGTCGCTAACGCAGGTCGGACGATGGTTTCGGTGCTACGCCAACTACGCGCCCATCGCTTGAGATCGCCGTTCATGTCGGCGAGTCTCCGCCGACAGGAAGCTGCCCGGCGAGGCGCATTTCGCGCAGGAGGCTGACGGTGGTCCCCGTCCCCTAGCCGAACAGGAAATGATCGCCAACGCCGTGGATGCCGCACAAGGTCGCTCGCGGACTTACACGGGTCCACCAGGAGATATGCCGGCCTGACCCAGTTCAGCACGCGTAGGATGGCCCTCACGTGACCAAAGATGTGATCATCGATCGGCGCTTTCGAGGGCCGCCGGAGAGCGCCAACGGGGGCTACATCTGTGGCCTGCTGGCCCGATGTGTCGAAGGACCGGCCGAGGTCACGTTGCGAGCACCGCCGCCACTGTCCCAGACGCTGCATATCGAACGGCGAGACGGCGACGTCGTGCTCCTCGACGGCAGTGCCGTCATTGCTGAAGCACGACCTGGCATCGTTGAGCTTGATGTTCCCGAGCCAGTCAGCGTCGATGACGCGGGAACTGCGGCCGCCCGCTATCCGTGGCGGGAGAGCCATCCCTACCCGACCTGCTTTGTCTGCGGGCCACAGCGGGAGGCCGGGGACGGGCTCGGGATCTTCCCCGGGCCGGTCGACCATCGCTCGATCTATGCGGCGCCGTGGGTTCCCGAGCGATCGCTTGCAGACGCCGACGGCATCGTCCGCGATGAGTTCGTCTGGGCTGCGCTTGACTGTCCAAGCGGCATCGTGACCGACCTCTTTGGGGAGGTTGGCCTCATCCTGCTGGGCCGTCTGGCCGCCGACATTCCCAGGCCGCTCACGGCTGGCCTCCCGTATGTGGTTCAAGCATGGCCCGTGAGACGCGACGAGCGAAAGCTCAGTACCAGCTCCGCGATCTTCTCGGCTGAGGGCGAGCTCTGTGCCGTGGCTCGTGCGATCTGGATCGAGCTGCGTCCGACCGGCTAAGGCCAAACGCCGCCGGGGTCGTTCGGACGATCGGATCGGGTGCAACGGCCACACCCGATCACCGGCGAGCTATGAGCTTGCTGGACTTCCCCCGGTTCTCACGACATCCCTCGCTACCGCGTACCCACCCGAGCGGACGTCTCGCGGTAGACACCTGACACTGCTGCGTGGGACGATCTTCGAGCACCCCGGCCTGAGGATCGGCAGACGCTCGCTTACGCCGCGCCGCGCGAAGCAGTCGTGATCACGTCGTCGGCGCCGGCTCCTCGAGGCCGGGTGCGGTTGGGCGGCGCTGGTGGCCCATCTTTGTCGCGAAACGCCCCGGTGAGGTCTTTTGTTCGAAGGCCAGTTCAAGCTCCGCACGAGCCGGCTGGAGTCTCTGCGGCGCCCCGCTGACCCCGATTCCTCCATGTGCCCAACGGCACAGACAAACCGGTCCGGAGCCGTCATCGTCTGTTGAGCAACACGCCTGGAGCGGCAGCCAGCGAAATAGAGGGTTCGGGCGCGCCGGGTCGTTGGAGGCGGTACGAAATGTTTCCACCGGATAGGAGTCCGTAACAGCAGATGATTCTTCCCACCCAGCATCCTCGGGATTTCGCGCTTGACGATGGGCGCAGCGTTCGCATTCGACCTTTGCGCGCGACTGACCGCGCGACATACGAGTGGGCGGTGTACTCGCTCTCGCCACGCTCGCGCTACCTGCGGTTTTTCGCGCCCATAGAGAAGATGAGCGAAAGACTGCTCGACCAGATGACGCAAGTTGACGGTCACCGACACGTGGCGTGGTTGGCCTTGACTCCCGACGAAAGCACCGGCGTGGGTGTGGTTCGGTACGTACGGGCTGCCGACGACGCCCAATCGGCTGAGGTTGCGATCGCAGTCGCCGACGACTGGCAGGGCGGTGGCCTCGGCGGCGAGCTTCTAAGGCAAACCATTGACCATGCCCGGCTGGCCGAGCTCGACTTGCTAACCGCGACAACGCTGCGCGAGAACTCGGCGGCCGCGGGACTGTTGCAAGCGACCGGCTTCGCGGCGAAACGAGGCAGCGGTATGTACCGCGAGCTTGAGATTCGATTAAGGGCCCCGCGCAGCGTCTGACCGCCTCGTGGTTCACGAGCCCACCATCACTACGCGCCCAGCGTCGCAGGCATCAAAGGTCCACCTGGACCACCTGGCGCGGGCGTGTGGCGCAGCCTCCACGTTCTCGTTCGGTTCTCACAGCAGGCGTCGCAGGCGCTTCCCTCGGGCAGCCTGACGGGATAGGAGATAGGGGGGTCTGAAATGGCCCCCTGTCGTCCGAGACGCCTCCGTCGTCCGGAGCGGTAGCGTGACGGATGATCTGGACGGCAAGTGCTTACCGAGAAACCGGGCACGAAGCCCGCGGCGAGCCGGCAGCCGCTCGAGCCCGGGTTGGGCCGTCGCAGGCTGGTTATGCCTGCGCGACGAATTGCTCGAGCTTGTCAAAACTGTCCGCCCAGCCGTCCGCGTGAAGCTCACGGCGAGCCTCGGTCTTGAAGGGATGCTGAGTCAAGACGACCTCGGTCGACTCGCCGAGCTGCCGAAACGACAGCTCGACCAGGTTCTCGACGTCGTCGGGATCTGGAGCCTCGTATATGAACGTGTAGGCGAGGCGGGCGGGCGGATCGACCTCGCGGAACTCCCCGGCGAGGTAGAAGGGATCGCCCTCCGGCGGCTGCATCTCGATGCGGTAGCGGCCTCCGACGCGGGGATCAAATTCGAGCCTCGGAATGGTGAAGCCCTCCGGCCCCCACCACTTCGCCAGCTCCTCCGGAGCGCTGAAGGCCCCAAACACGGCCGAAGGAGCGGCGGGAAGGACGCGCTTCAGCTCGAGGGTCGCTCGCCCAACTGCGCCGTCATCCGCTGAGCCTACTGCGTTCTGCTCCTGGCCAAGGCGATGTTCGGCGCGGGGAAAGGACCCGTCGTCTGATTGCTGCGCGACGCTGCTTACGCAGGACGCGACACCGCTGGTTTAGCGCGGACGCAGGAACGAGCGCCTTCGCTCGAACCTAGTGCATTGCGTTCATGGCGGGGGAGTTGTGTCCGCCGTTCGGCACCACGAGCCCCGGAACGGCGTGCGGTGCCGCCACGAGCAACACCGCGAGGATCAGCAGCACCGCCGCCGTGCCCCACGTCACCAGACGGCGCCATGGAAGCGTCTTCTCGAGGGTGATCAATGCCGCGACAAATGCCATCCACACGACGCTCATCACGCCGAGCGCGAACAGCGCTCCCATGAGCGCCCAACAACAGCCCACACACCAGGCGGCGTGCCGAGCACCCATGTCCACAGCCCCCCGGCGCCCGTCCCGCCATGTGCCGACGAGGAATCCGAGGGGGCTGCGGCACTTCTCAAGGCAAACGTCCTTCAGAGGGGTCAGCTCGTAGGCGGCGGCGATTGCCAGCACCCCTCCTGCAAACCACCGACCACCACCACCCCAGCTCAGGTCGGCGCCGAACAGGCTCTTGCCAAGTCGGAATAGGCCATAAGAGACCACGCCTGCGACGCCCCATACGAACAGGTAGCCGCTCGTAAACAGCAGCGGTCGGTCCAGCCCGCGTCGGCGCGTCATCTGCGCGTAGAGCGCGACCGTCGGCGAGACCGCCGGGAACATCATCGCGGCCATCATCACGACCCATACGCCGACGAACCAGCCGAGCGCCCCGAGGTCGGTGCCGGGGCCCGCATCCATCCCGGCCATCCGGCCGGCGGTCGACCACCAGGCAAGGGCCGCGAGCAGGAACAGCAGAGCGACGAGCGCCAGCCGCGTGCGCGCGGCCGCGAACGCGTCGCCGAGCTCGCTGCGGGTCCCATGCCCGTCGGCGAGCGTGGGGAGCCGCGCTGCGCTCAAGCCGCCCACGAGAACTGCGATGTGGAGAAGCCGGCCTTGCCCTGATATTGGATGCCGAAGGCATCGATATTGGATCGCGTCGCCTTCGCCACATTCAGCTCGGAGCCGGCGGGATGGAAGACGCCGGTGAGCTTTACGGGCTGGCCCGTCGCCACCCCAAAGGGCACGACATCCTCGATCTCGAAGTCCACTGCGTCGCCGATGCGAATCGAGTGGCGCAGACCATCCTCCTGAACTTCGATCGGCGCGCGCTCTACTCCCAGGTTCTCCGCGATCAACGGCCCCAGGGCTTCCATCGGGCCGCCGAGCGCCCCCGAGAACACGGCGCCGAGCTTCTCGGCCTGCTCGTCAGACGCCGCCGCGTCGATGAAAACGCCAAGGCGCCAGTTGCCCTCGCTCATCACCTTCGGAGTGTCCGCGAGAGCGGCAACAGTTAGCCCACTCACGTCGGTCCCCTCGACTTCACCGTCCTGCACATTGAACACGAGCGTGACCTTGCAGCGGTCGAGCGTCGCGCCGAGCGCGAACGACGCCGTACAGGGGCAGACCACGTCACACGAGCACGTCTCGAAATACGACCCTGCGACCTTCCAGGACATGCCGCCTCCTAGCTTCGACGCGATTGTGAGCGCGATTATCGCCCCGGGGGTCCGGCAAGTCAATCCCTCGTGCTCGTGGTGACGGGCTGGCACGGCCGGCGACCGCCGCTTGACTGCCCGCCGCAATCCCTGGAGAATCGGCTCGTGGAAGCGCTGTCGTGGCGGATCTCCGGGAGCTACCTGGAGGCCTGCAACTGCGAGGCAATCTGCCCCTGCCGGCGGATCGGCGGGAGTCCCGGCGGGCGATCAACTTACGGAGAGTGCCTGGGCGCGCTCTCGTGGATCGTCGAGGAAGGACGGGCGGGCGACGTTGACCTCGCCCACATGAGGGCGGTGCTGGCGAGCCGCTACCACGATGACGAGCCCGGGTCGCCCTGGACATTCGCTCTGTTCGTGGACGCCCGCGGCGACGAGCGCCAGTGCGAAGCGATGGCAGACATATTCACCGGTGGCCTCGGCGGGACCCCGCAGAAGCAGTTCCCGTGGGTCTTCAAGGACGCGAACCTGCTGGGTGTGGAGGCGCTCGACATCGAGATCGACCACACCCCGGGGCGCGGCTGGTTCAGGGCCGGCGCCAAGGTCGAGGTCCGCATCCGCGAGCCTGTGCCCGACCAGGAGACGGTGACATGCGTGATTCCGGGCCACCACCGCCAAGGGCGCGAGCTCTTCAGCGACGCGATCGAGGTCGATGCTGGCCCGTTGGCGTTCTCGGTCCGAGGACGTTGTGCCTACGAGTCGACATTCGCGTATTCCTCCGACGATAGATAGGTCGGAGAGCACCCGCACTCCGCATTCGGGGACGACGGCGGGAGCCTCGGCTAATGCGCGTAACGTTCCTGCTGCTCGCGTTGGACGATCTTTGAGCGCGCCGGCTGAGGGTCGGCAGACGCTCGCTTGCGCCGGGCGAAGCAGTCGCGATCACGTCGTCGGCGCTGGCGCCTCCACCTCGTCCAAGGGGAGGCGCTGGCGGGGGTACGGAGCGTACGCTCGCTTTGCACCGGGAAGGAGCGGTCGCGCGGCCGTCGGCGGGCCCGTCTCATTTAGGCCGGGCCTGCCAGCTCTACCTGGCCGCCGTGACAGCCGCTGTCGTGAGCCGGCGCTCAAGCGCGCGGCGGGCCCTGTTGATCGGCGTTGAATCCTGGCTGATCACGAACTGTGCGTTGGCGAGCAGCAGGTAGGCGTCCAGTTCGAAGGCGAGCTGCTCGGCGTCCTCCGAGGAATCGATCGCGTCTTCGGCCTGGGCGTCCCGAACAGCCGTCTCGAGGCTCCCGAGCCATTCCTGCACGACCTCAAACGCGTGGTCACATACCGGCCCCGGGTGTGTGTCCAGCTCAGCCGCGACCGACGCGAAGAAGCAGCCGCCCGGGTAGACGCCGCCCTCGACGTACCGTAGGAAGCCCTCCGCGAGCTGCCGCAGCCGCTCGAGCCCAGTGGGGGCTTCGAACGCAGGCCCGATCACCTGTTCGGTGAACAGGGCGCTCGCCGTCTCGATAGTCGCTAGCTGGAGCTCCTCCTTGGAGCCGAAGTGGGCGAAGAGGCCGCTCTTGCTCATCCCCACGGCCTCTGCCAGATGGCCGATCGAGAGCCCGCCGATGCCCTCGATCGTGGCCAGCCGGGCGGCCTCCTCCAGGATCGCAGTACGGCTCCGCTCGCCATCGCTGCGCCGCCTGCGTGGGCGGCGATCGGCTTCGCGGGGGACGTCGGTCCTGGTCATCACTTGACAAGTTAGCACGAACGGTCGTATAGTGCTGATCCCGCACGAACGATCGTACTAACTACAGAATCGAGCAACCATGACGACTGCACCACCCCTCGATCTGCCGGCCCCTGAAAAGGGCTCCGTGCGCCTTCAAATACGTTGGCCGCTTGAGCGCGCGCTGTTCGCGCTCGCCGGCACCATGACGCTGCTCAGCGCCGCATTAGCGGTGCTGGTCTCTACTTGGTTTCTGCTGCTGACTGCGCTCGTCGGTGTCAATCAGTGGCTCTACGTCCTCTTCGGCGCGTGCCCGGCGTCGTTGCTCTTGGAGCGCCTGTTTTCGCTGCACTCCGTCATCTACCCGCGCCGGGAGGCCCGCTCATGAGCGCCACCAATGTCCCCCGCGCCGCCAGTCCCGCCGAACCTCCGATTCAGCACGGGACGCCCGTACGACCGAACCCCCGGGGCGTGGATCCCGAGGAGCTCGTTCGCCACATCGCCGAGATGTATCGCGATGTGGCGAACGAGGCGGGCCGCGACCTCCATTTCCCCACGGGCCGCCCGCTCGCCGAGGAGCTCGGCTACCCCGCCGACCTGCTCGACCGCCTGCCGGCCCAAGCCGTGAACTCCTTCGCGGGCGTGGGCTACCACCTCGGCCTTGCGCGTCTGCTCCGAGGCGAGCGGGTGCTGGATCT
The DNA here is from genome assembly GCA_963709885.1 of uncultured Solirubrobacteraceae bacterium. Classification (GTDB taxonomy): domain Bacteria; phylum Actinomycetota; class Thermoleophilia; order Solirubrobacterales; family Solirubrobacteraceae; genus Palsa-744. The sequence continues at coordinate 123,506 of CAVPXY010000004.1, read as the reverse complement.
CGGCAGCGGCTCCGGCATGGACGTGTTCGCGGCCGCCGCGCTGGTGGGGCCGGGAGGCTCTGTCACCGGCGTGGACATCACGCCCGAGCAGCTGGTCAAGTCCGAGCGCCTGCGTCGCCACGAGCACGTCAGCTTCCACCGCGCGCGCATCGAGGAGCTGCCCTTCGACGACGGCTCATTCGACGCCGTGATCTCGAACGGCGTGATCAATCTCTCGGCCGAGAAGGGCATGGCGTTCGCCGAGGCGGCTCGCGTGCTTCGGCCGGGCGGACGGCTCGCTCTCTCTGACATCGTCACCGAGCGCCCGATCGAAGCCCGCACCTCCTGCCAAGCCGACCTCTGGGCCGCCTGCGTCGCCGGGGCCAGCCAGAGAGGTCTGTATCTGAAGGACATCGCGGCCGCCGGCCTCGAGCTTCAGGAGATCCAAGCCAACCCGGGCTACCGCTTCACGAGCGAGCGGGCGCAGCGCACGAGCCACAAGTACGGCGCTCACAGCGTGTCGCTGCTCGCACTCAAGCCGGTAGCTGCCTCTCGCCACATCTCCAACCCGAATCTGGGTGGTGGCGCCCGTGTCGCGCAAGCGACCCGGGAAGAGGGTCCCACCAACACCACAACAACCCAGGAGGTCTCAAAATGAGCACACAGAGGAGGATCGTCATGCGCGAGCGCACAGTCGAACGGGTTGGAAGCCAGGCTTCGAACCTCACGCTGCTGCTGGTGTGCCTGGCGCAGTTCATGGTCATCCTCGACGTCTCGATCGTCAACGTCGCGCTGCCGTCGATCCGCTCGGGCCTTCACTTCTCGCCGACCAGCCTGCAGTGGGTGGTGAATGCGTACACCATCACCTTCGGCGGCTTTCTCATGCTCGGCGGGCGCGCGGCCGACCTGCTCGGGCGTAAGCGCGTGTTCCTCGTGGGCTTGGCTGTGTTCAGCGGGGCATCGCTGCTGTGCGCGCTGGCGAGCTCGCGCGGCCTGCTCCTCGGGGCGCGTGCGCTGCAGGGCTTCGGCGGGGCGGTGCTCTCGCCGGCGAGCCTCGCGATCATCACCACCTCCTTCCGCGAGGGCGCTGAGCGCAACCGGGCGCTCGGCACGTGGGGGGCGATGGCCGGCCTCGGCGGCGCCTCGGGCGCCCTGTTGGGCGGCGCGCTCACGCAGGCGTTCGGCTGGCCGGCGATCTTCCTGATCAACCTGCCGGTCGGCGCGGGAGTGCTGCTCGCAAGCCGCCGCGTGCTGGTCGAGAGCCGTCGCGACGACGCGCCGCGCAGCTTCGACCTCGCGGGCGCGGTGCTGATCACCGCGGGGCTGATGGCGGCGGTCTACGCGATCGTGCGCACCGACACCGCCTCCTGGGGTTCGGCCGGCGTGATCCTGCCGCTCACCGGCGCCGGCGCTCTGCTCGCGCTGTTCGCCCTCGCCGAGGGGCGGCTCGCCGCGGTGCCGTTGATCCCGATGTCCATCTTCGCGATGCCGCGGCTTCGCTCTGCCAACATCGTGATCGCGCTGCTGTACGCGGCGGTGTTCTCGATGTGGTTCTTCCTCACGCTGTTCATGCAGCAGGTGCTCCACTACGACGCGCTGCGCGCGGGGCTGGCGTTCCTGCCGATGACGCTCGCGATCGTCCTCGCGTCGGCGCTCGCACCGGGCCTCGTCGCGCGCTTCGGCGTGCGCCCCGTGCTCGTGTTCGGTCTGCTCAGCTCAGCGGCCGGTCTTGCACTGCTGAGCGGCGTGCGGCCGGGCGCGAGCTTCCTCGGTGCGGTCCTGCCGGGAGGAGTGCTGGGCGCGACCGGGCTGGGCTTCTCGCTGGTGCCGGCGACTATCACCGCGGTGCAGGGCGTGGCGGCCGAGCAGAGCGGGCTGGCTTCGGGTCTGCTGAATACCTCGAGGCTTGTCGGAGGCGCGCTCGGCCTAGCGGTGCTGAGCACGATCGCCTCCACGCAGAGCAGGGGTCGACTCGAGGCCGGCGCGGGCAGCCTCGAAGCCCTGTCGAGCGGCTACCGGCTGGCGTTCACGGTCGGCGCGGCGATCTGCGTGGCGGGCGCGCTAGCGGCGGCTGCGCTGCTGCGCGACGAGCGGCGCGCGAGGATCGCGCAGCCACGCCTGCGCCTCGCGCCCCGGGTCGAGTACGCATCGGTCCCGGCTCGCGCCGTTGGCGACGCTGGTAGCGTCGCGCACGATGCGGGTGCGGATCGCGAACCTCTACGACAGCGAGTCGCGTGAGGCGCGATCGACCACCTCAAGGCCACTTGGCGCGACCTCGGGCGCCTCGCCGGCACGCACGGCGTGGGCCTCAGGCGGGTCGTTTCGGGTCCGGCCTCGGACAGGACGTTGCGCCGACATGGGTGTCCGCGTGGGGCTGGTGGACGACGGCCACGCCATCGCCATGCTGCCCGTGCTGCTCCCCGACGCGCGCCCGGCGCACGCCGACCCAGACGGCGTGGTCAGGGTTATCGACGCGACCACCGGCAAGACGAGCCTCGTCCCAGGCGACGCCATAGTCTCGGACGAGGACGGCGAGCACTTCACGTCGGACGTCGCGGCCCGTGATGCCGCTCGTACCACCGCCCGTCAAGGGCGTGACTGTGCCGAACTCGCCGAACGCCTCGGTGTCTCGCGACTTGCGTGCGACTTCGCTGAAGTCGCCAAACACCTGGGCGTAGCAGGGGTACAACCTCAGCCTGCGTGGGGGTCTTCTTGCTCGAACCGGCGTCACTGCTGCTCTGTGGGCTTTGCGAGCGCCCCATGTGCTTCGCTCCAGACGCAAGCTCCGGACGAGGAGGAGCAGCGCATGTCTTCGGCGCACTGCTCCTTCGGCCTGGGTATGCGGCAGTCCGGGAGACGACGTCTACCCGGTGGTCTTTCTCGACTGCCTGGTCTCGTTGTCTCTCCCGGGCGGACGAGATTCCGTTACTGTAGGCCGCCGACGGCGGCCGCGTGTTAGACGGCCGAGACAAACGGCGGACCAAGGGGGCCCAATGCTAAATGGAGCAGAGCTCGTCGAGCGAGGCGACGAGCAGTGGGATTCCGCGCGGGCGGCGTTCAACTTGGCGATCGACCAGCGGCCTGCGATGGTGGCACGGCCTGGCAACGCAGACGAGGTTGCTGCAGTCGTAGGTCATGCCCGCGAGAACGGCTTGCGTGTCGCCGTGCAAGCCGAGGGACACAGTGCGGGCCCCCTAGCTGGAGTGGGTGAGGACACGCTCCTGCTGAAGACGGCGCGCATGACGGGGGCCGAGATCGACGCCGAGAATCGCCGCGCACGCGTTGGTGCCGGTGCCAAGTGGCAGGACGTCAGCGCACTGGCCTCGCCGCAGGGCCTCGCCGGCGTATCCGGCTCCTCGGCCGAGGTCGGGGTCGTCGGCTACATGTTGGGTGGCGGACACGGCTGGCTTGCGCGCAAGCACGGCCTGGCGTGCAACAGCGTGGTCGGGGCCGAGGTCGTTACTGCAGACGGACAGCTCTTGCGTGCGGATCGTGAGAACGAGCCCGACCTCTTCTGGGCGCTGCGCGGCGGCGGCGGGAGCTTCGGCGTGGTGACGGCGCTCGAGTTCGAGCTCTACCCCGTGCCCGAGCTCTACGCCGGGATGTTGGCTTGGCCTTGGGAGCGCACGGCTGACGTCCTCCACGCGTGGCGTGAGTGGGTCTCCGGTCTGCCCAACGAAATGAGCACGTGGGCGCGAGTCCTTCAGGTCCCGCCGCTGCCCGACATCCCGGAGCCCGTTCGCGGGCGTCAGCTCGTGGTCGTCGAGGCCGCCTACCTGGGCGCTGAGGAATCCGGAGGCGAGCTCCTGCGACCTCTGCGCGACCTCGCACCAGAGCTCGATACCTTCGCGGCCGTTCCGCCCGCGGCGTTGGGACACCTACACATGGATCCCGAGGATCCAGTGCCCTTCGCTACGAGCGGCCAGTTGCTGGACGAGCTCCCACCGGCGGCGATCGACACGATCGTCGAGGCAGTCGGCCCTGACTCCGGATCGCCGCTTCTGTCGCTCGAGCTGCGCCTGCTCGGGGGCGCACTGACCGAGGCCCCGCCGGATGCGGGCGCCCTCGCCAGCCTCGACCAAGCGTTCCTCACTCTGGGCGTAGGAATGGTCATGGACCCCGGCATGGCGTCGGCGATCAACGCGCATTTCGACCTAGTCTCCAACGCACTCGAGCCGTGGGACTCGGGCGTCAAGTTCGCCAACTTCGTTGACGTCCCCATCGACACCCGCATGCTCTATCCGCCTGAGACGTTCGACCGGCTCCAAGCGGTGAAGGTGCGCTACGACCGGCACGATCTCTTCCGGGCAAACCACCCGATCCCCTGCTCGGCGGCCGCGGGGTAGCACCGGCAAGCGTCCGCACCAGCCAGGGCCCAGCGACGCTGCTCCCCCTCCCGCCTCTGGGGAGGATGAAGCGCGCACTCGCGCAGCGCGGTTACCTCTCCCTCCGCGTGAAGGCAGTCGTTTCGGCTGAGGCGTCGCAGGCTCTCGAATCGGACGAAACTCGACAGCACCGACTGAGGATCGGTACACGCCCGCTTTCGCCTGACCTTGGAAGCAAGACGCGCGGTGATGGGACGCTGAGAGCACATATTCTCGCTCTCGATGCTGCGACCTCAGATTCTGCACGTCGAAACCAATCTCGGGCTGCGACCCGTGGGTGTTGAGCGGCTTGGCGCGGTTCTGCTTCAGCTGGGACTCGCCGAGCGAATAGGCGCTCCGGTCGCTCCTGCTCTAGGCGCCCCAGCGTTTGACGACAGACGCGACCCGGTGCTCGGAGCGCGCAATGTGCAGGCCGCGTCCATGCTGGCGATCGAGCAGGCCGACCGTGTCTGTCAGATGCTGAACGCGGGCCAGTTTCCGGTCGTGCTGGGTGGAGACGCCAGCGTGCTGCTGGGGTGCCTGCTTGCGCTGCGCCGGCTTGGCTCGGCCGGGCTGGTGCTGCTGGACGGTCACACCGACTTCTGGGATCTGCCCGACGGCACTGGGGAGCTCTCCGACAGTGACCTGTGGATCGCGACCGGTCACGGCCCCGACGTGATCTCAGACCTTGAGGGGCGCCGGCCCCTCGTGTCAGCGGCGGCCTGCGTCGTCTACGGTCATCGCGATCGAGCCCTGCAACTACGCGACGGCAGCCGGGACGTCTACCGCGAGCCGATGCTCGTCCGCAACCTGACCGAGCTACGCGCTGCGGCGGGCGTCGAGGATGCTGCAAACCACGCAGCAGCCTTCTTGGCCGCGACGAGCGTCGACAGGGTGTGGCTTCATCTCGACGCCGACTGTCTCGACGACGAGTTGATGCCGGCGGTGGACTGGCGTCTCGATGGCGGCTTGACGCCGAGCGAGGTGGTCGGCCTTGCGCGTCCGCTCTTTTGCAGCGGGCTGATCGCGGGCATGGACGTCACCATCTACAACCCGAGCCTGGACACCGACGATCACGCCGCAGGTCGCGTGCTGCTCGACGTGGTGGACGCGATACTCACCTGACGATCTCGGTTGGCACAGCAAACGCCGCACTGCCGGTTTCACAGGCGAGCGAGCGTCCGCGCCAAGACCGCGCTCGCGCTCGCATGGGACGAGCACGAGCACAGACGCGCGGTGCCGGCGAGACCGCCGCATTGCGCCGAGTAAGCAGTCGTCCTGTGTCAACCCCCTGGCGCGATAGCGGATGTCGGCTTGCCGTCAAGCGCTTCGCGCTCGGCCCTGCGGGCCGCCATTTCGGTGACGGCGTCGCCGGCCATCCGCTGGGTCGCAGCGAGGTCGGGGCGGGGCCCCGACGGGGTCGGGATCGTGACGGCGATGTGTTGCTGTAGGCCGCGGTGGCGCGCGGGGTCATACGGGGCGCGCTCCTGCCAGCACTGCCAGACGATGCGGCACCAGGCGCGGCCGACGGTCCGCAGCGCGCGGGGGTGCTCATGGCCCCGGGCGCGAGCTGCGGCGTAGCGGTCTTGCGCCCAGGGGTGCCAGTGGCGGGTGCTGTCGGCCAGCGTGCAGAACGCTGCGCGTAGTCGCTTGTTGCAACCCCAACGGAAGCACGCTGCCTTGCGTTTGCCGGACTCGATCGCCACGGCGGCCTGGCCGGCGTCGCCGGCGAGCGCGTCGCGTGTTGGGTAGCGCGCGCGGCAGTCACCGATCTCGGACAGCAGCTCCGCGGCGCAGATCACGCTGTCGGGATCCTTGAACAGCGACAGGAAGATCTCGCCGTCCGGATGCGCGCGCAGCGCGGTCGCGATCTGCCGATCGAGCTGCCCGATCTGGGCGACGAGAGGCTTGATCGTCGCGACCAGCGCCAGCACGAGCGCTCGCCGGGCGGGCCAGCCTCGCCGACGCGTCCCTCAGGCGCGCGCCTGAGCTTCGCGAGCAGCTTGGCGGGCTTCTGGCGCCCGGAGTAGTGTTGCCGCGCGAGGAATGCCGCAAGGCGCCCTTCACCCAAGCCGCGGGCGTCGGCGGGGCTCGGGTATCGCTCCAGGAACGCAAGCGAGATCGGGCTGTCGAGCTTCGTGAACAGGCCGATCGGGCCGGGCCAGAATCGCTCGAGCTCCGCGCGCAACTGGTTGCTCAACGCCACACGAGCGTGTACGAGATCTTCCCGCGCGCGGGTCAGCGCCCGCAACGCCTTCGTCTCATCCGAGTCGGGCTCGAGCACCCGGAAGCGATGGCTGTCTGTGCGCGCTAGCTCGCTCAGCACGAACGCGTCGAAGCGATCGGACTTACCGCCCGAGACGCGAAACCGCGCCCGCGCGGCCGCGACCTGATTGGGATGCAGCGCCAGCACCCGCAACCCCGCATCCAACAACCGCTCGACCAACAGCCCGTCCGGCCGCTCGATCGCGACCAGTACTACCTTCAGCCGCACAAGCGCCCGGCAGAGCGCGCGCAGCCCCTTCTCGTCGTGCGCGAACGTGCCCGCCAATAGCTCTTCGCCAGTTTCATCGGCGACGAGCACGTCGTGCTTCTCCGCCGCCCAGTCAACGCCGGCGTAACTTCCCATCGCTCCTCCTTCATCGGTCGGGACTTCACATCGCCCCGACCAGGAGGTACCGTTGCGGAACCTCATAGACAAGGCCCTCAACTGGGGCTACGTCCTGTTGCCGCTTGCGGCACCTCACCGCTGCCGGGACGGGCTGATCTGCTTAAGGCCCTGCACCGGGCAAGTCGTCCCGGCCCTCTCCCGGTGGCGGTCGAGGCAACGAGAGGATGACCTATGAGACGTGATCGGGTCGTCAGCGCCGACGCGTCCAAGTCGTCCAAACCAGGCATCTCGACCGAGCGGTCTCGAAGTCTTGCTTTCGGCGGAGAGCAGCACTCTCGCGGAGAGTGTTCCTATCCCACCAGGAGGGAAGCGGGACCCGTCACTCGCGCCGCGCGCGTGCCGCGCATCTCATCGGACCGGTGATCATGTTCGCGGGATCCCCGAGCAGCCGCCGGGCCTCGTCGATCTCCTCGCTGTCTGCTCCTAACGCCACCATCCGCTCGCGTAGGCGCTCTAACGACAAGGACAGCAGGCGAGGATGGAGTGTGCCACCTGGCCCGCGGCCAGTGACGCATTCGGCGTGAACATCGACTAGGCCGAGCGCTTGTAGATCGCCACACAGGCGTGCGCCATAGCGCGGGTCCCAGCCGCCGTCCACGAGCGCATCAATGAACGCCGACCAAACTCGCTCCCATGTCAGGTTCGTTGGCGATAGGGCCACCGTCGTAAAGTCGGGATCCATTACAGCAAGCCATCCTCGAGGCCGTGCGGCGCTTGCCAGTCGTCGCAGCGCGTCCAACCGCGACGGAAGATGCATAAGCAAGAGCCGTGCGTGCACTAGGTCAAATTCGGCTTCCGGGAGCGGGTCGACAAGTAGATCGTGGCGGCGAACCTCGATCCGATCGCCCGCCAGCTCCTCGAGCAGGCTCGTGTCGAGATCCACTGCGAGCACCGAACCCGTGCTGCCGACGCGCGCGGCGAGCATCTTCGTCGCTGACCCTCCGCCCGCCCCGACATCCAGGCATCGCCAGCCCGCGCCGACGCCTATCGCGTCCAGCTGGCTGATCGTCAACGGGTCGTGGACCTCCTCGAGAAGCTTCAGACGCGGGCGCTCGACGTCTGGCAGGCCCTGCTTTGAGAGGAGGTACTCCGTCATGACGGGTCCGGGCGATTCTCCACGAGGATCGCGGATCGGTCAACCTCGCGCGGCTTGGTCGCCGGGCAGCGACGGCGCGGTCGGGCCACGGCGCCGCACGCCCGCGACTCCTTCTCGATCAAAGGAGCACGATCAGCCGGCCCGCCTGGGCCAGCCCTGAGCGCGGCTTCTGGGTCAAAGCGAGCGCCTAGAAGCCCACTGTTGAGGTGCCTGCTGCGGACGACGTTCAGGCGCGTCGGCCAGACGATCGCTTCCTGCGGGGCGAAGCAGCCGTCATGGCCTGGTCGGTACTGGCCCCTCGGAGATCGTCCTATCCAGGCCCCTGACCGGCGTCTGTCGACACGCTCCCTTTCGGTCGGAAAGCGCAACGTTCTCGGCGGTCTGCGGCGAGCGCGGATAGCCTGTGCGCCAATCGGGTACCCGGCGTGTAGTGTCGCCCAGATCGGTGTAGAGCTAACGCTCGGGAAGCCAACAAGAAAAGGCCGAAGATGGAAGCCCGAATCGACATGATCACGCTCGCCGTAGCCGATCTGGAGCGGGCGCTGCGCTTCTACCGGGACGGCCTCGGATGGGAGTCCCGTGGGGTGATCGGCACCGAGTTCGCCGGCGACGACGTCGAGCCGGCCGGGGCGATCGCGTTGTTCGAGCTGCAGAACGGGCTGCTCCTGTCGCTCTACCCCCGCACCGAGCTGGCGAAGGACGCCAAGGTCCCGCTCGGTCCGCCGAAGCCAGGCGAGTTCAGCATCGGACACGCGGTCGCAAGCAAGGCCGAGGTCGACGCCCTGCTGACCCAAGCCGAAGCCGCCGGAGCCACGCTTACCGACCCACCGCACGACCGGGCATGGGGGATCTACTCGGGCTACTTTCGCGATCCCGACGGACACCTATGGGAGGTTCTCTGGAACCCACGGCTCGTCCGCCCGCAGGAGTAATCGCATCGTCAAGAATCAACGACAAGTTCAGGAGGCAGGTGTTCGTGCCGAGATTCGTGACCATCGGATATGGAGATCGCGCAGGGTACGACCGGACTGACCCCGCAATTCGCGATGCGGCCCATCAACACGACGATCGCCTACGCGCGGAAGGAGCCTTGATGGGTATTGCCGGCCAGCCCGTGCAAGTGCGCAATCACGACGGGGCCGGCGTGGACACCAGCGAGGGGCCGTTCCTGCGCTCGGACCTTCCAATCGCCGGGTTCGCGCTCATCGAGGCCTCCACTCTCGAAGAGGCGGTCGGCCTCGCCTCCAAGACCCCTTGTGCGGTCGCACACGGTGTCGTCGAGGTGTGGCCACTGGAGTCGACGCCGTAGAGGTTGGTGCTCGACAGCCCGAACCTCGCTTGATCGTCCCTTGAGCTGGGTCTTAGTCATGAACCCGAAGCCGTTAGAGGAGGAACGACACAATGAGCATCAACCCGGCACTGGCCGACCTTGAGCTTCTCGTGGGCCACTGGCGCATGGAGCTCTACAACGCGGCATTTCTGCCCGAGCCCGATAGCCGGGTCAGGGGGTCAATCGAGATCGACTGGATCGAGGGTGGCTCCGCGCTTCGGATGCGTCAAGGCGATTCGGAGCATCCCCCAGCTGCCGTCTGGATCGTTGGACGTGACGACAGCGAACCCGACTATTCCGTGTTCTATGCGGACGATCGCGGCGTGTCGCGCATCTATCGGATGAGCCTCAAGGACGCGCACTGGCGGATGTGGAGAGATACCGCCGAGTTCTCTCAACGCTTCCACGCGCAGCTCGACCCCGACGCGCGAACGATCCGGGGACGCTGGGAGAAGTCCGCCGACCAGGGCGCGAGCTGGGAGCACGACTTCGATATCGACTACATCCGCGAAGAGGTGTCAAACCCCAGTCGGTGAGGGCTCGCCTGCCGAAGGTGTGTGATCCGGCGGAGCGGATCGTCAGCCTACCCGACTCGACCGGAACGCCGACAACGGCGTGGACAAAGTGGACGTAGCTGTTTATCGCCATCCGAGCTGAGCCGGAGGGGTCCACCACGGCGGCCGCTTCTCGAATACCAGCCGATAGTGGTCGAGCAGCTCCCGTTCGAGTTCGGCATGGGCGAGCTCACCGCGCTGATGACGCTCACAGAGCTCGGCGACGTCCAGCGCCTCTCGGCGTCGCGCAAGGCCGTGCGGATGGCCGGGATCGACATCGGCGTGCACCGCTCCGATCGACGCTCACGCGTGGGCAAGCTCAACCGCCAGGGCTCACCGCACCTGCGCTGGGCGCTCTATGAGGCAGCCCTGTCGGCGACTCGCCCGAAGAGCCCCGACCATGAGGACTATCTCGCGCTGAAGGCGCGCGGGCTCACACGCACCCGCGCATCGATAACGATCGCGCGCGAGCTCGCGCGACGCTCCTTCCACATCCTGCGCGAGCTCGGCCCAGCCGCGCTCGAGCCGATCACGACCACCTGAGCGACCAACCCCACAGCTCGCTCCGCTACGCCCACAACTCCAAGATGGCACCCAAGCTTCCGACCAGCTCCCTCAGCGCCTGTGGCTCCCGCGTCACCGTGGCGGCCCAACGAAGACCGAGCGGCCGGAGTCGCTCCACCCGAAACGACCGATCAACCATCACGTCACCGACCATCAGGTCGCGGACCCAGATAAGCCCGGGCATCCACGGAGCGAACCACCACACGACCAACCACAACCACTCACCCCCGGACCCCGCCACTTGACGGGAGGCCACAGTTCAGATAAGCGGGCGTCTGGTGCGTCGGGCTACGGACGGCGCCGCGCGCACCGGGACTGGCTAGCACGGTCCCTTGACGCGGGTACCTCGTGCTAACCGGGGTTCGTGGCCGCAACGATCCACACGGACCCGCGGCCGACTATGGAGCCGTCGGGCTTCTGCCAGGCGGCGTAGTGGTCCCTCAGGGCCTCGGCGATCTCGCCCCGACGGCTCTCCCCGTGCTCGCCGTTCAGGCGGATCAGCTCGGCGCCGGGTCCGATCGCGAGCAGGGAGTCGACCGCCTCGTCCATGTCCGCGCCCATGAAGTAGTCGAAGTCGCGCTGATGCAGCTCGATCTCCTCGAACCCGGCGGCCTCGAGAATCCCACGGCTGGTCTCGGGGTTACCGAGCGAGAATGGCCCGGGCCCGCAGGTGTCGGCCTCGTACTCCTCGGGGCGCGAGAGGAACCGCTCAACGACCTGCTCGGTCTCCGCCCATAACGGGCTATCGGCCTTGCGGCGCCAGCAGACCTTGGCGAGCCTGCCGCCGGGCTTGAGCGCGCCGCGGATCGCGCGCATAGCCGGAACCGGTGCGGCGAAGAACTGCGTCCCCATGCGCGAGAAGGCGTAGTCGTAGATGGGATCCCACTCAGCCGTCTGCGCATCGGCGGTCTCGAACTCAACGTTCACGACACCCGCCTCGACGGCCTCGCGACGGGCGTCCTCGATGAACCGCGGCGAGGAATCGGTGCCGAGCGCGAAGCCTCCCGGTCCGACGAGCTCAGCCAGCTGCTGAGTCGTCTCGCCGAAGCCGCACCCGATGTCGATGCAGCACTCACGCTCGGGCGGCGGAAAGAGCTCGAAGACGTCCTCGGTGACCTCTGCCAGCGCGCCCACGAACACCTTGCGGTTCGACTTCCACCGCTCATAGAGGACCGTGTCCCATGCACGCACCGCTTCCTCGTTGGCGACCGCCACCGCACCCGCGCGCTGCTGTTGCGTCATCGGCCGATAGTACACGTCAACGCTGCTCCGATCGGCCTGTATGCCCAACGTCACACGACCCGTGACGGCCGTTCTAGGGCTCGTGAGGAAGGCGAGCAGTCGGGGACGCCGAAACCGCGTTCAGAGATCAGCAGGTAGATAGTCATCTGCCCCTTGCCCTTCACCTCAATTGTGCCGCGTTGGCGCAACTCAAACCGATGTCGGAGGCGTTCGTAGGCCCGCTCGGTCACCTGGATCGTGCCGGGCAGCGCGTTCGATTCCATGCGGGTGGCGGTGTTGACGGTGTCGCCCCACAGGTCGTAGCTGAACTTCGTTCGCCCGGTCACGCCCGCAACGACGGGGGGCGGCGCCCCGCCGTTTGCGCGAGGCGGCGCGGGGTGTACAGTCGCCCGATGGAGCCGGCCTACCGCGTGACGCACCTCGACGCGATCGACACGATCCGCTTCCCGGACGAGCCGCTCCCGGACTGGAAGCCGCTGCGGCGTGAGCTTGGGATCACCGCCTTCGGGACGAACGCGTACGTCGCCGAGCAGGCCGGCGACCTTGTCATCGAGCGCCATGACGAGCTCGCCGAGGACGACGACCCCGGTGGCTCCGAGGAGATCTACGTCGTGGTCCGCGGTGCGGCGCGCTTCACCGTCGACGGCACCTCCATCGATGTCCCGCACGGCGGCGTCGTCGCGGTGCGGGACCCCGCGCTGGTGCGTGAAGCGGTCGCGCTCGAGGCCGGCACGCTGGTCCTCGTCGTCGGCGGGCGACCCGGCGTCGCGTTCACGCCGTCCATGTGGGAGGAGAATTTCTTGACTCGCGGGGTGCGCAACTGACGCCGTGAGTCGCACCAAGCGGCAACCGCCGAAAGCCCTTCACTGCCGCATTCCGCCACGAAGCGCGCATCCCAGAAACCCGCCGCGGAATAACGCTTGGGACAAAGGGAGCCGTTTCGGACGACAGGGGCCATTTCAGACCCCCCTATCTCCTATCCCGTCAGGCTGCCCGAGGGAAGCGCCTGCGACGCCTGCTGTGAGAACCGAACGAGAACGTGGAGGCTGCGCTAGCCCGAGCAAAGCTCGGCGGGCACCGCCGGGACGCTTCCCACGTTCACTCATAGACCGGTCGGCAGGGTCGGCGCCCAGCTGTACCCCGGGGACATCGCCGCGCGCTACCGCAACACGGCACGCGGCCTCGCCCGCCCGAGCGATAACCGGACGGGAGAGACGGTCCCCAACAGCAACGAGGACCGAGCATCCCAACAGCCCACAGCCGCCAGTTTCCGGGCTGCTGTCCAGTATCGGGGCTTCAAGCACTGGTTCGTCTCCTACGCCTTTCTGCCTTGCTAGCGCACCCGGCCCGCTGGCGGCGGACCGCTGCTCGATCGTCAGGGGCTGCTCCCGCCCTCCGCCTCACCTCAGGAATCAGGCTGCCCCTCGGCTTCTCCCGACCGTTACGGCGGCCGGCGGCAGGGTCTTTCACCCCACCCGGTCATATGGCGCCTCGTGGCGCAGTCCTGCCTGGGACGACCGAGCCGCGACAGTCCTCTCGGGGTTTCGATGCGCTTTCGCATCCGATGGGAAGCAGGCGCGCGACGGCTGTGGATCACCGGGCCAACACCGACGCAGGTCGGGCGGCGAGCGGCCGATCGTCACCCGAGCTGGGAGCGGCGCCTCGTCGGGCACGGCGATCATTGCGCGGACCCCTCCCTTGCGAAGCTGCCCGACGGTGATCTCGCGCTCGGCGATCGCTTACGGTCGCGCGTCGGCCTCGAAAAGGCCCGTCTCGTACGCGAATACGACCGCCTGGACACGGTCGCGGAGGTTGAGCTTCTGGAGTATGTGCGTGATGTGTGTCTTGACGGTGGTCTCGCTGATGTAGAGCTCCTGCCCGATCTCGGCGTTTGAGAGGCCGCGGGCGATCAGGCGAAAGACGTCCAGCTCGCGCTCCGTCAGATCTTCCACCTCTCGTGGAGGCGCGGGATGTGCGGTGCGCGCGAACTGCTTGATCACGCGCGTTGTGATGACGGGTGAGAGCAGCGCATCTCCGCCGGCGACTGTTCGGATTGCGGTGATGAGCTGCTCGGGCGGGTCGTCCTTGAGACGAAGCCGCTCGCGCCGGCTCGGAGCGCCTCGTAGATGTACTCGTCGAGGTCGAACGTCGTCAGGATCAGAATCCGCGCGAGGCCGTCTGCGGCCAGGATCCTCCGTGTGGCCTCGAGGCCATCGAGCTCGGGCATGCGGATGTCCATCAGGACGACTGTCGGGCCGGAAGCGCGCGGCCTTCTCGACTGCCTCCGAGCCCGTTGCATCGCCTGGGCGACCACTTCTATGCCGTCCTCGTCCGCGCAGCAGCATCCGGAAGCCCGCGCGAACCATCGACTGGTCGTCCGCGACGAGGACGCGGATCGCTCATCGCGGCTCGCCCTGCAACGGGAGCCGTGCACTGAGGACGAAGCCGCCGCCGTTTACGGAGCCCGCGGACATCTCACCGCCGCACAGCTTGACCCGCTCGCGGATTCCGACAAGTCCGTGGCCGAGACCGTCGCTGCTCGACGCGCCGCGGCCGTCGTCGCGCACGTCGATCTGCAGCTCGTCTGAGCCGTAGCTCAACGATCACATCTGCACGGCCGGCACCAGGCGTGCTTGAGCGCGTTCGTCAATCCCTCTTGGACGATTCGGTAGGCGGAGAGGTCGATCGCGCGCATGGAGCGGGAGCGGCTCGCCCTCCACGTGCAGCTCCACGGCAAGCCCGGCGCGGCGGAGGTCCTCGAGCAGCGGCTCGAGGCTGCCAAGGCCGGGTTGAGGCGTCAGGTCAAGCTCTTCGCCGTCGCTGCGCATGGCGCCGAGAAGGCGGCGCATCTCCGCGAGCGCCGTGCGGCCGACCTCGTTCCACATCTTCTGAGCGCAAACCTGTCCTCGTCGAGCTCGGCGGGGAGCCTGTGCCGGACTGCCCCGACCTGGAGCACCATCACGCTGACGGCGTGGGCAACGATGTCGTGCAGCTCGCGTGCGATGCGCGCGCGCTCCTCGGCGACGGCGATGCGGGCCGCGACCTCGCGTTCACGCTCGGCCTGGCTCGCACGGGCCTCCGCTGCGTCGGCCTGCAGCGCGCGCTCCCGTAGTGCAAAGCCGACGAGCCACCCCATCGCGAACAGGATCGGAATGAAGACGAGCTCGCTGGGAGAGTGGTTCGGGTCGTGGTAAACGACGATCGCCGCGCCGCCCAGCACGATGGCGAGGCCCAATCGCGCCTGCGAAGGGTCGCGGAGGCTGCCGAGCAGCAACGCGGCCGCCAGCCCGGCGACGTAGACGCCGCTCGTGAACACCACCAGCCGTCCGTCCACGAACGTGACCGCCACGGCGAGGAGCCAGAAGGTCGCCGGTGCCGCGAAGGGAAAGCGGCGCCGCCCGAGCAGCAGGAGCACGCCAGACCGCCACCGCGGGACCGCGAACCAGTGCGTGTATGCGGCGCCCGCGTGGCGTCGTGCCTGAAGGCGATCTCGAGTGCGCTCTCGAGCGCCGCGACGACGATCAAGAGGTCGAACGCGTGCCTGCGGGCGAAGGGCCAGAGTCGACTTCACGTGCTCGAACGTACGTCACTCCGGTTCGCTCGCGCGCCTCCTACCGGAGTAGGACTCGAAATCCTCGCGTGGTGCGAGGTCGAACGCGCCCTCGCGACGACGCCGTTCGCGACGGCCGCGGCTTAGCGTCGGGGCATCCACTCGACCAGGAAAGGACAGTGCCATGCGAAGCCCCCACGAACCAGACTGCTTCAGCCCGGCCCGGATCGTCGCTCTCGCGCCTCATCGCCGATCGCGGCGGTCGGCGGTCGTGTACCTCCGATTTCGCCACCGCACGCCGGCTCGGCCTTCGGTGCCGGCCGGCGCGCACGCGGGCCAGCTGACGCTCAAGCCGTGCACCTACACCACAGAGCGCGGCAGCTACCGCCGCCGACTGCGGCACGCTCATCGTGCCCGAGAACCGGCATGACGCGCACGTCGCAGGCTCATCGCGCTGCCCGGTAACCCGCATCCTGGCGCGCTCGGCGCATCCCGCCGAGCCGATCTTCCGACTCGAAGGCGGACCCGGAATCAGCAACATGAAATTCAACGGACGCAAGCCGGTTCGCCGGCGATCACGATCGTCGTTCTCGTCGGCTACCGCGGCGTCGACGGTTCGGTACGAGCTCGACTGTCCCGAGGTCGAACTCGGCGCTGAAGCATGCACCCGACTTCCTCGAGCGAGGGTTCTTCCGACGCGTCGTCTTCTGCCTACCGATCCTGTGCACGCCGGCTTCGAGTCAGGACGGCGTGGACCTCGCCGGCTACTCGCTTCCCGAGATCGTCGACGACCTCGACGCAACTCGCCGCGCCCTCGGCTATCAGCGCATCGACCTGCTCAGCGAGAGCGCGGGCACACGCACCGCGTTGATCTACGCCTGGCGCTATCCGAAGAGCATCGACTGCGCTCGGTGATGATCGGCGCCAACCCACCCGGCAACTTTCTCTGGTACCCGCGAACGACCGACGAGCAGATCCGCAAGCTACTCGCGCTCTCTGCGCCCAGGACCCCTCCTGCAGCAAGCAGACAGACAACCTCGCGGCCACGCTCCGGAGCACCGCGGCGCAGCATCCCGGACCACTTCTGGTTCCTGCCGATCAAGACCGGCAACGTCCGACGTCGCGTCACTCTACGGCCTGATGCAATTCGACGTCCGCGGCCGCACCGATCTCGGCACCGATGACGCTCGAGCTCGCTGGCTCTCGGCCGCGAAGGGCGACGCGAGCGGCTTCTGGTTCACTGTCGCTGCTCGCCCAGCTCGCCTTCCCGCAAGCAGTTCGTCTGGGGCGAGGTCGCCGCCGTCGGCGCGACTCGACGCCGGCGTCGCCCAGCGCTACTTCTCGACTCGCGCGACCGTCACAGCGACTCGATCCTCGGCGACCCCGGCACCAGATTTCCTCTGGGCGGACGGGCAGCTCCGCGAACGCGTGGCCTGCCGAGACCCGACGACAACGCATACAGCCGCGTGCGCACTCGCAGGTGCGCGACTCTCGTGATCGGCGGCAGCCTCGACTTCGCGACGCCGCCGCAGAACGCGCACCCGCGCGCTCATGCCGCACCTTCCCAACGGCCACCAGGTCGTTCTGCCGAATCATCGGTCACACCGACGACTTCTGGAGCCTACGAGCCGGAAGCGGGCTCTCATCTCGTCAACACGTTCTTCGCCAGCGGCGCGCGTCGACACGTCCCGCTACACCAGCCGACTCGGTCGACTTCACGCCCGACGTGACGCAGACGACGCTCGCGAAGGGCGTCGCTCGGCGCGATGCTCGGCTTCGCCGCTCTTGCCGTTCTCTCGCTGCTGTGGCTGCCTCACCGGGTGCACAAGCGGGGCCGGCTCGGACGCAAGGCCAGTGCGTTGATCCGTTCGCTGTGGCCGCTCGTCCTCGGCCTGGGCGGCTGGTTCGCCGGCGTCCTCGTCGTGCTGACAGCGCTGCCGACCGTACCGCTCGACAGCGATGTGGTGGCCGGCATCTCCATCGGCGTGCCGACCGGCCTGGGGATCTACTGGGCCTGGGTCCACCGCGAGTGGTCATTGAGGACGAAGGGCATCGGCCTCTCCGCGGCGCTGGCGGGGGCCCTTGTCGGCGCCTGGCTGGGGTGCAACGCGACGACCGGGCTGTTTGCGGTCATCACGGCGATCGTGGGAGCGACGGCCGGTGCGAACCTGATCCTGCTCGTCCTCGACATCGGGCAGGAGCGGCAGGGTCGCAGGCCGGCGCCGCAGCTCGAGGTCGACGTGTCGGCAGACCGCGAGTCCGAGGCGGCCCGCGATCAGCGAGATCTGGTGTGCCGGACGGCGATCGCGCGGCCGTAGCGCGAATCCGCAGTCACGAGCCGGCGCCAGCAGCTCCAGGTCGTCCCAAGCGAGCGTGACCATGGCCCTTGCGCGGACGCTCGCTCGTACCAAGAAAGGAGCAGCACCGGCCCAGTTCATTGGGCGGCTCAGCACGATCCGACTTCTCGGTGGCGGCGCCGATTGAGCAGTGCAGAGTACCGCGAAGGTTCGCGCGGTCAACCTCAGTCGAGGACCCTGCCGGGCTCGCCGAACCCGAAGCCGTGACAGGCGTGCTCCAGCGTGCGCAGCCCGAACGCGTCGACCGGGCCCAGGGAGCCGGTTCCCTTGACCGCACCGTCGGCCGCTTGGATCGCAGCCCATGCGAGGATCTCGCCGGTGAAGTCGTAGCCGTTGCCGCCGCGGATCTCGACCTGCGAGATCTGGTGGCCTGCCCGATCGTACGCCTGGGCCATGATGAACGAGCCGGCCTGTGCCCGTGCGACCTCATCGGGCCCGCCGCTGGATCCATGAAGGAAACGCCGCACGAGCCTGCGCTCGGCCGTGGTAACTCCAGGTACCTGGAGTGCCAATGCGTTGATCGCGGAGGTTGCCTGCATCACGCGGGAGAGCCGGCCGAACCAGCCGAGGTACACGTTTACATCTTCCAGGGTCGTGTGGGATCGGACCAGCGCGAGGTGCTCCGACGAGCCGATCGACATCGCGGCGCGAGGACGGCCGTCCACATCGAAGGATCGAACGCGACGAGCGCCTCGCTCGGTGACTATCCGGCCCCCCCTGCGTGCGAAGGCGGGCGCCACGAGCGCCTCGCCCGCCGAGGCCAGCGTTCCGCCGCTGAGGGCCTTGCTCACGCCGGCGTTGCCGGTGAGGTAGTAGCCGACGTCGACTCGTGTCGCCTCCGCGCCGGCCCGCTCGAGCGCGAGTGCTCCCGCCAGGTTCCCGGGCACGTAGTCGTAGCCGATCGCAGGCAGCAGCGCCACCCCTGCCCGGGCCGCCGCGGGTCCGTGGTCCTCGAAAACGGTACGAATCCACTGCGCCTCGCCGGAGGAGTCCAGGTAGTGCGCGCCGGCGGCAATGGCGGCATCGAGCGCGGTCGCGCCGTAGCGCAGGAACGGGCCGACCGTGGTGATCAGCACGTCTCCGCGCTTCAGCAGCGAGCCCAGCGACTCCGGACGGTCTACGTCGGCGACCTCGGTCCGGAGCCCACCGGTCGCCGAGGCGAGCGCCCCCAAGCGCTCGGCGCTGCGGCCTACGAGCACCGGCTCTGCACCCTGTGCCACCAGCGCCGCAGCCGTGAGCTCGCCGGTGTAACCGGTCGCCCCGAACAGGAAGATCGTCCCCGGCACGCTCATCGCCTCCCCTGCAGGCGGCGCCCACCTAGCGTGCGCAGCCACGTGAGAACGTTGAACGTGGCCAGCATCAGCCGATCGAGAGCAGAACCCTCTTCGGGGAGCATTCCGATCTGGCGCGCGAAGCGGGCGCCGTCCCAGTAGATCGTGTTCTCGCGCACGAGGTTGTCCTCCTGGAGCTCCACGATGTCGCACGCACGGAAGTCGACTCTCCGGCCGGTCGGCCTGATCCCCTGAAACGGCTCGCCTGTGAAGGTGCCGGTTCCGTGCCACTGCACCACCGCGTGCAGGCCGCTGGCCACTACGTTCTCCACCTCGATCCTGAGATCAGGGAACGCCGCGAACAGCTCGGTCAGAAAGACAACGATCGCCTCGCGGCCGACCGCGTCGCGCGCGGGAAGAAAGTGGTCGACCGCGTCCGTGGCCCAGATCTCCTCTGGGCTGCTCAGATCGTGGCGGCCGAGCTTCTCGAACGCCCAGTGGGCGTGCTCTTCGACCGAACGCGACAGCCGGTCGCTGCTCCCTGCCTCGGTCGTCATCGCTGCTCCCCGGTGCCGGCGCCTGCGCGCTCGCGTGCGACTTGAGCGGCAACGCGGTCGCTGGCTGACGCCGACTCCACGCCGCGCTCGGCCATCTCCTGTTCGAAGACGCTGGTGATCTCGGGCGCCACGGCGATGAGGTTGTGCTCGAAAGCGCGTGAGGTGAGCGTTGGGCGCAGAATGTGAGCGAGCTGAACGAACCACGGCGTGCAGATGCGTCGACTGCGCTTCTCGAACCCGCTGACTATGTCCGGGACCGCTCGCTCCAGCGGATAGGTGCGCTTGAATGGTGGGCGCATCGCCTGTCGCAGCAGCCGAGCGGCCCGCTGCGTCGCATCCGCCTCGCGCACCATGTCGGTGTCGATCCAGGTCGGGTGAACGCTCGCGACCTGCACGCCAAGGTGCGCGACCTCCGCGCGCAGCGAGTTGCACATCGCCTCCGCGCCGGCCTTCGATGCCGTATACGCCGACACCGCCGGGGGATGCGCGAAGGAGGCCAGCGAGCAGGTGACCGCCACGTACCCGCGCTGGTCGATGATCGCGGGGAGCGCGGCTCTCACCGTGTAGTAGGCACCGAGCAGGTTGACCTCGATCGTGCGCGTCCACGCCGGCGCGGAGGTGAGCTGCAGGGGGCCGAATGAGGCGATCCCGGCGTTCGCCCACACGATGTTGATCAGGCCGTGCTCGTCGAGGGTCCGCTGCGCCGCGGCCTCGCAGGCGGCGGGGTTGGTCACATCGAGCTCGATCGTCAGGGGGGCCGGAGAGATGGTTTTCGCGGTTTGCTCTAGCGCCTCGCCGTCGAGGTCCGCCAACACCGGGCGAGCGCCGCGGCGCGCGAGCTCGCGCGCCGTCGCTGCACCTATCCCTCGCGCCCCTCCCGTGATGAGAACGACCTTGCCGCTCAGCGTCCACCCGGTCATCGGTGTCTCCTCTCGGTTTGACCCTGCTGGCGGGCCATCAGTTGACCGCCCGCTCGCGGCCGGCCCAGTAGGTTTCTCGCACGGACTTCTTGTCGTGCTTGCCGATGCTCGTGAGCGGGATCGCCTCAACGAAGTCGACAGACTTCGGCGCGAGCACGCTTCCCTTGTGCTCCTTGACGAACTCGATCAGCTCTGCGCTCGTGGTAGCGGCGTCCGGGTCGACTACCACGACGGCCTTGACGGCCTCCCCCCACTTCTCGTCGGGCACACCGACCACGCAGACATCGCGCACTGCGGGGTGAGCGAAGAGCGTCTGCTCGACCTCCTTAGGGTAGACGTTGAAGCCGCCCGAGACGATCATGTCCTTCTTGCGGTCGACAATGTAGAAGTAGCCCTGCTCGTCGCGCACGCCTACATCGCCAGTGCAGAGCCAGCCGTCCCGTAGAGCGGCCGCGGTCTCCTCGGGCTTATTGATGTAGCCGGGCGTCACGTTGGGCCCGCGCACGAGGATCTCGCCGGCCTCGCCGTCGGGCACGCTTGCCAGCGCGTCGTCAGCGCAGCGCACGTCCACGATCGCCACGGGCCGGCCACACGAGCGCAGGAGATCGGGGTTCTCGCGAGCGCGGACGTGGTCGCGCTTGGTCAGGACCGTGATCTGGGCCGGCGCCTCACTTTGCCCGTAGACCTGGATGAAGATCGGTCCGAACACGTCCAGCGCCTGCTCGATCCGCTCCGCACCCATCGGTGCGGCGCCGTAGGTGAGCGTGCGCAGGCTGGAGAGGTCGCGATCCGCGATGCCCGGAAGGTCGAGCAGGAAGTAGAGCATCGTGGGGACCATCAGGGTGCTCGTGACGCGCTCGTGTTCGATCGCGTGGAGGAGCTGCGCGGGATCGAACCCGCCGAGGACGACGTTGGTGCCTCCGCGAGCCCAGACTGGGAGCACGTAGACCATGCCGCTGTGGGTGAGGGGCGCGATGTGCCCGCTGACCTCACCGGGGCGTACGTCGAGCTCTAGCGTGGCCGAGTAGAGGGACGACAGGAGGGTGCGGTGGCTGTGGAGCACCCCCTTTGGAAAGCCGGTGGTGCCGCCCGTGTACTGGATGATGCACTCGCGGTCGGGGTCGGTCGCGGGCGCCCCCGCGCCGCCGTCCTCCCCCGTGATGAGGTGCTCGAGCAGCTCGCCGCGCTCGGGCACCGCGGCCTCGTCCGTCGCAATCGCGAACTCGATCGTGCATCCTGCCAGTAGCTCGTGTCCGCGCTCGGCCATCGTCGCGTCGAACACGAGCGCGCGCGCCTGGGCGTCTTCGATCATGTACTTGTGATCCTCGAGTGACAGGCGCGCGTTGAGCGGGACGGTGGTGATGCCCGCCCACAGCGCCCCGTACATCACCTCGAGCAGCGCGGGCGAGTCGGCCATCACGAATGCGAGCCTGTCGCCGGGCCCCAGGTCCAGCTTCTGCAGCGCCCGGCCGGTCTGGCGTATCCGCCCGAACATCTCGGTGTAGCTGAGCCGCACGTCGCCCTGCACGAGGGCGGTCTCGCGGGGGTAGTTGTGGGCGCACGCGTCGAGCACGCTGCCGAACGATCTGCCGATCATCTCGCTCCTCCTGGCGTCTTCGTCTCCACTGTGCGCTCGCCGAGCCGGCGCAGTGCTGTCAGGTCGCAGTCGCCCGGTACGGGCCCGTCGCTGATGAGGACCGCGTCCGCCCCCGCGCTCGCCTCCGCGCCGGCCAGCGCCGCATCGAGACTGGCGCTGTCGCCGAACGCGCCTGCTCCGAGCACGGCCGCTCCGCGGCCGCCGGTGGCGCAGGCCAGCGCGGCGTAGTCGCACTCGCGAAGGCCGTCCGCGCCGACCGCCACCGCGTCCAGGCCCAGCAGGGTGAGACGACGCAGCAGCGGTTCGTGCGCCTGCGCCAGCGCGCCGGGCTCGAGGCCGCCGGCGTCCGGCTCCCAGACGATCACGCGGCTCGCGCCTCGCTCGGCGTGGGCGGCGGCCAGCGCGGCCAGCGCGTCGCCGCAGTCGAGCGCTGCGGTCTCGAGGTCGACGTCGGTCTCGCCGAGCGTCGAGGCCAGTCGCGCAGCCATCGTCGCTGGTCCCGTCACCGATGCCGCGATGATCCCGGATGGGTAGAGGCCTCTCAGCGTCTCGGTGAGCTCGAGCGCGGCGCCGCCGAGCGCGGAGGCGGCGAGGTCTGCGTCGGGCGCATCCTCGACCGTGCCCACCTGCTCGGCCGCGGCGAGCGCCTCGAACTGGAGGTCGTGATGGGTCACGATCCAGTCCGGGCGCGCGAGCGCCACGGCGTCGCGCAGCGCGTAGGCCCAGCGGGCGGGCTGGCGCAGGCGTTCCTCGGGCGGCGTCGGGTTGACACGGGCCGCCACCTCCTGCAGGACGGGCGCGAGTTGCACGTCAGCTGCCCTCCTCGGACGCCCAGTCCCAGGAGCCGAGGTAAGGCACGCCCTCGGGGGGCTCCTCGCGCCGCCACTCGGCCACGAACGCGTCGTAGCTCTTGCCGCGCGCAAGCCGCGCTGCTCGCTCAGCAGTGCGTGCGCTCTCGGTGGCCTCCGTATCGAGCTGCGCCCGCTCCTCGCCCCATGCAATCAGGTACACGTGACGCGCAACCTCGGGACTGATCAGACCGCGTCGCAGGTCGGTCATGACCGCTTCCGGGTCGCGCTCGAGCGGGTCGCCGTAGCCGCCGCCCCCGCCAATGCGCTGGATCCAGATCTCGCCCTCGGGGATCGGGACGGCGGGACGAGACGGGTTTGTGACTTCATACTCACCGGCGAGCGGCCTGTCGGCGATCATCGCCGCGACGTCGTAGGTGAGCCCCGGTGCGCCGTCTGCGAGCCACTCGCGCAGCGCCCCCGTGCCGCCCTCGGGCTTGACGATCGTCAGCGGAGTGCAGCCGCCGCCGTAGCCGCCGAAGAGGCCGCCGGTGACGGGGAACCGCGCGCCGGTGGAGGTGACCATGAAGGCGAAGATCTGGCTGCCCCACAGGGCGTACGACCACTCCACCGAGGCTCCACCGCGATGCTTGCCAAAGCCGTGGTTGTCGGGCGGGATGTGGCGCCAGAGGCACAGCACCGGGATCTCGGTCTCGCGATCCTCGGTCTCGCCCCAGTCGGCGAGCGTCGCGAAGAACGGTGCGGCCGCGTGCTCGCCGTCGCGGTCCCGGTGCGCCCCGCCGCCCATCGCGTTGAGCTCGACGGAGATGTTCGCGGTGAGCTGGAGGTGCTGGGTGATCCCGCCGTACTGGAGCGTAGGCAGCATCGCGTACCAGGGCGCGATCACTTCGGTGACCCCGGGATTCGAGAACAGCGCCTTGGTCAAGGCGGTGTGCACCGTGGTGTTGAGGTAGAAACCGCTGAGCATCGACAGCGACGTGGCATGCTCGCGTGTGGCGCTGAGCATGGTTCCGGGCTCAAGCTCGAAGTCGATCGCCGAGACGAACCCCGCGTTGCGCGGCAGGTCCGCGAACAGGAAGTTCATGAACTCGTTGCCCACGAGCGACTTCACGGTATGCGCCTGCGCGTTCATCGCGCGATCGATTGCCGGCGCGGTGCCGTGTGTGCGCATGGTGAGCCGATCGCCGCGCTTCTCGAACTCCACCGCGATCTTGTAGAGGCGCTCCTCGAGCAGCGTGCAGTCGCCGAAGTGCACAGCGCGGTAGATCCCGTCTGGCCACCGCGCGAGGCGACGATGCACCTCGGCCTCGGTGTTCTCGAGCACGGTGCGCAGGGTGGCGATCAGCAGCTCCGGTGAGCGCTCCCTCATGAAGTCGTGCAGGCGGCGCTCCACGTCGCGCGCGGTCGCGAGCTTCGAACGGATGTCGATCAGCCACATGAGCGGATCGCGGACGTGATTCTGGAACATGTTCACGACGTCGCGGCGCAGCGTGTAGTCCTCCCCGATCTTCATCGGCGGGATCCTCAGGCCCTCGCCATAAGGGTCGGTCGCGCGCGGGGCGAAGCCGCCCGGATCGATCGCGCCGTTCTCCCCCTCGTGAATAACAGCGCCCACCCACGCGATGTGCTCGCCGGTCCAGAACAGCGGCAGCAGCAGCGTATGGTCGGGGTTGTGCGCTCCCCCGTAGTGGGAGTCGTTGTGGTAGAAGACGTCGCCCTCGCGTACTCCGACGGTCGGCTCATCGGCCCAGTAGCGGTTGATGAACTTGGGAACCGGAGACGCCGCGGCCGAGAAGATGTTCACGCCGCTGGAGGTGCACAGCGACATGTCACCGTCGCGGCTGTAGACCCCGACCGTCAGGTCGCCCCACTTGGCGGCGGGCGCCGCGCTGATCTGCTGGAGCATGTCCTTGGCGCTCTCAATGATGGCCTCGACTCGGCTCTGGGCGATCGTCAGCTCGGTCGCGTCGGTGATCGCCGCGAGAGCGGCCTCCTCGCGCTCGCTGCGTGGACGGATCCGGTGTTCGTTCATGATCTCGGGGTCCGGCGCGAACATGACCGGCTGGTTGGTGAGCAGGTCGGTGAGGAACGCATCGGTCTCCGGGGTGCGCGGCCTAGGGACGGCGGGCTGGGCTGTGGGGTCGGTCGCTCTCGTCATTGCTTCTCCTTGCGCATCGTGAAGAACCCGTATTCGTCCATCCGCCCGTGCCAGCCCGGCTCGAGGAGGATCGTGGTGTCGGCGGCCTCCACGACCGCCGCGCCGCGAAGCTCGTGGCCCGGCCCCAGCGCCGCATAGTCATAGACGGGCGTCGCCTGCAGGCCGCCGGCCTGCCACCAGCACTCGCGCTCGCCGCGCCGCGCCGCCTCCACGCCGCGGTCGCTGCGCCCGAGCGCCGACAGCTCCCACGGCTCGCGCGGTATCCAGGCCCGCAGGCGGATCGCGTCGATCGAGACACCGACCTCGCGCGTGAGCGCTAGGCCCCCGAAACGATCTGCGTACTCCGCAAAGTAGGCCTGCAGGACGGCGGCGAGGTCGTTGTCGCTCTCGATGCGATCGACGGGGCTGACGATCGTGATCACGTTGAGCTGGCTGCCCGAGCGGGCGTCGAGCTCCAGTGATGTGCGCATCCGGTCGCTGTCGAAGCCCTCGGCGACGAAGTCCTTGACCGCCTGCTCGCGGAACCCGTCGACGATCGCGTTGAATCCCTCATAGTCGGTGAACAGCTGCTTGGTGAGCGGGTTGAACAGCGTCATCCAGGACGAGCGCTCGTAGATCCGCAGCAGCTCGAGCCCGGCCGCACCGGAGGCCGAGAAGACCGAGCTGTGCGGGGGGACGACGACCTGCTGCGCGTCGAGCACACCGGCGTAGCCGCAGGCGTGCAGCGGCCCGCCGCCGCCGAAGGAGAAGACCGTGAACTCGCGCGGGTCATATCCCTTGAGCGTCACCTCGCGGAATATCTCCGACCCCATGCGCTCGTCCACGATCTGGCGTATCCGCCGCGCCGCGTCGAGCACGTCGGTCCCGAGCGGCTTGGCGATGCGCCGCTCGATCGCTCGCTCGGCGCGCCGGCGCTCAAGCGGAAGCTCGCCGCCGTGGTAGCCGTCGGGGTCGAGGTAGCCGAGCACGAGGTTCGCGTCTGTGACCGTGGGCTCCGTGCCGCCCTGGCCGTAGCAGGCGGGTCCCGGAGTCGAGCCGGCCGACTCCGGACCTACCGCGACGCCGGCGACGGGATCCAGGCGGGCGATCGAGCCGCCTCCGGCGCCGATCGCCTTGATGTCCATCATCGGCACCTGAACTCGCCAGCGGTCGATCACCGGGTTGAACTGGTAAAAGCGAACCGAGCCCTGCACGACGACGCCGACGTCGAACGACGTGCCCCCCATGTCGGTCGTGACGAGCTTGTCGTATCCAAAGCTCGCCGCGAGGTGACGCGAGCCGTAGAGCCCCGACACCGGCCCGGCGTTGACCGTGCGCACCGGCGTGGTGCGCGCGAGGCTTCCCATGCCGCCGGTGTTGTGCACGAGCAGCAGCTCGCCGCGGTAGCCCCGCACGCGCAGGTCGTCACGCAGCGCTGACAGCCGGTCGGCCGTGAAGCGGTGCAGATAGGCGTCGATGATCGCGGTCATCGAGCGCACGTACTCGCCCGAGCGCTTGGACACCTCGTGGGAGAGGATCACCGGGAAGCGACCCAGGTAGCTGCTTGGGTACTCCTCCTTGAGGACCTCCCGGACCAGCAGCTCGTGCTCAGGGTTGACGTGGGCGTTGAGCAGGCACACCACGAACCCGCGCACCCCGAGGTCAACGAGATCTCCGACGCGCTCGCAGACCTCGTCGGGCGAGAGCGGCATAAGAACCTCGCCCGTGTAGGTGACTCGCTCGCGCACGGTCGCGATCTGCTCGGGTGGCACGAGCGGCTCCGGACGCTTGGCGCGCGCGAGGTCGCGCGTCATCGTCGCCGGCAGCCCATCACCCCACTGACGGCAGCGGCCGATGCCCACCGTGTCGGCGTGCCCCATGGTGGTGATGAGTCCGAGTCGCGGCCCGCTACGCTCGATCAGGGCGTTGGTGCCGAGCGTCGTCGCGTAACGGATGGCCTCGGTCTGGGCGAGCAGGGCGTCCGCGTCGGTGTCGAGCTCGCTTGCGATGTCCTCCACGGCGCGCATGAAGCCGAGCGCCAGGTCGTGATGGGTCGTGAGCGCCTTCGCGGTCGCCACGCCGCCGTCGCTCCTCGTTGCGAAGCAGTCGGTGAAGGTGCCGCCGATGTCTACGTTGATCTCCATCACTCACGCTCCCCGCCCGGCCCGGCGGCCTGCGCGGCGTGCTGGGCCTTCAGCGCATCGACGTCGATTTCGATGTCGTGCGTAAGTGGATGGCCCGGTGGCAGGTACTCCGTCTCGACCTGTGTCCCGCAGCCGGGACAGTAGAACTCGACGATTCGGCACCAGCGGGGATCGGGAGCGAAGCTGAGCTCGCCGTCGATGCGTGCGGGATAGATGTCCCGCGGATCGCGGTCGTAGAGGAGCAGCCCGCGCTTGTAGTCCTCCCGCGCGGGGCCGATCGCGTGCTCGCACACCGCGCATGTCCAGCGCTCGGACTCTAGGTCGATGTCCAGGTACTCGGTGATGCGCACCCGCGTGCTCATGCCTGCCGGCCCCCGTCGAGGCTCAGACGCTCGGCGCCGTGCTCGTCGACCAGGAGCGTCCAGCCTGGTGGCACTGCGCACGTGGTCGTCGCCGAATCAACCAGTGCCGGCCCCCGGAGCTCGGTGCCGGCTCGGAGTCGCTCTCGTGAGTGGACGGGCGTGGCGAGAACGCCGACATCGGGCCAGCGCACCTCGCAGGAACCCTCGGGCTCGCCGGCTGCATCGGCGCCGGCGGCGGCGATCCGCGCCAGCTCCACGTGGGGCAGCTCGCGTGTGGCCTCGAGCGCGACCCGCTCCGTCCCGTCGCGCTGAAAGCGCATCACCTCGACCTCGATCTCGCCAGCGGCGAACCCCTCGCCGCGCATGTCACGCTCCGCACGCGCGCGCAGCGCCTGCTCGTCGTACTGATCGGCTCGCACCTCATAGCGATGGCGGACGTCGGCCGTCGAGGCGCCATACGCGCTGAACACGGGCGAGAACGGCAGTGTCATCACATCGCCGATCCCTGCCCCCTGAGCGATTCCGGCGCAGTGTGTTGCGCCGTTGCCGCCGAACGCCAGCACGGTGGCCCCCGCCGGGTCCACGCCACGCGCGCGCAGCTCGTCCGCCAGCCGCTTGCCCATCGTTTTGTGCACCGTGTCGCGCACACGCCACGCCGCCTCCTGCACGTCGCACCCCAACGGCTCCGCGATTCTTTGCAGGGCCCGCCTTGCCGCCTCGATGTCGATCGCCATGCTGCCGCCGAGGAACGCCTCGGGGCGGAGGATGCCGAGCACCACGTCGGCGTCTGTCAGCGTGGGCTCCTCGCCGCCGAAGCCGAAGCATGCGGGCCCGGGCTTGGCGCCAGCGCTGCGCGGCCCGACACGCACCTCTCCACCATCGAGCCAGGCGATCGAGCCACCTCCGGCACCCAGCGGGACCAGATCCGGGAGCGGGAAGGCGACCTCCACGTCCTCGACGCGCCCGTGGGCGAGCATCGGCACCTCGGCGCCCCGCACGATCCCGATGTCGAGGCTGGTCCCCCCCATGTCCAGCGTGACGAGCGTCTCAAGGCCGTAGAGCTGTGCGATCGCGCGGCCGCCAAGCAGGCCGGCCATCGGCCCTGAGTTGTAGGTCTTGGCCGCGATCGTCTTGGCGACCCGCGCGCAGCCTCCGTCGTTGTGCACGATCATCAGCGGGCGTCGATAGCCCTCGTCGCGCAGGTAGTCCTCGGCTCGGTATAGGTAGTCGGCGACATCGGGGTGGACGTAGGCGTTGAACAGGGCGGCGGCGGTGCGCCGCGCGTTGTCGCGATCGGATGTGATCTCGCTTGCGAGCAGCAGCGGGACCGTGTCAAGGCAGCTGGGCGGGTAGTGCTCGGCGAAGAGCTCGCGCGCGTGGTGCTCGCCGGCCTCGCCTCCGGCGTCGGCGCCGAGGGCGGCGACGAGCCCGCGCGCGCCGTCGTCGAGAAGCTCGCGGACGGCGCTCAGGAGCCCCTCCGGGCCGGGGGCGCCGGCCGCGTCGGGCTCGTCGAGCGAGCGACGGCGCACCATCTCCGGATCCACGAACAGCCCGACACCGTGGTCGCGGCCGTTCTCGGCGGGCAGCTCGGGCCCAGCGATCAGACCAAGCCGCGGGCCTCTCCGCTGGATCACCGCGTTGGTCCCGACGGTCGTGGCGTAGCGTACCGAGACCGTGTCACTCAACATCTCGGACACGCTCATTTCGAGGGCGTGGGCTGCGCCCTCGATGACGTCTCTGAAGCAGACGGCGAGGTCGTGCGGAGTCGTGAGCACCTTGACCACGTGCGGCTGCCCATCGCGGAACAGGAACCCGTCGGTGAACGTGCCTCCGGTGTCGATGTCGATCGTGATGCTCAACCGCTTTCTCCTCTGCCTCGCTTCTCTCACACCCAAGCGCGGCATGAGAGTACCACACTATCGACACGGTGTCGATATGATGATGGCTGCCGCCGATGACCTAGCCAGAGGAGAGCCAGATGCGCGACGTATTCGTGGCCGGGGCGTTCGTTACCGCCTTCGGCAAGTACCCAGACCGTCACTTGCGATCGCTCGCGCAGGACGCGGTGAGCGGCGTGCTAGCCGACGCCGATGCGTCGCCGCAGGACGTCGACGCGGTGTTCTTCGCGAACACTGCGGAGGGAGCCCTGAACGACCAGCACTCGATCCGCGGCCAGGTGGCGCTCCAGCAGACGGGCCTACTGGGCAAGCCCATCGCCAACGTCGAGAACGCATGCGCGTCCGGTTCCACGGCCGTGCATCTCGCCCGGGCCGCGATTGCCTCGGGCGAGGCGGAGGTCGCTCTCGCCATCGGCGCCGAGAAGCTCTCCCATCCGGACAAGGCCAAGACGTTCGCAGCCTTCAGTTCGGGCTGGGATGTCGAGCGCTTCGGCCGGCCCGACCCGACTGCCACGCACTCAGGCTTCATGGATGTATACGCCGCCATGGCCACCGCCTACATGGAGCGCAGCGGCGCCACCGTAGAGGACTTCGCGGCGATCTCGGTCAAGAGCCACCACAACGGCGCGCTCAACCCCAACGCCCAGTACCGCGACCCGCTGACGGTCGCGCAGGTGCTCGAGAGCCGTAAGATCTCGGGGCCGCTGACGCTGCTGATGTGCTCGCCGATCGGCGACGGAGCGGCCGCGCTTCTGCTCGCCTCGCGCGAGGGCCTGGCAAAGATCGGCGGCGCACCCGAAGTCCGCGTGCTCTCAACAGTCCTGCGCTCGGGCGCGCGCCTGGAGATGAACGAAGCCGGGGGCGCGGTCGGCGACGCCTCGGCTGCCGCCTACGAACAGGCGGGCGTCGGCCCGGGCGACATCGATGTGGTCGAGGTGCACGACGCGGCGGCGCCCGGCGAGCTGATCGCTTACGAGGACATCGCCATCGCAGCGCCGGGGCGAGGGCCCGAGCTGATACGCACCGGCGCCACGGCTCTCGGCGGCCGCGTGCCGGTGAACCCCGGCGGGGGGCTGCTGAGCCGCGGCCACCCCGTCGGCGCGACCGGATGCGCCCAGCTGGTCGAGCTCACCGATCAGCTCCGCGGCCGGTGCGGGGCGCGGCAGGTCGAGGGGGCCCGGGTGGCGCTCGCGGAGAACGGCGGCGGCTGGATCGGCGGCGAGGTCGCGACGGTAGTGATCAGCGTGCTCGGCCGCTGACCTGCGCCGACTTAGCCGCGAGTGTTGTTCCTGCCCGAGGCTTCCGCGCCTTGCGCGTTCCCGTAGATCGTGCGCTCCCAGATGAACTGGAGCGTCTCCGCCACCGCGCGAGGATTGTCGTTGCGGGCGCGACCGAGGCGCTCCATCAAGAGATTCGTGTTCATCGTCAGCAGCGCTTGAGCGACCTCGCGAGGGCGGGGAATAGACGTCCTGCCCGACCGGTTCTCCCTGCGCAGAAGCGCCGCCACCACGTCGACGAAGTCATCGACCACCTGCCGGTAGGCGCGCTCGACCTCGTCGTCGTGGAATGAGGCCTCGTGGATCGCGCGCAGAAGGTGCCCGTGGCGTGCGTAGATCTGCGCGACCTGCTCGAGCCCGGTCCGAAGCGCGGTTTCGGGATCGCTCGACCGCTCCAGCCACGGGCTGATCGCTTGCATCATCTCTGCCTCGATGTCCTGCAGAAGCCTCAGGATCAGCGCGTTGCGGTCGTCGAAGTAGTTGTAGAACGCAGACCGCTTCATGCCCGTGGCGGCCATCACCCCGTCCACTGTCAGGTCGCGGAAGTCGTTGTTCTGCAGGAACACCTCGGCCGCGGCGAGGATCTCACGCTCGGCGTCCGCCGGCTTTCGGCGGATCCTCTTGCGCGGCGCAGCTGCTGACACGGGCGTTGCCATGGCGGCAGGATAGGGCGGGGCTGGATCGCCCGTTGGCGCCGGCGCCCGAGACGCCGACACGGTCACCTTGCCCGCTCGTGCGCGGGCCGGCTGCCTCACCGCGCCAGCACCGGTTCCTGCGGGGCTCCCCAGGCCTCGCGGTTCTCACGCCTGATCATCCGCCGCCGCGGGCGCACATCGAGCAGGGCCTCGAGCCCGGCCTCGCCGAAGATCGTGCGCAGCTCGTCCTGGGCATCCTGTGGGACCCCTGCGAAGGCATCCTGCAGGCGCTGCAGCATCAGCAGGCGGTAGGGGTGCACCCCGATCGTCATTGGCATGCCTCGCCAGTCGAAGGTGACGCGGCCGAGGAAGCGGTCGCTCACGTCGTAGGGCAGCACGTCACCTTCGGCTATCTCCTCGTGCTCGGCGAGCCATTCATCGAGGAACGCCACCTGCGCGAGCATTTCGCCGGTGTGCTCCTGTCCGATGTAGGCGAGCAGCTCGCGGAGCGTGACGGGGATCGCATCATCGGCGAAGAGCTCCCGCGGATAGTCCACGTACTCGCCGGCATCGGACACCGGCGAGTTCATTCGCTCGACCCAGCGCCATACCCGAACAGCGCGCTGCTTCATCATCAGCGACGGAGCCGGATCCCGCGCGAGGTGCGCATAGAGCGGCGCCATGAAGCCGTAGTCGGCAATCGTCGGCAGGCCGCCGAGCAGATAAGGCGTCGTCTGCAGGTGCGCATCCAGCAGCGCGAGGAACTCATCGTAGGACCGCTCGACCGCGGGAATCGAGTCGGGCGTCACGCCGACCTCAACTGTCACATCGCGCATCGCGCCGGACGCCCACGCGAACAGCTGTGCACGCGCCTCCGCGTCAGCACCCGGCGCGAGCGAGGCGGTGAATTCGTCGGTGATGAATGCGAGGTTGACCTCGTCGAAGTTCCAGCGGTAGTGCATCGCGGGGCGCAGCAGCCCTTCGCCGCCGAACATCTCGAGCAGGTGCGCGACCACTCGCTGCTTGGGGTCCGCCGGGTAAGCCGACGGCTCCGGCGGTGCTGTCTGCTCGAAGTGATCGATGATGTCGACCGTGTCTTGAATCAGCGCCCCGTCGGGCGTTTGCAGCACAGGCATGATGAACCTGCCCAGATGCGGCAGCACGTGCTCTCCAAATCTGGGGTCGCCGACCGATCGCTCTATGTAGTCGATGTGACGCTTGCGCATGTAGGAGCGCGCCTTGCCCGAGTAGAGCGAAGCGGGAATCGTGTAAAGGACGTAGCAGTTCATGCGGGCGATCCTCCCTTGGGCCCAAGCAGGTCCGGTCTCGGGAGCGGACTGTGCGTGTCGACCGATGGCGGCTACCGGAGCACGACAGCGCGGCGGCAGGGACGATACACGGCACGGTTCTCACTGTCAACGCGGCGTCAATAGCGTATGATCGTTGGCCACAACAAGCAGGAGGAGTACGGCAGTGGAGGTTCTCAAAGGTCGCACCGCGCTGGTCACCGGGCATCCGGGGGCTGGGCACCCAGATAGCCCGCCGGTTGGCGCGCGAAGGCATGAACGTCGTCGTCTCGGGCCGCCGCGAGGACGCACTGGCCGATGTAGCGCGCGCTCGCCGGAACGCCAGCGCTGCTGAGGTGAGCCGTCAAGTTGTGCGCTGGCGGTGCTGCAGCAGCGTCCGACTGTTCTCCTCGATAGGCAGCCATGTGCCGCAGACGACTCTCAGCGATACGCCTGCTCGCCAAGCATTGCGGCAGCCAGCCAGACTCGACGCGCGCTTGCGCAACGATGGCATGAGCAGGGTGGCGCGGGCGCGGCGGTGAAGGTGGCCGGTCCTCCGCGTCGAACGGCTTAGATCAAGGCGCGCGCGGATTAGGGCCGCGCGGCCGGCCATTCGAAGAGGAGGTGAGGTCTCGCGCTCGCGGGTCGCGCCGGCGCATCGCGAGAGCGTGCGCAGGTTCTTGGCGCGCTTTGAGGGCCGGGGGCTCGAGGTGGCGTTGGAGGCCACCACGGGGTGGCGGTTCGTCGTGGAGGAGCTGCAGCGCGCCGGCGCGCGCGTGCATCTGGCCGAGCCGGCGGAGACCGCCGCGAGGCGCGGGCGCAAGAAGCGCGCGAAGACCGATCGCGCCGATGCCCGGCTGCTGCGCGAGCTGGTGATGGTCGGTCGCTTGCCGGAGTCGTGGGTCGCGCCCGATCACATCCTCGATCTACGCGAAGTACATATTGCTCCCCTGGGCGTCGTGGCCGCGGCCTCCCGCGGGAGCGCCAGGCGGGTGCCCCCCGATCAACAGCGGAGCCCTCGCCCCGTTGTCTGACTCTGGACGTTCCCGGCGACGCTTGCATCGCAGAACCGGTTCGACGAACCACCTAGTGGCGTCAGTAGTTCCGGCGGATGCTCGCGCTCGAACGTTCGTTTAGGTTGTTGCCCAAGTCGCTAGGCAGGGTTCCCCGGCGCGCCGCGACCCGTTGAGGCTGAGCGCTTTCAGCGGTGCGAGTATCCAACGGTCAGAGGGTGTGGTGTGTCTATGTTGAGTGGTCTTCGCAGGTGTGCAGCAGCAAGGCTGTCAGGGTCGGGAGCGCGAGAGCGGTGGCTGGCCGATGGGGCGCCATCTGAGGCCGTGTCGGTGCCTCCGGTGAGGCCTGATACCCAGTCCGGGAGGAGTGGGGCGCTGTTCGGGGTTCTCGGTGTCTTGGCGGCCGTCGTCGCGTTCGCGCCCGCGGCTTCCGCCGATGCGTCGGCTGTGCATGGGCTGACCGGGTGCAGAGGTGGCTTCCCTCGGTGCACCTATGTCCTGCGTGCGGGCGCGCGCCCGGTGGCCGCGACTCGCTCTGGCGGCCTGCCGGCGTCTACGACGGTCGCGGCAGTGAAAGATGTGTGTCCCCCAGAAGCCGAAGCGCTAGGTGCTGCCTGTGGTCATGTCGAGGTTCCGCTGGACGGGAGTGTCCGAGGATCTGTGTAGGCATGAGCGAAAGAGAGTGTCATGTCTATACGAACGCAGCAGCACACCGAGTTGGATGAGGTTCCGCCGGCGTTGAGCGGAGCGAGCCCGTAGGGCGAGAGCAGAATGTCGGCGGCGCGTCCGCCGCGGGAGGCCCCGGGCCTGCCCGAGCGGGGAGCGAGCTCTCCGAGGAGCTCGTCGAGCATGCGCTCGAGCGGGTGCGGGCAGGCCTCCCGGTCGGCGAGCTGCCCGAGGAGGTCCGCGAGCAGCTGACCGATGGCCTGATCGACGAGCTGCTTGCCGGCAAGCGCGGCGAGGCGGAGATCCTCGGGCCCGGTGGGCTGCTTGGAGACCTCACGCGCCGCCTAGTCGAGCGCTGTATGGAGGCCGAGCTGACCGAGCACCTGGGCTATGAGCACTCCAAGGCACCGCCTGGCGGGGCGGGCAACTCGCGTAACGGTGCGCCGCCAAAGACGCTCCTGACCGATCACGGGCCGGTCCAGATCGGCGCGCCGCGCGATCGCAACGGGAGCTTTGAGCCGCAGATCGTCTCCAAGAAGCAGCGGCGCCTGGCGGGCCTTGACGAGAAGATCATCGCGCTCTACGCCGGCGGGATGACGACCCGGGAGATCGAGACCTACATCTCAGATCTCTACGGGCCCGGCGTCGGGCGCGACACGGTCAGCCGCGTGACCGCCGCGGTGCTCGAGGACGCAAAGGCCTGGCAGACCCGGCCCTCCGAGGCCGTCTATCCGATCCTCTACCTCGACGCTCTGGTCATCAAGATCCGCGATGGACAGGCCGTGCGCAACTTCGCCTGCTATCTGGCGATCGGCGTCAACTGCGACGGGGAGCGCGACGTGCTGGGCATGTGGTTCCAGCGCTCAGAGGGCGCCAAGTTCTGGCTGCAGGTGCTGAGCGAGCTCAAGCAGCGCGGCGTCGAAGACGTCCTCATCTGCTGCGTCGACGGGCTGAGCGGCTTTCCCGAGGCGATCGAGGCCGTCTACCCGCAGACCTGGGTGCAGACCTGCCTTGTCCACCAGGTCCGCTCGTCGTTGCGGTTCGTCCCCTACCGCGACAAGAAGAAGGTCGCTCAGGACCTCAGGAAGATCTACACCGCCGTGGACCGCGACCACGCCGAGGCAGAGCTCGAGCGCTTCGCCGAGACCTGGGACGAGCGCTACCCAATGATCAGCGCCAGCTGGATCGAGCACTGGGAGCGGATCGTGCCGTTCCTGGCCTTCCCGCCTGAGGTCCGCCGAGCCGTCTACACGACCAACACGATCGAGGCGCTCAACCGTCAGATCAGGAAGATCATCAAGACCCGTGGCAGCTTCCCCAGCGAGGACTCGGCGCGCAAGCTGCTCTATCTCGCCATCACCCGCGCCCAGCGCAGGTGGCGGCACACCTACAACTGGAGCTCGGCGCTCGTCGCCTTCCGGATCCACTTCGGAGACCGGCTCCCCGACACCGCAATCTGACAGTCACACATTCACACAATCGGAGTCACTGGTATAATTCACCAACAGCGCTTACACAGAAAGTCGGACGCCCTCCGCTGGACCGCCGGAATCCGAACGGCGCGACGATCCCGATCGCGTTTGAGCTTTACCTGCATACGGGATCCGGTCCCGCGACGAGCGCGATCGCCCCTAACTTCGGAGGCCCAGGCCTCTCCACTACCTTCCTGCGTAGCGTCGCGCTCGAACTAGTCGGGGCTGATCTCGATACTCACGACCTGCTCCTCGTCGACGATCGTGGCCGCGGCAGCTCTGCCGCGATCGACTGTCCCGATCTCCAGCACGGAACGAGCTCGATCCTGACCGCGTCGCTGGAGTGCGGTCAACAGCTTGGGACTGCCGCGAGCCGCTACGGGACGGGCGACATCGCGCAGGATCTTGATGCGGTTCGTGCCGCGCTCGGCTACCAGAAGCTGGACCTGTTCGACGTTTCCTACGGCGGTGCCGATGCAGCTGCGTACGCGACGCGTTTCGCAGCGCACGTGCGCTCGATCGTGTTGTACGACGCTGTCGGCACGCCCGGCCAGGAGTTGTTTTGGCGCGACAAGACGCGGATCGCTGCCGACGGACGATCGATTCGCTCAACCTGCGAGCTCGCGCCCGCCTGCGCAGCCGATTTGCCTGAC
Organism: uncultured Solirubrobacteraceae bacterium; assembly: GCA_963709885.1. GTDB lineage: Bacteria > Actinomycetota > Thermoleophilia > Solirubrobacterales > Solirubrobacteraceae > Palsa-744. The sequence continues at coordinate 87,102 of CAVPXY010000004.1, read as the reverse complement.
CCCAACGCGCCCGTCGATTGGGTTGTGCGCCGTCTCCGAGCAAATACGCTCACGGGGCAGAGCCTCGATGCCGACGGCCAGCCGCATCAGCTCGCGATCGATCCGCAGTGGTTCCTGCTCCATCTGTATGACAACGTCGGCGGCCCCTTCCTGGTCTTCGGCCAGCTCCCTGCCGCCAGCGAGGCTCTGCGCGAGCACGACCCGGTACCACTCCTGCGTCTCGCGGCCAACAACGATTTCCCGGAACTGGGCGATGGCGGAGACCCTAACCTTTACCTCTCGCTGGGCGCTAACGTGGCAACGTTCTGCGCCGACAACCTCTTCCCGTGGAGCCAGGGCGCCCCGCTCGCGCTGCGGCAAGAGCAGTGGAGCAACGCTGTCGATCTGCAGCCCAACGAGCCCTACGCCCCGTTCGGCGCTGGCGAGGTGCTGCGCAGTGAGTTCGACGAGCACGATGAGTGCTTACCGTGGCCGACGCTCGATCACCCCTCGCCGATCGTCGAGCCGGGCGCCACCTACCCGGCCGTTCCGACGGTGGTGCTCGAGGGCGCGCAGGACCAAACCGTGCCATTGGCCGAGGCGTCTCAGGTGGCGCGCCTCTTCCATGCGCGGCTCGTCACGGTCCAGGGCGCTCCTCACCCCACGCTCGCATACAGCAGCCCATGCGCGGCATCCATCGCTGCGGCGTGGATCGAGACGCCGGGGCAAGTGGACACTGGCTGCGCCAGCAAGCCGTTCATCGTCCCGCCCGACACCGCCCGCTTCGAGCTGACCGCCTCCCAGGCTGATCTACCCTCCGCCTTAGCGGGCAATCACGCGCCGCCAGCCGATCTGCGGGTTGCCCGCGCCGCGGCCGACGCCCTTAACGACGCTCTCAAGCAGGGCCTGATGAGCACCACGGGGAACAGTCCGGGCCTCCGTGGCGGCTCGGTCGAGACAGAATATGGGGTCGTGTGGACGAGCACGCTTGATGGCTACCGCTTTGCAAGAGACACCGCCGTGAGCGGTACATCAACGTGGAATGCGTGGAATGCGGGCGGTAACGGAGAGCTCAGCGCCGACCTCACCGTCGACGGCCCCGATGATCGGGACGGCACGCTGCATGTCAGTGGGCCGTTCTTCGCTCCTGGTCCGGCCGGCACACTCCATCTGACCGGCAGCATCGACGGCAGAATCGTGAACGCGACTATTCCCGCCGATTGATCGCGGTCTAGCCCTCCGCCCAACCCGCCGCCGTGCTCTCGGAGCTCTTATGCGCCGGATCTATTCGGCGAGCACCACGCGAGCCCCCTGCGCTCTGAGCAGACGAGCCGTCGCCGCACCGATCCCGGAGGATGCGCCCGTGATGATGCAAACCGCCCTGTCGATCTCCATGTGAGCCTCCTAGAAGACTGATTCCGAATCGGCACCGGGCGTGGATGCGGTGCGAGGGGTCGTTGTGCGGCTGTCGAAGGTCGGCGTTGCCAACGCAACGTCGACCACGGAGGTGGCCTCGTGCTCGCCGACCTTGACAACCTGCTCACGGCACTTTACGTGCTGGTGGACGATTTCCTGCCCGTCCGCAGCGGTGCAGGCCGTCGCCCAAAGATCACTGACGCTGAGCTCATCACGCTCGCGTCGCGCAGATCATGCTTCAGTGCCATTCCGAGCGGCGGTTTCTGCGTCTCGCCCGCCGGCGGTTGGGGCACCTGTTCCCCTACATCCCCAGACAGCCCGGCTACAACAAGCGCCTGCGAGCACTTGCTCCCCGGATTTGCTCGGTCATCAACCAGCTGGCCAGGATCTCCCCATCGTTCTGTGACCGGCTGCGGCTGCTGGACTCCACGCCCGTGCCGTGCGGCGCCTCGCGTCAGACGGTCAAGCGCTCTGAGCTTGCCGGCTGGGGCCCCAACCTCATTCGGGTGCTGCGGTCATGACCGAGGGAGGCTCGCAGCTATCTACGGGATGGTGCCGGCCAGCGTAGGGGTGGCAGCGGCTACTCCTCGGCCTCGTTCGCGAGCCTGGGCTGGCCGACTCCATCGCGCTTTGATTCATACATGGCGCTGTCGGCTTGCGCGACCATCGCGTCGGCGTCGGTGCCTTCGCCACGGGACAGGCCACCCCGATGCTGACCTGCACAGCGATGCTTCCCGTCGCGACAGGGGCCTCCTCGCGCTGGGCTTGAGCCAGACGCTCGGCGAGCCGCATCGCTTGATCAGGACCGCCCACGTTCGGGCACACCGTGAGGAACTCGTCGCCACCGATGCGACCGACCATGTCCTCATCTCGCAGGACGCCCTGCAGCCGCTGCGCGACGACGTTCAGCAATTCGTCACCCGCCGCGTGGCCGTACCGGTCGTTGACCGCCTTGAAGCCGTCCAGGTCAACGAACACCACGGCACGTTCGGCTTGGCGCTGGCCGCTCGCGATATTCGCCTCGAGAGCGCCCATGATGGACGCGCGGTTGTAGCAACCCGTGAGCTCATCAAACGTCGCGCGCCTCTTGAGCTCCTCGCGCATACGCGCGCTGTCGGTGATGTCCGCGACACAGGCAATGGCTCCGTTGATCGTCCCGTCGTCCTGGCTGAGGGCGCGCAAGCTGATGGTGCCGAAGCGCAGTTTGCGGCTGGGCGGCAGGCGCAGCTCGACCTCGATGTCAGCCGGCAGTCCTTCGCCGAGAACCTCATTGAGGGCCCGGTCCAGCACCGGCTGATCCGCGTCGGCGACGGTGGCCAACTGCGCCTCCGCGGTGTCCGCTCGCTCTACGCCGAGTATCTCGTGAAGTCGGTCATTCGTTTAGACGATGTGACGGTCGGCGTCGAGTTGAAAGAGGCCGACCGGAACCGCTTGGGCGAGGCCGTCCAACAGCTGCTCGCGGGCTCTGAGTTCTTCGTGCGCCGCCATCTCCTCCGAGATGTCGACCAGCTCGCTGACGACGCAGCCGTGGTCGGGATCGTCGAGCAGGTTGTGATTGGTGATCTCAAACCACACCCAGGATTCGTCACGGCGGCGGTGGCGCAAGCGCACTCGACGTCCGGGGCCGGGAGAGGTGAGCATCTCCATCCAGTTGTCAATCGCCAGCGCGTGGTCGTCCGGATGGATGAACTCGATCGAGCGGTGACCCATCATGTCCTCTGTGCTCCAGCCCAGGATCTGCGTTACCGCCTCGTCGATCCCGACGATGAAGCTGAGCTCGTCCTTGTGGATGGTGGCAAATCGAGGGGCAACTTCCGGAATCTCGCGGGCCTGGAGGACGGGGCTGTCGGCTGTGTCGGCAGGGCTATACAAGGCCAGCACGACGCCGTGGATCTCGCGGAGGTCCAGCCCATGGAACACCACCGGGGTGTCAGGATCGCGCGCGAGGTGGAGCGGGCACCGCCCGCTCCCCCCGACCAGGATTTGATCCCAAGTCGTCAGTAGCCGCACGCGCTCGTCGTGAACGATCAGGTCTAGGCCTGAGCGAGCCTCCAGCACAGGATTGCGCTGTAGAGGGATGGAGTCGGGCATCGCAACGACGACGCCGTCTGGCCTGAGCGCGACAACCGCCGCCTCCGGATACAGAGCCAGAAGCTTCGTGAGCACGATTTCCAGCGTGCTGGCATCAAGGTGCTCTTCGTGCTTGCGATCGAACACATCGTGAGCGAGATCCATTGTCTCGGGCCGGGTCTCCGATGGCGCCGGATCTTGGGTTTGGGCTTGGACTTGCGACAAAGGATCAGTCAGGTGAACGTCTGCGGACCACGCTGCAGACAGGCTTTGCGTTCCCATTTGCGAGCCTATAATCGACCGGCAACCGCCCAAGCTGGAGCGAACCAGCGACACTTGGACGGTTCGATTTGAGGTTTGGCTTGGCGACCCGACCGTCGTCGTCCTTCTCGACGAAGCTGCGGATTCTCTCCGCGGTCGCTTCGACAGCCATTTAGCCGGATCTCCTTTGGGTCGGTCTGGTGGGCGCGCACGGCGTTGGCGGCCCCAATAGTCCCTTCTCTGCCATTCTCCCTTCGACCGAGCCATCGCATCAGCCACTAGCATTGGTGAGGTGACGGCCAAGCAAAAGGTGCTCGAGCGCGCTCCGCATTGGAGCGAGGAGCAGGCTGAGCGCGCGCTTCGGGCAGCCGAGGGCAGGTTCGATCAGTGGGGAGACATCCGTGCCCAGACGCAGGCGCTCGCCGAGCAAGCCGACGAGCGCCTGAAAGCGCGCGAGCGCGCCGCCGGCAAGACCTGGTGAGCCGCCCTGCGCGCGGCGATGTCTGGTGGGGAGAGACGCTCACGCACGGTCGTCGGCCATACATCGTGCTCACCCGCGATGAGGCGATCGAGCAGCTCGGCGAGCTGATCGTTGTGCCGCTGACGACGACCGTTCGACGCCTCCCCAACGAGGTCGAGCTCGACGAGTCTGATGGGATGCCGCGGGCGTGCGTCACGAGTCTCGACAACCTGTCGACGATAGCCAAGGGGCAGCTCGTGGAGAAAATCACCGTCGTTGGCCCAGCGAAGATGGACGAGCTCTGCCGCGCACTCGGCGCCACGGTGGCGTGCGTGAGCATCTGACCCCTCGGCCGTCCTCGACGCCGGCAGCGTCACGCGCCTGTCGGCGCAGCCGACCTGAGAGAGGTGTTTAGCCGAAGGCGAAGCCGGGTCAAGGCCGCCGCGACAGCGGCGTGCGGAGCCTGTTACCCACTGATATGCACGGCGTTCCCAACCCCCCGATCACGCTCGCTGCGACCAGCATGTCGATCACCGAAATCTCGGCCAGGGACGTGGCGAGGCCGAGACCGATGGACGCCGCCAGAGTTAGGTAGAAGCGCTGGGCTCCTGCCACTCGCTCGGATAGCCCGCGTCGCCAGTCGAACTGTGCGCCGACCACGTAGGCGGTCGTGGACATGAGCACCGGCAGGGCTACCACCGCCGAGACAAGGAGCCCGAACGCGAACAGGTCGCTCGCCAGAGACCCGGCTCGCTCGCAGCACGTGCGACCAGTCCGGCCGCGCGAGAACCGCTGCTATTCCAAAAGCAAGAAAGCCCAGCAGCACATAGCGCAACACGGCCACCACCTCGTCGTACTTGCCGACCACCAACAGGCCGAGGAGCGCAAGTCCCAGCGGCACCACCAACCAGCGCGGGTCGATGCCGGCCAACAGTCCGATTACGGCCGCTCCGGCTTGGAGATCGGCCGCGATCGTGACCACATTGACGAGCACAACCGACGCCAAGAGGATCGCACCCACACGATGGCCGTAGCGCTTCATGGTCAGCCTTTGCAGGTCGGCGCGCGCCACGGCTCCGACATGGGCCGCGATCGTCAGAACCACCCCCAAAAAGGGGGGCGACAAGCAGCGCGACCCAGGAGAGCTGGTAGGCGGTTTGGGCCCCGACGGCGACAGCCGTGCCGACGTTGGTCGGGTCGTTGTCCGAGGCTGCCGAGAGCACCTCCGGGCCAATGCTCGCCAACAACCCCGGTGGTGGACTGGGCTGCCGCCGCCCTCGCGTCGTCCCGGTCACGCCCGGCATGCTTACAGGACGGTCGCCTCTGACTCAGTCGACTGGGTGCGCGCCGCTCTCGGGGAGCCCTCCAGCGCGAACCACTAGGTGGTCGGCACGCACCGCTGGGCGTGATCTGATCCTCTTCTGCTCTCTACGCCCGGTTTCAGCCGATCCTAAGGAGGTCACCACCATGACCACGCCCGAAGGGAGCACGACCGGTCCCCCTCCGGCCAACCCTCGCCTGTTGAACCTCGTGCAGGGCGCGCCGCTGACGGCTCGGCGGGCCGCGCGAATCATCGCGTCGGTCACGCTCTCGATAACCATCATCAGCGGCGTGCTGATGCACTTCACCGACGAGAAGACCTACCCCAACATCGGCGACGGTCTGTGGTGGGCCATACAGACCGTCACGACGGTCGGCTACGGGGACCTCGTGCCCACGAGCACGGCGGGACGACTCCTTGCCGCGCTCGTGATGATTGTCGGGATCGGCTTCCTGACCGTCATCACCGCCGCGATCACCTCAGCGTTCGTCGAGTCCGCCCGACGCCGCCTCCAGGGCACGCAGACCGACCCGCTCTCCGCGAAGCTCGACCAGATCGGCACCCGTCTGGACGCGATCGAAGCGGGGCTCAAGAACATCGGCGGTCTCCGCCGCGATGCCCCATGATAATCGCGGCCCGACCGTGAGGCGCTATCGACTACGGGGACTGGTTGACTAGCGATTCCGGCTCGCCCGGGCCTTACCGATGGTGATCTGCTCGGCAAACGGCAGGTCCACGGGCCCGGCGCACGAGCGGCTGCGCTAGGAGCAAGTCACGCTGCCGCAGCCGTCTGGGTTGCGGGAGCAGTTTCTGCCGAGAGAGCCGACTTCTTCGCCGAACCGGGTTGCTCGGCAGGGATCCGCCGGCTGAAGGCCAGTCCGATCAACGCGAAGATGGCAAGTATCGACAGCGCCTCGCGCAGCCCGTCCAGGCGCGCTTTCTCGTTCTCTTCGACGATAGCGTCTGTGGCCCCGGGTGGAACATGGGCCTTGTGGAGCGCCTCCGTCAATTGCTTGTCGGAGATGAAGGGGACACCACCGGCGAGCTGGGTCGTGGCCTGCGATTTGACCGGCGCGGGAACGGCGGAGTTCTCCTGCACCCCCGTCAGAAACGAGCTGCTCAGCGCGGCGATGACGATCGCGCCCGTCAACGCAGTGCCCATGGAGATGCCGAGGTTCGTGATCGTGTTCTGCAGCCCGCCCACCACGCCGCTCTGCTCATCGGGAACGGAGGAGACGGTGACGGCCCCGAGCTGGGAGGAGAGCGCTCCGATGCCAAGGCCGGCGAGCAGCATCGGCCAGGTCGTTATCTCCGGTCCTGCGCCTTCTTGGAGCAGGGCCACCATGATCACGAGGCCGGCGAACAGCGCGATGAAGCCGAGCTGGACCACCCGGCGCGGCGATGCTTTGGGGAAGAGCTTGGGGATCCCGGCTGCCGCGATGATCAGGGCGATCGACAGCGGCAGGAACCTCACCCCTGTCTGGATCGCGGAGAGCCCGAGTGCGACGGAGAGGAACAGTGGCACCGCGAAGGCCACCCCGCCCTGGATGAAGAACTGGAAGAAGAACGAGTTCAGGCCGCCGCGCAGCACGTGGACCTGAAGGATCTTCGGGTCAAGGAGCGGCTCGCCGCCACGGGCGAGCACCCGATGCTCCCACTCGATGAACAGATAGAGGACCAGACCGCCGGCGAGCATCAGCCAGATCACCGGCGAGAGTCCGATCCATTCCGGGGCCCCCGGTTTGGGCTTGACAAATCCCCACACGCCCGAACGCAGGATCCCGAAGACGATCAGCCCGAGGCCGCTCGCCGACAGCGCTGTACCCACGAGGTCGAGATGCACCGTCTTCTCACGCGGCCCCTCGGGTATGCGGCGGGCGAGGACGAGGATCGCCAGCACGATCACGACCTCGCCCGCGAATACCCAGCGCCACGAGAGGTAGGTGGTGAACAGGCCGCCCACGATCGGGCCGACCCCGATCGCGATCGCGGTTGCCGCGGCGATGAGCCCGTAGGCGCGCGGCCGTTCGTCGGTTGCGTAGTTCACCGCCACGAGCGCGACGATCGACGGCAGGATCAGCACGGCCCCGATGCCCTCGAGGCAGGACCATCCGAGCAGCAGCACCCCGAGGCTCGTAGAGATGGCGGTGATGAACGAGCCGCAGCCGTAGATCACGCACCCGATCGCGAAGGCGCGCTTGCGGCCGATGATCTGGCCGACCTTCCCGCCGGTGATCATGAACGCGGCCATCACCAGCGTGTAGAGCGTGATCGCCGTCTGGATCCCGGTGACGGTCGTGCCGACGTCCTTCGCGACCGTCGCGATCGACACGTTCATCACCGAGCTGTCGAGCATCATCAGGAACTGGCCCGCGCACAGGGTCAGCAGAACACCGCCAGCCGCTGCCGCGGCTGCCTTATTCGACACCGAGCTCACTGCCCTTCGTGATCAGACGCCGGGGAGTCGTCCGGCTAGCTCGCCGCGTACTCCTTCTCGGCCTTCTCGAGTTCCTTCTGGAACTCCTTGGCGTCGACGTCGATTTCCTTCTCGATCGACTTTTCGGCGCGGGTGAGCGCCTTGTCGAGCTGTTCTTCAAGGCGCGACTCGCCGATCACGAACAGCGTCGCTTCTCCGGCTTCGATGAGGTCGCCCAGTTCCTTGGCGGCGTCCCCGGGGATGCCCTTTTTGAAGTGTCCGCCGAGGCCGCCGATGACGCCGCCGACAAGTGCCGCGGGGATGACCGCTGGCGCTGCCACAACACCGACCGCCGCTCCGACGGCGATGCCTCCCCATGCGCCGTGCTGCGTGGGCTTCTCGTGCTTCTCGACCTGGACCTTGCCATCGGCGTCCTTGGTGACCAACGCCACGTCGTAGGTGCCCACGAGCTTCGCCGCATGCAGCTCGAGAAGGGCGTCGTAGTCCGCCTCGGCGCCGGCGCGGTCGGCGTAGGTCGCGGCGTAGATGAAAACCGGTCTGTCGCTCATTTCGACTCCTTGGTCTTGGTTTGGTCTGGTGTCCGCTACGGGAGCTCGGCAGCCTGCGATGTTGCGGGCACGGGGCGTAACAGCCCCGTGCCCGACGGGGAGGTCACGAGCATTTGAGGGCTTCGAACGCTTTCTTGTAGTCGGCGCCAAGCTTGCTAAGCGAGGCCTTGATCTTGGGTTCAGCACTCTTGAGCGCTGCTTCGAGGTTCGAGGACTTGCTTGCAGAGACGACGCTCGTGGTGATTACGGCGATTTCGGTCTCGAAGGCTTTGTCTGCCGCATTGATTTCTTCTTTGCTCGCCGTGGGGAGGTTCGGTGCCGCTTCATTGATCTGCTTGATGCTCTTGTCGATCGCTTCGACGCTCGTCTTGGCTTCGGTGGGGAAGCTCGAGGAGATGGGCAGCGATTCGAGTTTTTTGATCTGTGCGGAGATTTCGCTGGTCGCCGAGCACACCTGTTTGGTCGCCTTTTCACCAGACGATTCGCCGCAGGCAGCTAGGCCCAGCACGCTGACGAAGAGCGATATGACGAAGAGCGTCTTACTGAAGGTCTTGAACATCACGGACTCCCCTCTCGCGTTGACGACCGTTAGTGACTCTGGGACTGCTGAGCCTACCTGTCCACACCATCTGCCGCTCAGGCCAGCGCGCCTACTCCGCCGCACGAATCCTCACCCAGAATGGCCCCTAGAGGCCCGTCTCGGCGATGATACGACCGGACTTGACAGCCGCGACCAGGGCCTTGTAGTCGCGCTCGTTCTGCTCGGCGTAGGCGTGGGAGAACTCGACGATCGCCCGGTCGAAGCTCGGGCCCTTGCCCAGGTAGGCGGCGATCGCGATGCGGTCGCCGCTGCGGGCATGCGCGCGCGCAAGCGTCCAGCCGCAAAGCCGGCCATACGTCGCCATGCCGCTCGGCACCATCTGTTCGACTTCGGCCGAGCCCTTCCAGTCCTTCAGCTGGCGCCCGTAGAAGTCGCGTTCCTGCTCGTCGAGTCCTGACTCGACGTGTAGCCAGCCCAGGAAGATGTCGCTCGAGGCCTGCATCAGGTGCTGCCCGGTGACGACCCGCTCGCCGTGATTCTCGAACTCGCTCGGCTCAAGGAACTCGCTCGAGCACCGAGGCCTCGGCCTCCTTCAACTGCAGGAACAGCGGGTCCTGGCCGTCCCGGCCCATCATCAGCGCGATCCAGGCGCGCGTGCCGACGCTGCCCACGCCGACCACTTTGCGCGCGAAGTCGACCAGCTCGAACTGCTCGAGCAGGACACGCCGGTCGTGCTGAAGCGTGGCGCGGTATCCGCGTAGCAGCTCGTGCAGCGCGTCGAACATTTCGTCGCGTTCCATTCCCTGCGCGAGTTCGTCGATCGGCACGATCAACGGCGGTTCGGCCACGATCCGTGACTCGCCCATCCACCTCGCGGTCAGAGTTTGGAGAACGCCGCCATGCTGTCCTTGGTGCGAGCCTTGGCGAGGGTCTTCTCGGTGCGCTTGACCTGCTTGGCCTTGAACTGCGAGCCGAGTTCGGCGACCGTCGCCTCGACGTCGAGGTGTGCATACCAGACCTCGAGGTTGTTCATGGCGGCGAAGCGCGCCATCGCGGTGCGGTACTCCTCGACCGTGTCGAGCACGATCTGCTCCTGGTCCTTGACTGCGAAACCGTTGAACTGCGCTGCGATCAGCATGCTCACGGCGAGGCGCTTGACGTCCCACTCCCACGGCCCGGGGAGCGTCTCGTCGAAGTCGTTGATGTCGAACACCAGTCGACGCTCGGGCGAGGCGAACACGCCGAAGTTCGACAGATGCGCGTCGCCGCAGCACTGCACCTCGAGACCGGAGTCGGGCGTATGGGACAGGTCGCTGGCCATGATCAGCGCCGCTCCCCGATAGAACGTGAACGGCGAGACCAGCATGCGCCCATAGCGGATCGGCACGAGCTCAGGTACGCGCGTCTCGGCCTGGCGTTCGAGCAGCTTGATCGGGTCAGCGCGTCGCGGCGGCGGCTCAAAGAGCGCATGGCTAGAGCGCGGCACCTCGGCCCGCGCCGCCTTGCCACGTGCCGACCCGCTCGGCGACGGTCAGGTGGGGCACGGCAGCCGGCCCTGAGCTCTTCTTCTTGGCGGATGTCGGCGTCGCCATGATGAGCCGACGATACTCCTGTTGGCGCGCCCCGTGTAGATGGCCGGCGCACATTCGTCTGGCAGCTCGTGTTCGTCCTGAGCATGAGCGCGGACGTTGTGGCCCGCCGGCGAGCCTAGGCGAAGCAGGCGTGTCGTGAGGGGCGTCCGCGGCCTGCTGCGGCCCTTCGCAGGCAGCGGCATCGACCCGGCTCAGCCGTCAGGTTGCCGGTCGCGCTCTAAGCTCGCTGTCCACTTCGCGGCCGAGCCCGCGCAGCTCCCAGCCGGCGCCGATCCAGAGGGCGCCGCGGAAGATCAGCACGATGCCGATTATCACCGCGAGCGTGGCCAGACTGGGAGCGGGCCAGGAGAGGATGACGATGCCGGCGATGAAGTCGAGGATCGCGATGGCGATGTTTCCTGCCCGCCCCTCGGGCTCGCCGAAGGCGCCGACGAAGCGCACCACTCCGGCCACGACGAGCCACACGCCGAAGATCAGGACAAAGACAACGAGCGTGCCGAACGGTTTCTTGATCAGCACCAGACCGGCGATCGCGCTGAGCACACCGATCATTGCGAGCATGCCGCGGCCTTCACCCCGGCCAAAGATCGAAGCGATGATCGCCAGCACACCGTCGACGAGCAGAAAGATCCCGGCGATCACGGTGAACGTGCTGAGGGTTTCGTGCGGCGAGGCGACGAAGAAGACACCGACGCCAAGCACGGCTACGCCGAACAACATGACCAGCCACCACAGGCTCGCGAACCGGGGCAGTTCCTTATCGGCGAACGCTGACATCGTTGACCTCCTCACTAGGAATTGACGCGAGACGTGCTACACACGCACGGCCTTCTCGGGGGACTATGCGCCCTGGATGGCTGGCGCGCATCCGGCATTACTACGGACGGTGGTGGGTTGTTTCGCTCGGGCTGCAGCCTGCGCCTCCGTGCCATCGATCGGCGGACCTGGGAAGATTGCCGCGTGCCCTCCGGCGAAGACACGCCGCGCGCGCGCCGATCGCTTGGCACCACGCGCATGGAAGCATTCAGCGACGGCGTGTTCTCGATCGCCGCGACGCTGCTCGTGCTGGACATCGCGATTCATCCGCCGGGCACAGCACTCGAACAGGTGCTCAAAGCCTGGCCGTTCTACTTCGCGTATGTCGTCAGCTTCCTCACGATCGGCGCAGCCTGGCTGGGCCACACGCAGCTCACCGAGGGGCTCACGCGGACAGATCCGCTGTTGCTGCGGATCAACCTGCTGGTCTTGCTCGTGGTGGCGTTCCTACCATTCCCGACGAAACTAGTCGCGGACGCCTTGCACTCCAACACAAGCGAGCGCGTCTTTGTGACGATGTACGGGCTGACCCTGCTTGCCATCCGGGTTCTCGGCTTCGCACTGGATGCCTATGCCCGACGCGAGCACCTCTCCTCGCCCCCGGAAGCGGGCGAGGCGCAGCAGGACGAACCACTCGAACTGCTTCCCGTGCTCGGCGGGTACCTGGTCGCGATCCTCATCGGGCTCGTCGCACCACGAGTGGCCGTAGCGGTCTACTTCGCCGTCGCGCTCTACATGATCCTCTTCGAGGCGCTTCCACGACACCGGTCCCGTGCCCATGGGGCCCGCACGTGAGCGGCCACCTACCGGGCTGACCCGCTCAGGCCTAACTGTGCTCAGGCCTGGACGGCGGGTCGGCTGCCTTGTAGCGCGCTGGGCCCCCGGGCCCGATGCTCGTGCGCAGGCCCGCTCTCCATCTCTGGAGGTCGCACGCCTGCGGCGGCGCGGTACCAGGCGGCGTAGCGGCTCACGAGCGGCGCCGCCGAGAGGCCGTGGACGAGTACCGAGAGGCCCACGGTCAAATAGCAGGCCGTGAGGATCGTCGCGCCGTGAGCCTGATGCGTGTCCTCGACGATCACCGCGAACACGATCGACGCGAGCCCGCGCGGACCGAACCAGCCGATGAACGCCACGGTCGGGGCCAGCGCCTTGGTGCCCAACAGGCAGAGGGCCACGGGCAGCATGCGAACGATCGTCAGGCTCAGCACGGCATAGAGCGCGATCTGCCAGCTCACGTGCTCGAGCGCGGGGCCGAGCAGGATGGCACCGAAGATCAGGAACGTGACGGCGTCGAGTAGCGCCCCCGTCTCCTCGGTGAAGCCCATCGTTCCCGCCGAGTTCTCGCGGGCGATCAGGCCGAACAGCGCGCCCGCCGTGAAGGCGGCGATGAAGCCCGACCCGCCGAGAGCCTCCGCGATCCCGTACGCGAGCACCGCCGCGGCCACCGGGATGATCTGTCGCCACGCGTCGGCTATCAGGCGTCTGGCCCCGGCCGTGTTCACGATCCCCGCGGCCATCGCCCCGGCGACGATGCCGCCAATGAGCCCGTAGCCGATCTCTTCGCCGATCACCTGCGCCGGATGGACCGCGCCACCGGCTTCGGAGGAGGTCGCCAGAACGATCAACAGGATCGGGACGCAGATCCCGTCGTTCAGTCCGCTCTCGACGTTGAGCGACTGCCGCACACGTTGCGGAAGGCTCGTGTCCGTCACGACCGCGCTGCCGAGCCCCGCGTCCGTCGGCGCGAGGATCACGCCGAGGATCAATGCCTCGCTCAGTGAGAACGACCCGAACAGGGCGAGCGCGACCAGCGCGCCCAGCGCGATCGTCAGCGGCAGGCCGATGCCGAGCAGGCGCACCGGCAGGGAGGCTTCCCGCCGCAGGGCCCTGAGGTCGATGCGCGAGGAATCTGAGAACAGCACCACCGCGAGCGTGGCTTCGGCCAGCCTTCGCACCGTCAAGCTCGTCGGCCCCACGATGAGGTCGTCGAGCACCAGGGGGCCCACGAGAACACCGATGGCGACCACCACCATCGCCGGCGTGATCGGCGTGTTTGACAGCCGCCGCGACACCGCCGCGACGAGCAGCAGCGCAAGTCCGACAGTCGCAAGCCCCCAATCCACGACGCCAACATACATGGCGGCCCCACGTGGCCGATATCGGACGTGATCGAGCCTTACGGGCGCACGCCGTGCGCTCCACTGGATCGCGGGCTACTCACGGCATCTTGTGCGGAGAACTACCGGTGGAAGGCGTCGTGAGCCGTTATAGGATTTCCGCTGTGCTTCGCCCAAAGCCGATCCTGACGCCCTAGAAGGAGGCCCAGATGTCATCACAACCAGCGGTACAGCCCGGCGAGTTCGAGGCGCTGTACGTACAGAGCGCCCAAGGGGTCACCAGCAGCGACGGCGAGTTCACGCTGCACGATCTCGCGCCCTCCACGCTGATGTTCTCCGACCGGCCCGAGCGCATCGTCGGACACCTCACGGCCGCCCAGTTCATAGAGGGCTGGGCAGACGGTGATAACAGCTTCCTCGACGATCCTCCCAATGCTGTCCTCTCCTTCCTCGAGGAGGATGACCAGATGCCCGAGGACGTCGTCGTGACGCTCACCAACCCTCGCCTGGACGGGGCTAACCTCACCTACAGCGCCACCGTGCTCGAGGGGACGGTGCCTGGCAGCTCCGGGCCGTGCTCGCTGTTCATCGACCCGATCGGACGACCGCTCAGCCCGGTATCCGTCTGTGGCGTGCGTCGACGGCAGAACCGGAGAGCCAGGCGCTAAGGCTCTCCCGATGCTGCCGAGACTGCTAGAACCAACGCGCGTTTAGACTGCCTCAACGGATCGAAGGGGCCGGGACGCCAAGCTGCTGGAGGCTTCGGTAAGCGCGGTCATGGTAAGCGCGGTCATCGTTGTCCGGGTCGCTTAGCGGTCTCCGTCGACCGCCGGACGGCCGACTCGTGACGTTGACGGTCTGAGCCCAGCCGCCTCCCAAGTGCGCATCAACCAGGACACCACACGCGAGGTCGAGCGACACACGGTTCTCAGGTAACCCCGCGAGACCGCCCATCGGCGACGCGACGCGAACGAGCGCCCCGCCCCGACCGCGGTCGCGACCGCTTCCACATTCCTTTGCCCTGGCGAGCGCGGCCGGTGGTCAGACGCCCGCTCAGCCCGGAAAGCACGAGCGCGGCGCCTCCCCAACCCCCACGTTGCTGAATGTCCGGTCGACCTGCGCGTGCGCAGTCAGCGCCGCTCGGGGGCGCGTTCAGCCATGCCCGCATTCTCGACGAGCAGGTAGATGAACACGCCGAGGTACGGGAGCACGATGATGAAGACGATCCATAGGACCTTGACCCACCCGGACTCGTCGTGGCGACGGAAGATGTCGGAGAACACCACGAACAGGAGATACAGCCAGACCACGAGCGCAAAAAAGATGAGCATCGTCCAGAGGACTTCGAGGAACGGGTAGCTGGTTGCGAGGATCATGGTTAGCGTCCTTATCGGTCGAGCAAGGCGGGGAACAGGGAGGAGCGAGGGACGTTTATACCGGAGGAGTATTGTCAAGGCGCTTAGGCCCCCGAGCCACACCTCGGAGCTCTCGCGCCCAGAACTTAACTTACCCAGACAGGGAGATCAGATGAGCGAACGTCCGGTTTTCATCTACGCCGCGACCTATGGCAGCACCGACGAAGCCTGGGGCGACTACGACATCCTGCTCGCTGCGCATGCGGAGAAGCTCGTGGGCACCTATGACGCCGCCGTGATCAACAAGGACGCGGGCGGCAAGGTCCACGTCCACAAGCATGAGAAGGCTACCCAGCACGGCGCCTGGGGAGGTATCGCAGTCGGAGCGCTGGTGGGGGTCCTGTTCACGCCAGCGGTCCTCGGCGCGGCGGCTGTCGGCGGCGTTGTCGGCGGCCTCGGCGGACACTTCAAAAAGGGCATCCCCCGCGGCGACGCAAAGGAACTCGGGGAGCTGCTGGAAGAAGGCGAAGCAGCGCTGGTCGTGATCGGGGAGTCGCGCCTCGGAGAACAGCTCGACAAGGCACTTACGCACGCCAAAAAGTCCATAGAGAAGGAAGTCGACGCCGACAGCAAGGAATTCAAGCGGGAACTCGAAGAGGCGGCGAAGGAAAAGCAGGAGAAGGAGGCCGCCGCGAGTTAGCCACGGCGGGCTGCTGATCCGGCCTCGCACGAGCGCGAGCTACCCGTTCCTCGAAGTGTCTAGGACCGCCCACTATCACGGGGCGATTGACGCGACGCACACAGCGCGGGGGTCGGTGAGCGAAGCTCGCGCGCGCGACCACCCTCGGAGGGGTCGATGAGTGATCGACAAGATAAGGACCCTGCGCCGCGCGGCGTGAGCAACGCCCGCCGAGCGGTTGGGTTCGCCGCACGCGCGGGCATCATGCTGGTTCTCGACGCGCTCCTGCTCTGGGGTCTCTCGGAGATCGTGAGCGGCATCTCGGTGCCCTCGTTCGCGGCGGCCCTCGTGACCGCCGGCGCGATCGCGTTGCTAAATGCGGTGCTGTGGCCGGTCCTCACTCGTCTTGCGCTGCCTTTCACGTTGGTCACGCTCGGCCTGGGATCGCTCGTGCTCAACGCGGTGGTGATCAAGCTGGCCTTCAAGCTCGTCGACAATACGTCGCCGAGCTTCATGGCGGCCGTGCTGGTGGCGGCCGTGCTCGCGATCGCGGGGATGCTAGTCACGCCGCTGCTTGACTTCGACGGCGACGCCTATCATCTGCGCGTCGTGCGCCGGCGCGTGCACCGGGGGAGGACGCGCAATGAGACTGATGTCCCGGGCGTGGTCCTGTTCGAGTTCGACGGCCTCGGTGAGGAGGTGCTCCGCGAGGCGGTACGGAACGGCTATGCGCCGACGATCGCGCGCTGGCTTGAGCAACGATCCCACCGCGTGGTGGGCTGGGAATGCGACCTCTCCTCCCAGACGGGGGCCAGCCAGGCGGGGCTCTTGCTCGGCAGCAACTGGGACATGCCGGCGTTTCGCTGGTATGAGAAGGAGAGCGGTCGCACGCTAGTGTCCAACCATCCCCCCGACGCGGCCGAGATCGAGCGACGCCACTCAAGCGGCGGCGGGTTGCTGGCCGCCGGCGGCACCAGTCGCGGCAACATGTTCTCGGGCGATGCGCCACGCTGCTCGGCCACGATGAGCATGATCCGCGAACGCAAGCGCTCTCGCTCGGGGGACTTTTTCGCCTACTTCGCCGACCCCTACGGCTTCATCCGCACGATCGCGCTATCGCTGGCAGACATCGCCGAAGAGCGTCTGGCGGCGCGGCGCCAGAAGCACAACGGCGCCGAGCACGTAAAGCGCACAGGCGTCTATCCGCTCGTGCGCGCGGCGATCGCTGTCGTTATGCGCGACCTCACGGTTGCGACGCTGATGGCCGACATCGTCGAGGGCATCCCCGTGACATACGCGACCTTTGTGGGCTACGACGAGGTCGCGCACCACTCGGGCATCCGCGAGCCGGATGCGTTCAAAGTGCTGCGCCGCCACGACCGCCAGCTCGCCCGGCTCGAGCGGGCGATGGCGCAGGCGCCGCGCCCGTATCACCTGGTCGCGCTCTCTGACCACGGTCAGACGCAGGGCCGCCCCTTCCGCCAGCGCTACGGCCACACCCTCGAGGAGGTCGTCAAGGCTGCGCTCGCGAGTGGTGACGTGCGCGCGCCGACCGCCGTCGAGGAGTCGTGGGGCGACCTCGGCGCCGTGCTTGCCGACGCCCGCGAGGACGACAGCGCGGGCGGCCGCATGCTGCGCCGCGCGACGCGCGGGCGAGCGATACAGGGAACCGTCGCGCTCGGCCCCAACCGCGATGCCCTCAGCGAGCGCACTGAGGCGAGCGCGAGCGACGTCGTCGTCGTGATGGTCTCGGGCCCGCTGGGGCTCGTGTACCTCACGTCCAGCCCCGAGCGGCTCACGCTCGAGCAGATAGCCGAGGCGCATCCCCGGCTGGTTTCAGAGCTGGCCGAGCACCCCGGTATCGGCTTCGTGTTCGTGCGCTCAGACGTCCACGGACCCCTCGTGATCGGCGCCGGCGGCCGGCGGCGCCTGTCCGACGACAGCGTCGAGGGTGAGGATCCGCTCGCCCCCTTCGGGTCGACCGCGGCCGATCACCTGCGCCGCCACGACGGCTTCCCGCACTGCCCGGACCTGCTCGTCAACAGCACCTATGACCCCGACAAGGACGAGGTGGGACCATTCGAGGAGTTCATGGGCTCACACGGAGGCCTTGGCGGCCCGCAGATGAACCCGGTCGCGGTGGTTCCCACGTCCTGGAGCGAGCCCACGGCACCGATTGTCGGCGACGAAGCGATGTACCGCACGCTACGCGCCTGGCTCGCTGAGACCGGCCTGCAGATGAAGGCCGCAGACGACGGTGCCGGGGCGCCGACGAGCACCGTCGTCTCCTCCTGAGAGATAACCTCCTCTTGCTGCATCGCACCACCGACATTGCCTGAACCTCGATAGGTCCGCCGCCGTGGGCGCGCCGGCTCGGCCTATCGGGAATCGCCGGCCAGCCTCAGCATGCGACGGTCGCAGTTTCGCTTCGTGAGGAATCCGAGCGTCTACTCGGACCGCCAAGATCACGCTCGCTCGT
Organism: uncultured Solirubrobacteraceae bacterium; assembly: GCA_963709885.1. Classification (GTDB taxonomy): domain Bacteria; phylum Actinomycetota; class Thermoleophilia; order Solirubrobacterales; family Solirubrobacteraceae; genus Palsa-744. The sequence goes on along the minus strand of CAVPXY010000004.1, from coordinate 69,031 downwards.
GGGCCACCAGCAGCAGCGCCCAGCGGCACTCCGCTGGCTACTGCTTCGTCCCCGATTGCGAGGGCGTCCGCGTCAACGGCGGCGCTGCTCCCAGGGTGCTGCAAGGCCGCCCACGTGGGGCCACTAGCATTGGTGAGGTGACGGCCAAGGAAAAGGTGCTCGAGCGTGCTCCGCATTGGAGCGAGGAGCAGGCTGAGCGCGCGCTGCGGGCAGCCGAGGGCAGCGTCGATGAGTGGGGAGACATCGGTGCCCAGACGCAGGCGCTCGCGGAGCAAGCCGAGGAGCGCCTGAAAGCGCGCGAGCGCGCCGCCGGCGAGACCTGGTGAGCCGCCCTGCGCGCGGCGATGTCTGGTGGGGCGAGACGCTCACGCACGGTCGTCGGCCATACATCGTGCTCGCCCGCGATGAGGCGATCGAGCAGCTCGGCGAGGTGATCGTTGTGCCGCTGACGACGACCGTTCGACGCCTCCCCAACGAGGTCGAGCTCGACGAGTCTGATGGGATGCCGCGGGCGTGCGTCACGAGTCTCGACAACCTGTCGACGATCGCCAAGGGGCAGCTCGTGGAGAAAATCACCGTCGTCGGGCCCGGCGAAGATGGACGAGCTCTGCCGCGCACTCGGTGCCACGGTGGCGTGCGTGAGCATCTGACCCCTCGGCCGTCCTCGACGCCAGCAGCGTCACGCGCCCGTCGGCGCAGCCGACCTGAAAGAGGTATTAGCCGAAGGCGAAGCCGGGTCAAGGCCGCCGCGACAGCGGCGCGCGCAGCGCGGGCGTAGCCCGGCCTTGACGCAGGCTGAGCAGAAGGCTATGAGGGCGTTGCGCAGCGCCCCAGCGCTCCGTCTCTGCGAAGGGGGTGTGGGCCTGGCTTTGACGAAGCGTGGGTTCCCTCTCCCGGTCGTCGAGTTCGCGTGCGCGAGTCCGCCCGGGCCCGGCTTAACGGTGTCCGCCCTCCTCCCCTGACGGCTGTCGACGGCGGCACCGGAGACATGACGAACATCGGCCTCGGCATCGCGCACAGGGCGCTCCTCGCGGGCGAGGACTTGAGCGCGGCAACGATCTCATGGGGACGGCGAGCGCAACCGCCGCCTCGGCTCGCCCTCACAGACCGGGACCTGCGCCTGATGGCGCTGCTGCACGGCGCGAACTACCTCTCGACCAGCCAGCTCGCGGTGCTCGGATGGGGCCCCTCCCACGAGCGGGCGGCGCAGATGCGCCTCAAGCGCTTGCACGACGGCGGATACGTGGACCGCTTCCGACCGGCATGCGCGTACGGGCGCGCCGAGTGGAACTACCGGCTCACCTCGCAGGGCTTCTTAGTGCTGAGGGACCTAGAGATGGTCCCGGCCGAGCACAGATACACGCCGGCCCCACTCACCAGCATCAGCTACGCAGAACACGACCTCCAGCTCGCGACCATCGTGCTTCAGATCGCCCGAGACGCGGCCGATGGCGATGGCGCACTTATCGACAATATGCCGTTTCGAGTGGCAGGGTCCGCGCAACGGGCGCATCGAGATCGACGGGGACGGCGAGGTCGAGCGCTCGCCGGCGGCCCAGCTACCGCCGGGCACGCGCCTCTACCCGGCAGGGAGTCGCACGGGATACCTGGAGCCCGACGCCACCCTCATCGGAGGATCGGGCGAGGATGTCTTCGCGGTGCTGATCGAGTACGACCGCACCGAACGCCCGCACAAGCAGATCGACCGCCTGCGCCGCTACGACCGCTGGCTGCTCGACGGCTGGCGAGGAGGCCCGTTCGCGGCGCATGCCCTCCCGCCAGCGGTGATCTTCCTGACTGCACGCGAGGGTCCGCTGAGCCGCCTGATCGAGGTGGCGGACGAGACCTTCTCCGCCTGGTATGGATGCGAGCACGCGGGCCCTCGCGAAGGCATCCACCCGGCCAGGCAGCGAGTCGTGTTCTCGAGCCGCGAGCGCGTCCTAGCCGGTGACTGGATGATGAGGCGAACGCCGAGCCTGCCGCCGGCTCTTCGCGAACACCCGACCGCCTGCAGGCCCCGCTTCATCGAGTACGACCTGCCCTCGCTGCTGGCGGACGCGCAACGCATCGCGGCGTCGACCGACGCCGCCTGAAGCGCGGGCCCGAGACCTTCGCGCGCTTGCCGAGCGTCACCACGGGTCTTCGGTTGGGTGGTCCGTTGGCTCTTCGTCCATGAGCCGGCCACACATCCGAAGACCCTGCTGCCCGCTCGCTCCCGAAGTTTGGCTCTGCACCTAGCCCGAGGAAGGGGGTCCCCGCCCCTCCGCTTCGCTTCGACCCGGGGACCCCCTTCCTCGACCAACACATCACAGATGTTTATGGCGAGGCCAGATGCAGAGCGGTAGCGGGAGCGAGCGGGCAGTGTCAGGTAGAGGGTCGAGAACAGCAACTACACGGGAGCCTGATCGGGACGTGGAGCTACGTGGTGGGGGTGCCAGGCGGAGGACTGTCGGGGCGGTGAGGGCGGCGGAGCCAGCGGACGGGAGGTCGTCGGGATAGCGGGTGGCGTGATCGGGCGAGCAGGGTTCGGCATGGAGGCGTCCGTCGGCCGGACGTCAGACGAAGCGCCTACGGCCGCATCGAGGGGTGCGGCGGTGGCGTTCCCTTCATGGCTGTTGGGTCGCTCGTTTAGGCGATCCACTCCGTGGAGGAGAGCGTCGCTCCCGTCAGGCGCTGGCGAGCGCGCTGGCGACCTTGGGGGCACTAATCGGCTTGCGCAGCCAGCACGTTGCTCGGCTTTCTAGGTGATGCTCACCGCCCCGGCAACGACGACGACGCCCCGCGCCCGCACGAGCGCAGGATGTGATGACCGCGGCGGATGTCGCCGAGTACCTGCAGATCCCCGTGCGCTCGGTGCACGAGTACGCCGCCCGTGGCGAGCTGCCCTCCGTCCGAATCGGCCGCCACCGCCGCTTCAGCAGGGCGGCCGTTGAAGCGGTGGTGGAGCGAGGGTGATCTCAGTCGACGCCTTCGGAGAAGGCCCGCGCGAAACGAACAACCTGCTCGCTCGCCTGCCGCGCGTGCAGGTAGCGCGCTGTCGTTTGGACGTCCGCGTGTCCCATCGCAGCCTGAATGTCGGTCACAGGCACACCGGCGGCACCGAGCAGCGATCCGTAGGTGTGGCGCAGATCGTGGAACCGCAGCGGGCGCAGCCCGGCCGCGTCGCGAGCAGCCATGAACCGCCGGCGCAGCGCGGACTCATCGAGCGGTCGCCCGAGCCAGTTGCAGAACACCAGCTCGTCCGGTGCGGTGAAGTCGCCGCGCTGGCGCAGCCGCTCAAGCGCCGCGGCGGCCTGCGGAACGAGCGGGACGTGTCGGACGCGACCGCCCTTGGTGCCGGACTCGACGCCGGCCGACAGCGCGCGCGAAACGGTCAGCACTTCCTCGCCGACGTCGCTCCAGCGCAAGGCCCGCAGCTCGCCTTGGCGCAGCCCCGTGTAGGCGGCGACGCGCACGAGCTCGGCGTCCTGCCGGTCCTCGGCGCGGTCCGCGTCGTTGGACGCCGGCCGCGCGGGGTCGCGGTGCCGGCCGTCCTCAAGCGCACGGGCGAGCTGCTCGATCTCGGCGACTGTGTATGTGTCGAGCGCCGGTCGCTGCGCTTCGCGGCGGCGGTCGGTCGCCCTCGCCGGGTTGGCCCCGAGTGCGAACGTGGTCGGCTTCTGCGCGTAGGCGAACACGGCCGAGATGGTCGCCCTGTACTTGTTCACCGTGCGGGGCCCGACGTCGGTCGCTTCGACGGTGGCGAGCACGGCCTCGACCTCTGCCGGCGTGATCTCCCCCGCTGGTCGATCCCCGAGCGCGCGCATTATGTGCCCGTTCGTCGTCGCGCTCCCGCGCTTGACCGCGACGTCGGGCTCGCCGAGCGTGGAGCGGTGGTTGCGCAGTGTCTCCGGCTTCGCGCCCCGGACGTTCTCCAGCCATTGCAGATAGGCGCGGGCGACGTCGCGGAAGGTCGGCCCGTTCGATCGCGGCTCCGCGGTCGCGGCCATGTGCTCGGCGATGATCGCGCGAGCCCGGTCATAGGCGGCGGCTTTGTCGAAGTAGCCCTCCGGCGGGCGGCCGCGCTTGGTCCAGGCCGGCCCGATGCGGCGATGCACCTGCTTGCCGTGGTGGCGGAAGTAGACCTCCAGCACCGGGCCGCTGCGCAGCTCGCGGGTGTGGATCGAGTAGCTGGCTAGGGTCTCGGCCGTCATCGTCGAGTCCTTTCGGCGGTGTCCACGCGCCCGGCGGCCTGTACCCGCGCGGGCGCTCTTTCGTGCTCGCGTGGACGCATGTTACCAGCCCCTGTTACCAAGCGACGGCGGCGGACGGCGGGCGGGCCCCTAAGAAGCGGAAAAGCGCCCGTAGTGCCGGGCCTTTCTTTCAGTGGGCCGTCCGGGGATCGAACCCGGAACCTTGGGCTTAAGAGGCCCCTGCTCTGCCGATTGAGCTAACGGCCCGCGAGGGCGCCGGCGGATCGGCCGGCTCGGCCCGCGATTCTAGCCGAGCAACCACGGCACAGGTCAATCAGAACACGATCGTGCGCCTGCCGTCGATGATCACGCGGTCGTCCAGATGCAAAGAGACGGCCCTGGCGAGGACCTGCCGCTCGACGTCGCGTCCGACCCGCTCGAGCTCCTGGACGCTCTGGCGATGGTCGACGCGGACGACGTCCTGGTCGATGATCGGTCCGTCGTCGAGCTGCTCGGTGACGTAGTGGGCGGTGGCTCCGATCAGCTTCACCCCCCGCTCGTGCGCCCTGCGGTACGGGTTGGCCCCGGCGAACGCGGGCAGGAAGGAGTGGTGGATGTTGATGGCCGGGATCCCCACCCGCTGCAGGAAGTCGCCGCTGAGGACCTGCATGTAGCGAGCCAGCACGAGCACCTCGGCGCTTCCCGCAAGCAGGTCGAGCATCGCCGCCTCGGCCTGCTCCTTTGAACCCTTCTCTACCGGTACGTGGTGGTATGCCACGCCCGCCGCCACAGTCTCGCCCTCCAGGTCGCGGTGATTGGAGATCACCGTCACGATCTCCGCGTCAAGCTCGCCGCGACGCCAGCGCCAAAGTAGGTCCAGGAGACAGTGATCGTGGCGTGAGACCAGGATGGCGATCCGCTGGCGCTCACCCCACCAGCGGATCTCCCATTCCATCTCGAAGCGCCTGGCCACCTCCTCGTCAAAGCTCTCCTTGAAGTGCTCGCGAGAATCGACCGGGAGGTTCCCCGGTGGTGTCCCGGTGGCGGTGGGAGCGATCCGCGGTCGGTCTGCCAGATCCGCCAGGACGAACTCGGTGCGTAGGAAGAACCTGCCGCCCGTGGGAGGAGAGGAGTACTGGTGGGAGGAGACGATATTCGCTCCCCGCTCGAACAGAAAGCCCGACACCGCGGCCACGATGCCGGGGCGGTCCGCACAGCCGATCAACAGGCGCGCGGTGTACCGAGGCGTATCCTCCCCGGTACAGGCGCCCGGCGAGTTGCGGCTATCCCCGGAGCTGGCCACGGCCGCGGCCCGGGCTATTTCTTTTTGGTCAACGATTCCCCGGCTGGGAGCTGGGTAGTCGTCGTGGGCGTCGTCGTCGGGGTCGTCGTCGGGTCGTCGTCCTGTCGGGGATGCTTTGATGGACCCGTTCGCGCCCCGTGTGACGGTGAATTTCTGTCCGGACGGCGAGGTCGCCGGTTCGGACGTTTCGGTGCCGGGCGGTTTCTTCTTCACCGCCGCGAGCACGGTCTTCAACCGCACCCGCTCCGCGGCCGGGGCGAGGCTGACCGCCTTTGCGGAAGCCAGATCGCCGACGCGCGTGTTGTGCGCCTTATATGCATACTCGGCGAGCGACGCATAATACGCAAAGTTCGTGGGGCGCGCGGCCACCACGATTTCCAGCACCTGCACCGCCGCGGCCGGTTCGTTGAGCCCTTCTTCGCCGTACACGGCCACCATCTGCTGGGCCAATTCGGGATTGGGATTGGGCGGACTCAGCGCGATGTAGCTGTTCCACGAATGCGCCGCCTGCTGGTAGAGTTCCCTGCCCTTGCTCGTCAGCCCGCCCCCCCGGGTGACGTATGCTTCGCCATTGCCCGCTTCGTGCAGCTGGGCCTTGAGCAGGTTCTCCCACGCGCTGACGTTGCCCGGTTGCGCTTTGGTCAGCTTCTCGTACTTCTTGATCTGAGCGGCGTAGCTTGCGCCGTTCGAGCCTTCGTTGCTGTTCGCGGCATTCAGGAGCCCGCCGCCACCGAAGCCGCCCCCCACCCCGAAGCCAACCAGACCCACGCCCATGAGGATGGCAAGGCCCGTGTAGATCACTCTCACGGCGCGGCGTCGGTGACGTCCTCTCAGATCGAACAGCATCAGTCGGACAGCTCTTGGTCTACGTGATCGATTATCTCCCGCACGCTGGGCTCCGTTCCGTCCTGTCGTGATCGCACCGTATCGCCCTCAGGATCGCCGATGCCCTGGACGCTGGTCGCGGTCGGCCGATCAACGGTCGGCTGACGCACACCGTTCTGCGATCGCTCAACTAGCGCTGCTAGCAGGATACTCGCCTCGTAGAGCAGATACAGCGGTACGGTCTCCAGCAGGAGTGTCACCGCGTCTCCGGGGAGCAGGGCCGCCACGACCGCGCATGCCAGGATCGCATAGCGGCGGTTCTTGCGCAGCTGCCGTGGCGTCACGATGCCTGCACGCGTGGCCCCCAGGATGACCACGGGCACCTGGAACACGGCGCCCATCGCAAGCAGGACGGTCGCGGCGAACTTGTAGAACTGGCTTGCCTGCACGAGAATGTTGAACTCGCTGGAGTTGAAGTTCACGAAGAAGCGCACGGCGGCGGGCAGGACCACGAAGTAGCCGAACAGCACGCCCGCCGCGAACAGAAAGGGCACCGCCAGCAGCAGAGGTACCGTCGCGCGTCTCTCGCTGGGGCTGAGCGCGGGCACGATGAAGCCGTAGAGCTCGTACAAGATCACCGGCAGCGAGATGACCAGCGCCGAGTACAGGGCCACGCTGATGGTGCTCGTGAACGGCTCGCCCACACCGAGCGTGACCGGATTGTCTCCCGTGGGGTGACGTGGGATCTTGGCCACGTTGGCCTGCAGCAGGCCGATCAGCGGCACCAGCTGGGCGCGCGCCTGCGCCGACAGGCCACTGTGAGGCTGAGTCAGGACGGTGAGCGCGGCCCGCGTGTCTCGTGAGACCTTCAGCACGGCCTGCTGGGCGAGCACCGCCTGCCCGACCGTTCCCTCACCCTTGGCCACCTGCTTGCGGGTCTGCGTCTGCAGTGGTTTGTTGATTATGTGGAGCAGCGCGTGGTTCTGCCACAGGCACACGCCGAACACGACGGCCAGCACGATGCCGCTGACGATCAGGCGCGAGCGCAGCTCATCGAGATGGTCTACGAGGCTGAGCCGATCCTCGTGGCCGATCGTGCGAATGGCGCTGGGCATGGCCCTCGTGAAGCTACCACCGCGCCTTTCGTCCATCCGAGGCACCCTTTGCCGTGCGGGCGTCCGGCCGCCAACAGCCGACCGTTGGACGTCGAGCTAAAGGCACGCGTCCCGTGGGTCGATGACGTGAGGGAGCCATGGCCTTCGACATTGACCCCGATAACCAGAATTCCGACATCCAGGATGGCGCGCCGCCGCCCAAGCGCGACAGGATGGACATTGTCCAAGGCGCCGGCGGCCGGACGTCCGACAGCACCTGCGCACCGGATCAATTGCACATCTGCTTTCACTGCGCCAGCGAGCTGGTCCTACCCTTGGAGTGGTCCGAAGAGGGACGCCGGCTCTGGCGGATCGTCCTGCGCTGTCCCGAGTGCGAGTCAAGGCGCGAGGGCGTCTTCGAGCAGGCGGCCGTTGAGCGTCTTGAGGACGAGCTCGACCGCGCGGCCGCAGTGCTGCTGGGCGACCTCAGACGCATGACGCAAGCGAATATGGCGGATGAGATCGAGTTCTTCATCCGCGCGCTCGACGCCGACCTGATTGGGCCCAGCGACTTCTAGCGGTGGCGCTCCACCACGGCGTCAGCAACCGTGTCGAGCAGCGCAGAGCTGCCACCGGGAAGGATCGCCGGCAGGGCCGCCTTCGCCTCTGCGACGACCGCCAGAGCCTGCTCCCTGGCCTCATCCAGCGCGCCTGTCGCGGCGATCCGCTCACACAGCGCCTCCGCCTGCTCGGGACGCTCCAAGGAGGCCAGATCGAATGCGGCCAGCTCATCCTCGCGCTCGCGCGCCAGGATGAACGGCAGGGTGACCGTGCCGTCGAGCAGATCCCTCCCGCGCGACTTGCCCGTGCGCTCGACCGGGCCGGACACGTCGAGCACGTCGTCCAGCATCTGAAAGGCCAGTCCGATGCGCCGCGCAAACGCGCCGAGCGCCCCCGCGAGAGCACTGGACCCACCGACCGCCGTGAGCGCCCCCAGGCGGCACGCGGCCTCGAACAGCGCCGCGGTCTTCAGCTCGCAGCGCCGCAGGTAGCGCTCCACCGGCACGTGAGAGGCGTAGGCGTCCTCACGCTGCAAGAGCTCGCCGGCAGCGAGCGCGGAGCTGGCATGCGAGAGAGCGCGCAGCTGTGCGACGTCCTGGTTGCGCGCGAGCTCGGCAAACGCCCTCGAGAAGAGAAGGTCGCCGGTGGCGATTGCCAGCACGCGCCCGGCGACCGCGGCGACCGTGGGATGTCCTCGCCGCAGCTGGGCGCCGTCGATCAGGTCGTCGTGGACGAGCGTCGCCGAGTGCACGAGCTCCACTGCGACCGCTGCACGCACCAGGCTCTCCTCGCCCTCGGCGGTATCCGGCGGTCCGCCCGCCGACTCGGCCGCCAGCACCACGAGCAGCGGGCGCAGCCGCTTGCCGCCGGCCATTATCGTGGCGTTGGCGAACGACGCGAGCGGCGCGCCGGCCTGCGCCGTCACACGCTCCAGATGAAGCTCGGTGCGGGCCATGCGCTCGCGCAGCTCCCGTCCCCCGCGCCGCATGATCGCGTCGAGCCCATCGATGCCCCCCGCGGGGCTGTCGGCGATTGTGCCGCCCACCACGGTGCGCATCATGCCCGTTCCGCGGGCACGGTGCCGGCGTGGATGGCGACGATGCCGCCGGCGGTGAGCAGGTAGCCGATCTCCGACAGGCCCGCGCGCTCCATCTCGGCCGCAAGCGCGGCGGGCGCCGGGAAGCGCTTGACCGAGTTGGGCAGATAGGTGTAGGCGTCGGCGATCGTGGCCTCAGATTCCGAGCGGCCCAACCCTGGAACCAATACCGCTGTCGAGCCCGCGAGCCTCCCGAGAGCGGGCACGATACGGTCAAACCACACTCGGTAGAAGAGCGACAGCGGGGCCCGTGTGGGGGTGGTGATCTCGAGCACGACCACTCGCCCCCCGGGACGCACGACACGAGCCAACTCCTTCAGGCCACGTGGAAGGTCGGTGAAGTTACGGGCGCCGAACCCCACGGTGGCCGCGTCGAAGAGGCCATCCCGATAGGGCAGCTCCAGGGCGTCGCCCCACTCGAACAACGGCTGCACGTGCCGTCCGTTTCCGGTTGACGCCTTGGCGCGGGCTCGCGCCAGCATGCCCTCGGAGAAGTCGCAGCCCACCACCTCCCCGCCCGGGGAGACGTGGCGCGCGAGCACAAGTGCCAGGTCCCCGGTGCCGGTGGCCACGTCCAGCACGCGGCTGCCCGGGCCCACCCGCGCGAGCTCGGCGGCGCGCTCGCGCCAGTGGTGGTGCAGGCCGGCGGTCATCGCGGTGTTCATCACGTCGTAGACCCCGGCGATGCGGTCGAACATCGCGCGTACCTGCCCCGCCTGCAGGCGTCCTGCGGACGCCCCGCCCGAGGCTGGACCGGACAGCGGGAGCTCACGTGCGCAACTCGGCGCGGTACTGATCGCAGATCGGCCAGCACCGGCGCCTTCCTGAGCGGGCATCGACCGGACGCTACTTGGCCTGCGAGAGAAAGTTGACGACCGCGTTGAACTTCTGCGGCGGCAGGTTCTTGAACGACGGCATCGGCGCGGTCGGGTTCACCAGCGTGCGCGCGATCCCCTGGGCGGGAAGCCGCGAGCCGATATGCGTCAGGTCGGGACCCGGACCCGCGTTACCGTTGTCGCCGATCTTGTGGCACGCCAGGCAGCCCGACTGGGCGACTACATTCTTGCCGGCTTCGTATTCGGCAAGCGTGCTCCCACCGGCCTGCCGAACGGCTTTGGGTGTGGCCATTTCGATCACGGTCGGCGAGCCCGCGTTGGCCCCCTGATAGGTCAGAAACGCGACCGCACCGATCACGACGACGCCCGTGAACGTCGCGATCGGACGGCGCTCGGGACGGCGCTCGGGACGGCGGTCGTAGAACGGAAGCAGGAACAGTAGGATCATGCAGATCGTGGGTACGCCGATCGTCGCGAGCCCCACGAGGCTCGGCGGCTTGATCACACGCAGGACCTCGAACAGAAAGAAGAAGTACCACTCCGGCCGGGGAACGTATGTGGTCGTCGTGGGGTTCGCCTTTGACCCGAGCTCGGCGCCGAGCACCAGCGACATCGCGATGATGACCGCCATCACCACGCAAGCCATGACCGCGTCCTTGGCCACCGCATAAGGGAAGAACGGCTTGCCCTGGGACTTCAGGATCGCGTACTCGCGGAGGTACTCCTCCTTCTCGCGCTGGTTCATCGCGCGGACTTGGCCGGTTGCGGGTCACGCGCCCGTGACTGGCGTCGCATCAGCCCTACACCTCAGCCTCGCGCAGCTCCGAGCGCTTCTCGGCTTTCGTCCATGGTGGCGCGGTGGTGCCGAGCTTGGTCACGAGATAGAGGTGGGCGCCGATCAACGCGGCCAGCAGGCCGGGTATGAGCAACATGTGGATGGCGTAGAAGCGCGACAGCGTGGTGGCCCCGAATTCCGAGCCCCCCCGCAGGAAGTCGCTCAGATAGGGCCCGATCAGCGGGCCGGTGCCGTTGATGTTCACGCCCACGATCGTCGCCCAGTACGCGCGCTGGTCGAACGGCAGCAGATAGCCCGTGAAGGACATCAACATCGTCAGGATCAGCAGCACGACCCCGATCACCCAGTTCAGCTCGCGCGGGTACTTGTAGGCGCCCCAGAAGAACGTGCGGGCCATGTGCAGGAACACGAGGATCACCATCACGCTGGAGCCCCACTTGTGCATGCCGCGCACGAACTGGCCGAGGAACACGTCGTTGGTGACGTAGCGGATCGATTCGTACGCCCCGCCGGAGGCGTCGGGGCGGTAGTACATCGCAAGGAACACGCCCGTCACGGCCTGGGAGAGGAAGACGAACATCGTGGCGGAGCCGAGCGTGTAGAACCAGTTGGTGCCCTTGGGCACCTTCCTGAACATCAGCCAGCGGGCGGCCCCGCTCAGCGAGGTGCGCTCGTCGACCCAATCCACGACCGTGATCCCGGCATGCTTGGCCTCCTGCGCCGGCCCGACCTTGCCGTTGCCCTCGCTCGGGCGTGAGGGCGGTGCCTTCAGGGCGGAGGGCAGTGGAGGGGCGGGGAGCTTGGGCACGATGGACGGGGCGGCTTCGGGGCCTACAGTTGTGCGCCCGGCCTTGACGGATACAGGTATTGGCCGATGCCGTCCAGCGGCTCGCCGGGGTCGCGCGGGGAGAAGTGGCGCAGCTGGCTGTTGACGCTGAAACGGGGACCGACCTGGACCTCTTCGCCGACGACGCGCGTGTAGAAGCGGTCGAGCGGTCGCACCGGGGGTCCGCCCACGGGTTGGCCGAGCAGGTTGTACACGCCGCCGTGGCAGGGGCAGATGAAGCGCTCGGCGGCGTCCACCCAGCGCACCGGACAGCCGAGGTGCGCACAGCGGCTCGTGATCGCGATGAAGGACGTGCTGCGGTCATAGACGTCGGTGTCGATCGCCGGGTTGCGCTTGCGTATGTACACGGTCGTCTTGCCCGCCTCGCCCACGCCCGGGTTGAGCGTGAGGACTACCGGTACGTAGTTGTTGTCGGGGAACTGATCGACCGTGCCGACGGTTTCCCAACGGTGCGGCGTGCTTTTGAAGACCGGCCCGAGCGCGAAGCCGAGCGCGGGCAGCGTGAACGACGCCACCGCGATTATTCCGGCCGCGTTGGCCGACCCGGTCATGAACCGCCGTCGCGTGATCGTCTCGCCCTCGAAGGCACCCGGGATTTGCCGGTCGAGCGTGTACTTGGACTTGTGCTTTGCGTGCTTGTCTGACACCGACGCTGAACAATATCGAGGCGGGATTCAGGGTGGCGCCGGGAGCCTTACAGCGCTTGTGCGCATCGCCTCGATCGCCTCGGGCGAGCCCGCGAAGGCGAGGTCCTTCGCGCGCCTGTGAGCGTCGCTGGGTCCCCATCCGACGGCGCGGGCGCCCGCCGCCCAGACGGCATCGGCCAGCGGCTGCTCGCCCGCGCTCTGAGCGAGCGCGCTGAGCGTGATCGTGTCAGCCAGCTCTGCCACCGCCACCGTGTCGCCCAGCGCGACCAGAAGGGCAAGCCCGATCGCGTAGAGCTGATCGCCCGCCAGGAGCCCGAGGTCAGCCTCGGGCGCCCGCATCACGCGGGGAGCACCGTAGTGCAGCAGATAGCCCTCGTAGATCGCCTCGACGAGCAGCTCGTACTCCTCCCGCCTGCCCTGCGTGCGGGGGCCTTCGGCGGCGATCCGCGCCGGGCTCGCGAGCCCGGGCTCCTGCGCGGGCTCGGTCGCACCATCGGCAGAGACCAGCGTCGCCATCAGCCCGCCCTCCTCGCGCAACAGCCTCGCCAACCGCTCCAGCACGTCGCTCACCCTATCCGGACCTGTCCAAACAGGCGAACGCCGCCGAGGCGACCTCGACCGTGCGGTCGACGTGCGCGGACGTGTGCGCCAGCGATGGGAACCACGCCTCAAACTGCGACGGCGGAGGGTAGACACCGCGCGCGAGGAGCTCCCGGCACCACGCCGCGTGCGCTTGCACGTCGCACGCGCGGGCGTCTTCGAAAGAGCGCACTGGGCGCTCGCTGAAAAAGACCGTGAGCAGACCCGGAGCGCATGAGACCTGCACCGGGAACCCCGCCGCGGCGTCGCGCAGGCCGGCGGCGAGCCGGTCGGTGAGCGCGGTGAGGCGTAGATATGCGGGCTCGTCGAGCAACTCGAGCGTGGCCAGCCCGGCAGCCACAGCGAGCGGGTTGCCCGACAGCGTCCCCGCCTGGTAGACGTCTCCGCAGGGCGCGAGCATCCGCATCAACTCGGCCCTCCCACCCACCGCCGCCGCGGGCAGGCCTCCGCCGAGGACCTTTCCCATCATCGTGATGTCTCCGGTCACGCCCAGAAGCTCCTGCGCGCCGCCGCGAGCGACGCGGAAGCCGCTTATCACCTCGTCGAGCACCAGCAGCGCCTCGTTCGCATCGGCGCGCTCGCGCAGCAGCTCCAAGAAGCCCTCCCGGGGTGGAACCAGGCCCATGTTGGCGGGCAGCGGCTCGGCCAGGATCGCCGCGAGCTCGTGCTCCTCGGTCGCGGCGATCAGCGCATCCGGGTCGTTCCACCCCACCACTATCGTCCCCGCCGCCGCGCTCGGCGGCACGCCGGCGCTCGCGGGAATCGCGTGGGTGGCCACACCAGAGCCCGCTTCGGCGAGCAGGCCGTCGACGTGGCCGTGGTAGGCGCCCGCGAACTTCAACACCTTCTCGCGACCGGTCGCCGCGCGCGCCAACCGAACGGCCGTCATGGCGGCCTCGGTACCCGAGGAGGTCATGCGCAGCATGTCCACTCCCTCCATCCGACACGTCACCTCAGCCGCGAGCTCGACCTCGCCGGGGGTCGGCGCACCGAAGCTCGTCCCCTTCGCTGCGGCCTCGCCGACGGCGGCCACCACTTGCGGGTGGGCGTGCCCGTGGATCAGCGGACCCCACGAGCACACATAGTCGATGTAGCGGTTGCCGTCGACGTCGATGAGCTCGGGGCCCTCCCCACGGTCCAGGAAGATAGGGTCGCGCCCGATCGCCCGCATCGCGCGCACGGGAGAGTTCACGCCGCCGGGGATCAGCTCCAGAGCCCGCCTGTACAGCTCGGCCGAGCGCGTGTCGGTCAGCGACGTCACGGCCCCACGTTCAAGCGTGCCGGCTCTCCCAGTTCCTGAAATCCTCGGTGAAGTAGAGAAGGCGGATCTTCTTGAACTCGGTCGAGGAGTAGAGGGTGGCGCGCTCATGGATTCCGGTCTGCTCGGCGATCGCGTCGAGCACGGCGTCGCACTCTTCCTTGGATCGGCCATGGGCCATCGTGAACACAGAGTACGGCCAGTCCTCGTAGGTCGGGCGCTGGTAGCAGTGCGATATGCCCCGCACGGCGGCCATCCTGCGACCGATGTCCGGGATCTGCTCCTCGAGGCACCTTCCACACGCCCATGCCATTTGCCGAGAACCCGGCCCGGCGGTGGTAGAGGATCGCCGCCACCCGGCGCAGCAGCCCCCGCTCGTGCATCCCGGCGAGGTGGTCGAGGAAGCGCTCCTGGCTCAGCCCGACCTTCTCCGCCGCCTGCGCGTAGGGTTCCTCCACGACGGGCATATCCCCCTGGAGCGCGCGGATCACGGCGACGTCCAGCTCGTCGTAGGGCTGAGGGTCGAGCTCGATCGGCTCGGAAGCCTCCACCGCACTCGCCAGCGCCTGCGTGTCGCCCTCCATCTCGAGGTCCATGCGGATCTTGAACAGCTTCAGCGTGGGCAGCTGGCGCACAGACTCAGCTCCCGCCTGCACCGCCAGCACCTCGAGCGTCCGTTCCAAGCCGAGCGCGGAGTCCGGCTCGGTCGCGATCGTGAACCACAGGTTGAACTCGTGATTGCGCAGGTAGTTGTGCGAGACACCGGGATGTTCGTTGATGACCGCGGCAGCGCGGTGGGGGTGCTCGGGATCGACCTTCGCGGCCACGAGCATCGAGGAGTAGCCCAGCGCCCTGGTGTCGAAGATCGGGGTGACCTGGCGGATGATGCGCTTGTCGAGAAGACGCTGCACGCGGGTCATCACCTCCTCTTCAGAGAGTTCCCCCAGCTCTGCCACGCGCCGGTAGGGCCGCGGCGCGATCGGGAAGCTGCCCTGCATCAGGTTGAGCAGCCTGCGGTCGAGGTCGTCGAGGGGGACCGCCGCACCATCGTTGCGGCTGCGGGTCTTCGCCATCGCCGCGCCCGCCCGCTCAGGCGCGGCGGCGCGCTCTTTCAGCTCTGCTCGGTCAGCCATCGTGCGGCGTCCTTTGCGTGGTAGGAGATGATCGTGTCGGCGCCCGCGCGGTGAAGTGAGGTGAGGATCTCCAGCACCGTCGCACGCTCGTCCAGCCACCCGGCGCCAGCCGCCGCCTTGACCATCGCATACTCGCCGCTGACGTTGTACGCCGCGAGCGGCAGCTGGGTGGCGCGCTTGACGGCGCTGATCAGATCGCCGTAGGCCAGCGCCGGCTTGACCATCACCATATCTGCCCCCTCCTGCACGTCCAGCACCGCCTCGCGCACGGCCTCACGCCCGTTCGCCGGATCCAGCTGGTAGCCACGCCGGTCGCCGAACGCCGGAGTGGAGCCGGCGGCGTCGCGGAACGGCCCGTAGAAGGCAGACGCGAACTTGGCCGAGTAGGCGAGGATCGGGACCTCGGAGAACCCTTCGCCGTCCAGCTCCTCCCTGATCGCGCCCACGCGCCCGTCCATCATGTCCGAGGGAGCTACCAGGTCCGCGCCCGCCCGTGCGTGGCTAACGGCAGTGCGGGCCAGCAGCTCGACCGTCGCGTCGTTGTCCACGTGGGGTGGGTGGGAGTCCGTCCGCAGCACGCCGCAGTGCCCATGGGTCGTGTACTCGCACAGGCAGACATCGGTGACCACGAGCAGCTCGGGCTGCGCCTGCTTGATCGCGCGCGTCGCCACCTGCACGACGCCCTCCTCGTCCCACGCCCCCGAGCCATGCTCGTCCTTCTCGGCGGGAACGCCGAACAGCATCACCGCGGCGATCCCCAGCGCCGCGGCCTCGCGGGCCTCAGCGACCGCCGCGGAGACCGACAGGCGCTCGACGCCCGGCATGCTGGCGATCGGCTCACGCGCCGGCTGGGCGGAGCCCGTATCCACGACAAACAGTGGGAGCATGAGCCGCCCGGCGCTCAGCTCGGTCTCGCGCACGAGCCCGCGCAAGCCGGCGCTGGCGCGCAGTCTGCGCATGCGCGTCTTCGGAAAGGCCATGGCCCTCTCCAGGTTAGAGCCTTCCGCCGGTGGCGTGCAGAGAGGCGTGGGCACTCATTCGGCGCGCGCCAGCCCGGCGCGTGCGAGCACGGCGAACAGGATCGTGAGGACGGCGAGGTGGACCAGCGGGGAGCCGATCGAGGGAGAGGAGCCGTTGACGGCGGCATCGAGAGCCTGGAGCGAGGCCTTGAAGGGAAAAACGAACGAGATGACTCCGATCGCGTCGTTGAGGCCGCCGGCGAGCGATCCAGCAGGGACGAGCGCCAGGAAGGCGAGCGGCAGCGAGAGCAGGAAGGCCAGCAACGAGGCCGCGCGCACCTCGCGAGCGAGCGCACCGATCGCGACGCCGAGCGCGCCGAACGCGAGCGCGCCGAACGCGAGGGCCGCCAGCCACTGCCCGACGCGACCCCAGTCCAGAGTGACGAACACGCTGACCCCGGCGAGCATCGCGAAGGCCACCACGAACGAGCAGACCGCGGCAAGCAGGATCTTCTCGACCAACAGTCGCTCGCGCGAGACGAGGCCGCGCACCAGGCGCATGAGCGCGCCCTCCTCGCGCTCGAGCGCGATACCGCCCGCGGCGAGGAGAACGCCGATGAACATCAGCGAGACGCTCACCGCCACCACCACGGCAAATGTGTTCAGCGGCGTACGCCTGCCATGCAGCAGGGTGCTCCGCACCTGGATCGGCTGGCTGACGATCGAGAGCACTTTCTTGCTCACAGACAGGTTCCGCGCAGCGAAGTCGGCGAAGTTCGAGATTCGTTCGAGCTCCGCGCGGTCCGGCCCGGCGCGCTGGCGGGCGATGATCCCGTGCAGGGCCGGCGGGATCTGGCTCAGCCCGATGAGGTTCTGCGGGCCCCCCAGGAGGCCGAGGTTGCCACCTTCCAGCAGCTGATCGATGGCCTTGGCGGCGGCCTGCTGGATCTGTTCGGAGAAGCCCAGGTTGGCGTGCGCCAGCGCCGAGTCGAGCGTCGAGCGCACGAGCGACTGCTGGAGCGCGTCTCCGTTGTAGATGACCTCCAAGCGCGCCGGGACGATGTTCGAGGCGATCGCCGTGGCGATGTTGGGAGGGATCACCACAGCGGCGAGCACGTCGCCGTGCTTGACCTTTTCGACGGCCGCGGCGCGTGAGGGCACCTGCACGGATTCGACCTGGCTGAACAGCTGCTGCGCATACTGGCTCACCTCGACACGCTGGCTGCCGACCTGGATGGTCTGGCCGGGCGGCGTTTCATCGACGATCGCCACCCGCGGCCGGGCGGGACTGCGCGAGATCGCCAAGCCGATCAGCAGAGCAATCGCCACCGGATACACGATGAGCACCGCTACGAGCAGCCGCGAGCGGCGGAGGATCAGCAGATCCTTGGCGAGCAGCCAGCGCATCAGTGGCCGTGCTCGGACAGGAAGGCGACGAACGCCTGCTCCAGATCATCCCCGACACGTCCGCTCGCCGCGATCAGCTCAGCCGGCGCGCCGTCAAACAGAAGCTCGCCGTCGGCCAGCACGATCGCACGCGTCGCGTAGCGGCGCACCTCGCCGAGATGGTGGGTGGCGAAGAGCACGCTCGTGCCGGGACGCGCACTGGTTGCCCCTTCGGTCGTGGACCCACCGGCGAGCGCACCCAGCAACTCCCACAACCGCGCGCGCTGGCGCGGGTCCAGTGCGGAGGAGGGCTCATCGAGGGCAAGCAGCTGAGGCTCGGCGATCAATCCGAGCGCGACGTTCACGCGCTGGCGGTTGCCTCCGGACAGGCGCTCCACACGCTCGCGCGCTCGCTCGCGCAGCCCCGTATGTTCGAGCATGCGCGACACAGCCGCGTCGGGGTCCTCCAACTTCTCGAGGCGCGCGAACAGCTCAAGGTTCTCCTGCACCGACAGCTTGGAGTAGAGCGCCGGCTGCTGCGGCGCCCAACCGATCGCACGCCCGCGTGAAAGCCCCGAAGATGGACCGATCACCCTGCCGGCGCTCGGCCGCTGGACGCCGGCGATGATCGACAACAGCGTCGTCTTGCCCGCGCCGTTCGGCCCGACAACGGCAACGAGCTCCCCCGGCCTCACATCGAAGCTGACCTCGCGCAGCGCCTGGCGCTCGCCGTAGCGCTTGTCGATGCCCTGGACGCTGAGGATCGGCGGCTCGGCGGCCACGCTCACAACAGCCCGTCGCGCGAACGGTCCCACGGTTCGAGGGTCAGGTGGCGGTTCAGGTAGACCGCCGTCTCGCGCAGCACCGACAGGATTGGGAGCGCCATCAGCGCCCCGATGATTCCGTAGATGTGCTGGCCGAGCAGGAGCGCAAAGATGACCACCAGGGGGTTGATTCGCAGCGTGTGACCGAAGATCTGCGGCGCCACGATGTGGCCCTCGAGCTGCTGGATCCCGAGGAACAGCAGGGCAACCCACACGGCGCTGATGGGATCGGTGAAGAGCGCCACGAGAACCGGCGGCAGCGCGCCGAGAAACGGTCCGAGATAGGGAATCAGCTCCATCAGGCCGAAGAACACGCCGAACACCACCGCGTATCTGCTTCCGGCCGGAAAGATCCCGAGTACGCCGAAGATGTACAGGGCGACACCCGCCGTGGTACCCATCACGAGGCTGAACAGCAGCTGCCCCCCGACGTAGCGTGACACTGCCTGCTGTACGAGCGTCGGGTAGTCATCGCTGCGGGTGCCGTCGCCGGTGGGCATCGCCCTGCGCACGAGCTTTCCTATACGCGTGCCGTAGAGGAGCATGTATACCGACAGCACGAACACGAGCACGATGTCAAAGCCAGCGCTCACCGCTTCGGTCAAGAGGCCGCCGCCGAACGACACGATCGAGCCACCGCTTTTGGAAAGCTTGTTCTGCAGTGTCTGCAGCGCGGTCTTTCCCTGTTCAGCGAGCTGCACGTGGATGCCCAGCCGGTGCAGATCTCCCTGCAGGCCGGCGATCGTCCTGTTCGCTTCGTCGACGAGGTGGGGAAGGTTGTGCGTGAACGCCCGGACCTGATTGGAGATAGGGTTGGCCAGCAACACGCCGATCCCGGCGAGCGTCAGGAAGAATGCGAGGTAGACGGCGAGCACCGCCAGTCCGCGGGGCAGCCGCGAGCGCTGCAGGAAGGCGACAGCCGGGTTGAGGATCAGCGCGATGACCGCCGCCACGACAAAGATAAGCAACACTTTGCCCGCCGCTTTCGCGAGGGCCCACAGCGCGAGCACGGCGAGCGGGAGCAGCACCAGCTGCACCCAGCGAGGGACGACGACACGCGGGGGCTCGGCCGACTCAGAGCCAGCCGAGGCGGTCAGCTCCTGCTCCTGTTCGCTCGGCTCCTCGGCCTCACGCGCAGTCTCGGAGAAGCCTCTCATCTGCCTCCCAGCATCGACAAAGTATGGCTGAGGCCGAGGCGGCCGCCGCCAGCCGGCCGAGCGAGTTGAGCATCCTCTTCGTCGGCGACCTCGTGGGCGGGATCGGGCGGCGTACGCTGCTCGACTGCCTTCCGGCCCTGCGTGAGCGCTACGCCCCCGAGTTCGTCGTGGCCAACGGCGAGAACGTCGCCGGCGGGTTGGGGATCACCCCCAAGATCGCCGACGAGCTGCTCGCGGCCGGCGTCGATGCGATCACGCTCGGTAACCACGCCTACCACCGGCGGGAGATCTACCCCTACCTGGACGCCCAGCCGCGGATCGTGCGTCCGGCCAACTTCCTGCGCAGCCAACCCGGTCGCGGCACCTGCGTAGTCGAGCGCGAAGGCGTGCGCCTGGGCGTTGTGAACATCAGCGGGAACCTCTACCTGCGGGCGGGCCGCTCAGCGTTCACCGAGATCGAGGTGGCTCTGGGCGAGCTGGGCGAGGTCGACCACATACTCGTGGACATGCACGCCGAGGCGACCTCCGAGAAGATCGCCATGGGCTGGCACCTGGACGGGCGGGTGACGGCCGTCGTGGGCACCCACACGCACGTACCCACCGCCGACGCGCGCGTCCTGCCCGGCGGCACCGCCTACATCACCGATGCCGGTATGACCGGTCCGCGCGGGGGGGTGATCGGCGTCAAGCGCGAGCAGGCGATCGAGTCGCTGCTCACGCAGATGCCCATCCGCTTTGAAACATCCGAGGAGGACCCGTGGCTGATGGGAGTGCTCATCCGCTGCTCGCGGCCGCTGCGGGCCGACTCAATCGAGCAGGTTCTAATGCCACGACCGCGGGCGGACTCTGAGGATCGCTGAAGCGGCCAAGCAGGGCGATCATCGCGAGCGGGAAGAACCAGGGGATATAGAGGTAGAACCAGTGGTCGATCCCCAACTGCGTCGCGACGATCACCGCCGCGCATGCCGCCGCCAGGCCCACGAGATCCGGACGACGGGGGAGAGCCGCGAGCGAGAGCGCAAGCACGACTGCCGCGATCTGGACGGCTTGCTGGACCCCGCCGAGCCCTCCGTACAGCCCCCACACCGAGAAGGGTGACCCGCGGCTGGCCTGGTAGGCGATCGTCCGCTCATAGATCGTGTGCGGCGAATCGTGATTCAGGGCCAGGATCGACGCAAGTGCCGCCGTAGCCAGAAACGCGGCTCCGAACAGGGCAAGCGCCGGCGGGCGTCGGGCGCGTGGGAGTTCGCGGACCCCGTGGGTCGCAAGCAGGGGCACGAGTGCGAGCGGGGCGAACTTGGTCAGGCCCGCCAGCGCGGCGAACGCGCCGCGCGCAGACCGGCCGATGTTCGATTGGTAGCTCGCGGCCAGCAACGCCGCCAGGATGAGCACCGCGACGAGTGTGTCGTTGGAGTTGCTCTCCAGTGCGAACAGCGTGAACGGGTAAGCGACCCAGGCGTAGGCGAGGGCGAGCCCCAGCGTCGGGCCGCGTGCCCGGCGTCCAAGCAGGAACAGAAGTGCGACCGCGAGCAGGTCGAACGTGATCGCCGCGGCGTGGGCGGCGGGCAGGTCATCCCAGGTGCCGCTCCACCCGAACGCCTGCTCGAAGGGCACGTACGCCTGGTAGTTGACCGGGCCGTAGGTATCGCCGTGTTCGTTGTCTGACGGATAGGAGCCATAGAGCGGCTGGCCGTTGACGATCCGCTGCGCGCCGATCACCCCGGCGTAGCCCACATCGATCACGTTTGAGTCGGTGACGTTGAGCGCCACGCGAAAGCCGATCAGGAACACCACGCCGAGAGCCAGCCACGGCGCCGGCACGAGGAGGCGCAGGGGCCCGGGCAGCGGGCGACGGCTGTGGCGACGGGCCAGAGCGAGCATCCGGACCAGGAGATAGAGCAGCGGCGGGTAGGCGAGGGGAACCGAGGCGTAGATGTGCGCGTGGTTGAAGAACGCCAGCGAGACCGAGAACGACAGCAGCACGAGCAGGTCGAGGTGCAGCAGCGAGAAGAGCCGGCGGAAGTCGAGGAACGGCAAGATGAAAAGGGCGCACAGGGGCAACCAGACGTACAGCGCGTTCACGTGCCTGCCAAACGCCCCCGGGTAGCCGCGCGCCATCATCCACGCCACCTGGAAGCCGGTCCACTGTTCGAGCACCCGTCCAGAGGTGTCGTCGATGATGACCTGTCCGATCTCCTTCTTGCCGTTGCGCGAGAAGTAGCTCACCTGCCAGTGGAACGGGATCTTCAGATAGGCGCCCCCATATGAGCCCGGGTATTCGGCGCGGAGGGCGCGCATCTTTGAGAGCGCGCCCGCGATCGCCAGAACCCTGTTGGCCGACAGCCTGCGCCCGGCAGGCGGCGTGTTCGAGGCAGGCACCGGGATCGGCGCTTCCGAGCTCGTGGACTGCCCGGAGGACGCGGCTGCGGCCGGATCGCTACGCGCGGGCGCCACCAGCGGGGAGGGGTGCAGGGGCCCCGCGATGATGTCGGGGGCCGCGAGGGCCTGGGCAGGTGACGCGCACAGGATGGCCCACGCGATGGGGGTCAGGGAGCGTCTCACCACGCGAGGGTAACGTGACCGCGATTTCCCCTGAGCCGGCCCGAGTCGAGCGCGCTCGCCCACCTTCAGGATCGTGAAGGAGGTTCGCCAGCGGCTGGGTCGCTGCCGGAGAGGCCGAAGTGCCGCAGGACGAGCGGGGCGATGTCGTGGATCGCCCACTGGGCGGGCTCCTGCCGCGGGGGCTCGACTCCGCAGAGCACGAGCGGACCAAGCGAGTCAGAAGCGTGGAGCGAGCCGTGGCTACCGCCCCCCACGTGCGACTGACGGCCCCAGTCCATGAACTCGTAGCCCGGGGCCGCCGACAGCAGTACCTCACCAGAGCTCGGGCATGTGAGCGCCGACCAGACTCGGGCGAGGACATCGGGATATGCGGGGGTGTGCAGGCGTCCGTCCTGAACAGCTGCGTCGATCACGGCCAGCGGGCCTTCGACGCTCCATGGGACGCCACGCGGGTCCTCGACCGTGCCGCCCGGACAGAAGCGCAGCTCGCCGTGGACGGGGCTTGAGATGATCCCCTCGCGGGGGATGTCGTGCGCGTCCCGGCCCAACCACATGACATGCTCGACGCCGCCGATCGCGAGCGCACGGGTCACGACGGAGGCGCGCATCGCGTCCCGCTCGGACTTATGGAGTGCGTAGACCATCGCTGCACGCTGGGAGGGGCAGACCCCGATCCGGGGCTCTTCCCCGCGCGACCTCGCAGGGGAGCGGGGCGGTAGGCGGACCCCCAGTTCGCCGAGCTCGTCCTGAAGAGCGATCGCGCTCGCGATCGGCGCTTGAGAATGGTCGGCCATCGCGATCACCGCGTGCTCGGAGAGGAACTCCTCTATCCCTCCGGAGGCCTCACACACACGGGCAAGCTGGAGGTCGGCCTGCGCGATCGACTGTACCTGTGCGTCAGGGCCGTGTTTATGCGAGTACCAGTCGTTGTCCGGGAGCGAGAGAAGCAAGAAGTCGAACAGGTCGTGCTCGACCATGTAGGCCGACACGCAGCCGGAGTGACGGTCGCGAACGCCGGGCATCCCGAGGCCCGAGCGGCAACCGGTAGGGCGAGACGCAAAGATGTCCGCGTAGAAGAGCTCGCGCGGACCCATCACGGGATGGCGCATCAGGGTCGAGGCGACACGAGTCAGCGCCGTGTCCTTCTGGGGCTCGTGGCGGTATCGACCGCGATACATGAGGTAGGTGGTGCCCGCCGTGCGTACCTCGGCGTCGTCGAGCGTCTCGAACACGGTCGGCGTCTGGAGCGAGAGATGGGCGCGGTTCATGTTGTAGACGGTGTCCGTGAGCTGGCGCGCGATGCCGAAGCGCTGGGTCGCACGAAAGCTCGAGCCATACTCGACGTAGCGGTCCTCCTCGCGGAGAAACCAGTTCATGCCGGGGATCCGGTGGGCGTCCTGAGCGACCCCGGTGACGATCGAGGCCGCGCAGACGGGGGTGACCGACGGGAACGCGGACACGCAGTCGGGCACATAGCGCCCGCGCTCCATCAGCTTCTGAAGGACCGGCGCCGCGCCGGCGGCGACAGCGCGCTCGAGCATCGCTGGGGCCATCGCGTCGATCACGCACAGGACCAGCTTGGGTGGCGAGGAGCTCGCGGTTGCGGCCATCAGCGGCGCAGGATGCGCAGGCCGGCATACTTCTCGTCCCCGCGGGCGCGCCCACGCCAGAGGAACCACGCGAGCAGCGCGATTGCCACGTAGCCAAGCGGGTGCAAGAACGCAACGACCGCGGCGAGCAGCAGAGAGGCGGCGTCGAGGTAGAGGGTCAGCGCCTCGCGCGCGGCACGATCGGGCAGACGCGACCGTGCGCCGAGAATCACTGGTGCGGACGCGCGCTGGGCGAGGCCCGCCGCCGCGACTCCCCCGAGCAACCCCGGCCAGTAGGCGTCACCATGTGCAGCGAGGGTGCCGGCGAACAGCAGCGCACCGGCTCCGTATCCGAGACCGCTGAGCGCTGCGGCGAGCGGCTCCGGGTGCGAGCGCTTGCTGGGAGGGTCGAGCGTCGGCGTCAGGCCCAGCAGCAGCTGGAGCGCGTATGCAAGCGCGAGCGCAACCACGACGGCGAGAAGCCACCAGCTGGACTGCAGGAACCGAAACGGATCTTCGGCGAAGCTGACTCCCAGCGCTCCCGCCGAGCCGAGCGCCCCGGCGAGCAGCAGCGGCAGAAACGGGCGCAGCCCGCAGGCGGCCGCCAGGCCGACGCCGAGACCAATGTAGAAGAAGGTTCCGTTCATGCAACGACCGTGCGGGTGTGCGCTACCGTGCAGGTGCGGGCCAGCACGATAGACGACCCATCAGCCGCCAGGCCGAGGTTCGACAAGCGCGACGGCGAATAGAGGCGACAGGCAAGTGGACCGATCCAGCAACCGAGCAGGTGACGGTCGAGGAACTCGGCGGGCAGCGCACGAGCTAGCGCGCTACGAGGGCCTGTTTGCGGCGCGCACACGCGGGATGAAGAGCTCAGCGATGCGCGAGATGATGGCGCTCACCGAGCGTCCTGACGTGATCTCGCTGGCGGGCGGGCTGCCCGACACGACGACGTTCGAGCCGGAGCTGTACGCGAAGCTGATGTCCCAGGTGGCCGCCGAGTCGACCGCGCGGGCGCTGCAGTACGGCCCGACCGAGGGAATGGCCGTGGCGGTGGAGTGCATCGTCGAGGTGATGGCGGAGGAGGGGACGGTGGTGGACCCTGCCGAGGTGATCGTCACGACCGGCGGTCAGCAGGTGATCGACCTGGTGTGCAAGGCACTGATCGATCCGGGCGATGTGATCGTCGCGGAGGCGCCCACGTACCCAGGCGCGGTGCCGACGTTCGGGGCCTATCAGGCCGAGGTGGTGCAGATCGAGCTGGACGACGACGGCATGCCGATCGACGAGCTCGAGAGCGCGCTCGACCGCCTGGCAGCCGAAGGACGCACGCCGAAGTTCATCTACACGATCCCCAACTTCCAGAACCCCGGCGGCGTGACCATGTCGCTGGCGCGCCGACGCCGGCTGGTCGAGGTCGCGCGCGAGCGCGAGCTGCTGGTGCTGGAGGACAATCCCTACGGTCTGCTGCGCTACGAGGGCGAGCCGCTGCCGACGTTGTACTCGCTGGACGCCGAGGCGGTCGGGCGGGGAGGGGCCTCGGACCTGGTGATCTACCTCGGCACGTTCTCGAAGATCCTCTCGCCGGGGTTGCGCCTGGGCTGGGCCGTTGCCCCGAGGCCCGTGCTCGAGAAGCTCAACCTCGGTAAACAGGGAGCTGACCTCTGCTCCTCGCCGGTCACCCAACTTTTCGTCGCGGCATACTTCAAGGAGGGCAACTGGCGCGAGTACATCGAGCGGCTGAAGGACCTGTACAGGCAGCGGCGTGACACGATGCTCGGAGCACTCGAGGAGCACTTCGGCGGGAAGGCGTCCTGGACCAAGCCGCAGGGGGGGCTGTTCATCTGGGCGACGCTGGACGGCGATGTCGACACGACCGACCTGCTGGCGCACAGCGAGGGCGTGGCGTTCGTGCCGGGACGGGCCGCGTACATGGATGGACGCAGCGGCGCCTCCTCGATGCGATTGAATTTCGCGGGCGTACCCGATGCGGACATCCGTGAGGGCGTGCGGCGGATCGGCGAGATCATGCGCGAGCAGGCCGGCCTGCTCGGAGCCTTGACGGGGTCCTCGTCCGGCCAGCCGGTTGCCGACCGCGGCGCGGACGCCGTCGAGCAGGCGACGGCGGTCGCCGAGACTGCTCCGGGGCTGGCCGACGTCGTCGAGCTCCCGCGCAGAGGCGAGCAGGGACGAGCCGAGCGCAGATCGGCCGGCGAGCAGCGAGATCGATGAGCGGCGGGGCGGTCCGAGCAAAAGAGAAGCAGACGGGTAGAGCGGACCCGAGCGTCAAGCGCGTCGCGGTGCTCAAGGGCGGGGCCTCGCTGGAGCGCAACGTGTCGTTGCGCTCAGGCGCCCACGCGCAGGATGCGTTGGGGCGGCTTGGGCACGACGTGATCGCGATCGACGCCGGTCCGGAGCTGGTGGCGCAGCTACGTGAGGCGAAGCTCGACGCGGCCTTCATCGCGCTGCACGGCCGCGACGGAGAGGACGGGACGGTGCAGGGACTGCTGGAGGCGATCGGGATCCCCTACACGGGCTCGGGGCCCTCGGCTTGCATGCGCGCCACCGACAAGATCCTCGCCAAGCACCTCATGCGCGAGGCCGGCATTCCGACACCGGCTTTCCACTTCTTTCGCGAGACCTCGTTCAAAGAGCTGGGCGCGGCGGCGGCATTGGCAGATGTCGAGCGGGACCTCGGCTTCCCTATGGTCGTCAAGCCGGCTCGGGGAGGCTCGGCGCTGGGCGTGAAGTTCGCTCGCTCAGGCGAGGAGCTGCCGGGGGCGATCGTGGGCGCGCTGTCCTACGATCGCAAGGTCCTCATCGAGCGATACGTCAAGGGCCGCGATCTGGCGGTTTCGGTGCTCGACCCCGAGGTGCCGGGCGAGGAGCCCGTGGCGCTGCCGGTGGTCGAGGCGATTCCGCGGGAGGAGGACTTCTACAACTACGAGTCGAGGTATGAGATCGGGATGACCACGTTCGTGTGCCCCGCGAAGCTGGGTGCGGACACGACAGTGCGGGCGCAGGAGCTTGCGCTGCAGGCGTACCGTCTGCTCGGCTGCCGTGGCTTCGCGAGGGTCGATCTGATGCTCGAGGAGGGGAGCGAGGAGCTCGTGGTCCTCGAGACAAACGTGGTGCCCGGTCTTACGGAAACGAGCCTGTTGCCGCTGGCTGCAGATGCCGCTGGGATCGGGTTCGAGGAGCTCGTGGAACGGATCCTGGCCGGCGCGAGGACGCGCTAGCGTTAGCGAGCAGCCTCATACCGCCGAGCGGTGGGCGCGAATGCTCGGTGAGGGTGCGGCATGAGCCTCGCTCGGGCGGTTGGTGGCGCTGCGTTTTTAGGGTGGCCCGGCTAGCCTCGGTCTAGTTCTCGGGCCCTCTTGGGGCCAGCGACCTTGCGATCGCCAGGAGGCTTGCCGTGGCCACCATCACCAGCCTACTCCGCGACCGGGTGACGCTGCGGGTGCGCTCGGTCGATCGGTTGTTCCTGCAGGCGTACGTGCCGAGGTTGATGACCGCCCATCAGGTCGTGAGGTTTCTGCTGGACCGTGGTTTCACGATCCCCTCGCCGGCACTGTTGGCCAAGCAGGGGCGCGCCTATGTGGCCGCGATCGATCGCTTCGCGGCCGAGCATGACGTTCCCGTCGTGCGCTTCGCCAAGGGCGAATCCAAGGAGGAGCTGGCGCGCCCGTATCTCGCTCGTGCCGAGCGCGAGGGCTACTTCGGGGTCGTGCTGATCGGCGTCGCGCAGGAGAAGACGAGCGCGTGGCGCGGCTGGCGAGCGGGCGGACGCGATGCGCATCCGCACTTCGAGTACGGACGCCAAGCGGTGTTCGTCAACCACTACTACTTTTACATCCTCGATCGCGACTGGGGGCCGGCGTTCGTCAAGACCTGCGCCTACGCGCCGTTCCCGGTCTGGGTCTATCTCAACGGCCACGAGTGGGCCAAGCGCCAGGCCGCTCTCGCGGGCCTTCCCTTCCAGGCGCTCGACAACGGCTTTCGCTCCACTACCAGCGCGGAGCAGCTTGGGGCGATCTGCGCCCGCCTCTCGGCGCGCGAGGTGTGGCGCTTCTTCAATCGCTGGCAGGCGCGGCTGCCCTCGCCGTTCACCGCTGAGGACCGCTGCCGTGGCTACCGCTACGCGCTGGCGTTCCGCCAGCTCGAGCTCTCCGACACGCGCGTCTTCGACCGCCCGGCAGCGGGTCGCTCCTGGTTTGAGCAGACGATCAGAGACCAGCTCACGCTGGGGCGCGCGGACAACGTCGCGCTGGTGTTCAAGCGGCGCATCAACAGCCGCACTCCCGGGCGCTTTGCCACGCGCGTGATCACCCGCGGCACCGAGCCCGCGATCCAGATCCACTACAAGCACTCCAAGGTCAAGCAGTACTTCAAGGAGGGGCGCGCGCTGAGGACCGAGACCACCGTCAACGACACCCGCGACTTCGGCATCGGGCGCCTGCTCACAGTCGAGAACTGGGACGCGCTGGCACGCATCGGCCACGAGGTCAACGAGCGCCTGCTCGACGCGCAGCTTCAGGCGTGCCAGTGCGCGCCTGACGCCAGCACCCTGGAGCGCGTCGTGCTGCCGTCAACCACCGACGGCCAGAAGGCTCCCGGCCTGCGCTTCGGCGATCCCCGAGTGATGGCTCTGCTCTCGAGCCTGTGCGCCTTCACCCACTTGATAGGCGGCTTCACCAACCGCAGCCTGCGCGCGCTGATCGCCGAGCACATACCCGGCTACAGCGCCCGCCAGATGACCTATGACCTGCGGCGCCTGCGCCGCAAGGGTTTCATCTCTCGCCTCACCGGCAGCCAACGCTACGAGCTGACCGCCGACGGCCGGCGACTCGCCGTCTTCTTCACGAAGACCTACGCCCGCATTCTCTGCCCGACGCTGGCAGAGCTCCATCCCCACCTGCCGAGCGACATCACCACGCACAGCGCGATCGCTCGCGGCTGGCGCCAGTTCGAACACGCACTCGATGCCCGCATCGCCGATGCCGCGATCAAGGTCTGAAAAGATGACCTGCCCGTGAACCTTTCAATGACCAAGCGAACTAGGAATCGCCGGCGGCAAAGTCCTCGGGGGAGACCTCGTCGAGGAACTCCTTGAACTTCTCAACGACGTCCTCGGACTCCTCGACGTCGTGCTCGAACTCGATCGCCGACTCGGAGATGACCTCCTCGGCGGCGTAGATCGGGGCACCGGAGCGCACGGCGAGGGCGATCGCGTCGCTCGGGCGGGAGTCGATCTCAAGCTCGCGGCCGGCGACACTCAGGGTGATCGAGGCGAAGAAGGTGTTCTCCCGCAGCTCGGTGACCGACACCTGCGTGCATTTGACGTCAAGCTCCCCGAGGATGTCGCACAGCAGGTCGTGGGTCATCGGCCGTGGCGTGCCGGCTCCCTGGAGCTTCATCAGAATCGAGGCGGCCTCGGGGTGGCCGATCCAGATCGGCAGGAACTTGTTGCCGTCAACCGTCTTCAGGAGCACGATCGGCTGCTTGCCAACCATGTCAAAGCTGACGCCGTAAATGACCATCTCCTGCACGAGAGTCCTCCGAGAAGGGGGAAGGGCCAGAGTATAGGTACCCGCTGAGCACCGGCCAGTGGCCCGCACGAGGCCACGTCGTCACGGTCAAGCGGCGGACACCCTCAGCCTCGCGCCCGAAAGCTCCACAGCTTGTTGCCCAGGAAGTTCAGCGGCATGGACGCCGCCACCGCCAGCGCCTGCGCCGGCACCTTGGCCAGACCGGCCGTTTCCACCAGCAGGCTGAGGAGCACCAGGCTGAAGCCGAGCGCCATCAGGCTGATGAGCAGGAAGCGAACGGCCTGGAAGCGTGCCCGACCGCCGCGTGCATCGAACGTCCAATGGCGGTTCAAGACGAAGTTGTTCAGCACCGCGACGAGCCAGGCAACGACCGCGGCGACGTGGTAGTCGATGCCGAGAGCGTGTACGCAGAGCGTGTAGACCGCGAGGTTGACCACGAACCCGACGCCGCCGACGATGCCGAAGCGGACGAGCTGGAGCCAGTTGGCCGGCCGGCGCATTCCGTGCAGAAGACGGATGTGTGGCCGGATCACGGCGGCGGTCTCCTCGCGCATCGGCTCAAGGGTAGCGGCGTGGCTCGGTTGGTGCTCTCGGTAGGCTGTCAATAGATGAGAAGATGGATGAGATCGCGGATGGAAGCGATCATCACGTTGGGCTGCCTGCTGGCCCTGGCGGCGTTCGCAGGCTGCGGCGAAGCCGGTGTGGGCGCGTCAGGGCACGGTTCAAAGGCGGACGCTAAGGCTGCCCCGAAGGCAGGCGGGGTGGTGGCTGTCGCGGGTCCGGTGGGCGCCGCGGGCAGTCCGGGCGCAGCCGCGGGGAGTCCGGGCGCCGCCAAGGAGGTGGCCGATCCCCTGGAAGCCAGCAGCTACCCGGCGCCGCCCTCGGTGAAACACAAGCCGGCCGCGACACCCGCTCGGGCGGGTGCAGAGATCGTCGCGGCAGGAGCCCCGTCGGATGCCGAAGTGCGTCAGGAGCTCGCGCAGATGCACGCAGCCGAACGTACCGCGCTTGCGACACAGCAGCGAGAACTGACTGCGGTGGCGGGGGGCGAGTCGATCGGGGGAAACGGGACGATCCCGATCCCAGCGGATGTCCCGGAAGTCGTGCAGAAGGTGGTCGCGGGGGCGAACGCGATCACCGACTTCCCCTACGTGTTTGGCGGTGGGCACGCGTCGTTCGTGGACAACGCCTACGACTGCTCGGGGTCGGTCAGCTACGCGCTGGCCGCGGGCGGGCTCCTGGGCGCGCCGGAGACCTCCGGGACACTGGAGAGCTGGGGCGTGCCGGGCCCGGGCCGGTACATCACGGTCTATGCAAACGCCGGTCACACCTACATGTATGTCGACGGCATGCTCTACGACACCGCCGGGCGCAGCGGCGTCTACGCCTCACGCTGGCAGGTGGGGGCAGTGGACAACTCAGGCTTTGTCGCGCGCCACTGGCCCGGGCTGTAGGGAGGCGGCGCTCGGAATCGTGACCCTGGCGACGCTGCTTCTATCCCTGCCGGTCGCGCTGGACGGAGAATCGGCCAGCGGCTCGAACTCGGCCATCGGGGTGATCTCGGTGGCGTCGATCGTCTCCGGCTACCTGCTGCTCGCGGCGCTGTGGTACTTCGTGTTTCGCCAGAAGGCGCGCGAGAAGCGCAGGAAGCGCTCCTCGGACTGATTCCCTGCGGGGCGATCAGTGGGTGAGGGTCACGAGGCTGAGCACCGTAGTGCTCAGAGCATTCTTGCCCGATCCGTTGCGGACGACGAGCCTGAGCATGAGCGTGACCTTGCCCAGCCGGCGCAGGCGCTTGGCGGTGCTCTTGCTGAACTGGATCCTGAGCGAGTTGTGCCCACCCTTCGTCGTCACGAGGATCGCTCTTGCGATCACGATCTGTGGGGGGGTGCCCTTGGCCAGTCCGGTGGCGAGCGGGCCGTGCAAACCGATGCGCCGGGCGATCGACGCGGCCAGCAGCACTTCGAAGTGACCGGCCACCTGTTCGTTGACCGAGTAGCGTACGACCAGGCCGCCGGCGAGGACGCTTTTCAAGGACCGCGACACCACGCCAGCGGTGGCCACCGGGTTCCCGGCTGATTTTGCGGTCGTTCCGCCGGGTCCCGGCGATGAGCCGGTCGTGCCCGCGACCGTCCCACCGGCGCCCCCGCCGCCTCCTCCGCCGCCGCCGCCGCCGCCTCCTCCCTGTCGCAGGGTTTGCCATCGAGGACGGTGATCGGATTGGTGACGGTCTCGGTGTCGCCGGCGGCGTTGGTGACGGTCAGAGTGACGTTGAAGGTGCCGGCATACTGATATGTGTGAAACACGCTTGCGCACAGGGGAGCTGCCGGGTTGGCGGCACTGTAGCCCGGCCCGGACACTTCGGCGTTTGCATCGCCGCAGTTCTCATCGCCAAAATTCCACGAGAACACTGCACGGTACAGCGGTTGGCTGGCCGGGGAGGCCTCCGCTGACTGCTCCAAGGTCACGTTCGACTCATTGCCGTCGAAGCCCACCACGTCTCCCGCTTTCACCGGGTGGGAGCCGTGAACGAGGGCACCAGATTGGCGTGCAGCTCACAACGCAGACCTGGATAGTCGTAGTACGCGGCCGCCTGATTGTACTCGGTGTTGAGGTAGTACTTATGCCCGTTGATCGTCTGGTTGTAGAGCGTACCGGCTTCGGGTCTGGGCAGGGGGTGGGGGACCCCTGCACAACGGGGGGGGCCTCAAACCAGTTGCGGCACTGGTCGACCGCCTCGTTGCCGCCGAACAATACGGGGTTCAGACAGTCGGGTTCGTGCCAGCGGATCGGATCAGGATGTGCTCTGCTCAGCCGCGACCTGGTTGATCAACACATCGGGGAGTCCGTGATCATAGAACCCGTCTGGAGCAAGTTCCTGGTTTGGCTCTTGGGTGATAGGAGTGCCATTTTGGCAGTCCGATCCGCTTCGTGGTTCGGCCCCTTCCAGCAGGTCGGATCCCCGCGTGCCGGCCGTCCACGGTATCACCGCATACAGCGTGCTTTCGCCGGCGAGAGAGGAGGTTGACGGCGTGATAGCTGCAGAAGCTCCGGCTATAGCTTGCTTCTTCTTCGGCTGTAGGAAGTGGTTCCGGTGCTTCGGCCCAAGGATTCGTCTCAGAGCTGTCCGAGCAGTGGCCCGTCGCGGCCCCGCCGTTGTCCGTGCATATCGTCACACCCGGAGGAGTGAGAAGGAAAAGATCGTTCCCGCCCCGGTGCGCAGGTTGTTGGTTGCGATGAATCGCTTCAGCTCTGTGCGCACCTGTTCGTCGGTGAGACACGCGAAGTATCCATGTGCGGCCAAGGACGGGGCTGGCTGTTCACACCCGTTCGCCGGGTAGGCTTCGTGGTCTGCGTATCCACCGCGAAAAGTGGACCTGTAGGCGGGGCGCGCGCCCCCTGATTCGGTGTACTGCGGAGTGAGCGCGAATACGTTGTCGCGTGCTCCGTAGGGGCGCGCCGCGCTTTCCACTCCGACATCATTCAGAAACTGGTTGATGAGCTGCTGCCAGTCACCGTGATACTTGCCGGGCCGTCCGGGATCTCCTGCGCGGAGCTTGGCCGGATCCCAGTAGATCGCATAAGTCGCGTTTGAGTGCATCACGTGACCGCCACCGTATTCCATTACGGACAGGGGGTTGAAGAATTCGGGGTTGAGAATGAACGTTTCGGCAAGGGTCCTGTGTGGCTCGATCCCATATTTCTGTATCTGGCCTTCCACCGCCACGGTCCCCGGGGTCACGATGGCGCGAGCCGGTGCCGCCGCGAGCAGGAGGGCGACCGACAGGATCGCGGTCTCGCCGAGGGCGAGCGTCAGTCGGCCTGTGACGGCCGATCGCAGATCGGCCAACGGCGCGAGCAGGCGGGAAAGGAGTGCCACGAGCCCATCATCGGCAGCAGCCGCCCACTGCCTTAGCTCCTGTCGACGGGCTGGCTGAACGGGCCGGCTTGCCCGACCGGCGCTCGCGGCACGGGGTCGGGCGCCACGACCCGCGCGGCCCGCCCGAGCCGCGTTGCCGGGCCGCGGTGCGGTCCGGCGCGGCCCACCACTTCCGGGTTACCGGATGGTCCCGAGTCGGTTAGGCTGGCTCTTCAGCCAGGGTCGCGGAGGAGCCCGCTTCTGGCCGTCGCCAAGCAGACGATCGTTGACAGCCGCCGCGGTCCGCCGGCCCAGTGGGTTGGCGGAGCGCGGGGGGCTCAATGCTCCACAGAGGCCTCAATGCTCCACAAAGGCGAAACCGCGTCCGCCACTTTGGACGTTGGGTGAACGCGTCCTAGCGAAACTGCAGCCTCCCGGCATGGGTTCTAGGAAGCGAAATGATCGTCTCCTCATCCCCCAAACAGAGGACCGCGCCCCTCGCAGGCTTTGTGACAAGCATGAATACCGTGAACCTACGTAGCGTGTCCGCACTCTCGCCCGGCCCTCTGCGGCGTTTGGCGGCAAGGTGATGGAACCCGACCGCTGGCAACTGGACTCGGCGTCCGCCGCCGCGCTCGTGGTGCGCACGATCGACGACATCGACGAACGGAGCGACGAGCAACGTGATGCCCTGCTTTCTGCTCTGCTGTGTGCGGCGTGGCCGGGACCCCGGGCTCAGGACCAGTAGCGCCCGGAGCTCAGCTCACGAGCTCGATCCGGTCGGGCACGCACCCAGGCCGCGCCGGTCGCTACCACGAGGGCTGTGCAGGTTCCGACAGGCTCGCCGTCGAGAGCGGAGTGCACCAGAGGGCCGACAACAGCGTCGCCGGCAAACAGCGTCACCGAACGCTTGACGGCGTTCCTCGGCGACGACGTCGGTCCTCTGCCGAGCGCGGTTCGGGCCGCCACCGGATCAGGCGGCAGGCGCCGGTTTGAAGACGATCGTCGCCATCAGCCAGGGGGTCAAAGCGCCGGTTTGCACGCTTGCGCTCGGTGTCGCGCCGGTGGCGCCGGTCAGCGCATCCTCGGCGACGAACTCCATTTCTTCCGTGGGCGAGACGTCCACCCGGCTGTTGAAGCCGCTCCCGGCCGCCAGGGCGTCGCCAAAGCCGGAGTCAACGTAGAAGCCGACCACCAGCTCCCCTCGTCCGGACGTCGGCGCGGTCGCCGGTGTCGTGGCCGCGGCTGCCGCTTTGGTCGTGCCCGTTGCTTGCGCCGTCTGATCGACGACAGCCGCCCCTGCGGCCGTCAGAGCCCCGAGTACTCGAGGACGGCGAGTCCGACGTCGGCGGTGGAGGTCGGCGTCGCGGTGATCGTCGGGCGGGTTCCGCCGCCGGCGGCCACCGGTGCGGTCCACACGCTCATCTCCGTGCCATCCGAGGCCTTGAAGTGCAGCAGCTCCGTGAAGGTATCTCCGGCCGAGTCTTTGACGTTCGAGGTCGTCGCGTTTGCGCTGTTCCACACGCCGACCTCGACGACCAGGCGATTCCCGGCCTTGAGGTTCGTCCCCGGCGTCACAGCGAGGCTGGCGACGCTGGGGGCATGCCCGGACGCCTGCTGCACGAACGCCGGCGACATCGTGGCGGTCGGTGTCACCGCGTTCGAGGCCGCTGACGGGGGTCCGGTTCCGATCGCGTTGGTGGCGGTCACGGTGAACGTGTACGTGGTCCCGTTCACCAGGCCGGTGATCGTGGCGCTCGTCGCCGGCGGGGAGCCCGTTACCGTCGTCGCGGGTTGGGCGGTGGTGCCGACGTACGGCGTGATCGTGTAACCCGTTATCGGGCTCCCGTTGGCGGCGGGGGCGCTCCAGGTCACCTTCGCGCTCGCATTGCCGGGAGTCGCGGTGACCGCCGTGGGCGCCGCCGGCGCAGTGGGGGCCGACGTCATCAGCGCTGGGCAAGGGTTCGAGCTCGAAGCGAAGACGGATGGCGCGGAAGCCAACGGGCGCCTCGCGATCTACGGCCATCGTGCCCCGAAAGTCAAGCTCGCCCTCGGCTGTGATCCGGGCGCCAGCCACACGAATCTCGCGGTTGACCGCAACCGACCTCAGCGTCACCCCGGCGCACGCCACCAGCGCCTGCAACAGCATGTCGCCCGAGCAAGCGAGGCTGCCGTCTCCGCCGCTGGCCGGATGAAGGCCCGCCGCGATGAGCGCGCGCCCTGTCTGCACCGAGCACGACACGGCCGCGGAGGCGAGCTCCCCCTCGGCTCTCAACGTCACCACGCCCGCCTCTGGGTCCTCGCGGTAGCGCTGCTTGAGCGGCGCTTGCACGCCTTGCAACTCCTCACGCCTCATTGTCAACTCCTTACGCGATCAGCTCTTGTCGCCCACGTGCAGCTCCTCCCGCAGCTCTGAGAGTCATCGTCGAGAATGCTATGCCTTGGGCCCCGGGCGAGCTTCAGCGCCCCGGCGCCGGCGCCGTCGACCTGGCTGGGTGGCCGCCCTCGCTCGCCGAGGCGTGCGATCATCCCCTTGTGGCGGGCCTCCTTTACTTGCCTTGCGCTCGATGAGGGCGGTGGTGTGCATGAACGGCGAGCTCGAGGTGGTTGAGCGGCCGGAGCCCGTGCCAGGACCCAGGCAGGTGCGCATTCAGGTGCTGCGGTGTGGGATCTGCGGATCCGATCTGCACGCACGCCACGGCTGCGACGAGTGGGCCGACAATGCGGCGCGGGTGGGCTACGACCGCTTCGCCCGGTCGGACGAGCCGATCGTCTTCGGCCACGAGTTCTCAGGCGAAGTCGCCGAGCACGGCCCTGGGTGCCGGCGCAGCTCGCCGACCGGGACGCGCGTGGTGGCCCTGCCGCTCCTGCGGGGGGGTGGCGGCATCGACGCCGTCGGCCTGTCCGTGCATGCTCCCGGCGCCTACGCCGAGCAGATGCTCGTGGAGGAGTCGCTGATGATGCCCCTACCCAACGGCCTGCGGTCCGACGTCGCCGCGCTCACCGAGCCGCTGGCGGTCGCCTGGCACGCCGTGCGCCGTGGCGACGTGGGCAAGCGCACTGTGGCGATCGTCATCGGCTGCGGACCGATCGGGCTCTCCGTCATCCTTCTCCTGAAGGCCAAGGGGGTGCGCACGGTCGTGGCCAGCGACTACTCGCCGGCGCGCCGCGCGCTGGCGAGTGCCTGCGGCGCGGACGTCGTGGTCGACCCTGGGCATGAGTCCCCGTTCACCGCTGTGGAGGGACGCGGTCACCTGACGGACATGCCCTCAGGGTTCGAGCTCGCCGTCGCCACCCGTGAGAAGCTCGGGCGCCTGCCCTTTGGCTGGTGGCACGCGTGGCGGCTCGGCGAGGCGCTGGGTGCTGCGCCGAAGCATCCGGTGATCTTCGAGTGCGTCGGCGTACCGGGCGTGATCGAGAGCATCATCGACGGCGCGCCGCTGTTCTCACGCGTAGTCGTCGTCGGTGTGTGCGTCGGAGCGGACCAGATCACGCCGGCGATGGCCATCAACAAGGAGATCGACCTGCGGTTCGTGCTCGCCTACTCACCGCTTGAGTTCCGCGACACCCTGCACATGCTCGCCGAGGGCGATGTCGATCCCGGCCCGCTTGTCACTGGCACCGTGGGACTCGACGGCGTGGACGCGCGCGTTCACCGCTCTAGGCGATCCGGAGGCCCACGCGAAGATTCTCATCGACCCGCGCAGCACGGCTACCGAGCCGGCGAGGACACCCCTGCTTCATTGACGAGCGGTTATCCGGCCTACGCAGTGACCGTGCGACGGCCGCTGCGCGCGCCACGCGCGCGAGGCCTGGAGCGGCGCTCCTGGGCAGGGCAGGGCCCGAAAACGCCCAGTGCTCTCAGCTGTCAGGTGCCCGTCAAGGGTCAGGCTGCCGCTGATGGCGTGTCGGGCAAGACCTCTGACCGCCGTCTCGCGGGCAGACTCGATGGATGGTTGCGCCGCGTCGTTTGCATGAGCCGTGCTGGCATCGTTCATCGCCTATCTCCCTTCCGCCGGGTAACGCCGACTCCAGGACGCGATCTACTCTCACGACACCAACAGGACTAGTAGGAAGCCCGCATGCCGGCCGTCGAGACGACCAAGCCCGACACGGGCGCCCAGACACAGCGCACGCCAGTGCCATCGCGACCCGGGAAGCAGCCGCGATGAGTTTCGGCGGGTTCAGCGGTCTCAGCACGTGTAATCCCAACCCCAAGGAGGATGTCGTGACCAGCACCAAGACTCGCGTCAACAAGATCGGCACAGTCGTTATTCCGGTGTCCGATCAGGACCGTGCGATCGAGTTCTACGTCGAGAAGCTCGGCTTTGAGAAGCGCATCGATGTGCCGTTCGGCGACGGCTACCGCTGGGTCGAGGTGGCAGCGGGCGACGCGGTGACCACGATCGCCCTCGCCCCGCCGCCCCCGGGCAAGCCGACGGGGAACATCGAGACAGGGATCGCCCTGCAGACCGACGACATCGATGCCTACCACGCTGAGCTGAAAGCCAACGGCGTGGACGTCGACCCCGAGATCAGCCGCATGGGAGACCCGGTGCCACCGCTGTTCTGGCTGCGCGATCCGGAAGGCAACACCCTGATGGTCGTTCAGTGAGTCGCTGCCCTACCGGCCTCGGGCTCAGGCCTAGCGCCCGGGCCCGAGTGCCGCGACGGTCGGGTCACGTCCGTGGTCACGGCCCGCATCTCGTGGGAGTGGAGCTTGGCCTCCGGCGAGTACCAAGAAACGGCAGTCGCAGCCGCTGACCCACAGCGATCGTGACAGGCCGATCAGCATACTTCTCGCCGGTGCTGCGCCTCATCACGATCCCGATCAGTCACTACTGCGAGAAGGCCCGCTGGGCTCTTGAGCGGGTGGGAATGGCATATCGCGAGGAGCGCCACATTCAGGGCATCCACCGGTTCGCGGCACGGCGTGCAGGTGGAGGGGCCACGGTCCCCGTGCTTGTGACGCCCGACCGCGTCGTCGGAGAGTCGCAGGAGATCCTCGCCTGGATCGACACGAGCACGCCGGCAGAGCACCGTCTGTTTCCTGCAGAGCCCAGCGCGCGACAGGAAGTCGACTGCCTCTGCCGGCGTTTCGACGGGGAGCTCGGACCGAAGGGGCGCCGGCTCATGTACGTCCAGATGCTCCCCCAGCGCAGACTTGCGCTGGCGTTCAACAACCAGGGCGTGCCCCACTGGGAGGATCGCGCATGCCGTTACGGATGGCCGCTCATCCGGCGGTTCGTCCAGCGCGAGCTGGGCATCGTCCCAGGGATCGAGGATCAAGACGAGGGGGCAGTCTTCAACGAGTTCGACTTCGTAGCGGAGCTGCTCGCCGACGGCCGTCCATATCTATGCGGTGAGCGCTTCGGCGCGGCTGACCTGACCTTCGCGGCGCTTTCTGCCTCGATCATCCTGCCACCCGGGTACGGGGTCCCCCTCCCACAGCCAGACGTCCTGCCACCTCGGACGGCAGCTCTCGTCGAGCGTGCGCGCCAGCATCCCGCTGGGCGCTACGCGCTTGCGATCTTCGCCGAGCACCGGCGAGAACCGACCGTCTGAGCAAGCCACGTGTGACTGCTCCTGCGAGCGCCTACCCGTCGAAGGAGCTGTATTCCACGTTCGCGGTGCCGGGTGGAGGGAGGTCGCCGACAGGGCGCTCGCCTTCGTGAAGCGCTTCTCCTAGGCCGATCGCGAGCGGCCCGCATGCGACCTCGTGATGCGTGTCAGGGCGCTTGTCGGACCCGCGAGACGTGGCGCGCCCCGGGGGGGAAGCTAAGGTCTGTGATGTGGCTGTCAGTTCGCTTCGGTCGACACCCCTCGCTCCGGATCGACCCGGGATTCTCGAGCGATTTCACCCGGCGGTGCGGGTGTGGTTTGAGCGGCGGTTTCCCGACGGGCCGACCGAGGCCCAGATCGGGGGTTGGCCGGCGATCCTGGCCGGCCACCACACGCTGATCTGTGCTCCCACCGGTTCGGGCAAGACCTTGGCCGGGTTCCTCGCCGCGATCGACGACCTCTACCACGCCCACGACGCCGGGGAGTCAATCGAGGGCGCTACTCGGGTGGTGTATCTGAGCCCGTTGAAGGCCCTGGCGGTCGACGTACACACCAACCTCGAGGAGCCCCTGGCCGAGATCGCCGACGTAGCTCGGGAGCTCGGCCTCGAGCCGGCACCCATCACCGTCGGCGTGCGGACCGGTGACTCCAGTTCGTAT
The DNA here is from genome assembly GCA_963709885.1 of uncultured Solirubrobacteraceae bacterium. Taxonomy (GTDB): domain Bacteria; phylum Actinomycetota; class Thermoleophilia; order Solirubrobacterales; family Solirubrobacteraceae; genus Palsa-744. Next base: position 29,757 of record CAVPXY010000004.1, on the reverse strand, counting down.
GAGCGGCAGTTGATGGTTCGCCGGCCGCCGAATCTCCTCGTGACGACGCCGGAGTCCCTGTACCTGTATCTCACCGCGGAACGATCGCGGGCCACCCTCGACGCCGTGGAGACGGTCATCGTCGACGAGATCCATGCCCTCGCACGCGACAAGCGGGGCTCGCACCTGACCCTCTCGCTCGAGCGGCTCGGGGCGGTGACCGAGCGCCCGCCCGTGCGCATCGGCCTCTCGGCGACGGTCAGGCCGATTGAGACGGCGGCTCGCCTGCTGGTGGGAGCGGCAGAACCACTCCCGACCGTCGTCGACAGCGGCCACCGGCGCCGCCTGGACCTGTCGCTGGAGCTACCCGACGGCGAGCTGGAGGCCGCCATCTCCGGCGATCAGTTCAACGAGATCCTCGACCGTATCGGCGCCCACGTCGCTCGCCACCGAACCACCTTGGTCTTTGTCAACACGAGAAAGCTGTCTGAGCGGGTGGCCCATGAGCTGGGCGAGCGGCTGGGTGAGGACCGGGTGGCCGCGCATCACGGTTCGCTGTCGCGGGAGCGCCGCCAGCGCATCGAGCGCCGTCTGCGGGCCGGCGACCTGCGAGCCCTTGTGGCCACCGCCTCGCTTGAGCTCGGCATCGATGTGGGGCCGGTCGAGCTGGTGTGCCAGATCGGCTCGCCGCACAGCATCGCCACGTTCCTGCAGCGGGTGGGCCGGGCCAACCACCACCGCACCGGTGTCCCCTGCGGGGTCATCTACCCGACGACCCGCGACGAGCTGATCGAGTGCGCCGCGCTGCTGGCCGCGGTCAAGCGGGGGCGCCTCGATGCCCTTCATCCGCCTGAGCAGCCGTTGGACATCCTGGCCCAGCAGACCGTGGCCGAGACAGCAGCCAGGGGCGAGGACGGGGTGAGCGAAGGCGAGCTGTTCGAACTGGTCACCCGGGCCTGGGCCTACCGAGGGCTCACCCGGGAGGAGTTCGAGGAGGTCCTGGATCTGGCGTCGGTGGGCATCGAGACCGGGCGGGGCCGGCGCATGGCCTACTTGCATCGCGACCGGGTGAACGGGCGCGTACGCGGTCGTCGGGGGGCTCGGCTGGCCGCGTTGACCTCGGGTGGAGCTATTCCCGAGACCGGCGATTATCGGGTGCTGATGGAGCCCGGCGACGTGTTCATCGGGACTGTGAACGAGGACTTTGCGATCGAGTCCATGCAGGGCGATGTCTTCCTTCTCGGCAGCCATCCGTGGCAGATCGTGCAGGTAACCAACGGCGTCATGCGCGTTCGCGACGCAACGGGCCGGCATCCCACGATCCCGTTCTGGTTGGGCGAGGCGCCCGGGCGCACAGACGAGCTGTCCGAGGAGGTCTCCCGTCTGCGCAGCGCGGTGGCCGAACGGCTCGATGCCGACGGGCGGGAGGCCGCCGTCGCCCTCGTGCAGCGGGAGTCCGGTGTCGGTGGCGTGGCCGCCGCCATGGTCGTCGACTATCTGCGGGCTGGTCGGGCCGGGCTTGGAGGGGTGCTGCCCACTCACGAGGACATCGTGTTCGAGCGGTTCTTCGACGAGAGCGGCGGCATGCAGCTCGTCGTCCACGCGCCGTTGGGGGCCAGGGTGAATCGTGCACTTGGGCTGGGACTGCGCAAGAAGTTCTGCCTGACGTTTGATTTCGAGCTCCAGGCCGCGGCCAGCAACGATGCCGTCCTGCTGTCGCTCGGGCCACAGCACTCGTTCCCCCTCGAGGACGTGCCCGCGTTCCTTCGCTCGCACAACGTTCAGGACGCCGTTTCCCAGGCCGTGCTCCGCAGCCCGATGTTCACCGCCCGCTGGCGGTGGAACCTCAACCGTTCGCTGGCGGTGCTGCGCCGCAAGGGCGGTCGGCTGAACCCTTTCAACATCCAACGCATGGAGGCGGCCGATCTCATGGCGGCGGTGTTCCCAACGCTGGCCGCCTGCCAGGACAACGCACCGGCCGGTCCCATCGAGATCCCCGATCACCTGCTCGTGCGGGAGACGATGGGCGACTGCCTCAACGAGGCCATGGACATCGACGGTCTCAAGGCGCTCGTGCGCCGGTTCGAGCAAGCGACCGTTCGCCTTCACTTCGTCGACACCGTCGAGCCCAGCGTGCTGGCGCACGAGATCCTCAATGGGGCGCCCTTCACCTACCTCGATGAGGACACCGAGATTGGCGAGCGCCGGTCGCGCGCGGTACCGCTGCGCCGGGGCCTGCCCGTGGAGCCGCGAGAGCTGGGCCGGCTCGACCAGGCTGCGATCGAGCGGGTGCGGGCCGAGGCGACCCCGGACGTGCGCGACCCCGACGAGCTGCACGACGTGCTCCTTTCCCTCGTGGCCACCCGGCCGCGGCAGGAGTGGTCCGAGCATTTCGAAGCCCTGGTCGGCGCGGGCCGTTCCTTCGAGGTGCATGGCGGCGGCCTGACCGACGTCCTGTGGGCTGCCACCGAACGCCGGACCGAGATCGAGGCCCTCTTCCCCGGCGCTCGGTTCAAACCGGACCACCCACTTCCGCCCGTCCTCGTTCCCCTCTCCGACGAGCACACCGCCGACGAGGCGGCGGTGGCCCTCGTACAGGGCCATCTCGACGTCTCCGGTCCCGCCACCCTGGATGACCTCGTCGGATCCACCGGCCTGTCGCCGTCCTCGCTGACAATCGCCCTCGAGGCCCTTCGCGCACGCGGGTTCGCGATCAGCGGGCGCTTCGAGCCTGAGCGGGGCGAGCAGTGGTGTGCTCGTCGGCTGCTCGCCCGCGTCCATGGCTACACTCGCGACCGGCGGCGCTCCGAGGTCCGCCCCATCAGCCAGGAGCAGTGGCAGGGGTTCCTGCAGGCCTGGTGGCACTCTACGCCGGCCACCCGTCTCCACGGCAGGGCCGGACTCGCCGAGGTGATCGAACAGTTCCAGGGCTTTGAGTGGCCGGCGGGAGACTGGGAGCGCCTCTTCGCCGAGCGGGTTGAGTCGTATCGTCCGGAGTGGCTCGACGACCTATGCCTTTCGGGGGAGGTGGCGTGGGGTCGGCTGTCCGTGGTCGAGCGGGCCGCCGACGGTGACGATCCCGCGGCTGGCGAGCCGCGTCGCTCGGGCAAGACGCCGTCCCGCCGCACCCCGATCACCTTCATGCTCCGCCAGGATGTGCCCTGGCTCCTGCAGGCCCACCGCGGTGGCGCGGTGCCGGCCGAGCCCAACGCCGGCAGCGGGCGGGAGGTGCTGGACGCCTTGCGCGACCATGGCGCCCAGTTCCACTCTGACCTGCAGGCCGTCACTCGCCGCCTGCCCACCGACGTCGAGGAAGGCCTGTGGGACGGCGTCGCCCGAGGGCTCATCTCCGCCGACGGATTCAACGCGGTCCGGTCGCTCCTGCACGCCCGCAGCGGTTCAGCCCACCGCCGGCGACCGTATCGCCGTCCGGGCTCCCGCGGCCGACGAGGCACGTGGCGCCAGGGCGTAGAGGGCCGCTGGACGCTGCTGCCCGCGGCCGAGCCGATGGCGGACGTCGAGGACTTGGCCGAGGCCGTCGCCACGCAGCTGTTGCTGCGCTGGGGCGTGGTGTTCCGGGACGTCTACCTCAAGGAGCGGCTGGCCGTTCCTTGGCGGGAAATCCTCTGGGCCCTGCGCCGCCTCGAGGCTCGGGGCCTGATCCGGGGCGGGCATTTCATAACCGGCGTGACCGGCGAGCAGTTCGCCGACGAGACGGGCGCGCCCCTACTGCGGGCCCGCCGTGCCAGCTGAGCCTCGCCCGGCGTGCTCCTGGGAGGTGTCGGTGGAGGTCTCTCGTCTGTCTCGGGACTCGCTCGCCGGGTGCTCGACGAGCGCGAGGACGCGGCTGGCCATGAATCTGGCCCTGCGCACGGGTTCGCCGGTGCGGGTCACCTCGGTGACCTCGATGATGCCGCGGCCCGTTGTGATCTCGACCCGGCGGCCCGCGCGGGTGGCGACGATCTCGTAGGTCCGAGAGCCGTCGTCTGCAGCGACAACGACTTCCACACGATCGCCCTTCATGACGCGAGCCTACCGCTACGTTGCTCAGCGTAGCCCGTTAGCACCCGGGACGTTCGGCTCGCGAGCTCGTGATGCGAGCGTTCAGGTAGTCGACCGCCGAACTCCCGCCCGCTGCGCGGAGTGTCCACCTAGTGGACCTTAGGCTAACGCTCGCCTCGTACCGCACCGATAAACTGCTGGTTACATGGAGCGTCCGTTAGGCGCCCCGAGATGGAAAAGAGCACCCCCGTCGCGAGGCGGGTTCGCAAAGCCAGGGGTCTCTCGCAGACCGCCCAGCTGCCCGACATGCCACGCTTTCTCCACATAGAGAAGGAGCGCCTTACGTTAGGTGTCCTCGTAGGTCTCCTGGCGATGGTTTCGGCGGTCGCGTTCGCCTACTGGACCAGCGCCGGCGAAGCGTCAGGCATCGTCAACTCGAACTATGCCGGCGCCTCGTTCGAAGTTAGCAGCGGCCCGGTTGAAGGCCTCTACCCGGGGGGCAGCGCTGCGGTCACGGTGAACGTGAGGGACGTAGACGCGAACCAGAACGGGTACCTCACCAGGCTGGAAGCGGAAGTCAGGGAAACCTCGGTTGCGGAATGCAAGAAGGAATGGTTCGAAGTCGCGGCTGCCTCGCAGCAACCGAAGGTCGTGATCGCACACGGCGAAACCAGGGAATACACCGTGACCGTGAAAATGAAGGACGAAACCCTCGTCAACCAAGATGCGTGCAAGGACGCGTCGGTTACCCTGCGCTACAAAGCCACGTAGGCAACGGATAAGCCGACGAGCGGCGGCGGCTGCGACGCACAGATCCATGAGGTGCTGTTGGCGGCGCCCAAAGGCCTCCATACGCGCAAGCGTTTACCCTCCGCGACGGCAAGTTCGTGCGTTGGCGCACGTTTCCGGATCAGGAGTCTGCCCTCAAAGCCGTGGGACTGCGGGACTAGCCGATGTCACAGCAGAACGTCGAATCGGCGCAACGGACCATTGCGGCCTACTATCGCGGAGACCTGGAGGCTTGTTTGAGTCGGCGCAGCCTGAGATCGCATGGGTGGTCGCCAGGAAGCACCCCAATGCCAGGACTCTCCGTGGCCATGGGGCGATTGCCGGAAGTTTGCTCGGCCGCCTCCGCCGGGGCCGGGACTACCCCCCGACCGGCAAGCCCTCGTCCACAGACCCAAACCACGTGTTTCCGGCGAACGACACCTCCCACACGTGGCCGTTGGATCCCTACCATCGGACGATGGCCCGACCAATATCCGAGACGCCGGATGCGTTCGACGTGTACCACGCCTTCGGCGCGACGATGGGCATGGTGCAGGGCTTTGAGCGCTCCCTCGCGGCGCTGGTCCTGCTTTTCGGGCCTAGCCCGCGGACGCGCCAGCTCAAGAACGCCGAGGCCGTCACCGCCGTGTTGGAGCGCACATTCGCGAGGTCGATGCGGGCCTATCAGAGAGCGTCGGCGAGCGAGCTGCGAAAGAAACTGCCCGAAGGCTTCGATCCCGAGCTGATGGCCGAAATCGAGAGTCTGACCGAGTGGCGCGACCGACTCGCCCATAGCTATCTGATCGAGAAGCTCAACCTCGGGGAGGGCCCCAACAGGTTCCAGCTGGGCACCGCGGATGAGCTCGTCAGGGTGGGAATAGCGTTCCGAGCCGCCTGGAGCCGGCTGAACGAGGAAATCCGCGCGGAGATTGAGGCATTGCCCGGGACAGATGTACCTGACTGGTTGCGCCAGTTTCTTGCCAGCCTCGCGGGGCCCATCGTGTTCGGTGAGCAGCGGACACCTCCTGCGTAGGGTCAGGGAACCCGGGACCTCTTCGTTATCGACTGCTCGGTTGGGTGCGAACTGGTTAGATACAAGGAAGCACCCACCTCGCCCCAAGGAGCGCCAATGGCCACGCACACGAGCACATCCGCGGGCATCCTCAGCGACGAGCACCGCGAGCAGCGCGAAGAGATCGTCGGGATGCTGACGAAGGCCTACTGGATGGAGGTCGAGACGGTGATGAGCTACATCGCCAACTCGGTCAACCCAGACGGCGTCCGCGCCCAGGAGATCGTCCAGTCGCTGCGCCAGGACGTCCAGGAAGAGCTGGCCCATGCCCAGCAGTTCGCGACGCGGATCAAGGAGCTCTACGGCGTCGTGCCAGGCTCGATGGAGTTCTCCGCCGAGCAGACCTATCTGCAGCCACCCGAGCACCAGACCGACGTCGTGCACATCGTCAAGGGCGTGATCGAGGCCGAGACCGGCGCGATCGAGCACTACAACCGGATCATCGCGGCAACGGAGGGCGTCGACCCGGTGACCAACGACATGGCAATCGCGATCCTGCGCGACGAGGAGGGTCACCGCCGGCTGTTCGAGGGCTTCCTGCGCGAGTATCAGGCGAACGGCCTCGCGTGAGCTCGGAGGCCGGGACTGCGCTTGCTGCTCAATACAGGCGCCTTGGACTCGGGCCACGACACGCCGAGCGGCATCCGATGAGCGACGCTCGCAGGTCGATCAGCGCGGTTGTGGCCGGCTCGTCCGTGCTCCGCTGGGATGCGACGGCACCCAGCCTCCCTCGCTCGTTCTGAGAGAAGCGCCTCGCCAGCTCGTTAGGGCGCCCTAACCCGGCGCGTGTTAGGGTTCCCTAACCCATGCCCGCCCGACCGTCTTCGCCAGTGTCCTCGAGCGCGTTCGGCCGGCGCGCGTGGGCCCTCTTTGCCGGACTCAGCGCGGGGTTCCTCTTGTACCTGACGCTGACGGCGCACGGCGGCGTGCCGGACCCCACGACGACCGACCATCTCAGCCGCGGCGCGGTGATCATCAACAGCGGGCTGCTCGTGCTCCGGGAGGGGTTGGAGGCGATCCTCGTACTCGCCGCGGTGACCGCCAGCTTCATGGGTGCCAATGAGGCCAAGCGTCGACCTGTAGCGATCGGAGCCGCACTCTCCTTTGCCGCGACCGTGGCGACTTGGTTTGCGGCGGTGTGGTTGATCGGCGTGCTGGGGGGACCGGGCCTCGACATCCAGGCCGCGACCGGGCTCCTGGCCGTCGCGGTCCTGCTGGTCGTGATGAACTGGTTCTTCCACCGCGTCTATTGGACCGGCTGGATCGCCCACCACCACAAGCGCCGCCGGGCGCTGCTGGCCGGTGGCGGCGGCGCCACGCTGACTGCCGGGCTGCTCGCGCTGGGGTTTACCGCGGTCTATCGCGAGGGCTTTGAGATCGTGCTCTTCCTCCAAGCACTACGCCTGAAGTACGGCTCTGCGGTCGTGCTTGAGGGCGTCGCGCTCGGCCTCGCCTTCACGGCGGCTGTGGGCGTGCTCACGTTCGTCGCCCATCACAAGCTCCCGTACAGGCGGATGCTCGTGCTTACCGGCGCGATGATCGGCTTCGTCCTGATCGTGATGGTCGGCGAGAGCGCGCAGGAGTTGCAGCTCGCCGGCTGGATGTCGAGCACCCAGCTTGGCATCACGCTTCCTGGCTGGGTCGGTACCTGGTTTGCGCTGTTTCCGACCGTCGAGACGATCGCCGCTCAGACGCTGGCCGCCGCCGCTGTGGTCGGCTCTTACCTTCTCGCGGAGCACATGCGCGTCAGGCGGCCCTCTCGCAGAGGGCTCGCGCCGGCACGTCGTCCTGAGCGCCCCCCCAACCTCGAGCCGGCGCCATCCTGACGAATGCGCCTGGGCTTTAGGGCGTCGCATTCATGAGTCCGCGGCTCGCACGACCTTCCACCAGCGCGCGCTGACCCTGATCGCCCTCCTACACCCCTCGCTCGACGCGAAACCCGGTGTCGCGTCGCTTCCTGGGCACATTCTCCTCGTGGGAGGACGTGACTCAAACGGACACGCCTCTGACCACGTCCTGAGCCTCGCTCCTGTTCGATGAGCCGGTACGCCATGAGGCGCATGACGTTCGTCCTGACAATCGCCGTCGGGCTCGGCGGGTGCGGCGGCGGCACCACCAGCAATCGCGCGCCAAGCGACACGGGTGCGCATCCCCAAGCGGCGATCAGCGTGCCGCACGTGGGACGTATCCCACCGTTGCTTGACCCGAGCAACATCTACGCCGCGGAGCGTCCGGGACTGCTCAGCGCGGCGGTGCGCGGCGACCCAGCGCTCGTCTACGTTCCGAACAGCAAGTCGAATACCGTCGACGTCATCTCGCAGAAGACCTTCAAGGTCGTAAGGCGCTTCCCGGTCGGCAAACTGCCCCAGCATGTCACTCCCTCGTGGGACCTGCGCACCTTGTATGTGACGAACGACGCGGGCAACAGCCTCACCCCGATCGATCCCCGCACCGCCCGCCCCCGGAAACCGATTCCAGTGCTTGACCCCTACAACATGTACTTCACCGCCGACGGGGAGTGGGCGATCATCGTCGCCGAGGCTCACCGCGAGCTGGACTTCCGCGACGCACACACGATGGCCCTTCACCATGCTCTTGCGACACCGCAATGCGCCGGGGTGGACCACATGGACTTCACAGCAGACGGGCGGTACGCACTGGTTTCCTGCGAGTTCGCCGGCCGTGTGATCGTCGTCGACCTGAACCGCGAGAAGGTCATCAAGACGATTGAACTGACCGCCGAAGCGATGCCGCAGGACGTCAAGCTCTCCCCGGACGGCCGGACGTTCTATGTCGCCGACATGGCCGCCAACGGGGTGTGGCTGATCGATGCCCACACGATGCGCAAGGCCGGATTGGTCTATACGGGCCTGGGGGCTCACGGTCTGTATCCGAGCCGCGATGCGAAGGTGCTCTATGTCTCAAACCGAATGGAAGGCTCAATCAGCGTCCTATCGTTTGCAACGCGACGCCCGATCGCCAAGTGGCGCCTGCCAGGTGGCGGGTCGCCGGATATGGGTGGCGTGTCCGCCGACGGAACCGTGCTGTGGCTGTCGGGTCGCTACAACTCCGAGGTCTATGCGATCTCGACCGTTACCGGGCGGTTGCTGCATCGCATCAGTGTCGGCGAAGGACCCCACGGACTTTGCGTCTGGCCCCAACCCGGCCGCTACTCCATTGGCCACACCGGTATCCTGCGGTAGGACGCCGACGTACCTGTAGGAGACGATAACCGCCAAGCGACCGGTACGTGCAGGTGTGTCCCACGGACACCAGGACGGATGCAGCCACACTCCACTTTGGCATTGAGCGGATCATCAAGATCGTCAAGTAATCGCACCGAAGCCTCAGGCAAGGCCCGCCCCGGCGGTTGGGCGGGCCGCACGCGAGTTCGCGAAGCCAGGCTGGGTGCCTACTCACGCGGATGGGTACGGATAGACCCGTGCTTCGGTGTCCGTATGTTGGCGACGGGGGCGGATTGGCCGCCCACATCTTAAGGGCCTATCCCGTGGATGGGCCTGTCGCGTCCGCGAGGATGGCGGCGGCGCCAGCGCACAAGGAGGGCCGACCCTCCTCAAGGGAGTCCGAGCGATCCCCGTCAACCGGCTCAGGTTGCGTGTTCCTGGTGGAGCTGTGGGAGTAATGAGGCGAGGTTCGCGTACTCGGCAGCGCAGTGGCGGGCCATCGCCAGCGGAGCCTTACACGGGACCACGCGGCGGCGCAACGCCGGACGGCTGAGCAAGCGGTTGGTAGGCGTGGCCAAAGCGGAAGCCGTGAACAGCCGGAGCTCCGCGCCCAGCCAGAACCTGCTGCGCAACTCGACGCCGTCGTTGGTGCGGCGGGCGAAATGGCACATGCGCGTGTGCCATACCCGCCTGCGGTCATCGCCGACGAGGCCGCAGACGATCGTGGCCACCGAGGGGTGCTCAAGGACGCCCTCGGGGAAGCCGAAGGCAACCGGGTCGAGAAACCGGATGCGCAGGCGCTGCATGCCTAGGCCGACATCCTCGACGGGGTGGTGAACGGTGTTCCAGTAGGCCTTGGCTGCGGGTCTCGCGGCGGGCTCGATCGAAATCCCAGCGTGGGCGCTGGGAAACCAGATCCGGTAGCGCATCGGGTCGTGTGGATGCCAAGCGAACCACCAGTCGAGCATCTCGCCGGTGATCCCCGGCATCGGCGTGCACACGGCGGTGTAGCCGACGCCGTCAGGCACGCTGCACCAGCCGGTCTCGCCCGGTAAGTCTCCCGGCGCGAGCAGGCGGACGAGCTGGGTCGGCAGAAGCGCGTCGGCGACGTCCATCGGGCCGGCCGCAATCGCGCGAAGCACATCCGCGTCCACCCGGGCCATGGGCCGATCAAGCAGCCGGCTCAGGTCAGTGACGCCGTTCACGCGGGTGACTCTAGCTCCGGCCGTCTCCGCGCCGGCGCTTCGCGCGACAAACAGCGCGTGATCAGCGTGGCTCGAGGAGAACGAGCGGAATCTCGCGAGACGTGCGTTCCCTGTATCTGCCCCAGTGTGGGTTGTACTCGACCGCTGTTGGCCACAGGCGACGGCACTCGTCGACGCTCGCCTCTCTGGCGTGCACCTTCAGTCGCGCCTGGGCGATTTGGACTTCGGTGTCTGGGTGCGCGCGCAGGTTGTGCATCCACGCGGGGTCCCTCGGGTGGCCGCCCTTCGAGGCAACGATAAGCAGGTTCTCCCCGTCAGGCATGTACACGAGAGGCGTCGTGCGCCGCCGGCCGCTCCTTGCGCCGACGTGATCCAGCAGGAGCAGTGGCGGCAGGCCCGGCAGGCGCCCACCGATCCGCCCACCAGTCGCGCGGTAGATCTCCGCATGTCCGCGCATCAACGGGCCGAGCACAGGCCAAAGACGGTCGGCGACGTCCAGGTAATCGATATCCGAAGCGTAGAGCGAATGCGTTGGTCTTGACCTTTCCCTGTCGCCACCAGACCCAGCCGTTGGGCTCCCTCGTGCTCTTCGTCAGACCGTCACCGGCTCGTGCAAGTGCTCCACGCCAACCAAATGAACACGGCGTCGAACATCGCGTCAGCGCCCTCGCGCCTAGCGCCCCTCACCACGCTCGCGTCGCAGCTCGGCCTTGACCACCTTCCCGGTCAGGTTGCGGGGCACACCGTCCACGAACACCACCTCGCGCGGCGCCTTGAAACGAGCCAGGTTGTCCCTGACATACCCCTTCAGCTCGTCCTCGGACAAATGGACACCCTCGGCGGTGACCACGAAGGCGCTGAGGCGCTGCCCAAACTCCTCGTCGTCGACCCCGATCACCGCTGCATCCTCCACTCCGTCGTGGCGGCGCAGGAGGTCCTCGACCTCCTGCGGGAAGACGTTCTCGCCGCCCGAGACGATCATGTCGTCCTCCCGGCCGTCGATGAACAGGCGGCCATTCTCGTCGAGGTGACCGAGGTCGCCCGTGTTCATGAGGCCGCCCACGGTCTCCTTGGAGCCGCCGCCCGAGTAGCCCTCGAAAATGAGCGGGCCGCCGACGAAGACGTGGCCCGTGTCACCTGGCGAGAGCTCGCGGCCGGCGTCGTCCAAGATCCTGAGCTCAGTGCCGAACGGTGGCCGGCCCACCGTGCCGGGCGCGGCCTGCAGGTCCTCCGGCCCGGCGATGGCCCCGAAGCCCGTCTCTGTCGTGCCGTAGATGTTGTAGAGGACGTCGCCGAATGCGTCCATCAGGCTTTCGGCCAGCGCGGGAGTGAGCGGCGCGGCGGCGGAGATGAGGACCCGCAGCGAGGAGGTTTCGTGGCGGCGGGCCGAGCTCCGGAGGGCCCGGAGGATCCGCTGGTGCATGACCGGGACAGCGACCAGGGTCCTTATGCGGTGGCGCTCGAGATCGTCGAGAGCGGCGTCAGGGTCGAAGCGCCGACGGATGACAATCGTCGCGCCGAGCACGAGGCCCAGCGCAAGGTAAGCGAAGCCGAAGCCGTGGAACAAGGGCGGCGCAATGAGCATCGGCTCGCGGGCTCGCAACGGGACCTGACTGGCGAGCGCTGTCCACGGGCCGACGAGGGCGGGCAGCGACGGGGCCCGCGGTGCGCCCTTGGGCGTGCCGGTGGTCCCCGAGGTCAGGAGCACGAACCGCGCCGCGTGATGATTCCACGGAGGACGGCCGCCTCGTTCGATCAGCGCGTCGAGCGTCGGGGCCTCGGGGTCCCCCTCCTGCCAGGCCACGACGCGCCGACCGCCGAAACCGGCACGCTCAACGGCATCGGCGTACTCCTCGTCGTGGATCACGACGCTCGGACCCTCGCGCTTGACCACCTCGGCGAGCTGGGGGCCCGAGAAATCGGTGTTCAGGAGCAGGAGGTCGGCGCCGCAGCGTGAGCCGGCCAGCAGCGCCTCGAGGAACCCGCGGTGGTTGCGGCACATCACGGCAAGCGCCCGATCGGGCCCCACGCCGAAGTGCTGGCGCAGCCCTGCCGCCACGGCGGCGGCGCGGCGGTCGAGCTCGCCGTAGGTGAGCGTGCCCCGCTCATCGATCAGCGCCGGGTGGTCGGGATGGCGAGCCGCGCCCAGCGCCACGATGCTGGCCGGGCCCAGGCCGATTTGCAGCGGAGCGAGGGCCATCCGGACCATGCGATCGGGGCGAACAGGACCCAGCAAGCCGGTGGTAGCGAGCGAGCGGAGCGCTCGAATCCCCAGCTGGGTGTGGAACAGCGGACCGGGCATGTCAGGGCTTGGACGTCCCGGCGCCGCGAGCGGCGCTCGACGTGTCACCGCTCACCCGGTTCCAGATCCCCATCGCCGTCTCCCACGGCAGGCGGGTGACCGCCGAGCCCGCCTCGACGGCGCTCGCCCACCACGGGCTGATTACCCTTGGCCTCTCGGCGATCGCTTTGCACACTAGGTCGGCGGCCTCGTCAGCGCTCAGCCCTGGCATGTAGCGAAAGGCGTGGGTTGGGGCGCTCATCCTCGTGTGGACGAGCGGCATGTAAACCGAGCTGACGGTGACGCCGTCACGAGCCACCTCCAGGGCAACCGTGCGGATGAACACGTCGAAGGCGCTCTTGGAGGCTACGTAGGCCGACCAGCGGGGCGCCGGCGGCATGAGCACACCGCTCGTCGAGACATTGACGATGTGGCCCTGCCCGCGCGCACGCATAGATGGCAGCAGAGCGAGCACGAGCTTGACCGGACCGAGGTAGTTGACCCACGTCGTGCGCTCGAAGTCGCGGAAGCGATCGTAGGAGAGCTCGATCGAGCGCCGGATCGACTTGCCGGCGTTGTTGACCAAGACGTCGACGTGGTCGTGGCGCTCGAGGACCTGCGCCGCCAGCGCGTCGACGCTCTCGGGATCGGCAACGTCGGTCGCGTAGGCGTAAGCCCCGGCCCCGGCCTTCGAGATCTGTTGCTTTAGCTCCTCGAGCCGGTCGCCTGTGCGGGCCACAAGCAGCACCGTTGCCCCGGCGGCGGCCAGCTTGCGGGCCGTCGCCTCCCCGATGCCGTACGAGGCGCCCGTCACCAGCACCACCTTGCCGTCAACGGCCTCGTGCAGCGCCTTCTTGCCGGGATGCCCTCCCGGGTTAATGAATCGAGATGCCACGTGCGATGCCGCCCGCAGCGGCAGGAAACCGCGATCCTCACTCATGCCGACAGGCTACCCCCTGAGCAACGGCCAATCATGGTCGGCGATGCCAACGTAGCCGAGAGCGTGCATGATGCTACCGGGATGCCGCAACCTCACGGGAGTCCCAGCCGTACCGCGGAGTTTGTCGCGCTGTTTCGGGCGCTCGAGTCTCGCCTCTCCGCCGATCAACGTCTGTTCGACGATCCGTACGCGCACGTATTCCTCGGCGCACGCCTCGGCGCGGTCCTCGCCCTGGCCCAGGTGCCGGCGACCGGCCGACTGGTGACCCAAGCCATCGATCGCACCTGGCCGGGTGCGCGCATCTCGGTTGTCGTTAGGACCCGCTTCATCGATGACGCCCTCAAGAAAGCGCTGGCGGACGACATCGACCAGGTCGTGATCGTGGGATCGGGCTTCGACACCCGCGCATATCGCATTCCCGGCGCCGAACGCGCGGAAATCTTCGAAATAGATACGCCAGGGACACTCCAGGTCAAGCGCGCGAGGATCGAAGCCTTGCTGGGGCGCCTGCCGCCTCATGCGTCGACAGTCGCCATGGACTTCGAGCGCGAGGACCTGGACGCCGCACTCTCCCGAACGGACTTTCGCCGCCGGGCCCCCACGCTCTTCATCTGGGAGGGCGTGACCAGCTACCTGAGCGCCGCGGCCGTTGAGGCGACGCTTCGCCGCCTCGCAACGCTGGCCGCGCCGCGCAGCCAACTCGTCTTCACCTACCTGGACCACGCCACGCTCGAGGGCCGCAGCGAGTTGCCCGGCGCGCGGACGGCGATGGCCGCCGTCCGCTACGCGGGCGAGCCGTTCCGCTTCGGCTTCGATCCAGCCGAGCTACCCGCCTACCTCGACCAGCGCGGCTTCAAGCTCCTCGACGATCTCACGTCGGTCGATCTCGCCGCCCGCTACCTGCATCCCCTCGGTCGGCGGCCCATCGCTACGCGCTTCTACCACGTCGCCCTCGCCATTCGCTAGAGCGCGAGCTCAGGCAATACGTCGCTCGGCGGGGGCTCCGGTGGGCCTACCTGCTCGGTTGAGGGCGACACAAGCGTCTGGTGTACCGCTCGACGAGGTTGGCGGCGACTGCCGCCCCGGCGGTGAGAGTCCCGCCGGGCCGGGGCCCCAGTCCGCCGATCCCGCCGGAACTCCGGCTCGGCGCTGGTTCTCGACGCCACCACGACCAAGCGCCGTCGCTCCAAACGCCGCAAGCAGCCGTGCTCGCCCTCCGAGCGTGGGGTTCGCATGACGCGTCAGTCCAGTGTTCATGGCCGTCTCCTCCTTGATGGTGTGGCATAAGGCGCGGTAGGCGTGCGCCACGGTGTCCAGACAGCCTCATTGCCACTGTCGTCTTCTGCGCGCTCCTCGGCGAGGCGACCAGCGTCGTCTTCAGCCGTGGCGGTGATCGTGCGTCCGACTGGTGAAGCGCGCGAGTTACGCTTCCATCCGCGCGCAAGCGAGCGTGTTGATCGTCAGACCGATCCGGCTCGGCAAGCGGTTGCCGCACGCGCGGCATTGGACGGGGCTCCGAACCCTTGCGGGCCCCATCGGCCCGACCTGACTCAGTGGACATCGGCGTGTTGGGCAGTACAAGCCGTTGGGACATGACGTGGTTTCGACGGCTGATTCGGCGGACTTCTACGGATTGCATCGTGCCTGCCCCACGACACGTTCGCCGCGCGAAAATCCGACCGTTGCGGCCCATCGCTAGACCGTGCGAAGGGATTGAGCGTTGAGGAAGCCAGAGAATTTCACGTGTCGTGCCGCGCGCTGGAGCGCCGCTCACCGCAATGCGGTGGTGCGGGGGTGGCTGGCATTTGTGCTCGTCGCGTTCGCAATCGGCGGCGCGGTGGGGGTGGTGGCCCTCAAGCAAGGTGAAGGCGGGAACGGCCAGTCGCAGCTGGCTGAACACACGCTGGCGCAGCAGTTCCCGCGCGAGCGCGCGGGCGAGGAGGTCCTGATCGAGCACACGAGCGGCTCGCTCGCGGGCACCGGCTACCGGGCTGCCGTGACCGACCTCGTGACGCGCCTGTCGCGCACCCCTTGGGTGGCGGCGATCAAGTCGCCGCTCGCGCCGGGCAACGCGGGGCAGGTCTCGAGGAACGGTCACGCTGCGCTCGTGATCTTCCAGATCACCGGCGACCCGAGCACCGCGCAGAATCGCGTCGCCCCGGCGCTCGCGGCCACGGCCGCCGTGCAGCGCGCCAACCCCGGGCTGTTCATCGGCGAGCTGGGCGACGGAAGCAGCAACAAGGCGGTGGGCGCGACCCTCTCCCATGACTTCAGCAGGGCGGAGGTGACCGCGCTGCCGGTCACGCTGGCGATCCTGGTGCTCGCGTTCCGCGCGCTGGTGGCGGCCGGCCTGCCGCTGCTGCTCGGCTTCACCGCGGTCCTCGCGACGATCGGACTGACCGACCTCTTCAGCCACCGGCCGCACGTCTGGCCGGGCATCGACTCGGTGATCCTGCTGATCGGGTTGGCGGTGGGCATCGACTACTCTCTCTTCTACCTGCGCAGGGTTCGACAGGAGCGCGCGCGCGGGCGCACGCCCGCGGAGGCGCTGCAGGTCGCGGCTGCCACCTCCGGCCGGGCGGTGTTGATCTCCGGCTTGATCGTGATGATCGCGATGGCGGGGATGTGTCTGATGGGCTCCCAGGTCTTCACGACCTTCGGGATCGCGACCGTGCTCGTCGTCGCGGTCGCGCTGGTCGGCTCACTGACCGTGCTGCCCGCCGTGCTCTCCAGGCTCGGCGGCCGGGTCGACCGGGGGCAGGTGCCGGGTCTGAAAAGGCTTCGTGCCGAGGCCGGAGAGTCCTGCTCGTCGCATTCCGCTCGATCGTGATCCCCCTCACGGCGATCGTCCTCAACCTGCTCTCCGTCGGCGCGGCCTATGGTGTTGCTCGTGCTCGTCTTCCAGCAGGGTCACCTGCATTCGCTGCTTGGCTTTACCTCGATCGGCGGCATCACCGACTGGATTCCGCTGTTCCTGTTCGTGGTCCTGTTCGGCCTCTCGATGGACTACCACGTGTTCATCCTCAGCCGCGTGCGCGAGGGGCACGACAACGGGATGAGCACCGAGGACGCAGTCGCCCACGGCATCAAGGCGACCGCTGGCGTGGTGACCAGCGCCGCGATCGTGATGGTCGCCGTCTTCGCGATCTTCGCGACCCTCGACGAGCTCACCTTCAAGATGATGGGCGTCGGCCTCGGTGTGGCGGTGTTGCTCGACGCGACGATCGTCCGGGCCGTGTTGCTACCCGCGGCGATGAAGCTGCTCGGCGACTGGAACTGGTACCTGCACGGCTGGCTCGAATGGATCCCACGCATAACCACAGAGCCAGCGGCCGGCCCGGCGCTCGGTCCGGCTGCCGGCCCCAGCCCTCGCCCTGCCGTACGAGAGACGCGGCCAGCGCGGAGGCCACTTTCGTTCCATAAGCGCTGAGGCGCAAACCCCCGCGCGAGAAAGGAGAAAGACGATGAACGCCGCTTCTACTAACCCCCCAAACGATGTGGCGCAACCATCGATCGAATCTGCGCAAGAGGCGGCGGCCAAACGTCTCGCCGAACATGTCATCGGTGGCGGGCTGACCCTCGACGAGTACGCCGAGCGCGCCGCTGCGATCCAGCAGGCCGCGACCGCGGAGGAGATCGACGCTGCGCTGGGGTTGCCGGAGGAGACCGCTGGCGCGCCTACCGCTCGCCGCCCTCGTTGGCTGGTCTCTGTCCTGGTTGGCGGTGGGCGACGCGGTCGCTGGCGGCTGAGTGAACATCTGCGGGTCGTGGCCGTTTTCACCGTAAGGACGCTGGACTTGGGCAGCGCGCAAGCGGAAGCGCCAGAATCGCTCATCACGATCGTCACGGCGTTCGGCGGGGCTTCGATCATCGCCCCGCAGGGCGTGGCGATCCAACTCTCCGGCTCCGCGCTACTCGGCGGCAGAAACGACAACCGTGCGGAAGTTCCGCCGTTCTCCGGCTCGCCGCTCATCCGCATCCGCGCGTTCTCGCTGTTCGGCGGCGTCAGGATCGAGGACCGCGTGCCGCGTCGCAACCTGCTCGACGCGACGCGGGCTCGAAGCAGCAAGTCGACGGACGCGTGACAGATGAAGAGCGGTAGCCTCGACCGGGCGCCGACCCCAGATCACAAGCCAGAAAGGACCGAAATGGCAAGCCCATTCAACATCGAGCTCACGATTCGCGAAACTCCCTCGGACTCTCAAGCCCGAGCTGCAACGGCGCTGAAGCAGCCAGCAGCTGCAATCGGCCTTCGCCTGAAGAACCAGGGGGCGGGCGAGCTGGCCTACCGACCGCGCGTGGGGTTCCCGTTCCTGGTCAGCCTCTGGCACCACCTCAACCACGAGCAGATGACCGTCAAGTTCGAGCCCGGCGCGACCGGCGGGACCCGCGTTACGATCAGCGGTGCCGTCGCGCGCGGCCACCACGCCCTCGCCGCCAACCCCGAGCATTGGTCAGAAGCACTCGGCGGCTCGATTCCCGAGGCCGTATGACGGCTCGACTGCGCTGAGGACCAGCACGTGCGAGCCGAGACCTGCTTTGACGACCGAACGGCCATCCTGACTGCGCAGCTAGCTGCCCTGCGTTGCGCTGAAAGGATACGCCTGTCGGCTCCGCGCGATTCGAGTCTCATGCCGATGCGATCTCAGATTGAAGACTGGCACGAGCCGGCGCGCTGCCCGCTCCTGCTCCATGATGTGCAAGCAGAGGGGGCTGGCGAGCGTGAATCGCGTGCCCGCGGACGACACTGGAGTGCTGAATTGGAAGAGTCTCGCCATGGCTTTGGTTGAGGGGGCGCACGGTGCCAGCAGCGGCTCGGTGGACGCGAGCGGGCGGCGTCAGGTGCTCGACTGCATTGATCTGCGCAAGCGTTTCGGCGAGGTTGAGGCCGTCCGCGGGGTCAGCTTCAACATCGCCGAGGGAGAGACGTATGGTCTCCTCGGTCCAAACGGCGCCGGGAAGACGACTACGATCTCGATTGTCTGCGGACTGCTCGAGCCGGACGCGGGTGAGGTGCTCGTCGCCGGCCGGCCGCTGACCACGCACAGCGTCGCGGAGAAGGCGGCGATCGGTTACGTCCCGCAGGAGCTGGCTATCTATCCGGACCTGAGCGCACAGGAGAACCTTCGCTTCTTCGCGCGCCTGTATGGGCTGCCGGCGGCCACCGCAGAAGCCCGCATCGATCAGGTCCTGGCGGTGATCGGCCTCACCGATCGCGCCGGCGAGCAGACCAAGAACTTCTCGGGCGGGATGCAGCGGCGGCTGAACATCGGTATCGGGCTGCTGCACCGTCCCGCGCTTCTTATCCTCGACGAGCCGACCGTCGGGGTCGACCCCCAGAGCCGCAACGCGATCCTCGAGAGCGTCGAGCGGCTCTCTGGCGAGGGGATGGCGGTCCTCTACACCACGCATTACATGGAGGAGGCCGAGCGGCTCTGCGACCGGATCGGGATCGTCGACCTCGGCGAGCTCAAGGCAGAGGGAACGCGTGCGCAGCTAGTCTCGCTCGTCGGCGAGCACGACCGCGTGGTCCTGGAGGGCGTCGGTGATCTGAACGCGGCCGCGGACGCGTGCCAGGTGCTCGAACCGGTGCGCGCGGCGAGCGTTCAGGACGGCGCGGTCCAGCTGATCGTCGATCAGGCTCGAAGCATCCTCCCCGAGCTTCTGACCACCGCGAGCGACGCGGGCGTGGCCGTCAGCTCCGTCGACGTGCACGAGCCCGATCTCGAGGCCGTCTTCCTCCACCTGACCGGCAAGGCCCTCCGCGACTAAAAGCGATGCGCGCCGCTCTGTTGATCGCCGGCAAGGACCTGCGACAGCGGCTGCGCGATCGCTCGGCGCTGATGATCGCGGTCGTGGTCCCGCTGGTGCTCGCTTCGATCTTCGGTCTGATCTTCCACAACGCGATTACGGGTCGCGTGACGTTCACGTTCGGGATCGTCGATCAGGACCACGGGCCGGCGGCGCAGGCGTTCGTGATGGACGCGCTCGGGCCGCTCGAGCGCTCAGGGCTGATCAGGCTCGACCACGAGTCGACGCTCGCGGCAGGCCGCAACGCAGCCGAAAGGGACCGGGTCGCCGCGACGTTCGTGGTCCCGGCCGGCTTCTCGGCGGCGGTCCAACGCGGCCAGCCCGCGGGGCTGCGAGTGCTCGGAAGCGTCGACTCGACGATCGGGACGCAGGTTGCCCAGTCGGTCGCCCAGTCCTACGCGGACCGGATCGACACAGCCCGGGTCGCCACCGCGGCCGCGGCGCCGACAGCGATCAGCGGCGCGCAGGCCGCCGCACTGGCCCCGATCGTCGTCGCCGACGTCTCCACGAAGAACCGGCAGCTCGACACCGGGACGTTCTTCGGGGCGGGCATGGCCGTCTTCTTCCTGTTCTTCACGGTCCAGTTCGGGATCTCGAGCCTGTTCAACGAGCGCCAGGACGGGACGCTTCAGCGGCTGCTCGCCGCGCCGATCAGCCGCAGCGCGATCCTCACCGGCAAGCTGATCACGAGCCTGGTGCTCGGCGTCGCCAGCATGACGGTCCTCGCGGTCGCGACTCGTTTCTTGATCTCCGCCCACTGGGGCAATGCGCTCGGCGTCGCGATCCTGATCCTCACCGGCGTGCTCGCCGCGACCGCCGTGATGACTCTCGTCGCGACGTTCGCGCACACCTCGGAACAGGCCCAGTCCTGGCAGGCGATGGTGGCGCTCGTGTTCGGGATGCTCGGCGGCACGTTCTTCCCGGTCGCCCAGGCCGGCGGACTGCTGGCGGCCCTCAGTCTCGCCACCCCACAAGCGTGGTTCCTGCGCGGGCTCGACAACCTGACCGGAGGCGCGGGAGCCAGTGCGGTGCTCGGCCCGGTTGCGGCGATGCTCGCGTTCGCCGTGGTCACCGGCTCGCTCGCGTTCATGAGGATCGGGAGGCTGCTAGCAAGATGAAGGCGCTCGTGATCGCCGCCACCGATCTGCGCCGGCTGCTTCGCTGGCGGGCGAACATCTTCTTCCTGTTCGTCATGCCGATGTTGCTCATCCTCCTGCTGGGGGCGGCGTTCGGGGGTTCCACCAAGGCGCGTATCGGTGTCACCGATGCCGATCGCGGCAAGCTGGCACAGCAATTCGTGGCCGCGTTGCACGCGCGCCAGTCGACCGACGTGATCGGATACGCAAGCCGCGGCGGGCTCGAGAGCGCCGTCGCGCACGGCGATGTGGAAGCCGGGCTCCTCATCCCGGCGAACTACGACGCCAGCCTGCAGCAGGGCACGAACGTCGCGCTCGGCTACCTGGGCCGTCCGGACTCGGGTGCGCAGCAGCTGCGAGCGACGATCCAGTCGGTCGCCGCCGGCCAGAGCCGCTCGATCGCCGCCGCCCAGCTTCTGCAGGGGCAAACCGGAGCTACGTTTGCGAGCTCGCTCGCGCGCGCGCAGGCTGCTACGGGCGTGGTTCCGCTCGTACAGGTCCGCCTGACAGCCCCCGATGGCACCGCATACGTGACCACGGCCGGGCGATTCGGGTCAGGCGCGAGCACGATGCTGCTGCTGTTCGTCTTCCTGAACTCCTTGAGCGGCGCGGGCTTTGTGCTCGAGACTCGCAAGCTCGGGATTGCCCGCCGCATCCTCTCGACGCCAACTTCCACCGGCTCGCTGATGGCGGGCCAGCTGCTGGGGCGCTTTGCGATAGCAATCGTGCAGGCGCTGATCATCGTGTTCGGATCGTTGTTGTTCTTCGGCGTCAGCTGGGGAAACCCGCTCGGCACCGCCGCCGTGATCTTCGCCTTCTCGCTCGTTGGCACCGGCGCCGCCCTGCTGCTCGGCAGCCTGTTCTCAAGCGAGGAGCAGGTCAGGCCAGTGGCGTTGCTGCTTGGACTCGGCCTCGCTGCGCTCGGTGGCTCGATGGCCCCTCTCGAAGTGTTCCCCGCAACGGCCCGGAAGATCGCGCACATCACTCCCCACGCGTGGGCCAACGAAGCCTTTTCCAAGCTGCTCAAGCACGGCGGTGACCTCGTCACGGTCCTGCCGCAGATCGGCGTCCTGCTCGGATTCGCCGCCTTGACGATCACCGCAGCGCTGTGGCAGCTGCGCAGAGCGCTCACCGCCTGATCAGACGTTGGACTGCACCTGACTTCGAACAGCCCGAAGCTTCCAAGCACCCGGAAAGGTCCGAGCGGGCCGAGACCCGCCCTCGCAACAGGGCGAGCATGGAGGCGACGCTGGCGCCGGCTGCAATGCGCGGAAAGGCGGACTCTCGGTTTCGCCCCGTATGCGAGTGCCCGAATGGTCGCCCGACGAGGTCGGGTCTGGCGGGCGCAGAGGAACCTAGAACGCTGTTGCACAAATACCCGGCCGCTTCACTGGAGCATTTCTGAGCAGCCGTCGCCGCTTGTCCCGTATCCGTTGCCTACGAGGCTTTGTAGCGCAGGGTAACCGACGCGCCCTGGCACGCATTTTGGTTGACGAGGGCTTCTTCTCTCATTTTCATGGTCAAGACGTATTCCTTGGTTTCGCCGTGGGCAAGCAGGACTGTTGGTTCCGTCGAGGCAGGCGTGACTTCGAACCATTCCTTCTTGCATTCCACTACTGAGGTTTCCTTGACTTCGACTTCCAGCTTGGTCAGGAACTCGCTCTGGGCTGGGTCTACGTTCTTGACCTTCACCGCGACCGCAGCGCTGTCGCCCGGGTAGAGGTTTTCGACCAGGCCGCTCGTCACCTCGAACGGGACGCTGGCATAGTTCGACCTGATGCTGCTCGACGCTTCGGGGGGCCAGTGGCCCGTAGTTGCCGGGTGACCCTTTCGGCTTGTTTCGGATGTGCTGCGCACCACGACATTTACCGTTGCCGCGTGGCGAGTTCGGACATCGGCACACCCCTAAGCGCCGCGGCACCCTGGACCGCCGCCACCACCGGGGTACTGGCCGCGAACAGCCTCACCGCCTGTTCCTACAGGTCGCCCTTGGTGAACACCCAGTCGACGCGACCGTGATGCTTGTGCAAGGCTCCGACCAGGATCGGACGCCAAACCGCGCCGGGTATGGACTGGTCGACGCGTTGTGAGGCCAGGTGGAAGACTGTCTGGCCGATGCCCTGTCCTTCAGCGATCCAGGAAGCTGATGATCTGGCCAGCCAGCAATTCAGGTGCGGTATGGGTAGCCAGGTGGCCCTGACCGGCCAGGATTCGTAGCTCGCTGTTGGGCAGCGCGCTGTGAAGAGCGTGCATCGCCTCCTGCCGCCAGTCCGGACTCTCGCCGCCGAGTAGAATCAGCGTGGGAACCGTGAGTCCGGCGAACCGCTCGGACTCGAACGTGTAGCCGATCACGGTCCTTCCTTCGCGCGGAAACACCTGCACCCCTCGGAGGACGATCGGCCAGAGCGCCAGCTCCCGTACCGCAGCGATCGCCTCGGGTGGCACCCCACTGCGCTCCACCAGAAGCGTCTCGGCCGCTCGCTCCGTCTCACCCTCCTCGACCAGGGCTCCCACCCGCTCGACCACCCCCGAAAAGTCCGGATCGTCGTCCACAGAGGGCTCGTAGAGCACCAGCCGTTCGATCGGCAGGTCCAGAAGCGCTGCCTCGAGTGCGATCAGCGCGCCGTAGGAATGCGCCAGCACGTCCACGGGACCTGAGCAGGTTTCAACCACCGCAGCAAGGTCGGCGATCTCCTGCTCCAGCGAATACGCGCCCCGCCCTTGATCGCTCGCCCCGTGGCCACGGCGATCGACGGCGATGAGCATCGCGATCCGCTCGAGCTCCGAGCGCACACCATCCCATGTGCTGTGATCGATGGTCACGCCGTGAACAGCCACCAGCGGCGTTCCCCGCCCTGAACGCCAGATGGCGACTGAGGTGCCGTCCGGCGAACGGACGCGCTCGGCGCTGCGCAGGTCGGCACTCATTTCCGTCTCGCCTTCTTGCCGGGCGACCGGGCCAGGAGGGCGGCCAGCTGCCTGCCGCAAGTGATCAGCGGCTCAACGTCGCGCGCCGCCGGGAACGGACCAGACCATGGAGTCAGGCCGCGCACGGGCGCCGCGTCTATATCGCAAGTCGCGACGGCGATCGGGCGCACGATCGCCTCATCGGGAGATCGCAGCTCAGGACGCGCGACCTCCCAGGTCTCCACCCGGCCGGGACTGATGTGCGTCAACCGTTCCATGACTAACTTACTAGCTGTTCAGCAAGCTATCATACCCCGGCGTATGGCAACGGTGACAGCAAGTGCGAAGCTGAGAGACGCCGGGCGCAGCCGAGCGGCAATCCTGACCGCCGGCGAGCGGCTCTTCGCCGAACGCGGGTTTGACGGAACCAGTCTCGGCGACATCGCAGCTGCGGCGGGACTCTCGCGCGGTACGCCGAGCTACTTCTTCGCCTCCAAGGAGCGCCTGTACCAGGCGGTGCTAGAGCGCGTGTTCGCGGAGCGCCAAGCCGCCACCCTTGAGGCCTTTAGGGCGGTTACCGCCTGGGCCGTGCAAGGCCGGGGCTCGCTAGCAGTTGCCCTGAAGAAGGCAGTCGAGGGATACCTCGCCTTCCTGGTCGACCGCCCGGAGTTCGTTCGTCTCCTTCAGCGCGAGGATCTCAGCGGGGGACATCATCTCCGAGCCGCCACTCGCGAATCGCGGGCTATGACGGACGCCTTCGAAGCGCTCCGTCGAGTGGCGCCTGCGCGCGGGCTACGGCCATTTGACGTCGAGGACGCCGTCATGCTGTTCGTCTCTCTGACGTTCTCGCCGCTCACCCAGCGGGCCACATTCCTGGCGGCCCTCGAGCGAGATCTGGAGAACCCGAACACCCGGCGGCGCCATGTCGCATTCGTCGTCGACCAACTCCTACACCTCGTAGGCGGCGACCGATGACGCGCCTCCTGGCGCGACGTGACGCGTCGAGCGCTCGGACAGCGACTGGCTGACATTGGCGACGCGACCGACTCGCCTCGTCGGGTAGCGCAGGTGAACGACGAGCGCGTCCATGTCATCGGCGAGGCATTTGGCTGCGGCGGTGAAGCCGGAAAACGGTGAGCGTCCTTGGACCTGTGTGCGGCCTGCCTGCGGAAGCTCGATTGAGCCGGCGTCGCTGGTAGCCGGCCCCGCGAGCGTGGGTTGCAAGGTCGCTATTTTCGATGGGCGATCCAGGACTCGAACCTTGGGACCTCTCTTATCGGAAAGACTGCAGAAAGCCCGATCCGGCCCGTTTTCCCTGGGATGCAGATGCACCAGCTCTACCAGCTCGGACGCACCCTGATCGACGCGGCCCAGCGCGCCCGGGGGGCCACCGAGTCTGGCATGTCACAGAGCGAGTTCCTGGTCCTGCGCGACCTGTTTATCAACGGACAGAGCTCGATCAGCGAGATCGTGGCCCGCACCGATCTCGCTCAAAGCCGTGTCTCGACGTGCGTTCAGAACCTCGTCGAGCGCGACTGGGTGATGACCGCAACCGATCCTGCCGACGGCCGAAAGACGCTCGCGCAGGTGACCGACCGCGTCAAGGCAGAGGGCATGCGACGCCGTACACAGGACGCTCAGGACGCACTCGCGCCACTGCTGGCCGACTGCTCGCCCAAGGACCGCAGGGCGATCACCCACGCCCTCGAGCGGCTCTACGAGCTTGCGGTCAACGCCGGCGATCACGACCTCAGGCATGAGCACCTCGCCCAACCGCTCGGCCGCCGATCCCGCAGCTCCCATGCAGCGCGCGAAGCTAGCGCGGCCTGACCGCGGCAAGCGCGACTCGGAGGCACTCCCAAGGCGACAGAGGTGCAACACTGCGCGGGACGGCGATGGTGCTTACGACCGCGAAGAGTCCGCACAGCGTTTCAGCAACGATCGAACGAGCCGTTGCGGCGCTACAGAGGCGCGGTATAGAGGTCTTCGCGCGCATCGATCACGGAGCCGGCGCACGCGCCGCCGGGCTGCAACTGGCCGACGAGGAGGTGGTGATCTTCGGCGATCCGCGGGTCGGCACGCTGTTGATGCAGAGCGATCCGTCGATCGGTTACGAGCTGCCGCTTCGGTTGCTCGTCTGGGATGACGCCGGCCAGACGACGCTCGGCTACCGACCGGCGGTCGAGCTTGGGAGTGAATATCGCGTGGCCGATCAGGCCACGGTGCTCGAGAACATGGGTGGCCTGCTCGAGCAGATCGTCGCCGAGAGCGTTGCTTCGGAGTGACTGCCAGCTTCGCACCACTCCGGCTTGCCGACACGGTGCTGAAGGTGGGTCGCGTCCACTCGTTCGACGAGGGCGCCTCGCAGTACCGCTCGTTGGCGATTCGCGACGGCGTCATCGTTGGGGCATCCGAGCAGGTGGATGGTCTCGACGCGCTGTGCGTGCCGGGAACGAAGGTGCTCGATCAACCCGAGCTGACGGTGATGCCAGCGTTGTTCGACACCCACGAGCACCTGCTCGAATCGGCACGGAACCTGGGGCGAGTGCCCGCTCAGGATGCGCGCTCGCTGGACGAGCTGATCGCGATGATTGCCGAGCGCGCAGGCGGGGCTTCCGAGGGAGAGTGGATCCAGACGTCGATGGGATGGAGCGAGTCGAATCTTGCCGAGCAGCGGTTGCCGACGGCTTCAGAGCTCGACCGCGCGAGCGAAACCCATCCGGTCCTGGTACCTCGCGGGGGCCACGTATGTGTGGCCAATTCGCTGGCCCTGCGAGAAGCGGGTGTCACGAGCGAAACGCCCGACCCTGCGGGCGGGACGATCGGCAGGCTGGAGGACGGCTCTCCGAGCGGACTGCTGGAGGGCCGGGCGGCGCAGCAGATCAAGGGCGTCGCCCCACCGCCTCCGCTCTAGGAGTCGGTGACGAACCTGGCCGATGCCTGTCGCACCTAGGCAGCGCTCGGCGTTGGTTCGATAAGGGAGGCGCTGATCGAGCTGGTCGATTGGGCGGTCTACCAGACGACGTGGGAACGCGGTCTTCTCTGTATCCGCTGCCGCCCGATGATCTTCGTCCCGATCGGTCCGGCCGAGCAGGGAATAGGGTTCGTGGAAGGTCTCGGTGCCCGCAGCGGCTTCGGCGATGACTGGCTGCGGATCTGGGGGCTGAAGTTCGTCATGGATGGCGGGGTCGCCGGCGCAGCGATGGACGAGCCCTTCGCCGACAACCCCGGATACACCGGTCATCTGAACTGGGACCCGGATGAGATGTCCAAGATCGTCTCCTACGCGCTCGCCCAGGGTTGGAAGGTCGCCACGCATGCAGTCGGCGATCGGAGCGTGCGCACACTGCTCGACGTCTACGAGCAAGCGCTCGCCCAGAATCCAGGCACGCCTGTGGGGAGTCTCGTGATCGAGCACGCGTTCCTCGTCGACGACGTTCAGCGCAGGCGCGCGATACGCCTCGGCGTCGCCATCACCGTGCAACATCAGCTGCTCTACACCAACGGCGCCGAGATCCTGAGAAGCTGGGGTGAGGAGCGCGCGAGCCGGGTGATGCCCCTACGTTCCTGGCTCGAGAATGGTGCGATGATCGCGGCCGGTAGTGACGCGGCGAACCCGTTCGACCCGATGCTCAACGTCTGGGGCTTCGCGACGCGACAGACCAAGGACGTCGGGGTCCAAGGCGCCGATGAGGCGGTCGACGTTCGAACCGCGCTTGAGCTCTACACCCGCGCTGGAGCCCAGCTCGTGGGCGAGGAGTCGCAACAGGGCTCGCTCGAGCCTGGACTGCGCGCGGACATCGTCGCCTTCCGACAAGACCCCCTCGAAGTCGCCGTCGACGCGCTGCCCACGTTGAAACCGGTGCTCACGATGGTGGGCGGGAAAGCGGCTTACGACGCGGAAGGGCTCCTCGGCTAGGCGAGAAGTCCTCACCGGCAGATTGAAAGAGGTCTCACCGGCTGTGCCAATCGGGTGCCGATGTGCCCAATCTCGAGCATCACCGCATGCCCCCCGCGAGGTGCTCGGCGGCGAGACGGACGGCCATGCCGTTGTCGCCCACGGCTGGCGCGACCATCTTGGTGGTCCCAGAGCGGACGTCGCCAACGGCGAAGACGCCGGGTTTGCTCGTCTCGAGCAGGAGCGGCGCGCGCCGCAGCTCTGCCCAGGGATCGCGTCGGCTCACGTCGGGACCCAGCGTCGGGCCGGTGAGGATGAAGCCCTCGTCGTCGAGCTCGACGACGTTCTTGAGCCATTGCGTCCGGGGTCCCGCTCCGATCAACACGACCATCACACCTGCCTCGAGACTTCGCCGCCCGCCCGTCGCGGTGTCCTCGACGATCACCTGCTCCAGATGCCCGTCTCCAGCTAGCTCCCGGACCTCATGGGCCAGATGGACCTCGATCTGCGGGTCGAGCGCGATGCGATTGCGCAGATAGGCGGCCATCGACTTCTCCAGCGCGTCTCCGCGGACGACCAGGTGAACGCGGCGCCCGTCTTCGGCGAGCGCGAGCGCCATCTGCCCCGCTGAGTTCGCGCCGCCGACAACGACCGCGTCGTCGCCGGGTCGAAGCTGCTGGCGCGCCGTGGCCGTGGCGTATGCGACACCCAATCCCTCGTACTCCTCGAGGTTGGGGATCGGCAGCCGGCGGTACTGAATGCCGACGGCGAGAATGACGACTCGTGCCGTGAGCGCCTCGCCGTCGTCGAGCTCGACTTCGAAGAGTCCGTCGCGTTCGGTCAGACCGATGGCCTCGCGCGGAACGAGGATACGGACGTTGAACTTCTTCGCTTGCAGGGCTGCGCGTTCGGCTAGCTCGGCGCCCGATAGCCCAGCGGGGAATCCGAGGTAGTTCTCGATCCGCGCTGAGGTGGAGGCCTGGCCACCGACAGCCACCGCGTCGAGGACCACCGTGCGCAAGCCCCCGACGCGGCGTACACGGCCGCGGCGAGGCCTCCCGGGCCGGCGCCGATCACGACGAGGTCACTCGTCAGCTCGGGGTCGGCCGCTGCTCGGTTCAGACCGACTGCATCGGCCAGCTCGGCGTTGCTCGGATTGCGAATGCGCTCTCCGTCTCCGAGCACCACATATGGAACCGAAAGCACGTCATCCCGCGCGTCGGCGGGCATCACCGGCGCGCTCCCCGAACCGCTGTCAACCCACTCCGCGAGGATTCTGTTGCGAGCGGCGAACTCACGCAATCTCAGCGTGTCGCTGTCCGACGAGGGGCCGACGATCTGGATCCCGACTCGCAGTCGGCCGAGCGCGCGCCGGCGGCGGAACAGCAGCTGAAAGACGAAGTCGCCGAACTCGAGCTCGCGCCCGAGCAGCGCCCGGAACGCGTCGCCAGGGATGACGAGGACCGATCCCGCCTCGCGGACGACGCCCGTGGCGGCGACGCGCTGACCGGTGAACAGGTTGAGCTCGACCATCAGGTCGCCCGGAAGTTGAAGCGCAAGCTCCCGTGGTTCCTCCCGCTGACCCACGAGGACCACCACCTCTCCCTCGAGCAGCACCATGGGGTCATAGGTGAGCTCGCCCTCGGCGAACAGCACCTCGCCCACCGATATGGCACGCACGCTACCGATCGGCCGCAGCAACTCGAGCTGCGCCTCCGTCAGCTTTGGGAAGAGGGCCGCGTCGTGGCTATCGAGCAGGAATCCCATCACACGACCATTCCCGCACGCTCGAGTTCGTGAGTGCTTGCCAAGCCGTCTCGAGCCTCCTGGCTGCTAGCGGTCTACGTCACAAGCCTAGCTACATTCGCACAGACCTACGACGGCTCGCGATGACCGCGGCCGATGCGCGGGGTGCGAGCAGGATCGCCTCGCCCGAACGGCCGGCCGAGCGGGTAGGCCGAGGTGATCTCCCCGCGCCAGTACTGGGTCAGCGCCTACGTGTGCTCGCGGTGCTGATCGACCAAGCGACCAGGTCCGGGGGCACATCTCGGTCTTCGGGCTAGAGGTGCTCTGTCGCTGTTTGGTTTCGAGACGGCCGGGTGCGTGCGAGGACCTCTTGAAAGCGGTCCAGATCCACCTTGCCGCTGGCCAAAAGCCCCTGCAGGAAGTCGATCCCGCGTTGCTGAAGGTCCTCGGAGATCGGAGGCTCGGTCTCGGCCCGGAGCCCGTCGTCGGTCACGCCAGCAGACTACGCCGGATGCTCGTACTGCCACAAGCGAACGGCCCGCGGCCGGTCCCCGAGGCGCACCTGCAATTCGCCAATAGCAGGGCCGCTGGATCCGCTTGCCCTCCGTGAGCGCTAGCGAGCGTCCTCGCGGATCTGGCTCTCCCGTTGGACGAACGGGGGCAGTGCGCGCCGCGAGCTTCCTGACGCTCGTTTGCCATGCCATTGCAACAGCCCGCGCGTGTCCGGCTACTAGCACGCTCGGAGGTCGTCCGGAGCGGCGACGAGATCAGACAGACGCTGGCGAGCCGTAAGCGAAGCGAAAGCAGGCGTCGCGCACCTGCCATTG
>CAVPXY010000003.1:0-147728 GCA_963709885.1 uncultured Solirubrobacteraceae bacterium | reverse complement strand
AGCGTCTTCGAGACACCTGGGGCGAGGTTGTAACGGACGCTGCCGAACTGGAGGGCGACGTTCGGCACAGCTAGTGGTTCATCCCGCTAATCCGCGCCCTCATGCCTCGAGGACCTTGCCGGCGTATGTCCACCTGAACGGTTTGGCGGTCTGGTTGTAGGTCTCCACGTACGCGAGCATCTGCTGAGCGAGGTCCTGCTCGCTGGTGAAGATCCCGTGCTTGAGCAGTCTGCGCCAGAGGATCGAGAAGAAGATCTCCACCTGGTTGAGCCAGGAGGCGTGGGTGGGGGTGAACTGGAAGCGCCACCGCGGGTGGGCCTCAAGCCACTTGTTCACGTTCTCGGTGGCGCGGGTCGAGAGGTTGTCGGTGATCGCGACGATCTCCTGGCCCTCGACGAGGGGGATCTCCGCGTCGAGGTGCTCGAGGAAGCGGATCAAATCGAACTGGTTGCGGGTCTTCGACGGCATCGCCAGCACGTCGCCTTCCTTGACGTTCAGGCAGGCGAACAGGCACTGGGTGCCGTTGCGCTTGTACTCGTGCTCGCGCCGCGCCGGCTTGCCGGGCTCGGCGGCTGGTCGGGCTTGGTCGGCGACTTGGCCTGGATCCCGGTCTTCTCGTCGATCGAGACGACCAGCACGTTCTCCGGCGGATCGACGTACAGGCCGCAGATCTCGCCCATCCGCTCCTCGAACTCAGGCTGGGAGAAGTCACTCATCACCCAGTAGTCGCTCAGGTGCGGCTTGATCGCAGCCCGGGAAAGGATCACGTGCGCCTGCGAGCCCGACATCCCCACCTCCCTGCCGAGCTCCTCATAGGTCCAGCGCTCCCGCCGCGCCCCCTCCTTGCTGGGCTCCGGGCGCGTGCACGCCTTGGCGATCAACAGCGCTCTCGTCTGCGGACCATGCGTCAGCGGCCGCCCCGACCGTGGCGCGTCCGCCAGCCCCTCGATCCCCTCGCGCGCGTAGCGCGGGCGCCACTTCTTCACGGTCCGCTCGGCGCACCCCACTCGCTCAGCGATCTGCCCCGTAGTTAGTCCCTCACTCGCCGCCAACACGATCCGAGCCCGCTCGACCATCCGCACCTCAGAGCTGGCAGCGCGCACAATCCGCTCGAGCTCCCGCCGGTCCTGCTCTGAGACCTCCACCCGCCTGCCCGCGCCCTTCACAGCCATCATCAACCTCCATCCTCGCCGAACTTGTCGGCAAGGACTTCGAGACCAACGGCAGGACACCCCTAGCCGGGCGCGAACTTGCAGGACGCACTACTAGCTTCGCACCTCTGGCAGTGCGTAGCGCGAGCGTCCCGGTGCAGTTGCCGGGCGAGGCCGCCGGACAGCTCACCTTGATCGACACGGTTCCCTTGATCGCCTTCACAATGCCCCCCCGGATGGTGACCGGGCGCGTCGAGGTGTCGCCGGGGGGAGGCGTGACGACCGGGGAAGGCGTGACGAGCGGCGCAGGCGTGATGGCCGGCGCAGGCGTGACGACCGGCGGAGGCGTGACGACCGGCGGAGGCGTGATGACCGGCGGAGCACCCGTCCCGATCCGCCCGATCGCGCTGGTGGTGCCCAGGTCCGTGAACCAGAGGTTGCCGTCGGCGCCCGAGGCGATGCCCTCCGGGTGACTGCCGGCGTTCAGCCCGGCGGAGAACTCGCTGATGACCCCGCCCGTCGTGATCCGCCCGATCGCGCTGGTAGCGCCGCCATCGTCGGTGAACCACAGGTTGCCATCGGCGCCCGGCGCGATCGAGCTTAGGCGTCTGCCGGCGTGCAGACCGGCGGAGAACTCGCTGATCGCCCCGCCCGTCGTGATCCGCCCGATCGCGCCGGTGGTGCCCTGGTCGGTGAACCAGAGGTTGCCGTCGGCGCCGGGTGCGATCCCGCTCGGGAAGCTGCCGGGGTTAAGGCCGGTTGAGAACTCGCTGATCACCCCGGCCGGAGTGATCCGTCCGATCGCCCCGGTGACACCCTGGTCGGTGAACCACAGGTTGCCGTCGGCGCCCGGCGCGATGCCCTCCGGGATGCTGCCTGGGTTCAGCCCGGCCGAGAACTCGGTGATCGCCCCGCCCGTCGTGATCCGCCCGATCGCGTTGGTGGTGCCCCCGTCGGTGAACCACAGGTTGCCGTCGGCGCCCGGCGCGATGCCCTCCGGGATGCTGCCTGGGTTCAGCCCGGCCGAGAACTCGGTGATCGCCCCGCCCGTCGTGATCCGCCCGATCGCCTTGGTGGTACCAGTGTCGGTGAACCACAGGTTGCCATCGGCGCCCGGCGCGATGGAGATCGGGCTGCTGCCGGCGTTCAACCCGGCGGAGAACTCGCTGATCGCCCCGCTCGTCGTGATCCGCCCGATCGCCCTCGTAACGCTGCCAGGGTCGGTGAACCACAGGTTGCCGTCGGCGCCCGGCGCGATGGAGATCGGGAAGCTACGCGCGTTCAGACCGGCGGAGAACTCGCTGATCTGCCCTAGCGGCGCCGGCGCCGCGACCGACGTGGCGGGCGTGAGCGAGGCCCCGAGCGCCACCGCAGCTACGACCGCGGCCAGAAGCTTGTGGAGAAGAAGCAATGTCCGCATGCTGTTCATGGTCGGATTACGGCTGGGAGTGGAGAACGGTTCGCGCGCCACTGCTGGCAACGGGTGAGCCGTCCCGGTACCGGGAGAATCCCTCAATCGCCTCCCCCATCAGCAGAGGCGATCACACGGGAAGTCGCTGAGGCCACACCGTCCTCGGGGCGATCAGCGGATAGCCAAACCGACCTCGCACGGCTGGTTTGTGCGCGTAAGCGAGCACACTCGCGGATGCCAACCACCCTGCCGGATTGGCCACTCGTCTTGTGTGTCGGCCGCTGGTTAGCGGTGCCGGAGATAGTGCAGCCCGACGGTCCAGTTGCGGAACTCGCTGCTGGAGACCAGGTCGAGCCGGTAGGACCTGGCGACGTCGTCGAACAACCGGGTTCACTCGCCCGCGACGTAGGGGTGCAGGTCCAGGCGGAACTCGTCGATCAAGTCGAGCCGCATGAGCGACCGCCAGAAAGCTGACGCCGCCCCAGACCGAAGATCGGCTCCTCACCCCGCCCGCCGGTAGCGGATGTGCGTAGCGAGCGGAGAGTGGAGCACCTCGACCGGCTCGAACCCGAGGGACTCGACTCCGTCGAACAGCCGCTCGCCGGACCCGAACAGGACGGGGACCACGTCGAGCGTGAGTTCGTCGATCACTCCGGCGGCGAGCGCCTGACGGACGGTCGAGGCGCCGCCCGCGATGTCGATGCCATCCTCGCCGGCCGTCTCACGCGCCTGCGCGTAGGCGGCCTCGAAGCCCTGGGTGACGAAGTGGAAGCTCGTGCCGCCCTCCATCTCGATCGGCTCGCGGGCGTGGTGGGTGAGCACGAAGACCGGCGCGTGGTAGGGCGGCTCGGAGCCCCACCATCCATCCCAGTCCTCATCCCACTCGCCGCGGATCGGCCCGAACATGTTGCGGCCCATGACGTAGGCCCCGCGCGGTCGCATGAGCCAGCCCTCTGCCGTCGCGTCGGCGTCGTTCGCGCGCTCGTCGCCGAGGTGCCAGCTATGGACCTCCCTGCCGCGCTTCCCCAGCGGATTCTCCCGGCTCTGGTCCGGCCCGGCGACGAAGCCGTCGAGCGAGATCGACATGTGGCAGGTGGTGTCCGGCATCGGCGTCCTCCAAGCGAAGTGGCCTCCACGCAAATGAACCGAGGTCGGTGAGCATAGGCTCAACGCCACCGACACGCCTGCTCACGGAGCGATGCGAGCGTCTCGCTATCTCCGCACAGCGCTTGCGCTCAGGACGACGTGCACTCGTCATTGCTTTGAAGCGCCTGACGCTCGCTTCGCCAAAGGCGAAGGAGGAGTCTCGCACGTGCTAGGCGAGACGCTCACGAGTCGTCCAACTCAGGCGTCTCGGTTGCTGTGATCGGGACGACCGCTTTGCTGAGAACAGCAGCAGCCGACCTCCGCCGGTGCTGACCAGACTGGTCCCTCGCGGTCACCACGGACCGAAGACACCCTCACTCGAAGGGGAAGTGGACCGCCCGTGCGCGGCCGCATATGCCGTGCAAAGATCCGCGTCCAGGTCAACAGAGGGAGGCACGGCCGTGAGCGCACCGTTTCAGGGCACGATCAACGTCGACATCCGGGACTCGGAGCCCGACTGGGCACCGTTTGAGGCTCCGAAGGCTCCCGAAGGCGCCCCGAGTGTCGTCTACATCGTCCTCGACGACGTCGGCTACTCGGCGCTCGGCTGCTACGGCGGCCCCGTCGAGACGCCGAACATCGACCGCATCGCCGCGCAGGGCATTCGCTACGCGCAATGGCATACCACGGCGCTCTGCTCACCCACGCGCTCCTGCCTGCTGACCGGCCGCAACCACACGCGCAACAGCATGGCCTGTATTACCGAGGCCGCGATCGGATTCCCGAACGCGAGCGGGACGATCCCGCCGGAGAACGGGATGCTGCCAGAGATACTCGGCGAGCTTGGCTGGAACACCTACATGGTCGGCAAGTGGCATCTGTGCCCGACCGACGAGATGAACCTCGCCTCGCCACGGCGCAACTGGCCCACCGGGCGTGGCTTTGAGCGCTTCTACGGCTTCCTCGGCGCCGAGACCAACCAGTGGTACCCGGACCTCGTCTACGACAACCATCCCGTCGATCAGCCGCGCTCGCCCGCGGAGGGCTACCACTTCACCGCCGACATCACCGATAGAGCGCTCGAGTTCATCAAGGACGCGCAGGCCGTCGCCCCGGAGAAGCCTTTCATGCTCTATTACGCGCCGGGTGCCTGCCACGCGCCGCACCAGGTGCCGAAAGAGTGGATCGAGAAGTACAAGGGCCGCTTTGACATGGGCTACGACGCGATGCGCGAGCAGACGCTCGCGCGCCAGAAGGAGCTCGGCATCGTGCCTGCGGACACCGAGCTGCCCCCGGTCAACCCGATCGGCACCCCGCAGACGAGGACGGGTCCCGACGACCTTCCGTTCCCGATGATGGACACCACGCGTCCGTGGAACAGCCTGTCGGCCGATGAGAAGGAGCTGTTCGCGCGCATGGCCGAGGTCTACGCGGGCTTTCTCGCACACACCGATGATCAGATCGGCCGGCTGCTCGAGTTCCTGGAGGAGAGCGAGCTGCTCGACAGCACGATGATCGTCGTGGTCTCCGACAACGGCGCGAGCGGCGAGGGCGGGCCGAACGGGTCGGTGAACGAGAACAAGTTCATGAACGGCGTACCGGACGACATGCAGGAGAACCTGCGCATGATCGACGAGCTCGGTGGGACGGACACGTACAACCACTACCCAAACGGGTGGGCGATGGCGTTCAACACGCCCTTCAAGATGTGGAAGCGCTACGAGTTCAACGGCGGCACATGCGACCCGTGCATCATCTCCTGGCCGGCGGGGATGAAGGCCAAGGGTGAGCTCCGCGACGAGTACCACCATGCGATCGACATCGTCCCGACGATCCTCGATGTCCTCGGCGTAGAGGCCCCGGACACGATCAAGGGCCACGTGCAATCGAGCTTCGACGGCGTGAGCATGCGCTACAGCTTCGACGCGGGCGGCCCCTCGAGCGCGCGCTCGACGCAGTTCTACTCGATGCTCGGCTCCCGCGCGATATGGCACGAGGGCTGGAAGGCGGTCACGACCCACCCGACGGTCGCCGGGTGGAGCCACTTCAACGAGGACGAGTGGGAGCTCTACAACACCGAGGTCGATCGCTCCGAGCTGCACAACCTCGCCGGCGAGCACCCCGAGAAGGTCCGCGAGCTCGTGAACCTGTGGTTCTCGGAGGCCGGCGCCAACGGCGCCTTCCCACTGGACGATCGGTCACCGGTCGAGATCATCAACACGCCCCGTCCGCAGCTCACGAAGCCGCGCAGCCGCTACCGCTACTACCCCGACGTGGCCGAGGTCCCCGAGGCGCAGGCCGTCAACGTGCGCAGCCGCTCCTATGCGGTCGGCGCGCTCGTCGACCTCCCCGCCCCCGGCTGCGAGGGTGTGCTGTTTGCCCAAGGCTCGCACTTCGGAGGGCATGCCCTCTATGTCAAGGAGAACCGGCTGCACTACGTCTACAACTTCGTCGGCAGCCTCGTGCAGACGATCGCCGCCGACCGGGAGCTGCCGACCGGCGAGAATTTGATCCTGTCGGCCGCGTTCGAGAAGGACGGAGAGGACCCTCCGGGTGTCACCACCGGCATCCTCGCTCTCTACCACGGCGATGAGAAGGTGGGCGAGCAGCGCATCAAGACCCAGCCGGGCACGTTCGGGCTTACCGGCACTGGCCTCACGGTCGGGCGCAGTACCACTGCGATCACCGACGACTATCCAGGCGAGCGGCCCTGGCGCTTCACGGGCGGGGCGCTGAAGTTCGTCGCTGTCGACGTCAGCGGCGAGCCCTACGTCGACATGGAGCGCGAGGCGCACGCGATGCTTATGCGTGAGTAGGCAGCGCGCGTAGAGCCGGAGCAGGGCAACCGCTCCTCACGTCTGAAAGCGGCAGCCTGGCTTTACGCCACACGTGCGCCTGCTCTGGACGAGCAGGAGCACAGACGCTCGCGCGCCCCGAGACGCCTGCAATGCGCCGAGGAAGCGATCGTCTGCCGGTCCTTGGCTCAGGCGCTCGGACGAGCTCGTGGAACGAGGCAAGCCGATTCCGGACCGGGGTGCGCCCCCAGGGGTGTGCGCTACTCGCTAAACAGCAGCGAGCGCGGGGGCGAGTTGCTCCGCGGTTGTCTCTACGGTCTCGGGAACCGTAACCGCAAGATGCCCATCGCGGTCCAAGACGTGTCGCGCGCCGAGCACCGTCAAGCCAACGATGCGGTTGGTTCCGGGCGCATAGCGGACGACGTGGCCCTCTGGCGTCTCCTCGCCCTCGGCTGGCTGGGGCGCGCCGACATGCAGGTAGAGCACGTCGCTATCGGCGTCGTAGTCGGCGTGATCGAAGCTCAACGGCCCGATCGTGATGTTTACGCGCTCCATGACTTGGGATCCTTCCGGTTGGCGAACGCGGAGACGATCCGCGCCGGCGTCTGCTCATAGCTTACGACGACCAGCAGCCATTGACTCGGGCCGGCACCGCGGGCGTAGTAGCGAGTGCGGTCCGCGAAGATGGGGTCGGGAGCAACGTGATCCGGCGTGGACACGGCCCGCAGAACGGCGGACAGATGCGCGCCGATCTCTGGATGGTCGCGTGCGATCTTCTCGGCCCAGACCGCATCGAGCAGCACAACCCGCTCGCCGTCGGGGTCCGTCGTCTCACCTGCGAGGGCTTCGTCCTCCACGGCCGCTCAGGATGGCCACTCGTCCGGATGCGATGCCAGCTCGTTGCCGATTCTGGCCCTCCCCCCGCCGTCTTGGCGTCTGAGTGCTGGACAGTCTCGATCCCCGGCTCGTTTGCCACTGTTTGCCATAGCCTTCGCTCGACACCCTTGATCGGGCCTGGCGCGTCGTTACCCGCATCCGCGTGCTCAAGGTATGTAGCCCCAACCGGTAGCGCGTAACTGCGACTGGCACGATCTCGAAGCCTCGCGATAGGTCGAGATCGACCGAACTCCCTTGTCGGGCTCACGTTTCCGCTCGTGCTCGAGCGTGCACGACGCGTGGTGTTTGGTACCCAGGGGTGGTACCCGCGA
Source organism: uncultured Solirubrobacteraceae bacterium (assembly GCA_963709885.1). Lineage (GTDB taxonomy): Bacteria > Actinomycetota > Thermoleophilia > Solirubrobacterales > Solirubrobacteraceae > Palsa-744. The sequence goes on along the minus strand of CAVPXY010000003.1, from coordinate 140,077 downwards.
CGATGTGAGGGGCTACTGGCTATCCACCCTGACGGCCAAAACCCGCCGATTTGCAGGCTATTTCATAGAAAGCGGATGAAGGGATTCGAACCCTCGACCTTCGCCATGGCAAGGCGACGCTCTAGCCAGCTGAGCTACATCCGCAGCGCTCGGTCATTCTAGCCCTCGGCCCGGGCACACGTTTCCGAGGCGGGCGGTTGATCTCCGTCTGCACATCGATCCAGCTGACAGCCGAGCGGGCCGATAACCGGCTCCTCACTCAAGGGGGTGTTCGCGCACGCACCTGATAGACGGCCGTCAGGCCGGTGTCAAAGCCACGTCTTGCCGCCCGCAGATACAGTCGCCACACACGCGTGCGCTCGGGACCGGCGAGCCGCCGCGCCTGGTCGAGGTGCTCATCCAGCCGCTCCGCCCAGTGGCGGAGGGTGACAGCGTAGTCCTCCCTGAAGCCCTCCACGTGGTCGGTGTGAAAGCCCGCCCGCTCGAGCGCCAGTTGGACGCGGGACAGCGGCAGGGGCTCGCCATCGGGAAACACGTAACGCGTCGAGAAGAGGTCCTTGAGCGGCTCATCGTCGGGGTCAAGCGCGGCGATGGCATGGTTCAGGAGCACCCCGCCGGGACGCAGCAGCGCGAACAGCGACTGACCGTAGAGGTCGATCTGGCTGTCGCCCACATGCTCCGACATGCCGATGCTCGCGATCGCGTCGAAGGACGACCGCGGCAGTTGACGGTAGTCCGCCACACTGATCTCCACCTCATCGCCAAGGCCTGCCTCGGCCACCCTCTCGCGCGCGAGCTCCGCCTGGGACGGGGAGATCGTGACACCGGTGACCTTCACCCCGTACTCGCGAGCCGCGTGGATGGCGAAGCTGCCCCAGCCGCAGCCGACGTCCAGCAGTCGCATCCCTGCCTTCAGCCCGAGCTTGCTCGCGACGAGATCGAGCTTCGTTCGCTGGGCATCCTCGAGGGTCTGCGCCCCCCTTGAGAAGATCGCACAGCTGTAGGTCATCGACTCGTCCAGGAACAGAGCGAAGAAGTCGTTTCCGACGTCGTAGTGGTAGCGGACCGCGGCCGCATCGCGCTCAACGCTGTGAGTCTCGCCGCGGAGGATGAGCTCGAGGCTCGGACGCCGCGGAACTCCCCCCGGCGCCGCGGCCGCAACGATTGCCAAGCCCAAGCGGACACGGTCGGACCCACTCATAGCGGGCGGCTCCCACGTATCCACCACGGCGAATGCACCGTCGAGGTCGTCCACGGCCAGCGAGTCCTCCACGTAGGCGCGACCGAGACCCAGCGTTCCAGGTGCCCGCAGGAAGTGAGCCAGCGCCGAAGGCCGTCGCACGAAGAACGTCGGTGCCTCCGCCACTGTTGCGCCCACGGAGCTGCCGTCCCAGAAACGCACGTGAAATGGCCGCGCGGGTAGGACGCGCTGAAGCTCTCTGCTCAGGGGAGCGCTCGCGCGAATCAGGGCCACGACCGTAAGATCGCAGATGAGCGCCGGCCCTGTGCACTACTTCGGGCAGCGAGTGCCCATACGTCGGCGGCAAGTGCCATACGTCGGACAACAACTACCCACACTACGGACGGGGAATGCCCATGCGCCGGAGAGGGAGTGCGATACTCCCGCGATGCCCGGCGACCATGCCTATGCACGCCTGTCCATGTCGATTTCCGCAACGGGACTCCGGGCCGTTGGGAAGCTGAATGTCCCGCTCTACCGTGCCAGCCGCGGGCGACTGTTCGGGAAGGTCGGCCGCGCTCCGGTGCTGCTCCTCACGACGACCGGACGTCGCTCGGGCCGGCGGCGCACCGCGCCGGTCCTCTACCTCGCCGACGGTGAGCGCCTCGTGGTGATCGGTTCCAACGCCGGCTACGCTCAAGCACCTGCATGGTCGCTCAACCTGAAGACCAACCCAGCTTGCGAGGTGCAGATTCGCGGCGAGCGCAAGCAGATGCGAGCGCGGGTCGCCGAGGGCGAGGAGCGCGCCGAACTGTGGCAGGCGATGAACGATCAATATGGCGGCTTCGACGACTACGAGGAGCGCACCGCGCGCGACATCGCGGTTTTCGTGCTCGAGCCGCGTCAGCAAATCGGAGCGCCCGCGTCCATCGCGTAGGCGCGTGAACAAGAACCGACCTGGGAGCAAATGCGTTGACCCCCTCCACCAACACCACCGATCAGCTCATCACCGGCGTCGACTTCTTCGCCCTGCCAACGCATGACGTGAAGGCGGCCGCCGAGTTCTACCGCGAGACCCTCGGCCTACGCCAGTCTGTGTACATGCCAGAGCGAAACTTTGCCGAGCTCGAGACGGGCAACCTCACGCTGAGCCTCATCGACGCCGAAGCGATGGGCTTGGAGCACCACCCCCATCGCCACGAGATCGCCCTGCATGTAGACGACGTGCACGCCGCGCGCGAGGCCCTCATCGAGCGTGGGGTGAGCTTCAGGGGCGACATACTGGACACGGGCGTATGCCACATGGCGTTCTTCTCAGACCCGGACGGCAACGCGCTCATGCTGCACCACCGCTACGCGCCAAGGCACACCGAGGCCTAGATGGTTGATTCCGTTTGGGTGCGTTAGTGGTCGTAGGCGATGAGGCTGCGGCCAGGTGTGTCGATGCGTCCGTCTTGCCAGAGCTTCCAGTTGTGCCAGATGCCTGCGGCGAGGGCGAGCAGGCGCTGGGAGACGCGCGTGAGCAGTCCGGGCATGGTGTGCGCGCCGTGCTGCTCGAGGGAGAGCTGCCCCTTGAGCGTGTCGATGATCGACTCGACCCACTGGCGGATGCCGCCGAGTTTGCCGTAGCGGGGGGTCTCGTTCTTGCGGTCCGGGCGCATAAAGATCGCGCCGAGCTCGGCCATGAGTGCCTCGAAGTCCTCGCCGGCGAAGCCCTTATCCGCGATCACGGTGTACCCGTCCAGCTCGACATGTCTGAACATCTCGGCGGCGACCTCGCGCTCTGGGACGTTCGCGGCTGCCAGCTCGAACGCGACGGGCATCCCGTCGGAGGCGCACAGCAGATACAGCCGGAACCCCCAGAAGTAGCGGGAGTGGCTCGCGCAGTACCCATAAGCGGCATGCCCGGCGAACTGCGAGCGCTTGACGGTCTGCCTGGAGGCCGCGCAGGGCACCGGGGTGGAGTCCAACAGCCGTATGCCATCACACCACGACGGCGAAGCGAACGCGAGAGTGTTCAGCAGCGTGACGATCTGCGGCGCCAGCGCACGCATCCGCTTGTTGTATCCGGGCTGCTTGGGCAGATAGGGAAACAGGTGCCCCAGCCGACACATAGCCATACGCAAAAACCGTCGCTCACTGGGGCAGTCCAGCAAGATCTGTGCGACGGCCAGGCATACGAGCTCGGCGTCGGTGATCCGTGGGTTGCGCCTTGCATGCGGCCGACGCGGCAGGATTTCATCGGCCAGCACGTAAAGTGCCGTCAAGAGGGTGTCGAGATCGGCGGTCACGCGTCCCCACCTTTCGTGGTCGACGTTGGACAGAGCAACGCCGACCTTCGACACCCTTGTTATCTCTCCTCGACCCCGTTCCCGCACCAACCCGGAACGGAATCAGTCATCTAGGCTGTCACTACCACCCGGGGTTCGTCCAGCCGAGGCGGGCCGTCGAGGAGCCGCCTCTAATCCTCTTGCGTGGAACCAGCTTCCAATCCTCTAGTCTGGAGCGACGATGCTCTTCACGCGCAAGCCCACGACGGTGGACGCCCAGACTGCGTTGAGCGGGCGCCCCGAGGAGATGCCCGTTCCAGCGAGACATGAGGTGCTCGGCACCCCGCTAAAGGGACCATTCCCGTATGGCGTCGAGACGGCGACCTTCGGGATGGGCTGCTTCTGGGGTGCCGAGCGGCTCTTCTGGCAGACAGAGGGCGTCTACACGACCGCTGTCGGCTACGCGGGCGGGCTCACCCCCAACCCCACCTATCAAGAGGTCTGCTCGGGAAGGACAGGCCACGCCGAGGTGGTGCTCGTGGCGTTCGATACCGAGGCCACGAGCTTCCAGCAGATGCTGAAGCTGTTCTGGGAGGGACACGACCCGACGCAGGGCATGCGCCAGGGAAACGACGTCGGCAGCCAGTACCGCTCGGCGATCCTCTGGCAGAACGAGGACCAGCGGGTCGCGGCGGCGGCTTCGCGTGATGCCTACCAGGACATGCTCACCCAGGCCGGTCACGGTGAGATCACCACCGAGATCGCCCAGGCCGGACCGTTCTACTATGCCGAGGACTACCACCAGCAGTACCTGGCGAAGAACCCGGGCGGCTACTGCGGGTTGGGCGGCACCGGCGTCAGCTGTCCCGTTGGCCTGACCCACCAGGCACAGTCGGCCTCACACACCCCCGCTCGCTAGTCGTCCCACGCGCCACGCCCAGCGTTGGCCTGACCCAGCACGCCGAGTCGGCCCGACACGCCACGCCCCAGCGTTGGCCTGACCCGGCACGCCTAGATGACTGATTCCGTTTGCACGGCTTCAGTGGTCGTAGGAGGTGAAGTGCCGCCCGGGTGCGTCGATCTGGCGGGCTTCCCAGAGCAGCCAGCTGTGCCACACGCCGGCGGCGAGGGCGAGCACACGCTGACAGACGCGCGCCCATACGCCTTCGGGAATGTGGCCGCCGTGGTCCTCGAGGGAGAGCTGGCTCTTGGCTGTCTGGTAGGTCGACTCGATCCACTGGCGGATGCCGCCAAGCTTTCCGAAGCGCGGTCGCTCGTCCTTGCGATCAGGGCGGATGAGCATGGCATCCAGGGAGGCGACGATCTGCTCGAACTCCTGCCCCGCAAAACCCTTGTCCGAGACGATGATCTCCCCGCCGGTGAGCAGCCCCTCGCGGCGTGCGCGCTCGAGCATCGCCGCGGCGACCTCCCGCTCACCCTCGTTCGCGGGCGCCAGGCAGAAGCTGACGGGCATCCCGTCGGGTGCACACAGCAGGTACAGTCGCAGACCCCAGAAGTAGCGCGAATGGCTGGCGCAGTATCCGTAGGTGGCCCAGCCGGCAAGCTCAGAGCGCTTGACGGTCTCCCGCGAGGCGCCACACGGCACCGGCGTGGAGTCCAACAGCCGCAGGCGGTCGCAGAACGACGGGGAGATCCGCGCCAGATGGTCGATGAGCACGCAGATCTGTGGCGCCAGCCGGCGCAGCCGCTTGTTGTAGCCCGGCTGCTTGGGGATATACGGAAACAAGTGCCCAAGGCGCTGGCGCGCGAGCCGCAGAAACCGCCGCTCGGAATGGCACTGCAAGACGATCTGCGCGACCGCCAGCGCGATGAGCTCAGCATCGGTGATCCGTGGGCGACGACCTGCACCGCTGCGCGCCGGCAGGAGATCATCCGCCAGCACATAAAGTGCGGTGAGCAGGCTGTCGAGGTCGGCGTGCACGAGGCCACCTCCGTGGTCGACGTTGCAGTTGCAACGCCGGCCTTCGACAGCCGCGCCAGCTCCCCTCGCCTCCTAACCATGCGCGGCGCCAATTCGGAATCAGTCATCTAGTCGGCCCAACGCGCCATGCCTGGTCGGGCCCGGCGCGCCAACGTCCAGCGGCCCCGCCGAGGCGGGGCCGCTGACCGTCTGCCGACCCGAATGCGTCCGTAGGGGTGAACGCATTCAGGGCCGGCAGAGCTTTCCTGTCTCGCTACGCCCCCGCGCCGGCGGGTGCCGCGTCCGGGTGCCACGCCGGCCCGCCCGAGCCGCCAAGCGTGGGCACGTCGGAGGGGTACACCTCGTTGCCGTGGATCGCGTGATCGCCGATCTCGAGCTCCCCGTCGCTGAGTCGCAACGGCACGACGAGCGAGAGCACCTTGAGAATGATGAACGTCGCCACGGCCGTGTAGGCGATGACCCATGCCGCCGTCTCGGCCTGCCAGCGCAGCAGGGTCCAGCTGCCGTTGATCAGCAGTCCTGATTTCCCGGGTAGGTTGCCCGCCCCGCCCGCGCCGATGTACTCGACGACGTTCGAATTGGCCAGGAGCCCTACGAGAAGACCACCGCACAGACCCGCCACGCCGTGGGTATAGACCACCCCCAGCGTGTCGTCGACGCTCCTGAACGGGCGCACCCGGCTCAGGTAGCGGATCGCCATCCAGACGATCGTCGAGGCCACGATCCCGATGATGATGGCACCGTACCCGTTGACGAAACCCGCCGCGGGCGTGATGCCCACGAGGCCCGTGATCATCCCGTTGACGGCCCCGATCATCGAGGGCTTTTCACGGAAGATGTAGTCCCAGGCGATCCACACCATCATCGCCACCGCCGTGCAGAGGTTGGTGTTGAGCACCGCCGCCGATGCGTTGGCGCCGGCGTAGTAGGAGTCCCCACCGTTGAACCCGTTCCAGCCCAGCCACAGCAGACCGGCGCCGCACGCGACCATCAGCAGGTTGTTCGGCGCATCGATCTCACGGTCTCGCTGCAATCGCGGCCCGATCACCGCGGCGAACACGAACCCTGAGACGCCCGCCGCGAGGTGGATGACGTAACCACCGGAGTAGTCCAGGGCTCCGTGCGCAGCGAAGTAGCCGCCGCCCCAGATGAGAAACGCGTTGACCGCGTAGACGGCGGTGATCCACAGCATCACATACGGGATCCACGCCTTGAAGTTGACCCGCCCGAGCACCGAGCCCAGCGCGAGGATCGGGGTGATCGCGGCGAACACGAACTGGAAGTACACGAGCGACGACTCCGGGAAGTGGAACGGCGGACCTTCGGTGATCGACTGGATTTCCGCTTTACCCTCCTCGCCGACGTGGCCGAGGACGCTGCCCGGTTCGCCGAGGAACGTGCCCAGGAAGCCCTTCGTGCCGAACACCCCCGAGCCACTGTGCGCGACCGGATGACCGAAGCCCATCTTGAACGCCCACAGGCACCAGACGATCAGCGTCACGCAGAACGCCACGAACGTGAGCATCATGCTGTTGACCGACCACCGCTTCTGCATGACCCCGCCGTACAGGACCGCGAGGCCCGGGAGGCTCATCAGCCCCACGAACGTAGCCGCGGTCATCTGCCACGCGTTGTCGCCCGGGTTCAGCCAAGATGGGTATGCCAGCCAGCTCATGTGCCTCCGTTCCCCTACGGGTTGTAGATCTGTTGGACGGCCGGCCGCCCACGCGGCCGGGCCCGCACCTATTTGCGGTCTTGGTATGAAAGCCGGCGCAGGAGCGCGCGGGTAGGGCCATCGTGCCCAACACTTGGGCCAAGGCTTTCGACATTTGTCTAGAGGCCTATGCCGGCGGCGGGAACGGGCCCGACACCGATGAGCCCCCGATCACGGTGAGGGCCCGCGGGGCGGGGCGTACGGAAATCCGGCCCGCCTGCATGCGCTCCGCAGTTCCTGCGCGATCCCGTGGAAGGCGCCGGAGGCGCACATACGCCTCGCCTGCGAGCCGCACGCGTGTATCTGCGCGCCACCGAGCGTGCTGGCGAACGTCACATCGACGCAGTCCCTCCGCGCGCGCGCCCCGCTCGTCAGCGCGTAGGTGCCGAGCCCGATCGCCGCGAGCAGCACGCAGCTGAGCAGGACCGCGACCACCGCCCTCTCGCGCCGCCCCCATTGCAGCGGCTCGGACAGCCGCCGGGACCGTTCGAACATGATCATGGCGTCGCGAACGCTACTGGGCAGCTGCGTCAGAGGGCGCTGCATCGCCCGCCGCGGCGTCCGCGGACGCCTCCCCGGCGGGCATGAACGAAAGCGCGGCCGAGTTGATGCAGTAGCGCTCACCGGTGGGCCCGGGGCCGTCGTCGAAGACGTGCCCGAGGTGTCCGCCGCAGGTGCGGCAGACGACCTCGGTGCGGCGCATGAACAGGCTGTTGTCGGGGCGCAGCTCGACCGACGCGGCGACCGCCGGCTCGGTGAAGCTCGGCCAGCCGGTGCCGGAGTCGAACTTCGTGTCCGCCGTGAACAGCGTCGCCCCGCAGGCGGCGCAGCGATAGTCGCCGGAATCCTTGTTGTAGACGTACTCGCCCGTGAACGGCGGCTCGGTACCGGCCTTCCGCAGGACGTCGTACTGGGCGGGCGTCAGCTGCTGGCGCCACTCCGCGTCGGACTTCACGACCTTGGACCCGCTGGAATTCATCCCCAACGTTCTAGCACCACCACGTCGTTCCCAGCACCACCAATTCGTTCCCCGCACGACCACCTCGCTCCCAGCACCACCGCCTCGATCCCAGCACCACCACGTGGTCCCCAGCACCGCCGCGTCATTCCCAGCACCACCACGTCTCGCCGCTCGATCCTGCTAGCATGATCCTTACGTTCACGTCAACTTCAGTACGTAGTTCAGCGCACAAGCCGGGAGTCGCACCCACTTGATCGCTGCATCCCCCACCCAGACGGCGCTGAACGGCAGATCCCGGTTCGGGGTGTCCGCCGGGCATGAGAGCTACAAGTGGTGGGCGCTGTCCTGCACGAGCCTGGGGATGCTGCTCGCGGCGACCAACTCGGGCACGCTCATCATCGCGCTGCCCGACCTCGAGCGCTCCCTGCACACGAGCCTGCTCGCGCTGGTGTGGGTGATCCTGGCCTACCTGATCGCCGCCACCGTGCTCGTGCTCACGGCCGGACGGCTGAGCGACCTGTTCGGGCGCAAGCGCGCTTACGTCGGCGGCTTTCTCGTGTTCGCGCTGGCCTCGCTTGGGGCGGGGTTCTCCTCGGATGCCACCGTGCTGATCCTGTGGCGCGTCCTGCAGGGCATCGGCTCGGCCTTTCTGTTCGCCAACGCGGCGGCGCTCGTCACCGATGCCTTTCCGAAGGAGGAACTGGGCTTGGCGATGGGGGCCAACACGATGGTCGCCGCCATCGGCCTGGTGCTCGGGCCGGTGCTGGGCGGCGCACTGGTCGCGATCTCCTGGCATTGGGTCTTCTGGTTCAACGTACCGCTCGCGCTCGCCGGCGCCGCCTGGGGCGCGCTGATCCTGCGCGAGCTCGCCAAACCGGATTCCGTGCGCGGGTATGACGCGCTGGGGACCACCACGTTCGTGCTCGGTCTCACCGGCCTGGTGCTGGGCGTCTCGCGCGGGGGGCTGAGCGGCTGGAACGACCCGATCGTGATCGGCGGCCTGACCGCTGCGGCAGTGCTGCTGCCCGCATGGGTGCTCATCGAGAGCCGCTCTGATGCGCCGATGCTCGACCTCCGGATCTTCAAGGATCGCCTGTTCGCGGCGGCGACCGGCGCGGCGTTCATCAACGGGCTGGCGCGGTTCGCGCTGATGTTCCTGTTCGTCTTCTACTTCCAGGGCGCCCAGGGCAACTCGCCGATCGCGGCGGGTATCAAGCTGATCCCGCTCGCGCTCGGGATGCTAATTGCCTCCCCGATCGCGGGGCTCTACGCGGACCGGCACGGCTCACGCACGCTCGCCGCACTCGGCATGCTCGTGAGCGCCGCGGGCCTGGCCGCGATGACGACGCTCGAGGTCCATACCCCCTATTGGCAGAGCGGCCTGTGGCTGCTCATCGTGGGGGTCGGCTCGGGCATGTTCAACAGCCCGAACACGGCCGCCATGATGGGCGCCGTGCCCGCCTATCGGCGCGGGGTGGCCGCGGGGGCGAGAACGCTCGTGCAGAACACTGGCGCCGTGCTTTCGATCGCCTTCGTGCTCGCGATCGTCACCTCGGCGGTGCCCAAAGCGACGCTGTTCGCGGTCTTCTCGGGCCTGGCGAAAGGTCTCTCAGAGCACAGGCTCGCGCCGTTCATCGCGAACATGCACGTCGCGCTGTGGGTGCTGTCGGCGACCTCGCTGCTGGGAGCGGCCGTCTGCCTGATGCGCCCGCGCTACGTGACTGCGGTCGGACCCTCCCCCACCTCCGCGCCGGACGATCGCGGGACGCCCGCGCCGCGGGCGGGAGCCCTCGCCACCGGCGCTGAAGGTTCTGAGCGCGGCGAGCCTATCGCCGCGCACGACGCCAACGCGTCTGCCCCGTCGGTGCCCGCGGGGGCACGCTGAGCCTTCCATCTACGACACGACGCTTCCATCGACCACATGACCCTTCGATTGACGACATGAACGTTCCGCCCCCCGACCAACCGCCCACCGAGCCCCGCCCCGACAGCCTGCGGATCGGCGACGTGGCCCGGCTGGTGGGTACGACACCGCGCACGATCCGCTACTACGAGGAGATCGGCCTGCTCCCCGAGGCGCCTGCGCGGCCTTCCGGCCAGCACCGGATCTACACCGGAGCGGAGGTGGAGCGGATGCGCGAGGTGATGCGCCTGAAGGACCTGCTCGGGGTGTCGCTCGAGGAGCTCAAAACGCTGCTCACGGCCGAGGAGGCACGCGCGGAGGTGCGCGCCCAGCTGCGCCGCGAGGACGTCGACCCCGAGCGCCGCCGCGAGCTGCTGAGCGAGGCGCTCGGCCATATCGACCGCCAGCTGGAGCTGGTCCGCCGGCGCGCGGCTGAGCTCGGAAAGCTGCACGACGAGCTGTGCGAGACGCGCAAGCGCGTTCGCCGCAAGATCCGCGGGCTGGACGCCGCCAGCGAGGGCTCGTTCCCGCCGGCCGAGGAGCCGGCGGAGGAGCCCGAGGAGGAGCCCGAGGAGGTGGTACCGCGGTGAGCGCGCCCGCGGTGCTCGTGGACGACCTGGTCGTGCGCTTCGGCGAGCTGACGGCCGTGGGCGGCGTCTCCTTCGCGGTCGCGCCGGGTGAGGTGTTCGGGCTGCTCGGGCCAAACGGGGCGGGCAAGACGACGACCATCCGCGTGCTCACCACCCTCCTCGCTCCCACCGAGGGACGCGCGCTCGTGGCCGGGTTCGACGTCCGCAGTGAGGACCTCGCGGTGCGAGCGAGCATCGGCTACATCCCCCAGGCGATATCGGTGGACGGCGCGCTCACGGCGTATGAGAACCTCGACTTCTACGGCCGCGTGACCGGCGTGCCGAGGCGCGAGCGACGCGAACGCATCGAGCAGGCGATCGAGACGATGGAGCTGACCCCAATGCTCGGCCGTCTAGCGCGAACGCTCTCCGGGGGGATGCTGCGCCGGCTGGAGATCGCCACCGCGCTGCTCAACCGCCCGCAGGTGCTGTTCCTGGACGAGCCCACCGTCGGGCTGGATCCGAACGCCCGCATGATGGTGTGGGAGCGGCTGGGCACGCTGGTCGAGCAGGCGGGCACGACGATCCTCGTGACCACGCACATCATGGAGGAGGCAGAGCGCCACTGCGACCGCCTGGGGATCATCGACCGCGGGCGACTGGTCGAGCAGGGCGGGCCGGCAGAACTCGCCGAGCGCCACGGGGCCGAGAGCCTGGAAGAGGTCTTCACCACGGTCACCGGCCGGCGGATCGGCGAGGAAGACGACGATGACGAAGGGAGATTGTCCGATGTCCGCGCCCAGCGCCGCGTGGCCCGCCGTCTCGGCTGAGCGACGACCGGCCGCCCTCTCCAGCGGTCCGCTCGTTCGCATGGCGGCCGGCACGCTGGCGATGGCCCAGGCGGAGATGCGTAAGCTTCGCCACGACCACCTGGACATCCTCACGCGCTCAGTGCAGCCGCTGCTGTGGCTGTTCATCTTCGGCACCGCGCTGGCCCACAATCGCCTGCTGACGCTCGGCAAGCTCGACTACCGCGCCTACCTCGCGCCCGGCGTGATGGCCCAGGCCGCCATGTTCATCGCGATCTTCTACGGGCTCTCTGTGATCTGGGAGCGCGACGTCGGCCAGCTCCAGCGCCTGCTCGCCACGCCGCTGTCGCGCTCGTCGATCGTCCTCGGCAAGGCCGCCGGCGCGTGTGTCCGCGCGCTCGTGCAGGCGTTGCTGCTCCTGGTTGTGCTCGCCGCCACCGGCATCGGGGTGCGCTGGACGTTCACGGGCGTGCTCGGCACGCTCGCGATGCTGATCCTCGGAACGGCCGCGTTCGCGTGCATGTCGATGCTGCTCGCAGCCGCCGTCAAGGAGCGCGAGCGGTTCATGGGCATCGGCCAGCTGATCATGATGCCGCTGTTCTTCGCCTCGAGCGCGCTCTACCCGCTGAGCGTGATGCCCGAATGGCTGCGCGCTCTCGCGCGCGTGAACCCGCTGACCTACGAGGTCCAGGGCCTGCGCCAGATGCTTGTCGGCGTGGGCGGTGGCGGTGAGCTGTGGCTGGACTTCCTCGTCGTGACCGGCTTCCTCGCCGCCATGCTGATCGCCGCGACACGCGCCTACCCGAAGGCGATTCTTTGAGCGGGCGTTTGAGCCGAGTGATCTCATCGCGCGCGACCGGGACTCGCTCGGCGGAGGACCTGCGCAAGCCGTCGTTCGAGCACACGGCGCTCGATCGCGCCCTCCGATCGAGACTCCAACCAGAGAAGGGAGCAGCAGGATGTCGCGAGTAGTGCAGGTGAACCCGAGCCCGGAGGGCGTCCCCGGCGCCGTGACCGACCCGGCGAAGGTCGCCGGGGAGGAGCTCACGTTCACGGGCGCCGGAGGAACGCAGGTGAACGGATACCTGGCGCGCCCGGCTGATTCGGACCGCGCCCGCCCCCATCCCGGCATGATCGTGATCCATGAGGCCGGGGGGCTCAACGACCACATCCGTGACGTGTCCAACCGCCTTGCCAACCTCGGCTACGTGGCGCTCGGCGTGGACCTGTACACGCGCGAAGGCGGCCCGCCGCCGATGGGCGACGTGCCGGCGATGATGAAGCGCCTGTTCGCGATGTCCGACGCCACGGTGCTCGGCGATCTGGAGGGCGCGGCCGACTTCCTGCGAGCGCGCGGGGACGTGACGGGCAGGATCGGCTGCATCGGCTTCTGCATGGGCGGGCGCTACACGCTCCTGTTCGCCTGCTCGAGCGACCGGCTGGACGCCGCCGTGGACTGCTGGGGGGGGTTCATCGACAAAGCCACGCCCGAGGAGCGCTCGACCCCGATGCGCCCCACACCCCCGCTCGAGCTGGCCGACCATCTGAGCTGCCCGCTGCTGGCGGCGGTCGGCGCCGAGGATCAGAATCCCTCGCCGGCGCTGGGCGAGCAGCTGCGCGAGCGCGCCGGGCGATCTCCGATCGCCACCTCCGGGCAGGAGGTCAAAGTGGATGTCTATGAGGGCGCCGGACACGCCTTCCTCGCCGACTACCGCCCCACGTACAGGCCGGCCCCGGCAGCCAAGCTGTGGGCCGAGATCGTGCCGTTCCTGGCGCGGCAGCTGCAGCGGGTCGGAGGCTGAATCCCCCGTGCGCCAATGCGGTGCGGAGGAGACGATTGCCCTTCATACGGAGGAGACGATTGCCCTTCATATAGTTCGGTGCGGTAGCCGGCGCGTCTGAGAGCGAGGAGCAGGCGGTGGAGCGCAAGTGGTGGACGTTGATCGCTGTCTCGGTGGCGATCTTCATGCTGCTGCTCGACATCACCGTGGTGAACGTCGCGCTGCCCGACATCCAGCGCTCGCTCCATTCCTCGTTCTCGGACCTGCAGTGGGTGATAGACGCCTATGCGCTGACACTCGCCGCCTTTCTGCTCACCTCCGGCGCTGTGGCGGATCTGATCGGACGCAGGCGGGTGTTCATAACGGGCCTGCTCGTGTTCACCACCGCCTCAGCGGTCTGCGGCCTGGCTACCACACCGCTCATGCTGGATCTCGCGCGCGCCGTGCAGGGCACGGGTGGAGCGATGATGTTCGCCACGTCCCTCGCGCTGCTCGCCCAGGCCTTTCACGGCAAGGAGCGGGGGACGGCCTTCGGCGTGTTCGGCGCAGTGACGGGCGCGGCGGTGGCCGTGGGGCCGGTGCTCGGCGGGATCATCACCACGGGCATCGGCTGGGAGTGGATCTTCTTCGTGAACGTCCCTATCGGGGCGATCGCGGTGTTCGTCACGCTCACTCAGGTGGTCGAGTCGCGCGACCCGGGGGCCACGGGAGTGGACTGGGCGGGACTGCTCACCTTCTCCGGAGCGCTGTTCCTGCTTGTCTACGCCCTCGTGCAGGGCAACGGAAAGGGGTGGGGCTCCCCGGAGATCGTCGCCCTCCTGACCGCCGCGGCTGTCCTGTTGGTGGCGTTCGTCGTGGTCGAGCGCCTGCAGAGCCGGCCGATGCTGGATCTCGCCCTCTTTCGCCGCCCCGCCTTCGCAGGGGCGAGCATCGTCGCGTTTGCCCTGTCGGCCTCAGTCTTCGCCATGCTCCTCTACATGACCCTCTACCTCCAGGATGTGCTCGGCTACACCCCGCTGCAGGCGGGACTGCGGTTCCTGCCCATCAGCCTGCTGTCGTTCATCGTGGCGCCCGTGGCGGGAAAGCTGAGCGTTCGCGTCCCGGTGCGCCTGCTGCTGGGCTCCGGACTCGTGCTGGTGGGGGTCGGCCTGCTGGCGATGAGCACCATCGACGCGAGCTCGGCCTGGACGGTGCTGATCCCGGGCTTTCTGCTCGCTGGGGCCGGCATCGGCCTCGTCAACCCGCCGCTGGCCTCCACCGCGATCGGCGTGGTGCCCGCCGAGCGAAGCGGGATGGCCTCCGGAATCAACTCCACCTTTCGCCAGGTGGGAATCGCCACGGGAATCGCCGGGCTGGGCGCCGTCTTTCAGCACAGCGTGACCCATGGCACCACCGCGACGCTCCTCGCCTCGGGGCAAGCGCGCGAGGTCCTGAGCACCGCCCACGGCCACCTGGGGACGCTGCTTCAGTCCGGCGAAGTCATCCGGATCGCCCATTCCCTCTCCCCCGCTGCACGCACCGCCCTCGATCACGCCTATCGCGTTGGATTCACCGAAGCCTTCACCACGATCGCCATCATCGCCGCCATGGTGGCCCTGGTGGGGGCCGCGCTGGCCTTCGCGCTCGTGCGCGGCCGGGATTTCGTGTCCTCCGGGGAGAGCGCCCCAGCGGCTGCCGAGCCCGAACCCGTGGCCACCGCCGTGGGTTGATCGGCGCCGGTCACGCTCTCCCGGGCCCGTGTCGCACTCGGCCAACGCGGCCCGGCCGGCCGTGCCGGCCTCATCTCAACGATTCAACGCTTCCTCACATACCCGCGACAGGCCAGGACCGGAAGCCGCGGATAGCGAGGATAAGTTGGATCCTGTCGCGAACGGGTGCACAGGGAGAACGTCGACCCACGGGTGTTCCGCACCTCCTGCTGGTAGCTGCACGTGTCGCACAGCCCGGCTGGTCCGCCGTATCCCGGCGGAGGGTTCGACGGGTTCGACATGGCCGAAGCTTAGGAGCAGTGCCTGCGCCGAGCCGCCGGGCTTCAGCCCACACACGCCTGCAATAATCGTTGACCATACAACTATGACGACCTTCTACCGACTGCTCGGATTCCTAGGCCCCTATAAGCGCGCGCTGAGCGCCTCGTGGGTGCTCGCCAGCCTCGCGATGGTCGTCACCGTCGCGATCCCCTATCTCACCGGCCGCGCCGTCGATGCACTTCAGAGCGGGGCGCTGCACACGCGGCGCCATCAGCTCGCCCTACGCGACCACGACCGCCGCACGCTGCTCCTGCTCGCGCTCGTGATCGTCGGCACCGTGCTGGTCCGCTGGGTGCTCACCTACTTCCGCCGCCTGATCGCCGGACGGGTATCTCTCGGGATCGAGTTCGACCTGCGGGAGCTGCTCTACGGCCACCTCCAGCGATTGGAGCTCGGCTTCTTCGACCACCAGCAGACCGGCCAGCTGATGTCCCGTGCGACCGTCGATCTGCAGGCGGTGCGCTTCTTCCTCGGCTACGGCCTCGTCTTCATCCTCCAGTCCGCCCTGACCCTCGTGCTCGCCGGGATCGCGATGATCTACATCAACCCCACCCTCGGTGTGATCGCGATGGTGCCCGTGCCGTTCGTCGTGGTCATCTCCCAGCGCTACGGCCGGCGCGCGCGCCCGGCTATCCAGGAGATTCAGCAGCGCATCGCGGAGCTGACCGCCAACGCCGAGGAGAACATCTCCGGCGTGCGCGTCGTGAAGTCCTTCGCCCGCGAGCCGCTCCAGCTGCGGCGCTTCCGTCACAGCGTTTCGCGCGTCTTCGACCAGTCGATGATCGCCACGCGCCTGGAGGCCAGATACAACCCGATGATCGGCTTCCTGCCCCAGCTAGGCCTCGCCGCCGTGCTGCTGCTCGGGGGAGTCTCGGTGATCCACGGCCACCTCACCCTCGGCCAATTCAGCGCGTTCTACCTCTACCTGAACATGCTCATCGTGCCGATGCGCTCACTCGGGGTCACGCTTGGCCTCGCCCAGCGCGCGACCGCCTCCGGGGCACGCATCTTCCAGGTGCTCGACCGGCCCCCGCGCCTGACCGCTCCGCCCGAGGCGCCGCCGCTGCCGGCGGGCAACGGGCACGTCGAGCTGCGCGGCGTGACCCTGCGCTACGAGGACCTCGACGAGTTCGGGGCGACCTACTCCCACTCCCGCGAAGACGCCTCCCCGCCGCCCGCCGGCTCGAACGGGGCAGTCCCCATCTCGCAGGCCCCTGGCCTGTCCTCTCTTCGGCCGCACCGCACGAGGCCGCGGGCGGTGCTGCGCGACGTCGACCTCGACGTGCCCGCGGGGCGCACGGTCGCGCTCGTCGGCGCGACCGGCTCGGGCAAGACCAGCCTCGTCTCACTCATCTCCCGACTGTATGACGCGAGCTCTGGGGAGGTGCTCGTCGACGGCGCCGACGTCCGTGAGGTGAACCTGCGCTCGCTGCGCCACTCGGTCGCGGTCGTCAGCGACGACCCGTTCCTGTTCTCCGCCACGGTCGCCGAGAACATCGCCTACGCGCGCCCCGACGCGACCCTCGCGGAGATCGAACTGGCCGCGCAGCGCGCGCAGGCCCGCGAGTTCATCGACCGGCTACCGCAGGGCTTCCAGACGCGCGTCGGCGAGCGCGGCCTGAGCCTCTCCGGCGGTCAGCGCCAGCGTCTGGCGATCGCCCGCGCGCTGCTCGCGGACCCGCGCGTGCTGATCCTCGACGACGCCACCTCATCGGTCGACTCCTCGACCGAGCAGCTCATCAAGGTGGCGCTCGACGAGGCGATGGCCGGACGCACGACGTTCATCATCGCCCACCGCCTCTCCACGATCGCTCTCGCGGATGAGATCGTCGTGCTCGACCGCGGACGGATCATCGCCCATGGAGATCACCCACACCTGCTCGAGACCTCCGAGCTGTACCGCGAAATCGTCGCGAAGGGCCTACCCGATCAGGTCTTCCTCACCGGCACGCTGCGCGAGCCGGAGGTGAGCGGACGATGAGCCCCGCCGTGGGACGGGGCCCGGCCGGAGTGGGGATCGGCCGCACGCAGTGGGCGGGCGAGCGCGCCTCGAAAGGCAGCCGCGGACGGAACCTCCGGGGCCTGCTCCGGCTCCTGCGCCCCTACCGCGCGCGCTCGGTGGCGATGCTCGTCGCGCTGGTGGTGGGCACCGCCGCCTCGCTGGCGCCTCCGCTGCTCGCCAAAGTGGCGATCGACCAGGGCATCGCCCGCAAGGACACCACCGCGCTCGCGCTCGTCGTCCTCGCCTTCCTTCTCTCCGCGCTGTTGTTCTGGGCGATGACATACATCCAGACCTACCTCGTCGGCTGGGTGGGCCAGCGCGCTCTCGCCGACCTGCGCATCCGCATCTTCACCCACCTGCAGTCGCTCCCGATCGGCTTCTACGAGAGCCGGCCGGCGGGGGTGCTGATCTCGCGCATGACCAACGACGTGGAGGCGCTCGACAGCCTCGTCACCGACTCCGTCGTGACGCTCTTCCAGTCAGGTCTCACGTTGCTCGGAACCGTCGTGATCCTGATCACCCTCGATCCTACGCTCGCGCTGATCACGTTCTGCGTCTTCCCGTTCCTGGCCGCGGGCTCGATCTGGTTTCGCCTGGTCTCGGCAGGCGCGTTCCGGCGTACGCGTGAGACCATCGGCGCGATCACCGCCTACCTGCAGGAGACCCTCTCGGGCATCCGCGCCGTTCGCAGCTTCGGGCAGGAGCCTTTCCACGAGGCCCGTTTCGCCGAGCTCAACGCCGCCAACCGTGAGGCCAACATGGTCACCGTTCGGCTCAATGCCCTCTATTTCCCGGCCGTGGAAATGCTCTCCGGTGTGGCCGTCGCCGGGATCGTCCTGTACGGCGGTCTGCAGGCGATCGAAGGGCACCTCACCGCCGGAACGGTGGTCGCGTTCGTCGCGGCGCTCTCCTACCTGTTCGACCCGATCCAGCAGCTCTCCCAGCTCTACACCACCTACCAATCGGGGATGGCCGCGCTCGAGAAGATCTTCCAGCTCCTGGACGTCCGTCCGGACCTCAAGGACAGTCCCGACGCCCTCGAGCTGCCACGCATCGACGGCGAGGTCTCCTTCCAGGACATCTCCTTCGCCTATGCCCGCCGACGCGCGAGCACCACCGACTCTGCCGGCGGTGGGGCCGAGCGGTCGGGCAGCGAGCGGCCCACCGCGGACTCCAGCGAGTCCGGCTCCAACGGCGCCGCGGAGCACGGCGTGCTCGCGCTCGACCATGTCAGCCTCGACATCCCCCCCGGCCAGACGGTGGCGCTCGTCGGCGCCACCGGTGCGGGCAAGTCGACGATGGCAAAGCTGCTCGCCCGCTTCTATGACCCAACCGAGGGACGCGTGCTCGTCGACGGGCACGATCTGCGCGACATCTCGAGCTCCTCGCTGCGTTCGCAGCTGGGGATCGTGCCGCAAGAGGCCTTCCTGTTCTCCGGCACGATCAAGGAGAACATCGCCTTCGGGCGCCCCGACGCCGACGAGGCGCAGGTCCGTGCAGCGGCCGCCGCCGTGGGTGTCGACGAGTTCATCGCCGAACTGGAACACGGGTATGACACCGAGGTCGGCGAGCGCGGCGCGCAGCTCTCCGCCGGCCAGCGTCAGCTGATCGCGTTCGCCCGCGCACTAATCGCCGACCCGCGCATCCTCGTGCTCGACGAGGCCACCTCGAACGTCGACCTGCATACCGAGGGGCGCATCGAGGAGGGCCTGCGCCGCCTGCTGTCGGGGCGAACCTCGATCGTGATCGCCCACCGCCTGTCCACCATCCGCCAGGCCGGGCGGATCGTGGTGCTCGAGCACGGCCGCATCGCCGAGCAGGGCACCCACGACGAGCTCATCGCCGCCGAGGGGCGCTACTTCGAGCTCTACCGCGACTGGGCCTCGCAGGCCGCGCTGTAACCGCGTCCACAGAAGCTCCGGGACAGGGACTCGAACCGTGGGCAGCGTCATGCCGCGATCCCTTGACTAGAGCCAAATTTGGCTCCAGTACAGGCGAAACCCTCCATCCGCAATCCGACCGTGTCCGGCTGAATCCGGCCAAGTCAGAACGCGACTGGCACGAGATTGGCACGAGCACTCACGCCACCAGCTGGAGTGCCGGACGTGCGAGATAGGCGTTCGTCGCCGCCGCCGCCTCGTCCAACCCGCCGGGCATCACGTGGCCGTAGGTGTCGAACGTCATGGCGATGGCCGAGTGCCCCATGATGACGCTCAACGCCTTGGCGTTCACGCCAGCAGCGATCAGCAGCGACGCGCAGGTGTGCCGCGCCTCATGCAGCGTGATCGGCTCCAGCGCGTCGTCTCGCTCCTTCACATGGATCATCTTCGGCCCCTCGGACTCCGGGTTCGGGACTTCCCGCCAGCCCCATGCTGCGAGCGAGTTCCGGCGCACCGTTTCCGGGTTGAACGGGTCGGTAGCGGTCCTGCCGAACACCAGCGCCTCGCCCGAGCGGCCGGTGAGTGTCTGATGCGCGGTCAGTGCGTCCGCGAGCGGGTCAAGGATCGGAACACGACGTTTGCCGGCGGCGCTCTTGACATCCTGCTCGCCCTCGATCGCATCCCAGCCACGCGACACACGGATCACCCGCGCCGGAAGGTCCACGTCGGACCAGCGCAGCGCCCGCAGTTCCCCTCGACGCAGGCCGGCGTAGAACGCACACGCCCACAGCGCTCGTTCCTCCTCGGGGATAGCGGCGATCAGTTCGGCCGCCTCGCCCGGCTTGGCGACGCGCTCACGCCGGCCATCCGGGCCGGCGAAGCTCAAGCCCCTCGGTCGGTCGATCGTGACGCCTTCGTCGCGCGGATCGCGCGGCGGTAGATCACACGCAGCGGGTCGAGTGTGTTCTGCACGGTGCTCGCGCTCAGCCCTTCGGCGGTCAGCTTGTCGGCGAGATCCTGCACGTCACGCCGCTGCACCTCCGACAGGCGCCTATCGCCGAGCGCCGGCAGAACACGTTTGTCGAGCCCCACCCTGTAGCCGCGGAGCGTCGCGGGCTTGTAGCGTGCACCCGAAGCGGTCGGGATGGAACCGTCGCGCGCACCTGCGAGGAACGCTTCAGCCGCCTGCCGGACGGTCGTAGCCGTCGGCGCGCGCAGCTCGCCGCGTTTGACGGCGCCGAGCTTGTCCTCTCTCCACGCCTTCGCCGCCGCCCTGGTCGGGAACGCTTTGCGGATCTTCTTACCGTCCCGCTTGGAGTAGATGGATGCCCCAAGGGCAGTCACAGCGCCCCTTGCGGTTGCACTTGAGACCGTGGCGTTGACGCACTCCGGTGGCCATCAGCAATCACCTCCAGACGATGCCACGGTGTACGGTGCCGATTGCATGGGAGCTGAACCTCCTGTGTCATGCCCCCGGCCGCGACCACGGTGCGGGGGCACTTTGCAGATAGCTCGGCACGCTGCTCCCCCGGCCCAGACACCGAGGAGTGGGCCGGGTAGCGCCACTGCCTCCAGAAAACCCGGGCGGTTCATGGCGGTGTGGGACGTTGACTTGGATGCCGGGCGGCCGTAGCATGGACCGGGTCTGTTGATTCGTTCGATCGTCGCGAAGAGGTTAAGCTGCGCCGAGGCGTCGAGTAGCAGACTCCTGGGCGTCCGGCAATACCCCAGGCTGTGGTCCGGTGTCCCGAGTACCAGCTCCGTTGTCGTTCGGAGCGGACCGCCGTCGAGCATCAGGGAGCCTCGCAGCGTGAGATCATGTCTTCGAACTGGAGGCACTCATTGAGATCTCATGGACTGTGTGCGACTTGCGGGGTCATCCGGATCGCTCAGGGACTCGCTGCTGCGGGTGCTGGGCCACGAACTCGCCGCGGCGCGGCGCATCTCGCGGCACACCGGTGCGTCGGCGCTGGCCCAACGCGTCACGCTAGAGGTTGGCGGAGGTGACCCACGCCGAGTCCCGAGCCGGCCTCGTACATGACACCTTTCTCGCGTCACTTGCCGACGCGGAGTGCGAGGAGCTACGCGCGCTCGGGGTCTCGCGGGAGTTCCAGCGCGGAGCGGTCCTCATGTTCCAGCACGAGCCCGGCGAGCGTGTCATGTTGCTGCTGGCGGGCCGCGTGAAGGTTACCCGCGTCGGGGAGGACGGACGCGAGGCGATGCTCAGCATCCGCGACCCGGGCGACGTGCTCGGCGAGCTTGCGTTCATCGACGGCCAGCCGCGCCTCGCGACCGCGACCGCGCTCGAGGCCGTGCAGGCGCTCGTCATCTCCGCGGCGACGTTCCGGCATCATCTGGAGTGCACGCCACGCGTCGCGGTGACGCTGCTGGAGGTGGTCGCGCGCCGCTTTCGTGAGACCACGCTGAGGCGCTCAGAGTTCATCACGTCGGACACGATGGGCCGTCTGGCTGCGCGCATCGTTGAGCTCGCCGATCGCTACGGCGAGCCAGCTGACGCGGGGGTCAGAGTCGCCTCGCCTCTCTCTCAGGAAGAGCTGGCAGCGTGGACCGGCGCGTCGCGTGCCGGCGTCGCCCAGGCGCTTCAGAGTCTGCGCGAGCTGGGCTGGGTTCAGACCGAGCGACGGAAGCTCATCGTGCGCGACATCGGGTCACTGCGCGCACGCGCGGCGTAGCTGGCGTCCGGCGCATTCGTCGGTCCAATTCGGACCACCTGGCGATTCGCTGACGGGAGTTCTGCGGCAACCGTGCCGCGATGTAGAGCTCACCTGCGCTCGTGAGAGCACCGAGTAGCCGCATCCTCACGTCGTGGTTGGCTTGGATGCTAGACGCTCCGTCTGTCGGGCCGGCGGGATGCGTACCACGGCGTGCGCGAGCCCGACGCGGTAGAGCGCTCTGATTAGGTATCCCGACAGATCGAGCTCCCACCAGTTCAGGCCGTGCATCGCCGAGCGCGGGAACGCGTGGTGGTTGTGATGCCACGCCTCGCCGAGGCTGGGCAGCGCTAGCAATGGGAGATTCGTGGACCGGTCGCTCGTCGAGAAGCGCCGGTGGCCAAACGTGTGACAGAGAGAGTTCACGGCGAAGCTCGCGAAATGCTGGAAGAGAAAGATCCGCACGAGCCCGGCCCAGAGCAGCATCCGCACGCCGCCGCCCACCGAGCCGTGGAGTAGCCACCCAGCAAAGAAGACGATCGCGAGCGTCCCCGAGGATGATCGCGGCAGCCCAGCGGGAGATCCCGCGCAGAGCGCGATCCTCCACCATCTCGCGGGCGTAGCGGTGCCAGTCGGCCTGTCCGTGGCGTTTGAGAATCCAGCCGAGATGGGCATGCCAGAGCCCGTGGAGCAGGCCACCATGCTCCGTGTGCGGGCTGTGCGGATCCCCCTCGTCATCTGCGAATGCGTGATGCTTACGGTGATCTGCGACCCACATGATCACCGGGCCCTGGGCGCTCATCGTGCCGAGCACTGCGAAGGTCAGTTCGAGCCATCTGGGCACCGCGAAGGAGCGGTGCGTGAGTAGTCGGTGAAAGCCCACCGTGATACCGATGCCGCTGAGCCAGTAGGTGACGGCGAGCGCCCCGAGGTCAGCCGCATCGACTCCGTCGCCCCACGTCAGGGCCGCGACCGCGACCACAGCTGCCGCAGGCAGTAGCACGGTCGCTATGTTGGCGCAGCGATGAGCGGCTGACATGCGCCGCATGGGGACAGGTGTTTGACGGCCGCCAGCAAACCGATTCATACATCAGCGCGCGCATAGAGCAGCCCTCCGTCCGCGGACTTGCTGACCGTTGGTTCGATGCCCTGCGGGAAAAGCTGCTTCAGCTCCGTTCGCGTTCGGTAGATCAGCCGCCAATCGCTGATCCAGTCCTTCACGATCCGCGAACGGTCGTCCGGGCAGAAGTTGCAGATGGCGACCGTGCCCCCGGGGCGGGCCGAAGCGGTCATGTGCTCTAGCAACCCACGCGCGTGTTCTTCACTCAGGTAGTCGAAGAGCCCAGTCGAGATCACGACGTCGAACCGAGCCCGAGCGCCACCCGGGGATGCGGGGTTAAGCTCATGGTCCCGGCGCACCGGTGCGCAGATGAGCCTTGAGGCGCCTCGTGCCTGCATGGGTAGCCAGGCTTCCACAAATGCGAGAGCCGCTGGATCTTGGTCGAGGAACGTCGCCTCAAGCGCAGCGGGGTGGCGGCCGACGAGGTCCCGCAAGTACCTGCTTCCGCCGCAAGCGATGTCCAGAACGCGAACGGGTCGCTGCGCGCGACTCGCGTCGAGTCGGGCTGCGATCATGGCAGCGAACCAAGCGCGACGGTGCCAGACTGCCTGCACGCTATGGACTGACCTGTAGAGGCCGTCGAGCAGGTTAATAATCGCTGGCTGTGTGGGATCAGCGCAGTCCTCAGCCTCCAAGTCGTACATCCACTCGAGCACCCGAAAGTCTCCCGGATACCCGTGTGGCTTGACCCAGCTGCGGTTCCAATAGCGGCTGCGCAACAGCCACACGTTTACGAGCGTCTGGACCTCGGCGCGCAGCTCCGCCACCGCGGCTGGATCAAGACGGGACTCGGCGCTTGCGAGCGCAGGGATCAATTCACGCCAGAACGCCGCGTGCAGAGCGGCGCGCTCCTCTGCTCTCGGGAGGGTGCGACGCTCGTGGCGGGCGTTGCGATCGAGAGCCGCGAGCATGCTTGCGAAACGTTCGGCTGCACCAAGCGCCCCGTGTCGCGCACCGTCGGCCGCTGTCGCCGCCAGCGGGCGAGGTTGCCTCTGAACAGCCGCGAGCGGCACCCGTCCATTCGGTCTTAGGGACGACACGTCGCGAGCTGTTCGACCTTCCTTGGAACTGAGCTGTGCACCAGACATCGGTTGCTCTCCACCTCTCTCGTAGTCGACTGGCTGCTGTCTGCTCATGCCCGATAAGAGTGCTCAACGGTTGATGGGCGCTCCACCCACTGTTGGACCTCCCTATGTCCAATTCTGGACCCGGAAGCGTCACCGAACGCGTCGGCCATCGCGCTCTGGGTATGGATGGAGACCAAGCGACCGGCACTCGTCGCACGCCGGGTCGCTCCGCCGCGCACCGCACAGCGCGATTGCCGGAGGCTACCGGCCCCAGCGCCACCAGCTCGTCGTTGGTGGCGTCGAAGCTCTCCGTGCCCGCGCCGCACAGGCGACACGTGAGTCCAATTTTGGACGCTGTCGCATCCAAATGGGTGGCCGCCCCGCCCTGACATCGCGATGCTCAGGGCACGAGTCCACGGCACCGAAGAGCGCTTGTCAGTGGCAACCCGCATCGCGCTGCTCAGCGCCGTGGACGTCGGAGACCAATCACACGACCAAGAGAACCACGCGACAGGCGACAGGAAATCTGCGCCTCGCAAATGCGATGAAAGGAGCCGGACCGATGATGGGCCAACGGCGGCCGCGCTTCACCGGTCGCCCGCAGCAGCAAAGGGTGGCCACCGAAAGGCGGCCACCTCTGCTAGTCGCTGCTAGTTGTGTGTTGCTATTCGGCGCAGGGAATCGGCGCCGAGATTCCGGCCGGCGGGAAGGCCGGAGTCGATCCGCTCGCCGTGCAGGGGAGAACGGTCGGCGGTTTCCAAATGCTGCTGTTGAGGATTCCTTCGATGTCTTCGGCCGGAGGGCCGTAGATGCGCGTGATCAGGCTGAACAGCTGGCTGGGGTTTTCTTCTTCGCCGGCGGGCGGCGAGGGCAGCCAGTTCTCGGCCTGTTCGGCGTTTTTCGGTTCGCTCGGCTGCAGGTAGATGTTCAGCGAGCCGTCCGCTTCGTAGTGCAGCGCGGTGCGGTCGTTGAGCACGTACCGGTTGATCGAGTTGGGCACGAAGAACTGGTGGTTGTTGTAGAGCGTCATCGACCAGAACGCGTGCGGCCCGAACGGGATCGGCAGCTGCGAGAACAGCGAGCCAGGCGCGTTGAAGTGGATCACGTAGCGCTTGGTGCCGGTCAGAGCCGCGCCGGTGCGGTCGGTAAGCGCTGCGGGATAGATCGCCTGGTTGGGTTTCGGCGCTCCCAGGCCGATCTTGTCGGCCACGGCCCGCACGGCATAGTTCGTCCCGTAGTTCCCGGTGGGCTCCACGAGCCAGCCATTGTGCGGTCCGAACCCTTCTTTGAACAGGGTCTGCTCATCCGCACCCACCTGCGTAGGTCCACTTACCTGCACGGCGTGGCGCAGACCTTCAAGCGTCGCCGTGCCGAGTGCAGGGTTCGACGCGAGCGGCGCGGCGCCGGGAGCGATCCCGACGCTCGCCAGCTGTTCGAGCAGTGGTTTATCGGCAGCCTGCGGCGAGAACGCGTGCATCTGCCTGTCCAGCGCGTCGAAGAACGCGAGTGGGTCTTCGCCGCTCTGGGTGCCGGGGATCGTCGCCTCGGTGGGCGTCGTGACCGGTGGGTGCGGCGGCGGCGGAGTGTAGTTCCAACCGTACACGAGGTTCTCGATGAGGGGCTCGAGCTTGGTTTCCTTCTGGATCGCGTTTACGTTGGCGGTGTCGGCTTCGTTGTAGACCTCCACCCTGTCGATGATCCACGCCCGGCTGTAGGGCAGTTCGAGCAGTTTGAAACCCTCGAAGTGGGTCATGAAGTAGATCACGGGGTGCCAGATGGCTTGCAAGCCGTGCTCGGAGCTGTAGCCGGGGGGAACGATCACGTAGTTGCCAGGTTCGCTGAAGCCCGAGCCGTTCACGCCGATCAGGCTGAAGTTCTCAGTCCAGGGCGACAGGAACTCGGCCACCTCGAAACGCGTCCCCGTGTTGGGTATGTGCATCGCTAGCGGTTGGTATGCCGTCGGCTGCACCCACGCGTTGTCGTACAGCGTGTCGTGGTTGGGCGCGACGACCGTGTGGTCTTTGACTTCTGCGAGTTTCGGAGACGCGCAGAACCGGTTGACTGGACCGTCGCCGCGTTCGTCGCACACGTTCGTGCTCGTGTTCGTTTCAAACACGCGGTTGGTGTCCACCAGCGGGTATCCGTAGACGTACGCCTGCGTTCCCAGCGCTACGCCGTTTTCGTATTCAGATTCGTAGCTCGCCGAGGCCACGCTTGCAAAGACTCCGAGCGCGGCGAAGGCAAGCGCGAACGCGACGCAAAGGCGCGCTCGCAGAGCAATGTAATGCATTTCTACCTTGTTCCTCCTCTTGCTGTGGGCAGGGGCCACAAACGCATGCTGAGACCCTCCTCTTGGTTGTTGTGACCGGACCCCCTGTCGCGCACCGTCGGCCGCTGTCGCCGTTAGCGGGCGAGGTTGCTCTGAACAGCCGCGAGCGGCACCCGTCCATTCGGTCTTAGGGACGACACGTCGCGAGCTGTTCGACCTTCCTTGGAACTGAACTGTACACAAGACATCGGTTGCTCTCCACCTTTCTCGTAGTCGACTGGCTGCTGTCTGCTCATGCCCGATAAGAGTGCTCAACGGTTGATGGGCGCTCCACCCACTGTTGGACCTCCCTATGTCCAATTCTGGACCCGGAAGCGTCACCGAACGCGTCGGCCATCGCGCTCTCGGTATGGATGGAGACCAAGCGACCGGCACTCGTCGCACGCCGGGTCGCTCCGCCGCGCACCGCACAGCGCGATTGTCGGAGGCTACCGGCCCCAGCGCCACCAGCTCGTCGTTGGTGGCGTCGAAGCCCTCCGTGCCCGCGCCGCACAGGCGACACGTGAGTCCAACTTTGGACGCTCTCGCATCCAGAAATGGGTGGCCGCCCCGCCCTGACACCGCGATGCTCAGGGCACGATTCCACGGCACCGAAGAGCGCTTGTCAGTGGCAACCCGCATCGCGCTGCTCAGCGCCGTGGACGTCGGAGACCAATCACACGACCAAGAGAACCACGCGACAGGCGACAGGAAATCTGCGCCTCGCAAATTCGATGAAAGGAGCCGGACCGATGAGACTACACCTATTACGAACCGAAGGATAGGCACGCGGACGTACCGCAGAAGGATTGCCAGCGATCGTACAGATGCACCAACAACCATAACGGCACCCCAGCGCGTCGCCCTGGATGCGTGCGCCGGTCAGGCCTGGGCGGTTGACTGTGCTCCCAGGAGTGCGGCGGCCCGCCCTTCAAAAATGCCGTAGCCGTGCTCGCACGAGAGCTCGAGCGCGTTGGCAGCGTGCTCCTGCGCTCCGGTCGCCTCGCCTCGGGCTGTGAGCGCCTCCGCCCAGCCCAGATGGGCTCTCGCCGCCCACAACGGCAGGCCGTTGGCCTCGTGGAACTCGCACGCGAACTCCAGGTGCTGATCGGCCTGCTCGTGCGATCCCAGGACTGCGGCGAGCAGCCCGAGCCACATGCGGGCATGTCCGCAGCCCTGTGAGTAGCCCCAAACGATCTGGTCGGACCAAGGCTCTATGAGCCCATACAGGCACGAAGCGGCCTCTGAGAGACCCGTCTGCGCTGCGGCGTCGGCGTAGAACGCCAGCGTGTGCGACTTGGACGGACCCGGCAAGACGTGCTCAAAACGGTCGCTTGCCGCCTGCTTTAGGATCGCCGCGGCCTCGGCTCGACGGTCGAGCCAGCAGAAAGCGGAGGCCAGGCCGGCGCGAAAGGCCGGAATGCCGGGATATGCGCTGACGCTCTGCTCGAACTCGGCGATGATCGCCTCGCCCCGGCCTTGGTAGCAGCGGACAAACAAGAGCTGCGCACCGTAGATCATGACCGCGTCGGGCTCTTCAGCTTCCTGCCCGATCTGGAACGCGCGCTCGGCGAGCCGCTCGCCGGCCGCTAGGTCGCCGCGCAGGAGCTCCAAGCCAGCAGTCTGCCATGTGGCAAGCCACCTCCACATTGGCTGGCCGAGCTCGTCGGCGATCCGTTGCATCCGCTCGTAAGCGGCTTGCGCGCGAGCAAGCTCGCCCTGCTCGACGTCAACCGCGGCCTCGTTGCTGAGTGCCCGCGCCTGCATCGCCGGATCGCCGAGCGCGGCGGCGCAGTCGGAGAGATCCTTCGCAAGACAGGCTCGAGGCGCGAGCGTCTCCGCGCCCTGGTACGCGTTAATCGCCAGCGCTAGAGCTTCGGCCAGCGTCCTGCCGTCGCCCGCGACGCGAGCCTGCGAGATCGCCTCCTCGGCGAGTGCCCAGCGGCGCTCGAAGTCCGGGTCGTATACCAGCTCCTGGGCCTGGAGCGCGAGCAGGCGCGCCCGTCGGGCCGGATGCGGCGGGTCATCGAGCTCGATCGCCCGCTCGATCGCGGCCAATAGCGCCTTGTCGACCTCTCCGAACGCGCTGGCGGTGCCCCGGCTGCTGACTAGCACCGCTCTCGCGGCGAGCTCGGCGTCCTCGAGCGCGGAGGCGAGCCGCGCGGCCTCGAGCAACGTCTCGCGGTAGGCGGCGTTCCCGGACTGGCGTTGCGCCTGGCCGAGACCGATCAGCGCCTCAGAACGCTCGGCGCTGTCGACGTCGCCGATGAGCTCGACGGCGTCACCAAACAGCTTCATCGCCTCGGCCGGGGCGAGACTGTCGAGCGCGCGCTGTCCGGCTCGGACGGCGTAGTCAGCCGCCTTGGCCTTATCCACGGAGACGGCTGCCATGCGCCAGTGCAGCGCCAGCTCTGAGAGGCGATTACCGGGGTGATCGCCGTAGAGCTGCTCGAGCGCATGTGCGACGCGCTGGTGCATGCGCGCGCGGCGCGTGGCTCCGAGGCCCTCGTAAAGCGTCTGGTTGATGAGCGCGTGGGCGAAGCGAAACTGCCCCACTCGCTCGGTCGACTCGCTCAGCACCGAGGCTGCGACTGCCGCCTCCAAGTGGTCCAGCAGCGCGCCTTCGTCGGTGTCGAGCATCGACTCGAGCAGCTCCACGTCGAACACGCGGCCGATCACCGCCGCGTGCCTCAGGACCTCGAGCGCCTCATCGCCGAGGCGCTCCACGCGCCGCTCGATCATCTCGCGCACGCTCTCGGGCAGCGCGATCGCCGCGGAGCGATTGACGCTCCAGCGGCCCGTGGCCTCGTCGAAGGTCAGCGTCCCGGACTCGGAGAGGCCGCGCAGGATCTCTCCCACGAAGAACGGGTTGCCATCGGTCTCCTCGGCGATCTCTCCTGCCAGCGCAAGGCTGTCGTCATCGAGTTCGTGCCCGGCCACGGCCGTCATGATCTGTGCCACCTCATCGGGGCCCAGGCCGTGCAGGCCGATTCGGTGCACCCCCTCGACCGCCCACAGGTCCGCAAGCACCGCCACGAGCGGGTGATCCTTGCCGAGATCGGAGTCGCGGTAGGTCGCGATCACCTGAAGCGACCCCTGCCCCACCGTCCGCACCAGATGCTTCAGAAGCACCACCGACTGCCCGTCGGCCCAGTGCAAATCGTCGAGCACGACGCACACAGGCACGCTCTCAGTGATCTCCTGAAGCAGTCCCGCAACCGCCGAGAAGAGCAGATAGCGCTCGGTCTCGGGGTCAGAGGTCTTAGGCTCGGGCACGTTCTCCGCGCGCCGCTCCAGGTTTCGCGCCAGTCGGCCGAGCTCGCCCTTATGCCGCTCAACATGGCTGTTAAGCAGCTCCTGAGGGGCATGCTCGACGAGCTGCGAGCACACCTCGATCCAGGGCTCATACGGCACCGCGAACTCTTCGGAGCACGCGCCCCAGCACACGGCGAAGCCCTCCCCATGGGCGCGATGCGCCGCAAAGCTCGCAAGCCTCGTCTTGCCGATCCCCGGCTCACCCGAGAGCAGCACCATCTGGCGCGCCCCGTCGCGGGCAAGCACCATTGCCTCGTCGATTAGCGCGCGCTCCTCCACGCGCCCCACGTAGGACACCGGCGGCACCGAGCGCAGCACCGCGGGCAGCGGCCAGCCGCCAGCCCCGGAGGCCTCCTCGCCAAGCGGCGCCCACGAAACCGAGAACGCCTCCACCGGCTCGGGGAAGCCCTTCAGCTCCAGCTCACCCGCCGAGGCGAACTCCACGCCCTCACAGCGCCCGGCGAGCATCTTCACCGCCGCCGATATGAGGATTCCGTCCGAGCGCGCCTGCGCGCACAGACGCGCCGCTTCGGCTGTGGGCATCCCGAAGTAGTCGCCGTCCTTCACGGTCGACTCGCCCGCACCGAGGCCGATGCGCACGTGCAGCCCCTGCTCGGCGCGCCGGTAGCGGCGCTCAAACAGCTGCTGCATCGCCACCGCGCACTCCACTGCCGCAGAAGCCGACGCGAATCCGACCATCAAACCATCGCCAGTGTTCTTCACCTCCCGCCCGCCGCAGGAGGCGATAGCCTGGCGTAACAGGCCGAAATGCTCCTCCCGGAGCTCGTCGGCCCGCACAGGGCCCACCGAAGTAGCCAAGCGCGTCGAGCCGACCAGATCGGTCAGCAGAATCGTCGCAAGCTCAACCGACTCCGACACCACATCCCCCGTAGAAGACGCCCGAGCAAGAGATCGTAATGCAGTTCTCAGGAGTCGGACGTGAGTCGCTCACTAGATGCGGCGCTCACTGGCACGAGGATCGTGGGACAACAGACTCGACACTACCGGCTTCAAGGGCGAGCGAGCATCTAACGAAGGGCCACACTCACGCTCGCGTTGGAATGCGATGAAGGAGGGCCTCCCCGGTGGCAAGCTCCGTTTGTCACCGAAGAGCGAGCTCGAGGAGGCCCGTGCATATGTTGCACGCTGGATTAGATCTCAGTCGCAAACGCCTTGACGTCTGCCTGCTCCCCGAGCACGGCGAGCTGGTCGAGGAGTTCTCCGCGCCGCCTGACGGCGATGGTCTGCGCGGTCTTGTGCGGCACGTCGGGCGTCATGGCGCGCCCGTGCGCGCGGTTATCGAGTCGATGACCGGCGCGCGCTTCGTTCACGACACGCTGGAGCAGCTTGGCTGGGAGGTCCTGATCGCCGACGCGCAGAAGGTCAAGGGACTGGCCCCGCTGGCGTGCAAGACCGACAAGATCGACACGCGCGTCCTGGCGGTGACCTCCAAGCGTGATCTGGTGCCTCGCGGCCGATCTGCCACAGCCGCCTGACTGCCTCGCCTCCATTTGACGGCGGGTCACCGTCGCCCCAGAACTCCTCTGGCCCGGACACAACACCAGTCTAAAGGACCTCGCTGGTGTCCACTCCAGTCCCCGAACCCGCTCCGCACAATTACGAACGCCCAGCCACCCGGCCGGTGAGCAGCCGGACCTCGCGCGAAACGCACTCGTCGATACCCCTCCTGGCACTCGCCCAGGCTGTCGCGCGACTGGCACGAATCCTGGCACGAGCCGCCTCCTGAAACGCGAAACGCCCCATAAACACGGGGCGCAGGCGTACTCCGGGACAGGGACTCGAACCCCAAATTCGTGCTCCAGAGGCACGCGTGTTGCCAATTACACCATCCCGGACCGAACCTCAAGAATAGTCGGCCGCTGCTGCGCGTTCTGCGGCCGGCGCTCCGCGCGTCCCGCACCGGTGACCGTGCACACCGATTTCGGCGGCTTGTGGTGCCTACGCCCCGGCCCGGGACCCGTTCGGCGCGAAGTAGGCGGTGATCGCCTCCTCCAAACCAGGGTCGAGCACCAGCAGCACCTCGTCGCCCGCCTCGATCACCGTGTCCGGCTTGGGCACGAAGCCCGATCCCTCGCGCAGCACCGAGATGATCAGGCTGCCCTCCGGCAGAGCGATGTCTGAGACCCGCTCGCCGACCGTCGGCGCCTCGGCGCTCACCTCCAGCTCGATGATCTCCAAACGCTCCTCTTCGAGCGCGAGCAGGTGCACGAGACCATAGCGCGGAACCTCGTGCTCGATGAGGCGCAGGATCAGGTCGGTGGCCGAGACTGCCGGCTGAATCCCGAGCAGCCTGAAATGGTCATGGTTGCGGGGGTTGTTCACGCGCGCGATGATCCGGTCGCACAGGTACTTCTCCTTGGCCACCTGGCAGACGAGCATGTTGTCCTCGTCGTCACCGGTCACCGCGACCACCAGGTCGGCGCGCTGGATCCCCGAGCGCTCGAGCACCCACAGCTCGGTGGCGTCGCCGTACTGAGCGGCGTGCTCGAACTCCTCCTCGATCGCCAGATAGCAAGACCGCGAGGACTCGATCAGGCTCACCTCGTGCCCCTTGATGATCAGCTCCCGCGCGAGGTTGCGCCCCACCTTCCCAGCCCCGACGATGATCGCGTACATGGCTAGGCGAGCTCGGGCTGCAGCGCGCGCTCGAACATCTCGATCGCGTGCTGGGTCGGGGATATGGTGTGCAGGCCCTGCTCGCCGTACCAGCCGGCTCGGGCCGGGTCCATGACCCGCACGATCACCTTCTCCACCCCGAACCGCTTCTGGGCGATCTGGGCGATGATCAGGTTCGTATTGTCGCCGGCGGTCGAGGCGATGAAGACGTCGGCGCGTTCGATCCCGGCCTGGATCAGCGCGTCGGTCTCAAGCGCCGTGCCAACGGTGAACTGACCCTGCGCGTCCTCCCAGCTCTTGCTCTGGCCCGCATCCAGACGCTCGTGAGAAAGCGTGTCCTCGTCGAGCACCGACACTTCGTGACCGGCCGCCAGCGCCGACTTGGCGACCGCCGAGCCCACGCGCCCCGCGCCGACGATCAGAATGAACATTGGGCGGAGATTAGACCATGGGCGCGCCTGCCTGGGGAGCAGGCGCAGAAACCGCGCCCGCGGTGTCGCGGGCGGCCGGGGCGGTCACGATCACCCGGCAGTCCGCCTTGCTCACCACGTACTTGGTGATGTCCCCGACGAAGTTCTCAAGCGGCCCGCCCCGCCCCCCCAGGCGCGCCCCCCCACGGATGAGGGAGGGTTCCTCCGCGCCGAGCACGATCGCCTCCACGCCGCGACGCCTTGCCTCATCGACGATCGCGTACCCGGCGCGCCGCGTACGCACGGTGGCAGTGGCAACGTGTACGCCCGTGTACTCCTCCCCCACCACCTTCGCCCGCGCCAGCGCCTGGCGGGCGTGCTTGACCTGGGCCTCGGGCAGCCGCGCGTCGAGAGGCAGCGACATCGGGATCACGAAGATCCACACCGCCTCGATCGTCGCGTCGTCGATCGCCGCCTCATCGGTCGGTTCGCCCGAGACCAATCGGGCGGCGGTCTGCACGATGTCTCCGTCCAACTCCGTGCCGAGCAGGGGCACGAGGATTGAGCCGTAATCCTGCTCGGGAGACTGCTCGGCGCGCAGGATTTGAGGAGATACCGTCACCCGCCGCAGCAGCGAGGTCTCATCCGCGCGACGGTAGGAGACGTACAGCGCGATCCCCACCGCCATCCACGCCAACCCCACATAGCGAGCGGGTTCGTGCACGACCATCACGGCCAGCCACCCAGCGCCGGAGACAAGCGCCCCGAAGATCGCCGGCAACGGCAGCTCGCCGCCCCGGAACCTGATCGACAGGGGCACCCGGTAGGGGCGGTCACGCTGGGGCTCTGAGTAGCGCAGCTTGCAGATCGACAGGTGGGCGATCGTGAAGGCGAGCATCGCCCCGAACGCGTAGATCCCGACCAGGAAGTCGAGATTCTCGGGCACGACCAGGCCCGCCGCGATCACGCCCGCCAGGATGATCAGCACGTATGGGGTCGAGCGCTGGGGATGCAGTCGCCCGAGGGCGCTCGGGATCTGGCGGTTGGTGGACAGCGAGTAGGCCAGTCGCGAAAGGCCGAGCATGGCCGAGTTGGCGGCCGCCACGAGCGTGATCGCGGCCATCCCGGCGACGAGGTAAATCAGGATCTGCTCGAGCCAATGCGGGTGCACCTGTTCGGCGATCCCGACCATCGGAGCGTCCAGGTAGCGGGTGGCAAGCTCTGTTTGGCCGTTGTGCACCGGCAGCGCCGTCACCGCCACCAGGGCGATGCCGACGTACAGGAACACCACGGTCGCCGTGCCGCTCGCCACCATGTGCTTCAGGCCGCGACGGCTGATCCTCACGTCCCCGGCCAGCCCGGAGGCCGACTCCAGGCTCGTGAAGGAGATCACGGCGACGGTCATGGCGAAGATCAGATCGCTCCAGGTCGGGGCGCTCCCCAGGTGGATCGGGTCAAGCAGCGTGTTCGGGTTGAAGAACAGCGCCAGCCCGAGCACCACGATGAATCCCTGCAGCAGCAAATCGCCCGCCACGACGAAGCCGACCCTCCGCGCGCGGCGCCCGCCGAAGCCGCGGATGTTGCTCAGCACCACCACGACGATGAAGATCAGCGCCAGCCCGAGCGCCTCGTCCCGACTGCCCAGCGGACTCCAGAACACGCGCAGGTACTGTGTAGCGGAGTATGCGGTGACGGCGATCAGGATGATGTAGTCGAGGAGGATCGCCCAGCCGGCGATGAAGCTCACGAGCTCGTTGAACGCGTAGCGGGCAAACACGGTGGCGCCGCCTCTGTCCTGGTGCAGCGACGCGCCCTCCGCATAGGTCATAGCCGTGAGCGCGAACAGCAACGCCGCGAGCAGGAACACGAGCGGCGTGAGTCCGAGCGCATGGCCGGCGATCACTCCCAGGGAGAAATAGATCGCACTGGCAAGCGAGGAGTAGACGACGGTGAACAGGATCGGCGAGCCGATGCTCCGCCGCAGGATCACACGTGAGCGCGCCGCGAGCTCTGAGCTGGGCGCGCCGTGGTCATCGCGGGCTCCGGGCGTGCTCATGTCCTCCGACTCCTCGCGACCTCCAGGTACAGACGGCCGCAGCCCGCGGCCAGGAACAGCACACCCAGCAGCAGACGCGGTGAGATCGCGCTGCCGCGCGCGGACACGGCCTCGACGATCAGCGCGACCCCGATCGCCGCCATCAGCAGGGAGAGCACGAACGTGCCTGCGCGGTGCGCCCCTCGGCCAGTCATCTCAAGCTGAGCTTAGGGCCCGGCGCGGGTGTTGGCACGGCGGCTCCGCGCCCAGTGGCACCCACGCGCGCCCGTCCGCGACACCGGATCTCAGATGTCAGGCGATCAAGGGGATGATGAGGATCGCGACGATGTTCGCCACCTTGATCATCGGGTTGATCGCCGGTCCCGCCGTGTCCTTGAACGGATCGCCCACGGTGTCGCCCGTGACCGAGGCGGCGTGAGCCTCAGAACCCTTGCCACCGAATGCCCCGTCCTCGATCAGCTTCTTGGCGTTGTCCCATGCGCCACCGCCGGCGGTCATCAGGATGGCGAAGAAGAAGCCGACGACGATCACCCCGATCAGAAGCCCGCCCAGCGCCTGCTGATCGATCAGGCCGACGATCAACGTCAGCCCGATCGGCAGCAGCGAGGGCAGAATCATCTCGCGCTGGGCGGTCTTCGTCACGATGTCCACGCACGTCGCGTAGTCAGGCTCTTCGGAGTAGTCCATGATTCCCGGGTGCTCACGGAACTGGCGGCGCACCTCCTCCACCACTGCGCCGCCGGCACGACCGACGGCCTCGATCGAGAGCGAGGCGAACAGGCACACCATCAGCCCGCCGACGATCAGCCCGATGAGCACCGGCGGTTCGTTGATGCCGAAGGAGATCGCGTGCGAGAGCTTGTTCTCCAGTTCTTTCTGGAACCCGGCGAACAACACGATGGCGGCGAGCACGGCGGAGCCGATCGCGTAGCCCTTCGTGACCGCCTTCGTCGTGTTCCCGACCGCGTCGAGGCGATCCGTGACTCTTCGCACGTCCTCCGGCAGGTCGGCCATCTCGGCGATGCCCCCCGCGTTATCGGTGATCGGACCGAACGCGTCGAGTGCGACGATCAGCCCGGTGAGCGAGAGCAGCCCCATCACCGCGACGCCGATCCCGTAGATGCCGGTGACGCCTCCGCCCGCGAGCTTCCACGAGCCGAGGATCCCGAGCACGATCACGATCGCCGGCAGCGCCGTGGCCTGGAGGCCAGAGGCAAAGCCCTGGATGATGTTCGTGGCGTGGCCTGTGATCGACGCTTTCGAGGTCTTCTTCACCGGCGAGAAGCGGGTCGAGGTGTAGTATTCGGTCAGTCCGAACAGCAGCGCGGTGACGGCGATTCCGATCAGCGAGCACAGATACAGATGCGACCAGCTCGGCGGTTTCGCGGTACCCACCTGCTGAAAGGTCAGGTTGCGCACCAGCCAGTAGGTGATCGGCGCAAACGCCGCCGCGGCGATCACGCCGGACACCACCAGCCCCTGCAACAGGGCCCGCTCGACGTTGCCCGAGCTCGTGCGAACGGCGAACGTGCCGATGATCGACGCGATGATCGCTGCGCCCCCGATGACGAGCGGATACAGCGCGACGCGGGTGACCTCGTTGAACGTGAGCACGCCTAGGAGGATCACCGCGACGGCCGTTACCGCGTACGTCTCGAACAGGTCGGCCGCCATACCGGCGCAATCGCCGACGTTGTCGCCCACATTGTCTGCGATCGTCGCCGGGTTGCGTGGGTCGTCCTCGGGGATACCCGCCTCGACCTTGCCGACGAGGTCCGCCCCCACATCGGCGGCCTTCGTGAAGATGCCACCGCCAAGACGCGCGAACACCGATATCAGGGAGCCGCCGAAACCGAGGCCGATCAGGGCATCGACCGCGGTCTTCGGGGTGTCGTTGAAGAACGACGTCAGCGCCCCGTAGTAGCCCGCCACACCGATCAGCGCCAGCCCGACGACCAACAGGCCGGTGATCGCTCCCCCGCGGAAGGCCACCCGAAGTGCCGGCGTGACGCCACCGCGCGCAGCCTCGGCGACACGGGCATTTGCGCGGACCGAGACGTTCATTCCGATGTATCCGGTGGAGCCCGACAGAAGGCCACCGATCGCGAACCCGCAGGCCACCGCAATGTTCTGGATGAAGATGAGCGCGACGAACAGCACGACGCCTGCGATGGCGATCGTCGTGTATTGGCGGTTCAGGTACGCGCGCGCGCCCTGCTGAACCGCCAGCGAGATGCTCTGCATCCGCTCGTTGCCCGGCGAAAGCGCAAGCAGGGATCGCGTCGTCACGAGCCCATACACCACGGCACAGGCGGCGCAAACGAGGGCGACGACGACCCCGTGGTTCGTCAGAAAGCTGCTCAACGTAATCCTCCGCGGTCTGATTGGTATGCCGCGCGAGGATGTTCGCGCGCACGTTCCTCGGCCGGATCGCTCCGGACGAGCGTTTACCCGGCGTAAACGCGGGCGCAGTCTATCGTGCCGGCCGGCGAGGCGCCGGCCGGCACGAGGCGGGCTCGGGGAGCTTCAGCTCCCGGGCACCCACAGCCTGCCACTCGCCTGAGCCGGTCCGGGAGCACCGGGCCGCTCCTCGGCCGTGGGCGTATCCTCGCCCCCTGCGGGCTGGGCCTTCTCGCTGCTCGGAGGTGCAGCTGCACCCGCCTGGGTTTCACGTGCGTAGGCGAGCTGCAGCTGGGAGAGGGCGTCGCGCAGGGGACGCAGCTCGCGGGGCATGCTGCGCTCGAGAATGCCCAGCAGCGCTCTGACGCCGTCGATCGCGTCACGCACCTGCTCCAAGTCGCGTCCCTCCCCAGGCGCACCACCGGCGCCCGGCTCCGCCGACTGCGAGCCGGTCCCCCCGACCTTGTGCTCCCGCGTCCCGGAGGCGGTGTCGTTCCCCTGAGAACGCTCTGCTGCGCCGCTCAGACCCAGCCGGCGAGCGCCGAGGTGCAAGAGCGACACGGCCGCCTGCAGCATCATGTCGGCAGGGGTCATGCGACTCAGTTCCGCCTCGTAGGCCGCCCGAAGCTCGTCTTCGCTCGGTTCCCCCGTGGCCGAGCCCGGGGCCGATCCGCTCGGCTGCTGCGCTGGATCACCACTCACACCGTCACCTCCTCTGAATAGGTCTGTCGAGTCTCCTTCACCGACGCCGCGAAGACCTCGTCGCGGGTGGCCCCCGCTTCGATCATCCGCCGCTGCCGCTGAGAACCGTTACGCTCGGGGAACGCGGGATCGATCCCGAGCTCGGCGCGGATCGGCGCGGTCCAGGAGAGCAGCCGCTCGATCGCCTCCCGGGCCGGATACTCCACGCCCCGCCCCAGATCGAGCAGCCGACCGTCGAGCCCAAAGCGGATCGCCCGCCACATGTTCTCCTCGATCAGCCGCGGGGCGGGGTCTGAGAAGGGAACGCCCTCATCGACGTCCCGCGTCGCCTGCGCGATGCACGCGGCAATCAGCCCCGCGAGGGCGTCTGACTCCTGCGCGGTCGCCTGCGCGTCGCAGACGCGCACCTCGACGGTGCCGAAGTTGAAGTGCGGCCTGACCGACCACCAAACCTGGGTGAACTCAACGATCGAGCGGGTACGCACGAGAAACTCGATGTACTCACGGTAGGCACACCAGCCGCCGAACGGATCGGGAACGCCGCAGCGGGGAAAGCTCTTGGTGAAGCTCTGCGTCCGGGCCGAGTGAAGTCCGGTGTCAAGGCCATCCAGATACGGCGAGTTCGCGGAGATCGCGAGCAGCAGCGGCAAAACCGGCCGCAGGCGATCGCAGACGCGAACCGCGCGGTCGATGCCGCGCACGCCCAGGTGCACGTGCAGGCTGAAGGTGTTGTTCCGCCAAGCCACGTATTTCAAGCCCTCCTCGACACGGCGGTAGTGCTCGGTGTCGATGATCGGCTGCTCGCGGTAGTCGGCCCAGGGATGTGTCCCGGTGGCGCCCAGCGCCACGCCCTGGGCTCCGGCGAGCGCGAACAGGCGTCCCCGCCGTTCGCGCTGGCGGGCCAGCGCGTCGTGCAGGTTCGCACCGATGCCCGAGATGATCTCGATCTCCGAGCAGATCAGCTCACCGGTGATGCCCTCTGCGAAGGCGGGGTCGCTCTCCGCCGCGGCGCGCAGCTCCTCGAAGCGCGGGATGAGATCGAGGGTATCCGGGTGAAGGATCGAGAACTCCTCCTCCACGCCGACGGTGAAGTCAGACGCCTCGGCAAACGTCTCGACGGCTTGGTCCAGGTCCAGGGTCGTCATGGTGTTCAGCTCAGCGCTCAGAGCGGTCGGTGTCCGGTGTGAGGCACCCGCTGCGACCGCGACCTCAGGTCAGGTAGAAGTACAGCGCGTAGAGGAGATCGACCGCCGGGCTGGAGGTGTGCACGGTCACCTCCGGTGGCACGACCAGCAGCGACTCGGAGTAGTTGAAGATGATCTTCACGCCGGCCTGGACGAGCTCGTCCGCGAGCGACTGGGCGGCGCCGGTGGGCACGGCGAGCACGCCCACGACGATGTCCTCCTCCTCCACGATCCGGCGCAGCTCATCGGTGTGGCGCACAACCTGGCTGCCCACGCTCGTGCCGACCTTGGCCGAGTCCACGTCGAAGATCGCGACCACACGGAAGCCGTGATCGGCGAAGATGTCTGAGGAGGCGATCGCCGTGCCAAGGTGTCCCGCTCCGAGCAGCGCGATGTTGTGCTGGCCGGCGGTGCGCAGAATCTTGCGGATCTGAGAGACGAGCGCCTCGACGTTGTAGCCGACCCCGCGCTTGCCGAACTTCCCGAAGCCGGACAGATCGCGGCGGATCTGGGTGGAGTTCACGTGGGTGTAGTCCGACAGCTCCTGTGAGGAGATCGTCTCCTTGCCCATCTTCTTGGCCTGTGTCAACACCTGCAGGTAGCGCGACAGTCGAGCCGCCACCCCGAGGGACAGCCGCTCGGAGGATGCGTTGCCCGCCTCGCGCCCCGCCGGCCGGGCCCGTCGTCGGTTCTGCGTAGGTCATCGCCGTGACTCTAGACGTTCGCGCAAGACCTCCTCCTGCACGAAGTACTCGAACAGCACCTCGCCGTCCAGCGCCACGGCCGGAATACGCTCGAAGTAGACGCGGTGGAGAGCATCGTCGGTGGTGATGTCGCGCTCCTCGAGCACGAATCCGAGCTCCGCCTGCAGACCCCGCAGCGCCATCATCGCCTCGGCGCAGAGGTGGCAGTCGGGCTTGGAGTAGACGGTGATCACCGTCACCGCGGCCGTTCCCCGGTCGCATAGGCGTCCAGCGGAAGGTACTCCGGGTAGGGCAGCTGCTCGGCAAAGCGCGCGGCGCTCGCGATCATGGCCGCGTTGTCGGTGCACAGCTCGCGCGCCGGAACGTGAAGCGTCGCGCCGACCCCGCTCAGGCGCCGCCGCAACTCGCCGTTGGCCGCCACTCCACCTCCGACGGCCAGGCGCTCGAGCCCCGTCGCAGCAAGCGCCCGCTCGGCGCCGAGGATCAGGCTGTCCACGATCGCCGCCTGATAGGACGCGGCGAGGTCCGCGGCCCGCGCTCGCGCCTGCACCTCTGACAGCTCGCGCAAGCGGTACAGCAGCGCGGTCTTCACGCCCGCGAAGGAGAAGTCCAGGCTCTGCGCGAAGGCATGGCGAGCGGTCCCCCGTCCGCCGCGGGAACGCTCGCCGCGCGAGCCGGGGAACGAGAACGCCTCGGGGTCGCCCGTGGCCGCCAGGCGCTCGAGCGCCGCGCCACCCGGGTAGCCCAGCCCGAGCATCCTCGCCCCCTTGTCGAACGCCTCGCCGGCCGCGTCGTCGAGCGTGCGACCGAGAACCTCGAAGCCGTCGTGCTCGGAGACGTGTGCGAGCAGCGTATGCCCGCCACTGGCGATCAGACACACAAACGGCGGCTCAAACGCCTGGTCAAGGAAGTTCGCCGCGACATGCCCCTGCAGATGGTCGATTGCCACGAACGGCAGCTCTCTGGCGGCGGCGAGCGCCTTCGCCGTGGAGAGCCCGACCAGCAGCGCCCCCACGAGGCCGGGGCCCTGGGTCGCGGCGACCACGCCTATGTCGTCCAGCGTCATGCCCGCCTGGTCCAGCGCATCCTCGACGATCAGGTTCACCAGCGCGAGGTGGTGCCGGGAGGCGATCTCAGGGACGACTCCGCCGAACCTGTCGTGGACCTGCTGCGATGAGATCACGTTCGCCCGTGTGCGCCCGTCCGCGTCGATCACGGCTGCGCACGTGTCGTCGCAGCTGGTCTCGAGCGCCAGGATGGCGCTCATACAGGCCCCGGGTTGGGCACGTCCTCCAAAGGACCCACCCCCGACCGGTCGAGCAGCGTGGCCGGCGTGCGCCACATCACCAACGCGTCCTCGCCGTTGTCCTGGTAGTAGCGGCGGCGTATACCGGCCGCGCGAAAGCCCTCCTTCTCGTAGAGGTGGATGGCGACGTGATTGGAACGGCGTACCTCCAGCGTGAAGCGTGCGTCCTGTTCGCTCACCCGCGAATAGAGTTCGGCCAGCAGCGCCGAGGCCAAGCCCATGCGCTGATGGTCGACGTCCACCGCCACGTTCATCACGTGCCAGACCGTGTCGTAGCGCGAGCAGATCAGATATCCCACCAACCGCCGCGCGCCGGCCGATCCCCGACCACCGGAGCACTCAGCCCGACCCGGTCCTCCGGACGCTGTGCCTGCTGGGGGGCGCACAGCGCGAAGCGTCGGGTCGGCGGCGCCAATCGCCGCAAGACATATCCCCGACTGCTTGGAGAGCTCGAGCACGAACATCGCCAACGACCACGGTGTCGGGAAGACGCGACGCTCGATCGCGATCACCTGGGGCAGATCGGTGTAGAGGAGCCGTCGGATCTCCACGGGCGGTGGATGACCGGCTCGCAGCTGCGCGGCGGATAGCTCCGTCACGGTTTCAAACTCTCCGACGCCGCGACGCCCTCCAGCGCGATCTCTGCGTCGGCCCGGCGCCGGTAGTCAGGCACGACCTCCTCGTAGCGTGCCGCCGCCGGGGCGCAAACGCCGAGCTCACATATGGCCCGCGCGTCCACCAGATGCAGTGGCGAGGCGTCTGCGGGAACCGTCACTCCAGCCAGCTCCAGATGATCGCGGAAACGTATCGCCCCGTCCCCAACCGCGAGCCATCGCTCCCCATACTCCCCGTCTCGCTGCTCGGCCTGGGCGACGACGTCCCCGAG
This sequence comes from uncultured Solirubrobacteraceae bacterium, assembly GCA_963709885.1. GTDB lineage: Bacteria > Actinomycetota > Thermoleophilia > Solirubrobacterales > Solirubrobacteraceae > Palsa-744. The sequence continues at coordinate 98,269 of CAVPXY010000003.1, read as the reverse complement.
GTCCTCGGGAGCCAGGGCGCGCGGGGGCACGAGCTTGCCCAGCGAGCCCCCGCGACCGCCGCGGTAGGCGCAGGCAAACGCCTCCCCGCGAAGCGCGTCGATCACCGCCAGCACCCCCGGCCGGCCGTCCGTTGAACCTGCACTCGCGAGGGAGGCATTCGTCGCGAGCGCCATCAGGCTCGACACTCCGACCAGCTCCACCGACAGCGACTGCGCGAGCCCCCGCGCGGTGGCGATCCCGACGCGCAGACCCGTGAACCTGCCCGGTCCGAGGCCCACGGCGATCCGGTCGAGCGCGCTCCAGGCCACGCCGGACCGGGCGAGCAGCTCGTCGGTCATCGAAAGCAGCCGCGTCGCGTGCCCGGGACGCTCTCCGAACCCGGGATCATCGCGCGCTGTGAGTGTGGTTCCGTCGGCGAGACGCAGTCCCACGGTTGTCGACGGCGTGGCGGTGTCGAAGCCGAGCGTGATCATCGCTCCGGCCGTTCGCCGTCGCGTTCATCTCCTAGCTCGATGCGCCTGCGGTCGCCACCCCGATGGCTGAGCGTCACCCGCAGGCGGGCGCCCGGCAGCTCGCGTTCGCCGTCAGCCTGTGATGGCCACTCGACGAAGGCGATCCGTCCCTCGCCTAGGTAGTCGCTGAGGAGCGCGGGATCCTCGTGCTCGAGCCCCTCGAGCCGGTAGAGATCCAGGTGCGAGACGGTGACTTGGGCGGCCCGGTAGCGGTGGCCGATGCTGAAGGTCGGGCTCGTCACGGGGTCGGTGACCCCCAGAGCACGAGCGGCGCCGCGAACGAGCGTGGTCTTGCCCGCACCCAGCTCGCCCCGCACAAGCACCACGTCGCCGTCCCTCAGGTCGGCCGCCAACTCGGCACCCAGCGATTCGGTGCCCGAGGGATCCGAGGTTTCGACGATGCGCAGGGCCACGACGAGACTCTAGAGCCAACCATGCCGACTCTCGTTAAAGCAACCGACCCGCGGGAGGAAGAAGCGCGGGCCGGTCGTTTCTACGAGGGATGGAGACAGGGCCTTTATCGGCAGCCATCATCACTTACTTTAGGACCTGACCACCACTATTCGACATTCACACGAGATCCCCTCTTTCCAGGGCGAGGAAGGGCTCGTCAGCGTCTAGAACAGTCCAAGCTGGTCCACCTCGGGGTCCCGCTCGGGAGGACCTCCGGGTGCCACGTCCGCAACCTCGGCCGCATCAGCAACCTCGGCCGCCTCGGGTACCTCCGGCAGCTGCGGCGCCTGCGGCTGCTCGGGCGGCCCCAGCGCGAGGAGCTCCGGAAGTTGCATGAAGTCCTCGCGCAGCGTCTCGAGCATGCGCGGCGTGTAGAGCGCAGCGGCGGGGTGGTAGATCGGATAGAGCCGCACTGCGCGCCGGCCCAGCTCGAGCACCTCCGGCCGTCCGTGCACCCGCGTGATGCCGGCCGGGTCGCCGCGCAGGAGCTTGGTCGAGAAGTTGCCCAGCGTGCAGATCACGGTCGGCTGGATCAGCTCGACCTTGCGCAGAAGGTAGTCCTGACAATTCTCGATCTCGACCGGCTGCGGATCGCGATTGCCCGGGGGCCTGCACATGAGGGTGTTTGCAATAAAGACCTCCGAACGGGTCATCCCGATCTCCTCCAGCAGCTTCTCGAGCAGCTTCCCGGCCCGCCCCACGAACGGCACTCCCTGCTCGTCCTCGCTGGCCCCCGGCGCCTCACCGACGAACATCAGGTCTGCGTCCGCGTTCCCGGAGCCGAACACGACCGTTTTGCGAGTCGCCGCCAGCTCGGGACAGCGGATGCAGCCCCGTGCCTGCGCGAGCACCTCCTTCAGGACCTCGCGCCGCTCGGGGGCCGACAGCTCACGCTCCTCGGCAGACAGCTCACGCTCCTCGGCGGACATGCGAGCGGATGGTAATTGCTCCGTGGGAGAGCCCACGCGATCGACCCGAAGATTGCCCGTAGAAGGCGGCCCGCAGAGGGCGGCCGACTCGTGGAGTGGCCTTGAGCGATGATCTCGCGATGGCCCCATCCGCCGAGATCTCAGTGACGGCGCCGTTTGCGGGCGTCGTTGTCTCGGTTTCGCCCGTCAGCGAGGAGCGGGTCGGAGCGGGCACGCCGCTGGTGGTGCTCGAGGCGATGAAGATGGAGCATGAGGTCCTCGCGGAAGCAAGCGGCGTCGTGCGCCACCTCGCGGTCGCGGTCGGGGACGCGGTCGAGGAGGGTCAGCTGCTGCTGACGCTCCAGCCGGGCGCCGGCGGCGGGGGCGAGGCGGGTGAGGCGGTGGAGCAGCGCGACGGGGGCGAGCGCGCCGATCTGCGCGCGGTGCGCGAGCGTCATGAGATCGGGTTGGACGCGGCCCGCACGGCGGCGATCGCGCGGCGCCACGAGCAGGGTCGGCGCACCGCGCGCGAGAACCTCGCCGACCTGGTCGACGACGGCACGTTCGTCGAGTACGGCCCGCTGCTGTTCGCCGCCCAGGAGCGCCGGCGCCCGCGTGAGGAGCTGATCGCCCGCACTCCGGCGGACGGGCTTGTCGCAGGGGTGGGTGATATCGAAGGTCGGCCGTGCGTGGCGATGTCCTACGACTACACGGTCCTGGCGGGTACGCAGGGCATGCGCAACCACGCAAAGAAGGACCGCCTGTTCGATCTCGCCGACCGGCGCAGGCTGCCTGTGGTGCTGTTCGCCGAGGGAGGTGGCGGGCGGCCGGGCGACGTGGACATGCCGATCGTGGCAGGGCTCGACTGCCGGGCGTTTCACCTGTTCGCGCGCCTGAGCGGTCTCGTGCCGCTCGTCGGCATCGCCTCGGGCTACTGCTTCGCGGGCAACGCGGCGCTGCTCGGGTGCTGCGACGTGGTGATCGCAACGGAGGACTCGAGCATCGGGATGGGCGGGCCCGCGATGATCGAGGGCGGCGGGCTGGGCGTCCACGACGCCGCCGACGTGGGACCGATCGAGGTGCAGCACGCAAACGGCGTGGTTGACCTACGCGTCGGAGACGACCGCGAGGCGGTCGCGCAGGCGAAGCGCTACCTCTCCTACTTCCGCGGCCGGACCGATCCGGGGAGCGTGCCCGACCAGGATCTGCTGAGGACGCTCATCCCCGAGAACCGCAAGCGCATCTACGACGTGCGCCGGGTTCTGGACACGCTCTTCGACGAGGGCTCCGTGCTCGAGCTGCGCCGCGGGTTCGGATCGGGAACGATCACCGCGCTCGCGCTCCACGACGGCCGCCCCCTGGGAGTCGTGGCGAACGACCCGACCCACCTCGGCGGCGCGATCGACGCTGACGGCGCCGACAAGGCAACGCGCTTCCTGGGCCTCTGTGACGCGTTCGAGCTGCCCGTCCTGTTTCTGTGCGACACCCCCGGGTTCATGGTCGGCCCGGCGGCAGAGCGCACGGCAACAGTGCGCCACTTCGCGCGGATGTTCCTCGTCGGGGCCAACCTCAGCGTGCCGGCCGGGACGATCGTGTTGCGTAAGGGCTACGGACTCGGGGCGCAGGCGATGGCCGGCGGCGGATTCAAGGCGCCCCTGTTCACGGTCGCCTGGCCGACATCGGAGTTCGGCGCCATGGGTCTTGAGGGCGCCGTGCGCCTGGGCATGCGGCGCGAGCTCGAGGCGATCGAGGATCCCCAGGAGCGCGAGCGCGTCTTTGCTGCGACGGTCGCCTCCGCCTACGAGCACGGCCAGGGCCTGAACATGGCGGCCTATGGCGAGATCGACGACGTCATCGATCCCGCCGACTCGCGGCGCTGGATCGCGATGCTCTTCAGCGACGCCGCGGGCGAGTGGTGGACGCGGGGTAAGAAGCGCCCGTACGTCGACGCCTGGTGAGACGGGAGGGGGGCGGTCGATCTCGGCGTCAGCGCGCCGGCCCAAGAGTCGCCGCGCTCAGCGCTCGGCTACGCTCACCCCATGCCCCAGCACGACAAGCGAATCCCCGAGAACGCCCGCTGCTCGACCTGCGCCGGCGCGGGGTGGACTCAGTGGCCTGCACCGGAGATGCCCGAGGACACCAAGTGGGTCATCTGCCGGGAATGCCTCGGCACCGGACGCGCCGACAAGAATGGCCGCAAGCGGCGAAGCCAGATGACTCCTCCGACGGCTGAGCCGATCCGCAGGCCCGGAGAGGAAATGTGCAGTAGATGACCGTGCGTGAGAAGTCACCCATGAACACCGACGAGCAGAGAGCAGGTTGTAGCCTCCCCTGGTTCCGAGGAGGCCCGGGCTCGGTGTGCGCGGTACGGCGATATGCATCGTACCTGGGACAAGCGCGCCCCCGGCCCAAAGGAGGAGGAGGGGGCCGGGGGCTGCGTGCCCAATCAATCCTTTGGCTGGGCGGCCAGCTTAACAAATTGCGACGTAGTCCCCGGTCTGACGCAAGACCCGACCCGCCCGCGCACGTCCTAAACGCCCCTCCCGAGGGCCGGACCGGGTCGAAACGGGCTGGACCTAGCGCTCGAGCCCGCAGATAGCGGCCCCAGATTGTGCGGATTGATATTTCTGGCGTCATTGACCATGTGTGATGTTGCGCACGCAGCGCCCTCGGCCTCCCACCGACCGAGGAACGGCTGTATCATCAGCCACAGGCCGTCACCGAGATAGCTCGAGATGGACCCGAAGTGTCGTTGCATCAACCGCCTTCAGTCGTGCCGGTATCCGCAGGGAACTGGACCGAGACCGATGAGACACCAACCCACCCTCGATCCGCCGTATGCGGACGGTGCGTACCGTCGCCGAGCTGCGGGACGCGCTCGGGCCCACCCGGCGCGAGGGGCTCACGATCGGCCTGGTCCCCACGATGGGGGCGCTTCATGAGGGTCATCTCTCGCTGATCCGTCGCGCGCGGGCAGCAGTGCGATCTGGTGGCGGTCACGCTGTTCGTCAACCCCGCGCAGTTCAACGAGCGCTCAGACCTCGAGCACTATCCGCGTCGCCAGGAGCGCGACGCCGAGCTTGCCGGCGCGGCCGGCGCCGACGTGCTGTTCGTGCCATCGGTGGAGGAGGTCTACCCGCCCGGCTTCGCCACCATCGTGGAGGTGCTGGGGGTGACCGACAGGCTGGAGGGAGTCGCTCCGCGGCTCCGAGCATTTCCGCGGCGTGAGCACCGTCGTGACAAAGCTGCTCTGCATGGCGATGCCGGATGTTGCCTACTTCGGCCAGAAGGATGCCCAGCAGGTTGTGGTCATCCGCCGCCTGGTCGCGGACCTGAACCTGCCCGTTCGGATCGAGGTCGGTCCGACCGTCCGCGAGCCCGACGGGCTGGCCATGTCCAGCCGCAACGCCCTGCTCTCCGGCAGAGGAGCGTTCGCGCGCGCTCGCGCTGCCCGCGGCGCTCGATGCCGCCTGCCGAGCGCGCCACGGCCGGCGAGCGCTCCGCACGCGCCCTCCTGGACGCCGCCCGCGAGGCGATGCTCGCGTCGGGCGTCGAGCCCGAGTACCTGGCGCTCGTTGATCCCGAGACGCTCGAGCCGCTCGACACGCTCGCGCGTGAGAGCCTGCTGGCGGTTGCCGCCCGCATCGGCGAGGTGCGCCTGATCGACAACGCCGTGCTGTCAACCGGCCGATGCATCGACCCCACGTCAACCGCTTCCACGAAAGGCGATCGCCTGATGCAACGCGTGATGCTCAAGTCCAAGATCCACCGCGCGACGATCACTGGCTGCGACCTGCACTACGTCGGATCGATCACCGTCGACCCGGACCTGCTGGAGGCAGCCGACATCCTCGAGCACGAGCAGGTGCACGTGCTCGACATCGACAACGGCGCCCGATTCGAGACCTACACGATCGCGGGAGAGCGGGGATCGGGAGCCGTGCAGATCAACGGCGCCGCCGCACGCTTGGTCCATCTCGGAGACACCATCATCGTCGTCTCCTATGCCGGCTACGAGCAAGCAGAGCTGGAGCACTACGAGCCTCGCGTCGTCCACGTCGAGGCCAACACCAATCGCATCATCACCGTCGACGACGCGGTGGCGACCCTGCTCACCCCGGAGTCCGTCCCTGTCGGGACGGGTTCCTCCGGATAGCGCAGCGGGGCGTCAACCTCCCGTCAGAGAGGATCCACAATGTCAAGCCATCCCACCAGCCAGATGTCCAGTAGCGGGCCGCTCGATCTCCAGTCCCGGCACCCCGGACCGGGTATCCCGCCGTCAACGTGCCCTCCGATCCGGGCCGCCTGCCGATGACCCTGCCGCTGCTCGCGGAGAAGAAGCGGCTCGCGGATCCGATCGTGATGGTCACCGCGTATGACTACCCGAGCGCCCGCGCCGCGGAGGCGGCCGGCGTCGATCTGGTGCTCGTGGGCGACTCCGCCGCCACGACGTGCTCGGCTACAACGCAACCACCCCCGTGCGCCTGGATGACATGCTGGTGCTCGCCGCCGCTGCCCGCCGCGGGCTCACCACTCCGCTTCTGATCGGCGATCTGCCCTTCGGCTCCTACGAGGTCTCCGACGAGCAGGCCGTGAGCAGCGCGGTGAGGATGGTCCAGGAGGCCGGCTGCGACGCCGTCAAGCTCGAGGGCGGTGGCGAGGCCCCCGCACGCCGGGCGCGCGCGATCGTGAACGCCGGCATCCCCGTGATGGGACACGTCGGGCTCACCCCTCAGACCTCGACCGCCCTGGGCGGCTGGAAGGCTCAGGGCCGCACCGCGGTGGCCGCGGCGCGCATCGGCTCAGAGGCGCTCGCCCTGCAGGAGGCCGGCTGCTTCGCGATCGTGTTCGAGGCGATCCCCGCGGCGGTGACCGAGGAGCTGATGGGCCAGATGGACATACCGGTGATCGGCATCGGCGCGGGCCCCGCAACCGACGGGCAGGTGCTCGTCTTCCACGACCTGCTCGGCATCCGCGACGGCCTCGGGCCACGGTTCGTCAAGCGCTACGCCAACCTCCAGCAGGAGATGAACGCCGGCGTGGCCGCCTACGCGGAGGACGTGCGCCTGCGACGGTATCCCGGTCCCGAGCACACCTACTCGATCGACCCCGCAGAGCTGGCCGAGCTGAAGGCCAGCCTGGCCGAGCGTCCGCGCTGAGAGCCCGCCGTGCCGCAGCGCCTACAGCGCCTGCCCGTACCGCTCGGAGAACGCGAACTCCTCGACCGGCCTGCGGGAGAGGCGCGTGGGCCACGGCTCGTCGCGAGGGCCGACCAGCACGTAGGCGGCGAGCACGACGTCGTCCGGGATCTGCGAGGAGCCGCTTGACCTCCGGCTCGGCGGGCGCCAGCAGCGTGGTCAGGGCCGCGCCGAGACCCTCGGCGCGGAGACCCAGCAGGATGTTCTGGACGAACGGGTAGATCGAAGCGCCGCCCACGATGCTCGGACGGTCGAGTCCGGCGTCCACGATCGCCAGGTCGCCGAGTCGCGCGCAGACGACCAGGTGCAGCGGCACCTCGTGCATCCGCTCGGCGAACTCGTCGGCCCGCCTCACCGCCCGCGCCCGCCGCGGGTCGGCCTGGTCTGGGTCGGCGAGCGCCGCGGCGCCACCGGTGCGCTCCATGTAGGCGCGCCAGTGGGGCTGATAGAGGTCCCGCAGCGCGCGCCGCGTGTCCGCCTGCTGCACCGCGACAACCCGCCAGCCCTGACGGTTGCCGCCGCTCGGCGCGAACCTTGCGTTCTCCAGCACGCGGCGCAGCGTCTCGCTCGGGACGGGATCGGTCCCAAAGCGCCGGGTGGTGGGCGCACAGCGCATCGCCTCGTACAGCTCCACGACATGCACACTAGTCGGCGCGTGAAATAGAGGCCTGCTATGCCCAGGCCCGGCAGGGGCTCGACGACCGCCAGGATGTGCCAGGCTTGGTCTATGGGCCCGGCGAACCTGGACCTCGTGCGGTTGATCTACGCGGACTGCCGGTTCGGATGCACAGGGAGCTCAGGCATGGCGCTCGATGCGCCGGATTACGCGCGCGGGCAGCCCCGCGGCCACCGAGAACGGCTCCATGTCGCCCGTGACGACGCTGTTGGCGCCGATCACGCAGCGCTCGCCGATCGTCACCCCGCTCGTTACCACCACGTTGGCTCCAAGCCAGCAGTTGTTGCCGATCCGCGTCGGGCCCTTGCTCTCGAACCCCTGCCAGGTGATCGGCTTCTCCGGATCGTCGTAGCGGTGGGACGCGTCGGAGACGAAGCAGCCGTTCGCGAGCATGCAGTGATCGCCGATCTCCACCAGCTTCTGCGCGGCCACCATCACGCCGCGGTTCAGAAACGTCCCGGCGCCGATCCGCACGCGCGCGTCCCCCGGCGCGGTGATCCACACCTCGGGCTCCAGCAGCGTCCCTGCTCCGATCTCCAGACGTCCCTCGCGCAGTGCCTCGAGCACGTTCCCCTGCACCGGCCAGCGCACGAACGCCTCGCGGCGCAGGAACTCCCAGTGGATGCGCGCGCGGTTCCATGGCAGCGAGCTTCGCTCAAACCACCGCCACTTCTGCGCCCACAGCCGCGCCCTGAACGCCAGCTCCTTCGCCTCCTGCGATGGATTGCCCGTCGCAGGAGGCCGTCCGCTCATACAGCGACCCTGGCCCGGCGTTTGCGCTGGGCGCTCTTGCCCGACTTCTCAGCGCCCCGCTTGACGACCGGAGTGAGGATCTCCGCCAGGAACCGTCCCGTGTGGGAGGCCGGCTCGGCCGCGACCTCCTCGGGGGTCCCCACGGCGATCGCCATGCCCCCCTCCTCGCCTCCCTCGGGACCCATGTCGATCAGCCGGTCGGCGGACTTGATCACGTCGAGGTTGTGCTCGATCACGACCACGCTGTTACCGGCATCGACCAGGCGCTGGAGCACCTCCAGCAGCCGCTGCACGTCGGCGAAGTGCAAACCCGTGGTGGGCTCGTCGAGGATGTACAGCGTGCGCCCGGTTGCGATCTTCGACAGCTCGGTCGCGAGCTTCACGCGCTGGGCCTCCCCTCCCGAGAGCGTCGTGGCGGGCTGGCCGAGCCTGACGTAGCCCAATCCGACCGCATCCAGGGTCTCGAGGCGCCGGCGGATCTTCGGAATGTGCTCGAAGAACCGGAGCGCCTCCTCGACGGGCATGTCGAGCACGTCGGCGATGCTCCTGCCCTTGAACCGCACCTCGAGCGTCTCGCGGTTGTAGCGCTTGCCGTGGCACTGCTCGCACGGAACGTATACGTCGGGCAGGAAGTGCATCTCGATCTTGATCTGCCCGTCTCCGCGGCAGACCTCGCAGCGCCCTCCCTTCACGTTGAAGCTGAACCGCCCGGGCTTGTATCCCCGCGCGCGGGCCTCCTGGGTCTTTGAGAAGAGGTCGCGGATCACGTCGAACAGCCCCGTGTAGGTGGCCGGATTCGAGCGGGGCGTGCGCCCGATCGGCGACTGGTCGACGGCGATGATCTTGTCCAGCTGCTCGAGGCCATGGATCGCGCGGTGCGAGCCCGAACGCTGGCGGGCGCGGTGCAACCGGTTGGCCACCGCCTTGAACAGAACTTCGTTGACGAGCGTCGACTTGCCCGACCCCGAAACCCCGGTCACGCAGGTCAGCACTCCGAGCGGGACGGGCACGTCGATGTCTCGCAGGTTGTGCTGGCTTGCCCCGAGGATCTCCACGTAGCCGCTGGGCGTGCGCCGGCGCTGGGGCACTGCGATCGTGCGCGCGCGCGACAGGAACTGCCCGGTCAGGGACTCGTTCACCCTCTCGACCTGCTCGGCGGTTCCCTGCGCGACGATCCGCCCGCCGTGCTCGCCCGCGCCCGGGCCGAGGTCCAGGAGCTGATCGGCCGCGCGCATCGTCTGCTCATCGTGCTCGACCACGATCACTGTGTTCCCCAGGTCGCGCAACCGCTCCAGCGTGCCGATCAGCTTGGCGTTGTCGCGCTGGTGCAACCCGATCGAGGGCTCGTCCAGTATGTACAGCACCCCCACGAGCGACGAGCCGATCTGGGTCGCCAGCCGAATCCGCTGCGCCTCCCCGCCGGACAGCGTCGCGGCTGCGCGATCCATCGACAGGTACCCGATGCCCACGTTCTCGAGAAACCGCAGCCGCTCGGATATCTCACGCAGGATCAGCCTTGCCACATGCCGGTCCGTCTCTGAGAGCTCGACCTCATCGAGCCACTCGAGCGCCCGCCGCGCCGAGAGCGCGCAGAAGTCCTCGATACGCGTCCCCCCCACGAGCACCGCGCGGGACTCCGCCCGCAGGCGCGCCCCCCGCACGTCGGACAGGCCCGCAGCGACATGAACTCCTCGATCTTCTCCCGGGTCCACTCCGAATCGGTCTCCCGGTAGCGGCGCTGAAGGTTCCTCACGATCCCCTCGAACTTCGTCGCGTATGAGCGACGCCGTCCGTAGCGGTTGCGGTAGGTGACCTGGATCGGCTCTCCGTTCGTCCCCTCCAGAAATATGCGCTGCTGCTCTTCGGGCAGCTCCTCCCACGGGGCTTCGAGGTCCACGCCGTAGCGCTCGGCGATCGCCTCGGTGACCTGCTCGTAGTAGTTCGAGGTGCTGTTCGCCCAGGGCGCGAGCGCCCCTTCGCCGATCGACAGCGCCGGGTTGGGCACGACCAGCTCGGGATCGATCTCCATCTGCGAGCCGAGCCCCGTGCAGCGATCGCACGCCCCGTGCGGGGAGTTGAAGGAGAAGATCCTCGGCTCGAGCTCGGTGAGCGACGGCCCGTGCTCGGGGCAGGCGAACTTCTCGGAGAACGTGAACACCGTCCCGGCCTCGGGCGCCACCCCCGGGGTGATCTGCGCGGCCGCCCCGCGCGCGCCCTTGGCGCCGGTCGCATGCGCACGCTCGGGCTCTGACTGGGCCGGCCCCCGCCCGCCCGAGTACCGCCGCGCACCCACCGAGCGCTTGCCCGTCGCCGGGTCGGGAGCGGCCGACGAGGACGCGGAGCCCGGCAGGGCGGAGCCGATGATCTCGATCTCGAGGAGCCCATCGGCCAGGGCGACCGCCGTCTCGATCGAGTCCGCCAGTCGCTTGCGCACGTCGTGGCGCATGATCAGCCGGTCCACCACGACCGAGACATCGTGCTTGTAGCGCTTGTCGAGCACGATCGACTCCTCCAACATGCGCACCCGATCGTCGATCTTCACGCGCGCGAAACCGTCGGCCCTGAGCTCATCGAGCAGCTTGCCGTACTCCCCCTTGCGCCCCCGCACCACCGGCGCGAGCACCACGAAGCGCGTCCCTTCGGCCAGCTCCATCGTCTGGTCGATGATCTGCTCGGCCGACTGGCCGACGATCGGCCTCCCGCAGATGGGACAGTGGGGCTTGCCCACCCGTGACCACAACAGGCGCAGGTAGTCGTAGATCTCGGTCACCGTCCCCACCGTCGAGCGGGGGTTGCGCGAGGTTGTCTTCTGGTCGATCGAGATCGCCGGCGAGAGCCCCTCGATCGAGTCCACGTCGGGCTTGTCCATCTGCCCGAGGAACTGCCTGGCGTATGCCGACAGCGACTCCACGTAGCGCCGCTGGCCCTCGGCGTAGATCGTGTCGAACGCGAGGCTCGACTTGCCCGAGCCAGACAGGCCGGTTATCACCACGAGCGCTTCCCGCGGCAGCGTCACGGAGACATCCTTCAGGTTGTGCTCTCTTGCCCCAGAGACCACTATCTGGTTGCCGGCAGCCATGTCCGGCCCATTCTATTAGGGCGAACAGATGTTCGGTTCGCCGGGCGCCGGCGACGAACCTGGAGGGTTTATAGTCGTCAATTGCCGCAACCACGGCTGGAGGGGAAGGTCGCGATCGTGAGCTCGATCCCCGACCGCTTGGAGATCCCCCGATGAGCCCCGTCAACCATCAGGTGCGCCTCGCCGCCCGTCCCTCCGGCCTGCCCCAGCCCTCGGACTGAATCTTCACAGAGGAGCCCGTACCCACGCCGAGGGCCGGGGAGTTCGTCGTGGCGATCTCCTACATGTCGCTGGACCCCGCCATGCGCGGGTGGATGAACGCCGGGGCCTCCTACATCGATCCGGTCGAGATCGGCGAGGTCATGCGCGCGGGCGCGGTTGGGCGCGTGACCGCCTCCGAGCACCCGGGCTTCGCCGTCGGCGAGCACGTCTACAGCGACTTCGGCGTACAGCAGTACGCCCTGTCAGACGGCAGGGGAGTGTTCAAGGTGGACCCGTCACTCGCTCCGCTTCCGAGGTACCTGGGCACGCTGGGCATGACAGGGATGACCGCGTACTTCGGACTGTTCGACGTCGGCAGGCTCGAGGAGGGAGACACGGTCGTCGTCTCCGGCGCGGCTGGCGCCGTGGGGAGCGTCGCCGGGCAGATCGCCAAGATCAAGGGCTGCCGCGTGATCGGCATAGCCGGCAGCGAGGAGAAGTGCCGGTGGCTGACCGAGGATCTGTGTTTCGACGCCGCCATCGACTACAAGGCCCAGGACGTGCGGCGTGCGCTGCGCGAGCTGGCGCCAGACCGCGTGGACCTCTACTTCGACAACGTCGGCGGTGAGATCCTCGACGCCGTGCTCACCCGGCTGGCGCGCGGGGCACGCATCGTGATCTGCGGGGCGGTCTCGCAGTACAACGCCACCGACCCCGTGCACGGCCCGGCGAACTACCTGGCGCTGCTGGTGGCCCGTGCCTCGATGACCGGCATGATCGTCTTCGACTACGCAGAGCGCTTCGGTCAGGCGATGGGCGAGATCGCCGGCTGGATGCGCGACGGCAGGCTGATCTCGCGCGAGGACATCCTGGAGGGCGGCGTGAGCGCATTTCCCGACGCGCTGCTGGCGCTGTTCGCCGGCGAGAACATCGGCAAGCTCGTGCTGCACGTCGGCGCGGACTGAGCGGGCGCCCCTACCCCTCGACCGCTGCGTACACCTCGTCGATCAGCTTCCCACGGTCGGCCAGCTGGAAGTTCTCGGCCAGGTAGCGATCCGCGTCCGCTCGCGACTCGCCGTTCAACGCCATGTTCAGGGCGATCAGGCGGGCACCGTCGAGGTCGCCGTTTGCGCCCGCGGGCGTCGGTGCGCCGGGGTGCGCCGTGGAGGCGCCGCCCTCAGACGGCGCGGGCGGCACGGCTTGAGCCGGAGCGGGCGCACGTGGCGTGCCCAGGGGCAGCGACGGTGCGGGCGCAGCCGGTGGGGGTGCAGGCGACGCGGGCGCAGCCGGTGGGGGCGCAGGCGACGGGAGGGGAAGCGAGGACTCCTCGCCGGCGGAGCTCGTGGCGGAGCGCCCCGTGGCGGCATCGTACAGCTCGCCCATGTTCGTCTCGACCGCCGCCAGATCGCCCGCGAGCCGACCCGCCCCGCCGCGTACGCTCTCCACCAGGGCGCTCACCTCCGCGTCCATCGAGGAGACCCGCTCCAACAGGGCCGAGGTGGCCTGGGCGACAGCCGCCACGTGGGCCCGGGCCCGGCTGACGGCGTCCTCGCGGGTCTGCTCGGCGTCCCGATCGGCCTCCTCGCGCACCGCGGTCGCGCCTGCGAGCGCCTGGCGCTCGATGTCCGCCGCCGCCGTCTCCGCCGCGGCGAGGATGCTCTGCACCTGGGTGGCCGCCGTCGAGGCCAGCGACGGCTCTGCCCCACCGGCGCTCGCGCGCTGGAGCTCCTCGAACTCCGCGGCCAGTGCGCGCAGATGGGCATCGACCGCCGCCGTGTCATACCCTCGCCGGGCGATGGGGAAGTCCCTTCGCTCAATTGCCTGACGGTCGATGTCCACGGCCGGAATCCTAGGCGATGTCGCCCGTCGGAGCCTCACTTGACTGGATCTCCCGCAGGTCTCGGCGCAGCTCGCGGAGCTCGTCGCGCAGCTGCGCCGCGTACTCGAACCGAAGCTCATCGGCGGCGGCGATCATCTCCTCCTCGAGCTCGACCACCATCCGCTCGAGCTCGTGCCTGGGCATCTCCCGTCCCTCGCCCCTTGCTCCCCGGCGCCGTTTGCGCCCGCGGGGCACCTTGGACTCCGCCTGCAGGAACTCTGCGATGTCGGAGATACCCTTGACGATCGTCGCGGCCGTGATCCCATGGCGCTCGTTGTAGGCGAGCTGGATCTCCCGCCTGCGATCGGTCTCTGAGATAGCAGCCCGCATGGCGTGGGTCTCCTTGTCGGCGTACATCAGCACCGTCCCGTCCACGTTGCGCGCCGCCCGGCCGATCGTCTGGATGAGCGAGGTCTCCCCGCGCAGGAAACCCTCCTTGTCGGCATCCAGGATCGCCACCAGCGACACCTCAGGCAGGTCCAGGCCCTCGCGCAGCAGGTTCACGCCGACCAGCACGTCGTACTCTCCCAGCCGCAGGTCGCGGATGATCTGAATGCGCTCGAGCGTGTCGATCTCCGAATGCAGGTAGCGCGTCTTGAAGCCCATCTCGAGCAGATACTGCGACAGGTCCTCGGACATCTTCTTCGTCAGCGTCGTCACCAGCACCCGCTCGTCGCGCTCCACGCGCTGGCGAACCTCGTTCATCAGGTCGTCTATCTGGTTGCGCGTCTCGCGCACGTCCACGGCCGGATCGACGATCCCGGTCGGTCGCACGATCTGCTCGACGACGCGCCCGGACCGCGTCCGCTCGTACTCTCCAGGCGTGGCCGAGACGAACATCAGCTGCGGGGTTATCGAGAGGAACTCCTCGAACGTCTGCGGGCGGTTGTCCAGCGCACTTTCCAACCGAAAGCCGTAGTCCACGAGCGTCTGCTTGCGCGAGCGGTCGCCCACATGCATGCCGCCGATCTGCGGCACCGTCTGATGGGACTCGTCGATGAAGCAGATGAAGTCCTTCGGGAAGTAGTCGATCAGGCAGTACGGGCGCTCGCCCGGCCTGCGCCCGTCGAGAATGCGCGAGTAGTTCTCGATCCCCGAGCAGAAACCCATCTCGCGGAGCATCTCCATGTCGTACTGCGTGCGCTGACGCAGGCGGTGAGACTCCAGCTGCTTGCCTTCTGACTCCAGCTGCTCGCAGCGCTCGTTCAGCTCCCGCCCGATCTCGGCCACCCCGTCCTCGATCGTGCCCTCCTTGACGTTGTAGTGCGTCGCCGGCCAGATCGCGACGTGCTCCAGATCGTCGACCGTCACCTCGCCGGTGAGCGGGTCAAACTCCGTCAGCCGCTCGACTTCGTCGCCGAACATCCTCGCCCGGAAGGCCGTCTCCGCGTAGGCGGGGAACACCTCGAGCGTCTCGCCCCGCACGCGGAAGGTGCCCCGCGAGAGCACGGTGTCGTTGCGCGTGTACTGGATCGACACCAGTTTGCGCAGCAGCGCATCGCGGTCGAGCTCCTCGCCCCGCTTGAGGATCTGCATGTTCATCGCATACGTCTCCGGCGAGCCCAGGCCGTAGATGCACGACACCGAGGCCACGACGATCACATCCCTGCGGGCGAACACCGCCGCCGTGGCCGCGTGCCGCAGTCGATCGACCTCCTGGTTGATCGCCGAGTCCTTCTCGATGTAGAGGTCCCTGCTGGGGACGTAGGCCTCGGGCTGGTAGTAGTCGTAGTAGGACACGAAGTACTCGACCGCGTTGTCCGGGAAGAACGTCCGGAACTCGTTGCACAGCTGCGCCGCCAGCGTCTTGTTGTGGGCGATCACCAGAGTTGGGCGCTGAACCGCCTCGATCACTCCCGCCATCGTCATCGTCTTGCCCGTTCCGGTCGCCCCAAGCAGCGTCTGGAAGCGCTCGCCGCCCTCCACGCCTTCGGCCAGGGCGGCGATCGCCTTCGGCTGGTCGGCGGTCGGCGTGAAGACGGAGTCGAGCTTGAAGTCGGGCATCGCCCCCTACCGTAGCGAGCGCCGGCGAGCGCCTACTGCAGCCCGAGCTCGTGGGGGTATGTGGCGCGGTACGCGCGCTGCGCTGCAAGCACGCGTTCCACATATGCGCGCGTCTGCGCAAAAGGGATCGCCGCAACCGTGAGCTGCCTGCCCGCGGAGTTCGCCTGAGCCACCCAGCTGTCCACGTTGGCCAGTCCTCCGTTGTAGGCGGCCACCGCCAGCATCTCGTTGCCGCTGTAGTGGTCGAGCAGGTAGCGCAGGTAGTAGCTGCCGTAGGCCACGTTGATGCTCGGCGTGGCGAGGTCGCTCGCGGTGAAGCGGGTGCCGCCAGACAGATGTGCGATGAAG
The DNA here is from genome assembly GCA_963709885.1 of uncultured Solirubrobacteraceae bacterium. Lineage (GTDB taxonomy): Bacteria > Actinomycetota > Thermoleophilia > Solirubrobacterales > Solirubrobacteraceae > Palsa-744. Next base: position 82,257 of record CAVPXY010000003.1, on the reverse strand, counting down.
TACGCGGTGGACGGGAGAATCTGCATGAGCCCCTCGGCCCCCGCGGAAGAGGGACGCGCGTCGAACTTCGTCTCGGCGTAGATCACCGCCGCGATCAACGCCGGATCCAGGTGCTTCTTGGCCGCCTGCTCGCGGATGACGCTCGCGTCGCTGAGCGGCAGCCCGAGCCTGCCCACGACGTGGTCGACCTCCGAGACGATCAGCCCCACGAACAGCGCCACGAGCGCCACAGCCGCGATCGTCCCCAGCGTTCGCCGGCTCATCTCTCAAGCTTGTCAAGAACCGCCGACAGCTCGCGCTCCAGATCCTTCTCGGTGCCGTCGTTGCGCACCACGAACGTCGCCCGTCGCGCCTTCTCCTCCTGCGGGAGCTGACGCGCCGCGCGCTCGTCCGCCAGGGCATGCCCCCGCTGGGCGGCCCGCTCACGGCGTATTTGCTCCTCGGAGATGACCGCGATCGTCGCGTCATACAGCTTCTCCAAACCCGCCTCGAACAGGAGCGGAACCTCAACGACCGCCGCACGCGGTCGGGGTGTCGCGCTCGGCGCACCGGCGCGCACCTGCTCGAGCCAGGCGGCAACCCGTGCGCCCACCAGCGGCCACAGCAGACCCTCGAGCCAAGCCCGGTCCTCCTCTCGCGCGAAGGCGCGCTCGGCGACCGCCGAGCGGTCGACCAGGCCGGCCGGCGCCACCTCGGGCCCCCAGCGTCCAACAACGGCCTCGCGCATGTGCTCGTCCTCGTAGAGCTCGTGCACCACCGCGTCGCTCGACAGCACCGCCGCACCCAGCCGTTCGAGCGTCGCCAGGGCGGTCGACTTGCCCGATCCCATGCCTCCGGTCAGCCCGACGAAGGGCACGGCCGGCTCCACCCGCTCGGCGCCTCTCGACCGCGTCAGTCCTGCGAGGACTCGGCGGCGATCTCAGGCTCTGGCACCTTGGCCTCCGCGGGTGCGGGTGCCGCGGTCGCCTCTGCCTGCGCGGGCACGGGTGCCGCGGTCGCCTCTGCCTGCGGGGGCACGTCGGCCGCCTCTGCGGGCTCGACAGCCGCGGGTGCCTCCACGCCGTGCACCGCTCCGCTGGTCTCCGGCGCGTGATCGGCCTCGCCGGACTCGTAGGCGAGCTCCTCCGCGGCGGTCTCGGGCTGCTGCTCGACCTCGGCCCGAGGTCCGCCGACGACCGTCGCCCCCGTCTCGGGCGGCTCGCCGTCGTTGGGTGCCTCCCCGCCCTGCACCGCTCCGCTGGTCTCGGGCGCGTGATCGGTCTCACCGCCCTCGTAGGCGAGTTCCTCCGCGGCGGCCTCGGGTTGCTCGGAGCCCTCGCCGGCGACCTCCGCGGAGCCGTCCGCCGTGTCAGCCGCGGGGTCGCCGTCGGACTGGCCGGGGCGCGAGACGGGCAGGATCTGATCCTCCACCCGCTTGGCCGAAAGGGAGAGCCGCCGACGCTCGGAGTCGATCTCGAGGATCCGCACGCGGATCTCATCCCCTGGACGGACGATCTCACGCGGGCTCTCCACGTGGTGGGGAGCGAGCTCGGAGATGTGCACGAGCCCCTCGACCCCGTCGAGGATCTCCACGAACGCGCCGAACGTGACCACCTTGGTGACCTTTCCGCCGAGCTCGTCGTTGACGTTGTATGTGTCGATGATTCGCTGCCAGGGGTCTTCCTGGGTCTGCTTGAGCCCCAGCGAGATGCGCTGACGGTCACGGTCGATGTCGAGCACCTTGACCTTCACGGTGTCTCCGATCGCGAGGATCTCGCTCGGGTGGTTGACGTGCGACCACGACAGCTCGGAGATGTGGATCAGGCCGTCGATGCCGTCCAGGTCCACGAATGCCCCGAAGTCGACGATGTTGGAGATCTGCCCGTCGACGACGAGCCCCGGCTGCAGGCCGTCGAGGATCTGCTGGCGAACCTCCTTGCGCTCCTCCTCCAGCACGGCGCGGCGGGAGAGGACGACGTTGTTGCGCGAGCGGTTGAGCTCGATCACCTTCGTCTCGATCTTCGTGCCCATGTACTCGTCGAGGTTGGGCACCCGCCGAATGTCGACCAGCGAGGCGGGCAGGAAGCCGCGCACGCCGAGGTCGATGATCAGGCCGCCCTTGACCACCTCGATGACCGTACCCTCGACGGGCTCTCCGGACTCGGCGGCGGTTTCGATGCGCCGCCATGCCTTCTCAAAGCGCGCGCGCTTCTTGGACATGATCAGCCGCCCGTCCTGATCCTCCTTGGTGAGGACGATCGCGTCGACCTCCTCGCCGAGATGAACCTCGTCGCTCGGGTCCACCGACTTGCGAATCGAGAGCTCGTTCGCGGGGATGACCCCCTCGGACTTGTAGCCGATGTCGACCAGGACCTCGTCCTTGTCGATACGCACCACGTGGCCCGTCACCACCTCGCCCTCCTCGATGGGCCGGAACGTGGCCTCGTAGTTGGGGACGATCTCGCCGTCGATCTCCAACAGGAGCCCGTTCGATCCCTCGACCACGCGAGCGTCGGGGTTCTCAGTCACCGTCTGCACCGACGAAAGCCTAGCGCAGCCGTATCATTCGGGAGAGATGGCAGTGCGAGCGACGAAGCGGGGGTCAAGGCGCACCCGCTTTCAGCGAGGCGACTGTGACGTGCTGGTGTGCGGGGCGAGCTTCGCCGGACTTGCGGTCGCGCGCGAACTCGCCGGCTCGGGCGCGCGGGTGCTGATGATCGACCGCTACGAGCTCGGAGAGCGCCAGACCTCGGCCTGCGCGATGCCCACGCCCTGGCTGCAGGCGCTGGACCTGATGGGTTCGCTGCGCCAGAGCTTCGAGGAGATCGTCGTGCACACCCGGTTTGGGAGCGCGCGCTGGTCGCTGCCGTGGTCGTTCTCCACGTTCGACTACCGCGAGCTGTGCGCGCTGCTGTGGAGCCACCTCGACTACCCCGAGGTCGAGCTCGAGACCGCGACGATCAAAGGGCGCAGCGGCTTCACCGTCCACACCGACCGCGGCGATTTGAGATCCCCGCTGATCGTGGACGCGCTCGGCTGGCGACGGGTGCTCTCCAACGCGACCACGATCCAGCCGCCCGAGGCCCCTCTCTCGCGCGGCCTGGAGGTCCACCCTCCCGGTCGCGACGAGGAGATGCAGCTGTGGATCGATCCCCACTACGTCCGGGCCGGATACGCCTGGAGCTTCCCCGCCCGCGATGAGGTGCGCGTCGGCGCCGGTTCCTTCTGGCCCTCAACTCACGTCAAGGAGCCCACGGTCAGGCTCGCACGCGATCTGGACCTGCGAGCCGAGGGCTATCAGGGCAACTGGATCCCGCACCGGTTGCGCCCGGCCGTCGAGGACGGGGTCTTCTTCGTCGGCGATTCCGCCGGGCACTGCCTGCCGCTGACCGCCGAGGGCATCCGCACGGCCCTGTACTTCGGCCTCGCCTGTGGACGCGAGCTGCGCGCGGTGCTCGACGGCCGCCGCTCGCCCACGGACGCGCTTGCTTGCTACGGCGCGTTCTCCGATCGTCATGAGCGCAAATACCGCTGGCTGCTCGGGAGCCAGCGGATACTCGGCCGCATGACGCCCAGCCGGTCGGTCACCGCGTGGGTCCGTGCCCTGCAGAACCGCCGGATCTCCAACTGGATCTTCGAGCACTACCTCGCGATCGCCCCGCCGTCGTTCGTGGACGTTGCGCCGCCCGGCAATTCCTCGAGCGCCCGCGCCAGCCGGCGGATGCCCTCCTCGATCGCGGGCTCGGCGAGGTTGGCGTAACCCAGGACGAGGCTGTCGTGCACCGGCCTCACCTCCATGTAGGCGTAACCGAGCGGGTAGACGCCGACCGAGCCACGTAGGGCCGCCTCGACCAGCGGGATCCCCTCCACCTCGCACCCGAGGCGCACGATCGCGTGCAGACCCGCCGCGAGCCCCGTCACCCGGGCGCCCGGGAGGTGCCGCGAGACGGCCGCCACGAGCGCGTCGCGTCGCGCCCTGTAGCGACGGCGCGCCTGGCGCAGATGACGATCGTAAGCGCCGCTCTGAAGCAGCCGCGCGAGCGCGAGCTGATCGAGCGTCGGGCAGCCGTGGTCGGCCAAGCTCTTCTGCGCCACCACTGAACCGACCAGGCGGGGCGGCAGCGCCAGCCAGCCAAGGCGCAGCGCCGGGGCGAGCGTCTTGCTCACCGTGCCCACGTACGCCACGCGATCGGGCGCGAGCCCCTGCAGCGCGGCCAGGGGCGAGCGGTCATAGCGGTACTCGGCGTCGTAGTCGTCCTCGATCACCACCCCTCCCGACTCGCCCGCCCACTCGAGCAGCGCCGCACGGCGCAGCGGTGCCAGCGCGACCCCCGTCGGCGACTGATGTGCGGGCGTCACGAGCACGGCGTCGACCCTGCCCTCGCGCTCGGCGAGAGCGCCGAGCTCGTGCACGCGCGCGCCCTGCTGATCGACGGCCAGCGGCACGAGCGAAGCTCCCTGCGCGGCGAGGATCGCCTGATAGGGGGGCAGCCCGGGGTCCTCGACCGCGATGCGGGGACCTCCCAGCGCCCGCGCCAGGAGCACGAAGCCCTGCGCGGCACCAGAGCAGACGACGATCGACTGGGGGTCGGCGGCGACCCCGCGCACCCGACGCAGGTGCTCGGCCAGCGCCCGCCGCAGCTCGGGCGCACCGCGCGCGTCGGGATATCCGAATGCTCGATCGGGCGCCTCTCGGAGGGTTTCGCGCATGGCGCGAAGCCACGCCCTGCGCGGAAACGAAGCGAGATCCGGATAGCCGGGGAAGAAGTCGAACGCCGGCGTGCGTGCCTCGGGTTCGAGGACGGGCGCCGCCACGGCGCCGGCCGCGTCGGCGACAAACGTTCCCGCTCCCCGCCGCGCCAGGAGATAGCCCTCGGCGAGCAGCTGCGCGTAGGCGTCGACCACCAACCGCCGGGAGACCCCGAGGTCGGATGCCAACGCTCGGGTGGCCGGGAGCCGGGCATCCGCAGGCAGACGACCCGAGCGCACCGCCTCGCGCAAGCCGTCCTCGAGCTGGGCACGCAATGGCCTGCGCGCGGCGCGGTCCAGCTCGAGGAGAAGCTCGGGCCCGGTATTGGTTCCCTTCTTCGTGTTCAAATTGGTCCTTTACAGGGCTCCACAATCACCATATCGTGGGGCTGATCCCGCCGGCCTTCCGGGCCGAGCTTGAACCTCCACTCTCCCCCACCGCCGGAAGGAGCATCACGTGAGTCGCATCGAAGGCGTCCCCGAGCAAAGGGCCAACCTCGTCATACGCCTCATATACCGGGTGGTACGGCGCGAACTCGCCAAGATGACCGGGCAACGGGGCCGGCTGACGGGAGACATCCCCATCCGCGCCCACCGGCCGCGGTTGCTCATCGGCTACGGCCTGTTCGAGAAGGCCGTCGCGTCGAAACCCCGCGTCGAGATGCGTCTGCGCGCGCTCGCGGTGCTCAAGTCTGCGGTGATGCTTGGATGCCCGATGTGCCAGGACATCGGCTCGCACGAGGCGCGTGCCGCGGGAATCAGCGACGCGCAGATGCTCGACCTGTACCGCTACCGCGAGAGCGAGCATTTCGATGAGATCGAGCGCCTGGTGCTTGATCTGGCGGTCGGCATGACCGTGACTCCCGTTCAGGTGAGCGACGAGTTGTTCGCAGCGCTTCGACACCATTTCGACGATGGCCAGCTCGTCGAGCTCGTCAACCTCATCGCCGTCGAGAACCTCCGCTCGCGCTTCAACGCGACGTTCGGAGTCGGCTCGACCGGCTTCAGCGAGGGGATGGTGTGTGCGCGCATGGAGCCGCCGGCGGTGGCCCCTCAGGACCCGGGGGACTCAACGCTCGCGCAGGACGGCACGCAGGCGCCGCGGCGCCTCGCCGGCATACCGGGCGGCGCATGAGGGTCTTTCTCGCCGGGGCCACGGGCGTCATAGGCCGACAACTCATACCGCTGCTGATCGCCGAGGGCCATCAGGTCACCGGGATGACCCGATCGGCCGAGAAGGTGCAGGAGCTGCGGGCGATGGGCGCCGAGCCCGTGGTCGCGGACGCGCTGGATGGCACCGCGGTGCGAACCGCAGTGCGCGACGCTCGGCCCGAAGCGGTGATCCACGAGCTCACCTCGCTCCCTCGCCGAATCGACCCACGCAAGCTCGAACGGGACTTCGCTCTGAACGACCGCCTCCGCAGCGAGGGCACCCGCCATCTCGTCGACGCCGCGCACGCGGCCGGCGCCGGGCGGATCGTCGCCCAGAGCATCGCCTTCGCCTACGCTCCCGGACCTCCCGGCACCTTGCACACCGAGCAGGACCCCTTGTTCCTCGACGCACCGCGCTCGTTCAAACGCTCGGTCCACGCGATCGCAGACCTCGAGGGCGCCGTGCTCGGCGCGAGCGGCCTCGTGCTGCGCTACGGCTACTTCTACGGCCCGGGCAGCGCGATCTCGCGGACCGGGTCGATGGGCGAAGACGTCGCCCGTCGCCGCCTGCCGATCGTAGGGCGGGGCGAGGGCGTGTGGTCGTTCGTCCACGTCGACGACGCCGCGCGAGCCACCGTCAGCGCGCTCACCCGGGGTGAGCCGGGCGTTTACAACATCGTCGACGACGACCCGGCGCCCGTCTCGGAGTGGCTTCCGGCGCTCGCCGAGGCCGTCGGCGCACCACGCCCACGACGGGTTCCCGCGTTCATCGCCCGCCTGGCGGCCGGGAGCTACGGCGTCGCGACGATGACCCGCGCGCGCGGCGCCTCAAACGAGCTTGCCAAGCGCGAGCTCGGCTTCAGGCCGGATCACCCCAGCTGGCGCGAGGGCTTTCGCGACGGGCTCGATTAGGCTCACCTCCGCACGACTAGCTCGATTGGGCGGCTTCACCTCCGCACGACGAGCACGGCCCCCACCAGCAGCAGGACAAGCCCGATGATCCGTGGAGCGCCGAGATGCTGCTTGGCGATTCCCAGCAGCCCGAACCGGTCCACCACCGCCGCGATCGTGAGCTGGCCGGTGACGACGATCGCCGTGAGGGCGCTCAGGCCGAGCGTGCGAACGGTGGCCAGCGCGACGACCACGTAGAACGCGCCGAGGAAGCCCCCGATCAGTGCCCACCACGGCGCCCGCCCGGCGTGGCCGATGCCGCCGAGACCTCCGCTGGAGAGCGAGGACACGACGATCAGCGCGAACGTCCCGACCAGAAATGACACGGTCGCCGCCTGCAGGCTGCCGATCCCCTTGCCGAGACGCGCGTTGGCCGGCGCCTGCAGGCCGACGAAGACCCCCGCGGCCGCGGCCAGCAGCACCGCCAGCCCGCGGCTCACTTCGCCTCCAGCCAGTTCTGGCCCACGCCGATGTCGACGGCCAGGGGCGGGTCGCGATCCCACACGCCCACCATCTCCCGCTCGATCAACTCACCCGCGCCCGGCGTCTCGGCGGGCGGGCCTTCGAACAGGAGCTCATCGTGGATCGTGAGGATCAGGCGCGTCTGCAGGCCGGACTCCGACAGCGCGCGATGGCAGCGGACCATCGCGAGCTTGATGATGTCCGCCGCCGTGCCCTGGATCACCGTGTTGACGGCGAGCCGTTCCCCGAGCGTCCGCACCTGGTAGTTGCGCGCCTGCAACTCGGGAATCTGACGGCGGCGACCCCATAGGGTCTTCACGTATCCATCCCGCTTGGCCTGCTCCACCGTCTCGGCCATGAAGCTCGCCACCTGCGGAAAGCGCTCCAGGTATGCGTCTATGAACTCCTTCGCCTCCTCACGGGGGATGTTCAGGCGGTCCGCCAGGCCGTAGTCGGAGAGCCCGTAGACGATCCCGTAGTTGATCATCTTCGCCTTCGAGCGCATGCCGGGGTCGATGTCGCCGGGCGCTGCCGCGAAGACCTGCGAGGCGGTCGCCGTGTGCACGTCCTCGCCCCGCCTGAAGATCTCCTTGAGCACCGGCTCGCCGGCCGCGTGCGCGAGCACGCGCAGCTCGATCTGCGAGTAGTCGACGGAGATCAGCACCGAGCCGGGCTCCGCCTCGAAGCAGCCGCGGATCTCCCGCCCGAGCGGCGTGCGGATCGGGACGTTCTGCATATTCGGGTTGGTACTCGACAGGCGCCCCGTCTGGGCAACCGCCTGCAGGAACGTGGTATGGATCCGCGCGCGCTCGTCGGCCAGCTCAGGCAGGACGTCGAGGTAGGTCTTGATGAGCGTGGAGAGCTCCCGCCAACGCTCGATCTTCGGGACGATCTCGTGCTCGGAGCGAATCGCCTGCAGCACGCGCGCGTCGGTTGAGAACCCCGTCTTGCCGCGACGCTTGCGCGACAGGCCCAGCTTCTCGAACAGGATCTCCCCCAGCTGCTGGGGCGAGGCGATCACGAACTCCTCCTCGGCCAGCGCATATATCTCGCTTTCCAGGCCGGTGATCTCGTCGCGGACGCGCCCGGTGATCTCCGCCAGGCGCTCAAGATTGAGCCTGACCCCGAGGATCTCCATCTCGCGCAGGACGGCCACCAGCGGCAGCTCGATCTCCCGCATCACCTCCTGCAGGCCCCGCTCTGAGATCTGCTCGCGCTGCCAATCGGAGAGGGCCCCGAGCAGCACAGCGTCGGCCGCGGCGAGATCGTCCGCGTCGGCGGCCAGGCCGCGCTCTTCGCACAGCTCCGCAAAGGGATAGCCACGCCTGGCCGGCTCGAGCAGGTAGGCGCCGAGCAGCGTGTCGTGGACCAGTCCCGGTGGCACGAGCCCGAGCGCCTTGGCGTCGTGCACGACCACGGCGCGGTCCCCGCATGCGTCGGCGACCTGCTCGGGGCGCTCGCATTCCCCGGCCAGCACCTCCGAGGCTCCCCGCGGCCCATCCGCGGAGGCCCGCTTCCCGCCCTCGACCGCCGACACAGCCACGGCGAAGCGCCAGGGCGAACCCTCGGCGAACAGGGCGCCGTCGGGCGCCTCGACGGCGCGCACCACCACGCACAGCTCGGCCGCAGCGTCACCCAGGCGCACGATGTCGGCCGGCGTGCCCGCGCGCGCGCGCGCGGTCAGCCTCGCCTCGGCCGGCCGGCGCCGGCGCCGCGACGTCGGGGTCCCCGAGTGCCTCCTCCAGGCGGCGGAGGGGATCGCGCAGCTCATAGGTGCGGAACACCTCACGCACGCGTGAGCGGTCGGGCTCGTGGGCCGCCTCGGCAGCTATGTCGAGGTCAACCGCGAGGTCGCGCTGGACCGTCGCCAGGCGCTTGGACACGCGCGCGTCCTCGGCGTGCTCGCGCAGGTTCTGTTTGCGCTTGGGCCCGCCGACGTCCTCGATGTGCGACAGCACGCCCTCGAGCGAGCCATAGCTCTGGATCAGCTCGCTCGCGGTCTTATCCCCTATCCCGGGGATCCCCGGGATGTTGTCGGATGTGTCGCCCTTAAGCCCGTAGAAGTCGGGGATGAGGTTCGGCGGGATCCCGTAGCGGTCGATCACGGCCTGGCGGTCGTAGATCTTCGTGTCGGTGATTCCCCGCGCGGTCGCCATCACCTTGACCATGCCCTCGTCGTCGATCAGCTGGAAGACGTCGCGGTCGCCGGTCACGATCATCACGGGCACGGGCGGGCTGGCCTCGAGCGCTCGAGCGGCGAGCGACGCGATCACGTCGTCCGCCTCATAGCCCTCCAGCCGCACGTTGCGGTAGCCGAAGGCATCGACCAGCGGTTCCATCGCCGGCCACTGCTGCTTGAGCAGGTCAGGGCGCGAGCGCCGCTCGGCCTTGTAGTCGGCGAACAGCTCCGTGCGGCCTGAGGTGCCCGCGTCCCAGGCGACCACCGTCGGGCACACCCCGTACTCGGTCACGATCTTGACGAGCATCGAAGCGAAGCCGAAGATCGCGTTGGTCGGCACGCCGGTCGACGTCGAGATCGACTCCGGGAGCGCATAGAAGGCGCGGTAGACGAGGCTGGGCCCGTCGATCAGGAACAGGCGCCTCGGTGCTCCGTCCACACCCCCCGCGGGTGCGCTCTCGCCGGCTGTCGTCTTGGGGGTCATTCGACCGACCACTCTACGAGGACGCTCGGAACATGCGAGTACCCTGCGAGCATCGAGCCTGGGCGCCGATCAAGGCGCTGGCGCGGCCCCCCGGCCGAGCATAGGGCCTAACATGCCCTGCCGCCCAACAACCGAGGAGCCGTCCCCGAAATGAGCGCCACCCCGAGCGCGCAATACCGTCTCACCATCCGCGTCAAGATCGACGACGCGCATGGCATGCTCGGTGCCCTCACCGGGGCGATCAGCAAAGCCGGGGGGATGGTCGGCGCCGTGGACCTGGTGGAGGTGGACGGGAGCCAGAGCCTGCGAGACATCGTCGTGGATGCCTCCGGAAGAGCGCATTGGGAGCGGATCATCAACGCGATCGGGGCACTGGACGGGGTGCAGGTGATCGACGCGACCGATCGCACGTTCCTGCTTCACGTGGGGGGCAAGATCGAACAGCGCAACAAGCACCCGCTGAAGACAAGGGACGACCTTTCGATGGTCTACACGCCGGGCGTGGCACGCGTGTGCCTGGCGATCGCCGACGACCAGGACAAGGCGTTTCAGTACACGATCAAGCGCAACACGGTGGCGGTCGTGTCCGACGGCAGCGCCGTGCTCGGGCTTGGCGGGATCGGCCCCGCAGCGGCGATGCCGGTGATGGAGGGCAAGTGCTGCCTGTTCAAGGAGTTCGCCGGGGTCGATGCGTTCCCCGTCTGCCTCGACACGACCGACCCCGATGAGATCGTACGGACCGTCGAACTGATCGCGCCCGCCTTCGGAGGGGTCAACCTGGAGGACATCTCCGCCCCGCGTTGCTTTGCGATCGAGGAGCAGTTGAAGGAGCGGCTCGACATCCCCGTGTTCCACGACGACCAGCACGGGACCGCGGTGGTGGTGATGGCCGCGCTGCTGAACGCCGTGAAGCTCACCGGCCGGCGGTTGGAGGATCTGAACGTGATGATCATCGGCCTGGGGGCGGCCGGAATCGCGGTCGCGAGGATCCTGCTGGCAGCCGGGGTCAACCAGATCGTCGGCGCCGACTCCCGCGGCGCGTTGCACATCCGGCGTGAGGACTACCTGGACTCCTCGATGAACCCGCTCAAGCGCTGGCTCGCGGAGGTCACCAACCCTGAGTGCCGCGCGGGCGCACCGGCGGACGTGATCGACGGGGCCGATCTGCTGATCGGGGTCTCCGGCGCGCGGGCGCTGCCGGTAGAGGCGCTGTCGCGCATGAACGCGGATGCGATGGTGTTCGCGATGGCCAACCCCAACCCCGAGGTCAACCCGGAGGAGGCCGCTCCGTACGTCCGGATAATGGCGACGGGACGGTCCGATTACCCGAACCAGATCAACAACGTGCTTTGCTTCCCGGGGCTCTTCCGTGGCGCGCTGGACGTGCGTGCGCCGGCGATCACCGAGGAGATGAAGATGGCCGCCGCCCGTGCGATCGCCGCGATCGTCGAGGATAAGGAGCTGCGCGAGGACTACATCATCCCATCCGTCTTCAATCGCGAGGTCGCCCCCGCTGTCGCCGCTGCCGTGGCCGACCAGGCTCGAGCCGCCGGGACCGCATTGGCCGGCCAGGAGGTGGGGTTCGCGCATGGAGACACCATGACCGGCACCTCGTTGGGCGACGGGCACGCGTGAGAAGCTGGGAGGCGTGAGCGCCTTGCGCGTGACCGTGACGGGGGCGACAGGGCTGATCGGTCCTGCACTCGTCTGGGCTCTGCGGGATCGGGAAGCGCAGGTGACCGTCCTCTCGCGTGATCCCGCGCGCGCCGAAGCGGTGCTGGGCTCGACCGGGCCGGCGGGGGTGGAGGCGGTGCGGTGGGATCTGATGAACGAACCGACGCCGGCCCGAGCACTCGCCGGGCGCGACGCCGTGGTGCACCTCGCGGGGGAGAACATCGCCCAGCGCTGGACATCGAAGGCGAGGGAGGCGATCCGCGAGAGCCGGGTGACCGGTACCCGCCACCTCGTCGCAGGCCTGCGCGGCGCCGAGCCTCGCCCGCGCACCCTCGTGAGCGCCTCGGCGATCGGCTACTACGGCCCTCGCGGCGAGGAGCCACTCGACGAGGACGCGCCCGCGGGGGAAGACTTCCTGGCGGGCGTCTGCGCGGACTGGGAGCTCGAGGCCGAGAGAGCATCCGAGCTTGGGGTGCGCGTGGTGCAGGTGCGCAGCGGCGTCGTGCTGGACCGCGACGGCGGGGCGCTGGGCAAGATGCTGCCCCCGTTCCGGCTCGGCGTCGGCGGCCCGGTTGCCGGGGGCCGCCAGTACATATCGTGGATCCATCGCGACGATCTGATCGGGATCATCCTCGCCGCGATCTCCGACGAGCGTTGGACCGGTCCGATCAACGCCACGGCCCCCCAGCCGGTGTCCAACCGCGACTTCTCCCGAGCGCTGGCAAGCGCGCTGGGACGGCCCTCGTGGCTGCCCGTGCCGGGCGCCGCACTGCGCCTGCGCTACGGCGGGATGGCCGAGATAGTGACGACGGGCGCTCGCGCGGTGCCCGCGAAGGCGCTGGTGCTCGGCTATGAGTTCCGCCACCCCCAGCTGGGCGAGGCGCTCGGGTCCGCCCTCACGCCCGGATAGTGGCCCGCCATGGGCGGCCGCTCAGACGGGCGCCGGCGCCGCCTCGGCTGGTCGCACGGCGCGGTTCTGGGTCTCGATGATGACCCGGCAGGGGCGCTTGCTCAACAGGTATGCGGCGGTGGGACCGATCCGCTGCTCGCCGGCCGGTGCGTGGATCGTCGACCAGTAGATCACGTCCGAGCCCACCCGTTCGGCTTCTTCGACCAGCGCCGCTCCCGGATTGCGCGTGCGGATCAGGCCCGTGTGGATCTTCACTCCGGCGCGCCGTGCCTTGATACGCGCGCTCTCGAGCACCGAGCGGCCCTGGGCCTCCTCCTCCTCGAGGCCCGCCTCCAGGGACAGCTGGCTGGGCACCGGCAGCACGAAGATCGCATAGACGACGCCATCCTCGCCGATCAGCTTCGCCGCGCGCGAGAGGGCGCTCGCGCTGACGTCGTCGCCGAAGATCGGAACGAGCGCGGTCTTGTACTCGAGCTCCTGAAAGTCCGGCGGACGCTCGGGGCGGGCGATGCGGTAGTGCTCTTTCGGATTGAGGCCCTGGCTGCGACGGTAGAGGAAGTAGCCGCCCATCCCGAGGACCATCCAGGGGATGCCGACGATCTTCGCCTCTGTGTGGAGCACGGTGACGGCTACCCACGCCCCGGCCGTGCCGATCCCCCCTATGACGGCGGTCATCGGGATCACATACCCCCTGATCCGGACGCCCCAGGGACTTCGGTAGGGACGCTCGCGGTCGGGGTCCTTGATGCGCAGCGCCACGATCGCCGCGTGCGCGGTCGTGAACGAGAGCATCGCGCCGAAGGAGTAGAGGTTGCCGAGCACCGACGTGTTCCCGTAGATGATCAGCACGCCCGCAAGCGCCGAGAAGAAGACCAGCGTGAACCACGGGGTGCGATAGCGGGGGTGCAGCTGGGAGAAGATCTGCGGCAGCTGGCGGTGCTCGGCCAGCGACCACGAAAGCCGCGAGATGCCGATCATCCCGGCATTCGTCGCGATGAAGAGGATCGTCGCGGCGAGGAGCCCGACATAGTATTCCGCGAGTCTCAGCACCGTGCCGTGGAGGCCCAGGCGGGAGATGACGCCGAGGACGGGGTCGTTTTCGAAGAAGCCACCGAGCTCTGTCGCGTAGCCCGGTGTCTTGAAGCTTTCGTGCAGCTGCGCGCTGTAGCCGACTCCGTGGTGCACGACCGGCAGGGCCGAGAGCGCGACGACCGAGATGCCCGCGTAGACCCCGAGCACGGCGAGCACGACGAGGTTCACGGCTTTGGGAATCTGCTTGCCCGGATCCTTCGCCTCCTCGGCCATGTTCGCCACCGTCTCGATGCCCGTGTAGGCGAGCATCGCCAGCGACAGGGCGAAGATCAGTTCTGTCCAGCTCGGCACGGTGCCGAGGTGCACCTGGTTGATCAACAGCGACGGGTCGAACACCAGCACCAGCCCGACCGCGACGAGCAGGGTCTGGGTACTCAGGTCGAGGATCGCGAGGACGAAGTTGAGCCTCGCCGACTCGCCGAGGCCGCGGATGTTCAGAGCGGTCAGGAGCACGACGACAAGCAGCCCTCCGAAGATGTCATCGGGGTTGTGCTTGAGCGCGTGCAGGCCCGGGAACGCGCTCAGGTAGTGGGGGACGAAGAAGGCCGATATGGCGATCGTGAGGATGTAGTCGAGGCTGAGCGCCCAACCGGCGAAGAACGAGACGACGTCGTCGAAGGCGTGGCGCGCGAACGACGAGGACCCGCCGGCTTCGGGAAACATCGCGGCGCCCTCGGCGTAGGTTTTGGCGGTGAGCGCGAACAGGCCGCCCGCGAACACGAACACCAGCGGGGTCAGCCCGAGAGCGTGTGCAGCCACGAGACCGAGCGCGTAGTAGATCGAGGAGCCGACGTTGCCGTACGCGGTCGCGAACAGCCCCGGGACGCCGACCGAGCGGCGCAGACCGCGCTCTGTGAGGCGTGCCATCACCGTGGAGCGTATAGCGCGTCCCGCGCGAGACACGGTGCAAAATCCCATGCACCACAGGCTGAAATGCAGGAAGCCGACGTATGATCTCGACGACCCGGGTCCCAAGCGATTCCCGGCCCTGGATATGACTACATCGCGCCGCGGAAACTACAACTCGGGCGAGGACTTCGTCCTCGAATACGGAGAGCTGCGCTTCACGTTCAACGAGGAGGACTTCTCCGAGCGTTGCGAGCAGGCGGCGCTCAAGCTCGGGTTCGTCGGCGGACGGCTGGGCGAGGAGGAGCTCGAAGACTTGGTGAATCTCGCCGTGAACGGCGAGATCTCAGACCCCGCCTCAGCGCTCGGGGAGCACGTCAACGATCGCTGGCCGGAGCTGGTCGGACCCGCCGAGCGCTCGTTGGTCCACTGGCTGCGCCGCCTGGTGTTCCGCGGCGCGTGGCTGGACCAGCGCGTGAACGAGCGCGAGCTCGACGTCGCCTTCGACGAGGAGACCGGTGGTTTCGCCTACGTGCAGGCCGCCGACCCAGGATCGCGCGGCAGCGGCGAGCCGATCGAGCTGGCACCCGAGCCCTCGTGGGACCGGGTCGCCTACCGCCGCTAGGACGGTCGCTGAGCGGCGCGGTGCTGTGTCCTCGGCCGCTCGCGTGACCACCGGGGCACACAGCCCGGAGGGCTGGGTCGGCGGCGGTGCCCCCGATCGGAGATCCCGTCGATCTCCGATCGGTACGCCACGCGGGGTGGGCGGGCCCTGATTGTGCCTCGCTTGCCCATCGACCGTCCTGGGGATTAACCCATCGCCTCCATCGCCCCGGCGCGCGCCTGGGCGATCGCCCGCGCGCCATCCTCCCCGACGAGCAACTCGGGCTTGAGCGTGCCGCTGTTGATGAGGTCGAGGATCGGCTGTCGGCCCGTGGAGGTCAGCGCGACGTCGAGCGCGATCACCGTCGTCTCACCGCCAAACGGGCTGCTCGCGGTGGCGATCACGGTCAGCGAGCCGCCATCGCGCAGGTTGCGCGCGGCCGCGAGCGCCTTGCGGGCGGCTTGCGGGTGCAGGCCGTCGAGGCCGTCGATCAGCACCAGCGCGTGTCCACCGCGGGCGGCCAAGCGCTTGGCGGGATCCAAGGCGCGCTCGACGGCCTGGCCCTGCGCGTCGGGGGAGGCGGCGAAGGTGAGCGCGGCCAGCGGTGGCACGGGGCCCTCCTGCCACTGTGCGATCTCCTCCGGTCTTGCGCCGGCCAGCACCAGGGTCACCTCGAGATCCTCCCGATCGGAGACGGCCGCGAGCAGACGGCGCAGGATCTCGGTCTTGCCGGAGAGCGCAGCCCCCACCAGGACCACGCGCGAACCGCGGCCCACAGGGGTGAGCCACTCGATCGCCTCGAGCGTGGGGTCATCCGAACCCAGCGCGAGCCGCTCGTTCGGGTAGGTCACCGGGAGATCGTCGAAACGGGCTCCTTCTGACGCGGTCTCCGCCGGTGCTCCGTTGACCGTGTCTATGCGTACGAGCGACGGATAGCGCTCGGAGCGACGGGGCGTGCGAACCGGTCCGGTCACCCGGTCGCCGGAGACCAGCTCGCAGCGGCGAACCTGCGAGGCCGAGATGTAGACGTCCTCGTCGGAGGGCTCGGGCGGGACGACACGCAGAAAGGCCGAGCCGTTGCCCAGCAACTCGACGACGCCCTCGGCGATCCGACCACCCGCGGCCGGTTCGGACCCGGCTTTCCGGGACCCAGCCGTTCCGGCCGAGGAGTCCCCGCTCGGCCTGCCCCGGCGGTTGTCTCATCGATCTCGGGCTCCTCGCCCTTTGCCGGCGGGGCCTTCCTCTGCAGCGCCCTGACCGTTCGAAGCCGCCGTCGCGCGGCGGGAGCGACGAGCCGACAGGCGAGCTCCGCGACGCCCGCCGCGAGCCTTCTCCGATCGGTCCGGCTCGGCTCCTCGTGATCCTCCGAGGAAACGGCAGAGGGCTCGGGCGACTCCTCGCGGGACTCGCCCGGCTGCTCGGAAGGCTCGCCCGCCTCGCCGCGCCTCGGCCCTCCAGCGTCGAGGATCGCTTCGATCAGCTCGGCCTTGCGGAGTCGCCGGAAGCCGTCGAGGCCGAGCTGGTCGGCGATTGCGTGCAGGTCGGCCAGAGAACTTGCCTGAAGCTCGGAGCGCTCGAGTACTGTCATGTGGGTTCCTTCTCCTTCGTCGGTTGGATGGGCGGTTGGCGTCCCACCGCGTTGGACAGTGGCGGGCACCCGTTAGAGATCCAGCGTAGCGGCCGCCGGGCGGCTCGGGCGGCTCGCCCGGACGCCGCCGGCTGCCTGCCGCGTCACTCCGCGGCGAGCGCTCGTGGCGCAGCTCCTCGGCGAGCGCCAGATCCCTGCTCGGCTCAATTTCGCCCGAAAGCGCCGCGCGCACCGTGAGGAAGTCGCTTGCGGGCGAGACGTCATGGACGCGGAAGATGTGCGCGCCCGCGTCCACCCCATGGGCGAGGGCGGCCAGCGTGCCCGCAAGACGCTCGCGCGGAGCCGCTCCGGTGAGCGCCCCGATGAAGTCCTTGCGCGAGATCGCCATCAGCAGCGGCAGTCCCAGCTCGTGCAGGCGCCCGACCTCGGAGAGCAGTTGGATCGTCTGGGCGGGAGTCTTTGCGAAATCCGGCCCTGGGTCGACGATGAGCTGCTCGGGAGCCACGCCTGCGGCGAGCGCCAGTGCGATGCGCTCGCGCAGGAAGGCGAGCACCTCGACCGTGATGTCGCCGTAGAGCTCCGGGTCCTGCATGCGTTCGCGGGGCGCGACCCGCGTGTGCATGACGACGAGCGCCGGCCCCCGTCCGCGCGCAAAGCTCGGCCAGTCCGGGGTCCTCAGGCCACTGACATCGTTGACGATCTTTGCCCCAGCGGCGATCGCGGCGCGCGCAACCGGCAGCTTGTAGGTATCCACCGAGACGATCGCCCCCGGCTCGCCGGCGACCCGCTCGACGAGCGGCACGACGCGCTCGATCTCCTCATCCACCTCGACCGGCGGACGGCCGGTGGTCGCGGACTCTCCCCCGATGTCCAGGATGTCGGCCCCCGCCGCGAGCAGCTCGCGTGCCAGCTCGACCCTCGCACTCAAGCGTCGCGTGGCGACCGCCGTCACTGAAGGAATCCGGAGACGCGTTGACGATGCCCATCAGCCACGGCCGGGCGCCCACCTCGAGCACGCGATCGACGGCGCGGATGCGATGGGCAGGCGCGTTCACCTCTTCGACGGGGCGACAGGCGCGCCGGCCCGCGCCCCGCCCGCCGGCGCCGCGATCTCAGCCGAGGCGGTATCGGCGACGATCCCCTCGGCGTCGGCCTCTTCGGCAAAGCGGCGCACCTCGAGCACGCGCCGCTCGGGGCTCCAGCCCAGCTCGCGCGCGAGGATCTCCCCCACGCGCTCGACGGGACCGCCCTCGCCGGGGACGAGCCGGCGCGCTGCAAGCAACCCCAGGCGGGTGCGACGAAGGAGCACGTCGCCGATGCTGCGCGCCTGCTCGCGGCGAACCGCCAGGGAGACCTCGGCCAGCACGTCCGGCAGGCCGCGGAGGATCGGCTGTGCCAGCTCTCCGCGCTCGGCTGCCAGCGCGAGCACCTGATGGGCGGCGTGGCCGTAGCGGGATGCGAGCGCCGAGTATGACTCGGCGGGCACGCCCTCCACGCGCGGGAGCTCCTCCACCGCGATGGCCTGCCCGAGCGGGATCTCATGGGTCCGGCAGGGGGCGTCCCTCGCGTCGCGCTCGACGATGCGGTCGATGGTCATCTTCGCCATCCGCCGCCAGGTGGTGAGCTTGCCGCCGGTTATGGTGATCATCCCGGAGGAGGTCTCATACAGCTCGGCCTTGCGCGAGATGTCCACCGACTTCTTCGGGTCGCCGGTCGCGATCAGGGGACGCACCCCCGCGAAGGCGCCGGTCAGCTCAGCCGGACCGAACGCCGATCCGAAGAACCCGTTGACAGCCTCCAGCAGGTAGCCGATGTCCGCGGCGGATGGCTTGACGTGATCGAGCGGTCCCTCGTAGTCGTTGTCGGTGGTGCCCACCAGCGTGCGCCCCAGCCACGGGAGCGCAAAGATCGTGCGTCCCGCGCCCGCGGGAACGATCGCGCCGCCTGCGAGCGGCAGAAGGTCGTGATCGAGCGTGACGTGGGTGCCGCGACTGGGTCGGATGCGTGGCAGCTCGGCCTCGTCGTGGAGCTCCTGCGGGCGCAGCTCATCGGCCCATACGCCGGTCGCGTTGATCACGTTCGCGGCCCGCACCTCGAACCGCTCGCCGCTCTCACCGTCGAGGACCCGGACGCCGTGCGCGCGGCCGTCGCGCTCGAGCAGGCCTGTGACGTCCAGCCGGTTGGCGCAAACCGCGCCGAACCGCTCGGCCTCGCCGAGCACGGTCAGCACCAGCCGCACGTCGTCTGTCTGGCAGTCGTAGAACAGGTATCCGCTCGTCGGTTCGCGGGAGGCGAGCGCGGGCAGAAGCTCTGAGACCTCCTCGCCGGAGATCACCCGGTGACGCTGCGGGCTCCAGGACTCACCCTCCTTCGCCCCCTCATCCGAGCGGGAGCGTCGGGCGCGGCGCGAGCGCAGACGGTCGCGGTCCACGGACATGACGTCGTAGAGGTTCAACCCCATCCCCACCAGGCGGTCCGGGCGAGCCCCGTCGAACGCCGGCACGACCATGGGCAGGGGACGGACCAGGTGCGGCGCCAACGTCACCATCAGCTGGCGCTCCAGCAGCGCCTCGCGAACGAGGCCGAGGTCGAAGTTCTGCAGGTAGCGCAGACCTCCGTGGACGAGCTTGCTCGAGCGGCTGGATGTCCCAGAGGCGAAGTCAGCGCGCTCGAGCAGCGCCACGCTGAAGCCGCGCGTGGCGGCGTCCAGCGCAACGCCCGCTCCGGTGATGCCGCCACCGACGACGACGACGTCGAACTCGTCCTGCGACAGCGCCGCGATAGCCTGGCTGCGCTCGATCACGACCGCAGTTTCTCAGAGCAGCGGGCGATCGGAGGTGGAGCGGTCGCAGGCATGGGCAGAGCCCCGGACCAAATCGCGCGTCGGCCCTCAGATGTGCGCGAGCTCTGCTGTGATCTCGCTCACCGCCGACTTGGCGTCTCCGAACAGCATCGCCGTCTTCGGATCGTAGTAGAGCTCGTTCTCGATGCCCGCGAAACCGGGGTTCATCGAGCGCTTGATCACGATCACCGAATGGCTGTCTGAGACCTCGAGTATGGGCATGCCGTAGATCGGCGAGGAGGGTGTGTTCTTCGCGGCCGGGTTGGTCACGTCGTTTGCCCCGATCACCAACGAGACGTCGGTGCGCTGGAACTCGGGATTGGCGTCGTCCATCTCCCTGAGCTGGTCGTAGGGCACGTCAGCCTCGGCCAGCAGCACGTTCATGTGTCCCGGCATGCGTCCGGCCACCGGGTGGATCGCGTAGCTGACCTCGACCCCACGCGCCTCGAGCTCCTTGGTCAGCTCGCGCACGGCGTGCTGGGCCTGCGCGACCGCCATGCCGTAGCCGGGGACGATGACCACGCGGCTGGCATACGCGAGCTGGATCGCAGCGTCGGCGGCGCTCGTGGAGCGCACCACGCCGGCGTGCTCGCCCGCCCCTGAGGCGCCCTCGACAGCCCCGCCACCGCCGAACCCACCCGCGACGATCGCCGGGATCGAGCGGTTCATGGCCGATGGCCATCAGGTTCGTGAGGATCGAGCCCGACGCGCCCACGATCATCCCCGCGACGATCAGCGCGGTGTTGTCGAGCGCGATTCCCGTGGCTGCCGCGGACAGGCCGGTGAAGGCGTTCAGCAGCGAGATCACCACCGGCATATCCGCCCCTCCGATCGGGAGCACGACCGCGTTTCCGAGCAGCGCGGCGCAGATCAGCAGACCGATGAAGACCGCTTCGGAATGGTCGCCGCCGGCGATGTCCACGCCGGCGGCGACGGCGAGGATGAGCAGCACCAGGTTGACGATCTGCTGGGCCGAGCCGAAGCTGATCGGGCGCCCCGGGATGATTTCCTGGAGCTTGCCGAACGCGATGTTCGATCCCCAGAAGGACACCGACCCCACGATCGCCGCGAACAGCGAGAAGACCGCTATGTAGGTGGCGGTGTTGGAGTAGCCGTCCGTGAGCCGAAACTCCGACCACGAGATCAGGAACACCGCGCCGCCGCCGACGCCGTTGAACAGCGCCACCATCTGCGGCATCGCCGTCATCTTGACTTGCCGCGCCGCCGGCACGCCGACGGCGGTGCCCAGCGCGATGCCGAGGACGATCAGGCCCCAGTTGCCCTCCAGCGGATTGAGGAGCGTGGCGATCACGGCGATGGCCATGCCGACAGCCGCGATGCGATTGCCGCGCACAGCGGTCGTCGGACCCGACAGCCCGCGCAGGCCTTGGATGAACAGCGAGAACGCGACGATGTAGAGGACCTCGAGGAAGCTCTGATCCTGCAGGAACGTGGTGGCGAGGATCACGGCGCCTGCCCCTTGTCCTCGTCGGCGTCCCTCCCGGGGGCCTGTCCGTCGGCGTCCTTCGCCTGAGCCTTGGGCTTCGACTTGAACATCTCGAGCATTCGGTCGGTGACCAGGAAGCCGCCGACGATGTTGATCGTGCCGAAGGTGATCGCGATCACGAGGATGACCTTGTTAAAGGCGTCGTTGCCCGCCAGGCCGATGACCAAGAGGCCACCGAGCAGGACGATCCCGTGGATCGCGTTCGTGCCCGACATCAGCGGCGTGTGCAGCGTGTTGGGCACCTTCGAGATCACGACGAAGCCGATGAAGCCGGCCAGCACGAGGATGGCGAGGTTGGTCGTGAGCGTGCTCGCGAGGATCATGCCGCCTCCTCCTACGGTCGCCTTGGCGCCGGGGTGGACGATCTCGCCGTCGCGGACGATGCACGCACCCTTGACGATCTCATCCTCGAAGTCCAGGTGCAGTGCGCCGTCCTCGCCGACGAGCAGGTCGAGCAGCGCGAGCACGTTGCGCGCGAACAGCTGCGAGGAGTGCTCGGCCATGCTCGCCGGCAGGTTCAGGGGCGAGACGATCTTCACGTCGTGGCGGACGACCGTCTCACCCGGCTCGGTCAGCTCGCAGTTTCCGCCCGCCTCGCCGGCGAGGTCGACGATCACCGATCCCGGCTTCATCCCTTCCACCGCCTCGGCCGTCACGAGCTTCGGCGCCGGCCGGCCGGGGACGAGCGCGGTCGTGATGACCACGTCGAAGCCCTTGATCGCGTCGGTCAGGGCCTGCTGCTGGCGGGCGCGCTCCTCATCGGTCAGCTCGCGGGCGTAACCGCCTTCGCCGCTTGCCTCGAGGCCAAGGTCGAGCCACTGGGCTCCGAGCGAGTGCACCTGCTCGGCCACCTCCGGGCGCACGTCGTACCCGGTCGTGCGCGCGCCCAGGCGCTTGGCGGTGGCGAGCGCCTGCAGGCCCGCGACGCCCACGCCCAGGACGAGCACCTTGGCCGGGGGGATCGTGCCGGCGGCGGTCATCAGCATCGGGTAGAAGCGCCCCATCTGCTCGGCCCCCAACAGCGCGGCCTTGTAGCCGGCGACGTTGCTCTGGGAGGAGAGCGCGTCCATCGACTGCGCGCGGGAGATCCGCGGGATCGCCTCCATCGCAAGCGCGGTCGCGTGCGCGTCGGCCAGCGCACGCGTCGTCTCCGGGCTCGTGAGCGGTGCGAGGAACCCGATCAGGATCGAGCCGGACCCGAGCCCGCGAATCTGCTGCGGATCGGGTGGCGCGATCGTGACGACCACATCAGAGCCCCACACCTCCGAGGGGTCGCCGGTCATCTGCGCCCCGGCCTGAACGAAGGCTGCGTCGGGCAGCAGCGCGTCCGCGCCCGCGCCGTTCTGCACGACGACCTCGAGGCCCTTGGCTTGCAGCTTGCTCACGACCTCCGGCACGAGCGCCACCCGGTGCTCGCCAGCCGCGGTCTCCTTCGGAACGCCGATCCGCATATGAAGGGCGGGAACGTATCCCATCGCACGGTTGAGCGGCGCTCCGGGTGTGCAAGACTCGAGATCGGTGACCGTCAACCTGACCCGCATCTACACCAAGCTCGGAGACGGCGGCGAGACGCACCTCGGCGATATGAGTCGCGTGTCCAAGCTGCACCCCCGGGTCGAGGCCTATGGGACGGTCGACGAGCTGAACGCCACGATCGGCGTGGCCCTGCTCCAGCCGGGCCTCCCGGAGGCCTTCGCCGAGTGGCTGCGCCGCGTGCAGAACGACCTGCTCGATGTGGGCGCAGACTTATCCGTGCCAGCTCGGACGGAGAGCTCCTCATCCGTGCCCGCCCCCGCCGAGATCTCCTCATCCGTGCCCGCGCCCACGGGGAGCTCCTCATCCGTCCCCCCTTCGCCGGGCGGAGCCGCGCACGAGCGGCTGCGCATCGGTCCGGCCTACACCGAGTGGCTGGAGGGGGCCTGCGATGAGGTCAACGCCACCCTCGAGCCGCTGCGCTCGTTCGTGATCCCCGGCGGAAGCCCCGCGGCGGCGCATCTGCACGTCTGCCGAACGGTCTGCCGCCGTGCCGAGCGCCGCACGATCGCCGTGGGCGAGGAGGGCAACCCGGAGGTGGTGCGCTACCTGAACCGGCTCTCTGACCTGCTCTTCATCCTCAGCCGCGCGGTGAACGCCCAGGCCGACGCGGGCGAGGGGCCCGAGTCACTGTGGGACCCGGGCGCGCACGGCTCTGGCTCTCGCCCGCGAACCGCCTGAGCGTCCGGGCCGAGTCCGTGCGCAGACGGCCAGCGCCGCTCGGCGGCGCGGAGCCCGGCCACGGCCAACGCCATCCACAGCCCCGCCACCAGATAGCCGCCGAAGACGTCGCTGGGCATGTGCCAGGCGAGGATCAGAAGCGAGCAGCCGACGGCAAGCGCGAACGCGGCGCCAAGCGCGGTGACCAAAGGACGCAGGCAGGCAGGGGCGACGAGCACGGCGCACAGCACGAGCGCGAGGGCCGCCGCCGAGTGGCCGCTCGGCCAGGAGGCGGCAACGATGGAGATCGTGCTGATCTGCATGTGCGGATGGGCAAGCAGCGGCTTGAGCGCCTCTGCGGTGAGAGGCGCGAGCGCCATCACCAGCGCGACGGCCAGCGCGACACGCGGGCGCCTGCGGACGAGCGCGACGGCGACAAGGGCTACGCCCCAGCAGACGAAGAGCAGCGGATCGAGCAAGTGCAGAGAGCGCGTTTGCCGCCAAATCGACGCGCGGGCGGCTGAGCAGCACGAAGTCATACAGCGCCACCGAGTCCTTCACCCGCGCCGCCGGATGAGCTCGGCCACGACCCAGTCAGCGCGAGCGACACCAGGCACAGCCCGGCGAGGCCGAGCGGACCGTCGGACTCGATCGCCCAGCGCGCCCGTCGACATGACTGCTGGGCATGGCCCCGGCGGCGTATGCGTGTCCCGACATCCTAACAGCGTATGACATCCGCTAAAGCGCGGTTGAAGCCGCTCGGCGGAGCCGCCACCCTTCAGCGCTCAACCGCCGATGGGAAGGGTCTTCTCGCGCGAGCGCCAGGAGCGCCTGGGCGGTCGACCCAGACGGGCGTCTGTGTGCCGGTGCGCGAATAGCGGACGCTGCCGCCCGGCGAGAGGAGGCTTTCCAGGTAGCCCAGCGGCGAGCGGCTGCCGCGGCGGCGTAGCGAGCCCGGGTTGCGTCCCGCCGCGATCAGGCCCTGCACCGCCCAAGCGGTCGACTGGGCGTTGGATTCGCCGCCTGGCTGCTGGGGATAGCCGCCGTCGAGGTTCTGGGCGCGCGCCAGGAAGCCCGCGGCGGCACCGAGCGCGCGCGCGTTGCGGGCACCGGCGTCCGCGAGCGCCTGCAGCGCCGCGGCCGTGTCGTCGACGTCGCTCGAGGAGCCGTGGACGCCGAAGCCGAAGCCGCCGTCGCCGTTCTGCTGGCGCTCGATCCAGCCCGCCGCTTCGCGGATCGCGGCTGAATCGCGCCGAGTGCCCCGCCGCGCGCAGCGAGAAGATCGCAAACGCCGTGAGGTTGACCTGACCGTCGAACGAGTTGTCTCTCATGCGCGCGGCGAGCACTTCCGAGACGAGGTCGCGACCGGCGAAGGAGTAGGCCGACGCACGGCACGCGCGCGCGGCGAGAATCGTGCGCTCTGCGTCGCCGAGCCCGTGCAGGGTCGATGCTTCGCCGCGCAGCGAGTCGAGCACCGAACGCCCACCGCGACGCACGGCGGCCGGGTTGCGCCCGGCAGCGGCGAGGCCCATCGCCGCCCACGCGGTGTAGAGCTCGCTGCTCGACTGCCCGCGGGCGCCGCCGAAGCCCCCGTCCGCGTTCTGGGCGCCGCTCAGGAAGGAGAGCTCGGGGGCGAGCGAGGAGGCGGCGCGGGCGCGCGGTCCTGTGAGGCAGCGCGGACGGCTCCGCCCGGCAGCAGCGCTCCCCGACAGCAGCAGCGTCCCCGACGAGCAGCATGGCCGCGAGCGGCCCGGCGCCGGCGAGCGATCGCAGAGCGCCCGCCGCGTGGGGGTCGTCTGCCGTCTCGACGGCTTCGGCGACCTCCCAGCTCACGTCCATTCGCGCGCGCATGCGCGCGAGGAGCCTTGCCAGCTCGGGGGCGAACGCGAGGCCGAACAGCAGGCTCGCGACCGTGTCCGTCACGTCGAACGGCAGCGCCCCGCCTGCCGTGGCCAGGAACGCGGCGGGGGTGTGGCTGGCGCCGATCGTCCACGTGTACGCGTTCATCACCTCCTTGGCGGCGATCGCCGCGAACTGCGCAGGCCGCGGCCAGGCCCACGCGTCCCAGGCGTCGCCCGCTGAGCCGCCCGAGCGCGGCGCCGGCCAGCCCCACCATGCCCCACGCGGCCATCTGCCAGGGGGTGTAGGGACCCTGCCCGAGCATGATGTTCGAGGCCAGCATCCCGAGCGCGCCGACGGTGAAACCGGGGAGCGGCCCGAGCGCGTACCCGACCACGAGCGTCATCGCCGTGATCGGCTTGACGTCCGGCAGCGCCACGAACGCGTCGCGGCCAAGCGCGTCGACGGCGGCCAGGGTGGCCACGACGGCGACCATTCGCGCGGAGGGACGCGCGCGCTCGTAGGCCAGCCACCCGATCAGGAGCACTCCGCACACGAGCAGGAAGGACGCCAACAGCCAGCTCACAGGACCGCCTCCACCAACGCGCGCTCTCGCAGCAGCTCGGCCCCCTCGTCGGGTAGGAGCGCGCCCCCGGCCCCGCCGAGGATGCGGGCCGTCTCGGTTGCGAAGTACCAGCCCCCGGCGAGCAGCTCCGACGCCGGGCCGTCGGCGATCACCCGCCCGTCGGCGAGCAGGATCGCGCGAGATGCGCAGGCCGCGGCGAACTCGGGGTCGTGCGTGGCCACGATCACCGCCAGGCCCTCGCCGGCGCGGCGGCGCAGCTCGGCGGCAAGCTCGGCCTTCGTTTCGCGGTCCATGCCGCGGGTGGGCTCGTCGAGGGCGAGCACGGCCGGCGGAGGCCGATCTCCGATCGGCCCTCCCCCTCTCCGGCGACGATCGCGAGCGCCAGGCGCTGGCGCTCTCCCCCGGATAGGTCGCGCGGGTTGCGCTCGGCCATCGCCCCCAGGCCCACCGCTCCGAGCGCCTCCGCGGAGGCCTCGTCGGCGACGCGCTCGTGGATGAGGTAGTCGTTCGGATTCTGCAGCAGAAGGGCCACCCTCCCGCTGCGCTGCACCCGTCCCCGCGTAGGCTCGAGCAGGCCCGCGGCATGGCGCAGGAGCGTCGACTTGCCCGCGCCGTTGCGCCCCATCAGGGCGACGCTCTCCCCGGGGGCGAGGCTGAGCGTGACCCCCCGCAGGATCGCCGGCCCGTCGCGCAGCTCGTGCCACACCCCGCGCAGCCCGAGCGCGAGGGGTCCTCTGCCCGAGCGGCGTAGCTTGATCTTGGAGCGACCGCGCGCTACACCGGGCTCCTCGTTCGGCGAGGGGGAAGGCTGCGAACGCTCATCCTCTGCGAGCAGACCCTGCGAGCGGAGGGTCGCCCGCGCCTGCCTCACGCCCACCGGCGCGGGGTGCAACCCGGCGAGGGCGAACAGCTTCGCGCCCGGCGTCTGCAGCGCGAGCGCGCGCGCGCCGGCCCACCGCAGGAACGCCTGCGGATCGCCGTCACAGGCAAGACGGCCCCGCTCGAGCGCGATCACCCGGTCGGCGGCCGTCAGGCAGCGCTCGAGGCGATGCTCCGCGAGCAGGATCGTCGTCTCCCACTCCTGGTTGAGCCTGCGCAGCAGGCCGATCAACTCGTCTCCTGCGACCGGGTCGAGCTGGGAGGTGGGCTCGTCGAGCAGCACCATCCGGGGCCTGCCCGCGAGCGCCGCACCGAGGGCAACCCGCTGCTTCTCTCCCCCCGAGAGATCATGCGTGGGGCGATCCAGGAGCGAGTCGATGCCGAGCGCGAGCGCCACCTCCTCGACTCCGCGCGCGACCGCCGCTGGTCCGCTGCCCCGGCTCTCTAGCGCGAGCGCCAGCTCCGCGCGCACGGAGCTCATCACGAGCTGCGTCTCGGGGTCCTGGAACAGCACCCCGACGAACGACCCCAGGCGGGCGGGTCCGTGCTCACGCGTGTCCAGGCCCGCGAGCGTGACGTGTCCCGCGAAACGCCCCCCGTCGAAGTGCGGCGCCAGCCCGCACGCCGCTCGCAGCAGCGTCGACTTTCCGTGTCCGGAGAGGCCCGCGAGCAGACAGAACTCGCCCGGTGCGACATCGAAGCTGACGTCTTCGAGCGCCGGCGCGCCCATGCCCGGATAGCGGTAGGTGACGCGGTCGAACGAGAGCAGCGGCGTCCTCATGGATCGATCCCCCGCCGATCGCCGAACGGCAGCAGCACGGCCGCGATCAACCCGGCGCAGAGCGCGAGCGTCCCCCCGTTGACCGGCATGCCGACGGTTGGATATGCGCTGAAGGAGGCCGCGCCGGCCGACCACCCGACGAGAGCGATGCCCACGATCGCCGCGGCCGACGCGGCGAAGGCGACGTCGTGACGCGACCACGGACGCCGGATGCGCGGTGCGCGCCGGGCGGTTGCGAAGCCGCGGACCTCGAGCGTGGCCGCCACGTCCATCGCCCGGTCGATCGCGCCGCCGATGACCGCCCCCAGTAGCGCCAGCCGGCCGCGCGCTCCGCGGGGGGCACCTCGCGCACGCGTCCGCTGCGCTTCGGCCAGGCGCCGGCCATCGGCCGCGAGCAGCGGAATCATGCGCGTCGCCAGCGACGCGGTGAGGGCCGAGCGGAACGACAGCCGGCGCAGCACCCTCAGCACCTCGTCGGGATCGACCGCGAGCCCGGCGAGCGCGGTGATGAGGATCAGGAGAATCACCTTCAGGGCGATCACAACACCGTAAACGACCGCCTCCACTGTCAAATTGCCCTGACCGAACGGACCCAGGTCGCCGAGCCTCGCAAACACGGTCAGCCCCTCGCGCGAGACGAGCACGTTCACGAGCACGATCGGAACGGCGACGATCAGCGCGATCCGCAGCGGGCGCGCCAGCTGCCGGCCCACGCCCGCTCCGACCCCCGCGCCGAGAACGGCCCCCATGAGCGCGAGCAGGACGAGGGGATGAAACAGCAGGAGCGTCGCCGCCGTCAGCACGATCGTCCAGCTGGCGCTCGCGCCCGCGCGGGCGGCGTGCATGGGGCTTGCGATACGCCGGTAGAAGAGGGGGATTCCCAGCATCGGCTTCACGGCCCCTCCTGCGGCACCGCCTGTGCACCGGTGGGAGCGAGCGCGACGGCAAAGCGATCGTGGAGCACGCCTTCCTGGAAGGCCTGCGCGGCGTGTTCGACCCCGGCGGTGTCTGTTCCGGTGACCACCCACACGGGCGCGTCTTCGCCGTTTCGGGTCGCGGCGATGAGTCCGGCCCCGGCTGAGAGCGTCCGCGCCGGGCGGCCGTCGCGATCGAGCAGCGTGAGCGTCTGCCCGCCTGGGGAGAAGCGCGCGTAGACGCCACTCGCGCGCGGCCCGCGTTCGATGGCCTGCGAGCCCGGATCTCCGTTCACCGCGCTCCACGGCCCCACGATCACCCGCAGCGTCTGCGGCTCGCCCGCGCTCGGGATCCCGGCGATCGCGGCGGGCGCTCCGCTCGCGCGCAGTTGCGCGGTGACCGTGCGGCACGCATAACCGGCCACGACCGTGCATTCGACGCGCACGGGCAGCCGCTTGCCCCCGATCCCGTTCAGGAACGGCTCCGGGTACGACCCGACCACGGCGGGCACGCCGTCTGACTGACTCCAGTCGTGCCGGTCCCACCAGATGTGATCCCCGGGGGCCACGTTCGTCGCCGCGGCACCCTTCGGGGCCTCGACGCCGTTGACGTAGTAGAACCAGTCCACCGGCTGTCCCCGTTCCTCACCGCCGGAGAGCCCGTCGATGCTCTGCACGAAACCCCCGCTGTAACGGGTGATGACGGTCGCGTTGCGCATGAGCAGGCTCATCACGGTCTCCGCTCCACGCACCTTCGGGGCCGTGAAGGAGCGCACCACCGCAGCGCCGAAGTCACGGGTGATGGTCAGGTGCACGGCGCTCGGCGCGGGTCCCGCGCCGAGGCCGCAGCCGACGACGACCAGGGCGGCGAGCGCCGCGACCAAGCCGACGGGGCCGGACCCGCGCCGCGCGGTGCCTCCATCCTGACCCACGAGGGTCGCCTCACCTGACACGGAAGACGACGTGGCTCACCCCTCCGACGAGTCCCGTAACACGCCCGGCGCTGTCGACCGCCTCGATGTCATATACATAGCGTCCCGCCCGAAACGGGGCTGGGAGCAGATAGCTGAAGGACTCCGTGCTGCCGACCGAGAAGAACGGCGCGGCCCCGCACTTGCGCGCACGAACAAAGCTCTCCCTGGACCCGCTGAAGCCGAAGCAGCGTCCGCCAATCTGGCGTTCGAGGCGAATGCGTACATCGCGCAGCGTCCCGCCGGCTGCGACCTTGACCATTCCTCGCAGCACGCGGGGAGCGAAGCGGCGGTAGTAGACGTGGCCGTTCTTTATGCCTACGACCTCCGCCACCTCGGCGGTGGTGGGCTGTGAGGAGGCGTTCGCCGCGGCAGACGATGTGTTCGATCCGCCTCCGTTGCTCCCCTCCTCGCCGGATCTTCTCGATTCCCCCTCGTTCGAGGTAGTCGTGCCGCAGGATCCGTCGCCGCTGGAGTAGACACACACCCCGAACCCGTTCGAGCGCACCGAGTCGGCGCGGGTGGCCTTGAGCGTCACAGACCCAGTGCGAGCCAGGGAGATGGTCGCGTAGCCGCTTGCATCGGTGAGAGGGCTTGAGGGAATCCGGGTTGTGACACCTGCGCTGACTTCGCCGATCGCGGCACCCGCAATCGGTGCTCCAGTCTGCCCGTCGGTCACGTGCACAGCGAACTGGGTGCCGGCTAGGACGCTTTCGGGACCCGTCAGGCTCAGTTGGTGCGACAGGTTGAAGTAGTTGTAAGCCCACAGCACTTCGTTGCCTGGGGCCAAAGCGACCTGGCAACCGCCCACGGGTGCGGTCGTGTGGTTGACGGCGTAGCCCCATGACGGGAATTCTGGTGCTCCCCCGTTCACGTCTGGTCCCACCTGAGTGACGAAGAAATCGCCAGGATTGCCGTTGGTGATTCCGGTGCCGAACCATCTTGCGTCGAACGCCAGTCCGCCTGCGAGCGCCGCGTCGCGCAGCGCGGTCGTCGGCGTGCCCGAGGGATTGCCGCCGTTTTCGAACCCTCCGCCGATACCGTTTTCGGCGTAGTTGCACGGATGCGGGCCGGCGCTCGATGGCGTTTCGATCGTCTCCGCGGAGGTGGCGATCGGCCCTTCGAAGAGAGTCTTGGCGGAGCCCTCCACGCGCAGGTTGACGGTGATCCGGTCCGCCAGCGCGGTCGAGCACAGGCCGACGAGGGCACACAGACACACACCCATCGCCACCAGCAAACCGGCAGTTCGCGGAAAACATGAGGGTCGCGCACGCGTGCGCGCACTGCACGATGCGCCGCTAGGCTCCAAGGAGACACGACGAGATATGACCATTGAGCCAACCCCTTTCCACGAGGGCTTGTGGGCTTGCGGTCGGAGGCAGGTCTCCTGGCTCCCAGGCCTACCCCTCCGCGCCTTCCCGACCCGCCGGAGGCCGATCGGTGGCTGCGCGCGTTATGTGCGCGCCGCGGTGGGCATCCCCGGTCACAGTGGCGGGTCCGCGCCGGATTCTCACCGGCTTCCCTTGACCACCGACCGTATGAACTCATGGAGAGTACTCCAACATCGGCGTGCCTGATCGCCGGACCCGACCGGTGCAGCTGAATGTGCGCACGAGGAGTCGATTCGGCCCTGCGACCAGTCGGTCAGCATCGACGACTGGGGCCTCACCCGATGCTGCCGCGCGGCGCCACCCATACGCTCGGGTATGCCAGCGAGGTGTGGTCGGCGACCGTGTCGTAGTCGTGGTCGTAGTGCAGCACCCCCAGACCCTCGGTGGCAGCTACGGCAGCGATCAAGAGATCGACCGGCTTGACGCGATGCGAAACCCCTACCGCAGCGGCCAGTTCGGCCTGGGCCCTGACTGCGGCGGCCGCGGCCTCGCGCGTGAGCGGAGCTGCGGGAAGCGAACCAAGCTCGCGGGCAATCTCGGCGAATTCATCGCGCGCGCTGTAGCGCATCTCGAGCTCAGACGGCGGACAAGTCCAAAGCTCGCCGGCGGCAAGCGCCGCCTCGAAGGCTTCCCGGGACGAACCGGCCAAGCGTCCGTCGGTGGCCCTCGCCCAGACAGAGTTGTCGAGCAGCAAGGCCCGGCCGTAGCCGGTCAATGCGTCCAGCCGTGCTCACGGACCTCATAGGCTGCGTCAGCATCGAGACCCTCGCCCGTGCGCAGACGCTCGACCAGCTGGCGGCGGAGCTCGACCTTGCGGGCCTCCTCATCTTGTTCGGCCTCGATCTCTCGCAGCCGCTCTGAAGCGCCCCGGATCACAAGGTCACCCAGACGCACATGCTCGCCGCGGCGCCGCAACGCGTCCAGCGCCTCCCGGACGGGGGGAGTTTCGGTGATCGAGCGACGGGCGTGTTGAGTTGGCATGCGGCCAGTGTAGCACCGCGGTACAGCACCATCTCAGCCAACCGCCTCAGCGCCCGACGGCGCCCAGATCGGTCTCGAGATCGGCGAGCCCACGGCGCTCGGCCTCGTCCAACATGGTCCCGCCTGCGAGCAGGCGCCGAGCGTGATCGAGGTCATCGGAGCGACCGACCGTGAGGGCGCCCTTCACGACCCCGTCCTTCAGATACCAGTTGGTGAAGGCCCCGTCCTCCATCGAGCCGAGCACCACCTCCTCATCCCACTCATACGCCGGGCCGACGTACTCGAGTTCGCCCCAGTCGGCCAGAACGGAGAAGAAGTAGGGGACCTCGTCGTGGGGGACGTCCCTGCCGAGCATGTTCAGGGCCGCGGTCTTGCCGTGGTTGAAGGCGACGTCCCAATGCTCGATCCGCAGCGGCACGCCACCGTGCACGACCGACTCGTATTCGCACATGTCCCCGGCGGCGAACACCCCGGGAACCGAGGTCTCCAGTCGCGAGGTGCAGCGCACGCCCCCGTGTTCGCCGATCTCGAGGCCTGCCCTCTGCGCCAGCTGCACGTCAGGGGTCACGCCGGCGCCGATCACGACCGCGCCGGCCGGCAGCTCGAGACCACCCCTGGTGACCACCTTGGCGACCCGGCCGTCGCCCTCGAAGCGCTCGAGCTCGTCGCTGCCATGCACGGTCACGCCGTGGGATTCGAGCAGGTCTTGGAAGAAGCGCCCCACCCGCTCGCCGAACCCCCGTTCGAGCGTCGCCTGCTCCTGCATCACGATCGTGCAGTGCTTGCCGATCAGCGTCAGCGACGCCGCGACCTCGCAGCCGATGTAGGAGCCACCGATCAGCACCACCTCCTCGGCGTCCGCCACGCCCTCGCGAATCGCGTCCGTGTTGCCCAGTGTGCGCAGGTAGTGGATCTGATCGAGCTCGCACCCGTCGACGTTCAACCGGCGCACATTCGCGCCGGTGGCGATCAGCGCCTTGCCGAACTCGACCTCCTCCTTGTTCGACAGCTTGGCGGTGCGCGCCTGGAGGTCGAGCGCGGTCACGCTCGTGCGCGTGAGCACCTCGATGTCCTGCTCGGTCCACCACTCGTTCGGTCGGAAGAACGCCTCCTCACGCGCCTCTTTTCCCTGCAGATAGCCCTTCGAGCAGTTCGGTCGGTTGTATGGCGGATCGGGCTCGCGCCCGACGAGCAGCACGTCCGCCTCGGCGCCCTCCTCGCGCAGCCATCGAGCGCAGTTCGCGGAGGCGAGACCTCCGCCGATCAAGAGGTAGTCGACCTTGCGAGCCGCCATCAAGCGCCACCTTACAACCCCGGCGGGTGACGGACCGACCAGTGCGCCCAGGTCGGGATGTGGTCGAGGATCCGCCAGCGTGGTCCGTCCTGGTCGCGGTTGGGACCGACATCGGTGCCGTTGTGGCTGGTATCAAGTCTTAATCCGGCGAGCGAGATGAAAACGTGCGGCGTCGGCGCCGAAGTGGCGTAGATCGTCACCCACCTACCCGGTCCGGGCGCACCCCAGCCGACGTAGTCCTGAGCCAGCGGGTTGCTCCTGACGATTTCCCCGATCCGCCGTACCCCGGAGCGGTAGAGCACGTAGTTGATCGTGCTCGAGCAGTCCTCTTCGAGCGCCCCCCGCGGGTCCGGGTGACCGCCCGGGCCATATGGCAATTCCTGCAGCTCGTTGCCCGCGACGACCATCGCCTGGACGATCGCCGGCACGCCCGCGGGAACCAGGGCGAGATGGCCGTCGGCTGGCGCGAGCACGGCGCGTTCGCCCGCGATGAACCGGACCGGAGTCGTGCTCTCGCCTTCCAGGGCCGTATCGGCGCCGTCCTCTTCACCGGATTCAGCGATCTGCCAACGGCGTCTGCGACGCAGCCGGCGCCCTGTACAGCGCTGCCCAATGCTCAACCTCGGCCACGTACCAGTTGGCGTGGTTGTAGGCGAACAGCGCACGCTGGTAGTCGCCCGGGGCACCCGCGGCACGGAGATAGTTGGCGGCCGAGTAGATCGCGTCTGCCGGATCCCACCGGTCGATCCGCCCATCGCCGTCACCGTCCACGCCGTACCGCGCCCACGTCGACCCGAGGAACTGCATCGGCCCACCGGCACCCGCCGAGTTGACGGCCCCCTCGCGGCTGCATGATGGATCGGGGTCCCGCCCGTGTTCGCACTCTACCTTGCCGATCCCCGCGAGGATCGCCCAATCAAGGCCGTACCGTAGCGCCGCTTGCTCATACAGGTCCAGATACCTCGCCGGGATTTCTCTGCTGCGCCAAAGCTGACATGCCGTCGCTGCGGACGCCTGGTTCTGGCCTCACCCGTCGGCGCCCGTTGAGAACTGCAGCGTCGAGAGGCGCCATGAGCAGCGCAGAGCGCCACCGCCCCCTGCTGCCAGTGCGCCGGCGAGCATCAGCGCGTCCCGGTCTGAAGGCGCCGCCGGCGACAGCGTCCACGGCACTTGGCAACGTCGTCAACTGCCCGGATCCCGTCCCAACTGGCGTTTGCGACGAGCGGCCACCTCATGCGCGTCGCGCATCACGCTCGACTCGCTCACCCTGTCCGACCCGCGGCCGCTCCGCCCAGCCTTCCGCCAGGAGTCGATCCGCGAACGTCCGGCGCGCGAGGAGGGCATGCCATGGCCTCCGTCGCGCATCCGCCTCTCGAGCGTGCTGTCGAATGTCGCTGTCCACCTTGCGTTGCTCGCGACGTCCGAGGCCCGACGCCCGCCCGCCAGAGGCGAGATCTCCAGCCGTCGCGTTCAGCTCCTTACGCAGCGCCAACTCGCGGTCGACCTCCAGGCGCGCCGCCCTCTGGCCACGAGGATCAAGCCGCTCGTACTCCTCACGTCCGTACCCCGCGAGGCCGGCCAGCGCGACGTAGTCGCGCCGCTCGCCGGGCCCTAAGCCGCGAGCGCGATCGCTCGCGCGGCAACGCCGCTTGTGCGTCCAGGAAGCGATCTCGCTCCTCCGCCTGTTCGTGGGTGTACGCCTTGCCCCCAGTGCGGCGCACGTGCTCGCTGTCGCTCGCCAGCTGGCGCGCCGCGTTCAGTCCACGCTGTGAGCGGCTCTATGGCCCCCTCGATGCGTTGCGCGCGATGTTCCAGTTCGAGCAGCCCTCCGCCTATCCCCGGCAAGCGAACGCGCTATCGCGCGCGCGTCGGACACGCTCCAGCTGCGCGCGCTTCGCCAGACAAGCTGCGCCTGGATCTCGGGTGCCGCCTGCAATCGCGCGTGTGCGTCACGATGCTCGCAGCTCCAGCATGCGGCCCACCTGCTCCTCGGCACCCGCCTTTGCCCGCCCGCGGGCGGCCTCGGCCCGCTTACCCTGGCCCCCAACCTCCGGGGCCTGTTTGGAGAACTTGGACTTGATCCAGGCCTCGCCTCCCCGGAGCGCCCTCCTTTCGATCGCGCCGCTCACCCTTCGCGTCAGAGACCCCGACTCACGCCCCTGAGCGTGCCCTGCCTGCGCGAAGCCGAGCACCTGATGGCGCCGTGCAGAATGCTCCCCACCACATGGTCGATACGAGCAGCCACTGGGTGAACCAGCCGAGCGCCGTCAGATCGACCGTCAGGATCCGCTGCATCAGCGAGGATCACGCCGAGCACAAACGAGTAGATCAGCTTCGCCATGACCGCGCCCAACAGACGCGTCGCCCATCCACGAAAGGCGGCCCGTCCGCCGTCGCCCAGCGCCGGGGCCAGAACCGCCGCCGGCGCAAGCAGGAGATAGAGCAAGCTCGCGATCGCGGCTCCAAGCAGATGCATCGCGATGAAGCCGAGCAGCAGAAGCATGCCCAGCACGCCCGCCCAGATGAAGACCAGCCCCATGAATCGCCACGCCGTTCCGTGCTGCGTGCGAAATTCCGCCTGCGCGGCGGTCGGTCCCTGCGCACGGCGTTTCGCTGCCGCCACAGAGCACGTTGAAGCAGCGAGCCGCGGTCGTTGATCGAGTTGCGCATCGCCTGGTTGGCCGGCAGCGCGAGAAACAGCGTCTCCGTTGGTGCGCGCGCCGCGCAGCAGCTCGGCGCTCTCGTTCAGTGCCCGTGCCTGCACGGCTGCCGGGCTGAGCGCACACGGCGAGCGAGCCGGTGTTCAGCCGACAGTCGATCTGAGCTGCGCTCGACTGCCGCGACAGCGAGGCCTGCTGCGCGCAGCCGGCCATCCAGCCGAGCGGGGTCGCTGCACCAGCCCACGTTTCCGAACTCCATGAAGCACCAGGGCCCGCCGACCGCAGCGCTGAAGACGGCCCCCATGCTGTCGGCCAGCGTTCGATCCGAGTGGTCCGGGGTTCCCCCCGCCACGGCACCGAGCGCTCCCAAGCCCGCCTGGTTGGCCCAATCGCCGAGCGACCCGACGGTCCCCGTGGGATTCATGATCACCCACAGGCCCCCCGCCATCATCGCCAACATCAACAGCGCCTGACCGACCGTCTCGGCCACCCGGCGCCGCACGAGGCCGTGGTAGAGCAGCAAGCACCGACGCGACCGCGAGGACGACCACCAGCCATGGCTGGGTGAAGGTTCGCCTGCGTCTCGCGCAAGGCCCTCGCCACACCGCTCATCGCCGAGCTGTCGAGCAGGTCGATCGTGTAGCACCACTCGAGCATCACGACGATCCCATGCACGGCAGCGACGAGCACCGTCCACCCCATCTGGAGCAGGTTCTGGAACGTCGCGGCCACGTCGTTGTCCAGGCTTCGTGATGCCGGTGTTGATGTGCACGTCGAACGCGTAGTTTCCCGTCGGCGCCGGCGCCGCCTCGAACCCGGAGGCTCGGCAGTTGCTTTGACTGGCCCGCGAAAGATCGCTTCCCGCCGCGCCGGTGCTGCACATCGGGCTGCCCAGTCCGTTGGTCGACCAGCGGGTCTCCCTCGCTCGACACCACGGGCCGACGCCCATCGCTTCGCCTGCCGTTCCACCTTCGGCTCCCATGCGCCCGCCCCCTCCTGAGGTGAGCGGGGGACTGCTCGGCGCCCTTCTCGCGCCACCGCTCACATGGATCGGCCGCACCGCTGAGTTGGCCGCGCGTAGACGCCTGAGCGGTGTCTGCGTGCGCGACCGCTGGCCGATCTCCGATGGCTACGTGCCAATCCCCCACACCGCGACGCGCATGCGACCACGTCACCGCCGCGACGAGCGCTCCCGCGTCGTCACGCCGACCGCGGGAGTGGTGGAGAAGGCCCTCAGCAGCGACGGCACCACGACGTCCACCTGGATCGCCTCCACCCGCCCGCGGTGGTCGCGGAACAGGCAGCGCCCAGATTCCAACTCCAGCAGGCTCTGGCGCATCCGCCTGTTCCTCGGGGTCGAGCCCGAGCAGAGTCAGTGCGCGCGCCGCCTCCGCCTCCGATCGCATCCCAAACACGAACGTCGCGCCAATCAAGTTCTCCAGCGACTCGCGCTCGCCGATCAACGTATCTGTGACCAACTGCGTGCTGATGATCGGCACCGCCAGCTCCGAGCGGCCCATGCGCTGCAGCGAGGCCAGCAGCGCACGGCCGGCCGGGATCCCCCAACAGCCGCCAGCCCTCGTCGAAGGAGAAGAGCTTCAGCCGCCCACGCTCGGCGCTCATCAGGTGCATCGCAAACATCGCGATCAGCCGCACGATCTGCTCCCCCAGGCGCTCGGCCTGGGAGTACTCTGACCGCCGCATCCCCGGCTCGGGTCCGGGCAGATCCCGGATCGGCAGGTATGTGACCTGGCGATGCCCGACCGGCGGCAGCTTCACCTCGCGGATCGGCGAACCCGAGCTGTGTGAGCCCCGAGCGCGCGTAAACCTCGAGCGTCCTGCCCACCTGCGCGTCGGTCTCGTCCCCTTCGCGCAGCGCCCGCACGACCTCCAGGCAGGTCGGCTCGCGCGAGCGCCTCACCACGCGGTCGACCGCTCCCACCACCGCGGTCTCCCAGGCCGGCTCGGCCCGTGCCGGGCAAGAGGTCGCGCAGGAACGACACGGCGGTGTCCTGGCGCAGGTGCTCAGGCGCAA
Source organism: uncultured Solirubrobacteraceae bacterium (assembly GCA_963709885.1). Classification (GTDB taxonomy): domain Bacteria; phylum Actinomycetota; class Thermoleophilia; order Solirubrobacterales; family Solirubrobacteraceae; genus Palsa-744. Next base: position 44,714 of record CAVPXY010000003.1, on the reverse strand, counting down.
CCCGCAGCGGGTCGAGCACGCCCCGCAGAGCCGGGTCCGGGCGCAGCGTCACGCACTCCGTGTGCGGCGCCACCTCCTCGAGCAGGTGGAAGCGGTGGTCGCCCTTCGGATCACAGTCGATCACCCGCGCGCCCGAGGAGGAAGCCCTCGTACTTGAGCTTCTGGTCGAGCGTCGTCTTGCCCGAGCCGAGCGCCCCCACACTGAGGATCGTCGTGTTGCGGTCGCCGTCGGAGCCCTCCCTCAGGTTGAACCTGCACCGGCTGCCTGGAGCCGGACAGCGTGTACCCGAGGTAGAAGCCCCGCCGCGACCCCGCCGCATGCGTGGCCGTCGGCATCATCGCCGCGACCTGCTCCGTGGTCAGCGTGTCGTCGTAGCCCGCTATACGCGTGCGCTGCGCGGGCAGGTGCTGCAGAAACAGCTGCAGCTGATCGCCGAGCGGCCGGTGCAGGCGGATCTCCCCGTATGCCCTCCGGCACATCTCCACGCGCTCCTCCAGCTCCTCCTCGCTCGTCCGCCGAGACCGCGATCGCAAGCGTCGCGCGCAACAGAGGCGGACGGCTCGAGGCCTGCAGGTAGGCGAGCAGATCGCGAGCCTCCTGCGTACGCTCGTAGGCGAGGTCCGAGACACCCTGCTCGCCCTCGGACTCAGCTCGCATGATCTGGTCGGCGTCCTGGATCCTCCTTCGCGCGATCCGCAGCGCCAACTCGTTCGGCAGAAAGCGCGCGTTCAGCGAAAGGTCTATCCCAAACGGCAGACTCTCCGCCGGCGCGAACATCAGCTCGGCGCGAGCACCCGGGAATTGACGTCTGCTCGGGCAGCGCCCCGACCACGAGCTGCGCCTGCCAGCTCGTGCCGAGCTCGGATTCGACCCGCAGCACCCTGCCCCTGTGTTCGACATAGCCGTCCATCCAGCGCATCACGTCTCCCTCAAGCGGCGCGAGCATCGCCTCGCCGTTGCGCTCGAACACGAGCGCCCGCGGCTCGTGCAGCCCGTCGACCAGCGGCTCCCCCACCCCGCGGCAGAACGCCCTTCGGATCAGCCACTGCAGCTCCACCCCACGCGCCTGCCGCACGGGCAGAAAGTCCGCCAAGCGCGCATGCGCCTGGTCGGCGCGCACCCGGGCCCGCTCGAGCTCGGAGACCTTCAGCAAGCGCTTGTCGCGCGTCGAGACGGCGCGCCTGAGGGCCTCCCACCACTCCCTTGGATGTTGCTCGGCGGCCCGCGACACGTACGAGGCGACGTCTCGCTCGGGGTCGCGTAGGCTCACCATCAGGAACACCAGTGGCCTGCGCCTTGCCGATGTGCTTCAGGCGCCGCTCGTGTTCCTCCACATAGCGTGCCCGCGCTCGAGTGTGCACGCGCGCGGAATTCCCGTCGCCGCTCTCGGCACATTCCGCTCCTCCCGTCGACATCGCAGCGCGTACCGCTCCAGCTCCCAACGCATGCCGACTCGCAGGATCTGCACGTCTGCTTCGATCGCCTCCAAACCACCGAGCAGCGCGAGAAATCGGGCACGCTTGCCGTCCTCGCTGAGCCACTCATACGAGGACGACCTCCACCGTAAACGCGGCCCAGCCGTCGTCGAGCCCGTCCGCGAACACGCAGTTGCCGTAGACAAACGCGATCGGTGCCTTCACCGCTCACCTCGTTCGAGCGTGCATCTGAACGCACCAGCAGTCGCGCACCCGGAGCAATCGCGATCACCTGTCTGCGGCTCAGAGCCTGTCTGCCCGGAAGCTCCCGCAGCGTGAGCGCCGGACGGCGTCGCGCTCAGTCCCATACCGGGCCATCTGCGCGCGATCGCCGGCCTGCTCGCTCGTGCTCGACCGCGACGAGCACCGCGCCGGGTCCGGTGTAGCGCATACGTCGCATCCTGCTGTCCGAGCCGTCCGGCAACAGCACGATCTCCTCTGGGCACCAACGCTCTCCACGAGCGGCGCAGGCGACGTACACCCGCGAGTCGCCGAGGTCCGATCCGGTAGCGCACCAGCGCACCTGCCGCGAGGTGGAAAGGACGGCCCTCAACGCGGATCATCGTGAGAATTGCGGCGCTTACAGCCGGTAGCGCGAGATCGCGCAGATACCAGGGCAGCACTCTCGCGACGGTCGCCAGCAGTGGCAATCGCCCGGCAATCAGGGTCGCGGCCAGGATCACCAGGAAGTAGACGACGCCCCGCACGGGTATCCCGCCCGGGTTCAGCCGCAGCCGGTCGACGCGATAGATGCGCCGCTCCAGGTCAAAGACCCTGCGGTACGAGCGGATCTCCATCAACTCGACCCGAACAGCGAGGTGACCGTGTCGCGCAGCAGGTTCACGCCCGCTGGGGTGGCCAGGAGCACGGAGACTATCCCCACCGCAAACACGCCCGCCGCCTCCTTGAAGTCGCGGCGAAAGGCCAGCACGGTGGCCGCCACCGCGAACGCCGAGCCCGATGAGGCTCATCGCCACCGCCCGCCCTGTGTCGCCCGCCTTCGCTGCGGCTGATTCCAGCGAGCTCCCTTTTGGTTCAGACGCTGGCGCCTGACTGTGTGTTCACGGGAGGAGAGCTGGTGACGGCAGCACGGGTTGCAGCCGGCGCGACGATCATGCACGCGCACGCGAGCACGCAGGACGACGCCCGCGCACGCACTCGCGACTTTTCGCGAGGGTCGATGGGCGACCGGCGCGTGCAACTTGAGGGCTGTTGAAAGGGTTCACTGCGGGCTCCTTCCGGTCGGGGGCTGTGTTCTTCACGTGTCGGGGCTCATATGGCGGGCGTGGATTCACGCGTCTGGGATCCATCTGCACGGCGGACACCTCCCAGCGGCCCTGCTCTCGCGCGACGTCCAGTTCGTAGCTGAGCGTGTATTGAGCGCCGCGTCCGTCCTGCGCCTGCACGATCGCCAGCACCGCGCTTCCAACCGGCGACCAATCCAGGCGCTGCACCGACCCCAAGCTCAGCGCCAGCACGGGGAGCGAGACGCGCGCGCCGGCGGTCAGGTCTGCCGCCAGCTCACCGGCCGAGGCGTTGAGGTAGTTCCGCAGAGCACGTTCCACGACCGTGGCCAGTGCCAGGATCTCCCACTTCGCGCAGGTGCGCGGCAGCTTGCGCCGGGACCGGAGGCCGGCGCCCCCACGAAGGCGGGATACCCCCCAAGGGCAAGGCTTCCGTTCCCGCCGACGGACCACGCTCACCGTCAGGTACAGCAAGCCCGCGGTGTCGGTCTGCGCGGCGAGCGTGTAGACGTGCTCGCCGGGGGTTGGTTCGCGCTCCTGAACGACTTCAACCCACTCCACCTGCTGGCGTCCGCTTGTCGGGAGCTGCAGTCCGACACCCGGTTCCATCCCCGGCCCCACGAACGACGCGAGCGCCCGCTGACTGGCCTGTGGTTCGGCCGCGCTCCAGGTCAGATAGCGGCGTGCGAAGAGCGACGCATAACCTTCGGCCGCCCGATCCGGCGGCGACGGGGCTCGCACGGACGCCGCGAGCGCCGTGGGCCGCGGCGGAGCGATCGCGAAGCGGGCGGCCGCTGCCAGCCCTGTGACCGACAGCGCGCAGAGCATATACCTGGGAAGTTCGCGGGCGAGCCTGATCCGCCACATGCGGCTTCGTGCGCACGCTCACGCTTGCCCGCAACCCTCCTGTCCTTGCTTCTTTCCATCTCAGCGCTCGAACCCGAACTCGCCCTGCGTCGACGATCTCGGCGAAGCTTCGGTGGGTGCACTGGGCGCAGACCGCGCCGTTACGGCGGGGCCGCTCTGCACGGAGTCACTCGCAGCGGCGGGCCGACGCCACGTCGGATATGCCTGCGCTGTAGGGGGTCTCACAGCCGAGCGCCTCGGCCGCCATGAGCGCTTCGATGCCAGCGAAGCCGCGTGTGGGACGAAGCGCCGAGCGATTGCCTGCCCCGGGCCGCCTCGCGACGAGCGCTTACGGGCTGGGCCCGACCCGATGTGGCTTGAGCGAGCTTTCGGCCTGGCACGTGCGTGGCTCGTCGAGCCGAAAGCGCGCAGCTCTGCGTCGCGCGCGCGACGGGCCGCTCGCTGCGATCTGCAAGGCCTGCCGAGCGCGAGCCGATGCTCGCGACGACGATTGCCCCACCGACGGTCCCGACAGCGCCGGTCAGCGCGGCCGCCCCCGCCAGGCGGCGCAGCCGGCGCTCGCGCGAGACCGTTTGCGTCGGGGGACGCGTACCACTCGGTCGAGCGCGCCCGCGCCCGCGAGGTACTCATCCTCGCTGTACACCCTGTACACCGCACGCGGCGCTCTGCGCAGACCGGCGATCACCGTTCCGCCCACGTGGCCGGGCGGGCGGACGTGCACGCGAGCGGCCGGAAGCCAATCTCTGGAAACCGGTCGGCTTCCGGCCGCAGCGCACCAATGGGCATCGCCGTGCCGTCGATCGTGCGATCGACGGCCGACGTCCCAGGGGACGCGTCTATGAGTGTCGGGGGAGAGTGGTCCATAGGCGGGTCCCTATTGCCCTATTCCGACCCACGCTCGGCGAGCGGGACACCGCACCGCAGAGGAGATCTTGCGCCGGATGCTTGGCGAGCGCGACCTCGGCCGCCCACAGGCGCTGCCGGCGACGATGGCGATCTCGGTGATCACTCTCGGCGAGCTGCGCGCCGGCCGTGTGGTGCACACCCTCGACAAGCGACAAGCCGCGCTCGCGCAGGTGGCCGGCGTCCCGCTCGGAACAACCGCCTGAGAGCCCTGATCAGCGTATCGAGGGCTCCTCGGCGGGATGTTCCTCGCCTTCCAGGAGCCCCCTCAGACGCGCGCGCGCACGTTGCGCGACCTTGCGATACTTCTCAGGCGACCAGCCCGAGCGAGCGGCAAGTTTCCAATCGGCTCATCGGGAGCAGCTGGCACGCCAGAACCAGCCGTTGGTCCCGGGTCAGCTCGTGCGCGAGCCGCCCTATGAGACGCAGGTCGTGGCGCAGCAGGACGAGCGTCTCCAGCTCGGCGCGCACGTCCACGATCTCGACCTCCTTCCTCGCCGGCTGCCGCCCAGAGGCATGGAGGCCTCGAGCGCGGCCTGCATGGGGCTGCGCCCCGAAAGCGCGCGACGGCGATCCCGTACCCGCGATTGGAATCGCTGCTCGAGAAGGTTTCCGAGGTGCAGGCGGTCGGCGAATGCGCGCCCCTTCCGCGTGTACGCCACCAGCTCGAGCGTGGCCTGGCTGTAGCAGTCCTCGAGATCCTCCCGCCGCAACTGGTAGCGGTACGCTCGCAGCAAGACCTCACGCCTGGCTCGTGCCACGAGCGCCACCTCCTGCGCGGGGTCGGACTCCGGTCTCCCCCACCGGCGGGCCGGCCAGCCCCCGCCCAGGGCTCGTCTTTCCGGCTTACATGAGGTAGACACATACGGATGTCGATCCCGCCCGCGCGCCGACCCCCCTCCCAATCGGCGCCGTTTCGCGGCGGTAGTCTCCGTGGCACCCTTCAGCCGGTCCGCGCCGCATGAGCCTCACCGACCGTCTGCACGCCATCGACCATCGCCAGCAGCAGAGCCCCCGGCTCGGCTTCGCGGCCGCGGTCCTGAAGAAGTTCAGCGACGATGAAGCCAGTCGGCTCGGGGCCCTGATCGCCTACTACGGCTTCTTTGCCCTGTTCCCCCTGCTGCTCGTGTTCGTGACCGTGCTCGGGTTTGTCCTGCAGGGGAACCCGAGCGCGCAGAACGACGTGCTTCATTCCACGCTCAGTCAGTTCCCCATCATCGGCAACCAGCTCCAGAGCAACGTCCACTCGCTCAAAGGAAGCGCGTTCGCCCTGGCGATCGGTCTGATCGGCGCGCTGCTCGCAGGCCTGGGCATCACGGGCGCCACCCAGACCGCCTTCAATCAGGTCTGGTACATACCCCACAAGCGACGCCCCAACTTCCTGCTCTGGCGTATCCGGGGACTCGGGCTGCTCTTCGTGCTGGGTCTGCTCAGCATCCTCTCCACCGCCGCCGCGGGCTATGTGACAGCGCAGACGGCGGGTGCGCTCGAGGTGGTGGGCGGGATCCTGCTCGCGCTCGTGATCAACCTGCTGCTGTTCTTCACGGCCTTTCGGATGCTCACGAGCGACGAGGTGGACACCCGCGATCTGATCCCGGGGGTGATCGTCGGTGCCGTGCTGTGGCAGCTCCTCCAGCACGTGGGGGGCTACTACGTCGACCACGTGATCCGTCACGCCAAGGAGACCTCCGGCCTGTTCGCGTTCGTGCTGGGACTCCTCGCGTGGCTCTACCTCGGGGCACAGATGACGCTGCTGGCGGCCGAGATCAACGTGGTACGCGCCCGGAGGCTGTGGCCGCGGAGCTTTTTCTCCGACCCGCTGCTCGAGGCCGACAGACGCGCGCTCACCTCCGCGGCGGAAGTCGAGGAGCGCATCGACGAGCAGAACGTCGAGGTCAGCTTCGACGAGCCCAAGTAGCCGGCCCGGGCTCGATCCAGCCCGCTTGGCGGCGGGCGGCGCGAGGCCTTTTGCGGGAGCTGCGGCGAAATTGCATCCCGAAATCCGGCCGTCCTGGCCCCCCGGCACCAAGGTAGGCACCAAGGTACTTGCACGCGCAACTACAGCGCGCTATACTAACTACACTTTCGTAAGCTCATATGGAGTCGATACCGATGCCTTCACCCGCAGAGCAGCCACAGATACAGCCAGCCGCACCCAAGCCGGTCCTGCGGCTCATCCCCCTTGACGACACCGTGGTGTTCCCCAACATGGGCATCACGCTCACGATCGACGTGGGCGATGACGAGCGCGTTGTTCTTGTGCCCCGCCACGAGAACGAGTTCCTGGAGGTGGGCACGGTCGCGGAGGTGTCCGAGCAGATCCGCCTGCCCGGCGGCGGCCACGCCGTGGCCATCTCCGGCCAGCACCGTGCGCTGATCGGCGCGGCCCAGACCGGCCCCGGCGGCGAGCTGCGCGTCGAGGTGGACGAGCGCCCCGACGAGGCGCCGGTGGATGGGCGCACGCGCGAGCTCGAGCGCGAGTATCGCGCGACCGTCGAGGAGATCCTCGAGCTGCGTGGCGACGACGGGCGCATCTCCGCGTTCCTTCGCGCCATCGCCGAGCCCGGCGCGCTCGCGGATTCGGCCGGCTATTCGCCCAATCTCTCCTACGAGCAGAAGGTCGAACTGCTGCGCACCCTCGACGTCACCAAGCGCCTGGAGCTGGCGGTCGGGCTGCAGCGCGAGAGCCTCGCCGAGCTGCAGGTGCGCAAGCGCATCCGCGAGGACGTCCAGGAGGGCGCCGAGAAGCAGCAGCGCGAGTACTTCCTGCGCAAGCAGATGGACTCCATTCGCAAGGAGCTGGGTGACGACGACGCCTCGGTCGTGGAGGAGTACCGCGCCAAGATCGAGGACGCGCACATGCCCGAGGCGGTCAACGAGCAGGCCCTGAAGGAGCTCGGCCGCCTGGAGCGGATGGGCGAGCAGACGGGCGAGTCGAGCATGATCCGTACCTACCTGGACTGGCTGGTCGCGGTGCCATGGAGCAAGCGCTCGGAGGAGCACCTGGACCCGGTCGCCGCGCGCGCGGTGCTGGACGCGGACCACGAGGGCCTCGAGGACGTAAAGGACCGCATCACCGAGTACCTGGCCGTGCGCAAGCTGCGCGCCGACCGCGGCATCGAGGCCGACCCCAAGTCGGGCGCGATCCTCACGCTCATCGGACCGCCCGGCACCGGCAAGACCTCGATCGGCGAGTCGATCGCCCGCGCCACCGGACGCGAGTTCGTCCGCATGTCGCTGGGCGGCGTGCGCGACGAGGCCGAGATCCGCGGGCACCGGCGCACCTACATCGGCGCGCTGCCGGGACGCCTCGTCAGGGCGCTGCGCGACGCGGGCACGATGAACCCGGTGATCCTGCTGGACGAGGTCGACAAGGTCGGCGCCGACTGGCGGGGAGACCCCTCCTCGGCCCTGTTGGAGGTGCTCGACCCCGCGCAGAACCACTCCTTCCGCGACCACTACCTCGACGTCGAGCTCGATCTCTCTCAGGTCATGTTCCTGGCCACGGCCAACGTCGCCGACACGATCCCGGGACCGCTGCTCGACCGCATGGAGGTGATCCGCTTCGACGGCTACACCTCCGAGGAGAAGCTCGCCATCGCCAAGGGCTACCTGTGGCCGCGCCAGCGCGACCGCAACGGCCTGCGCGAGGAGGAGGTCGAGATCTCAGACGAGGTTGTGCGCACGATCATCAGCGAGTACACACGCGAGGCCGGGGTGCGCAACCTGGAGCGCGAGCTGGGCACGGTGCTGCGCAAGACCGCCACCAAGATCGCCTCCGCACACTCCCCGGCAGAGGGGCAGCCGAAGTCCACCGGCGAGGACTCGAAGAAGTCCCCTGCCGGCAAGAAGGCCTCTGCCGCGAACAGGCAGAAGCCGGCCGTCGCGGACGCAAAGAAGCCCGCCAAGAAGGCGAACGGCCCGGTGAAGATCGATCTGGAGGCGGTGCGCGACGCGCTCGGTCGCCAGAAGTTCTTCCAGGAGTCCGCCGCGCGGACGGCTACCCCCGGTGTCGCCACCGGACTGGCCGTCACCGGCGCGGGCGGCGATGTGCTGTTCGTCGAGGCCACCACGATGAAGACCGGCGGCTCCGGGGGCAACGGCCTCGTGCTCACCGGCCAGCTCGGCGACGTCATGAAGGAGTCGGCGCGGATCGCCCTCTCCTACGTGCGCGGACACGCCGAGGAGCTCGGCATCGAGGAGAGCGCATTCGAGAACAGGGAGTTCCACGTCCACGTCCCTGCGGGGGCGATCCCCAAGGACGGCCCCAGCGCGGGCGTGACGATGGTCACGGCGCTGGCATCGCTGTTGTCCGAGCGCCCGGTCAAGCACACGGTGGGGATGACCGGCGAGGTCACCCTGCAGGGCCGCGTGCTCCCGATCGGTGGGCTCAAGCAGAAGGCGCTCGCGGCGCACGCCGCCGGGCTGACCGACGTGATCCTCCCCGAGCGCAACCGCGGCGACCTCGACGACATCCCCGAGGAGGTCCGCAAGCAGATGACCTTCCACCCGGTGATGACCGTCCAGGAGGTCCTCGACCGCGCACTGGAGCCTGCTCGCGATGTCGCGCACGTCTCCTAGGTGCAAGCCCGTTCCAGCGGAGGTCCGCCAGACGGCGGACCTCCTGGAGCGGCGCTGGCAGCTCTCGATCATCTACGCGGCACTCACCGGCGCGCTGCGTTTCAGCGAGTTCGCCGACGCGGTCGCTGGCATCTCTCCGCGGATGCTCGCGGAGCGCCTGCGCGACCTCGAGGCGGCGGAGCTGGTCGAGCGCACGGTCATCCCCTCCAGCCCCCCCACGGTCGAGTACCGCCTCACCGAACGCGGCCGGCGGCTCGCCCCGATCATCGAGGCGATGCGCGTCTACGCGCGCGAGCCCGTCGGCTGAGCTTCGAGCGCACCGCTCCGCGCCGGCCGGGCGATCTCCGTGCTTGCCCCGACGAGTTGCCCGGCCGGACAGGCCGCCGCGTGCAGCTGTTTGCCGGGGTTGCGGATCCCCACCGCTCCCACCACCCCGCCGGCGCCGACGAGCACCGCGGCGATCGCCATCCCCAGATGGAAGCTGTGCAGCGACGCCTGTTCGGCGGCGCTCGCGAGCGCCCGTCCCTGTGCTGGCGGGAGCCGGTGGATGTCGGGGCGTCCGAGCGGCAGCCGCTTGGCCTGCGTCAGGGCGCCGCGCGCCGCTGCTCCCAGCGTCGTGCCCGCCAGGCGGCTCTCGAGCGTCGAGGCGAACGAAGCCGCGACAACCGCGCCGAGCGCCGCTGTTCCGAGCAGCCCCGCGACCCGCGCGATCGCGTTGTTCACCCCCGAGGCGATACCCGACTGCTCCTTCCCCGCCCCGGCGAGCACCGCCGCCGTCAGCGGCGCGACGGTCATCGCGAGCCCAAGCGCGAACACGAGCAGCGCAGGGAGAACTTCTGAGACGTAGTCCACTCGCAACCCCGCACGCTGGAACAGCAAGAGGCCGCAGGCGCCCACCAGCGGGCCGGCCCCCATGAACAGGCGCGGCCCGAAACGATCGGCGAGCGCCCCGAAGCGACGCGACAGGCCGAACATCACGACCGTCACGGGCAGCATCGCAAAGCCGCTCTGCAGCGGCGTGTAGCCACCGATCTGCTGCAGGAACAGCACCAGGAAGAAGAACAGGATCGCAAGGCCGGCGTACATCGAGAACGTCTCGATATTCCCCGCCGAGAAGTTGCGGCGGCGGAACAGCCCCAGCGGGAGCATCGGGTCGGGCGCGCGCGCCTCATACGCAAGGAAGCAGCCCAGGAGCACGATCCCGCCGATCAGCGGAACGAACACCGCCGGGCTTGCCCAGCCCAGGCGGGGCTGCTCGATCAGCGCGAACACCGAGCCACCGAGCCCACACGCGCACAGCAGCGCACCGGGCAGGTCAACGTGGCGCTCAGCAGCTTCGCGGCGCGCGGCCTTGGGAACCGCCACCATGACCAGGGCGACGCATACAACTGCCAACGGAATGTTGATCAGAAAGATCAGCCGCCACGAGCCGATAGCGAGCAGCTCGCCGGCGACGAGCGGTCCCAGCACCCCCGCGATCGCGCCCCACGCGGTCCAACTGCCGATCGCCCCGCCGCGCTCTGACTCTCCGAACGTGTTCATGATCACCGCCAGCGAGCTCGGCACGAGCAGCGCGCCGGCGACGCCCTGCAGGGCGCGGGCGGCGACCAACGCCCCGATCGACGGCGCGAGCGCACACGCGAGCGAAGCGACACCAAAGCCCGACACCCCGATCGCGAACACCCGCCGCTCGCCATATAGATCCCCGAGCGAGCCTCCGATCAGGATCAGTGCGCTGAGCGTCAGCAGATAGCCGTTCACCACCCACTGCTGGGCCGCCAGCCCACCGCCCAGCGCGACCTGGATCCTCGGCAGCGCGACGTTCACGACGGTGCCATCCAACAGCACGATGCCGGAGCCCAGGATGCAGGCGATCAAGGTCAGCCGCTTCACCGATGCGGAGCTGCGCGGGGCCATGAAGGTGACGGTAGCGACCGGGCGTGATTCGGCCCGCGACGCCGGCAGTCTCAGGACTCCCCGAGCCCCTCCGGGGAGCTCATCAACGCGAGCGGAATCGCCACGCCCGCCGAGCGGCGCACCGTGGCGATGCGCCGCCCCGGCTGGACCGCGGGGCGAATCGGACCGGCGTTCCGGCCGAGCAGCTCGACCGTGCGCTCCAGCTCGTCCACCCGCAGGGCCAGGCCCCAGAAGCGTGCGGGACGATCTTCCCCGCCGGCGCGCTCGACGACGTCCTCGGGCTCTGCCACCAGCTCGAGGATCTCTTCGCCGAGCCGGAAGAACGCCTGGCGCGGCGCCCCTGCGGGCGTCGGCTCCTCACGCACGCGGCGCAGGTCAAGACCCGCCGCCTGCAGCGCTTTCACGCTCCGATCGAACGCGGGCGAGATCGCGACGATGTGGTCGATCGCGAGCACCCCGTTCGGATGCGGGGGCGCCGCACCCGGCGCGGGCCGCTGCGACCGGGTCGTTCCGAGCCCGTCGAGCTCCGTGCTCGCAAGGTCCCGCAGCGACCAGCCCAGGATTCCCCCGCCCGGGTCAGCGCCCGTGAACGCCAGCCGCACCGCGCCGAGCTGGCAGCAGCCGTCGGAGACCGTGAACCCGAGCGCGGTCCAACGATCGGGCTCATCGGCGAGCACGAGCTCGTCTACCGTCGGGGCGGCCACAGCGCCTATACAATCGAAACTCGCGAGAGAGCGCGCCCGTCATGGACTTCGAGCAGATCACCACCGAGCTCTCCGACCGCGTTCTGATCATCACGCTCAACCGCCCCGAGCGCCTCAACGCGTGGACGCCGACGATGGCCGAGGAGCTCATCGAGGCGTTCGATCGGGCCGACGCCGACGATGAGGTCCGCGTGATCATCATCACCGGCGCGGGCCGTGGGTACTGCGCGGGCGCCGACCTTGCCGCCGGCGGTCAGACCTTCGACCACCGACAGCGGGAGACCGCCGCGTCGGTGCCCGCAGGGTCGATCCCGCGCGATGGTGGCGGACGGTTCGTGCTCCGAGTCTTTGCGTCCACGAAGCCGGTGATCGCCGCGATCAACGGCCCGGCGGTCGGCGTCGGGGCGACGATGACGCTGCCGATGGACATCCGCCTCGCGGCCGAGGACGCCCGCATCGGCTTCGTGTTCGCTCGTCGCGGCATCGTCCCGGAGGCTTGCTCGAGCTGGTTCCTGCCACGTGTAGTCGGGATCAGCCGCGCGATGGAGTGGGTGGCCACAGGCCGGGTCTTCTCCGCCCGGGAGGGGCTCGAAGGCGGGCTCCTACGCAGCCTGCATCCGGCCGGAGAGCTGCTCGATGCCGCACACGACCTCGCCCGCGAGATCGCCGAGAACACGGCTCCGGTCTCGGTCGCGCTGGCCCGGCGGATGCTGTGGACGATGCTGGGCGCCGAGCACCCCATGCTCGCCCACCGCGCCGACTCCCGCGGGATGTTCTACCGCGGCCAGTCCGCGGACGCCAGCGAGGGCGTGACCTCGTTCCTGCAGAAGCGCCCGGCGCTGTTCACCGACCGCGTGAGCAACGGGCTGCCGGACATCCTGCCGGGGTGGACCGCACCGGAGTTCGAGTAGACCACGAGCGAAAGCAGAGCGAGGATCTCGCCCCAGAGCGAAAGCCGAGCGAGGATTTCGGGCAAGCTGGGGCTAGAACCCGCGCGAGCCTTTGGGCGCGAGCTTGAACCCGCCGAGGCCGAAGTCCTGGTTGCACGTCATGGTCGTGTTCGTGTCGTGGCAGGAGAGGCTCTGTGGGAACACGAGCTGTTGGCTGGTCGGCAGCGTCTGGCCCCGGCTCGTGAGGCTGAGTTTGATCGCTTTCGCTTTGCCCGTCGGGCGGAGCCTGAAGGCGAGCCGGGGAGATAGGAGCTCACACGCGACGTTGTTCGGTTTGGGTGTCCACAGACACCGTATGTTGCCGCTGGGCGTGGAGAAGTGGCAAGGCACCTTCGAGCTGTTAGGACCACTGCACGCAAAGTGAACATGGGCTCCCCGTGCCCCCGAGGCGACCGCCGACGCCGGCGTCGAGGCCACGGTCATCGCCAGAAAGGCGATACACGCGACGCCACCCACGGCGAGTCCTACCGCGGCGCGCACGCTCGCGGGCGCAGAGGTCGTGAGGGTGGGGGTTCTCATCGGATGGATTGTTGCAGCCCGCGCCCCCGTGGCGATGGGACGCCGACGACATGGTCGAGCCACCGACCGAACAGCTCGCGCGCCAACCCAATCGCGCCAGATGATGCTCGAGCCAGCTGCTCGAGCAGCCGGGACGGCCCTCCTGCGCCCATGACCTCCTGGAGGCTGTGCAGGTAGGCGGGCACCCGAATCCACTGAGCGGCCAGCGCAGGCGTCACCTCGAGGTGAAACTGCAGCGCGTAGGCTCGGTCAAAGACGAACGCCTGCTGCTCGTACTGCTCCGAGGAGGCGAGCCTGACCGCGCCGGGCGGCAACTCATAGGTGTCGCCGTGCCAATGCAGCGCCTCGAACACCGGCGGCGCAGACGCGAAGACCGGATCGCTCGCGGCGCCGCTGGTCAGCTGAACGCGTCCCACGCCCACCTCTGGCAGAGCTCCGGGGACGACCATGCCTCCGAGGCTCGCGGCTAGGAGCTGCGCCCCCAGGCAGACACCCCAGTACGGGGTGCCGGCGCGGACCGCGTCTGCGATGAACTGCTTCTCAGCTACCAGCCATGGATGGATCGCCTCGTCGTGGATCCCCATCGGTCCTCCCATCGCAACGATGCCGGCGAATCCTCCAAAGCTCGGAAGCTCGTCTCCCTCGTCCAAGCGAACGCGGTGAAAAGCGAGACCTCGCTCGACGAGCTCGTCCTCGTAGGCTGCGGGTGGCTCACACGCGATGTGCTGCAAGATCAAGATCGCCGCGTTCCGAGCCATCGGTCAAGCCCCAGTCGAGAGTGGGTGAACGTGAGCGTTGCAAACAGCGGCTCGGCTATCCGGGAGCAGCCGGCTGGTGAGGCGGAAGCTACCGCAGCTGAGCGACGGCCCGCTGGCGCGAGGGCTGGCCGACGTGTCGTCGCAGGAAGTGAAGCTGATCGGCGATGGCCTGCTCGAATGGCGGTCCGGTATAGATGTCGAAGTGCTCAATCGGGTAGGTCCTCACCTCGGCCCGGCCGGTCGCCCGCCAGGCGGCGTCCTGGGCGGCCTTGACGGGAGCGACCGCATCGCGGTCTGCGATCTGCACGAGGATCGGGCAGGGAAGGCGATCGGCCTGGAGGCCGGGACGGTATGCACCGGCTCTGAGGAGGGTTCGCGCGGCCACCTCGTTGCGCCAGGAGGGGCCCGCGATCGCGCGATACCCCGGCTCGGCGTCGGGGGTGCTCATCACGGCCACGCTCCCGGGTGGGCCAACCTGCGGGATCATCACCGGCGCCCGTCCGCGCAGCGAAGCCGCGACGTCTCGCACCCCCGCGAGCACGAGCCTCGCCAGGTGGCCAGGGCCCGCGTAGCGCGCGACGTCCAGCAGCGCCAGCGCGCCGTCCATGGCCGGCACCTGCGCGATGGCCGCGGCGACGCGCCCATCGGCGACGGCGACCGGGACGACGTGTCCGCCGGAGTAAGAAGAGCCCCACACGACAATGCGATCCGGGTCGACGCCCTCCAACGAGCGCGCGTAGGCGATCGCCGCCGCGTAGTCCTCGAGCTGGCGGGGGACCGAGAGCACCTGCCGGGGCTCGCCGCCGCTCGAGCCGAAGTGTCGGTAGTCGAACGCGAGCGCATCGACGCCGGCGACGGCGAAGCGCTCGGCATACCGCACAAGCCCCGAGTCCACCGTCCCGCCGAAGCCGTGGGCGAGCACGACACATGGTCGCTGGCCGTTCTCGCCGACGAACGCATCATCGGCGTCACCGGCTAGGTGGATGCCCTCGCAGCGCACCCCGCCGCTGTCGAACGAGACCACGCTCATGCGGGGAGCTTGGAAGCCTCCAGCGCCGCAGCGCGCCCCGCCAGTGCGCGGCCAGTGCGCGCGCCGGCGCGCGCCCGTGCCTGGCCGGCCGGGATCGAGCGTGTGGTGAGCTCACGCTGGAAGGCGTACCACTCCAGCTGCATGGTGTGCCTGGGCTTGTCGATGAAGTGCCCCGTATGGAACGCCTCGTCGCGACGGATCTCCGCTTCCATCTCGCTGTCAGGTGGTGGGGCCCAATCCCCGCTCAGCCACCGCGCCGCGAGCTTGGACTGCAGCTCGGAGAACGGGAAGATCGTCGGAATCGGCTGGCCGAGCCCAATGAACGCGAGGTCGTCGAGCCCGGGCTTGAGCATCCGCTTGTAGAGCGGCAGCGCATTTTCCGGCGCCGACAGGAACTCGGGGTCGAAGAACGGGAAGCTGACGTTGTAGCCGGTTGCGTACACGATCGCGTCGACCGGCTCCACGGTGCCGTCGGCAAAGCGAACGCGGTCGCCGAGGAGCTCGGCGACGTCGCCCTTGCCCACCGCATCCCCGGCCCCTAGGCGCCCGAGCAGCTCACTGGAGACGGTCGGGTGCGCGTCGAGGAACTTGTGGTTGGGCGTGGGCAGCCCGAAGTCCTCCATGCGCCCGGAGAAGATCCGTGGCAGGACGCGGCTGACGCGCCGCTGCAGGCCGACCGGCAGCCGCGGATTCGTCTTGACGACCTGATCGGCAGGCCTGCCGAAGATGTACTTCGGGACGACATACGCCCCCGAACGGGTCGACAGGAAGACGGTGTCGGACACCGTCTTGCGCGCGAGCTCTGAGACGATGTCTACCGCGCTGTTGCCGATCCCGACGACGAGAACGCGCTTTCCATAGAGGTCGAGCGGGGTGCTCGGATCGATGTATTCATGCGAGTGGATCTCGGGTCCGTCGAAAGCTCCCGGGAAGTCGGGGTAGCGCGGATCCCAGTGGTGCCCGTTGCACACAAGTAGCGCGTCGAAGCTCTCTCGTCCGCCGTCATCGAGCACGATCTGCCATCCGCCGTTCTGGCCACGCTCGGCGTGCTCCACGCGAGTGTTGAAGCGGATCCGCTCACGTATCCCGAACGCATCGGCATAGTCGCGCAGCCACTCGAAGATATGCGTGTGGTGCGGGTAGTCCGGGTAGCGATCGGGCATCGGGAAGTCCCGAAAGGAGATCGAGGGCTTGGAGATGTCGATGTGCAGCGATCGGTACGCCGAGGAGACCCCGTTGGGGTTCTGGAAGTACCAGTTGCCGCCGACCTCATCCGAGGCCTCAAAACAGGCATGTGGCACCCCGAAGTCCGCGAGCGCCTTGCACGCGGTGAGCCCGCTCACGCCGGCTCCGAGGACGCACACGGAGGGAAGCTCGCCCATCCCCAGATCCTAACGCCACCGGAAAACGGTGATCGGTCCAGCGGCGGCTGCCGGTGATCGGTCCAACGCGGCTGCGAGCGCAGCGGGCGCGAATCAGAGCTGTAGAGCCTTGATCTCCAGGAACTCCTCGAGCCCGTGGCGCCCAAGCTCGCGGCCGTGGCCGGACTGCTTGTAGCCGCCAAACGGTGCGAGCGGGTTGAACGCGCCGCCGTTGATCTCGACCTGGCCGGTGCGGATCCGGCGGGCGACGCGCTTGGCGCGCTCCTCATCGGCTGACCACACGCCGCCGGCGAGGCCGTAGAGGCTGTCGTTCGCGATCCGCACGGCGTCGTCCTCGTCGTCGTAGGGCATGATCGCCAGCACGGGGCCGAAGATCTCCTCCTGAGCGATCGTCATCTCGGGGGTGACCTCGGAGAACACCGTCGGCTGCACGAAGTATCCGCGCTCCAGGCCCTCCGGCGTCGCGGCGCCGCCGGTCACGAGCTTGGCACCCTCCTGCGTGCCCTTCTCGATATAGCCGCGGACGCTCTCGCGCTGCGCCTCGGAGACGAGCGGCCCGAGCGTCGTTCCGGACGCGAACGGGTCGCCGGGCTTGAAGTGCGCCGCGGCGGCCGCGGCGATCTCCTCGGCCGCACCAAGCTTCGACCGCGGGACGAGCATGCGCGTGAGCGCGCTGCAGGTCTGCCCCGAGTTCAGGAAGCACTTGGAGACACCGTCGGTGATCGCCTGCTCCAGGGGTGCGTCATCGAGGATCACGTTGGGCGACTTGCCGCCGAGCTCAAGCGCGACGCGCTTCACCGTCCCGGCGGCGACCTCCGAGACGCGGCGCCCGGCGGCCGTCGACCCGGTGAACGAGATCATGTCGACGCCGGGATGCCCGGCCAGCGCCTCGCCGATCACTCGGCCAGCGCCCGTGACGAGGTTGAACACGCCCGCGGGTAGCCCCAGCTCGTCGAGGACGTCGGCGAGCACGAACGCGTTGAGCGGCGCCACCTGCGACGGCTTGACGACTACGGTGCAGCCGGCGGCCAGCGCCGGAGCGACCTTCGCGGCGATCTGATGCAGGGGGTAGTTCCACGGAGTGATGGCGCCTACGACGCCGACGGGCTCGTGGACGATCAGCGAGTTGCCGACCTCCTCCTCCCAGGCGAAGTCAGCCATCACCTGCGGCATGGAGGCGAAGGTCGTCGCCGGGAGCCCAGCCTGGATCATGTGGGAGAGCTTGATCGGCATGCCGACCTCCTGGGCGATCAGCGCCGCGATCTCCTCCCCCCGCGCGCCCAGCGCTTGGGCGATGCGCTGCATCCAGTCGGCGCGCTCTTCGAGCGAGGTCGCAGACCAGCCGTCGAACGCATCCCGGGCGGCCTTCACCGCGCGGTCGACGTCCTCCACGGTCCCGTCGGGGGTGCTCCCCATCGGTTCCTCGGTCGTCGAGTTGATCACCTCGAGCACGCCCGAGCCGGTGGAGTCCACCCACTCGCCGCCGATGTAGATCTTGTCGCGAACGTTGATCTGCTGCTCGGTTGCGCTTGCCACGATTCTCTCCTCTTGATGGTGATCTAGGACGCCACGGCCGTGCCTGCGCTGCACCCCTAGCTTACGCTCCATCGTGGGCTCCCGCGACGTTGAAGTGGCGCCGGCCATACGACGAGAGGACGCGCCGCGATGACTGAGCGGATTGGCGCGGAGGCCGCGCACTCGGCCTTCAAGAGCTGACCTCGCACCCCTGCGGGGCGACGCCCGGGATCTCCCTCGGATCGGCCACGGCCTCACCCGCGCGAGGATCGCCGTGGGCAACGGTCACGCGCACCTCGGGCGGCAGCCGGGGAATCCCGTAGGCGCGCAAGAAACCCTCGTGCATGTCGCGCTCGGAGGCGAACAGGATTCGCTCCCTTCCGGGGTATTCCCAGTCGAACGGATACTCGCCGGCGTAGGCGCGGCAGGCTCTCAGCACCGCGTCGGCCCGTCTCGCACACTCCCGTGCCCGGGCTCGGTCGCGGCACACGAACACCACTACGGGCACTGCCTCCATCCGGCGTCCATACCGGCTCGTGTGCACCGACCACCCGGCCAGGAAATGGTCGTAGCGCTCGAGCTTTCCCGCCACCCGGCCGACGGGCAGACGGTCGTCGAGCTCGATGATCAGGTCGATCGCCGGCGCTCGCGACATCGCGGCGTCCCCGTCCGTGCCGGCGGCCTCCTCGCCGACCGAAGCCGCCCGCGTGCCATCGTCGCTTGTGCCCATGGGCCGCACGTGGACTCCCCGGGACACCTCGACGATCGCGTCGGGGCGCACGCTCTCAAAGCGCTCCACCTCGACCCGCTCGCCTGTGACACTCGTGCGCAGGAAGTCGTGGGCCGCGCGGCCGCCCGGCAGGCGCAGATCGCCGGGGCCGAACCCAACCCTCCCGTCGGGGGTCGAGCGCAGCGGCGGAGAGAGCACGGACTCTCCGGGCCCGCGCAGCGTCGGTCGAGCATCACCCACCGCGCGCTCCAGGGCGAGCGCCCAGCCGGCGACATGCACGTCCTGGCGAGCCTGGCCCAGCCGACCCTCGCCGCCCGGCCGACCCTCGCCGTCGGTGCGGGACAGCGTTGAGGGAGGGAGGGCGGCGTCCACCCGACCGTCCGCGGGCGCTGTCAGGCGATGGTTGGCACGCAGAACCTCCAAGCCGGCGCCGGTTATCACGTAGCACATCGGCACCCCTCCCCCATCCCGACGATGGAACTGGAAGCGCTCCACCAAGCCGGCGTCCGATAAACGCTTCAGGCGTCGCTGGGTCGTCGTGGCGGCCCGGCCGGAATTGAACCGGCGATGGACCTGGCTGGTGAGCACATGCCTGAAGCCCGCGACAAGCACCAGAATCCTGAGGTCCAGCGGATCGGGTTGGAGCGAACGGGGTGACTCGACCCGCTTGGCCCAGCGCACGCTATGCGCGCCGTCGAGCTCGACCAGCTCGCGATAGCTGTCTGACGGGGTAGCCGGTAGGCGGGCCGGTTGGTCGTCCTGTGCGCTGGGGCTCCTCGACCCGGTGACCGTCAACGCCTGCGCGTCCGCCTGAGCGCTTCCAGAACGCCGTCGCGTCCGATCCCAGTGGGGCTGACGAAGGTCCGTTCGATGGCGTCCGCCGCGCTCGAGCTGGTGGGCAGCATGCATGGCCAGGCGATCCTGATCGACGTGCAGGGGGATCGTCTGTGCGATGAACGGGGGCTGGCGTCCTTCCGAAGTGGTCCAACTGGCGATGACGTGGTGCCTGGGGAGGTGCAGGCGGACGTCGGGATGACCGAGCGTCGAGAGATGTCCTACGCCGGGACGCACCGTGTCGGAGAACTCCGGCATCGTCAGCTCGACCGCGGCCCTGGCATCGCGTACGGACGCCGTCGCGAAATATACGCGGTGCGCAAACAACGCCTGCAGCTGGTCGCGGACCTCCCGATCGGTCCACTGCGCATCGGTCTGCCAGCACGCCACGGTCTCCAGGCCAGCGGAGCGCTTCAGCGCCATCGTCTCGGCGAAGCCACGGTTCAGTACCAAGGGCGCCTCGTCGACCTTCAGCGCCACGGTCACGCGCCGGTGCGCCGGCAGGAGATCCTGCTGGCGACCCAGCGCGGCGTCCAGCATGCCCACCAGCAGCTGCATCAAGACGGCAGTGTTTCCCGCGCCCATCGCTCCGAGCGCGCCCTTCACGACAAGCACCTCTTCCCCGGCGATCACCTGGTCAAAGTCGACCCTTATCGAGTCGTTCAGCAGCACTCGCTTGATCGAAGGCGAGTTGAGCAGCCGCGCGAGCTTGTTGACCGGCGCGTCGAGCTTGGCGGTCGTCATGCTGCGCGCGTCCGCGAGCTGTGCGGTGAGCTCGGCGGTGAAGAACTGCGATATCTCCTTGAACTCCGGCAAAGCCCGCACGCGCGCGCCGACGCTGCTTCGATACGAATAGCCCTCCTCGCCCACCGACAGCAGGCGCGCGGCGTCCCACAGGGTCGATTCGCGGTCGTAGGCCAGCACCGCGATGATCGCGTTGCGCAGGTAACGGTCTGACGAGGCACGGATATCGGCGTCGGTGAACAGGTTCTTCAGCGCCGCCACGACGTAGTCGGCGATCACGTCAGCTGGCGCATCTACCGCCAGCGGGTTGAAGCCGCAGGTCGGATGGGAGAAGTCCAGCAGCGTGCATGTCCGCCCAGCCGGCACGAGACTCACGGCCGCCTCCGCCGCGTCCCCCTTAGGGTCGAGGACGATCACCGTACAGCGGTCCCTTTGGAGGTCCTCGGCTACGGTCGCCACGAGGTAACTGGACTTTCCCTGCTCGACGGCGCCCGGCACCGCCGTGTTCTGCTTGCGCAGGTCCGGGTGGATCGAGACCGCCCCCAGGGCGTCACGGAGCGTGCCCGCTCCATGGCGGGGCCTCAGGATAGAGGGCGGTGCGGGCGCGAGCGGCAGTCCGGTACGCGCGAAAGGCACCGTCATGTAGTCAATCGACGGCAGCTGCCAGATGGCGGCAAGCTCTGTCGATGCCAGCACGCCCTTGTGAAATGACGGCAGCGGGTTTCCCTCACCCCGCTGCACCCGGCGCGCGTAGAGGCCAAGCAGGCCATGCCGCACCGCCGTCCCACGCTCGACGAGACGGTTCTCCGCGCCCTCAGCACGCAGCGCGGAGGCTATTCGCTCACAGACACGGCGGTGGCAGGAGATCACGCGGAGGTCCACGAAGAACAATGGCCTGTGCTGCACCTCAAGGCCGCCCCGCAGCTCGGCGTCCTCGACCATCGATCGGTCGCGCGCCAGCAGGTGCTCTCTGCGCTCACGGGACAGGTGTGCCTCGTGGCGCTTGTACAGATGCTTGGCGAACCGCTCGAAGAACGCCGGCGTGGGGGTCATCGTCATCTGAACGAATGCCGGCTCATCGCACGCGCCCATGACGGTCATCAGCCTGTTGACGGGCGGCTCGCGATCATGCTCGAAATGGTCGAGGACCTTGACCCGCTTGATGAACTCGGCGTGCTTCTTCAGCCGCAGCACCACCGGTGGCGCGCCGAGCAGGTGCTGGGCCGAACCCACACAACAGTTGGGATAGGCCGTCTGCAATGCAGATTCGACCATCCTCTCAAGCCCTTCGGGACAGGTGACGGCCAGCCAGACGGAGTGCGATAGGTCGTGCTCGGAAGGGCCCTCGAGCCCGGTCTGCTGCCGTCCATCGAGCGACCGGGGAGCTCGACGGTCCTTGCCCGTCGTCCCCACTGCCCGCGGTGTGCATGTGTGATGCACCTCAAGCGCGACAGCCGGCTGACCCTGAAGCAGGCGCCGCCACCAGCGGCGCAAGAGGCGCTTGTGCAGCACCTCGAACATCGTCACGACGGCCGCGGCGCTGGCGCGGTCGGTGCGGTAGGCGTTGACCCGAAGACGCACGTAGCCACGCTGATGGCGGGCCTTCCAGCGCGCGAGCGCCACGAGAAACGCTGCCCCGAACCCGAACGCCAGCAGCAGTCTCGCGAGCGACAGGCCGGCGACGGGAGCCCAATTCCAGCTCGCGCGCGCCCCGCGTTCAAGGACCCCCGCCAGAGCGGAGAGGGCGGCTCCGAACGTGTCCCGCGTCGGCGAGCCGCGCAGCACCTTTCCCGCCCCGCCGTCGAGAAACCACGCGATCAGCACGAGGCCCGCGAACACGGCGATCAGGCCGAGCAGTCGCCACAGCAGAAAGCGAAGCACCTCGCCTTCTCTTCCGACCACGAGTCGCCCGCGGGACAGCCATGTTCGCCAGAACGGACATCGTTGCCGGTGAATACCGGCAGACGGACTCGCGCCTGGCGCGAGGTGGGTGGCGCGGTGGCTGTCCCAGTCGCTCAGTGCGGACGAGTCGCTCGCTCGACCTGTTCGCCGCGCGGCGTAAGGTGCCACGCGTTCGAGGCGCCCCTCTCCTGACCGTCCCCGGTGTTCTCGACCAGCTCCAGCCGCGCCAACCGTGTGAGAAGCTTGGAGATCTGGCCTTGGTCGGCGATGCCCGAGCCTTCCGCAATCTCCCGATTGCTCGCGCCCGGATGCTGTGCGATGGCCGTCAGGACGCGTACGGTTCTATGAGTGAGGCGCATGTTCAGGCCGCCGAGCGGGTCTTTGGTCCTCGACAGCGCAGACGGGCGGCTGCCCCGATGGGGTTTGAGCGCCGGCTTGCTCATCTCGCTGCTGGCAGCCCTTGCTCCGAGATACGGCAGCACGATCATGCTCATCAGCGGACCGAGCAGATCCGTGAGCGGCTCCTTGGCGCCCTCGAACAGCCGCGTGTGGAGCACCGTGAACACGGCGCCCACGACGCCTTCGGCTGTCAAGGCCGGCGGCTGGTGAGTGGCACTCGCGAGCGAGCGTCCTCGATCGATGACCTCGGCCAGCTCCTCGAGCACCCGAGCACGACGCTCCAGAAGCCTCGGACCCGCGCCGAGCGCCTCGACCACACAGACCTTTGCCAGGCCGGGCTCCTCGTCAAGGAGAAGAAGCAACCTGGCCAGCCCGGAGCGTATGCCCTCCCGCCACCCCGGCTCGTGCTCATAGGCCGCTTTCACGAGAGTGCCCCCAGAGTCGATCGCCTGGTTGAACGCCGCCAAAAAGCAGTCCTCACGGTCGGCGAACACGTCATAGAAGGTCTTCCGCGATACCCTCGCCCGGCCGATGACCTCCGCGACCGTCATCCGCGCATAGCCCACCTCCTCGACCGCCTCCACGGCCGCCGCGAGCATTCGAGTGCGCTGGATCTCTGTGACCTGGCCACGTGGCAGCCCGCTGGGACCCGGGCGCAATCGCGGGGTCGCTGTACGTGCCCTATAGATCGAAGCCATCTTTGTCTGCCCCAATTGTCCTGTTCCACTACATCGGCAGCTCCCACGCGCTCCTGAAACGGCCACCACCTGGCTCAGCGAATGGGCAGGCACAAACCTGCTCAGACCTGCTTATGAAATATTTATTGGTCCGAGGACTTATGTCGAGACCCGTCTCCGACTTTCTTCTGCCGGTGCTTGCGGCGATCCAAAGCCGCTGAGAGGCCGTGAGCCGGGAGCGTACGGCCCGGCGACCAGGACGCTACCTGCACATGCCCCTGTCAACGCTTCGCCTGCGCCCTCACGAGCGCTTGCGCATGACTCGGGGTCATCGTGGGTCGCTACTCCTTCGATGTAGGGCTCTCTCATCTCCTTCTCCATGCCGGTTTTGATCCCGAACCGCACGCCGCGAGAACACGCCCGTCACCACGACTGCCACGAGCCTCACTGCATCACCGATTCGGCTCACCAGCGGATTATCACCGAGCAGCTCTGCAAATTGCCTGGCGCTGGCGCCCGGAAGGGCGAGGAGGCGATCCGCGCAGGGCGGCGACGACAGCTCGCCCGTGAGGGGATCATCGGGAGGCTCGTGGTCAGCGGGCGCCGCTCTCGCATTGCGCGAAGAGGAGCAACGCCGGTCAGACGCGACCCGGCCTTGTGCTTCGAGACCCCTTTAGCCTGGGCCAAGCGGCTAGTTGTCGTGAACTGGCCCGAGCTGCGGATTACGCGGTAGACAGTTTCCTCCGAGGCAGGTTCGTTAGGCTCAGCGCGCGCCGTCTTGCGAACGCGCCCGCGCGCCATGTTGCGAATAGGCTGCGCCGATGGGCCACATCTCAACGCACGACCACGGCAACGGCGTGGCCGTACTGAGCGCCGATCGCCCGCCTGCCAACGCGATGGACCTCGCCCTACTGGACGAGATCGCTGAGGCCGTGCAGCGGTTCGCCGGCGATCCGCCGCGCGCTCTGGTGCTTGCCGGGCGCCCAGGATTCTTCTCCGCCGGCGTCGATCTCAAGCTCGCGCCAACGTACGGACCCGAGGATCGCCGTCGCATGGTGGCCGCGATCAACGCGATGGCGCTCGGGGTGTACGAGCTTCCGTGCCCGATCGTCGGCGCGATCACGGGCCATGCGGTCGCGGGCGGACTGGTGCTGGCACTTTGCACGGACCTGCGCGTCGCCTCCAGCGCCGGGCGTTACGGGCTGACCGAGGTCCAAGTCGGGATCGGCTATCCGCAGGGCGCGATCGGAGTCGTCAGGGCGGAGCTCGCGCCGCACGCCGCGCGCAGGCTGGCGCTGGGCAACGAGCTCTTGAGCGCCAGCGACTGCCTGCATCTCGGGGTGTTCGACGAGCTGGCCGAGCCCAACGACGTCCGGCCGCGCGCGCTCGAGCTGGCCACGAGCCTGGCCGCCTTCCCGCCCGAGGTCTACGCACGCACCAAGCGCGAGCTGCGTGCCGCCACCGCCGCTCGCCTCCGCGCGGCTGCGGCCGAGGATCCGCTGCTCGAGATCTGACGCGCCCTGGCGCGCCGCGCGCCCTGCCAGCCCTGGGCGCAGCAGGCCGTCAGCTTGCGCTTATCTGAACAGGGCCCCCTCGTCAAGCGACGGTGGTGAGTGGTTGTGGTTGACGGGATCGTGGTTCGCTCCGCGGATGCCCGGGCTTATCTGGGTCCGCGACCTGGTGGTCGGTGACGTGATGGTTGATTGGTCGTTCCGGGTGGAGCGACTCCGACCGCTCGGTCTTTGTTGGGCCGCCACGCTGGCGTGGGAGCCGCGCAAGCTGCGGGAGCTGGTCGGAAGCTTGGGTGCCATCTTGGAGCGGTGGGGCGGCGGAGTTGATCGAGGGCGGTCAGATTCTCGGGAGCGGCTCGAGCGCGGCGGGCCCTAGCTCGCGCAGGATGTGGAAGGAGCGTCGCGCGAGCTTGCGCGCGATCGTCAGCGACGCCCGGGTGTGCGAGAGCCCGCGCGCCTTCAGCTGAAGGGAGTCGGCGTGGAGGGGGCTGCTCGGGCGACACGCCGACAGAGCGGCCTCATAGAGCGCCCAGCGCAGGTGCGGTGAGCCCTGGCGGTTGAGCTTGCCCACGCGTGAGCGTCGATCGGAGCGGTGCACGCCGATGTCGATCCCGGCCATCCGTACGGCCTTGCGGGAGGCCGAGAGTCGCTGGACGTCGCCGAGCTCTGTGAGCGTCATCAGCGCGGTGAGTTCGCCCATGCCGAACTGGCCCATCAATGCACGGCAGCCGGTCTGCCGGCGCGCGAGTTTGCGCAGCTCTGACTCCAATGGCGCAATTGGCCGTCGAGTGAGTCGACCATTGCCAGTGCGATCGCGATCCGCTCGCGTGCGTCGACGGGCAGCTCGAGCTGGCAGAGGAACTCACGTCCGGCTCCCGAGCGCAGATCCTCGGGCGCGCCGCCGATGCCGTGGTGAAACAGCGTCGCCCGGGTGCGCTGCAGCCACTGCGTGCGCTCGTCGATGAGCGTCTTTCGCAATCGCGCGCGCGAACGCCATTCGCGCACGTGTTCGAGCGCCATCCACGACTCCGGCAGACGTCCCTCGCTCAGCAGTTGGCGCAGCCAGCGCGCGTCCTCGCGATCGGTCTTCGCCCGCCGCTTGCGCCCGCGCAACGCGTGCGTCTCGACGGGCTCGGCCAAGTGTGCGACAGCACCGGCTCGCTGAAGCGCGCGGGAGGCGAACAGCCATCCCGTGCACGCCTCGAGCGCGACGTGCACTTCGTGCCCGGCGAAGCGCCCGACCCAGTGCTCGACTGCCGCCGGCGTCGCGTCGATCCGTCCGCGCTTCACCTCGCCGGTGTCCGTGTCCAGCGCGTCGAATGTGATCTGTGCTCGGTGCACGTCAAATCCAGCTACGATCGTCATCTCGGGGCCTCCTTCGAGTTCCGGCAATTGCCTTGTCGCACGAAGTTTCGCGCTGAGCCGAGGGAGGCCCTGTTCATGCCATCTTTGTGCGAGAAGCGGGAGATGCTGCCGACCGCGCCTGCTTCCACTGAAAACGCAAGCCCTGGTTCCGAGCAAGGCCTACGCAGCGACACGGCGCCTCTGCGGACCCGGTGAGATGAATGCCACCACTCCCGCGCGGGGAGCGTCCGGGAAAGGCGCGGCGCGGCTACCTGTGGTCCCCAGTCCCAAGATGCGGGTCCGCGCCTGCGCCGTTCGTTCATGGAGAGGCAGCGAGCACCGTCCGGCGCCGGATTCGGCGGCGGTCGGCGCGTAGGCGCCGACCGTCACTTAGTCACGGCAGGGTGCCGGGAGGTCCGATGATCTCGATTCCGTGGCGCGCGGAGATCGCCGCGATCTCTTCGGGGTCGAACTGCGGATCGACGGGGAGGGTCGCCGTCGTGGCTGGCACTGCGGCGTCGCGTACGAGACGGGCGAAGCTGGTGCCGGTCATGGCAACGAGCCAGCGCGTCGGTCCGGGCGAGGTCACCTCATAGGCGTGCGGGATGCCGCGCGGCACGAAGCCAGCCCGCCCGGGCACGACCTCGACCGGGTCGCGACCGGTGATGTGCAGCTTCAGCCGGCCCTCGAGCACGTAGAACGTCTCGTCCTCCTCGTAGTGGACGTGCAGCGGCGGCATGTCGCCGGAAGCGCCGGTCATCTCCACGAGGCTGAAGCGCCCATCGGTCTGATCGCCATCCACGAGGATGCGCGAGAGGTTGTGCAGAAACCACAGCGGCTCACCGAGTCGTTGCTGCGTTGCAGGTGTGATGCTGGACATATCGTTTCCGATCTTCAGGTGTGGGAGCTCGTCTGTCGTGGGAGCTGATCGCCGAACGCGGCTCGTTCTCGGCCGCAGCGGACGCGCTCCACTACACGCAGTCCGCCGTGTCAAAGCAGATCGCCGCGCTGGAGCACGAGACGGGCGTGGCCCTGATCGAACGAGCCGTGCGCCCGGTCCGCCTGACCGACGCAGGCCGCGCGCTGCTGGCCCACGCGCAGGCAGCCTTCAGCCATCTCGCGGCCGCCGAGAGCGAGCTGGCCGCGATCGCGGAACTGCGCGGGGGCACGCTGCGCCTGGGAGCGTTCGCCAGCGCGGGAGCGACCGTGATCGTGCCCGCCCTGAGCGCATTTCACGCCCGCCATCCCGCGGTCAAGCTGTCGCTGATCGAGGCTGAGCCACGCGAGTCAATCTCGCTCCTGCGATCCGGTGAGCTCGACCTAGGACGTTCGTAGGCGGCTGACCGTCCGGCGGGTTAAGACGATTCCGTCGTTCACGACGCGGAGGTTGTCATGTCGGCGGTGGTGGTGCAGGAGCGGCTGGTGGAGGTTGAGGCGTTCGGTGATCTATGACTACCCGGCCCTGGCGGGGAGGAGAAGACCTTCCGTCGGTTGACCCTGATCAGGTGCTGTTGATGGCCCCGGTGCTTTCGGACTGGATCCCGGAGGGGGATCTGGCGCATTTCGTCTCTGACTTGGTCGAGTCGGGCACGCTCGATCTGTCGGCGATCTACGCCTCTTATGAGGGGCAGTGTGGCTTTCCGCCGTATGACCCGCGGTTGATGGTCAAGCTGCTGATCTACGGGTATGCGAATGGGGTGATGTCCTCGCGCAAGCTGGAGCGCGCGTGCTATCGGGACGTGGCGGTGAGGATGTTGTGCGCCGATCAGCATCCTGACTACCGGTCGATCGCGCGCTTTCGCAGCGGCACTTGCAGGCGCTGGGCGAGTTGTTCGTGCAGGCGCTGCGGCTGTCAAAGCAAGCCAAGCTCGTCGGGCTGGGTCGCTGGCGCTTGACGAGCACCTGGCGAGCACGCACTTGCTCGATGATGCTTTCGAGCGGTCGTCGAGCAGCGCGGTTGGAGGTCCAGATCGCCGGCTCGAAGCGAACGTCGACGCGCTGCTCTCGCATGCCGAGCGGGTGAACGCCGAGAGATGGCTTTTCCGCCCGCATCACCGTAGGCGTGTCCTCCGACGGCTCATGAGCCGCCTGACGCGGGCTTCGTGGATCCGCGGCCAGAGGCTTTCGAGCCCGAGGTCCGCGAGATCGAGCACCAATGGCTCGCCAAACTGCAGGCGCAGGGCTAGAAGCCGCGCTCGCCGCGCGATAGGCGCGATGCGTTTGCGCCCAAGCCGAGCGCGCAGCGAACTCACCGATCCGGAGTCGAAGATCATGAAGACCTCGGATGGCTCTTTCACCAGTGCTACTCGGCCAGGCGATCGTAGACGAGACCGCGCGGGATCGTCGTTGCCGAGCTGTCCGATCACGCGCCCGCCGCCAAGCGCTCCAGCCGGCGCTCGAGCAGCTGGACGTGACTTGCAGGCGATCGGCGCGCCGATACCAGAGGGTGCGGTGCTGACCGCTGACGCTGGCTACTTCTCCGAGGAGAACGTCGAGACCTGCGAGCAGCACAGGCTCGCCACGTGCTCGCGATCGGCCGCTTCAGCACTCAGAGCCACCGGCGCCGCGGCGCGCGGCCGATCGCTCACCGCGTTACCGCTAGCTGCGGACGGCGCGCAGACGAAGAAGATCTCCACCTGGTTGAGCCAGGAGGCGTGGGTGGGGGTGAACTGGAAGCGCCACCGCGGGTGGGCCTCAAGCCACTTGTTCACGTTCTCGGTGGCGCGGGTCGAGAGGTTGTCGGTGATCGCGACGATCTCCTGGCCCTCGACGAGGGGGATCTCCGCGTCGAGGTGCTCGAGGAAGCGGATCAAATCGAACTGGTTGCGGGTCTTCGACGGCATCGCCAGCACGTCGCCTTCCTTGACGTTCAGGCAGGCGAACAGGCACTGGGTGCCGTTGCGCTTGTACTCGTGCTCGCGCCGCGCCGGCTTGCCGGGCTGCGGCGGCTGGTCGGGCTTGGTCGGCGACTTGGCCTGGATCCCGGTCTTCTCGTCGATCGAGACGACCAGCACGTTCTCCGGCGGATCGACGTACAGGCCGCAGATCTCGCCCATCCGCTCCTCGAACTCAGGCTGGGAGAAGTCACTCATCACCCAGTAGTCGCTCAGGTGCGGCTTGATCGCAGCCCGGGAAAGGATCACGTGCGCCTGCGAGCCCGACATCCCCACCTCCCTGCCGAGCTCCTCATAGGTCCAGCGCTCCCGCCGCGCCCCCTCCTTGCTGGGCTCCGGGCGCGTGCACGCCTTGGCGATCAACAGCGCTCTCGTCTGCGGACCATGCGTCAGCGGCCGCCCCGACCGTGGCGCGTCCGCCAGCCCCTCGATCCCCTCGCGCGCGTAGCGCGGGCGCCACTTCTTCACGGTCCGCTCGGCGCACCCCACTCGCTCAGCGATCTGCCCCGTAGTTAGTCCCTCACTCGCCGCCAACACGATCCGAGCCCGCTCGACCATCCGCACCTCAGAGCTGGCAGCGCGCACAATCCGCTCGAGCTCCCGCCGGTCCTGCTCTGAGACCTCCACCCGCCTGCCCGCGCCCTTCACAGCCATCATCAACCTCCATCCTCGCCGAACTTGTCGGCAAGGACTTCGAGACCAACGGCAGGACACCCCTAGCCGGGCGCGAACTTGCAGGACGCACTACTAGCTCGAGCTGCGTCCCACTGATACTCGACGGTGTGACAAGACATCGACGTCGAAGGGACAGGGATCGTGGTCGCGTGCCGACGAGGTACCGCGTCAGCCTGACAAAGCGAGCTTAGACGGTCGCTTTGCGCGAGAAGGAGCAGCGCCGGGCGCCAGTGCCGCTCCTCGATCGCAGCACCATGGTTCGGCGGCCCGTCGCACATCCGAACCGGTGCTGCTTTGCCGGCAGAGCAAAAGCCGCACGTGACTGCCCGAATGAGGAGACGGAGCAGCCCGAGCGTCGCGCTCGACACTCCTGGCTTGACCATTAGAACGAGCATCTGCAATGCGCCGGCGACGGTCCTGCTCCGCGCGAACAGCGGCATTCTCACACCGCCCATGCCGAGTCGGCGGCGCTGCCGTTAAGGAACGGCCCGGGCACTCTGACCTGCGGTCTGAACACTGCTGCTTGGCCTAACAGATACGAGACCAGCGCGGTCATTCCTCTACATGTCGAACGAACCGCGCCTGATAGCGCTGGCGCTCGTATCCAGCAGCCGACCAAAAGCCCGTCGCGATCGGGTCGTCGTCGGTCACGATTGCGGTGAGTCGGACGGCGCCTTGCGCCTGTAGGCGACGCTCACCCTCGTGCAGCAGGGCCGTGGCGAGGCCCTGTCGCCGGCAGTCGGGATGGACGGCCAGCCGGTAGAAGCTGCCCCGCCAGCCATCCCAGGTGGCGATAAGGGAGCCGGCCACGACGCCGTCGGCCTCCGCGATAAGCAACGCCTCGGGGTCGGTGGCCAATAGAGACCGCAAGCCCGCGTGCGTGTCGGTGACGCTCGGC
This sequence comes from uncultured Solirubrobacteraceae bacterium, assembly GCA_963709885.1. Classification (GTDB taxonomy): domain Bacteria; phylum Actinomycetota; class Thermoleophilia; order Solirubrobacterales; family Solirubrobacteraceae; genus Palsa-744. The sequence continues at coordinate 14,260 of CAVPXY010000003.1, read as the reverse complement.
GTGCCGCCTGCCGCATGCCACAGCTCGAGCAAGGAGTCGATGTCATGCTCGGTGGCGCTGCGAATCATCTGGTTGGCCAAGATCCGGAACGATTACCACTCCTTGTCAGCAGCGCGCGAGCCGGCTCGACGTCGCCGCCCGCGTAGGGCCCACCAAGCGCGTCGTGGAGACGGTCAATCAGAGCCAGTGCCTCGGGGCGGTCCCCGATCGCGAGCCTACGTCATGCGCGAGGGCCTCTCGCCACCGAGGAGCGTCGGCCCCCCGGGGGGCTCTGGAAGCATCGCGAGATGCTCCTCTCTTTCATCTACCTCGTCTTCCTATCCCTACTGAAGCTGCTGGTCGGTAGCCGCCGCCCCGCACGAGTCAAGGACGTCGAGCTGATCGTGCGGCGCCATCAGCTCGATGTCCCGCGCCGGCAGGTCGAGCCCCCGAAGCTGTGATCAAGTGACCGCGCGTTTCTGGCTGCAACAAGCCGTCTGCTACCCCCGGGGCGCCGCCATGGTCTGGTTGTAAGGCCGCAGACTCTTCTGCGCTGGCACCGCGAGCTCGTTCTGCCGCGGTGGACGTACGCGCACGGCGAGCCGGGGCGGCCGTCAATGACGCGGAGACGCGTGAGGTCGGGCTGCGGCTCGCGCGTGAGAACCCGCGCTGGGGCTATCAGCGTATCTCCGGAGAGCTCAGCAAGCTCGGTATCTCAGCTCCGAGAGCGCGACCGGGCCGCGGCAGAAGCGAAACGTGGTCTTGGCACCCTACAACCCTGCGGCACTATTCCCACGCGCCCTGACTCACGTTGCAGGACGTTGAGCAGGGCATCGACTACCAGGGGGTCAAACTGGGTGCCGGAGCAGCGTTCCAGCTCGACTCGAGCGGCGTCCGGGCCGATCGAGGAACGGTAGGCTCGGTCGCTGGTCATGGCCTCATAGGCGTCTGCCACCGCGAGGATCCGGGCCTCCAAGGGGATCGCGTCACCCGAGAGTCCCAGTGGATATCCATGGCCGTCGGGACGCTCGTGGTGGGCGCCCACCCACCTGCGAATGTCAGCGAGGCTGGGGTGCTCCAGGATCTGTGCGCCGAGCGCGGGGTGTCCCTTGACGATCTCGAACTCATCGGCGGTGAGCTTGGCGGGCTTTCTCAGGATGCTGTCGGAGACGCCCACCTTCCCTAGGTCGTGAAGTATCCCGGCGAGGCGCACCCGACCTGTCCGCTGCTCGGAGAGACTCAGCGCCCGGGCCATCATCTCGGCGTAGCGTCCGACCGTCTCCGAATGCCGTGCGCTGCCGCTAAAGCGCAGGTCCACGGCCTCGGCCAGGTCGAGCACCACGGCGACGAAACGCTCCCCCGCGACATCGCGCGAATCAGCGTCTTGACGACGTGCGTCTCGGAGGGCTTGGCTATGGAGCACGGTTCTGTCGCCGCCGCTCTCCTTGGCCGCTAACAGCGCCTCATCGGCCGCGCGCAGAAGCGATCCCGCGGTCTCGCCATCGAGTGGGTAGCTTCCCACTCCGAAGCTGATGGTGATGGGGACCGTGTCCCGGGCGAACTCCTCGCGCAGCTCAGAGCGCAGGCGCTCGACGGGGACAAGCGCGTCGTGGCGGTCGGTGTCGGGGAGTATCAGCGCGAACTCCTCGCCGCCGACCCGCGCGACCCCGTCGATCTGGCGCACGCGCGCCTCCAAGAGGCGGGCGACTCGCTGCAAGGCGCCATCGCCGACCTGGGCGCCCAGGCGATCGTTGACTTCCTTGAAGTGGTCCAGGTCGCCGAGCACCACGGTCATCTTGGTCTCGGCCCGGCGCGCACGCTCGAGCTCGAGGTCGAGCAGCTCGCGAAAGCCGTGCCGGTTGGAGAGCTTCGTCAGGGGGTCGGTGCGGGCGGCGTCGTAGAGCCTGGCGATCAGTGCGGCGACTCGCGCGCGCATCGAACGAATCAGGATCGCGGCGACGAGCAGTGAGCCCATGCCGACGAGCCACCACGCGGGGACCCCGCTCGGAGGTGGCCTGGCGATCAGCAGCGCGCCGTAGGCGAACCCCACATAGACGATCTGAACGACGGTCTCCCTCGTGGTCAAGAAGTAGAAGGCGTAGAGGAAGACCCACGAGTAGAAGAAGACGAGTGGGCTGGGACTCTCCGCCGAGAGGTAGGCGATGCCTGCGATCAGCGTGGAGCCCCAGCCCATGGCCAGCGGCAGAAGCCACCTCGACATGGTGCTCGCGCGCCAGAGCAAGATGGCGGCGACGAGGTAGGCGTTGCCCACGATCAGCAGCAGCCCGAGCGTGCTGGCTCGGGCGGAATGTGGAAGCGCGACCGTGAGCAGCGCCAATGTCGCTCCCGCGGCATAGAGGCCGGCAAGAGCCCGCGCCATCAGGCTCGTCTCAAAGCTCGCGCCGATGCCCGCGTCCAAGTGCACGGACGAGGCAAGGTCGTGCTTGCCTACGGACACAGTCATCCCATTAATGTCGGCTTGAGCGCGCTCCTGCATGAGCCTTGATTCACCGTGTACGTGGTGGGGTCTCGCATCAGTCGTCGCGCAACTGGATCAAGCAGACCCGCTGGATCCAACAGGGCGGGGGCAGGCGCGCGTGAGGCACGTGCGATCCGCGAAGCCTCTCCGGGGTCTCCGCGTTGGTCTCGCTCCGCCCGCATATGCAGGCGAGCGTCGGCCACCCGGCCCAGCGCCTTCCACACAAGACGACGACGAGCACTGATGCGCTTCAACGCGGACACTTCCGCATATCTGGCGTAAGCAGACGTGAACATACGCTCAGGCGACGCGCCCGGACGTCGTCCGTTCCAGGCATCTCGCGAGGCTCGGTTGATACGCCTCCTTACATCCGAAGGCGAGGGTGCGCAAGGTGTCAGCGCGCGCGACCATGCGAGCATGGTCTTGTGCTCGCCAAGGTCTATGTGATTGTGGGCTCTCACGCGTGCCGTGCCGCGACACTGATGCTCGAGTACAAGGAGATCCCTTACCGAACCGTTGCGCTGCCCACGGGCGCGCATCCGCTGCTCGTCCGCGCTTGCGGGTTCCCGGGAAGCCGCACGCCCATCCGCACAGTCGATGGCGCCACACATCGTCAGCTCGCGCTCCTGGACCGCCTCGGCACGGTGCCCGCGCTGCGGCTGGATGGCGAGCGCGTCCAGACGAACCGGCGGATCGCTCGCCACCTTGAGCACATCTGTCCCGATCCGCCTCTGTTCCCAGTCGAGGCCGACCGCAAGCGGGCCGTCGAGGAGGCCGAGGCGTGGGGTGATGAGGTGCTGCAGATGGCGGCCAGGCGTTTGGTCTTGGCGACACGCGTTCCCGAGCTGCGTGACCGCGGTGCGCACGGCCGTCTCGGTCCCCTGTTGACTCGATCGGATCGCATGCGGGTTCTGCTCGCGCGTGGGGCGGCACAGTCCTTTCGTGCAAGCTCCGATAACGCGGAGGATCTGTTGCGTGCGATCCCGCCGCTGCTCGACAAGGTCGACAGCTGGGTCCACGAGGGCGTCCTGTGCGGCGAGGAGTTGAATGTCGCGGACTTCACCATCGCCCCGAGTCTCGCGCTGCTCTCGTACCGCCCCGATCTCGCCCGCGAGCTGGCGGCGAGGCCCGCGGGGCGTCTCATGGATCGCCTCCTGCCCGAGCCCGTGGACTCACGACTCGCTGGCGGTCCCCCGGTCTGACGTTCCCCACCTTGAGGACAGCACCCGCCAAGGAGTCTGGCTCATTCGCGATGTCCTCAGGTCCCAGGCGGTTCGACGCTTTCTTCCGCCCCATCTTCCATCGCGGTCCTCATGGAACCCCGGGCCTTCACCGACGCCTGCCGTCGGAGCAATGTGAGAGCCCGACAGTCGCGACGCCACACTTGCGCAACGATGGCATGAGCAGGGTGGCGCGGGCGCGGCGGTGAAGGTGGTCGGTCCTCCGCGTCGAACGGCGTGAGCCAAGGCTTGCGCGGATTGCAGCCGCGCGGCCGGCCATTCAAAGAGGAGGTACCGACCGTGACTCACGGTATGCGATGGGTCGGGCTGGACGCTGCGCGCGTCAGGACGCGTGGCGGGCTCGAGCAGACGAAACGGCACTCGGGAGAGGGAGGTGATCGCACATGACGATCGTGATGGGGCTTGATCAACACCGGGCGCAAATCACTACGGAGTGGATCGACACCGCGACGGGCGAGCTCTCGCGCTCGCGGGTCGCGCCGGCACACCGCGAGGGCGTGCGCAAGTTCTTGGCGCGCTTTGATGGTCCGGAGCTCGAGGTGGCCTTGGAGGCAACCACTGGGTGGCGTTTCGTCGTGGAGGAGCTGCACAGGGTAGGCGCGACCGTGCATCTGGCCGAGCCGGCGGAGACCGCCGAGCGGCGGGGGCGCAAGAAGCGCGCGAAGACCGATCGCGCCGATGCCCGGCTGCTGCGCGAGCTGGTGATGGTTGGTCGCTTGCCGGAGTCCTGGATCGCGCCCGATCACATCCTCGATCTGCGCGCGCGTGTCAGGTTGCGCCACACGCTCATCGACGAGCGCGGGGAGTGGCAGCAGCGGATTCACGCGGTGCTCTACCACCACGGCTGCCCGCACCACCACGGCATTGGCCTGCTGACCGAGAGGGGTCGCCAGTGGCTGGAAAGCCTCGAGCTGGGAGCCACCGCGCGCGAGCAGGTCACGGTCGCGCTTCAGATGATAGGCGCGGTGGATTCTCAGCTCGCGCCGATGGACAAGGAGCTGCGTGCCTACGCCCGGCGCCAGTCAGGCTGCAAGGCGCTGATGGGTCTCTACGGGATCGGTCATCTGACCGCGGTCACGATCCTCGCCGAGCTCGGCGACGCACGCCGGTTCTCCTCCTCGCGCGAGGCGGTCCGCTACTCGGGCCTGGACATCACCGTCAAGCAGTCAGACCGGCGCCGCGCCCCCGGCCACCTCTCCCGCCAAGGCCCACCTGCGTTGCGGTGGGCGCTGTACGAGGCCGCCCAGTCAGCTCACCGCAAGAGCGGCCCCGACCGCGAGTACTACCTGCAGACGGCCGAGCGACTTGGCGGCAACCGCGCCTGCCTGGCGGTCGCGCGCAAGCTTCTGAAGCGCAGCTACCACACCCTGCGCGAGCTCGGCGAAGAGTCGCTTCAGCCCGCGTGAAATCGGTCGTGCGCGCGCAGCCCTCACTCAATCCGATGCACCGCGGCCGGCTCCCGGCATCGTCCTGTCGCCACGCCCGCGTGGACGGCCTCCAACGACTGAGCGGCCGCAATGCTTACCCCAGCGGGATCACCCCATCAACCATCATGTCGCCGGCCCGCCACACGGCAGGGTCGTGGACCGAGATACGGCTGGGCGCCCGCGCGCACTCACCGACCAATGGCGCCAGCACGGCGCCTGTCAAGCGCTACGCGCTCGGCACTTCGGATCGCCCCGCGAGTGACAGAGCACCCCCGCTGACGCTCAACAACAACGTCACGGATCTGAGGACCCCCGACGTCAAGCCAGCCAAAGGGAAGGCCGCAACCTTGACACGGGCCCCCTGCACAGATAGGGACGACCTGGAGCTGCTCGCGCCGGCGGCGCCCAGACTCCTGTCGCCCCGGGAAAGCGAGCGTCGAGCGGGTCAATGTCAATCTCGTACCCGAGCGCGCCGACGACGAACTCCATCGCCTCTTGCCGTGCGGCATGCTTGACGCGGTCGCGGGTGCAGCCTCCATGCAGGGAGCACCGGCCGCGACCGGGATGGGGCGTGTTCCAACCTGCGCTCTTCCGACATTCGTTCCCCGACCGCGTGCGCGCACCGCATCGGTTGACCGGCAGAGCGCGCTTACGCTGTTCCTTGGCCGTGCTTTGCTCCATGGTCACACAGGCTACGCGCCGGAAGCACTGTGCCCTGGTCCGAGCGCGAGCCGTGCCGCTCGCGGCATAGCGTCAGATCCATACTGCTGGCAGACTGCGGCCAATGGATCGCGACCTGAGTGCCATGTCGAGGCGGCGAAAGGAAGCGCACGCTGCGCTACTGGGCCAAGACTCCGCCGTCTACCGTGCATTCCTGGAGATGGAGAAAGCGGCCTTCGCCGACGGCGTCCTCTCCAGGCAGGTGAAGGAGCTGATCGCAGTAGGCATCTCGGTGGTTATCAACTGCGAGTCATGCATGCAGTGGCATATCGAGCAGGCCGCTAGCGCGGGCGCTGGGCGGCCCGAGGTTCTGGAGGCAATAGAGGTGGGCATCGAGATGGGTGGCGGACCAGCAACCGCTCACGCCCGGTTCGCCCTAGAGGTCACCGACGCTGTTTTCCCATGATGAGTTTCGCCAATCGTTTCGCCAAGCCCTCCTGGTGCTTACGCTACCGCGAGAACGTCGACAATCTCCCTGGTCGCGACGGCACGCACCCAGAACTCTGAGCGTGGGAATATCTTGCGATGGAGGAGGGAGAGGGCGGGAGACCACGACATGCTCCAGCAGCCCCAGCGGACTGGTACCCCGATCCTGATCACCCGGAGGTCCAGCGCTACTGGGACGGAGCAGCATGGGCTCCAGCGCCACCGGCTGAGGCGCACGACACCCAGGGGTTCGACAGATCCCCGTCAGGCTACGAGCCGCGCAACGATGCCTTTGAGCGCTTAACGAGGCAGCCGTCGACATTCTGGTTCGGCGCTCTCGCCGCCGTTCTTATGGTGGTCGGCGCGCTCGGGACGTGGGCGACGGCGCTGGGCATCGTGTCCGTAGCGGGCACTCGTTCAGAAGACGGGTGGTTCGTTCTCGGGGCTGGCGTCCTCGGGCTGGTCGCTATCTGGAGCAGCATGCTGCACGAATCGCTGCTGCCAGCAATCCTCGCGGTGCTCTGCGGGCTGGCTGGCGCGGTGGTCAGCGGCATTGACCTGCACAAACTCGCGAGCATCGGCACCACGAGCTTCTTCGGCAACCACTACGGCTTGTCCACCCGGAATGGGGCATATATCTCGCGGTCGGCGCCTCGGTTGCGTTCGTTGGGTTTGCGCTCGCGCTTGCCGTGACACGACCGCCCCCTAGCGGCAGCACCGCGATCAGCACCGCGATCGTGCTCGTCGCCGTGGGCACCGTGGTGGCCATCTCGCACGTCGGCGTCGAACGGAGCCAAGCAGCGGCGAGCGAAGGGGAAACGAGTCCGGCCTCCAGCAGCACGCAGAACACCGAAGCGGCGACGAGCACGACGAACGCGTCTCCCAGCATCACATCCGAAGACGTGCAGCCACTGCTCAAGCGGTACGAAGCCGCGTACAGCTCTAAGAGCATCACCCAGCTCGAAGCGTTGTTCGCGCCGTCGCTCACACGAGACAATGGCACACACCCTGCGGAAGACCGAGGAGAAGCGCTCGCCACCTACCGGACGCAGTTCCGCCAGCTACAGAGCCCCACGTACTCGCTGACGAACGTCCAGACCACGCCGGGGGCGGGGGAAGCGACCGCAAGCGCGAGCTACAGCATCACTAGCCAGAACGGCACCGTGGGGGGCACCATCGCGTTCCACGTCGTGCCAAACGGCGGCGGGCTGGCGTTCGACCAGATCACGATCCATCCGCGGCCCTAGCCTTCGGGAACGCCACCTCGAACGATGCGCCCTGACGCCTCAAGCGGGCGAGCATTAGGCGAGCGATGACGAGGTCGGGCGGTCGGTCCAAGACGGCGGCGAGGATACGCCCCCCCCCTCAATGTTCTTTGGCGTCTTCGGCTTCTTCTTTCGCCTTTTCCGCTTCTTCTTTCGCTTCTTCAGATTCTTCTTTGGCTTTTTCCGCTTCTTCTTTGGCTTCTTCGGCTTCGCTTCCGGGTTCGGCTGGCCGTTGGCGTTCCAGCGGGTATTCGCGTTTGGGTTCGGCTTCCTCTTCCTGCTTCTTCCGGGCCGCTGCTTCGGCCTCTTTGCGCTTTAGCTCCGCGTCGCGGGCTGTCCGTTCTTCCCGCCTCTTCTTCCGTTCAGCGGCTCGCTGCGCCCGGACTGTTGCCGCAGGACTCGCGGTCGTCGAAGTCGGCGTCGGGGTCGTCACGTTCGACGCGGGCTTGGCGGCGCTGCCGCATCCGACTAGCAGCGCGGCGCAGGCAACGATTATGGCCGCTGATGGTCTACGCGCATGTCATCCGTCTCCCCCCTGGGCGTTGGGGCGAGCATACGCCGAGGTGCTAGCCGGTGGCGGTGGCATCGTGTCGCCCGTGACCTGAACCGCAATCGTCGGCGCAATCGGCATCATCGTTGCGGGGTGATCGGTCCGAAGATCGCTGCTTCGTCAGCGCGGGAGGCCGACGAGCGCCGCTTCGATCACGAGCGCAAGTTGAAGTCGAGCGACGACCTAATCGCCCGCGTGGACGATGTCGCGGTCGCACTCGATGAGTTGGGCGCCGCGTGCGCCACGATGCGTCAAGCGTTCCTGTCGCTTGGCGTGTCAGACATCGGAGCGGTCTGGCCGCTCGTCCGCGCCGCCGAAGACGCTTATCAGCGCGCACAAGCGCTGAACTCGCGTCTCGGGATGCGGCCTCACGCCCACGACCAGGTGCTCAAGAAGGGCGAAGCGGCGGCGGCGAGCATGAACGATGCGATCCGGCATGCCCGCGAAGCGCTCATAAGAAGACGGGCCGCCTCGCGCGCCGTCGGAGTCACTGCGGCTGAAGCTTTCGCGGCTGAAGCGATGGGGCCGGTAATTGAGTCCATCGAACAGGGTTACAAGCGCACGAAGGAGTACGAGGCCCTAGCGCGCGTTGCCATCGGCAAGCTTCTCGCCGCGCCGAGCTGAACCTGTCGGGGTATTGGCTCAGCTCTGGCGCGAGAGCTGGCGCGAGACGCCCCCTAGAACGGCAGAAGCCCCGTATTCACGGGGCCTCAGCCACCAGTACCGCTACCGGGATTCGAAACTCGTCCCCGCCCTCTCGGGCGTGGCTTCACAAAGCCAGATTTGGCTTGCCAGAGCGGAATACGGGCAAGGCGGGTACCGCTCAGGAACGCTCCAGAACGCGCCAAACCGGGGCCGACTGGCTTTCAACTGGCTTTCAGCCGCCTGGACAAGGGCCCTTCGCGTGCTCCACTGACAGCCGCTCCGCGAATGCCGCGCGCGCCTCTGGCGACCTCCCGTCGGTCAGGAATGCGAGCGTGACGAGCGACTGCGCCGCGAATGACCCTCGCCTCGTCGTACACCGACCGCAGCGACAGGCAGGATCTGAGGTGTGCCGACGATCAGTCGTTTCTTCGGGGTCGCCATCGCGATGTTCTTCGACGATCACGGACCACCGCATTTCCACGCTCGCCATGCGGATGGAAGCGCGAAGATCCAGCTCGACACGCTCGAAGTGATTGAGAGCACGCTCGCGCGTCGCCAACTTCGGTTTGTGCTGGCTTGGGCTGAGCTGCATCAGAGCGAGCTGCTCGAAAACTGGCGTTTGGCGCGAGTTGGTGAGACACTCCACGAGATCGAGCCTCTCCGATGATCGGCCTAACCCCAGACATCACCGCTGTCTCCGTCGTGCGCCACGGCGTGCTGCGTCTTACGTTCGCCGATGGTCTGGCCGGCGAGCTCGACGTGCTCGCGCGCATGCACGGCCCGGTCTTCGACAAAGCACGCTCTCCTGCTGGTTTTGCCAAGGCCACCGTCGATGCCGAGACCGGCACCGTAGTCTGGCCGGGCGGCGCGGATCTCGCGCCCGACACGCTCTACCAGCGCCTACGTACAGGCGCGTGGCCCGATCGCCCGATCGCCGCTTAACGCACAGAGCAGGCACGAGCTCCAGGCGGGGGCAGACGACTGCGTCTCGCCAGAATGCAGGAGCGCGCCGACGGGCGATCCAGAGTGCCCGGCCTCCTCAACAGCGGCAGCCTGGCCTTCGCTCCTGCTTGTGGCGATTTCCAGGACTGCTCCACGGCACCACCCGAGCCCTGCTTCGATGCTGGCACGGGTACTTCGCGACCGACGAACTCTTCAATCGGGCACGGCTCGGGGGCTTGCCGAGCTCCCATTGTTGAGACGACATGATGCTCATGGACCCACCGTGGCCAATTGTTCAGACCTGCGGTGGGCGTGACTGAGCAGCTCCTCGCAATCGGAGCGGACAGCGTGGCGGCTGGCTCGCACTGCGCTGCTTCGCGGATTCTCTGGATGCCCCAAAGGGCGAGCGCCGGACGGCTATACGGCTCTCCCCGACCTTTGCCGAACTCATCGCGCTGCGGAGATCGCAACAAGCCAGCTGCCGCCTCGTCCGCCATCCGATCGACCGCCAGCCATGGTGGCCGACGGCGTCCAACGCCCGTCGAGGGCGTCGTTATGTCTAATCGGTGGCAAGCGCTGGAAAGCGCTTTGAGCGGAGCGCGGGCAAGACGGCCCATTTGATGCCGACCTGCCCGACCACGCCAGCCGCAAACGCACCCGCCCAGTCCTGCCAGGACCCCCACGTGCTGGTGTAGAGCGGCAGCATATACGCGACGGCTGTGACAACCGCGATGACGATGCTCAGGATCACGTCGGTTGCATCCCTTAGCTGCTGACCGACTCTACGAGCCTCGGCCGTCTTCCGCTCGCCGTCCTGTGCTTGCGCCGAAGGTTGGGCAGACGGCGCTGTGGTCTGTGGCAGCTGACTCTGGACATACGCGACGGCCTCACGCGTTACGCCCATGTCCCGTGCAACCTCGTCGGAGGACTTCCCCTTCTCGGTCAACTGCTTGGCGACCTCCACGTTCTCCTGCGCACTTATCGGTATCGCAACGTCTTGGGGCAAGACAGTCGTCTCGTAGGCCTCAATTAGTCGGGTGATGGCCTCGGTGATGTCGGCGCGCGCAAGCTCTAGGTCAGCCTGCTCAGAAGGAGAACGCCGGGCCTCCGGGGCTGCTTTGACCTTTTCCTCATCGAATTTGTCCAAGTCGGCGCGCTCCCAGAAGTCAGCATCGCGGACCTTGTCGTTCTGGCTAACGCGTACCTCCTCAAGTCTTTTCCTGCGTTCCCATGCGAAGGCAAACGCCTTGTGAAACTTGATTTGGCATTGGAGACGCTTGACGTACTGACTCGCGGCGTCCGCAGACGGGTCCGATGCATCATGGACCTCGCACAGCAAGACGGCAGTGTCAATCCGCACTTGGGTGTCCCGCCACTGATGCCCCGTTCGGTCGGCAGGTGGCCTGTCGCGCAGGTCTGCGAGGGTGGCCGCGAGCGGCTCTGCTTCTGTCCAGGCACTGATCTGCTTCGTCAGTTCCGTTGCTGCAGCCTCGGCCTCGGCCAAGTCCTTGGCCGAGCGGGCGGTGTGAATGTTCGACCAAACAGGGGCTACGCCCTTGTCGCTTGGCAAGCCGACGTAGCGTTTGTTGTACCACCCAGTCTCAAGACCCAACAGTTCCCCGATGTTCCACGCCAGCGGCGTCTTCGGGGGAGGGGGCCGCAGTTGCTTGTAGCGGTCAAGCGATGTCCGAAGCATGTCGCGCAACTGGCGCTTGGTCTTGGCGTTCGCCGTCAACAGCGGCAGTAGGCCGCCGACGATGGCGCCGAGCAGCACGAGCAAGACCGGAATCGCAAACCACCACCGCGAGTGCACGGTGACCTTTAGCGTGGGTCCGCCCCCGATGCCTGAGAGCGCAAGTGAGCCTGTGTAGCTGCCGGCGCTCGGCGCCCCGCGGCCGCACTCGACGGTTCCGGCCACGCAGGCGACTGCCTCCTTGGTGGCGACGGTCACCTCGGCCAGGCCGGGGCCAACCAGATGCAAGCCGAACAGCTCAACGAGGGTCTCCTGACCCGCGTCGTTGGTGACCAACAGCGTCGCGAACGGCAAGGCCTTATTGGCGATGGCGAGGTTGCCATTAGTCGCAACAAGCCGCGCTACCCCCGTACCGCGCAAGCGTACCGTCTGCTGGTCTCCTGTCGTCTTGTAGAACAGCTGGCCGCGGGTCACCTGCAGGGTCACATCGGGCGGCTCGAAGGCCACGTCCGTGGGGATGGCGAGTGTTGCGGTCAATGCCAGCTGCAGGAACCCCACGACGTGGTTGGCAGCGTTACGCTCTTGCAGTACGAGCGTGCCATTGAGGTCTGAGGGTGGCTCGGCGGAGGACAGGTTCGCGAAGAGCGTCAGCACGGCCAGGCCACCCGCAGAGATAGTCACAGGATGTGCCATCGCGAGCGGGCGCGTGGCAAGGCCGACCCTCAGCGGCTGGGTTGATCGGTTGGCAAAGAACTGAACACCGATGCGGACCCGCTGCGATGTCCCATTGCTCAACGGGATGTTGCTAGTACCCGTTAGCGCACCGTTCGACTTGGCGGTCAGCGACACGGTCACTGATGGCGCGCCGTTTCCGACAAGAGTAAGGGGTGTGGCCCCGCGCGCCGAGCCGCATAGGACCATCACAACCGCCAAGGCAGTGATAACAAGTCGACCCAGCCGTTCCAAACGCACAGACTGGGAGGTTCTGAACCCGTGCGCCCCCTCCGTGAGCCTTGTCCCTATGCCCATGTTGTGACGTTAACCGATCAGTCAAGTCATTCGTTGCTAGCTTCTAGCATGACCCGCATATTCTGCTCCTGCGCGTCGATCTCGAGCCGACCGAGCACCTACTCTGTTCGCACGCACTGGGCTATGGCGTCGCCGACGGTGCTACCGGAATCATTCAATCTTCGAGCACCGAGCTGCCACGATCCGCACGGTCGCTTTCATCGCCGCTGCGCCGCGCACGATCGCTTGGGCGACGGGGCGCTCGCCCGGGTCCGCCGGGATCCGCGCCGCGGTTGACGATCGCCTTCGCCCAGGACCGTGCGTCGCTGATCGAGACGGCAAGCGCCCGCATCGCGACGGGACCATGCGCCGGCGGTACGCATAGCTCATTAGGCGAGACTGGAGCATCGCCTGCGCACACCGAGTCGTGCTCTTCTGCCGCGGGTGCATTCCACCGCTTGTGTCGCACGACCCCGGGTGAGTCGCCGGGGGGAATCGCACCCCCCGGCGCTCGTAGAACCGGACGTGAGCCTCTCAGCTCATCCGGCTCCCATCGTCCAGCCGTCGGGGCGCGAGCCAAACCGCCAGTGGGCGAACAGGCCGGGCTCGCGCCAGAAGACGGCGGCCAGGAACCTGCGTGCCTTGGCGGGGTAGCGGCGCAGCCGCTTGTACTTGCAGCGGGCCCAACGAATCAGGTATTCGTTGATCCGTTTGAGCAGCCGGACCAACTCCGAGCGGTAGAAGCGCCCATAGAAGTTGATCCATCCCTGGACTTCGGCGTTGATCGCCTTCGCCAGGTCTGTGAGGGCACTGTCCGACCAACGATGCAACCGCCAGGAGCGGATCACCCGCCCGATGCGCTTGCGCTCGTCATCGCCGATGGCCGGGAGGAAGTTGACGAACTGACCGCCAAGCTTTCCTCCCGACAGCCGCGGGCGGAACGTGTAGCCGAGAAAATCGAAGCGCTCGTGCTCGTAGGAGTCGCGTCGCGTCGAGTCCTTGCAGTACACGATGCGGGTCTTGTGCTCGTTGAGCTCAAGCCCGCACTCCGCCAGCCGCCGAGCGATCGCGGCCCGCAGCTGCAGGGCCTGTCGTTCGCTCACGGCGTGGACAATCACGTCATCGCAATAGCGCTCGAACCGGACGCCCGGGTACTCCCTGGCGATCCACGCATCGAACGCATAGTGCAAGAACATGTTCGCTAGCAAGGGCGAAATCGAAGACCCCTGAGGGGTCCCGCGATCCCGCTCGACCAGGCTGCCGTCCTCGCGTTGCAGCGGCGCTTTGAGCCACCGCTCCACGTAGATCAGGATCCAGCGCTGATCTGTGTGATGGGCTAGCGCCTTCAGAACGAGGTCCCACGGGACGCTGTCGAAAAACAACTTCAGGTCCAGGTCCAAAACCCAGTCCTGACGCCAGCAGCGCTCCCGGCAGACCCCGACCGCGTCCAGCGCCGACCGGCCCGGCCGATATCCATAGGAGTCCTCGTGGAACACAGGCTCCACGCTGGGCTCCAGGTACCCGCACACGACGGTCTGAGCGATCCTGTCCGCGACAGTCGGCACCCCGAGCATCCTCGAGCTGCCGTCCTTCTTCGGCACCTCCACCGCACGCACCGGCGGGGGCATGTAACTCCCCGACGAGAGCCGATTCCAGAGCTTGTAGAGATTCCCGTGAAGGTCCCTCTCGAACTCCGTGATCGACTCGCCGTCAACACCGGCCGCACCCTTGTTCGCCTTCACCCTCCGGTAGGCATCCCAAACGGCCCACTTGGAGATCTCAAACGACTTCGGCTTCGGCTCGCTCACCCGGCTCCTCCCGCCGATGACGGTTGACCGTTCAGCAAGCCAGGACGACCCGTCCCCTTCGCTCCACCCGCATTACC
>CAVPXY010000002.1:0-178784 GCA_963709885.1 uncultured Solirubrobacteraceae bacterium | reverse complement strand
AGCGCAGTCCCGCCGACCTGGAACGCGGAGACGTCGCAGAAGAACTACGGTGTGAGAAGTGGACGATGGCCAGATCAGCGCGTTGGTAATCCAATTGGCGCGCCCACACGCCTCGGGCGGTGTTGTCATCGAGCGCGCGGAGTCTCGCGAGCGCTGGGCGAGACGCTCCGCGAGTCGTGCGTTGCATGCGTCTCGCGGATGTGGATCACACACCCGCCTTCCGCGCAAGGCGAGACGCCGGGCGGAGCGGCACCAAGCACCGCGATCGGGGAAAGCGGGGCCGCTCAGTCACCGGCCGCGTGTCTTACCTGGAGATTGCCACAACCGCCGCGAATGGAGACTTCCGCATCGCGGAGGCGAAGCAGACGTCGGCGGCACGGGCCGATCGCGCGAGCCTCGTCGTTCCCCGCCTAAGGGCGCGAGCCGGGTCCGGAGGCTCCGCCACCCAACTAACGGACGCGTTCGTGCCCAGCGTCGTCGTGAGGTGATCGTTGCTCTCCGGTGTGCAGTCGCCGCGGCTGCGCTCACTCGGGGCAGCGGTTCCGGGAACTAGGATGCAGCAGCGAGCCCCGTAGCGCGAGCGTAATCGCGAGCGTGAGCCCCCCGCACAGGAGGCCTCGCGAGGAAACGGGCGGAGACGTCGCACGACCGCTTGCGCCTCACGATCTGGCGAGTCTGCAAGAGCGCAGAGGCGGCCGCACCGACGCCGTAGAGCGTGGCCGCCGCGCCCAGTAGGTTCGGAGTGATTCCCAGCATCAGTGTCTACCTCCCCGTCATTGGTCTGCTGCCAAGGCGGGAATCGCGTCCTTCCCCGGACCGGCGCAGCGGGCGGGGGGACGCAGGTGCGGCGCGACGCCCAGCAGAAACAGGACGCCGAGGGTCGCCCCGAGGAGGCCGTAGCCCCCCGCGGCCAGGGCTGCGCCACCGGAGGCGGCGCCGAGCAGGTAGCCGAACTGGACCGCCGCCGCCCGCAAGCTCATGACTGCCACGCGCTGATCCGGCGCCGCGTCAAGCCCGAAGGCGCTGCCGGCGATCGTGCGGCCGCCGATCGCCGCCATGCAGACCGCGAAGAGGACGAGGCTGGCCGCCGGCGAGGGGCGCACGAGACCGAGCAGGGCCGTGCCAGCAGCGGCCACCAGACCGAGGACGACGAGCAGGGTGCGCGCGTGGCGCTCAGCGTGCCTACGCGCGAGCAGCGTGCCCGGGAAGTAACCCAGGGCAGCGGTGCCGAGGAGCAGCCCGGCCTCCGCCGTCGACAGTCGGTAGGACTGGATGAAGAGCGCGCCGGCATAGACGAGCGTCGCGCCCCAGCCGGATTGGGCCATCAGCTCGCCGATGGCCCAACGCGCCACCGGCGGTCGGCGCCAGACCGGCTTCCTTTGGGCCGGAGCCGCTCGCGCCGCGCGCGGGAGAGGCGCGACGCGGCCCGGCCCGAGGGCCACCGCTGGGAGGGCGACGAGACTCGCGGCGAGCGGAACCGCCACCCAGGCGTAGCGCCAGCCGAATTGGGAGATGACCCCGATCAGTGGCATCCCCGCCACCCACGCAGCCGGTTGGCCGAGAAGGGCCCACGAAAGCACCCGGGCGCGCTCGCCCGCCCGGCTCCATTCGCTGGCGGCCGCCACGGCCGCGGACAACAGGATGGCCGCCGCCGCTCCGATCGCCACCTGTGCGCAGGCGAACGCGGCCAGGTTGGGCGCGAGCGCGCTCGCCAGGGAGCCGACCGCCACGAGGCCGAGTCCGAGGAGGAGCAGCTCGTGCACGCCGAGGTGGCGCCCGAGCCGGCCAAGTGCAAGCGCGGTGACGCCGCCCGCTACCGCGGCGAGCGTGCGCGCCTGGCCGGCAGTGGCCGTCGAGACGCCGAAGCCGGCGGCGAGGTCCGGGAGGATCGCGGTCAGCACCAGCAAGCTCGCCTGGGAGGCGAACATCGTGACGAACAGCACCGGAGCGGGACGGAGGAATGTCATGGCAACGACCGTACGCCCGGCCACGCCGCGCGCCATCGGCGGCACCACCCAACTTCAGCCCCGGGCGGTGGCGGGATTCACGTACGGGCGCGGCCGAGCTGCGAGAAGCGCGCCGCCGCCGCGGCGCGGGCGGACTTCCCCGAGATCCGCAACTTCGCGTACACGTTCGACAGGTGGCGCTCGACGGTGCGCACGCTCAGGTAGAGCCGCCCCGTGATCTCCTCGTTCGACAGCCCGGACGCCACGAGCTCGAGCACCTCTCGCTCACGGGCGCTCAGGTCGGCGAGCGCCTCCGCTGGGGCCCGTTCGGGTTCCGGGCTGCCGAGGAAGTCATTCAGCTCGTCGATGAAGAGGCGCCAGGCCGGCTCATGCTCGAGCAGGATGTGGTTGCGGCTCTCGAGCGGCACAAAACGGGCGCCGGGAATCAGCGCCGCCAGCAACCGTCCCTCCCCGAACGGCACGGCCTGATCGTGGCGGGCGTGGAGAACCAGGGTCGGGACACGCACCTGCTCGGCTATGCCGGTCACGTCCAGCTCGTCGCGCGCCCGTCGCAGCGTGGCGGCGATCTCGCCGCTGGTCGACGCCCGTTGCAGCTCGTCGAACCACTCGAGCTGCTGTGGCGTACCGTCGGGCAGGAACATGGCGGTAAACACCTGGCGGAAGAGTGGGGTTGGGTCGTCCCACGCGAGCTTGATGATCTGGAGCACGAGGTCGCCACCGGCTTCGCCTCACCACCGTCCGACATATCCGGACGCCACGACGTCCCCGACGGCCGCGGCCGCGCCGTGATGATCGATCCTTGCTTCAGGCTGGCCACCTCGGCGCCACAGTGACGAGATATCGCGCGTGCAGGTGTGGACGACCGCCGATCCGTGCGGCCGCTGCGGCTTCATCCAAGATCGAGTTGACCTGCGAGTCGGGTGCCGGAGCCCAATCGACCTCCGCGGCGATCTGTAGCAGCGCATCGTGTGCACGCTTGCGGGGCTCGTACGCCGAGACGATGTGCAGCTCGCCGCGCAAGGCGTTCACCAAACACACCGCCTCTTCGACGGCGAGCTTCGCCGTGTCCGAGCCATCGGTTCCCACGACGATCGCCTCGACACGGTTGCCCTCCATCCCGAGCGGGACGTTACTGCACGCCGCCTGCGCGCTGCGGGAGCATTCCTAGGCCGTGGAGGAACAGGCGAGACAGGTTTGTGGGGGTCCGTGGTGGGCAGCGCTGGCCGGCGCGGTCACCCGACATCTCCGCGCTCACGACCCCGACCGGGCCTCGCTCAAGAGCGCCACCCGGGCGGCGATCGTGATACCCGCGGTCTTCGCCTTCGCCGACAACGTCATCGGCAACCCGCAGGCGACGATCTTCTCCGCGTTCGGATCGTTCTCGATTCTGGTCCTCACCGATTTCCAGGGCGTGCCACGAAGACGCCTGATCGCGTACCTGACGCTCGCCGCTCTGGGCATCCCACTGATCGCGCTGGGCACGGTGTGCTCGCGCAGCGCCGTCGCGAGCGCTTGCGCGATGGCCGTGGTCGGGTTCGCGATCCTCTTCTCCGGGCTCGTCAACCGCTACCTCGCCGCCGGCTCCTTCGCCGCGCTGCTCTGCTTCATCCTTTCGCTCAACGTCCCTGCACCCGCGTCGGCAATCCCAGACCGCTTCATCGGGTGGGCTCTGGCGTCGGCGGTCTCGATCGCCGCGCTGATGCTCGTCTGGCCGCCCCGGCCGCGGCCAGGGCTTCGCCCAGCGGCAGCGCGCGCCTTCGCGGCGCTCGCCGACCTGCTCCAGACGGAGCTGGATGGCGACCCCTCGCTGGAGGTTCGGATTGCCGAGGTGGATGACGCGGTCGCGGAGCTGCGGCGACGCTTCGTGGCGACTCCTTTCAGGCCGACCGGGACGACGAGCTCGGCCGAGGCGCTCGCGTTCCTCGTCGACGAGCTCGACTGGCTGCGAGTGATCATCGTGCGGCGAGCCGCCCCCGGCCGCGACATCTGCCCGGGCGAGAATTGCGAGACCGTGGCAGCGGCGATCGCCGTGCTTCGCGCCGGCGCGGCGAGGCTGGCGGGAAAGGAAGCGCGCCCCGACCTCGAGCGCGTCCTGGCGGCGCGCGAAGCGGGCATCAGGGCGCTGCTGCGCAATATCCGGCAGCTACCGGCCGCTCGCGAGGGATCGCTGCTCGCGTCAGTGCTCGAGCCGTCATTCCGAGCCCACCAGCTCTCATATGCGGCGTGGGAGCTTGGGGCCAACGCGCTGCTCGCGACGGGCACATCGCCACCCGGTGTCGAGGCCGACCGCCGCTCGATCCCGGCCGGGCCGCGAGGGATCGCGCGGCTGCTGGCCGAGCAAGCGCGCGTCAGGGGCGTGTGGTTTGAGAACAGCGTGCGCGGCGCGGCGGGGCTGACGATCGCGGTCTACGTCGCGCAACGCGCGTCCCTCCAACACGCCTTCTGGGTCGTGCTCGGGACGCTGTCGGTGCTGCGTTCGAACGCGCTTGGCACGGGAGCGACCATCGTCCAGGCCGTGGCCGGCACCGCAGCCGGCATCATCGCCGGCGGTCTTTTGATCTCCGCGATCGGCGTCGATCGCGGGTCGCTGTGGGCGCTGCTGCCGTTCGCGGTTTTCCTTGCCGCGTACGCGCCACGGGCGATCTCCTTCGCCGCCGGCCAGGCCGGGTTCACCGCGGCGTTGCTCGTGCTGTTCAACATCATCCAGCCGACGGGATGGAAGGTGGGACTCGTCCGCGTCGAGGACGTCGCGATCGGGTTCGCGATCAGCCTGCTGGTCGGCCTGCTGTTCTGGCCGCGTGGCGCGAGGGCGGAGCTACGCGAGAGCGTCGCAAACGCCTACGCTACGAGCGCCGACTATCTCGCCGCGGCCACAACGTCTGGCGACACCGGCCCCGCCCGGCTGACCGCCGGCTCGGCCACGCGCAGGTTGGACGACACCTACCGGCAGTTCCTGGCCGAGCGCGGGCACGAGCGCCTCGACATGGGCAGCGTCGCCACCCTCGTGGCCGGCGCGACGCGACTTCGCCTCGCCGCCTACTCGCTCATGACGATGGCGGGCGACACCGGGCCCTGGAGGCCGAGCGCGGCGCTCGAGCGCGAGGCGGGCGCCCTACGAGCGTGGTACCTGCGCCTTGCCGAGGCGATCCGGCGGATCGAACCCGCGCCGCGTCCGGAACGCGTCCACGCCGCCGCTACAGACGACGCGCTGCGGCACCTCGACGAAGCGGTCCGGGCCGGCGAGGTGAGCCGCATCCGAGCCGCGCTCGGCGCCGCGCTGGCGAGCGAGCACATCGAGAATCTGCGCGAGTTCGAGTCTCCGCTCGCGAGCGCGCTCGAGGTGTTGTCGGCCAGCCGCGAGTGAGACCAAGCCATCGCCGTCCCGCTTCGGATTGGGTGCGAGGCGCCGGGTCGGGCCCGCTCGCATCCTAGAGTCCTACCCGAAAGCAGCACGGCGTCGAAAGAGATGCTCGTCACGCAATCCATGCGGTCAACCCAGCGACGGAGCGACCCGCGCTGTCCAGACCCAGGGGCGTAACGGCGTGCTCGAGCGCCGCATGTACTCCGAGCACCCACCGCGCTACGAGTACCACCTGACCCAAGCCGGTGCCGACCTGCGTCCGATCGTTCTCGCGCTGAAGGAGTGGGGCGACCAGCACGTGAACCCGGCGAGGAGCCAGTCGTCTTCGAGCACACGTGCGGGGCCGAATTCCATCCGCTGACGGTATGCGCGGCTTGCAGGGACCCGGTCGCGACCGGAGAGCTGACGGTCAAGGGCGGGACCCATCCGGTCCAGGGCCAGCCCTGGTAGCCCTGGCTCGGTGGACTCTCGCCTTGGGCCAGGAGCGAGCGTATTTCGACCCGGGCGGCAGACGCTCGGTTTGGACGATGTTCGGGCGTCTCGCGCCCGTGAGGCCGCACTACTGCTTCGCCCTGGCGTAAGCGAGCGTCTCACGAACCCGCGCAGCTACGACCGCGGCTCGTCCCCTGCGGTAGTGAGCGTGGCCAGTGCGCAAGCGCCCGCTCAGCCAGGAAGACAACTGTCAGCGCGTCGGACGTGATCCTCGGTCAACAGCCGCCCCGCCGCGCCTCGGGGAGACTCCGTGTCGCAATTGCTGACGAGTCCCCCGACCTCGTGGAGCATTGGCGGCGGTGCGCCTCGGCGGTGGCACGCGGCGATTTTGACGCGATGGAAGGCCTCGTCGCACCGGACGCCGGGCAGGCGCGAAAGTGACCGGCGATCAGGCGAACCTCAGCGGATCGTGAAGACACGCTGCACGGCAGCCGAGTGAACACCGTGCCGACCGGTTGCTCGCACGTCTTGCTTGCGCGCGAGATACTCCTTGGTGGCGGGGTCACGTTGGGCGCGAGTGATCGCGATGATGTGCAGCGCGTGGTTGAGCTGGCGGTCCCCGCCGCGGTTGAGGCGGTGCTGGGTGCGCTGCCCGCAGGAGCATGGGATCGGCGCGGTCCCGGTCAGCAGCGCGAAGCTCGAATCGTTGCCGAAGCGCTTGACGCCGGCGGTGTGGCCGATCAGGATCGCGACGGTCAGCGCGCCGCACCCTTGCTCGGCGAGCAGCTGCGGGCGGTGAACCTTGACAAGCTCCACCAGCCCGCATCCCAGCGCGTCGATTTCGCGGTTGAGGGTGCGCAGATGGGAGACCTGCTCGCGCGCGACCCTGACCCGCGCGAGCGCGGGCAGCTTCCGCAACCGCCGGTCGACCCGGTCCAGCATGCGCGCCTGGTTCAGCGCCCCGCGCTTGAGGGAGTGCTCGAGCTCGGGACACAGCTCAAGCAGATGCCAGCGCAACCGATTCACAGTCCGGGTGCGCTCGGCGACCATATCGCCTCGGTGATCGAGCAACAGCCGGATCTCCATCGCCTGCTCGTTCAGATACGCGACCGGGAACTGCTCGACGCCGTCCTTGACGACCGCGCGAGCGACCGCCAACGCGTCGATCTGATCCGACTTGCCAGGCTCGCGCTCGCCCTTGCGGGAGGCGCCCATCCGGTGCGGCGGGACCCTCACGACCCGCTCGCCTGCGGCCAGGAGCGCCTGCTCGAGCCGGCGCGAGACGTGCCGGCAGTCCTCAAGCGCCCACACGCGCTCCTCATCCAGGCCCCGAGCCCACCGGACCGCGGCCAGATGCCCCGGCTCGTCAGCCTTGATCAGGCGGCTGGCGCGAACCCGACCGGTCCCCTCATCCACCGCCGCCAAGGCGTGCGAGCCCTTGTGCGTGTCCGCGCCGATCACGATCATGTGCACCGTCCCTTCGTTTGGTTGATCACCGATGAAGCGGATCTCCGGCGGACAACTGTCACTCGGGGCGAATGCCACGCTCCTATCAAGTCACGCCGGCGGTCCTCGGGCAGCGGCGGGCGACACAAGCTTTGCCGGTCAGGCCAAGCAGTCGACGCAGTCGTCGAGAGTCAGCCCGCCGCCAGCCCGAGAACCAACCGGACAAGCCGGACGTCACCGCCCAGACCCCAAGGACGATGACAGTGACAAGAGTCTGCTCAAGCGCTTCTTGCGGTACCCCGATCGCGCGTACCTGCTCGTGAGCGGCGCGGCGGGATAGGCGGTTAGGGCCGTAACCGAACCTTGCTGCGACCTGCGACGATCCTCCCGTGGAGCAGAGCGATGCGCAGCGCAGCGAGGTCCGCTTCCTGCGCGTGACCGCGGGGAAGCCGGCGGCGGTCGAGCGCCGCCTGCGCGCCACGGTCGAGCGCTTGGCCGCGGTGGAGCGCGCTCCGTGCTCTCCGGGCGAGCGAGTGGCGGCGGAGTGGATCGCGCACGAGCTGCGCGAGCATGGAGCCGACGTGCGCGTCGAGCCGGAGCGCGTCCACGACAGCTTTCACTGGGTTCTCTTCGGGCTCGCTGCGATCGGCGCCGCCGGGGGGCTCGCCGCGAAGGCCGGATACCGCCGCGTCGGCGCTCTCGCCGGGGCGCTCAGCGGCGCAGCGATGTGGGAGGACCTGGGCGGCGGGCGGCGCCGCTGGTTTCGCCGGCGTACGTTGCCCCAGCGGACGACCTGGAACGTCGTCGCCGAAGCTGGCGACCTCGGCGCCACGCGAACGCTCGTGGTGCTCGCCCATCACGACGCGGCGCGCACTAGCTTCCTTTTCAACCAGCGCGCCCCCCGACTGCTCGCCATGCGGGCACCCTGGCTGCTGCGGCGTCTCGACCGCTGGCCGCCGTTGATGTGGCTCGTCCTCGCCGGGCCGCTCCTGGTCTCCTGGGGAGCCGCTCGCGGCCGTGGCACGGTCCCGGGAGTGGTGGTGTGCATAGCGACCGCGGCGGTGATGGCCGACATGGGCACCAACCCAGTGGTGCCCGCGGCCAACGACAACGCGACCGGCGTCGCCGTACTGTTGGAGTTGGCGCGCGAACTCAGCGCGAATCCCATACGGGGGCTGCGCTTGCTGCTGGTCTCAACCGGCGCGGAGGAGGCTAACCAAGAGGGGATGCTCGCCTTCGCCGCCCGCCACTTCGACTCCCTTGATCCCGAGCAAACGTCGTTGCTGTGCCTGGACACCGTCGGCTCGCCCGAGCTCGTGCTCATCGAGGGCGAGGGCTTTCTTCTCATGCGCGACTACCCGGAGCACTTCAAGGCTCGCGTCGAGCGCGCCGCCCGAGCTGGCGGAGTCCACCTGCGACGCGGCCTCCGACTGTCGTTCGCCACCGACGGGCTGATCCCCTTGCGTGCCGGCTTTAGTACGGCTTCCATCGGTTCCGTGAACGAATGGCTCGTACCCGCCAACTACCACTGGCCGACGGACACACCGGACCGCGTCGACTACGGAAGCGTCGCCGCCGTCGCGCGCCTCACCCGGTGCCTCGCGGAAGACCTCGCCGGGGACCCGGCGGGAATCCGCGCACCGCTCAATACGAACGCCGTTCGCTGAGCGCCACGCGGGAGGGCCGCGCGAACGCGCGGCTCGGCGTCGGCGGGATCGAGCTCCGGGATACAGGCATGCGCGCACCCAACCGGCCGTTGGGTTCCTCGAAACGCTCGATACGATCTCAGCGTGGCCGACCAGTCGGCCCGGGACTCAGCGCTCGTACCGACGGTACTACTGAGCCATTGAGCCGCTGTCAAGTACCCCACCCCTCACGGCCTTTGGCTGTCGCTTGTAGAAGCCGAGCGATCGTCTGCGCGTCAGCCGAGCAGACGCCCCGAATGGACGCAGGGAGTTGCGCTGGTTGTGGGCGTCGTGACGCCCGCTCCGACGGTGAATGCGGCGGCGTGACAGCCGCAACGTCGGACGGCAGCTCCAGCCTGCCCCAGTGACACCGTCGACTCCAGCTCCCGGCCGTAGACTCCCCGTGGCGCATCCGGCGCAGACGCAGTACGTGGAGCGGGACGGGGTTTCGACGACTAGTCGCGCCCAGCATCCCCCTTTCCGACACGCTCGCGCAGAGACACGAAGGAATCCTGCTCGAAGATCACCATCACACCGCCCTCGCCACACCAGGGCGAACACACCGACAGTCCTGCTCACAGATCGATGCGAGCGTCTCGCTTTCTCCGCGGTCGCGCTTGCGCTTAGGACGACGTGCACTCGTCCGACTCTCGGCTAGGGAGACGCTCGCTTAGCCATGGGGAAGGGGGCATCTTCTGCGCGCTCGACGAGACGCTCGCGGCTCGTCCTTATCTTTGCGCTAGTGGGCGTGGCAGGTGGTCGCGTCCCTGAGCCGCTGTAAATTCACCGCCGGCCCAGGTTCCCGCTGGTGCTCAGTTTACGCGGCGCTCACCTCCTCGGGGATCGTCTGTTCATTGCCCTCGTACCTCATCCGCTTGAAGCGTTGGCGCTCGAGCTGGGTGAACTTGATGCCGTTGGTGGCGTGGCCGATGTAGAGGTCAAGCACTGCCCAGACGAGCGTGAGGCAGCTCTCCTCGCCGGGGAACCGGCCGATCACCTTCGTGCGGCGCTTGACCTCGCCGAGCGATCGCTCGAGCAGGTTGGTCGATCGCCACCGCCGGCGGTGTCTGGTCCCCTAGAGGCTTGATGTGGGTTCAGCGTCCGTCGTAGGCGGCGAGCGCTCGGGGTGGACGGCCGAGGATGTTGTTGATGAGCATGCTGAGAGTGAGTGCGAGGAGTCGTTGGACGACGCGTTGGGCGAGTCCGGATAGCGTCTTGGCGAGGTGGTCCTCCATGCGCATCTGGCGCTTCAGCGTTGAGAAGACCGACTCGATCACCAGCCGGATGCGGGCCTTTGAGATCTCGCTGGGTGGACGCTGTCCGAGCTTGTGCTTCTCGGGAACGATCAGCTGCACACCGATGAGCTGGAGGCTGTCGTGGTGCTCGCGGCCACGGTGGCCGGCGTCGGCGAACAACACGCTGCCGGGGTGCGCGGTGGCGAGCTGAAAGACACCTACGCGCTCGTTCTCATTTGCCGCTCTGAGGTCATAGCCCAGAGGGGCACCCCGGCGATCGGTGATCAGCAGCAGCCGCATTCCCCAGTACCACTGGCTCTTGGACGGGCAGTAGCCGTAGGCAGCATGCCCAGCGAACTCGCTCTTTGAAGCACAGCCCGCGTAGTTGGCGCAACCGAGCAGTGTGCCGTCGACCAAGCGCACGCTACCTGCCGCGATGAGCTCGGCGACGCCGAGCTGCACGGTCGTGATCCACGGCGTCAGGCGGCGTAGCCGCCGGTTGTACTGCGACTGGTCGGGCAAATACGGGAAGTAGCCGGGCAGTAGGCGTCCGATCGTCCCCAGGAACTGGCGGTCGGAGACCAAGCCCGTGATGGCTTGGGCGACCGCTAGCGCGATCAACTCCTGGTCGGTGACGCTCCCGGCCGGTCCCGGGCGAGGAATCGGCAGCGAGCAGGCGAATACGTAGGCTGCGACAACGAGGGTCTCCAGCGAAGCGTCCATCTCGTGCTCCATTCACGAGTTGACAGGGCTGGAGGCCCTCTTTCTCATGTCAACGCCCGCTTCCTGCCCAGCACACCAACCCACATCAAGCCTCTAGCGCAGATGCACGACGAGCGCGTCGAGGTCGTCGGCGAGGCACTTCGCGGCGGCGGTGTAGCCGGGCTTCTCGAGTTCGTCGATGAGCGCCTTCAGTCGCTGCTTGCCGTCGCGTTCGTCGATGGCCTCATCGAGCGCCTGCCAGTAGGCCTGACGGACGCGTTCGCGCTCTCGCTCGGGCAGCTTGGCCAGCAGGTTGCGCACGCGATGAACGGCGCAGTGTTGGCGGTCTGAGGCCGGCCAGCACTGCTCGACGGCCTTGATCAGCCCCGGCGCGCCGTCGGCGACGATCAGCATCGGCGCTCCCAGTCCGCGGGCGATCAAGTCGCGCCCGAGGCAAAGCCAGTCCTCGTGGGACTCGCGCATCCCGAGCATCACCGAGAGCAGCACGCGTTCGCCCTCCTCGGTGAAGCCCCAGGCGACAAGGACGCCCTCCTTGGGCCCATCCGGGCGCACGGACAGGAAGACCGCGTCCAGGAACAGGGCCACCAGGCGGACTTCGTAGAGGTCGCGGCGCTTGAACTGCTCAAAGCGCTCGGTTAGCTCGGAGCAGATCCGCGATGCGGTCGACTTCGAGAGCTTCCCGAGCCCGGCCTACTCGCACAGCGACTCGACGTCGCGCATCGACAGGCCGCGCACGAACGCCCCGATCACCATCGCCTTCAGCGGCTCGGTGCGCAGCAGCTTGGTCCCCCTCGGGAAGAGCTTTGAGACGAACGGCTCGGCGGCCTCGCGGACCTGCGGGATCCCCACCTGAAGCTCGCCCTCGCCGGTCTGCATCCGGCGCGGGCGAAAGCCGTTGCGCAGGCCCCGCTGATACTCGGGCCGGCGCTCGTAGCGCGCCCTCCCGAGCCAGGCGTCGAACTCGTCCTCAACAGCGCGCTGGATGATCAATCTGGCGCCGAGCTTGGCGAGCCCGGACAGCGACTCCCGCGGGTTCTCGCCAACTCCCACTGCGAGCAGCTCATCGATCTGCTCTTCAATCTCCGCCGACGGCGGTACGGTACGTCTCACGGCGTAGGCCTCCTTCAATTGTCTTTGACCGGATTTGAGGGAACCTACGCCGTCGCCTCGATGGCTCCGGCCTATTTACAGCGCTTTTGGGACGCGACCTTGGCAGGTGCTCAGACGCCCGCTCAGCCGGAGAAGCGCAAGTGATGACGATGGCCCGTGCTCGTGGCACCAACCGATGCCACCGCCGAGCGCGCGGGCGGCCGCCCGCGCGAGATCACGGCGTAACTGCGAGCAATTGCCATTCGCCCGGGACGCCCTTCAAGGCGTGAGCGCCGCGGTCGGTGAACTCGATGTCCGATCCGGCCACCAGGTCGCGAACGGTACTAGTGACGAGCACCTCTCCCGGACTGGCGAGGCGGGCGACACGAGCCCCGATGTGCACGGCCACGCCGGCGAGGTCCTCGCCGCGCGCGACGCACTCACCGGCGTGCAGACCGGCCCTGACCTCCAGGCCGATTGCACCCACCTCCTCGCCAATGGCCCGCGCGCAACGGATGGCACGGGCCGGGCCATCGAAGCACGCCAGGAACCCGTCGCCGGTGCTCTTGACCTCCTGGCCGTGGAAGCGCGTGAGCTCACGGCGTACCGTTGAGTCATGGGTCGCGAGCAGCTCGTGCCAGCGCCGGTCCCCCATCTGCACGGCCCGCTCGGTCGAGCCAGCGATATCGGTGAACAGCACGGTCTTCAGCACGCGATCGATCTCATGCTCCGCTCGCGTGCCCGTCAGGAAGTGTTCGATCTCGTCGAGCGCGTCCTCGTCGTTGCCGATCCCGCTGAAGTGAAAGGCGCCCGGGAACACCGCCAGGCGGGCGTCGCGAATATGCTCGGCGAGATAGCGCCCGTGCTCGAGCGGGGTGACCGGGTCATCGCTGCGGTGGACAACCAGCGTCGGCGCCGAGATCGCACCAAGCGCCTCACGAGCATCGACCAGTAGCGCAAAGCGGTTGGCTGCCGACGCCATCGCCGGTGTGGCCGAGTTGCGCTCCAGGCGGGCGTAGCGGCGGCGCGTGGCCTCGTCGTCGGGCGAGTCGTTGGTGGAGATCATCGGCCACACGCGACCGGTGCCCCAGGCCGCTTCGATCTGGTCGCAGAACATGTCCCCCAGCTGCTGTTCGACGCCAAATGGGTAGTCGGGCGCCCAGGCCAGGCGCGCGAAGGTCGACCACAGCACGAGCGCGGTGACGCGCTCGGGATAGGTGGCGGCGAACAGCAGCGACATCGGCCCTCCCTCCGACATGCCGACGAGTGCAGCCGACTCGCTGCCTGCCGCGTCCATCACCGCCCGCACATCGTCCATGCGCTCTTCCAGCGTCGGCAGCGCGGCGCTTCGGTCGGAGAGACCCATGCCGCGCTTGTCGAAGGTGATCAGGCGCGCGAACCGCGCGAGCCGCCGATAGATCGGCGCGGTCGGCGCCGGCGTCTCCCAGCCCAGCTCCACGTGCGAGAGCGATCCGGCGACGCATACTAGGTCCGGCCCCTCGCCCGTCACCTGGTAGGCGATACTGAGATCGCCGCTTTTGGCATAGCGGGTCTCCCCGGGCTCGACCCGCTGGTGAGCGCCGCCGTGTGTCGCCTTGTCCGTCATCGTCGTTCACGCCCTTCGCTTTTAGAGGTTGAAGCTCGCCATCCCGCCCACGCGCGGTCCGTAACGGCGGCAGTCGCGAGCTCGAGATCCTCGACGAGGATCTCGAGCTCGCGGCCGAAACCGAAAAGGTCGGTCATCAGGACCGACACCGTGTCGATAGAAGTTGAGCTCACGATAGAAGTTGAGCTCACCGCGACCGTCCTGGATCGCGGACAGATCGCCTGCCGGCACGAGCGCAGCTTCGCCAAGAACCGCACGATCACGGCGCTCGAGCGCGCGCGCGCTTTGAAAGAGCGTCGCGGGGAGCGCCGGCGCGAGGTCGTTGTGGAGCAGCGCCCGCTCGCTGTCTATGACCAGCTGATCGCTTGAGCGCAACTTCAGAGCTCCAGCACCTCTTCCGGGCGATGAAGGCCCCAGCGGCTGCGAAGGCGCTGCCGAAGCTCGCCGAGCGCGCCCGCCCAGAGGAATGGAGCTACGAGCACTTTGCGCACCGCGGGGTGCCAGCCCCCGAAGAGCCTACGGACACTGGTGGCGCTGGGCGCCGGAGGAATCTCGGGGTCGATTCCCGCTGCGTAGCGCCGGCGATCCTCGGCTGCCCAGGCGTTGAACATGGCGAAGGTCATCGGGTCCCCGAGGGCTCGATGAGCGCGTCGCAGCGCGACCGCGGCTCTTGCGGGACGCGGCGACGCGGCAGGCGTTCTGACGGGACAAGGGAGGCTGCACGCCCTCGGCCGCCGAGGGCCGCGTCCCAGGAACCCGAACAGCCGCACGAAGGGGTACACCGAGCGAGGCACCGCGCTGGTCCCATCCGCGTTGCGGGGCTGCCGGGAGGCCCACTGCGCGTAGCTCCATCGCGTGGATGGCTCGCCGGGCCGCAACGCGGCAAGAAAGGCCCGCAGTGCACTACGCGCCGCCTCCTCGGTGAATTTGGAGTTGCTGGGCAGGAGGCGCCGGCGGGTGGGATCTGCCTCGGGACCGCCGAGCAGCGCGGCGAGTGCCTTGCGCCAGGAACCGAACCGGCTTCGGAAATGAGCGACCGTGGGTGCACCAAGGCCGCGCGAGGCTCGCCAGGACTCGTACCTCGCCGCCGAGGGCACCGTGACGCCGAGGTCCCGGGCGCAGGCCCGGAGCGCCTTGAGCATCTCCGCGTGCTCGAGATCTACCGCGAGATCCAGCCGTTCACCGGTAGCGTCGAAGACGAGGCGGCGGTCGGCGTCGCTGCGGCCCTCCATCACGCGGAATAGCCGCACGGCGATGTCGTGATCGTCAGAGAGAGCCGCCGGAGTCGTCACGCCGGGAACGACTACGCCTGCAGATCGCGTAGGTCAAATCCGCTTCGGGCAGACGGGGGGTTCTCGCTCAGGTACCGCGCGGGCAACCGAACAACCTGCAAACTCGCGGATTCTCCGGCGTGTCACGGGCAACATGGTGGAAACGCACGGGCAAGGCGGGATCCTGCGGCGCTGCTACGGCCCCATCAGGCCCGCCGGATCGTGTCGGGCGGAAACTCGCGAAACCCCCATGATGGAGGAAAGGCCCAGCTCAGAGGCGGTTCACCCATCCAGTCCTTGACCTCGAGACCTCCTGCTTGAAAGGCACGTTTGCGACGCTGATCGCCGTTTGCTAGCCTGGCGCCCAGAACGCCGAGTCTCTGACCAGGTGTCAGGGAACGGGGGACCCGAGTTATTGGGGCGAATCCCACGGTGACGCCGTGGGAAGCGCAGGCTCTTTCAGCGCTAGCCCGTCAGCTAACCCCGTAGGCCGACGAAAGAGGTTGTGCTTGTGCGGGTGGGAGCCCTAAGCGACGCGTTTTTGCTGCTGTTTGACGATCCTGGCCATCCCGGCTACGCCTGCCCTGGCGCGCGTGAGCCCGGTTCTGTTGTGCCACGCAAGGGGCTCGTGGTAGCGCTCGCCGTGGCCCTGCTTGCGGTCGTGGCTTCTCCTGCTGGGGCCACCGTCCATCGCCTCACCAAGCGGGACATAGCTGCCCGTCGCATCCCCAGCTATTGCCGCGGCGCCGGCCTGCAGCCCACTGGGACAGACCTTGCCAGCATCCGCGCCGCCGTCCTCTGCCTGGTGAACCGGGCACGAGCCCGTCAGGGCGAGAGGCCTCTCGCGCCCAACCGACGACTCGAGCGGGCCGCCCAGGCGCACACCGAGAGCATGGCCTTCGAGGACTACTTCGAACACGTCGGACCGCGGGGTGAAACCCCACTCAGGCGCATGCGCGCCGCCGGTTACCTCTGCCGCTCGCAGATCGGCGAGAACATCGGCTGGGGCACGCTCTGGCAGGCCACCCCCCGTGCGATCGTCGCCGCCTGGATGGCCTCGCCCGGACACCGCGCCAACATCCTCGACGCCCGCTTCCGCGACACTGCCGTTGGCGTCTCCCCCCATCCCCCTTCCTCGCTCGCTCGCGGTCAGGCCGGGGGGGTCTACACGCAGGACTTCGGCGGCTGATGAGCGGGCAAGCCTTGGTTCGGCTGTCCCGCACGTGGCTCAGGGTATGACTATCGAGAACGCGTACCCGCTTGTCAGCGTGGTGTCGGCCGGAGGAGCATAGGTGTCCACCTCGAAGCCGGTCGGGCAATGCGGGTGCTGGGCGTTGACGGCGATTGCGCCGGGCAGCCCGCCGGAGCTGTAGCTGACCTCCGGGGAAACGGCCGCGGTGTCTGTCGCCGGGCTGATCCCGGCCGCGGGGGCGACGCAGTAGACACCGGGGTTCGGCTCGCTGACGCCGGTGATGTTGACCGTCTGGCCGGCGACCAAGCCCACGACGGAAGGCGACGTAGGCTGCACGACGGCGTAGGCACGGGCCGTGCCGGTCGGTCCCTGGGGCCCAATGGCGCCGGTGTCTCCGATCGCGCCGGTGCGCCCGGTCGCCCCGGTGCGCCCGCGCGATCCGGGCCGACCGGTGAAGCCGTTGAAGCCTCGCGGGCCGCGCGGGCCCGGGATGAGGCACTCGCGCAGCCGTCGGCCACCGCTGCGAACCGTGAAGCAGTGCAAAGCGCTGCGGGACCGGTGGGCCGTGGGACTCGCGGTGTTTCCCGCAAGAGCAGGTACGGAGATGGCCATCGCCGCGACGACGGCGGGCATGGCGAGCAGAGATAACGTGCGGCGGTGGGTATCCATCGTGCCTTTCAAGCCCAGAGATGCACCGATTCGGTGGAGAGAATGCAGCGATATGAACACCTCCGCGGCGCCGGCGGAGCGGTACTGCCCAGGCTCACCCTCACCCGCCCGCGCCAGACGCGTCCCAAACCGGCGAGCCTCCAACGCGCTTCCATGCGGCCTCTGGAATGATCGCAGCGAGCGCCAGTGAGGCTCTGTGAGCTAGGCTATGCCAGCGCGATGTTGCGCGGGAAGATCTGCTCCAGGACCGCGGGTGAGAGTCCCGTCCGACCAGTTGATCGAGCACCCCAACCCGACTAAAGGCGACGGGCGGAACCCTCGGTATTCGTGGCTCAGACCACGCTCGGTCGAGCCGCCGGGCCGCAGTAGCGTGTGGCTGGTCGAGACGACTCTGCTTGTGCTCTTTGGGCTGCTCCTAGCGGCTGCCACCGTTTACGACGTCGTCCATCAAACGCATATCAACGTCCGCCTCGAGGCGGATATGCATACGTGGCGCGCCTTCACCGGTCACGACTACCACGAGCTCTCGGTCTCACAGAAACTGCTCGGCGCGACGAGCCAGCACGAGGTCGTCTGCGGCAACACCGCCCCTGGGCCATCGGAGTCCCGCACGCAGCTGTGCCTTGCAATCTGGGGCCCAATTCGCCGCGGACATAGGACCGTGCATGGCGGCTGGTATTTGCCGCCCAGAGTCGAAGATGTCCGCAGTAACCGCTACGGCTGCTTCGGAGAAGGTTCACGAGGAATATGTCCACAGTGAGCGTGACTTCTCCGTAGGGTCCAGAAGCTCCGCGCGCCGCCTGCGCGCCGCTCGCCACTAGAAATAGGTGCTCGGAGGCGAGGAGAGTAGCCCGTAGATCTGTGTGATTGCGGCCTGCACCAGCAGCTGGGCCGATGGAGGAGTGCCCCATGCAAACAGATAATTGCTCAGGCGTAGGTGGGTCCAAGCGTAGTCCAGGTACGCTTGGGCGAGCTTAGGACCCGGCGGGTCGTGTGTCACCGAGTCCATGTAGATCAGGTTGCGAAAATAGACCGACGGGAAGAATGGGAGCTCCGCGCGAAGCCGTGCGGGCGTAAAGTATGTGATCGCCGCGCGCGCTGTCTGGCGGGCCTCGAAGAGAAATACGCTATTGCTTGTTGTTTGATAAAGCAGCGTGCCAGCGCCGATCATCGATCCCTGATTGTAGCTCCACACCGTCGGGTCGATCTCACCCTTTTGACGAATGCTGTCGGCATAGAGCCCACTCGGGAGGAGAAGGCAACGACGAACCCATTCGTACACCCTAACCGCAAAATTGAGAAAGTCCGGATTTTTGGTAATTCGGTAAAGCTGTACGGCGAGCTCCGCTGTGGGAGCGTTGGCGACCGTGTTACGGCCGGTGCTTTCGGGCAGGTTCACGAATGGTATGCCGCCGGCACACGTCTGGCTTGGGTCTTCCTGCCAGCCAGCGATCTCAAACGCCATGATCTCCTGGGCGAGCCCAAGCGCTTCAGCGTCGTGCGTCAGTTTGAAGATCCGAGCCAACTCGATTCCGACCCAGGCATTGTCGTCATAGAACTTTGCCCCGCCTGGTCCTGCCGGAGGGGCAACGACGCCATCAAACGCGGGGAGCGTACTCGTGAAAGTCCCTTCCGGTTCGCCCGAGTTTGAGAGATCCAAGTACGAGTGCAGACCACTGAGCCGGGCGCCAATTTCCGGCACAAACCGCGCTTTCATGCTGGGGATGTTCGCCATGGTGACTGTCGCCGCTAGCGCCTGCGAAAAACCCCAGAGACTCGAGAACGGTTCTCCGCTGTAGAGCCCTGACCCGAGTATGTAGTCATACCTCTGCATCGCGTTAAACGAGAGCTGCGCGCGGATCGAGCTTTCCTCGAGCTTGGATTTGCCGCGTCGCGCGTGAGTTGGGGTCGCGTGCGACGTGTGCCGCGGCTTCAACGAGTCGGTCTGTCCTGAGAGGCTCTTCAATCTAGCCGCGCTCTGCGGCTTGGAGGACGCCGCAGCCGCCGGACTATGGGTCGCCAAGGCGCTCGCTACGATCGCCACGCTGCATAATGCCGCGGCGAGGCGAGCGAACGGCCTCGACTTGTTACGGAGCTGCCAGGTCATAGGTTGGACGGACGGAGCAGGTGAGACAGCTTGGATTGCAGCGAACCGGAGGCCGGCCGCGGCCACCGAGCGTCATGCTAGCGTACGGTCGCACGCCCACCCTGCGGTACAGGAAACGCTGGGCCGCAGGCGGACATCACGGCTACACCGCAACGCTGCCCCAACCCGGGCCAGCACCTCAAGGTTTCTACGATGACAACGAGTGGATTGGACTCGACTTCGGTCGACTGTATCGCGATGACTACCCACCGGCGTCGGCGCCGCCCGCGAAATCTTTGACTGGATCGTCACCAGCTGGGACCACAATCACCTGCATCCATGCGACGGAGGTCTGTTCTGGCAGGTGGACGGTGCCGGCGATCGGCCCGTGGCGTCAAACGCTCCGGATGCCGAGCTCGGTTATCGCCTGTATCTTCTGACCAATGACCGGTATTACCTACGGTGGGCCACTCGAACGTATGACTGGGTCCAACGTTGCCTCAAGACTCGGAGTGGTCTCTACCACGACCACATGAATCTCGCTGGAGGGTTAGACCGCAGAATCCTCACCCATGTGCAAGGCGCGATATCGGAGCAGGCGTTCAGCTCGACAGCAGGCCGCTATGGTAAACATCTATGCGTTACTGGCCTCGCCAACCCCACCCCCTTGCCAGTGAAAGCACGCGGCCGCGAGCACGTTAGCAAGGGCCGTTTGCTCGCACCGAGCGACACCCCCTGCTCGCCAATCCCTGGCGTATGCTTAGCGAGCAAGCATCGCAGGAGGTCAGGTTGAACCTGGTTGCCCCGTTACGTGACAAGTCGCGGGTGCGAGATCAACCGAGCGACGCCCGCGGTAATGGAGCATCGCGGCGCACCGGGGTCCAGACGCCCGTTCTCGTGTTCGCCGGCTACTTATGCCTTTCGATATTGTTCTACGGACGCCAAGCACTCGGCGATCCATCGCACGTAGTCGTCGGATTCGGTCAGGCGCCTTCATTTTACGGTCGCGACCAGAGCGCCTATGTGTGGTTCTTGGCGTGGGGCGCCCACGCGCTGACTCACCTGCAGAACCCGTTTCTCACTACGGAAGTGTATGCGCCATTCGGGTACAACCTCGCGTGGGCGGCAAGCATACTGGGGCCGGCGCTGCTGCTTGCTCCAGTTACGTTGCTTCTCGGCGCCGTGGCCGCGTTCAACGTGCTTGCGCTGGCCGCGCCGGCTACGGCGGCGTGGACCACATATCTGCTCTGCCGGCAGGTCACCCGACGCTTGTCCTCGGCGTTGGCCGGTGGTCTATTGGTTGGCTTCGGGACGTATGAGACTGCCGAGATGGTAAATCACGTGAGCCTCGCATTGGTCGCGCTGCTACCGCTTTCTGCCGTGATTGTCTTACGCCGTTACCAGGGGGTCATCTCCCGACGGAGATTCGTTGGTGAGCTGGGAGTTGTGCTCGGATTCCAGCTCTGGGTCTCCACCGAGCTGTTCGCCTCGTTGATCCTGTTCGGCACGGCGGCGTTTGCGATAGCCGCCGGGCTGGGTGGGCGACGATACTGGCGCCGAACACGCACTCTCATCGCGGAGGCAGTCGGCGCCCTCGCGCTGGGCGTTGCCCTCGGCGCACCATATCTCTATTACGCCTTCGCCTACCCTAATCCGCTTGCCGGCAATTCGGCCGTAGGCGCAGGAGTAGATCTGGCGGACTTCGCGGTTCCTACGCGCGTGACCTGGTTGCACGGACACGGACGACTAGCCGTCGCGGCCACCCACCTGGGTGGCAACCTGACCGAGCAGCTCGCCTACATGGGGCCGGCGCTGCTGGCCATATTGATATTATTCGCGTTCAGCCTCAGGCGCCTGCTCCTCGGCAGATGCCTGGTCATCTTCATGCTGGTCGCCTTGGTTGGCAGTCTGGGAGGCCATCTTGTCATCGATGGCCACGACACCCATCTCAAACTTCCATGGGGGGTCGTTGGGGAACTGCCGTTGGTCAGCCACGCGCTCCCCGGGCGCTTCATCATCTATCTATGGATCGCCGCAGCCGTCGCTGTAGCCCTCTGGCTTGATCAAGCTCGTTTCCGCGCTGCACGCTGGATCTCGTTCGGCGTCGTCGCCATTTCGCTGGCGCCTAACCTGACCGGCGTTCCCTGGGGAACCCGTATCGACTCTCCAGCGCTCATGTCTAATGGAGCCCTTGCCCGTTACGTGCCCGCGGGAGCCACGGTGCTTGCACTTCCCTTCGGAAGCGACGGCAATTCCATGTATTGGCAGGTAGAGTCGAACTTCCGCTTTCGACTAGCCGGTGGGTACGTCTCGTGGGCTGTACCCAGCCAATACAGTGGGCTGAGCATCATTCACGAGCTGACCGGCCGACCGCCGGGCGGGGAAGAGCCTCGGCGTCTGTGCGCATTCATCTCCCTTACGCACGCTAGTCTTATCCTCCTGCGCGAAGGTACACCTGGAGCGTGGCCGAGCATACTCGCGCCGCTGCGCATCCAGCCCAAACGGAGTGGAGGCTTTGTGATCTATCCGCTTTCCGCATTGCGCAAGGCCGGTCACGCCTGCCACACGTAAGGACCGACTACCGCGCCGCGCCAGCCGTCACCGCACCCGCACGGGACCCGAACTCGCGAGTTTCTGGCAGGCAGGGAGGAGGAGGAGGAGGAGGAGGAGGAGGAGGAGGAGGAGGAGGAGGAGGGGGGATGGAGCGCTCCGATCGCGCCGTCCTTCGAGGACTACTTCGAACACGTCGGACCGCGGGGTGAAACCCCACTCAGGCGCATGCGCGCCGCCGGTTACCTCTGCCGCTCGCAGATCGGCGAGAACACGGCTGGGGCACGCTCTGACAGGCCACCCCCCGTGCGATCGTCGCCGCCTGGATGGCCTCGCCCGGACACCGCGCCAACATCCTCGACGCCCGCTTCCGCGACACTGCCGTTGGCGTCTCCCCCCATCCCCCTTCCTTGCTCGCTCGCGGTCAGGCCGGGGGGGTCTACACGCAGGACTTCGGCGGCTCGAACTGTTCCGGGGCTGCGCGCTGAGTGCCCAGTCCACTGGACGGACCGCACCTTGGAGTGCCCCGACGACGATGGCCTTCCTGGACCCACGCTCGCCGAGCCGTTGCCGGTTTTGGCGTGTAATGCCCTACCGACATGTTCACCAAGGCTTCGGACGCTAACGGGATCGTAACGGGATCGTAACGGCCCGGATACACGCCGTCGCGAGCTAGTGGCGGAAACTGGGCCGTGTGCGGCCTGGTACGCATGAGCTCTGCTAGGCCACGTCCAGCACTCGATCTCCGGGAGGGCCGATGACGCACAAGCGCAAACTTCTTTCTCTTCTCCTAGTGCTCGTTGCGGCTGCGATCTTCCCGGTTGCCAGCGGCATCGCGGGCGCGGGCGCGGATACGAAGTCCGTCGGGGTTGGCGGGAATTCCTTTGACTTTCACATCACAAGAACCCCGATCAGGCACGTGGTGGTGATCTACCAGGAGAACGTCTCCTTCGACCACTACTTCGGCACCTACCCAAATGCCGCTAACAGCGACGGTCAGACCTTTCATGCTGCACCCGGGACGCCCGCAGTCGATGGTCTGCTCCCGGCGACCGACCCTTCGCTGCCGCCGAGCCTTCGGCACAGTACCAACCTGCTTACGACGAACCCCAACGCGAGCCTTCCACAGCGGCTCGACAGCAGCGCCACCGGGCTGGCCGGCGACGCGGGCGGCCAGCTTACCTGCGATCAGGACCACAACTACAGCGACGAGCAGCAGGCCTTCGACGGGTTCCAAATGGACCGCTTTGTCCAGAGCGTCGGCACCGGCGGTGGCAAGACGCCGTTTGGGACGCCATGTCAGGCCAGCACCGTGATGGACTACTTCGACGGCAACACGATCACTGGCCTGTGGAACTACGCCCAGCAGTACGCAATCAGCGACAACAACTTCGCGACGACGTTCGGGCCTTCCTCACCGGGTGCGATCAACCTGGTCTCCGGCAACAGCGGAGGGGTGGACACGGCGCACGAGGTCAACAGCCCGTCGATCGCCACACCGACCTCGCCAAACGCCGACCTGACTCCGGATGGCAAGGGCGGCTACTCGCTGACAAGCGACGCCCAGCCCTACTGGGATGACTGCTCGACCCGCGACGCGGTTGCTATGTCGGGCGCGAACATCGGTGACGAGTTGAACGCCGCCGGCCTCTCGTGGGGTTGGTTCCAGGGCGGTTTCCGGCCGACCACTTCATACCCCGAAGCGCTGACCGCGACCGGACACTCGGGCCAGCAGACGAGCACCTTCATCCCCGACGAGTTCAAGGCTGCTGGCTTTCAGAACTCCGTGCCGCACTCCTCTGACCAGGGGCTCTGCGATGCCGTGAACCCCGTTGGCGTGGCTCTCGGCGGGACAGGTCAGTATGGCTACAAGGACGACTACATCCCCCACCATGAGCCGTTTGACTACTATG
Organism: uncultured Solirubrobacteraceae bacterium; assembly: GCA_963709885.1. Lineage (GTDB taxonomy): Bacteria > Actinomycetota > Thermoleophilia > Solirubrobacterales > Solirubrobacteraceae > Palsa-744. Next base: position 155,559 of record CAVPXY010000002.1, on the reverse strand, counting down.
CCTCGACGGCCAACCCGCACCATCTGACAGTCGCGACCGGCGCGTCGGGTAGCGACACGCTCGCGGGTCTGGCCGAGATCGGAACAGACACCCAGAGCTACGCAAGAGGCGTGCCGCAGTTCAACACGCCCAACCACCAATACGACGTCAGCGACTTCGACCAGCTTGTGTCGGCGATCTCCCACGATGAGCTGCCGTCGTCGGCGTTGCCGGCGGTCAGCTTCCTGAAGGCTTCCGGTTTCGAGGACGGTCATGCCGGCTACTCCGACCCGCAGGACGAACAGCAGTTCGTGATTCGTGAGATAAACGCGCTTGAGCGGACCCCGGACTGGGCTCACACGGCCGTCATCATCACCTACGACGACTCCGACGGCTGGTACGACCACGCGAACAGCGGGGTGACCAACCCGTCGCTGTCGCCGGCGGATAACCTGACTCCCACGAACTCGACGTTGCCGACGTCAGGCCAGTGCGGGCCCAACCCGCAGACCAACGCCCCGCTCGCCGGTGAGCAAGGCCGCTGCGGCTTCGGCCCGCGGCTCCCGTTCGTCGTGATCTCGCCGTTCGCCGCCCATAACCACGTCGACCACAACTTGAGTGACATGGCATCGATCATCAACCTAGTCGAGTACAACTGGGGCCTGCCGACGATTCGCGGCTCCGCTGATCAGGTGCTGGCGAATACCCACCACTCAAGATACATGCCGTTCGATCTAGCCGGCCTGTTCGACTTCTTCGGACCCAGAAACCAGCGCCTCATCCTGGATCCAACGACCGGCGAACCTACTCGCCACCGGTGAGCCCGACCAGAGGGGCCGTAGTCTTCTCATCCGCGATGGCCCACGCGTGATCCTTACGCGGCCGCGCACGCACCAGCACGGCGGGCCGGCCTTGCTCAACACGAACCGCTCAGGAGCACCGGATGAAGAGGGTGAAGTAACGTCCGGCCGCTGCAGCCCGGAAGCCAGGTGGGGCGTCATTGATGGTGTGCGGATCATGGGTGTTGTTGCCGAATGGCCCGTAGGCAGGGTAATAGAGGAGCCGGTGCCCGCCGGTGACTACGAGCGCGACGCCGGTGCGGGCGGCCGATGCGCTGCGCGGGTCGCTGCGGGCAACCACGCTGCCCGGAAGGGCGTGCAGGTCCAACAGCACGAGGGGCATGAGCTTCTGATTGGGAACGCTGATGGGTCCGCAGCGCCGCGCGCGGGCGATTGGCGCTGAGCGCACCAGAGAACGAAGCTCGGCCTCGACGTGAGTACGCAGGGTCATTTCGTTGGTGGCTCCCGCGGGGTGCAGGTGCGCGCCTGACCAGGCCGCAGCGGAGAGCAGGAGCAACCCGGCGCCGGCCGCCAGGAACCGGCGACTCGCGCGCCGAGCCATCAGGACTATCCCCACCTCCAGGAGCCAGCCGGCAAAGAGCGTGAGGCCGAGCGCGGCCAGAGCCAGGTAGCGGGTGATCACCGCCATCCCAGCGAGGGACGTGATCAGGAAGGAGCTCACGCCGCCGCCGACGAGCAGCAACGGCACCGCCGTCTGCCGCGGCGCCAGGCGACGCAGCGCCAGGACGATGCCGGCCGCCCCGGCCAGCAGCACTGGGGGCTTGCACAGGTCGCCGAGGCCCGTGAGCACCGCGCCGGGAAGCTGGTAGATCTCCTTCTGGCGCCCGAGCACCGCGGAGTCATAAGCGGTGTAGGTAAAGGAGAACGTGGGGTTGCCGGTGACGATGAGGTCGACGAGGCCCCAGATCACAGGTGCCAGCGCGACGATGCCGATCAGCTGTGCGCGTTTGGACCACGAGGCGCGGTAGCCGAGCCACACTGCGTAGCCGCCCAGGTAGAGCCAGCCCTCAGGGCGCAGCAGGCCGGCCAGCACGAGCAGGACCAGCACCGGGGCTCCCCGCCGTGGGCGCTCGGCCTCCAGGGCGGCGGCCCACACGACCAGGGCCAGGAAGGGAACGTCGAGGAACGCGAAGGCCGCGTAGAACGCGAAGTGAAAGCGCGACAGGAGCAGCAGGCAGGCGAGCAACCCCGCGAACGGGCCGAAGGTCGCACGCCCCAAGCGGTAGAGGCCGCCCACCAGTGCCAGCAGGGAGATCACGCCGACGAGCGTCATGAACCTCGGGCCGGCATTCCCGAGCGCCGCAGACAGCGTCCCGAGGGCCAGCCACAGTGGGTGCTCGGTCGGCGCTCGATAGGCAGCAAAGCTGGGCAGGTGCCCGCCGAGAATCTGATGGCCCCACACGACGGCCCATGCCGAGTCAGATGTCGGCAGCACCGGGAACGCAAGCCAGAGACCGAGCGCCACCAGCGCCAGCAGCGCCAGGCCGCCCAGCTCGAGCCGGCCCCACCACGCGGGCCGCGCGCTCTCTCGACCCCGAAGACCGAGAGCGGGCGTTGCGGCGGACCCGACCAGCGCGATGTCGCTCACGGGTCACCCGGCGCCCGGTGGGCTGGCGGGGCAATCGGGTCACGGTTGTGCGGCCTGGTGCACCGCGAGCCCAGGAACCGGTGCGTGCTGACCCGTCCCAACAGGCGCACGCTGCGACAGCCGTCGCGCCAGGTGCGAAGGTGGGAAGGCCGGCCCCGGCGATCGGGAGAGAGGGTCGTGGGCACCTCCGTGACCGACAGGCCGCTGAGCGCGGCCTTGACGACCATCTCCAGCGCGAACTCCATCCCCGAGCAGCGGAGGTTGAGCGCCTCCACGGCCCCCTTGCGGAATCCGCGCAATCCGCAGTAGACGTCCCCTGCGGCGGAGCCGGAGACCCTGCGCGCGATTCGCGTGAGCACCGGGTTGCCCAGGCGGCGATGGAGCAGCGGCATCGCCCCCTCGGCGATCCCGCCGTCGAAGCGGTTGCCCAGCACGATGTCGTGACCGCCACGAAGCTGCGCGAGGAAGGGCTCTAGACGCGAGAAGTCATAGCTCCCGTCCGCGTCCCCGATGATCACGAACTCACCCCGCGCGGCGGAGATGCCGCCCATGAGCGCCCTGCCATAGCCACGATCTGGCACGTCGATGACCCTGGCTCCCATGCGCCGCGCGATGCTCTGTGAACCGTCCTGGCTCCCGTTGTCGGCGATCACGACCTCGCCGCGGATACCGAGCCGCACAAGCGAATCCCGCGCGCTCTCGATGCAGTACTCGAGGCCGCGTGCCTCGTTCAGGCACGGCATGACAATCGAGAGGTAGAGCCGCTCATCCCGCGCGAGCCCGCTGTCGCCGCGCCCTTGTACGGTCGCGGGCGGCCTCGTCCGAGCATAGACCCCGACCGGCTGTCCCGCCACCTCGGCCAGGTCCACGTTCGCCGACGCCATCGACCAAGTATCCCGGGTCGGCCGCCTCTGGTCCCTGGCCGGTCTGGGCGTGGCAGGGAGAGAACCGCAGCCTGGGTGCTCGAGTGGACCCCACGAGCGGGTCGAGTCGACGCGCCGTGTGCCGGCGGGCATAGGCTCTGCCGCGTGTCAGCCCTCGAGAAGCTACGTGGCCGTATGGCCGAGCTCGCGGATCTCGCCTCAGTCGAGATGCTCCTCCACTGGGATCAGCTGGTGATGATGCCGGGAGAGGGCGCGGTGGCAAGGGCGCAGCAGCACGGCGCGCTCGCCCGACTCACGCATGAGCGTGCCACGGCGGAAGAGATCGGAGACTGGCTTGGCGAACTCGATGGGGCGGACATGGATGAGCTGGACCGTGACATCGTGCGCCTGGCGCGTCGCGACTGGGAGCGGGCTCGCCGAGTCCCCGAAGAGCTTGCGGTCGATCTCGCCCGCGCAAGCGCCGACGGCCAGGAGAGCTGGCGTCTAGCGCGAGCGCAAGATGACTTCGGTGCTTTCCTGCCCGCGCTCGAGCGAAACGTGGAGCTCGCACGCGCCCATGGGGAATGCTTGGCCGAGAAGGGTGAGAGCCCGTATGACGCTCTCCTCAGTGACTACGACTTCGGACTACGGACGGAGGATCTGCGCCGCCTGTTCGGGGCACTTGCCCTGGCGCTGCCGCCGCTCGTGGCCGAGGCGCAGGTGACGTCACCGCGTCGGGCGTTGGAGGTACCTGTAAGCGCGCAGCAGGTGGCGGTTGCAAACACGCTGCGCCGAATCGGGGTCGACGCCGAGAGCTGGCGGGTGGATGTCTCGGCGCATCCGTTCACGGCATGGATCGGCCGTCGCGACACGCGCCTGACGACGCGCTACATCGACGGCGAGGTCGAGTCGCTGCTCAGCTCGCTCCACGAGTACGGCCATGCGCTCTACGAGCGTCAGGTCGACCCAGCCCTGGAGCGCACCAACCTCGGACGCGGAACGTCGATGTCGATCCACGAGTCTCAGAGCAAGCTGTGGGAGAACCACGTGGCACGCAACCCGGGCTTCGCCGAGGTGCTGGCCGCCGAGCTGGGCGCCGGCGGGTTTGCCGTCGCTCCCACCGAGCTGCATGGCGCACTGATGAGCGTCGCGCCCTCCGTCGTTCGCGTCTCGGCCGATCCACTTACCTACCCGCTGCACATCATCCTGCGCTTCGAGCTCGAGCTCGCACTGATCGCCGGCGAGCTGGCCGTCGCTGACCTACCAGCCGCGTGGCGCGACGGGATGCGCCGCCTGCTCGGCGTAGAGGTTCCCTCTGACGCGCTTGGGTGCTTGCAAGACGTGCACTGGGGCGCCGGAATGTTCGGTTACTTCCCGAGCTATGGGCTCGGCTGCCTGATCGCCGCCCAGCTATGGGAGGCGATGCAGGCCGACCTCGGCCCACGCGAGGAGGATTTGCGCCAGGGAGAAGTGGCCCCGATTCAACGCTGGCTCGGCGAGCACGTGCACCGTCACGGACGACGTCTCGACACGATTCCGCTGATTGAAGAGGCCACGGGACGGGCGCTTGAGATCGAGCCGTTCCTGCGCTACGTCAACCCGCTTGCCGAACCCGGTACAGGGGCTCGGCCCGCCGGTACGCGGCGGGCGACCACGCGGTCGTAGTTGAGCCGCAGCAAATCGATCACATCTCGGACCGAGAGCACGCACCGCACGGGAGGTTGTAGGGTCTGCGCCTCGGTGGCGATGTCGACCCAGGCACTCTCCCCAGTTGGAGATCGTGTGCCCACTCGTTGGAGCGCGGCTGCAGCGCAAGTGAGGGCACGCCTTGGCGGCGTTTCTCGCGACCCCGGCTGGGCGGCTGCCGCGGTGCTCGCGTTTCTCGGCCTGACGCTGTGGTGGCTGACGCAGGACACGCGCGTACCCGATTGGGACAGCGCACAGCACACGATTGACTCGTTCATCGTGCATGACGAGATCGCGCACGGCTCCTGGACCGCGCCGTTCACCGACTTCAATACCTATCCACCGCTCGGCCATCTAGTCGGCGCGCTCGGCGTGGCCGTGGGGGGGCACAAGACCGCGGCGGTGATCCTCGCGCTGAACCTGCTGTTCGTGCCGCTGCTCGCGGCCGCATGCTACGGCGTCGGCCGCATGGTCGCCGGGCCGCGAGCCGGGCTGTTGGCGGTCGTGTTCGCACTCGGTACGCCGATGATCGTGTCCGAGGCCCACGAGGCGTATCTCGACCCGCTCCAGGCCTCCCTGATCGCCGTCAGTGTGTACGCGATCCTCGCCTCGCGGCGCTTTGAGCGCTGGGGAGTGGCAGCGCTTGCGGGTGCCGCCACGGGGCTTGCGATGCTGACCAAGGAGACAACGCCGATCTTCCTCGCCGGCCTGCTGATCGTGGTCCTTGCGCGTGGCGGGTGGCGACACTGGCGAGGGCTGATCGCCTACGGCGCGGTCTTGGCCGCGTTCGGGGCACCTTGGTACATCTACCACCACGCCGAGCTGAACCAGCTGGTGATAGCGCACACCTCGCAGGCCAACGCGGCAGAGCCAAACCCGCTCGGTGGCACCTATCCAACGCTGTTCTCGCTCAAGAACCTCACCTGGTACCTCTGGAACGCCGCGAACATCCAGCTGCGCGCGGCGCTCTTGCTGCTTTTCCTGGTAGGGACGCTAGCCGCGATCATCAGCTGCATCCGCCGCTTCTCGCCCGAGAACCTCTATCCCGAGCTGCTCGGTGGTGGCTTCGTCGCATGGGCCGGAATGACCTGGCTCACGCACAAAGACCCCCGCTACAGCCTGCCGGCACTCCTCTACGTTGCCGTCCTGGCCACCGCCTGGATCCCGAGCGTGCGGCTGCCTGCTCGTCACTGGCTCACCGCAGGGCTGCTTGCTGCTGTCGCCGCCAGCTTTGCGAGCGTGGCGTTCGGGCTCGGCGGCAATGGCTACTCGTTGCGGGTCGCGCTGCCGGGCGCGTACGACAAGACCCCTCTTGCTGCACGCTACATCACGCTGTACTCGACGAGCGGCTGGACTCGTGGGGCACCAGAAAACAATGACGGGAACGTACCCGCGCTGTTGCACGGCCTTCGCCGCGATGGTGTGGCCGCGGTCACCTTCTGCTGCGCGAACCCGATCGACTTCAACGTCATCGGCCTCTCGGTGATGACCACCGAAGCCGGACTCGCCAACCCTGTCAACCCGGCGGCACTCGGTCCCAAGGACGTGTTCCTGGCCGCTCACACGCCGCTGCCGGGCGAGCCGCCGCCGTGCCAGCGGCTGAGCGACGGCACAGGCATCTACGCGGAGCTTGGCAACCCGATCGGAAAGCCGTTCTCGCAGTACACCTTCATCTGCCCGGGCCGCAAGCCCGAGATCTATGGGTATGTGTCGCACGCTCCGCCACCGTAGGGGCGACCGACCCGTTCGATGGGGTTCATCCCAGCACCAGCTCGGCGGCGGTGCGCAGCGTGGCCGCGTCGCCGGACACGAGCAGCGTGGTGACGATCGACTCGCGCCAGCGTTCGAGATCGTCGCGGATCTTCTCGCGCGGTCCGATCAGTGAGAGCTGCTCGATGAGCACACTCGGGATCCGCCCGGCGGCCTCGTCCTTGCGTCCCGCCAGGTAGAGGTCTTGGATCTCGAGTATCTCCTTCTCATAGCCCATGCGGATCGGCACGTTCGCGTGGAAGTTGGCGCCCTTGGCACCCATCCCGCCGAAGTAGAGCGCGTAGAACGGACGCAGGGCGTCGACGGCCACCTCTATGTCGTCGGAGACGATGAGCGGCACGGTCGCAGCGACCTCGAAGTCGGCGGCGCTGCGTCGCGCGCCCTCGCGCGCGAAGCCCTCATGCAGGGGCTCGAGGTAGAGGTCCGGGTGGTCGGGGGAGAAGAGCATCGCCAGCCAACCGTCGCACAGCTCGGCGCACATCGCGATGTTCCTCGGGCCCTCGGCACCGAGAAAGATGGGAATGTCCTCGCGCAGCGGGTGAATCGAGGACTTCAGCGGCTTGGCGAGGCCGGTCCCGTCAGGGAGCGGCAGCGGATAGTGGGGTCCGTCGTTGACGACCGGCCCTCGACGCGCCCAGATGTCGCGCAAGATCCCGATGTACTCCCGTGTGCGCGCGAGCGGCTTGGGGAAGGGACGCCCGTACCACCCCTCGACGACCTGCGGCCCGGAGGCACCCAAACCGAGTATGAAGCGCCCAGAGGAGAGATGGTCCATGGTCATTGCCGCCATCGCGGTCGCAGCGGGCTGGCGAGCGGATATCTGCACGATTGCCGTGCCAAGCCTGATGCGCTTGGTTGAGGCTCCCCACCACGCGAGTGGGGTCAGACAGTCCGAGCCGTAGGCCTCCGCCGTCCACATCGAGTCGAAGCCGAGGCGCTCTGCCTCGGCGACCGTGTCAGCGATCGCCGGCGGCGGCCCCCCGGCCCAGTAGCCGGTGTTGAGTCCCAGCTTGAGCGCCCGCGGCACGTCCACATACTTTCACACCCCTCCGGCGGCCCTCCGCAAGGCCGCGCGGTCCACTCATCGAGGCAGCCGCCTCTTCGGCGCCTTCTGCTCCCAGGCGTCGGCCAGCAACTCGCCCGCCAGGGCCTCATCGGCGCGGTCGAGCCGCACGTGCACCGCGCGCAGCCGCTTGCCCCACCAGAACTCCTCGCAGGCGTCCGCGTTTCCCTGAACCGCGGTCTGGATGCCGGGCTCGTCGAGCATCACGTTCAGATGGCCCTCGTCCCACAGCGTCGCGAAGATCCTGCCCGCGACGCGGAACGAAGGACGCCCGTGATGGTCCTCCTCCACCGCCGCCGGCAGCGCGAGCGCCAGCTGTCGAATGCGCGCGACAGACACCATGACCGAGGCGGACGATACCCCCGCCGTTGGTCTGGCGTGACCCAGGTGTGCTTGTGACGGTCGGCTGACGCCGGACCGAATCGACGAGCTGCTGCGCCCTTTCAACGCGCCTGGCGGTGCTTCGGCGAGACGCCTTCGCGGGCGCTACGACCCGTGATCTCGGTGAGCGTCAGCGGCTTTGCGTTTGGGCGCCAGTCGTGTGCCTCCTCGGCCGGGATGCGACGCGTGGTCACGGGTCCCGCCGGCGGCAGTGCGCCCGCCGCGCGCTCCCGCACGGCGCGCTCCTTGACCCGGACTCGCGCCAAGCTGCGCGTTGTCTCTCGCTTTTCAGTCATGAGATGACGGTAATCTGCCCGCTGTCGCAGGGTCTGCGCGTGACGATCTTGTGTAGCCGGTGTGACGAACCTGTCAGCAGCTGCGCCTAAGCGACCTGCGCAAGCGACGGCCGGCGGTCCACCCAGGGCCGCGCATGCTCGAGCTGGGCGGCGAGCGCGATCAGCCTCCCCTCCTCCCACGGCCCGCCGACGAGCTGAACGCCGACGGGCAGACCCGTGTCGGTCCAGTGCAGCGGGAGGCTCACGGCGGGCAGGCCGGTGACGTTCCCGAACGCGGTGAACGAGACGCTCGCCACGACGTCGAACACCGGCTGGTCGGGCGTTGCGTGTTGGGCCTCGAGCACCGCCCCGGCCAGCGGCGGGAGGATCGCCGAGGTCGGCGTGACCAGAACATCGAAGTCGCGCCCCCAGCGCGCGACCTCCCGGCGGCTGAGTTGCTCGAGCGTGCGGCCGGCGAGCACGTAGTCGTACGCCCCCAGCTCGCTGCTCTGGCGACGCTGGTATGCGATGTGCGGCTCCACCGACGACCAGTCCACGCCCTCGTAGTCGGCAAGGCCACCTTGGACCAGGACGGTGAACGGGGGGAGCATCTCTTCGGAGAAGGTCGGCACCTCGACCTCCTCGACGACGTGACCGAGCTCCTCGAGCATCGCGCCCGCGGCGCGTGCGGCCGCGATGCACGAATCGTCGGTGGGCATGCCCAGCGGAGCCTGCGCCATCAGCCCGATCCGCAGGCGCCCGGGCTCAGCGCGCGCCTCCTCCACGAATGGTCTTGCCCGGCGCGGGTGCGTTGTACCATGCCAGTCGGATCCGGCCCGGCGATCGCATCGAGGACGCCGGCGGAGTCCGCGACGGTCCGTGCCACCACCCCCTCCACGACGGCGCCAAGCCACTCCTGCGCCAGTCGCGGCACCCGACCGCGACTCGGCTTCAGGCCGACCAGTCCGCAGTAGGAGGCGGGGATGCGGATCGAGCCGCCCCCGTCGTTCGCGTGAGCGATCGGGAACATGCCACCGGCGACGGCCGCCGCCGCGCCGCCGCTTGACCCGCCCGGCGACCGGTTCAGGTCCCACGGATTGCGGCTCACCCCGTAGCGACTGTTCTCCGCAACCGTGATCACCCCGAACTCGGGCGTGTTGGTGCGCCCGCAGAGGACGAACCCCGCGCGCACGAGCGCATCGACGACCAGCTCGCTCTCCTCGCTCACACCGGCAGGCGCACCGCGCGAGCCGTAGGTCACCGGCCAGCCGGCGACCGGTGTGAGGTCCTTGATCGGCAGCGGCACACCGAGGAAGGGCGCCTGCTCGCCGGCCGCCAGACGGCGGTCGGCCTCGGCAGCCGCGCCCCTCGCGTCCTCGTCGTTGCGCCAGATCACCGCGTTCAGCTGCGGGTTGCGCTCCTCGATCGCACCCAGGCAGGCATCGAGCAGCTCGACGGCCGAGAGCTCGCGGCGACGTAGCCCGGCGGCGAGCTCCAGCGCCGGTGAGGACGGGCCCAGAGAAGCCATGCGCCGACCCTACCAGGGTAGGCTTAGCCCGTGCCCGCGATCCCGCACCATCGCGTCGTGATCATCGGATCCGGCTTCTCCGGCCTGGGCATGGCGATCCGCCTGAAGCAGGAGGACATCCACGACTTCGTCGTGCTGGAGCGGGCCGAGGAGCTGGGGGGCACCTGGCGCGAGAACACCTACCCGGGCTGCGCCTGCGATGTGCCGTCGAACCTGTACTCGTTCTCGTTCGCGCCGAACCCCGACTGGAGCCGGACGTTCTCGCCGCAGCCCGAGATCTGGGAGTACCTGCGCCGCGTCGCTCACGATCACGGCATCGAGCCCCACATCCGCTATCGGCCACGAGGTCACCTCGGCGCACTGGGACGGAGTGGCGGAGCTCTGGCGGATACAGACATCCGCCGGCGAGCTCACCGCGGAGATGCTCGTCGTGGGCGCCGGTCCGCTGAGCGACCCGAAGCCGCCAGACATCGCCGGGATCGAGAGCTTCGAAGGGACGATGTTCCATTCCGCTCGGTGGGACCACGAGCACGCCCTCGACGGCGAGCGCGTGGCGGTCATCGGCACCGGCGCATCCTCGATCCAGCTCGTCCCGCAAATCCAGCCGCAGGTGGGCAGGCTGCACGTCTTCCAGCGCACGCCCCCGTGGGTCGTACCCCACCGCGACCGACCCACCTCGCGGTGGGAGCGACTGCTCTACCGCGCCCTTCCACCCGCCCAGCGACTGGTGCGCGGCGCCGTGTACTGGGCGCGCGAGCTGTTCGTGCTGCCGCTGATGCACCCTCGCGACGGTTCCCCGCCTGAGCGTGTCGCGCGCAGGCACCTGCGCGCTCAGGTATCAGACCCCGCCCTGCGCGCGCGCCTGGAACCGACCTACCGCATCGGCTGCAAGCGCATCCTTATCTCCAACGACTACTACCCCGCGCTGCAGCAGCCGAACGTCGAGCGTCGTGACCGACTCGATCCGCGCCATCACCCCGCGGGGATCCTCACCGCCGATGGCGCCGAGCGCGAGCTCGACACGATCATCCTCGGCACTGGCTTCCATGTCACCGACATGCCGGTGGCCGAGTGGATCCACGGCAGCGACGGCCGCACGCTCGCCGAGGTCTGGCAGGGCAGCCCCCAGGCCTACCTGGGAACCGCGGTGGCGGGCTTCCCGAACCTGTTTATGCTCGCCGGCCCCAACACCGGCCTGGGCCACAACTCGATCGTGTTCATGATCGAGTCACAGGTGCACTACCTGATCGAATGCACTGCGCTTCATGGACCGTCAGCGCCTCGGCATCATCGAGGTGCGCGAGCAGGTCCAGCGCCGACTTCAACGAGGAGATCCAGACGCCGTCTGCAGGGAACGGTGTGGAACACCGGCGGATGCGTCAGCTGGTACCTCGACGAGCACGGCAAGAACACGACGATCTGGCCGGGCTCGACCTGGCCCTATCGCCGGCGCCTGCGCCGCTTTCAGCCGGGCGACTATGCGCTGCGCCCGCGCAACACTCCAGCAGTTGGGAGGTCACGGCTATGAGCCGCTCGCGAGCGAACCCGTTTGACGTCTACGGTCGCACGGTCTTCATCACCGGCGCGGCGCGCGGCATCGGCGCGGCGACCGCTGAACGCCTGCATGCCAAGGGCGCGAACATCGCGCTCGTCGGGCTGGAGCCCGAGCGTCTGCAGGCGCTCAGCGAGCGCCTCGGGGCCGGCCGAGCGACGTGGTTCGAGGCGGACGTGACCGACTTCGACGCGCTCGGGCGCGCGGTGGCGGCTACCGTCGAGCGCTTCGGCGGGATCGATGTCGCGATCGCGAACGCGGGCCTGCAGTTCAACGGCGCGCTGGCCACAGCCCCGATCGAGCAGGTCGAGCGCGTGCTGGCGGTCAATTTCCTGGGGGTGTGGCGCACGGATCGTGCGGTGATCGGGCAGATCACCGAGCGGCGCGGCTATCTGCTGAACATCTCCTCGCTGACGGCCATCACCCGCGGACCCCTGCTCGGCGCGTACACGGCCGCCAAGGCGGGGGTGGAGGCATTGACCGACTGCCTGCGCTCGGAGACCGCGCCCAGCGGCGCGCGGGTAGGCTGCGCCTACTTCGGCTTCCTCGACACCGATCTCGTGCGCGCGGGCTTCGCCCAGCCCTCGATCGAAGCGCTGACCGAGTCAGATGCCCGGCTTCATGCGCAGATCCGGCGCCGCTGTCAAAGGCGATCGACGCGATCGAGCGGGGAATAGAGCGCCGCTCGGCGCGCGTGTGGGCGCCGCGCTGGATCGGCCCGATGCTCCTCCTGCGCGGCGGGCTGCAGCCGCTCTTGGAGAGAGGCGCCCGGCGCGACCCGGAGCTTCCCGAGGCGCTGCGTCTGTGCCGACCCTGCCACCGGAGGCCCCGGCGCAGCAGGCGATCGTCAGCCAAGACCCCCTCCTCGGCGTGGCGGCCGAGGCCCTCGAGTGAGGACTCCGGGCCGCGGCCGGGCAGCGGCGCCGCGGGCGCTCACTCCGCGCGACTGAACTCCCATATCGCGATGGACAGCATCACGAGCCCGAGCGACCGCGATGACGGCGGCCTCGAGGAGCGTGGGAACGCGCCAGCCCCACCAGGTGACGCCCGGGTTGAGCGCGTGACGGGCGGCTTCGCTGATGTTCAGGTGCGCGAAGATCGCGCGGCGCATCGGCTCGACGGCGTAGGTGAGCGGGTCCAGGCGGTTGAGCACCGCGAGCCACGCCGGCAGGCTCGCGACCGAGAACAGCGCCCCGGAGAGGAAGAACATCGGCATGATCGCCATCTGCATCACCGCCATGAACGACTGCATCTGGTTGACCCTGGCGGCGAACATCACGCCGAAGGCGGTGATCGCGAACGCGAGCAGCAGCGCGAGTGCAAGCAGCTCGAGGATCAGGCCGAGTTCGTAAGGGACACCGACGAGAGGGGAGATCGCGATCACGATCAGACCCTGGAAGGCGGCCACCGTGGCGCCGCCGAAGCACTTGCCGAGCACGATCGAGCTGCGCCGCACCGGCGCGACCATCATCTCGCGCAGGAACCCGAACTCACGGTCCCACACGATCGAGGCCGCGGAGAACATCGCGGTGAACATCACCGCCATGCAGACGCACCCCGGGGTAGATGAAGGTTCTGAAGTTGACCCCGTGGGTCCCCGCCGAGGCGAGCGAGGACAGGCCGGTGCCGAGCACGAACAGGAACAGGAACGGCTGCATCAACGAGGTCAGGATGCGCAGGCGGTCGCGCGAGAAGCGGATCAGCTCGCGCTTCCACACGACCTTGATCGCGCGCAGCTCGCTGCGCAGGCTGCGCGTCGGCACCCGCACGCGCGCGATCTCGTGGGCGGGGCCGCGGCTGGATGTCTCGCGGCGTGGGAGGGGTGACGAGCTTCGTCGCCATCAGCGGCTCATCATCCTCGCGACGTTGCGCATCTGGTCGCTGCTGGAGGCCTCCGCATCGCGGATCGTGGTGCCCGTGTAGGAGAGGAAGACGTCATCCAGCGACGGGCGTGCGACGCTCACCGATCTGATCGACTGACCGAGCTCGGCAAACAGGCGTGGTACGAACTCCTCGCCGCGGGGCACGCCGAACGTGACCGCACCTTCGGCCATCGTCGCCTCGATGCCGAAGCGCTCACGCAGCGCGTCGATCGTCGCCTCGTCGTCGCCGGTGTGGATCTGGACGCGGTCCTTGCCAACGCTCTCCTTGAGGGCCTCCGGCGTGTCGAGCACCACGATCCGTCCCCGGTCCATGATCGCGATGCGGTCGCAGTACTCCGCCTCGTCCATGTAGTGGGTGGTCAGGAAGATCGTGATGTCCTCTTCGCGCTTGAGCTTCGTGATGTAGCCCCAGATCGAGCGGCGCGTCTGGGGATCGAGGCCGACGGTCGGCTCGTCGAGGAACAGCACGCGCGGAGAGTGCAGCAGGCCGCGCGCGATCTCAAGGCGTCGCTTCATCCCCCCCGAGAACGTGTTGACGAGGTGTGAGCGCCGCTCCCACAGTTCGACCATCTCCATCACCTGGCGCAGCCGCTCGCCAACGCAGGTCCCGGGGGACCCCGTAAAGCTCGGCGTGCAGGCGCAGGTTCTCCTCGCGGTCAGGTAACCGTCGAGCGTCGTGTCCTGGAAGACCAGGCCGATGTTGCGACGCACCTCGTCCCGTTCGCGCACTACGTCGTGCCCGGCCACCAGCGCGGAGCCGGCGCTCGGACGCACGAGCGTGCAGAGCATGTTGATCGTCGTCGACTTCCCCGCCCCGTTGGGGCCGAGAAAGCCGAACGTCTCGCTGCGCGCGACCTCGAAGTCGATGCCCCGCACCGCTTCGATCTCGCCGTAGCGCTTGACCAGGCCGCTGACCGAAACGGCCAGGGCAGCGCCGTCGGAGGCCGCAGCGGAGCCCGCGCCGGCTCGGTCCGGCGCGGGCTCCGCGTCACTGCCGTCGGGGATCACGCGCTCGATTCGCTCGACATCTACGACCGGTGACGGGTTCAGGCGTCGTCCTCCACGATAGTGCTCTCGGGATCCCCGTCGGCGAGGATGCGGTAGAGGTCGCGGCGAACGCCCACCAGCACCTCGCGCGCCTTGGCGATCTGCGCCTCGCTGCCGGTGCGCATCACCTGGAGGAACGCGAACCCGACGTCGCGCATGAGCTTGCCCAGATCGAGGGCCTCATCGCTCACGTCATCGCTCATCTGCTCCCACGGCGCCGGCTTCTCATCGCCACGCTCCTGCACGTAGGCCCTTCCCGCGTCGGTGAGCACGAACAGCTTGCGCCCGTCGGCCTCCTCCGAGCGGATCAGTCCCTCGTCCTCCAGCTGCGCGAGCGCCGGATAGACAGAGCCGGGGCTCGGGCGCCAGACGCCGTCGCTGCGCTGCTCCACCTCCTGCATGATCTGGTAGCCGTTGCGCGGCTCCTCGGCGAGCAGCAGCAGCGCGGCCGTGCGGATGTCGCCGCGGCGGGCCTTGCGGCCGCGTCCCCATGGGCCGCCCCGGGCGGAGCCCGCCGAACGGGAAACCCCCTCCCGCTCCGGCCCCGAATCCGCGCTGGCGATGGCGACCGCGCCCGCCGCCTGGGCCGCCACGCCCGGGCCGCGCCCGCCAGGGTCGCCGGTCATCGCGCGCCAGACGGCGCCCAATCGTAGGGATCACCGCGCTGGCAGCGTCCCTCACCGGTTGCATAGATCGCATGCGCGAACATATCGTACTCCTATCGTGAGCTATCAAAGTAAGCTCACGATATATCGTCTCGATCGAATTCTTCAAGGCCTTTTCTGCGGCCCGACCTGCGCAGGTCCCCAGCCCGGTCCCCCAGGCAGCGCAGATCCTCGCCTGGTCCGCAAGCGGGTCTCCGTGCGGCACTCGAACCGACTCAGTGTCGGAAGTGGCGCACGCCGGTGGCGACCATCGCGATCCCGGCCGCATCCGCGGCGGCGACGACCTCCTCGTCGCGCACCGAGCCTCCCGGCTGGATGATCGCGGTGACCCCCGCGTCGATCGCGAGCTGGGGGCCGTCGGCGAAGGGGAAGTACGCGTCTGAGGCCAGCACGGCGCCGGACAGGAGCTCCGGTTGGGCGGCGTGGGCCTTCTCGACCGCGATCCGCACCGCGTCCACCCTGCTCATCTGACCCGCGCCGATCCCGATCGGTGGCGCCGTCGGCGGCGATCACGATCGCGTTGGAACGCACGTGGCGGCAGACCTTCCAAGCGAACAGCAGATCCTCCCACTGCTCCTCGCTCGGCGCCCTCTTGGTCATGAGCGCATCTGCTCGCGCGTCTCGCTCGACGACGTCGCGGGTCTGCGACGAGCTGTCCTCCGATCACGGGCTTGCCTTCCACCTCGTGGCTCGGCGCCGGCCACTCGCGGAGCTCCAGCAGGCGCACGTTCTTCTTCTCGCTCAGCACCTCGAGCGCGTCCGCGTCGAAGCCCGGGGCGAGCAGCACCTCGATGAACTGCTTGGAGAGCTCCTCCGCAAATGCGCGGTCGACCCGCCGGTTGACCGCGATCACGCCTCCGTAGGCGCTCAACGGGTCACACGCGAAGGCGCGTTCGTAGGCCACCTGGCCGCGTCGCGGCAAGCGCGCAGCCGCAGGGGTTGTTGTGCTTGACGATCGCGCAGGCCGGCGCGTCGAAGTCCTCGACCAGCTCGCGCGCGGAGCTCAGGTCGAGCAGGTTGTTGAACGACAGCTCCTTGCCGTGCAGCTGGCGCACTCCGTCGAGCAGGTGCGTGGGAGAGCCCACGCGCGCGTAGAAGGCGGCCCGCTGGTGCGGGTTCTCGCCGTAGCGCAGATCGCTCACCTTCTCATAGGCATCGCGTCCACGTCGGGGGAAAGCCCTCGTAGGTGCGCACGGCGAACCAGGTCGCGATCGCGGCGTCGTAGCGGGCGGTGCAGGCGAACGCCTTGGCCGCCAGGCGTTTGCGCGTTTGCAGCGACAGGCACTCCTCGGACTCGCGCAGCTCGCCGAGCACGGCCCCGTAATCGTCGGGGTCGACGAGCACCGCGGCGAATGCGCTGTTCTTTGCAGCCGCCCTGATCATCGTCGGGCCGCCGATGTCGATGTTCTCGACGATCTCCTGCTCGGAGGCATCGCCGCGCGCCACGGTCTGCTCGAACGGATAGAGGTTCACGCACACGAGGTCGACCTGCTCGATCCCCTGCTGCGCCGCCGCGCTCAGGTGCCCGTCGTCGTCGCGCTTGGCCAGCAGCCCGGCATACAGGCGCGGGTGCAGGGTCTTGACGCGCCCGTCCATGATCTCCGGAAAGCCGGTGAAGTCCTCGATCGGCCTCGCCGCGATCCCCGCGGCGGCGAGCTCCCGCGAGGTGCCTCCGGTGGAGACGATCTCCACGCCGAGCTCCACCAGCCCGCGTGCGAAGTCGACGATCCCCTCCTTCTCGGACACCGACAGCAGCGCCCTGCGCACGCGCACCTCGCCGGGCGCGGCCCGCTCGACCCCTGCTGCGCGACCGATCATGACGTCCCCTTCTGAGGCCATGATCAGAGCCTATCCATCGCCTGCCCTGACCGCTGGACGATCCACGATCATTCGCCGCGGGTTCGCGGGGTCCCGATTCACGGCGCCGCAGCGCGAACAGGCGCACGGCCTCCGTCAGCAGCGCGTGCTCGAGCGGGCGCAGAGCCTCGCGCACCTCCTCCGGCTCGCGCGCTCGCGGCAGCTCGACCGCGCGCTGGAGGATCACCGGCCCGGAGTCCACGCCGCATCGTCGACGAAGTGCACGGTCACGCCGAACACCTTCACCCCGTAGGAGAGCGCCTGCTCGATCGCGTGCAGGCCCGGGAAGGCCGGAAGCAGAGACGGGTGCACGTTGATCACCGCGCCGGGGAAGCGGGCGAGGAAGGATGTGCCGAGCAGCTCCATGTATCCCGCGCCCACGACCAGTCGCGTGCCGCGCTCTTCCAGCCAGTCGGCCAGCGCATGGTCGCGCGCATGGCGGTCGGGGTAGTCCGAGCGAGCGAACACCGCCGTCGGAACATCCCTCGCGGCGGCGCGCGCCAAGCGCGGGCGCATCCGCGACGCTCGAGGCCACGGCCACCACCCGCGCCTCGCGTCCATGGACCGTGTCGAGCAGCGCCTGCAGGTTTGTCCCCGCGCCTGACACGAGCACGGCGATGGGAAGCGGCTCAGCCACTGGCGCCACGATAGCTGTGAGCCTACAGATCACAGAGAGCGCCCTTGATCACCGCGTTGTTCAATGGAGATGAGGGTCGAGAGCAGTCAGCTCACAACCGATAGGACCAGTCATGCCTGCAGCAATCATCGTCACCCTCATCATCACCGCTCGCGCTCGGCTATGCCCTGCGCGCCGGACGCCGCGACGATCCGATCGCCCGCACGCCCTACAACAACCGCTACAACGACGCCTCCGGGGCGCGCGACGAGTCGTTCGGCTAGATTCTCCACCGAGACGTTCGTCCACGACGCGGCTTAGGTCGCGCTCTAGATTCTGGAGGCTGCCGATGATCGACCAGCTTCGCCGCGCCGCAGGCCACTGACCGTGTTCGGGCCGACGCTGATCGTGCTGCTCGCCATCGCCACGGTGGCGTTCGCCGCGAGGCCCGTCAAGGGTGGCACCTACACGGGCACGTTCGCCCATGGCAAAGAGACGATCACCCTCAGGGTGTCCGCGAGCGGCAAGTCGGTGACCGTGAACGCACCGTTCGCGCCGGCTCTACTGTGAAGGCGGAGGCGCCGGTACGCGGCAGATAACGAGGCCGGCGTCCATCTCGCGGAGCGGCTCGTTCAAAGGCAGCATCGCCTACGAATTCCAGCCCAGCCCACAAAGAGACGGCGAAGCTGATCTGTCAAAGGCAAGTTCTCCGGGCGTACTGTCACCGGCACCGCCCGCTCGGAATACCCGCTGGCGAAAGATTGCAGCGGCTCGACGAGCTTCTCTGCCGAAATGCCAAATAGGCGCCCCCTTGACGGCCGGACAGGTGCTCACGCGCCCACGAGGGGCAGGGAGTGCCCGTCCTCCAGCGCGTACTTGCCGTTCGCCTCGCCCGTTCCGTCCAGCGGGTAGTCGCCGCTGAAGCACGCGTCACAGTGCGTGGCACGCGTCGCGCCCACCGCCTCGTAGACGCCCGCAAGCGAGAGGTAGTGGAGCGAGTCGCAGCCCAGCTCGGCGGCGACCTCCGCGGTGGTGCGTCCGTGGGCGATCATCTCCTCGCGCGTTGACATGTCGATGCCGTAGTGGCAGGGGTGCTTGATCGGCGGCGCGGAGATGCGCATGTGGACCTCGGCGGCGCCCGAGTCGCGCAGCATCTGCACGATCTGGCGGGTGGTGTTGCCGCGCACGATCGAGTCGTCGACGACCACCAGCCGCTTGCCCGCGATCACCTCGGGCAGCGGGTTGAACTTCAGACGCAGCCCGTGCTTGCGCAGCTCCTGGCCGGGCTGGATGAACGTCCGCGCGACGTAGCGGTTCTTGACGAAGCCGTCGTCCTGGGGCAGCCCGGCAGCGCGCGCCAGCCCGCGGGCAGCCGCGTTGCCGGAGTCCGGGACGGCGATCACGAGGTCCGCCTCCACGGGCGCCTCGCGCCACAGGATCTCGCCCATCCGCCCGCGCGCGACCTGCAGCACGCGGTCGTTCATGCGCGAGTCCGGCCGCGCGAAGTAGATGTACTCGAACACGCAGAACGCGTGCCTGCCGCCGGGCGCCACCATGCGACTCTCGAGGCCGTCCTCGCCGAGCGTGACCACCTCGCCCGGCTCGACGTCGCGCAGGAGCTTCGCCCCGATGATGTCGAACGCGCAGGACTCGCTCGCGACGCAGTAGCGCACGCGTCCGTCCGGATCCTCTGGCCCGGGCTCGAGCGCCCCGAGCGCCAGCGGGCGCAGGCCGTGCGGGTCGCGGAAGGCCACCACCCGGTCCTTGGTCATCGCCACGATCGAGAAGGCGCCGCGCAGGCGCGGGAGCACGTCGGCGATCGCGTCCTCGACCAGCTCCGCCGGATGGGTTGCGATCAGCGCGGCGATGATCTCCGAGTCCGAGGTGGAGCTGAACGTGACGCCCCGCGCGAGTAGCTCGTCGTGCAGCTCGACCGCGTTGATCAGGTTGCCGTTGTGCGCCAGCGCCACCTCGCGCCGGGATCCGTTCGTGCCCTCCGAGCGCTGCACCGGCTGGGAGTTCTCCCAGGCGTTCGACCCCGTCGTCGAGTAGCGCACGTGCCCGATCGCCAGCTCGCCCGCGAGCGTGCGCAGGTCGTTCTCGCTGAACACCTGGCTCACGAGCCCGAGCTCCCGACGAGTGACGATATGCCCGCCGCGGTCGGCCGCGGCGATGCCCGCCGACTCCTGCCCGCGATGCTGCAGCGCGTACAGCGCGAAGTACGACAACCGCGACACCTCGTGGCCGGGCGCATACAGTCCGAACACTCCGCACTCCTCGCGCGGTCCGTCACGCATTACGGGCACACGCTAGCAGTACTCATGAGAACAACTCTCCGAGAGCCGAGTATGCGCCGGCCAGCTCGGCAAGCGTTACCGCCAGGATCTCCCGCGTCGTCTCAGCCCCCTTCGCGTCTCTCCTTCT
The DNA here is from genome assembly GCA_963709885.1 of uncultured Solirubrobacteraceae bacterium. GTDB lineage: Bacteria > Actinomycetota > Thermoleophilia > Solirubrobacterales > Solirubrobacteraceae > Palsa-744. Next base: position 135,522 of record CAVPXY010000002.1, on the reverse strand, counting down.
CCGGCGATCTCGATCGTCAGCCCGTCGCCTCCGACGCTGCCGATCGGCCACACCGGCACCCGTTCGCCCAGCCTCTGCAGCTCATCGGCCTCGCCGCTCACGACGAAGCCGCCCGGACCCTCCCCGAACAGTGCAGCGGTCACGGGCGTGGAAGCCGGCGACGCGGGCCGCCGGCCCGGCGCTTCGGGCGAGATTGCTTGCCAGAAGTCATCCCCGAGCCCGACCTCCGCGCCCACCGCACCGGCCAGACAGCACTCGGCCAGCGCGATCGCCAGGCCACCCTCGGCGATGTCGTGGGCGCTCGAGAGCACGCCCGCGCGGACCGCGTCGCGGACGGCGATCTGCGCGGTGCGGACGGCGTCGAGGTCGATGTCATCAAGCCCGTCCGGGAGCGGCTCTCCGCGCAGCTTCTCGAGCTCGCTGGCAGCCAGCGACGGGGCAAACGGCCCGACGAGCGCGATCTCCTCGCCCGCGCGCCGAAAGCCCAGCCGCCCGGCCCGCAGCGCATCGGGCAGCCGGCCGACCATGCCGATCACGGGCGTCGGGTAGATCGGACCGGTGGGACCAACGTTGTAGAGGGACACGTTGCCGCCCACGATCGGCGCCTCCAGCGCGCGGCAGGCATCGCCCAGGCCGCGCACCGATTCGGTCAGCTGCCAGGCGACGTGCCCCTTCTCGGGGTTGCCGAAGTTGAGGTTGTTCGTCGTGCCCAGCGGCTCGGCGCCGACGCAGGCGAGGTTCGACGCGCACTCCAGCACCGCCGCGATCGTCCCCCGGTAGGGGTCGGCGGCGACCCGCCGGCCGTTCCCGTCGATGCTCACCGCCAGGGCCGGCACGGGCTCGCCCGCCCCCGCCGCCCCCCGGGCCCAGCCGGCCCCCCCCGGTGCGCCGTCGGCTCTCGATGCCCAGGCACGCCGGGCGGGAGGGGGGAGCGCGAGCACGGCGGCGTCCGCCTGCTCGGGGCGGCGGACGGTGCGCGACTGGACGATCGAGTCGTACTGCTCGAACAGCGGCCTGCGGGAGGCGAGGTTGGGAGAGGACAGAAGGGCGAGGAGCGCGTCACGGAGCGTCGCATCGCCGGCGAGTGTGGGGGCGGGCGGCTCATAGAGCGGCTCGGCGGGCTTCACGGGGTGAAGGTCGTACAGCGGGCAGTCGTCGACCAGCGCCGCGACCGCCATGTCCCCCACGAGCGCGCCCCCGGCGAGCACGCGCATCCGCTGCGTGTCGGTGACCGTGCCGATCGCCGCCCCGCTCACCTCCCACTTCTCGCACACTCCCATCACGGCGTCGAGGTTCGCGGGCTCAACCACGCACAGCATCCGCTCCTGGGACTCGCTCACCATCACCTCGAACGGCTCCATCCCGGGCTCGCGCAACGGCACCTTCGCGACGTCGATGTCGACACCCACGCGGCCCTTCGAGGCCATCTCCGCGGCTGAGGAGGTCAGCCCGGCGGCGCCGAGATCCTGGAGCGATACGAGCAGGCCCCGCTCGAGCAGCTCCAGCGAGCACTCGAGGAGCTTCTTCTCCTCGAACGGGTCGCCAACCTGCACGGTCGGGCGCATGTCGGCGCCCGCGCTCCCATTGGCGTCGGCCTCACCGAGCTCGGCCGAGGCGAGCACCGACGCTCCCCCGATCCCGTCGCGGCCGGTGGAGGCACCGAACAGCACGATCACGTTGCCGGGCCCCGCGGCCGCGCTTCGCACGAGCCCCTGGAGCGGCGCGAGCCCGAGCGCCATCGCGTTCACCAGGCAGCTCTGCTCGTAGGGGCCCTCGAAATAGACCTCGCCGCCCACGGTGGGCACGCCGATCGAGTTCCCGTAGTGCCCGATCCCCGCCACCGCCCCCTCGAACAGATAGCGGGTGCGTGCCCCTGATCGGGCGGGTGAACCTGGTGGCGTGAGTGGACCTGGTCGGACGGGTGAGCCTGGCGCGCCGGACGGCTCGCCGAAGCGCAGCGAGTCGAGCACCGCGATCGGGCGGGCGCCGATCGCGAAGATGTCGCGCAGGATGCCCCCAACGCCGGTGGCCGCCCCTTGGAAGGGCTCCACCGCGCTGGGGTGGTTGTGCGACTCGACCTTGAACGCGCATGCCAACCCACCGCCCACGTCGACGGCCCCGGCGTTCTCGCCCGGTCCCATCACCACGTGCGGGCCCTCGGTGGGGAGCGTGCGGAGCAGCTTCCTGGAGTGCTTGTAGGCGCAGTGCTCGCTCCAGAGCAGCGAGTACATCGCCAGCTCCAGCGGCGTTGGGCGGGCGACCCTGCTTCTCGCACACGAGCTCGTACTCCTCACGGGTGAGACCGAGCGCGAGCGCGTCCTCGACGGTGGGCACGCGTTACGGTCTCTGGCATCGGCGCCCGTGCGGCCTCGTCCTGTGGGGAGCGGATATTCGACGCGAGCCGCCGACGGTCAGATGTGAAGACGCGCGGAGATGTCTCTGCCCTGCGACCTGCGTATAACCATCGCTATACGCTCGCCCGAATTCGTTTGTCACACCCTCTCCCCCGTGGATACTATCGCTATACCGAGAGCGCGCGTCATTCACGAACGCCCTCCACCGCCAGGCGGATCGACTCGAAGATCTTCAACCCGTCGGTCGACCCCGTGAGCCCGTCCACGGCATGCTCGGGGTGGGGCATCAGGCCGAACACGTTCCCAGCCTCGTTGCACACGCCCGCGATGTCGTGCAGCGAGCCGTTGAAGTTCTGCCCGGCCTCATAGCGCAGCACCACCTGAGCGCGCCTCCTCCATCGCGCGCAAGCGTCCCGATCCTCGGCGTAGTAGCGCCCCCAGGAGTGCTTGGCGGGGATGCTCAGCCACTGGCCGTCCGTGCACGCGCGCGTGAAGGGCGTGTCCGCGTTGACCACCTCGAGGGCGAGCTGGCGGAAGGTGAAACGCCGGTTGGCGTTTGGAAGCAGGGCCCCGGGCAAGAGACGGGCCTCGCACAGCACCTGAAAGCCGTTGCAGATCCCGAGCACCAGCCCACCGTCGCTTCGCGAACGCGATCACCGACTCCATCACGGGGGAGAAGCGCGCGATCGCACCCGCGCGGAGGTAGTCGCCGTAGGAGAACCCTCCCGGGATGATCACTGCGTCGGCGCCCTTCAGGTCGCGATCGCCGTGCCACAAGAGCTCCGCTTCGCCGACGCGCCGGGCAGCGTCGAGCGCGTCGAGATCGTCGCAGGAGCCGGGGAACTGAACGACGCCAAACTTCATCGCTGTCAGCTGCTGGCCGTCGAGGAGCTCGACCTCGTAGTCCTCGACGAGCGGGTTGGCGAGGAGCTTCTCGCACATCGGCTCGAGCTGCGCCGGGTCCTCCACGTCGAGCTCCAGCAGGCGGCCGACGTGCACGTTGGCGACGCCCGCGAACCCGAGCGCGGGCAGGGCGCGCTCCACGGCGGCGCCCTGCGGGTCGAGGATGCCCGCCTTCGGGCGGATGAGCACCCGCGCTCTCACGCTCTCGCTCCACGGGGGGCCGGAGGCGCTCGGTCCGGCCCAGCCAAGCCTGGAAGGGCTCCCCTGTGATGAGCGCATACGCTTCGAGATACCGGGACCGCGTGCCCGCGACGACGTCCTGGGGAATGGGGGGCGCCGGGGGCTTCGCGGTCCCAGCCGGCTGGCGGCTGCCCAGTCGCGCACGTACTGCTTGTCGAAGCTCGGCTGCGGATGGCCCACCTCGTAGCCGTCCAACGGCCAGTAGCGGGAGGAGTCGGGCGTGAGCGCCTCGTCGCCGAGCAGGAGAGGTGCCCTGCCCGCCCTGGCGGGATCGTTCTCGTCCAGCCCGAACTCGAACTTGGTGTCGGCCAGGATCACCCCGTTCTCGCGGGCGTGCTCGGAGGCGAACGAGTACAGATGGATCGACAGCTCCCGCACGAGCTCCATCAGCGCGCGATCGCCGACGAGCTCGGCGGCGCGGTCGAAGTCGATCGCCTCGTCGTGGCCCTCGTCGGCCTTTGTGCTCGGCGTGAAGATCGGCTCGGGCAGGCGCTCTGACTCGCGCAGGCCCGCCGGGAGCTCGATCCCCGAGACCTTGCCGCTGGCCTGGTAATCCTTCCATCCTGACCCGGTGATGTAGCCGCGAACGACGCACTCGACCGGGAGCATCGTCAGCCTGCGCACGACCAGCGCCCGTCCGCGTGCGTCGACCGGAATGCCCTCGGTCGCGGAGATGAGGTGGTTGGCAACGATGTGCTCGGTCTGCTCGAACCAGAACGCCGACAGGCCCGTCAGCACCTTCCCCTTGTCCGGGATGGGGGTGGGATGGACCGCGTCGTACGTGGAGATCCTGTCGCTGGCGACCATCAGCAGGGTCGCGCCCGAGGCTCCGCCGACCGGCGCGGCAGGGCTCGGATGGCTGTCTTCGCCCGCGGCCCGGAATCGAACCTTCGATCCACTCAGGTCGTACATCTCGCGGACCTTCCCGCTGGCGATGAGGGGCAGGTCGGCAAGGATGGTCACGTAGCGCGATGCTACCAGCGGGCTCGGGGACCGGGCTCGGGCTCAGGCGATCTGATCCAGCCGGCCGATGATCTCCTGGGCGTGGCGAACGTAGTGGTCGTAGTCGAAGATCGCATCGAGATCGATGCCGCTGAGCGCGGATGCGCTCGTCGTCCTCGAGCAGCCGCCGCAGGGGAATGCCCTCGTCCCACGCGCGCTGAGCGAGCTCCTGCACGATTCGGTAGGCCTCATCGCGGGACATCGCGGCCCGGCCCTCCGCACCGGCCGAGCCCTCCGGGCCGCCTGCCCCCCCGATGAGCGCGAGCAGGACGCGCTGGGAGAAGAGCGCTCCGTGGGTGAGCTCGAGGTTCTCGCGCATCCGCTCGACGTTCACGGTCATTCCTTCGACCAGCGCGATCGTCCTGTCCTGTAGGTAGTCGAGCAGGATCGTGGAGTCGGGCAGGATCACGCGCTCGACCGAGGAATGGGATATATCGCGCTCGTGCCACAGGGCCACGTTCTCGAGCGCCGACTGGGCGTTTCCGCGCAGCACCCGCGCGAGGCCCGAGATCTGCTCGCTCTTGATCGGGTTGCGCTTGTGGGGCATCGCCGAGGAGCCCTTCTGGCCGGCGCGGAAGGGCTCCTGCACCTCGCGCACCTCGGTGCGCTGGAGGTGGCGGATCTCGGTCGCGAACCGCTCCAGGCCGGCGCCGGCGAGGGCGATGGCGCCCATCAGCTCGGCGTGGCGGTCGCGCGCGACGACCTGCGTGGAGACGTCCTCGCGCGCGAGGCCGAGACGGGCCAGGACGCGCGTCTCGAACTCGGGCGCTGGTGGCGGCGTAGGTGCCGACCGCGCCGGACACCGCGCCGACGGTCGCCTGGGCGAAGGCGCGCTCCAGCCGCAGCGCGTTGCGGTGCGCCTCGAAGGCGAAGCCCGCGAGCTTGACCCCGAACGTGGTCGGCTCGGCATGCACGCCATGGGTTCGCCCGACGCACAGCGAAAGGGCGTGCTCGCGTGCGCGCGCGGCGAAGCCGCCACCAGCGAGAACGCGCCCGGGACGATCACCTCGCCGGCCGCGCGCAGCTGGAGGGCGAGCGCCGTGTCGAGCACGTCCGAGGAGGTCAACCCGAAGTGGATCCACCGTCCCGCCTCGCCTGCCGAGTCGGCCAGCACATCCACGAATGCGGCCACGTCGTGATCGGTGAGACGCTCGCGTTCGCCGACCGCCTGCCACCGTGAACCTCGCCCGGCGGATAGCCTCGAGCTCAGCCTCCGTCGGGCCCGCCTCGTCGCCGAGCAGGCCGGGGAGCTCCTCGCACGCCGCAACCTCGACCTGCCGCCAGGTCTCCATGCGAGCCTCGTCGGTCCACAGACTGCCGAGCTCGGGGCGCGTATAGCGGGGGATCACTGCTCTTGATTATCGCCGCCTGCCGGCGGCGGCGTCCTCACCGCGCGCTCGCTGCAAGCGGCAGGCCAACGGGGGAGGCGGCGTGTCAGGAACCGAGGATCTGCGCGGCGAGGATCGCCGCGTTGCGGGGGTTGTCCAGGCCGACGCAGGCGACGGGCACGCCGGGGGGCATCTGGACGATCGAGAGGATCGCGTCGAGGCCTCCGGCGGCAGAGAGGCGACCAGAGAGCGGCACGCCGATGACCGGCAGATCCGTGTGCGCGGCGACGGCGCCGGGCAGCGCCGCGGATATGCCCGCGCCGGCGATTATCACGCGCAGGCCGCGCATGCGGGCGTGCTTGGAGTACTCGGCGACGACATCGGGTTCGCGGTGCGCGGACATGACCCGCACCTCGTGGACGATGCCCCGCTGCTCGAGCTCCCGTGCGGCCTTCTCCATCGCCTCCATATCGCTCTGCGAGCCCATCACGATGCCCACGCGGGGTGCGTCGACGTCGAACTCCTCGAGCCGGGCCTGCACGTCGGCGTCCGCGAGCGGCTCGGGCACGAGCGAGATATCCGGGGGCCCGCCGGGGCGGCTCTCCTGGGCGGAGGGACGCTGCTCCTCCCGATCGCCATCGGCGGCCATCTGGTCCACGTCGCCGTACGTTACAGAGACGCGATGAAGTCCTCGATCGGGATCGCCGAAAGCGTCTCGTAGCGGCCGGTGCCGCGCGAGCCCAGCTCGAGCGAGACGCGTGCCATCGTGACCTCGTCGGGGGCCTCGACGACAGAGATGAAGTCCACGTTCCCGAGCGTGGCCCACTGCGCCTTCACGGTGGCGCCCAGCTGCTCGACCTCCTTGTTGACCTCCTGAATTCGCTGCGGGTTGTTCTTGACCGTCTGCACACCCTCGGGGGTGAGGGTGGAGAGCATGATGTAGGTGGGCATGCCGCCGCTCCTCCGTCTGTCTTTGACGATGACGCGCTCGCTGCGCGCTCACGGTCGTTTGTAGCGGATCGGCGAAGTGACCGCGAGTCGGTCCGCAGGGACAACGCGCCAAAGGATCAGCTCGCCGAGGCCACCGAGACTTTCCGGGCCACCGAGACTTCCCAGGCCACCGAGACTTCCCAGGCCACCGAGACTTCCGAGGGCGCCGAGACTTATGTCCAATGTCGATTGGGCAAGCCGACGCCCGCGCCTCCGCTGGAGCGCGTAGGGGGGCGCCCATGCCACATCCATACGCACGCCATCAACCTGAGGAGGTAGCGGATCATGCGGAAGTCCATTAGAGGCCGTGTCTCACCGGCGCTCGTAATCTCGATCGTCGCGCTGGTGCTGGCGGCCGGAGGCACGTCGTTCGCGAGCGCCCCGGTCGCCTTCGTCGCCAAAGCAGTGGGCCTGAACAGCACGCAGAAGAAGCAGGTGAAGTCGATCGCCGACAACGAGATCAAAGGCAAGGCTCCGAAACTGTCGGTGCTGTTTGCGAAATCCGCGGGCAGCGCGGCGTCTGCCGGCAGTGCGGCGACGGCCGGGTCGGCCGCGAGCGCGACCAACGCCACGAACGCGACAAACGCCACGAACGCGACCACCGCAACGACGGCGATCGCCGCCAACGCCCTGAATGGGGTTCAGATCGTGAAAGGACCGCAAACACCCAACCCCCACGAAAAACAGAACTCCCAGGAAGTCGTGTGCCCGGCGGGGATGCACGCGATCGGCGGAGGCGTCGTGGACAGCGGAGGGATCGAGGAGGCCGTCAACGAGATGTTCATCACGAGCACTGGCACAAGCGAAGCCACCACTGACAACGCGTTTGTCGGGTTGGTCAACAACACGAGCAAAACAACAGAAGACTCGTTTCACGTGTGGGCGCTCTGCGCCAACGCGGCGGTCACCGGAGCCAGCTTCTAGCTCTAGGCAATCCGAGTAGCCCACTACTCGAGCCTTCGACTCTGAGCCTTCGAACTGCGCCGGGGCCGTGTGGCCTCGGCGCAGGTGGTTCTCAGACGGCCGCGGACGCCTCCAGCGCACCGTCTCCAGCACCAGCTCCCCATCGTCCACATCCACGCTCACGGCGTCGCCCGAGTGGATCTCACCCTTGAGCAGCGCCGTCGCGAGGCGGTCGACCAGCTGCTTCTGGATGACCCGGCGCAGCGGGCGGGCGCCGTAGGCGGGGTCATAGCCCATGTTCCCGAGCAGCTCGACGCGCCGCGGGGGTGAGGGTGACCTGGACGCCGCGCTCTGCGACGCGCTCGATCACGCGGGCGACCTGGAGATCGACGATCTCGGAGAGCTGCTCGCGGGTGAGGGAGTGGAAGCGCACGATGTCGTCGAGGCGGTTGATGAACTCGGGCTTGAAGTACTCGAGCAGCGCACTGCGCAGCTCCGTGTCGGAGAGCTCGGCTGAGACAGGAATGTTCGAGGTCATGATGAGGACGGTGTTCTTGAAGTCGACGGTGCGGCCCTGGCCGTCTGTGAGGCGCCCGTCGTCCATCACCTGCAGCAGGGTGTTGAACACGTCGGGGTGGGCCTTCTCGATCTCGTCGAGCAGGACCACCGAGTAGGGGCGGCGACGGACGGCCTCGGTGAGCTGGCCGCCCTCTTCATAGCCGACGTACCCGGGGGGCGCCCCGACCAGGCGCGAGACGGAGTGCTTCTCCATGTACTCCGACATGTCGATGCGGATCATCGCGTCCTGGGTGTCGAACATGAACTCGGCGAGCGCCCGCGCCAGCTCGGTCTTGCCGACACCCGTCGGGCCGAGGAAGAGGAACGTGCCGATCGGTTTGTCCGGGTCCTGCAACCCGGCGCGCGAGCGGCGCAGCGCGCTGGCGACGACCTCGATCGCCTCGTCCTGGCCGACTACCCGCTCGTGCAGGCGCTCCTCCATCTGGAGGAGCTTCTCGGTTTCGCCCTCGAGCAGACGGCTGACGGGGATGCCCGTCCAGCGCGCGACGACCTCGGCGACATCGTCGGCGTCGACCTCCTCTTTCAGGAAGACGGAGGAGCATCGCCGCCGCCTCGCCTCGCGCTCGGCCGACTTCGTGCTCGGCGATCTTGCGTTCGAGCTCGGGTATCTCCCCGTAGCGCAGCTCGGCTGCTCGCTGCAGGTCGGCTTCGCGTTCGGCACGTTCGACCTCCACGCGCGCCTGCTCCAGGCGCTCCTTCGCGTCGCTGATGCCCTGGATCGCCTCCTTCTCCTTCTGCCACTGGGCCTTCATCTCCTGCGAGCGCTGCTTGAGCTCGGACAGCTCGGCCTCGATCGCCTCACGGCGCTCCTTGGAGGCGGCGTCCTTCTCCTTCTTCAGTGACGTGAGCTCGATTTCGAAGCTGCATGACGCGCCGGTCGACCTCGTCTATCTCGGTCGGCAGCGAGTCGATCTCGATGCGGATCTTCGAGGCCGCCTCGTCGACCAGGTCGATCGCCTTGTCGGGCAGAAAGCGGTCGGCGATATAGCGATGGGACAGGGTCGCGGCGGCGATCAGCGCGCTGTCCTGGATCGTGACTTTGTGGTGGACTTCGTACCGTTCCTTCAGTCCACGCAGGATCGCGATCGTGTCCTCGACCGTGGGCTCGCCGACCATCACCGGCTGAAAGCGCCGCTCCAGGGCCGCGTCCTTCTCGATGTACTTCCTGTACTCGTCGAGCGTCGTCGCGCCGACCGCGCGCAGCTCCCCGCGGGCCAGCATTGGCTTGAGCAGGTTGGAGGCATCGACCGAGCCCTGGGCCGCGCCGGCGCCGACGATCGTGTGCAGCTCGTCGAGGAACAGGATGATCGTGCCCTGAGCCTCGGAGACCTCCTTCAAGACGCCCTTCAACCGCTCCTCGAACTCACCTCGATAGGCGGCCCCCGCGACCAGCGCGCCCATGTCCAGCGCGATCACGCGGCGGTCGCGCAGCGACTCGGGCACGTCCCCCTTTACGATCCGCTGCGCGAGGCCCTCGACGATCGCGGTCTTGCCGACGCCCGGCTCGCCGATCAGCACGGGGTTGTTCTTCGTGCGCCGGCTGAGCACCTGGATCACGCGGCGTATCTCGTCGTCGCGTCCGATCACCGGGTCGAGCTTGCCCTGCTCGGCGATCTCCGTCAGGTCGCGGCCGAAGCGCTCCAGCGGGCTCTGCTGCTCCTCCTCGGGGACAGCCTGCGCGGCGGGAGAGGCTCCATCAGGCGGCATCGTTCCTCCTGTCGGTCGGTGATCGGAAGTGTGGTTTTACCTCGGCGGCGCGCACGAGCTCCACGCCGCCGCGGTATGGGACCGCGAGCTCGGCGCGGAAGGACCGGCGCACCTCCTCGAGCTCCTCAGCCAGACGCACCTGCGCATGTAGCGCCTGCAGCTCGATCTCCTCGATGCGCGCGTGCATGCTGCTCGATCTCCTCCTCCAGGTCGAGCACGCGCTCCACACCTGCCAGGTTGAGCCCGAGCTCTGCGGTCATCTCCTGGATGCGCCGCAGCTTCTCGACGTCCTGCTGGGAGTACAGCCGCGTACCCTTGGGCGAGCGCTGGGGCTCGATCAGGCCACGCGCCTCGTATGTGCGCAGCGTCTGGGGATGCATGTTCGCCAGCTTGGCAGCCACCGAGATCATGAACACGCCGCGGTCGGTCTCGACCTCGACGCGGGTGACGGTGGGGGGCGAGCGGCGGCGGGCGACCGGCGCCCTGCCCGTCGAACGAAGTTGGGAGCCCGCCATCAACTCTCACCCCCTGCGGCCGCGCCGGCCGCGCTCGTCCCAGCCGCGCCCGATCCCGCCGGAAACAGCCGCGCGCGCGGATTGCCGTTCATGACGTTCGCGAGGGCCTCGACGGCCGCCTGCTGCTCGGAGTCGAGCTCCTTCGGGACGTCGATCACGAAGCGATAGCGGATGTCCCCGCGGGCGAGTGCAGACCCACTCTTCGCGGAGCCGGGCTTGGGCGGCCCCTCGCCGCGCAGCCGCTGGACAGTCCCGTGTCTGGTGCCTGGGGCGACTCGCAGCGTCTTTACGCCGTCCAGGGTCGGGACCTGCACCTCGGCGCCACGCAGCGCCTCGGGGATGCTCAGGGGAACCTCGACCTCGAAGTTGTCACCCTTGCGCGTGAACACGCGGGAAGGCGAGACGTGCACGATCAGGTACAGGTCGCCCGGGGGCCCGCCACGACCGCCGGGCTCCCCCTTTCCCGGCAGGCGGATGCGGCTGCCGTCGCGTACGCCGGCGGGGATGTTCACGCGCAGGCGCTTGACGGTGCGTACCGCGCCGGAGCCGTGACATGTCGGACAGGGGTCCTCGATCACGGTGCCCGAGCCTCCGCAGAGCGAGCAGGGCTGGGAGATCGAGAACATCCCCTGCCCTTGCGTCTCGATGCCGCGGCCCCCGCAGCGCGGGCACACCGACGGGTGTGGTGCCGGGCTTGGCGCCGGTGCCGTGGCAGGTCTCGCACGTGGTGCGCATCGGCACCTGCAGCGGGACCTGCGCGCCGGCGACCGCCTGGTCGAAGGAGATCGACACCTGCGCCTCAAGGTCGGCGCCACGTTGCGCTCGCTGGCGCTGGGAGCGCCCGCCGCCGGAACCACCGCCCCCGCCGAACAGGTTGGAGAGGATGTCGCCCATCGAGGAGGCATCGAAGTCGAAGTTGCCGAAGCCGCCGAAGCCGCCGCCCGGGCCGGCGCCGGTCGCGAAGGGACCCGCTCCGGTGTCGTACTGCTTGCGCTTCTCAGGGTCCCCGAGCACGTCGTTGGCCTGGGAGATCTCCTTGAAGCGCGCCTCCGCCTCCTTGTCGTCAGGGTTGCGGTCGGGGTGGTACTTACGCGCGAGCTTGCGGTAAGCCTTCTTGATCTCCTCGGGGCTCGCCTTCTTGTCGACCCCGAGCGTCTTGTAGTAGTCGGGACGCGATGCCATCGAATACCCCCGCGGTTATGCGGCGACGACGACGCGGGCCGGGCGGATGATGCTCTCGCCCAGCCGGTAGCCGGGCTGGTAGACCTCCACGACCGTGCCGCTCTGGGCACCGTCGACGGGCTGCTCGATGGTGGCCATCGCCTCGTGCAGAGCCGGGTCGAACGCCTCACCGACGGGCGAGAAGGACTCGATGCCCACGCGCGCAAGGGCGGCGCTCAGCTCGGAGCGCACCAGGCGCACACCTTCGAGCAGGGGGTCGGCCTGTCCGCCGCGGTCGCCCTGAGCGCCGAGGTCGCCCTCCGGCCCGGTCCCTCCGACCGAGTTCCCACGCGCGCCCGCGGCGGTGCCCGCCTCCTCCAGCGCGCGGTCGAGGTTGTCGAGCGCCGGGAGAAGCTCCTTCGCCAGGCTGGCCACCCCGCGCCCCTGTGCGTTGGCGGACTCGCGGGCGACGCGCTTGCGGTAGTTCTCGAAGTCCGCCTGCCTGCGCTGCGCGAGCTCCAGGTACTCGTCACGCTGCGCGGCGGTCCTCACCAGCTCGTCGAGGTCGCCCTCGATCTCTGCAACGTCGCCGTCGGCGGGCCCGTCGCTCCGAGCGCCCTGAGCGTCCGCATCGGACTCGGCCTGCGGGGTCGCGGGCGCGGTCTGGAGTGCCGTCGCGGGCGCGAGCGTGTCGTCCTCGCCGGGCAGCTGCGCGCCCTCCCCCGGCGCGTCCGCGCCGGGGGAGCCGGGCTGGGCCGCCCCCGGCGGTGCTCCCCTCGATCTTTGATGGGTCGATCGTCTGCTCGGTGTCGGACATCGCCGGCTACGCCTTCGGCTCGTCCACGACCTCGGCGTCGACCACGTCCTCATCGTCAGAGGACGCGCCGGCATCCCCGGCCGAAGCGCCGTTGCCGGCAGCCGCCGCCTGCTCCTGCGCGCGCTGGTACATGGCCTCGGAGATCGCGTGGAACGCCGTCTGCAGGGCCTCGGTCTTGGCGTTGATCGCGGCCGGGTCCTCCTGCCTCCAACGACTCGCGGACCTCCTTGATCGCGGCCTCGATGCGCTCCTTGGAGTCGGCGTCCACCTGCTCGCCCAGGTCGGCGAGCTGGCGCTCTGCCTGGTAGGCGGCGTTCTCGCCGTTGTTGCGCGCCTCGGCGAGTTCGCGCGCGGCGCGATCCTCCTCGGCGTGGGACTCGGCGTCGGAGACCATGTTCTTGATCTCCTCCTCGGAGAGGCCAGATCCGGCCTTGATCTCGATCTTCTGCTCCTTGCCCGTGCCGAGATCCTTGGCCGAGACGTTGAGGATGCCGTTGGCGTCGATGTCGAAGGCGACCTCGATCTGCGGGATGCCGCGCGGTGCCGGCGGGATGCCGGTGAGCTGGAACTTGCCGAGCGACTTGTTGTAGTTGGCCATCTCGCGCTCGCCCTGGAGCACGTGGATCTCGACCGACGGCTGGTTGTCCTCGGCTGTCGAGAAGACCTCGCCCTTGCGGGTCGGGATCGTGGTGTTGCGCTCGATCAGCTTGGTCATCACGCCGCCCTTGGTCTCGATGCCGAGCGTGAGCGGGGTGACGTCGAGGAGCAGCACGTCCTTGACGTCCCCGGCGAGCACACCCGCCTGGATCGCCGCTCCCACGGCCACCACCTCATCGGGGTTCACGCCCCGGTGGGGTTCCTTGCCCGTCAGCTCCTTGACCTTCTCCTGGACGGCGGGCATCCGCGTCATGCCGCCGACGAGCACGACGTGCTCGATTTCCTTGACGCCCTTGTCCTTGGCATCGTCGATCGCCTGGCGCACCGGCGCGACGACGCGATCCAGGAGCGCGGAGGTCAGCTCGGCGAGCTTGGCCCGGGTCAGGCGCGTGTCGAGGTGCTTGGGCCCGGAAGCATCGGCGGTGATGAACGGCAGGTTGATCTGCGTCTCCTGGGTGGTCGAGAGCTCGATCTTCGCCTTCTCGGCGGCCTCGTACAGGCGTTGCAGGGCCATCGGGTCGGCACTGAGGTCGATGCCTTGGGACTTCTTGAACTCGGCCACGAGCCAGTCGACGACCGCCTTGTCGAAGTTGTCCCCGCCGAGGTGGTTGTCCCCGGCGGTGGACTTGACCTCGAACACGCCGTCGCCGATCTCGAGGACCGACACGTCGAAGGTGCCGCCGCCGAGATCGAACACGAGGATCGTCTGGTCTGACTCCTTGTCCAGGCCGTAGGCCAGCGAGGCCGCGGTGGGCTCGTTGATGATGCGCTTGACGTCCAGCCCGGCGATCTTGCCGGCATCCTTGGTCGCCTGGCGCTGGTCGTCGTTGAAGTACGCCGGGACGGTGATCACCGCGCCGTCGACCGCCTCGCCCAGGTAGGCCTCGGCGTCGGTCTTCAGCTTCTGCAGGATCATCGCCGAGATCTCCGGCGGGGAGTGCTGCTCGCCGGCTGCTTCCACGCGCGCGTCGCCGTTTGGACCGGAGACGACCTTGTAGGGAACGATCGACTCCTCCTCGCGCACCTCGGCCTCCTTGCGGCCCATGAAGCGCTTGATCGAGAAGATGGTGTTCTGCGGATTGGTGACGGCCTGGCGCTTGGCGACGGTGCCGACGAGGCGCTCGCCGGAGGCCGTGAAGGCCACGACGGAGGGGGTTGTGCGCCCGCCCTCGGCGTTCTCGATTACGGTGGGCTCGCCACCCTCGAGCACGGCCATGCACGAGTTCGTCGTGCCGAGGTCGATGCCTATGGTCTTGCCCATGTGGGAATGCTCCTTCGCGTAAGCTTAATAAATCTGCCTGCGAGTGTGGCAGATTTTCTACCGCAGTTCAAGTGCCTCAGGCCGGAAGCTGGTGAGCGCCCGGAAGGCTGGTAAGCGCCCCCTACGACCCGCGAAGTTCTTCCGAGCCCGTAACCTCGCAGCCCTGGAGAGGGTAGTGCTCGATAAGTGACCCGGCTGGAGCGCAACGTGAACATCGCCGCCGTCGTGATCCCGTTCCTGGGCGTGATCGTGGCCGGTGCGCTTCTGTGGAACCACTTTCTCGGCCCACGCGACCTGGCGATCTTCGCCTTCATGTACGCGCTGACCGCGGTGGGGGTGACGGTGGGCTTCCACCGGCTGCTCACCCACCGCGCGTTCCAGACGCGCCCGTGGTTGCGCTACACGCTTGCGATCCTCGGGTCGATGTCGTTGCAGGGACCGGTCATCGACTGGGTGGCCGACCACCGCAAGCACCACACGTTCACAGACGAAGAGGGCGACCCGCACAGCCCTCACGCCGGACACGGCGCGGGTCTGCGCGGGATGGTCGGCGGGCCTGTGGCACGCTCACGTCGGCTGGCTGTTCGAGACCCACGGCCAGGCGTCTTCGAAACGATTTGCCCGCGATCTGCTCGAAGACCCCACGATGCGGCGGATCAACAGGAGCTTCCCGCTGATCGCTCTGTACAGCCTCGGGGTGCCCTTCCTGTTGGGCTTCGCGCTGAGCGGCGGATCGCTCGTCGCCGGGGGGCTGAGCGCGCTGCTGTGGGGGGGGCTCGTCCGGATCTTCCTCGTGCACCACATCACGTGGAGCATCAACTCGATCTGCCACTTCTTCGGCCGCCGGCGGTTCGCGACCGACGACGAGTCGACGAACGTCTTCTGGCTGGCGATCCCCTCGCTCGGAGAGGCCTGGCACCACAACCACCATGCCTTCCCCCAGTCCGCGTTCCACGGGCTGCGCTGGTATGAGTTCGATCCATCGGGATGGCTCATCCTGGCGATGGCGCGCGTGGGACTTGGCCTGGAACGTGGTGCAGGGTGACGCCCGAGAGCGCCGCGGCCAAGCTGGCCGGCGCCGTGTCCGGCCTCGACCGCCGGGGTGGACTCCGGTGAGCGCAGGCCTGCGGTTGCGACGCCCACCTCCTGAAAACCGCACCCGGGTGACGATACCTTTCATGTATGAGATCGGCTTCTCATATCCGAGGCGATGCGGCTGCAGGCGCAGGTCGAAGCCCAAGCTGCGCGGGGTCTCCCATAAGTACGCGTTCTTCGTTTCGGTGGGGTGCGGCGTAGGGTTGATCCTCGCGGCCTCCGACGGGCGGGCGCGCGTCGCGGCGACATCTACGCCGTCGCGGTCTCCGCGCTGCTCGGCACGAGCGCGCTCTACCACCGGGTGACGTGGCGGCCGACGGCGCGGCGGTGGATGAAGCGGCTCGACCATTCGATGATCTTCGTGCTGATCGCCGGCACCTACACGCCGGTGGCGCTGCTCGCGCTGCACGGAACGCTCGCGAGGACGATCCTCATCGTGATGTGGGCCGGGGCGCTCGGCGGGATGGTGTTCAAGCTCGTGTGGATCGACGCGCCGAAGTGGCTGTTCGCCGGGGTGTACGTGGCGCTCGGCTCGGTTACCGCGGCGATCATGGGGGAGCTGCCCGCGACGATCGGCTGGCTCGGCGTGGCCGGGCTGGGATTCGGCGGCCTGCTGTACATCGTGGGGGCGATCGTGTACGCGAGCGGCCGGCCGGATCCGGCGCCGAAGGTGTTCGGCTACCACGAGGTGTTCCACGCGCTCGTGATCGCCGCCGCCGGGCTGCACTACGCGGTGATCGCGTTCGCTGTGCTCCCGCGGGGCTGAGATCTCGGGCGCCCATCGAGAACCCCGGGGTGCCAGACGGTCGAGCGGCAGCGAAGCTGGGGTCGGCTTCATGCGAACGACTTGCGGCTCGGACACATGCGCGACAGCGCACACTGTCCGCACGCCGGCGAGCGAGCGTGGCAGGTGCGCCGGCCATGGCGGAGCAGGTTGACGTGCAGCTCGAGCTCCTGGCCGGGTGGGGTGAGCGCGAGCATCTGATCGTGCAGCTCGTCGAATGGCGCACCCGGGCGCAGAAGCCCAAGGCGCATGCCCACGCGTGAGACGTGCGTGTCGACCGGCACCTCGCGCATGCCGTAGGCGAACAGCAGCACGCATGCCGCGGTCTTGCGGCCGACGCCGGGGAGCGTCGATAGGTAGTCGCGCGCCTGGAGCACCGGCACGCGCGGGAGCCAATCGAGCGAGAGCCGGGACCTGGACCCTCCCTCCGCGCGCGGTCTGCGGCGATCGCGCGCAGGATCGCCTGGATGCGCGCCGACTTGACCTTGAGATGCCCCCCGGCCTGATCGCCTCCTCGACCTCGGCGACGGGCGCGCGCATCACCTGCCTCCCAACTCGGCAGACGCTCGCGCAGGCGCATGTAGGCGACATCGCGGTTGCGGTCGTTCGTCGACTGCGAGAGCACCGTCAGAACCAGCTCGGCGATCGGATGGCCATGCGGTGCCATCAGCGGAACGCCGTACACCGCGCGCAGGCGTTCGCGAATCCTCGCCACCCGCGCGCGGGAGGGGGGCCTCCAGGGTCGGGGGTCGGAGCCCGCGAGGGCTCCGCGTGCGACCTGCGCGTGCTGCTGGCTGGCGCGAGCGGGCGGCACCGCTTCACCGTATCCGCCCGGACCTCGCCTCTATATCCTCGCCGGGTGCCCGACGTGAGCGATCACACCGACGAGGTTGACGGGCTTCCGGTCTTCTGGCGCAGCGCGCCCGCGCCCGCGGGCGTCGCGGAGGTGGCGGTGCCGCCGCTGTACCTGCACGGGGTGCCCAACAACTCAGACGACTGGCTCGGATTCCTCGAACGGACCGGCGGCCTGGCGCTCGACCTCCCGGGCTTCGGTCGCTCGGGCAAGCCCGGTTTCCTGCGCTACACGATCGAGGAGTACGGGGGCTTCCTCGAGCGCTTCCTCGAGCACGCGGACGTCGAGCGCGTGCAGCCTCGTGCATGCACGACTGGGGTGTGGTGGGGCTGGCGTTCGCCCAGCGCCACCCCGAGCGCGTCGAGCGGCTCGTGATCGTCAACGGGGTGCCGCTTCTGCCCGGCTACCGCTGGCACCGCATCGCGCGCATCTGGCGTACCCCCGTGCTCGGCGAGCTGGCGATGGGGGCGACCGGCCGGCGCACCCTGCGGTTGGCCATCCAGGGAGACCAACGCGACGCCGGGGCCGATGTCCGAGGCGTGGCTGGACAGCGTGCTCGACCACTTCGACCAGGGCACCCAGCGGGCGATCCTGCGCCTGTACCGCAGCGCCTCCCCCGGACGTGCTCGCGGCGGCCGGCGCGCAGTTGGGACGGCTTCAGATGCCCGCCCTGGTCGTGTGGGGCATGCGAGATCCGTACATACCCGGCCGCTTCGGGCAGAGTATGCGAACGCGCTCGGACACGCGCAGCTCCTCGAGCTTCCCGACGCCGGCCACGTGCCGTGGCTCGACCGCCCAGAGGTGGTCGAGCGGGTGGCGAGCTTCCTGAGCGCCACGCCCGGGTGAGCACCGACGTGCCGGCCCACGCCGGTGTCAGCAGGCACACGCGCGCGCTGGGCGCCCGCCCTGGCACGGTCAGCCGTGTGCCCCCAGCCTGGACGATCACGGCCGTGCTCGGGCTCCTCTACCTGATCATCGCGCCGCGCAGCGCCGATCTCGCCGCGGCCACCTACCGCAGCGACCTGTTCGGGCGAGTCGGCTTCACGGTGTGGGACAACGGGTGGTACGCGGGGCACCATCTCCCCGCCTACAGCGTGCTCGCCCCCGCGCTCGGCTGGCTGATCGGCCCACCCCTGCTCGCGGTCTTGTCGATGACGACCGCCGCTGCGCTGTTCGCCGCGCTGATCGACGGCCGCTTCCCGGCGCGGGCTCAGTCGCATCGCGGCGATCTGGTTCGCGTTCGGCGCGGGCGTCGGGCTGCTCGTCAAGCCGCGTCCCGTTCGACCTGGGGCTCGCGATCGGCCTCGGCGCGCTGCTTCCTCGGCCAGCGCGACCGGCGCGCGCTCGCGCTGCTGCTCGCCGTTCTCTGCGCGCTCGCGAGCCCCGTGGCCGGGGCCTTCCTCGCGCTCGCCGCGCTCGCCTGGGCGCTCGCCGGCCAGTCGCCGCCCGGCTTCTCGCGGGAGGGGGGTGCGCGATACCTTTCCCCCACCCCCACCGGCCCACGCCACGAGCGGCACCTTCGCGGGGTCGTTCGCGCCCGCTGGTTTCCCGCCCTGCTGACGCTGGCGGCGCTGGCGCCGATCGCCGTGCTCGAGCTGGCCTTTCCGGAAGGAGGCTCGCAGCCATTCGTCCCCTCGGCCTTCTACCCGGGACTCGTGGGGCTGCTGGCGATCGCGCTGCTGATCGGCGCCGAGCAGCGCGCGCTGCGGATCGGAACGCTGCTGTATGCGGGGGCATACGTCGCCGCATACGTGATCCCGACCGCGGTCGGCGCCAACGTCGACCGCCTCGGCGCGCTCGTCGCGGGACCGGTGGCAGCGTGTGTGCTCGCCGGCCGCTCCTCGGCTGCGGCGGGGGCTGTTGCTGGTGCTCGCGCCATTCCTTCTGTACTGGCAGGTCAACGCTCCGATTTCGGACTTCGCCTCGACCATCTCGAACCCGTCCGTGCGGGCCTCCTACTACGCGCCCCTGCTCGGGGAGCTGCACGTGCTCGGCGTCGGCTATTCCGCCCGCCCGGCACGCATCGAGGTGGTCCCCACGAGCGACCACTGGGAGGCGCGCGTGGATTGCCGCGCACATTGCGCTCGCCCGTGGCTGGGAGCGCCAGCTGGACAGCTACCGCAACGGACTCTTCTACGACGAATCCACCCCCTTGACCCCCGCGCGCTACCGCGCCTGGCTGTCAGAGCAGGCGATCTCATACGTCGCGCTCCCCGACGCGCCGCTGGACTACTCGGCGATATCGGAGGGCCGGTCTGTTGCGGAGCGTCGATGCGAGGAAAGTCGCGGGTGGAGCCGCTCGCGACGGATCAGAAGCGGGCGCCTTCCTGCGCGAAATCTGGCGCTCGGCGCACTGGCGCCTGTTCGCCGTGCTCGGCGCCCGCCCGCTCGCGGAACCTCGCGGCGTGCTCACCCAGCTGGGGGGCGACTCCTTCACGCTCGTCGCGCCCCGACCTGGGCGCTACCTCGTGCGCGTGCGCTTCACCAGCTACTGGGCCCTGTCGCGCGGGCGCGGATGCGTGCGCGAAGCGCCCGGCTCCTGGACCGAGCTGGAAGCAGCTCGCGCGGGCAGTCTGCACGTGGTCATCGACTTCTCGCTCGAGCGGGTGTTCAGCCACGGCGCTCGCTGCCGCTGAGGCCGGGGCAGGGCATCCCCATGCCCGCGCCATCGTCTAGGCTTCTCGCGATGGTCGCCCGCGTTCGTGTCACTGCAGGGGCGCCTGCTGCCGCAGGGGTGGCTGGACGTGCTGCGCCAGGTCGCGCTTTTCCTCACCGCGTACTTCGCTTACAGCCTCGCGCGCGGGCTCGTCGAGGGCAGGGCGTCCGCCGCCTTCCAGCATGCCCGGGAGTTGATCTCGATCGAGCGGACGCTGCACGTGTTCGTGGAGCCGAGCGTCCAGGCGTGGGCGTCGGGCAGCCACGTTGTGATGTTGACGGCGAGCTGGCTGTACGTGAACGCGCAGGGGTCGGTGACGATCGCCGCCCTGCTCTACCTCTACCTGCGCCACAACAGCAACTTCTACTTCGTGCGCAACATGTTGATGATCGCCATGGCGATCGCGCTCGTTGGCTACGTCGCGTTCCCGACGGCCCCGCCGCGGTTCATGCCCGAGTGGGGCTTCATCGACACCGTCGCCGACCTCAACGCCCGTCAACGTCTCCCACACGAGCGCATCGATGAGCGCGCTCTTCAACCCCTACGCCGCCGTGCCCTCGATGCACGTCGCGTTTGCGCTGATGATCGGATGGCCGCTCGCCCGCCTGGCCCGGCCAAGGGTCGTGAAGGTCCTGTGGCTGCTCTACCCCTTCCTGATGACGTTTGTGATCGTCGTCACGGCCAACCACTTCATCGTCGACGCGCTGCTTGGCGCGCTCACCGCCGGGGCTCTCCGCTTATGGCGCGCGCTGGCTCGCGCGCGCACGACCGGCCGTGTGGCGCTTCTCGACCGTCTCCATCCGCGCCGCCCGACAGACGGATCGAGGGAGGATCGATCCTGGATGTCCCTTAGAGGACAAGCTCCCCCCCGCGGCACGCCAAACGGCGCTGCCCGTGGAGATGCGACCGGTCGGGAATCGGGCGGACCGCCGCTGAAAAGGGCGTCGAAGGTGACGCTCACCGCCGGACAGCGGCGCGAGCTCGTGCGCGACAGATTGATCGAGTCGCGTCTGACCCCCAACGCGATCTCGCTTACCGGCCTGGCGCTGAACGTGCTCGCGGCGGCGCTCGTGTGGGAACAGCTGTTCTTCCTCGGCGGGGTGGCGTTCATCGTGGGCTCGACGATGGACACGCTCGATGGCCGCTACTCGCGCATGTCGGGCAAGGGCACACCGTTCGGGGCATTCCTGGACTCGACGCTCGATCGCATCGAGGAGGGGATCGTGCTGGCGGCGGTGGCCGGGTACTTCGCGCTGCAGGGCAACCGCGTGGCCGCGGCGGCGGTGGTGGTGGCCGTGCTGGCGTCGTTGATGGTCAGCTACACGCGGGCGCGCGCCGAGGCGCTCGGTGTGGAGTGCAGGTTGGGCATCGCCACGCGGCCCGTGCGCGTGGTGATCCTGGCGATCGGGCTCATCTTCGCGAGAGGCGCCTCGCTCGGCGATTTCGAGCTGCTGCAGCCGGCCGTCTACGTGCTGGCGGCGCTCAGCGCGATCACCGCCGCACAGCGCATCTGGCACGTCCGCAGCGAGTTGTCGGTGTGACCTCGCGCACCGGACGGAGTAGTTAGAACGAACTCAAGGGAGGACTTTCCGCGTGAGCACACACCACAGCGACGGCGCCGCCACCAAGAACGGCGCCGGGCGCTACCAGTCCGAGCGGGTGCGGGTGGCGATCATCGGCGTCGGCAACTGCGCCTCGGCGTTCGTCCAGGGCGTCCACTACTACCGCGATGCCAACCCCGAGGAGCGGGTCCCTGGCCTGATGCATGTCGACCTCGGTGGCTACCACGTGCGCGACATCGAGTTCACCGCCGCCTTCGACATCGACTCCACCAAGGTGGGCAAGGACCTCGGCCAGGCGATCTGGGCGGGACAGAACAACACGATCAAGTTCGCCAAGGTCCCCACGAGGCTCGACGTGCCCGTGTACCGCGGGATGACCCACGATGGCCTGGGCAAGTACCTCAAGGAGAAGATCTCAAAGGCCCCGGGCGAGACCGCCGACATCGTTGGGATCCTCAAGGAGACCCACACCGACGTGGTCGTCTCCTACCTGCCGGTCGGCTCTGAGCAGGCAACAAAGTGGTACGTCGAGCAGGTGCTGGAGGCCGGCTGTGGCTTCGTCGAACTGCATCCCGGTGTTCATCGCCCGCGAGGACTACTGGGACAGGCGCTTCAAACAGGCGCGGCTGCCGATCGTCGGCGACGACGTCAAGTCCCAGGTCGGCGCCACGATCGTGCACCGCACGCTCGCCCGCCTGTTCGCCGAGCGCGGTGTGGAGATCGAGCGCACCTCGCAGCTGAACGTGGGGGGGAACATGGACTTCTACAACATGCTCGAGCGCGAGCGGTTGGAGTCAAAGAAGATCTCCAAGACGAACGCGGTCACCTCGATCATGGACCATGAGCTGCCGGCCGACGACATCCACGTCGGGCCCTCAGACTACGTACCGTGGCTGACCGACCGCAAGTGGGCACACATCCGCGTCGAGGGCCAGGCCTTTGGGGACGTGCCGCTCAACGTCGAGCTGAAGCTGGAGGTGTGGGACTCGCCCAACTCGGCGGGCATCGTGATCGACGCCGTGCGCTGTTGCAAGCTCGCGCTCAACCACGGCATCGGCGGACAGCTCGACGGGCCTTCCTCCTACCTGATGAAGTCGCCCCACAATCAGCGCCCCGACGAGCAGGCACGCGCCGACACCGAGAAGTTCATCGCCGCCCACTCGGGGCGAGGAGGAACGAGAACGAAGGCGGAGGCTCCGAGCGGGAGGGCGACGCCTCGGAAAGCGCGCGCCGTCAGAGCGCCCGCTGCGAAATAGCCTCCGCACGGAGCGCAGAAGCGCTCGCCAGCTTCGGCTTGCCGGCGCCCTCGCGCTTTGACTCATACATCGCGTTGTCTGCGAGGGCGACGATCGCGTCGGCGTCCGCCTCTCGGCCGCTGGTCCAGGCCACCCCGATGCTGACCCGTACGGCGGTCCTGCCCTTCGCCACCAGGACCTCCTCGCGCTCGGCCTGCGCCAGCCGCTCGGCCAGCTTCATCGCCTGATCGGGACCGCCGATGTTGGGGCATACCGCGAGAAACTCATCGCCACCGATGCGCCCGACCATGTCCCCCTCGCGCACCACGCCGCCGCAGTCGCTGAGCCACCGTGCTCAGCAATTCATCGCCGGCGGCGTGTCCGAACTGATCGTTGACCGCCTTGAAGTGATCCAGGTCGACGAAGACCACGGCCCGTTCGGATTTGCGTCTGCCACTGTCAATATTGGCCTCGAGCGCGCCCATGATGGACGCACGGTTGTAACAGCCGGTCAGCTCGTCGAACGTCGCCCGCCGGGTGAGCTCCGCGCGCATGTGGGCGCTGTTGGTGATGTCGGTGACACAGGCAATCGCTCCCTTGATCGCTCCGTGATCGTGGCTGAGGGCGCGCAGGCTCACGGCACAGAAGCGCGGCTCGCTGCTGGATGGTGCTCGCAGCTCGACCTCGATCTCGGCCTGCTGTCCGCTGGCGAGAACGTCTCGGAGGGCTAGGAGGAGAGCCGCTCGATCGGCGTCGGTTAAGGTCGCGAATTGAGCCTCCGCCGTGTCAACCCGCTCGACGCCGAGGATCTCATGAAGCCTGTCGTTGGTGTACACGATCTGATGGTTCGTGTTCACCTGGAAGAGCCCAACGGGAATCGCCTGGGCGATTCCGTCGAGAAGTTCGTGCGCGGCCATCTCCTCTGAGATGTCGACCATGTCGCCGACAACGCACCCGTAGTCGGGGTCGTTGAGCAGGTTGTGGTTGGTGACCTCGAACCACACCCACGATCCGTCCTTGCAGCGATAGCGCAGGCGCACTCGGCGCCCGGGACCGGGAGAGGCGAGCATCTCCATCCAGTTGTCCACGCCGAGCGCTTGGTCATCCGGGTGAATGAACTCGGTGCCGCGATGACCCTTCATCTCCGCGGCCGTCCAGCCCAGCAGCTGCGTCGTCGCCTTGTCGATGTCGAGGACGAAGGAGCGGGCGTCCTTGCGCACGCTGGCGAATCGGGGTCTTAGCTCTGGCATCTCCGAGCCGGGGATCGGATTGCCGACCGTGTCGGTCTGCGCACGCACGACTAGGATCATGAGCACCCCGTGCCTCTCGCGGAGGTCAAGGCCGTAGACCATGGCCGTGATCTCGGGATGGCCGACCGGGTGGGCGTGGTAGCGGGCGGCCCCCTCGGCAGCGACGCGTTCCCAACCCCTGGCTACCTCCTCATCATAGATGGCGAGGTCTATACCCGAGCGAGCCTCAATGACAGGGTTGCTCAGCAGCGGAACCGACTGTGGCATCGCGACCATCACGCCGTCCGCGCTGTGTGCGGCGACGGGCGCCTCCGGGTAGGCGGCCAACAGCGACGCGAGCGCGACCTCGAGTGTCTCTGCATCGAGGTGCTCCTCGGGCTCAAAATCGAACACGTCACGATCGAGATCGCCGATCTCGATTCGCTCTGTTTGCGGCGGTCGGGTCTGCGTTTGCGTTTGCGTCATCAATAGGCCCCTTAAGCGCTCCGGGCGCTGCAGTGATCAGGCTTCATGTCAGATACCGGCGTCTATTCGGTCGGACCGCGCTGGAGCTGGAGCGATCCGGCGCCAGATGGACCAAGAGCCAGGTCGGGATCCTCCCGGTCGCGTCCAAGCGCAGAGGACGCTCTGCCCCACGAGCCCACCGGAGACAGGGGCCAGTGTGCGCCCTTATGCTGCATCCGTGCCGGCTGAGCGGTTTGCGATCGCCCACGTGACGCCCTATCCGTGGGAGGCAGAGGAGAACGAGGTGAACGCCCACGTCAGGCGCGTCACCTCAGAGCTCTCGCGACGGGGCCACCGCGTACTGGTGCTCGCGCCCTCGCGCTCGCAGGAGCGGGTGCAGGCCTCGCGCAAGGAGCTGCGCGCGGCCCGGGCGGACCCGGAGAGCCTCCTCGAGGGGACCGATCGAGGTACGCCTCGGGTGATCGCCGTCGGCGAGGTGCTCGACGTCTCCAGCAGCTCCCGCAGGCGAACCTCGGCGCTCTCGATCGACGTGGCCCGCACCATCGAGGAACTGCTCACGACGGTCGAGCTGGACTTCGTGCACGTGCATGAGCCGTTTGCGCCCAGCACCTCCAACGCCGCCCTGCGCCACTCGCGCGCGCTCAACGTGGGCTCGTTCCACGCGCCAACCGAGCGCGTGCTCTCCACGCTCGCCCGTCGCTTCGTGGAGAGCTTCTTCGGGCGTCTGGACGCCCGCACGGCGAGCCTTCCCGCCACCGTCGAGCTCATGGCCCGCCACTTCCCCGGCGATTACCTGCTCATTCCCGACGGGGACGAGGCGCCCGGGGCGCTCGAAGAGGTCTATCGCGGCCTAGCCGCACGACGGCACGCACCCAATGGAGATCCCGTCCTTAAGCGGCGGCTCGCGAAGCGGCCACTGATCGACGTCGACCTGCACATGCACACCGACCACTCGCACGACTGCGCGACGCCGGTGGAGGTGCTCCTGGCCACCGCGAGAACGCAGGGGCTGGGAGCGATCGCGGTCACCGACCACAATGAGATCTCGGGCGCCCTGGAGGCTCATGCTCAGGCGCCGGCAGCCGGGGTGAAGGTGATCGTCGGTGAGGAGGTCAAGACGGCCGGCCAGGGCGAGGTGATCGGGCTGTTCATCAGGGAGAAGATCCCCCGCGGGCTGAGCCTCTCAGAGACCGTGGCCGAGATCAGGCGCCAGGGCGGTCTGGTGTACGTGCCGCACCCATTCGACCGGATGCACTCTGTACCCGACTACGAGCACCTGCCCAAGATCCTCGACGAGGTGGACGCAATC
The DNA here is from genome assembly GCA_963709885.1 of uncultured Solirubrobacteraceae bacterium. GTDB lineage: Bacteria > Actinomycetota > Thermoleophilia > Solirubrobacterales > Solirubrobacteraceae > Palsa-744. Next base: position 109,896 of record CAVPXY010000002.1, on the reverse strand, counting down.
GAGGTCTTCAACCCGCGCGTGGCGATTGGGGCGTTCAACGAGGAGGCGGCACGCTTCGCCGCCAAGTATCGGATCCTCGCCGGTGCAGGGTCGGACTCGCACGTGGCGCAGGGCCTCGGCTCGGTGCGGATACGTATGCGCGACTTCGACGGGCCGGAGGAGTTCCTGCAGTCGCTGCGCGACGCCGACATCCTGACCCGCCCCTCCTCGCTGCTGTACGTGCAGGCGCTGAAGTTCCTTCAGACCAAAGCCACGCCTCCAGCGGCGCGAGAGGCAAGCAAGGCGCGGCGGATCAAGAGAGTGAAACGGGCCCCCGGGAAGCGCGGCGCGGGCTGAGGAGGGCGCAACTGTTGATGCACCGCCAAGGACAAGGCAGGGCGTCGTCAAATCCATCGGGGTCGATGCCCGTGACAGATGATGAGATCCGCGAGAAGTACCTCGAGCGCGCTATCCGCGAGCTGAACACGCTCACTCGCGAGCTGCAGGTGTGTCCGCACTGCCCACGCGGCAACCTGATGCCCGTGCTCGGCTCTGGCCATCCCCAAGCCGACGTGATGTTGCTCAAGTACTCTCCGCTGCCGTCGGAGATCGAGGAGGGCGTGGCCTTCTACGGGCGCGCGGGCGGGGCGTTGATGAAGTCGCTCAAGCGCCTTTCGATCGATCCCCTCGCCGTTTACGGGACGCTGTGCGTCAAGTGCCCGCTCAGCGACACCTCGCTCGCCGACTTCGCATGCGTCGCTCGCGTGGTCCGGGAGATCGCCATCGTGCAGCCGAAGATCGTCGTGGTCATGGGCGCGGAGGCACTCGCGGCGCTCGGCGAGATGGAGATCCCCCTCGCGCGGGAGCTGCAGCCGAGGCTCGGCGAGATCCAGCAGCTCACTCCGACGATCGACGCCCTGTACGTACCCAGCATCGACGACTCGCTCGACGAGCAGGATTCAAAGCGAGCGTTCTGGGCGGCGTTCCGAACGCTGGGCGACTGGTACGCCTCACAGCCGCCGTACTAGCTCTCCTGCCCATGCGGCATGCCCTCTCCTGCCCATGCGGCACGCCCTCTCCTGCCCATGCGGCACGCCCTCTCCTGCCCATGCGGCACGCCCTCTCCTGCCCATGCGGCACGCCTAGACCGTGAGCACGATCTTGCCGAGCTTGCCGCCGGCGGCGAACCGATCGTAGGCCGTGGCCGCATCGGCCAGCGGGTAGGTCTCCGCGATCGGCACACGCAGCTCGCCACCCTCAAACAACGGCAGGACCTCGCGCTCGATCAGCCTCGCAGCCAGAGCTTTCTCCTCCAGCGGCCGCGCCCGCAGGGTCGAGCCGTGGATGCGGGCGCGCTTGCCCATCAGGGCGAGCAGGTTCAGCTCGCCCTTTGCTCCCGCCCCAACTCCGATGATCGTGATCCGCCCGCCCGTCCCGAGGGCCTTGAGGTTCTCGGCAAGATTAGGCGCCCCTACCAACTCGAGGATCACGTCGAAAGGACCATACTCGGCGAAGCCCTCGGGTGCGATCACATCGGCTCCCAGGGTGGCCACCGCCTCACGCTGCTGCTCGTGGCGGACCGTCGCGGTTGGCATCGCCCCGGCCGCACGGGCCAGCTGGATTGCGGCGGTACCAACACCGCCGGCGCCACCGTGCACGAGCAGCCGCTCGCCTGGGCGCAGCGCGGCCTGGGTGAAGAGCGCATCGTGGGCGGTCGTGAAGACCTCGGGCAGGCCCCCTGCAGCCGGCCAGTCAAGAGATCCGGGCACCGGCATCAGCTGGCGCTCGTGCACGGTGGCCAGCTCTGCCTGAGCACCGCCCCCGACGATCGCCATCACCCGCTCGCCCACGCCAAAACGTGTTGCGCCAGCCCCGAGTGCGAGGACCTCGCCCGCAAGCTCCATGCCGGGGATGTCCTGCGGCGAGCCGGGTGGCGCAGGATACAGCCCACGCCGCTGCATCATGTCGGCGCCGTTCAACCCGGCGGCGCGAAGACGCACGAGCACCTCCCCCGCGCCCGGCACTGGGTCGGGGTGCTCCTCGATGACGATCTCCTTCTCGCGGATGGTGACGGCGCGCATCGCGAAACCCTACTCGGAGCCTCTGCCCCAGCGTCCCCGCGCGCCGCTTAGCGGGTCGAGGGTCGAGCCGGCACCGACGGCGGGGCCGTTGGTGAGGACGCAGGGAGCGTGGGGTACCGATCGGAGATCAACGGGATCTCCGATCGGCCAGCACGCGAGCGACCGAGGACGCCGACCGATCAGAGATCGGTCAGCGCCGGCCATCGGCCCGCTCAAGGAGGGCGACGCACTCGATGTGATGAGTTTGGGGGAACATGTCAACTGGGCGCACCTTGCGAAGAACCCACCCGGCCTCCACCAGTTCGGCGGCGTTGGGGGCGAGCGTCGTCGGGTTGCAGGAGACGTAGACGATGCGCTTGGGGGAGGCGTCGATGATGCGGTGGACGACCTTCTTTGAGAGCCCGGCGCGGGGAGGGTCCACGACGACGAGGTCGGGCCGCCCAGCACGCTCCAGCAGCTCGGGGAGCGCAAGACGGGTGTCGCCGGCGAAGAAGTGTGCCTTGGTGATCTCGTTGCGTCGGGCCCCGGCGATCGCGTCGGCGACGGCCTCTTCCACCAGCTCGATCCCCCACAGCTCGCCCGCGCGCGGGGCGAGGGTGAGCGCGATTGTGCCGATCCCCGAGTACAGGTCGTACACGCGCTCCCAACCCTCAAGTGCCGCGTACTCAACCACCACGCCGTAAAGCAACTCGGCCATCTCGGTGTTTGTCTGAAAGAACGCCTCTGGTGAAATCAGCAGGTCGAGCTCGCCCAACCGCTCGGGCAGCCCGGCGTCGCCCCACACGAGCTCGGTGTCGCCGCCTACCGTCGTCTCGGCGAGGCTGCGCGAGCGCGTCCAAAGCACGCCACCGAGGCTATCGCCGAGCGCCTCGCTGAGCGCCGCGGCAAGCGAGCCGGCCTCGAGCTCGCCATCGGTGGTCACGATGCGAATCTGAAGCTTGCCCGTGCGCCGGCCTTCGCGGACGACGAGGTTGCGCAGGCGCGCGCGCCCGTCCGGCGCGGGGGCGGTTCGGTCCCGGCGCGCCGCCTCCGTGCCACCACGCGGACCCCGCCCGCGACCAACGCGAATGTCGCCAGAATCACCCGCCGCGACCTCGCCGGCCCCGCGCTCACCCATCCGGGGGGCACGGCCGCCGCCACGGTCCCACGCGGTGAGTCCCTGGGCGCGGCACCAACCCAGAGCAACCTCACGGGCGAGGTTCCCCCGCTCGGACGCAAGCAGGCAGTCCTTGATCGCAGCCACCCGATTTCCGCCCGCAGGCAGATGGAAGCCGCACACCAACTCGCCCTCTTCACTGCCGGAGGCGCAGGCGCCAAAGGAGTACTCGAGCTTGTTGCGATACCGCCAGGGCTGCACGGCGGGCACGATCTCCTGCAGCTCGAAGCCATCCAGCTTGCCGATCCGTCGCAGCGCTTCGTCGATTTGGGCGCGCTTGACCTCGAGCTGGCGCTCGTAGGGGAGCACCTGCCAGGGCACACCCGGATGGTCCGCGATCGGGGCGATCCGGTCCGGGCTGGGGTCGAGCACCTCCAGCGTACGCGCATGTGCGTAGCTGCGCTTGCGCTTGTGCACGACCGCACGCACGCGGTCGCCGGGGATGGCGCCTGCCACGAACACGACGTACCCACCATCCCCCAGCCGCGCGACGCCCTCGCCGCCGAAGGCGAGCGAGTCGATCTGGAGCTCGAGCTGATCCCCCCGTTGAGGACGCGCGGCGTTGTCCACTTGTGCCCCGGGATCAGTGTTCGGGGAAACGTCTGCGTCGACTGCGGCGGGGGCGGTTGGGAGTGTTGGTGTGTTGTCGCTCATGGACTTGGTGCGCAAACGTATTTACGCTCAACGATATCCGTAGATACGATCGCGCACACTCCAGAGAAGAGAGACAAACACCCCAGCCCCTTTAGGTTCACCCATGACCTTCCCCGGCTCACCGACCCCCTCTTCAGGTTCACCCACGCTCTTCAGGTTCACCCACGGTCTCCGCCGGCTCATGCGGACGCCACCAGCAGCTCCAGCAGCGTTCACCCACGGTCTCCGCCGGCTCATGCGGACGCCACCAGCAGCTCCAGCAGCGCCTTCTGGGCATGGCGGCGATTCTCGGCCTGGTCCCAGACGCGCTGGCGGGAGCCGTAGAGAACCTCCGCGGAGATCTCCTCGCCGGGGTGGGCGGGAAGGTCGTGCATGGCGAAGGCGCCCGGGGCGGCAGCGTCGAGCAGCGCGTCGTCCACGCGATAGCCTGCGAGCGCGGCGCGGCGCTCATCCGCGGTGGTCTCATCGCCCATGCTCACCCACACGTCCGTGTAGACGGCACGGGCGCCCTCCACAGCCGCGCGCGGGTCTGACTCGAGCGCCAGCGAGCCGGACGCGCCCGCGGGCAACGCGAGGTCGTCCTCCAGCGAATAGCCGGCGGGACAAGCCACCGCGACGTGCATACCCGCGAGCGTGCCGAGAATGGCCAGCGAGCGTGCGACGTTGTTGCCGTCGCCCACGTAGGCCACGCGGAGCCCGTCGAGCGAACCGTAGGCCTCCCGCAGGGTCAGCAGGTCGGCGAGCGCCTGGCAGGGGTGGTGTAGCGCAGTGAGCATGTTGATCACAGGGACCTCGCTGTGCTCGGCGAGCTGCTCGAGCATCGCGTCCGGTCCCGTGCGCACCCCGATTGCGGCCACGTGCCGGGAGAGCACGGTCGCGGTGTCGCGCAGCGCCTCGCCGCGCGTGAGCTGGAGCTCCTCCGAGCGCAGCACCACGGGGTGGCCACCCAGCTCGTACACGCCTACATCGAACGACACCCGGGTGCGGGTGGAGGGCTTTTGGAAGATGAGCGCGACGCTCCGGCCGGCGAGCGCCCGGGAGGAGAGCGGGGCCGCCTTCAGCTCCAGGGCACGGTCGAGCAGAGCCGCGAGCTCGGCGGCGGTCAGCTCCGCCCCGGTGAGGAAATGGCGTGACATCGCCGAGCCAGTCTAGGCTAGGGTAGAAGCCGCGATGACGAGGGGCCTGTCCACGCTGATCGCCTGTGCGGCACTCGTGCTCGCGGCCGGCTGCGGATCATCGAGCAGCTCCACCAGCAGATCCACGACGACGAGCACGACGACCCCCACGCAGGCCGGCGGTGGACTGAAAACGGACACGACGCCGAAATACGCCTCCCCCTCGCTCTCGGCCCCCGTGCAGAGCGGCATCGTGCAGATCGCCTACCGCAACATCACGATCCAGCCGGACACGCTCAAGGTGAAGGTGGGAAGCACGATCTCCTGGACGAACTACGATTCGGTCGAACACACCGTGACCAGCGAGAGCGGCCCCGAACACTTCGCCTCCGGGACGTTCGGCGAAGGACATAAATTCGTAATCAAGGTCATCAAACCCGGGGTGATCCACTACGAGTGCACGATCCACCCGGCGTCGATGAACGGCACGATCGAAGTCGTCAGCTAGGACCGGATCAGGGCGGGCCCGACCAGGCAGGGCCCAATCAACCAGGGCCGAAGTGCGGCAGGCCCTCGTCCGGGGTGGAGGCGGTGGCGTAGAGGCGGCGGGGGATACGCCCGGCCGTACGCGCCAAGCGGCCGGCCTGAACGGCAGCCCGCATCGCGCCCGCCATGCGCACCGGGTCCTGCGCGCGGGCGATGGCCGAGGCGGCCATCACCGCGTCGCAGCCCAGCTCCATCGCCAGTGCCGCGTCGGAGGCCGTGCCGATGCCGGCGTCCAGCACCACCGGCACATTCACCGCTTCGCGGATCAACGAGATGTTGTAGGGGTTGCGGATGCCCATCCCGCTACCGATCGGCGAGCCGAGGGGCATCACCGCGGCACAGCCGACGTCCACGAGCCGGCGCGCGAGCACGGGGTCGTCGGTCGTGTAGGGCAGTACCACGAAGCCCTCGTCGACCAACTCCTCGGCGGCCCGCAACAGCTCGGGAGCATCGGGCAGGAGAGTGTCCTCATCGCCGATCACCTCGAGCTTGATCCAGTCGGTGGCGAACGCCTCGCGCGAAAGCCGGGCGGTGATGACAGCGTCGCGAGCGGTGTGGCAGCCGGCGGTGTTCGGCAAGAGCTCGACGCCCGTGTCCGCCAGCACGTCGATCAGCCCTCCCCGCCCCGGGAGCCGGCCGGCTGGGTCGAGCCGGCGCAGCGCGACGGTCACAAGTTCTGAGCCGCTCGCCGCGATCGCCTCTGACAGGAGTTCGAGCGACGGAAAGCCGCCCGTGCCGAGCAGCAGGCGCGAGCGCATCGTTCGGCCCGCGATCAGCAGGGCGTCGGTAACGGGCGCGGCGCCATTGTGCGCCGTGGACGAGGGAGCGTTGCTCGCCGCTTGGGTCGCGGGAGCGTTGCTCGCCGTTTCAGTGGCAGTGGTGTTGCTGGCCGGATCGGTGGAAGGGGTGGTGCTCATCGCCTGATCATCCTCCCTGCATCGCGGTGAGAACCTCCACCCGCGCGTCCTCAGCCAGCATGAACGACTCCCAGAGGGCCCGCGGAACGACCTCGCCATCGACGGACACGGCAACTCCGCGCGCGTTGGGCTGAGACGCCGAGGCGCCCGAGCACGGCCGCCAGGGTCTCGCCCGCGTGGACCTCGGAGTCCTGCCCGTTGAGGCTGATCACGAGACGACCACCTTCGCGGGAGCCGCGTCCGTTGAGCGCGGGCGGCGAGACTCAGCCGTGAAGCGAGCCGGTGCACAGGCATCGAGAAGCGGGTTGGCCGGCTGCCCCTCGACGAGCGTCTCGACCACCAGCTCGGCTGTGAGCGGGGCGAGCAGGATGCCGTTGCGGTGGTGACCGGTCGCCCATATAAGACCCGCCAGCGCGCCCGGGCCGATCGCGGGGACGTTGTCGGGCGTGCCGGGGCGAAGGCCCACGCAGAGCTCCTCGATCTCGAGCTCTGACACACCCGGTACGAGCTCGTGGGCGTCGCGCAGCAGCTCGTAGACGCCGCCCACAGTGGGCGCCAGCTCGAAGCCGCGCTCCTCGACCGTCGCACCGAGGACGTACCGGCCGTCCGCGCGCGGGACGAGGTAGCCGCCCCGGAAGCGAACGACCCGCTCAAGGAGCCCCGGCCCGGCGGGATCGCGCAGGCGCAAGATCTGGCCCTTGACCGGGCGCACGGGCACGCGCGCATCGCCGGGCAGGCCTTCGATCTGCTCGACCCACGCGCCGGCGGCCACGACCACTGCACCCGCGGCCACGAACTCGAATGGGTCCCCTCCCTTGGCCACGAACTCGTATGCGTTCCCTCCCTTCGCCCCAGTGCCCTCTCGGCCCCCGCCATGGCCACAGTGCCGTCCTTCAGCCTCCTCGCTCCCAAGGGTCACCCCTGTGACGCGGGTGGGCGGGGATCCGGCCCCGGCGCCGTCGGACTCGATGCGGGCAACCCGCGCGTGCTCGCGCAGCACCACTCCGGTTGACTCGCACGCGCTCCGCAGCGCCGCGAGCACCAGGCGCGGATCGACCGAGTTGTCCTCGGGCGCTTCCAGCGCCAACCGCACCGTCGGGGCCAGCGCCGGCTCGCGCTCGCGAGCCTCGCTGGGACGCAGACGCTCGGTGCGCAGCCCGAGCGAGTCGCGGAAGGCGATCTGACGCTCAAGCTCGCGGGCCTCATCCTCATCGCGGGCGAGGAGGAGCGTGCCGGTCTTCATCAGCCCCACCTCCCGCCCGGTAACCGCCTGGAGATCTGCGGCGAACGCAGGCCAGATCTCCGCCGAGCGGAGACCCAGCTCGAGCAGGCGCCGCCCAGCCTCGCCGAACTCGGCCTCCGCCACCGGGGCGAGCATGCCAGCGGCCACGCGCGAGCTCCCCTGCCCGGTCGCATCACGCTCGAGCACCGTCACCGACATTCCGCGCTGACGCGCCCGCCACGCCACCGACAGGCCGATGACGCCGCCGCCGAGGACGAGCACGTCTGGCGAGGAGCGATGACGGGGCATACAGCCTGATGCTAGTCCGGTGTCAGACTTGGGTCCATGCCCATGAGAGACCCCGGCGCCGAGCGGCGGGCGCGACTTGGCGCCGCGCGGCTGTACCTCGTGTGCGGGTCGATGTCCGATCGGCCGACCCAGCCGCACACCGATCAGTCGAGTACCGACGGGCGCGAGCTTCCGGACCTCCTGCGAGCAGCAGTGGCCGGGGGCGTTGAGATCGTACAGCTGCGCGAGAAGCACCTGGGCGACGACCGGCTCGTCGCGGTGGCCCACGCCACTCGCGCGCTTTGCCAGCGGTTGGGGGCCCTCTTCATCGTCAACGACCGACCGTCTGTCGCCGTGGAGGCGGGGGCCGACGGCGTGCACGTCGGGCAGGACGACATGCCGGTTGACGAGGTTCGCGAGTTGGTCGGCCCGGATATGTTGATCGGCCTGTCGACCCACGCCCCGGAGGAGATCGACGCCCCGGATGCGGCGCAGGCCGACTACATAGGCGTAGGTCCCGTGCACGAAACCCCGACCAAGCCGGGCCGCCCCGCCGTCGGCTTGGAGCTGATCCGATACGCGGCCCAGCACTCCCCGGTGCCGTTCTTTGCGATCGGCGGCCTGCACGCTCGCAACCTCGGCGAGGTGATCGACGCGGGTGCCAGGCGTGCCGTGGTCCTGCGGGCGATAGCGGAGGCCGAGGACCCCCGTAGCGCGGCACGAACGCTGCGCGAGCTGCTCGACGCCAGTCCCCTGGAGCGTTGAGTTGACGCCCGGGGGCGGCGAGGGCACCGGCCGACCCAGCCGGCACCCAGCGCGACGCGGTGGGTCGGGCCGTGTGCCCCCAACCGGGCCGGGGAGTCGTGAGGAGGAGGCCCGCGCGGGCCTCGAGCCCCTGGGCGAGGGCGAGCGGCCGGTCGCGCTGCTGATCGCAGTCGCGGTGTGCGTCCTGTTGGCGCTCGGCGTGATCGCCGGCGCGGCGACGGTCCACGACCTCAGCCGCCGCGGCGGCTCGCTTCCAGGCGCCGCGTTTCTCGCCGTCGTGCTGGCTCTGCTCGCGGTCGGAATGTACCGCCGGCGCTACTGGGCGGTGCTCGGCTTCGAGGCGCTGCTCGCCTTCCAGATCCTCGTCACCTCGCTCGCGCTCGTCGTGGCGTCCACGATCACCGCAGCGGCGCTCTGCGCGGTCGGCATCGCGCTGGGCGGCTGGCTGTTCTGGAAGCTCGTGCGCGTGATGGGACGTATTCAAGCTGGCGAACGATAGGCTCACGCCCTCAATGGCGGAGGCCTCCTATGACTGCATCGTGATCGGCTCCGGTCCGGGGGGCTATGTCGCCGCGATCCGTGCCGCGCAGCTCGGGAAGAAGACCGCCGTGGTCGAGCGCGACAAGATCGGGGGACGCTGTCTGAACTACGCCTGCATCCCGGCCAAGGCTGTGCTGCGCTCGGCCGACCTGCTCGAAGAGATCCGCGATTCCGCCGAGTACGGGCTGAAGGTGAGCGGCGTCGAGGTGGACTACGCCGGGGTGCAGGACCGTCGCGAGAAGGTCGTCTCCACGCTCACCTCCGGCGTGGGCGGGCTGTTCAAGAAAAACGGAGTCGATGTGATCGAGGGCGACGCGGCGCTGACCGCAGACGGCGACGTGCGCGTCGGCGGCGAGACGATCTCCGCACAGACCGTGATCCTCGCGACCGGCTCGGTCCCGCGACCGATCCCGGGCATCGAGTTCGGCGGGCGGGTGATCGGGACCGAGGAGGCGTGGGCGCTTTCAGAGCTGCCGGCCCGCCTGGCGGTGGTCGGCGGGGGGGCCTCCGGCGCGGAGATCGCCTCCGGCTTCGCCCGCCTGGGCAGCGAGGTGCTGCTGCTCGAGGCCCTCGACCGCATCCTCCCGACCGAGGACGCCGACATCTCGCGCCTGGTCGAACGGGGGTTCAAGCGGCAGGGCATCGACGTGCACACCGGCGCGCCGGTCGCCGACGTGGAGCGCAACCGAGACGGGTGTGAGCTTCTCCCACGGCTTGCCGGGGACAGATGGCTCGGCGGGCGCCGCCCGAGTTGAGGTCGACTATCTCGTCATCGCCGCCGGGCGCGGAGCGGACGTCGAGGGGCTCGGCCTCGCAGACGCGGGCGTCGAGCTCGACGAGCGGGGGCGGGTGAAGGTGGATGGGGCCCAGCGCACCACCCGCGCCGGCGTCTACGCGATCGGCGACCTCGTCGCCGGGTCCGGCGCTCGCGCACAAGGCCTCCGAGGAGGGCATCATCGCCGTCGAGGACTCCGCCGGCCTCCAGACCCACCCGCTCGCGCACGTGGACATCCCCCGCGCCACGTTCTGCACGCCGAACGTGGGGTCCTTCGGCCTGACCGAGGCCCAGGCCCGCGAGGAGGGCTACGACGTGGTCGTCGGCAAGGTGAAATATGGAGCCGTCGGTGGCGGGATCGTCTACGGCGACCCCGGCGGGCTGGTGAAGGTCGTCGGCGAGCGCAAGTACGGCGAGCTGCTTGGGCGGACACATCGTCGGCTCGCGCGCCACCGAGCTGATCCAGGAGCTCGTCAACGTGCGCGCGCTGGAGGGCGGCTTTTCCGAGGTGGCCCGCATCGTCCACGGCCACCCCACGCTCTCAGAGGCGGTGATGGAAGCCGGACGCGCGGCGGACGGCTGGTTGATCCACGGCTGAAGACCCAACTCCCGGCTCGGGGCCGCGCGCGAGAACCACCCCCCGGGTCGGGGCCGCGCGCGTTTACCCTCTGCTCGTGAGCGATCCGCCGGCGAGCTTCTACTTCGACCTCTCAAGCCCTCTAGGCCTATCTCGCGGCCGAGCGAATCCTCCAGGTGCTCCCAGGTCCGGCCGAGTGGCAGCCCGTGCTCGCCTCAGAGCTCCCTGGCGCCGAGGGCTTCGAGGCCTTCCGCTGCGGCGAGGAGGAGAACATCTTCCGCGCGGAGATCGCCCGACGCGCGGAGGAGCTCGGCCTGCAGCCGCTGCGCTGGCCGGACCCCTTCCCGTTCGACAGCGCCCTGGCGATGCGGGTGGCCGACCTACGCAAAGTCGATCGGCCGCGTCGTCCCATTCGCCCAGGCGGCCTTCCGCCAGGCGTTCGCCGGCGGCCACAGCCTCCAAGAGGCCGACAACGTGCTGATCGCCGCGGCGGCCTGCGAGATGCACCCCGCCGCGGTGCTCCGCGGGGCAGAGCTGCGCTCGGTCGATCGCGAGCTGTCGGCCGCCACTGCGCGCGCAGCACGGACGGAAATCATCGACGTCCCCGCGGTGAGAGTCGACGAGCGTGTATTCCTCGGCGAGCGTGCGCTCGAGGATGCCGCGGCGTACATGAGCGCCTCGGCGCTCGCTCGGACCGCGATGAAGGCCAACCGCGCCTATCGGCTGATCGTCACGCGAGCGGGGCGGGCCCCCGCGCTGCTCGCAGACGCCGAGCGCGTGGACCACATCGAGATCGTGGAGATCGACGGCGGCGAGGTGGTGCTCTTCTGGGACCGCCCTCCGCACGCCGCCTCGCGGCTGGCGCGCGCGCTGCGCGAGGAGCTGGCACGATTGGAGGCGGACGAGTTCATCGCGCGCTGGAGTACCGTGGAGCACTGATGCCCAGCCTGCCGGAGCCCGACGTCGCGCGCGAGTGGCTGGCCACGATGACCCTCATCCGCCGCTTCGAGGAGCGGGCGGGCGAGATGTACGCGCGGGCCAAGGTAGGCGGCTTCCTGCACCTGTCGATCGGTGAGGAGGCGACGATCGTGGGCAGCGCGCGGGCGCTGCGGGAGGACGACTACCTCATCTCCACCTACCGCTCGCATGGCCACGCGCTCGTGCGGGGCACGCCGCCGGAGAAGGTGATGGCCGAGCTGTTCGGGCGCGTCGACGGCTGCTCGGGCGGGCGCGGCGGATCGATGCACATGTTCGATCTCGCCCGCCGGTTCATGGGCGGCTATGGGATCGTCGGCGGCAACCTGCCGATCGCCGCCGGCATCGCCCTGGCCTCGCGACCTAGCAGGGCGCCGACGAGGTGACCCTGTGCACGTTCGGCGACGGCGCCTCCAATCAGGGCACGTTCGGGGAGACGTTGAATCTGGCGGCGCTCTGGCGGCTTCCGGTCGTATTCATGGTCACCAACAACCAGTTCGGCATGGGCACGGCGCTGCGGCGTCACTCCGCCGTCACCGACCTGCAGCGCAAGGGAGAGAGCCTCGGCGTGCCGGGGATGCGGTGCGACGGGATGGACCTCCTCGACACCCACGCCGTCCTCTCGGAGGCCGTCCGACGCGTTCGCGAGGACCGTCGGCCGGTGCTCGTGGAGGCGGTCACCTACCGCTTCCGCGGCCACTCGATGGCCGATCCCGAGCAGTACCGCACCAAGGAGGAGGTGGCCCAGTGGCGCACCCGCGACCCGATCCCGGCATTCGGCGAGCTGCTCGTCAAGGAGGGAGTGATCGACGAGGAAGAGATCGCTCGGATCGACGCGCACGCGGTCGAGCGGGTGGACGCCGCGGTGGCGTTTGCCGAGCAGTCCCCCTTCCCGACCCCGGAGTCCCTGTATGACGACGTGTACGTGCTCGAGGACCAGGCGCGGGGCTCCTACTCGGTGAGGACCACCAGCCCTCAGGCGGCCGCGCAGGAGACGCCGCACCGCGACGGCGCGGGCGAGGTCGGTGAGAGCGACGGCGAGATTCCCCAGCAGATCACCAACGCGCTCCAGGCAGGGGAGGACGCCTGAAGATGGCGCAGATGCGCTACCGCGAGGCGCTGAACGCGGCCCTGCGCGAGGAGCTGGCCCGCGACGAGCGGGTGGTGCTGATGGGCGAGGACATCGGCGTGTTCGGGGGAGCGTTCAAGGTGACCGAGGGGTTGTTGGAGGAGTTTGGAGAACGCCGGGTGCGCGACACCCCGATCTCCGAGAACACGATCGTGGGAGTGGGAGTGGGCGCGGCGATGACCGGGCTACGGCCCGTGGTCGAGCTGATGACGATCAACTTCGCGCTCCTCGCGTTCGACCAGATCGTCAACCACGCGGCGCACATCCATTACATGTTCGGCGGACAGGCGAGGGTGCCGCTGGTGGTGCGCATGCCCCAGGGCGCCGGCCACCAGCTGGGGCCCACCCACTCGCACTGCCTGGAGGCGCTGTTCCTGCACGTGCCGGGACTGCTCGTCGCGGTCCCCTCCACCGCAGCCGACGCCAAGGGCCTGTTGAAGGCCGCCATCCGTGATGAGAATCCCGTGATCTTCATCGAGCACGAGTCGCTCTACGGGGTACGCGGGGAGGTGCCCGAGACAGCTGACCATCTCGTGGGCTTCGGCCACGCCCGCGTGGCCCGCGAGGGATCGGACGTGACGATCGTTGGCATCTCCCGGATGGCCCTCACGGCCGAGCGCGCGGCCCAGACGCTCGCGGCCGAGCACGGCGTGGAGGCCGAGGTGATCGACCCCCGCACGCTTCGCCCGCTCGACCTCGACACGATCCTCGCCTCGGTGCAGAAGACCAACAGATGCGTGGTCGTCGAGGAGGGGTGGCCTCACGGCGGCGCGGGCGCGAACCTCGCTGCGCTCATCTGCGAGCAGGCCTTCGACGACCTCGACGCGCCCGTCCGGCGGGTCACCGGAGCCGACGTCCCCATGCCCTACTCAAAGCCCCTGGAGGACATCGCCTATCCCCACGAGCCACAGATCGTGCACGCCGCGTTGGCGACCCTAGGGCTCGAGGACGGCGGAGCTCGGACTGGCTGATGGCGGACATCGTCATGCCCCGCCTGTCGGACACGATGGAGGAGGGCACGATCCTGCGCTGGCTCAAGCGCGACGGCGACGAGGTCCGCCGCGGCGAGGAGCTCGTGGAGATCGAGACCGACAAGGCCACCATGATCTACGAGTCAGATCAGGACGGCGTCCTCCATACCGCGGCGCGCGAAGGGGACACGCTCGCAGTGGGCGAGGTCATCGCCCGCGTCGGAGCAGCGAGCGTGGCGGCCACGCCCGATTCCGCGGTCCCCGGCCACTCCGCCTCTCCGTCGGCCCCGACCGAGACGGCGCCGGCCGCAGGCGATAAGCGGGTCAAGGCATCTCCGCTGGCCAGGCGGATCGCGCGCGAGAGCGGTGTGGACCTGCACACCGTCATGGGCAGCGGCCCGGGCGGGCGAATCGTCAAGGTGGACGTGCAGAGAGCTGGGGCTCCGGCGGGCGCAGGGGTTCCGGCGGGCGCAGGGGTTCCGGCGGGCGCAGGGGTTCCGGCGGGCGCAGGGGTTCCGGCGGGCGCCTCCGCGCCGGCGAGCGCCTCCGGGCCATCCGCGGCCGCCGCCGCCCTCGAGGGGGTGGCGACGGCCAAGGGCGAGACCACGACGGTGGAGCTGTCACGCACGCAGCAGACGATCGCGCGGAGGATGGCCGAGTCGAAGGCCACGATCCCCGACTTCACGCTCCAGGCAGAGGTTGACATGGAGGGGTGCGTGGAGCTGCGCGAGGAGCTCAAGCGGCTCTCCGAGGCCGAAGCGCCGACCTACAACGACATGGTGGTGAAGGCCTGCGCGATCGCGCTGCGGGAGTATCCGCGCGCGAACGGCAGCTACCGCGACGGACGCCTGCAGCTCCACTCGCGCGTGAACGTGGGGGTGGCGGTCGCCGCCGAGGAAGCGCTGGTCGTGCCCACGGTGTTCGACGCCGAGGAGAAGTCGCTCGGGGAGATAGCCCGTGAGACCAGCGCCCTGGCCGAGCGCGTTCGCGCCGGGACGATCACCCCGCCGGAGCTGGGGGGCGGCACCTTCACGGTGTCCAACCTGGGGATGTACGGCGTGAGGAGCTTCACCGCGATCATCAACCCGCCGCAGGCGGCGATCCTGTCGGTCGGCTCTCTGGAGCCGCGGGCGGTCGTGCGCGAGGGGGAGGTGCTGGCGCGCCACACAATGACCCTCACCCTCGCCTGCGACCACCGCATCCTCTACGGCGCCGATGCCGCGAAGTTCCTGGCCCGCGTGCGCGAGCTGCTGGAGGCACCCTCCGCGCTCACGCTCTAGTCCGGGTCAGCCCAGCAGGTTTCGGCGTAGCGCTAGGCTGAGTCGAGTAGATGAGCGTCGCCAACCGATCCTCCGATGAGCTCTGGGTCTGCACCCTGGGGAGGGTTCCCTACCGCGACGGGCTCGGCATCCAGGAGCGCGTTCGCGCACGGCTCCAGGCGGGCGAGCTGCCCGACACGCTGCTGCTGCTGGAGCACCCGCCCGTGTACACACGGGGCCGGCGCTCGGCCGAGGGCGAGCTGTCGCTTGGAGAGGACTTCTACCGCGCCAAAGGCATCGAGGTCGTCGCAACCGACCGCGGCGGGCGGATCACCTACCACGGACCCGGCCAGCTCGTGGGCTATCCGATCATGCACACCGTCGACATCGGCTCCCACCTGCGCACGATGGAAGGCTCGATCGTCTCCGCGCTGGCTGAGGAGGGAATTCAGGCCCGTTCCCGCTGTGCGGAGGGTCCTGACTACACCGGCGTGTGGGTGGGGGACCGCAAGATCGCATCGATCGGAGTCCATGTAGCGCGGGCGGTGAGCACCCACGGCTTCGCCGTGAATGTAGACGTGGATCTCGACCCGTTCTCCTGGGTCGTCGCCTGCGGCCTGCCAGACGTCGTCATGACCTCGATCGCAAAGGAGAAGACGTCAGGCCGGGCGGTCGATCCACACCGCTTCCGCGCGAATATCGCGTCGCATTTCTGCCGGGCGCACGGTCGCGAACAGCAGCTCGTCTCGCCGGTAGACCTGCGCATCGAGGAGCTGGCCCTCGTATGAGCGCCACAAGGTCGCGGGCGAACCCCGGGGGCATGGACGTGCTGAGCGTGCTCGGCCCGAACGTCCGCCCCCTGCGTGAGCGCAAGCCGCCGTGGTTCAAGGTGCCCCCGCCCGGGGGCGAGCGCTACCGCGCGCTCTCCGAGCTCATCCGGTCGGAGAACCTGCACACGGTCTGCCAGGAGGCCGCCTGCCCGAACGTGGGCGAGTGCTGGGAGCGGGGCACGGCCACGTTCATGATCCTCGGTGACACCTGCACGCGGCGCTGTGGCTTCTGCAACGTCAAGACCGGCAAGCCGACGTGGAACGATCCGCTCGAGCCCGCGCGAGTGGCTCGGACGATCGCACGCATGAGACTGCGCCACGCCGTCATCACCTCAGTCGACCGCGACGACCTCCCCGACAAGGGCGCCTCCGCGTTCGTCGGGGTGATCCGCCAGGTGCGCCGCCAGGCGCCAGACTGCAAGGTCGAGGTGCTGACTCCCGACTTTCAGGGTCAGGAGATGCCCTTGGCAAAGGTCGTCGCTGAGCGCCCGGACGTCTTCAACCACAACGTCGAGGTGGTCCCGCGCCTCTACCCGCTGGCGCGACGCGGCTCGGAGTTCGCGCGCTCCTGCCGCGTGCTGCGCATGGCCAAGGAGATGGGCGGGGAAGGGGTCCTCACCAAGTCCGGGCTGATGGTCGGCCTGGGCGAGACCCACGAGGAGATGGTCGACGCGTTCGAGACCCTGCGCGAGCACGGCGTGCAGGTGCTCACGGTCGGGCAGTACCTGCGCCCCTCCGAGCGCCACCTGCCCGTGGTGCGCTACTGGCATCCGGACGAGTTCGCGGCCCTGGAAGAGGACGCCTACGCGCTCGGCTTCGATCACGTCGCCGCCGGCCCGCTGGTGCGCTCCAGCTACCACGCCGAGGAGCAGGTGCGAGAGGCGGGAATCGGATCCCGCGCCGGCGTCGGTCCCCTGACGTCAAGCGCGTAATCGCCCGCCGCGGGCCGGCGCACGCGTAGGCGCCCGCCGCGGGACGGCGCACGGATAGGCTCAGGCCCGTCCTCTCGCCTCGAGAGGTGCGGCGATGTTCCTGTTCCCACTCAAAGACAACATTCCGCTCGCGCGGTTCCCACTAATGACGGTCGTGCTGGTGGCGGTCAATGTGGTCGCCTATCTGCTCGAGATCCGCCATGGCGGCAGCTTCTTCGGAGGCCCGAGCCCCGAAGTGGCAGTTCACTACGGGGCGATCCCCTATGAGCTCACCCACCCCGGCAGGCACTGCGATCTCCTGGCGCCTCGGACGCTCGAAGGCATTGGCAGCACGGTCGCCTGTGAAGGGCTTCCCGGCGTGGTCGGCAACCCGTCCGCGCAGCCTGCGACCGGGGAGACGGTCTTCACGTCGATGTTCCTCCACGGCGGCTTCCTGCACATCTTCGGCAACATGCTCTTTCTGGCGATCTTCGGCCCCACGATCGAGGACTCGATGGGACGGGCCCGCTTCCTGACCTTCTATCTGCTCGGCGGTGTGATCGCGCTGGGCGCGCAGGTGCTCGTGGCCCCCGACTCGACCGCGCCCACGCTCGGCGCCTCGGGAGCGATCGCGGCGGTGCTGGGCGGCTACATGCTGCTCTACCCGCGTGCTCGCATACTCAGCCTTGTGTTGATCATCTTCTTCGTGACCATCATCGAGGTGCCGGCGCTCGCCCTCCTGGGCTTCTGGTTCGTGCTGCAACTCGTCCTGGGCGTGGCCGGGCTTGCCAGCCCCCTCGGCGGCGGCGGGGGCATCGCCTACTTCGCGCACATCGGCGGCTTCGCCTTCGGCCTGCTTCTGATCCGTTTTTTCGCCAGGACCGACCGAGGATCTCCCGGCCGGCCCGGGCCGCCGGGACTCCCGGTGTACTAAACCGATGGTCCCGCCCACCATGCTCCCGACATGACCCGCCTGCTCGTTTTGGGCGTGGCGCTGATCTTCATCGCAGGCTTCGCATTCCTCACCTTCGCCTCGGTGGTGAAGGGAGGGTTTACCCTGGGCAGCCTGGCGTCCGTGCTGATCCTCGTGCTGCTCGGCGTCGGAATCGTCGGGGCTCTGCGCAATCCTCCCCGAAATCCCCCAAGTTGACGCTACCCTCCCATCGCCGACCCGGTTGACTTTTCGCCCCACCGCCACCACCCGATGCCTCCCCACAACTCTTGACCCACCGATGAGCACCTCCCCGTTAATGACCCCCCGCGAGAGCCGCCGGCGGCGTGAGAGGAGCCGGCGACGCCAGCGGCGACGGACCGCAGCCGTCGGCGTGCTCGTGCTGGCGATCGTCGGGGCGCTCGTCGTGATGGCGCTCGCCAAGTCCCATGGCAACCACGATTCGGCGGCCGCCGCCACGCGCACTCCGGGACGACCCCAGGCGAGGAGTGACCCGGCGCCCCAGCTCTCGCCGAGCGGCCTACCGCTCGGCAAGCCTCCGCTCGAGCTCACCGGAATCACGGTGCCCCGGCAGGAGCCCGTGCGAGTTGCCTTCCACACCCCTCCCCGCGCCGGGCTGCTCTTCAACTTGAGCACCGGTCAGGTCCTGTGGGAGCGCAACCCCTTCAAACGCGTGCGCATCGCGAGCCTGACGAAGATGATGACGGCGCTGCTCACGGTCGAGTCCTCGCCTCCTGACGCACGCGTGCTCGTGACTCGGCAGGCGGTCGACTCAAACGGCTCAAAGGTCGGCCTGCTCCCACTCGGCAGGCGCGTGCGGCTCGAGACCATGCTCTACGGCCTGATGCTGCCCTCGGGGAACGATGCCGCGATGGCGCTCGCACAGCACGTCTCTGGCAGCGCCGGGCGGTTCGTCGCCCGGATGAATGCCGAGGCGGCGGCGTTGGGGATGGGTTGTACGCGCTACTCCTCGCCCTCCGGCTACGTCGATCAGGGCAACTACTCGTGCGCGGCCGATCTCGCGGTGCTGGCGCATGTCGACCTCGAACAGCCGCGGATCGCGCGCATCGCGCGCACCTCCACGGCGGCCCTGCCGTTCCCGATCCACGGCGGCAAGCTCTATCTCTACAACAACAACCCGATGCTCATCTACGGCTACCCCGGCGTGACGGGCTTGAAGACCGGCTGGACCCTTGCCGCGGGCAGGTGCCTGGTTGCGACCGCCCAGCGCCACGGCGTGCGCCTCGGCGTGGTGCTCCTCGCCTCACCCGACCCCGCCACCCAGGCCCGGCATCTGCTGAACGACGGATTCGAGCACGTCTACCACGAGGCGCCCGTGGCAGAACCACCGATCCCGCCCGGAGCCTGATCAACAGCGCAAGACTCCCCCAACGCGAGAGACCTCGTGCCCGGCCCGATGTACGAGCGCCGCAGTCGCGAGCGATTACCCGCTCGCGCTGGAGTGGCCGCTCCTCTATACTGATTGACTGGTCAGTCAGCCAAGGAGAAGCCGTGGCTCTCGACGACAGCCAAAGGAGAACCCGTGGATCTCGATGACACCCCTGAGCAGGCCGCCTACCGCGCCCAGGTGCGGGGCTGGCTCCAGAAGCACTCCTCGCAAGCGCCGGTCCTTCAGGGCCCGGAAGCGCTCGAGGACGAGGATGAGATAATCGCCGCCCGCCGCGCCTGGCAGGGCAAGCTTGCCGAGGGCGGCCTGGCGGGGGTGACCTGGCCCAAGGAGTACGGGGGCCAGGGGCTCGGGCCGATAGAGCAGGTCATCTCAAACCAGGAGATCGGCCGCGCACACGTGCCCGGCATTCTCGACGCGATCGGCGTCGGAATGCTCGGTCCGACGATCATCGCGCACGGCTCGGAGGAGCAGAAGTCCCGCTACCTCGGGCCGATGCTCCACGGGGACGAGGTCTGGTGCCAGCTCTTCTCAGAGCCCGCCGCGGGCTCGGACCTCGCGGCCGTGCAGGCCCGCGCGCGCCTTCAGGATGACGGCAGCTGGCGGCTGACCGGGCAGAAGGTGTGGACGACCAACGCTCAGTTCGCCTCCTACGGCTTGCTGCTCGCGCGCACCGACGCAGACGTGCCCAAGCACAAGGGCCTGACGATGTTCGTCGTGCCGATGGACGGCGAGGGGGTGACCGTGCGGGGCCTGCGCCAGATCTCCGGAGAGGCGGAGTTCAACGAGGTGTTCTTCGACGACGTCGCGCTCGACGCCGGCGCCGTGGTCGGCGGTGTGGGAAACGGCTGGGGCACCGCGTTGACGACGCTGATGTACGAGCGGGTCACGATCGGGCTCGGTGGCGAAGGGCTCGGCTACAACTCGAACCGGTTCGCCGCCGCGATCGCCCGCGACGAGGACGCGCGGCGGGACCTGATCGTGCGTCACCAGCTGGGCGAGATCTCAAGCGAACTGCTCGCAGTTAGGTTCACCGGCTACAGGACGCTCACGGCGCTCCAGAAAGGCCAGATCCCCGGCCCGGAGTCGGGCCTCGCGAAGGTCACGATCGTGAACGGGGCGATCAAGGCCGGCGATCTGATCGCCGACGTGCTCGGCCCCGACGCATTGGCCGAGGACAGCGAGTGGGCCTACATGATCTCGTTCCTGCCCGGCTTGAAGTCGGCTGGCGGAACCGAGGAGATACTGCGCAACACGATCGGGGAGCGCGTCCTCGGCCTGCCACCGGAGCCGCGACTCGACAAGGGCATCCCATTCTCGGAGCTGCGCTCCAAGGAAGCGGCGGCGGCGTGAGCCGGTCGAACGCGAAGGAAGGAGTGTCGAGGTGAGCCAGTCGCACACGACCGAAGGAGTGTCGACGTGAATCTGTCCCTGTCGGACGAGCAGGTGTTCCTGCGCGAGGCCGCCCGTGGCGCGCTGTCGCGCTTCAAGACGTTCGCGGCAGCGCGCGAGGCGCTCGACGCCGACGACACGGCCCTGCCCGACCTGTGGCCGGTCGCGTGCGAGGCCGGCTGGCCGGGGCTGTTGATCGACGAGGACCACGACGGCGCCGGCCTGGACGTGTTCGACGCGATGCTCGTGCTGGGCGAGTGTGGCCGCGTGCTCGCGAGCGTCCCGGTGCTCGGCCATCTGCCTGCCACCGCGATCCTCAGCGATGCCCCGAGCGCGACTGAGTTCCTGCCCGCCCTGGCGCGTGGCGAGCGGCGGGCGGCCTATCTGCCCGCGCGACCCCCCGACGATCTCGACGGGCGCTGGAGCGCCGATCCGGCGAAAGGGCTCGAACGCGGCGCCCTCCCGAGCGCCGGAGCTCCGGGAGAGGATGGGCGCGTGCGCCTGAACGGCAGCTTCGCATTCGTGCCCGATGCCCCGGGGGCCAACCTGTTGGTGGGCGTGGCGCTGCAGGATGGCCAACCCATCGGAGTGGCGATTTTGAGCGACGCCCCCGGGGTAGAGGTCCAATCGGGGACCCGCTACGACGCGACCCGCTCGCTCGGACACGTCACCCTGAGCGACGCTCCCGCTGTGGTCCTGGACGCTCCGGAGGACTCGCTCGCCGGCGCCTGGCATCTCGCGCAGGCGCTGATCGCCGCCGAGTCGATCGGCAGCGTCGAGACGGCGCTTGACACCTCGGTCGCGTACGCCAAGGAGCGCTTCACGTTCGGCCGGGCGATCGGCTCCTATCAGGCGATCAAGCACTCCCTCACCGAGGTGCTGCGCCAGCTCGAGAACGGACGCTCGCTGCTCTACTACGCCGGCTGGGCACGCAGGGGGGCGCCGGCGGAGTTCCCTCTCGCCGCCAACGCCGCCCGCTCAGTCGCCTCTCGAGCGCTCGATCAGGCCGCGCGCACGATGATCTCCGTCCACGGCGGCACGGGCGCAACATGGGAGCACGACGCGCCCCTGTACTTCCGTCGGGCCGAGCTCTCTCGCCGCCTTCTCGGCGGCACCTCCGGCGCGAGCGACCGGGTAGCCGGCGAGCTGCTCGTGCAGGCGAGCGCCGCCTAGATAGCGTGCCCTGGACGGGCGTACGCCCGCCCGCCCAGCCCGTGCGCTTCAGCGCTTCGAGCGGGCCGCCGGACGGGAGACGCTGGCCGTCGTGGCCGTGGTCAACGCCGCCAGGACGGGCGTACCGTAGGCGGCGTGCACCGCTTCGACCAACGCCGGTTCCACCCCGCAGTTGATGCAGAACCCGTGCTGCGACCAGCCGATCGCGCGCGCGAGCACCTCATCGGCGTAACCCACCCCGGTGGCATCGTGCCCGTAGTAGGCGTAGGCCGCGTCCCACGCCGCGGCGTCGAGCGCGAATTCCGCCCCGTCCGAGGACAGCAGGTGAGCGGCCGCCATTATGGCGTCGAAGTCGTCGTAGATCGAAGGGTGCGCGGCGGTCATGTGGTCGTAGAACGCGGGACGCTTTCCGTAGATGTAGGAATCGCTCACGAGCTGCCAGGTGCTGACCGGGCGGTTGGTCACGTTGAACTGCATCGGCCCCCCGCAACAGCCGGCGAAGTTAAGCCCGTGGTAGGTGCTCGGGGCGGTGGAGAATGCCGACTCCTGCATGTGGATCGACGCCACCAGCAGCCAATTGACCCCGAACGTGCTCTGGGCGACGCCGTAGATGGGATAGAAGCCTTCCATCCAGCGGGTCGAGATGTGCGCTTGCGTCTGATCGACGAAGCGCCTCGCTTCCAGATCCTGTTGGACGCTCGACGGGCGGGCGACGATCGCCGCGCGAGTGTGTCCATGCGCGTGCGCCGCCCGCTCGCTGGATCCACGCCCTGCTTCCGCTCCGGCTCCCGCGAGCGCGCTGGCCGAGGCGGCGGGGCCGGGCGTGGGCGTAGCGGCGACGAGGAGCACGGCGGGCGGCCGCGCGGGCGGCACGGAGGTCGTCCGGCCAACCACCCCGGTGAGCACGGCCACGAGCACGGCCACGCCCAACCCCCCAACGACGCAGGCGAGCAGCCACGCGCCCCGTTCCGAGGGCGGGCTCGGGACATGGGCGTCGGCAGGAATGGGGGGTGGGGAGGCGGTCATCGTCATCGACACGTCGTCTATTCGGCCATGGTCACCGGCTGCTACACGGTAGCCGCGCTGATGTAACCGACAACACGAACGCAGGCGGGCGGCCATGCCGGGAAGCGACGCGACGTCTCCTCTGGCGTCGGGTTATGAATCATATGGGCAGATCGATACCCCTCGTCGCAGTGCTCGCGCTTGCGCTCATGCTGTCTGGCACCTCGCAGGCCGCGCCGACCGGGCTGCTCACCGCCGCCCAGCAGTCCGGGCCGACCCCCGCCCAGCAGCACTATCTGCTCTTGGCGCATAGCGGCGTGGCGCGCGCCGAGCAGCACTGGAGCGATGCCCGGCGGGGGTGGTACGACGCCCGCCTGGGCGACCGCGAACGCTATCCGCTGGCCACAATATGGGACATCGTCCCGCTGTTCCAGGCACTCGACGCCATCGCCATCGCCCAACCCACGCAGGTCAACAGGCAGGCTGTAGCGCACTTCGCCACCGGCGCAGAGCGCTACCTGAACCGAGGCCTGCGCCCCTTGCCCGGCTACTCGCCCTACCCGGGCGACCGCGCTGCGAACACCGAGACGTGGTTCGACGACAACGGCTGGTGGGGGCTGGCGTTCATGAACGCCTACCGCGCCACCGCCACGACGCGCTGGCTCGCCGACGCCGAGCGGGCGCTCGGATACATCGCCGCCGTTGGCTGGGACCGGCAGACGGGGGGGATATGGTGGAACACCAGGCACCCCTACAAGGCCGGCGAGGCGCTCGCCACGGGGACGCTCCTGGCCACTCTGCTCTACCAGCAGACCCACTCGGCCGTCTACCTAAGCGAGGCGCGCATGTTCCTGGCCTGGGCGAACACCACCGGGTTCAGCGCGTCCAACGACCTGTACGCCGGCAGCAGCCTGAACCCGACCCCGATCGACTACATCGAGGCACCGCTGATATACGCACAGGCGGTACTGTGCAAGATGACGGCCGACCCCGGCGACTGCGCACGCGCCGAGCAGGTGAAGACAACGGCGCTTCACCGCTTCGGCCATCTGCTCGACTTCTCCCCGCAGTACGACGCGGTCTACCTGCAGTGGATGCTCGCCCTCTACTCCCTGCAGAACGACCCGACGCTGTACGCGCTCGCCGCGGACAACGCACGCGCGGCGGAGGCACACGCGCTCAACGGCGAAGGCCTCTATCTGCTCTCATGGAACGGCGAGACCCTCCCCTCCCAGTACGCCGTCCCGGGGATGCTCCAGACGCAGGCGGCCACCACCAGCCTGTTCGCGTGGCTGGCCGTCTACCCCCCGCCACCCTGACCCCGGCCGACCGGTCACACCCCGAGCACCCGCCGCGCCACCCGGTCGAAGACCAGGTCGGGCAGGAGCCGCCTCGTGAGCAGCATCGCCTTCGCTTCGCGTCCGACGAGGTAGCGGGCCTTCATGTGCGGTGCGGTGAGCGCCCGCTCGATCGTCTCAGCCACCTGCTCGGCCGGCATGCCACGTCGTGCGACACTCTGGACCACCTTCCTCATTGCCGCCGGCACCTGGCCGTACTCCGCCTGGAACTCGGGCGGGATGCTCACCTGCTCGGCATCCGCGTTGGCCTTGTCCCAGATCGGCGTCGCGACCGAGGCCGGCTCTATGAGCGTCACCTGGATGTCGGAGCTGCGTAGCTCCACGCGTAGTGCATCGCCGACCGCCTCGAGCGCGTGCTTGGAGGCTGCGTAGGGAGCATTGAACGCCATCGCCACGCGCCCGCCGATGGAGGAGACGAACACGATCCGTCCGCGTGCCCGGCGCAGCGCCGGCAGCATCGCCTGGGTGACGGCCACCTGCCCGAACATGTTCACGTCGAACAGCCTGCGCAGATCGTCGAGCGGCACGAGCTCCAGCGGACCCCCGAAGCCCACACCCGCGTTGTTGACGAGCGCGTCGAGCCTTCCGCTCCCGGGTCCTCCGCCATGACCGGCCTGCACATCGACCGTCCCGACAGCCGCCGCGATCTGCCCGGCGTCGGTCACATCGAGCGTGAGCGCGACCAAGCGCCCGGCGGCGGAGGCCGCTCGCACGAGCTCCTCGCCGGCGGCGGGATCGCGTACCCCGGCCAGCACTGTCCAACCTGATCGGACCAACCGCAGGGCCGTCGCGCGGCCGATGCCGGTCGACGCACCGGTGATCAGGGCGACTGGCACGACATGACCCTAACGGACACCGCCTCGAATATGAGGAGTCTCACCACGCGATTAGCGCCTCCTTAGCATTTGACTTGATGGTTTTCGGCGTGGGCATGCCCTTGATCGCCATACGGGTCGCGATCGTGCTTGCCATCAGCATCGCAATCGCCGGCTGCGGAGCAGGCCATAGAAGCAACTCGACCGTGTCCACGAGCGCCGCGGCGGACTCGTCGTCGAGCACCTGCGCGGGGACGGTGCTCACGGCCCTCGGCCGGGTGGCGATGCGCGTCTACCACGAGGGCGTCGCAAGCGAAAGGACCGCCGTTGCGCAGCACTTCATCGCGACCTCCGCACCGCTGCGCGCCGCGATCGAACGGGGCGACGCGCAGGCCGCGCGCGCAACCGCCGAAGCGCTGATCGCCATCGGGCACATGACGAACCTCGAGCTGATGCGCGGCGGGCAGGTGCTCGTCGACGTCGGTCCCGATGCGCTCGCTCCGCTGAACGGCACGCTCACCGGCGCGGGGGGCACCCCGATCGGAACCTTTGTGACGAGCGTATGGACCGACGAAGGTTTCCTCGCCGAGACCAGCGGCATCACCCAAGGCTCCGTTGCCCTGCGTACGAACGGGCGGAGCATCGCCGGCTCGTTCGGGCTGCCGCCGGGCGAACTGCCGACCCAGGGCACGCTCACCAAGGACCGCGTCGACTACCGGTACACCTCCTTCCCGGCGGAGATCTACCCTACGGGGCCGTCGAGGGTGTATCTGCTCAGGTCGATTCGCTCGATCACACCCCTCTGCGGGCCAACGAGCCAAGACACGGTCGTCAAGACGCTCAGCCACGTTGCGACCCTCATCTATGCCGGCGAGGCAGGCCGGCGCGCCCTCACCCAGGTCCATCGCGTCCAGCACGACGCTACCCTCCTACACGCGGTCGCCCGGCGCGACCGAGCCGCCACGCGGCAGGCGATCCTGGGCCTGCTCAACCAGCACATCGTCCGTCTTCGCGTGAGCGCTCCTGGGCGACTGCTGTCCGACGTGGGCGGGCCGTTCGTGCTCGCCCCCGTGAACGCGCCGCTGCTCCTCAGCGGGCGCACGATCGGCAGCTTCGTGCTCTCCATCCAGGACGACGAGGGCTACCAACGACTCGCCAAGCGTCTGGCGGGGCTCGATGTCCTCATGTACATGGGCCCGAAGCTCGTGAAGAACAGTCTCGGTCCGATGCCCGGAGCAGTGCCCGCCAGTGGCACCTACCACTATCGGGGGCGCACGTTCGGAGTGTTCACCCTCCACGCCGAGGCCTTCCCGTCGGGGCCTTTGAGGATCGTCGTGCTGGTACCGATCCCATACACCTGATCGGCAGGACAGCAGCCATCGCGCGGCTCGAGACGGCGGCGCCACAGCGGGCCCACGGCGCGATCAGGCGGGAGCGAGCGACTTGCGCTTCTCGTGCAGGGCCTCGAGCAGTTTGTCGAAGGAGTCGGAGAATTTCTCCACTCCCTCGCGCTCGAGCGTGTCGGTGAGCGTCGTCGTAGTCCACGCCGGCCTTGGCCAGCTCGTCGAACACTTCGCGCGCCTGCGCCAGGCCGCTCTCCAGGCGAGCCTTCGGACTGCCGTGGTCCTGGTAGGCCCTGATCGTCTCCTCCGGCATCGTGTTGACCGTGGCGGCACCGATCAGCTCCTCCACGTACATCGTGTCCGGGTAGTCCGGGTTCTTGACCGACGTCGACGCCCACAGCACGCGCTGCGGGGTGGCGCCCTTTGATGCGAGGTACTCCCAGCGCGGCCCGCCGAACACCTCCAGGTAGTGGCTGTAGGCGAGCCTTGCGTTGGCCACCGCGAGCTTTCCCTTCAGCTCGTCGTGGCCGCCGATCTCATCCAGGCGCCGGTCGCCCTCGGTGTCGATCCGCGACACGAAGAAGCTCGCGACCGAGGCAACGGTCGCCGGATCACCGCCATCGGCGATCAGGCGCTCGACTCCCCGGAGGTAGGACTCGGCCACCTCGGCGTAGCGGCGCAACGAGAAGATGAGGGTGACGTTGATCGAGCGACCCTTGGCGATCACATCCTCGATCGCCGCGAGCCCCGGCTTGGTGGCGGGGATCTTGACCATCAGGTTGGGGCGCTCGACGGCTTCATGAATCCGCATCGCTTCGCGGAACGTTGCGAGCGTGTCGTAGGCGAGGCCGGGATCGACCTCGAGCGAGACGTACCCGTCGCGACCCCCACCTCCGTCCCACACCGGGCGGAAGAGGTCGCAGGCCTCGCGGATGTCCTGCTCGGCCAGCGACCAGAAGACATCCTTGACCTCGAGCCGGGGGTCGAGTTCGTGCAGCTGCTCGTCGTAGGCGTTCCCCGCGGTCATCGCCTTCTGGAAGATCGTCGGGTTCGAGGTGGCCCCCACCACGGAGTCCTCGTCGAGGAGGCTCTGCAGGTGCCCTCCTCGAATCGAGTCGCGCGAGAGGAAGTCGATCCACACGCTCTGTCCCAAAGCGGAGAGCAGCTGCAACGGGACGACGGGAATCAGAGGACATTGCTCGGATCTCCTTCTTCAGCTCGATATCGGACTCGGGCGCTCCAGCAGCGCCCTGGCCTGCGTGGCGATGTTCTCAGCGGTGAAACCCAGCTCCTCCAGAACCCTCGTACCCGGCGCGGAGGCGCCGAAGCGGTCGAGTCCCAGCACATCGCCCTCGGAACCCACCCACTTCCACCAGCTCATCCTCGCCCCCGGCTCGACCGCCAGGCGGGCCGTCACCCGGCGCGGAAGCACCTGCTCGCGATACTCCTGAGGCTGGGCTTCGAAGAGCTCCATGCAGGGCATCGACACAACGCGTACCCTCGCGCCCTCCTCGGCGAGCGTCCGTCCGGCCTGCAGCGTCGGTGGAACCTCGGCACCCGTGGAGATCAGGATCACCTCCGGGCCATCGCCGTAAGCCCCGGGGCCGGCTCCATCGGAGGCTGGGCCCTCGGTAAAAGAGTCCCACAGCACGTAGCCGCCACGCTCCAGCTCCTCGGCACTCGCCACCTCGTCGCGGTCGAGCACCGGGATGTTCTGGCGGGAGAGCAGCAGGGCGACCGGCCCATCCTCGCGGTCCAGCGCCACCCGCCACGCCACGGATGTCTCGTTCGCATCGGCCGGGACGGATCACCCACAGGCGGGGAATCGCGCGCAGCGCTGCGTAGTGCTCGACCGGCTGATGGGTCGGCCCGTCCTCCCCCAAACCGACCGAGTCGTGCGTCCACACCCACACCACCGGCAGTCCCATCAGCGCCGACAGCCGCACGCTGGCGCGCATGTAGTCGGAGAAGACCAGGAATGTCGACCCGTACGGCTTGAGGATCCCCCCGTGGGCCGCGGCCCCGTTGACGATCGCGCCCATGGCGTGCTCGCGGATGCCGAACGGGATGTTGCGCCCGGCGTGCACCCTCGAGAACTCCCCGGCCCCCTCGAACACCGTCTTGGTCGACTCCACCAGGTCGGCCGCGCCGCCGACCATCGTCGGGGCAAACTCGCTGAAGCCCGCCATCGCCTTCTGGCCCGCCGAGCGCGTGGCGATCTCCTCGCCGGCCTTGAAGCTCGGGAGCGCCTCGCGCCAGCCGTCGCGCAGATTCCCCGCCCACGCGCGATCCCACTCGGCAGCCATGTCTGGAAGCGCCGCCCTCCATGAGTCAAAGCGCTCGCGCCAGGCCTGTTGCGCCGCGGCGCCGGCAGCGTGCAGGGACATGTGCTCGTACACGCGCTCATCGACCCAGAACTTGCGGTCGGGATCGAAGCCCATCACCTTCTTCGTGGCCCTCACCTCGTCTTCGCCAAGTGGCGAGCCATGAGACTTTGCGGTGTCCACCGCGTGCGGCGCCGGGTAGGCGATGTGCGAGCGAATCGCGATCAACGACGGCCGCTCTGTTTCTGCGCGCGCCTCGGCGAGGGCGCAACTCGAGCGCGTCGATGTCCTCGGAGTCCCCCACCTGTTGCACGTGCCAGCCATCGGCCTGTAGGCGAGCCGGGTGGTTCTCGCCGTCGAAGGAGATCGCGGTGGTGCCGTCGATCGTGATGTGGTTGTCGTCGTAGCAGACGATCAGCTTGCCGAGGCCGAAGTGCCCGGCGATCGACGCCGCCTCCTGGCTGATTCCCTCCATCATGTCGCCGTCGGAGCAGATCGCATAGACGTTGTGGTCGACGACCTCGAGGCCGGGACGGTTGAAGCGCTCGGCGAGGAAACGCTCCGCCATCGCCATTCCGACCGCGTTGCCGAAGCCCTGGCCGAGCGGCCCGGTCGTGACCTCGATGCCGGGTGTGCGGCCGCGCTCGGGGTGTCCGGGCGTGCGCGAGCCCCACTGGCGGAACTGCTTCAGATCGTCGAGGCTCATCTCATAGCCGGTGAGGTGGAGCAGCGAGTACTGCAGCACGCACGCGTGGCCGGAGCTCAGGACGAAGCGATCGCGGTCGGGCCACCCCGTGTCGGCCGGATTGGCCCGCAGGAAGCGCTTGAACAGCGTGTACGCCAGCGGCGCGAGCGCCATCGCGGTTCCCGGGTGCCCGGCATTGGCCTTCTGCACAGCGTCCATCGCGAGGCCGCGAATCGTGTCGATCGACAGCTTCCGGATGTCGCGTTCTCCCATCTGCACGATCGTAGCGACGATGGGCCGATAGAGTCAGTGCATGCCCGAGCAGTTCTGTGACGTCGGCAGGGGGATCACCCTCTGCTATGAGACCTTCGGCGATCCGTCCGATCCGACGGCGCTGCTGATCATGGGCTTGGGCACGCAGATGATCGCCTGGCACGAGGACTTCTGCTGCGGATCTCGCGGGGCGGGGGTTTCACGTTGTCCGCTTCGACAACCGCGATATCGGGCATTCGACGCACGTGCGCGGTCGTCCGCCGACGATCCCCCAGCTGCTACTGCGCAACAAGCGCGCCGCCGTATACACGCTCGCCGACATGGCCGAGGATACCGCGCGACTCTTGAGCGAGCTCGAGCTCGCGTCGGCGCACGTGATCGGTGCGTCGATGGGCGGGATGATCGCCCAGACGCTCGCCGCGCGCTACCCGCAGAAGGTTCGCTCGCTCGTGTCGATCATGTCCAACACCGGCAGATTCCGGACAGGACAGCCCGCGCTTCGGATCTACCCGCTCTTTCTCCGCCGCGTTCCCCTTGGACGGCATGCCAGTGCCCCGGAGCGAGCTGCGTTCGTCGCGGCCGCCGATCGCCTGTTCGCGACGATCGGGTCGACCGGCATCGAGCGCGACCCCGAGGAAATCCCCGAGCTCGCCGGCCGGAGCTACGACCGCGATCACGACCCCGCCGGAACCGGGCGCCAGCTGGCGGCGATCATCGCCTCGGGGAACCGGACGAAGGAACTGCGACGCATCGATGCGCCGACCCTTGTGATCCACGGCACCGCCGACCCGCTCGTGGCCCACTCGGGCGGCAGGGCGACCGCGCGCGCCATCCCCGGGGCCAGGTTGATGAGCATCGAGGGCATGGGCCATGACCTGCCCCGGGCCATCTGGACGAGGTTGATCGACGCCATCGCCGAGCACGGCGCACAGGCAGAAGGCCACTCGCAGCGCCACCCATCCCAGCAGGCCCGCCCGACGCCGGTCTCGGGCCTGCTGGGATAGGTCCCCTTCCCCCTTCCCCCTTCCCCCAAACGGCCCCTCAGGCGCTGTGGGGTCGTCGACGACAGGCGCGCAGACCCACCATCGAATGTGCGCGTCCCGTCGAGCACCAGCGCCCCCCCGGTCGCACCCGCACGAGCCAGTGCAGGTCGTCGCGGCAGTGCGAGCGCCGGTACGGCCACCGGCCGTGCAGCGCGCGGAGCATCCGTTGCTCCTGGCAAGCGAACAGTCTGATCATCTCCCTTTACCCCACTCTCGGTCTCGCATCCTGCTTGACCTTTCGGTCGGTCCTGTTCCGGCTTTCCGACCCCATGGCCACCCGGCTCCTTGCGACTCCGAATGGCGGGATCCTTCCCTTTGTTAGGACATATAAATCACGTTTTACGCAGAATGTCAAACTTGGATGCCTCAAGATGACGCAAATCCGTGGCCCAGGACGATTCGAGCTCCTGCCCAGGTGTGCCGCATGCCTCGCGAACAGGAGGATCGGCGAAAGTGCGCCCGGCGGGAATCAAACCCGCGGCCTGCGGCTTGAAAGTTCGCCAGCGAACCCCGAACCGCCGAGCTTGCTGCGAATTTCTCAGCTCAAAACCCTGAAACACGGCTGATTTGAGCTGATGTGGTACCCAAAGCGGTAGCCACGAGGGAGTGGTACCCACGTGGTACCCACGGGGTGTAGCATGGCGATCGCCTACGCAGAAGCGCCAGGCGAGACCCTCATCGCCGAGGCCAGGACAGCCGGAGGTCAGCGGCAGCTCAGCAGCCGATCCCAGCGCCGCCATCGTCGTTCGCGAGCATCGTGGACAGGCGTTCTATGAATCGAAGTTCCGCTACCAGTGGCGGCAGGTCAAGCGCCGGATCGGGCCGGCGTGGCTCGATCGCGACCCGGCCACCGGCGAGTGGCGCGCGCGTCGCGGACGGGTGCCCGCGAACGCCTTCAACGAGCGTCGCGCGCACCTGGCCGCCGCGCACAAGCCCCTGAGGTCTGCGCTTCGCTACGTCGGTCACTCGCGCCCAGAGACTCCACGGAGGCCGCAGTTCAATCCCTGCCACGCCCACGGCTGGCAGGGCCTCATGACCTCGACGCGGTACGCTCCGGTCGCCGCGCCGGCACCAGCGCCGGCGCGAGCGCCCAAAGGAAGGAGACGTCGATGGGTGCCAAGTGGAGCGCCGAGCAGATCCCCGACCAGCACGGCCGCACGGCGATCGTGACCGGCGCCAACAGCGGCCTCGGACTGTCGACCGCGCGTGAGCTGGCACGGCACGGCGCGAGCGTTGTGCTCGCCTGCCGCAACACAGGCAAGGGCGCCGAGGCACTGCGAGCGATCAAAGCCGCCGCGCCCGACGCGCAACTCGAGCTCTCCGAGCTGGACCTGGGCGACCTCGCTTCCGTTGAGGCCTTCGCCGAGCGCTTCCGGTCGAGCGGCGACCACGAAGGGCTCGATCTGATGATCAACAACGCGGGCGTGATGGCGCCGCCGCGCCGGCAGACCGCGGATGGCTTCGAGTTGCAGCTGGGCACGAACCATCTGGGCCACTTCGCACTCACCGGCCGCCTGCTCGACCTCATGGAAGGCCGCGCCGATGCCCGCGTGGTGACCCTGAGCAGCATTGCGCACAAGATGGGCCGCATCAACTTCGACAACCTGCAATCCGAGCGCGGTTACAACCGCTGGGCCGCCTACAGCCAGTCGAAGCTAGCCAACCTGATGTTCGCGCTGGAGCTCGACCGCCGCCTGCGGGCCGGCGGCTCGACGGTCAGGAGCCTGGCGGCTCACCCCGGCTACGCCGCGACCAAGCTCCAAACGGCAGCTGCTCCGGCTGTCGATCGGCTGGTGATGCAATTCACCAACCTGGTCATGGCTCAGAGCGCCGACATGGGCGCCCTACCGACGCTGTATGCGGCCACGTACCCGGGCCTGGAAGGCGGAAGCTACGTTGGCCCGGACGGGGTCGGCGAGTTCCGCGGCCATCCTCACCTGGTGTCTCCGAACCGCGCCGCCCGCGACGAGCAGGCGGCCGCACGGCTCTGGGAGATCTCCGAAAAGCTCACCGGCGTGCCCTTCGGGCTGCGCGCCCCCTCTAGGGCGCCCTCGCCCTAAGGAGGCTGCCTCTAGAGTTCGCTCGCCGAACCTCGGCCTCTCTCTGGAGGCCTCCTAACGCGGGATCCGTAGCTGCCGGAAAATTGATTAAAAGTGGTCGGTACGCCCGGGGCTGGCAGGGCCTCTGCGCGGCCGACCGAGGCGCCGGCCGCGCAAGAAGTGCTCTACCTCTCCTCGCCAGGTCTACTCAGCGCCTTGCCTGCACTGTTCGTAACCTTGCGAAGGAACTCGTACTCCGTGTGGACCAGTTGGTCGGACATCTCCAGGGCGGCGTCGATGATGTTCTGCCGCCTGGACGGATGCTCATCGGCAAGTGACGGCAGCTGCGCATCGACGGTGTCGACGAACCTGCGCATCGCTGCGATCGCAGCTCGCTGGCCTGACTCGATCGACTGAAACACCTCCTCGGAGAGGTCGGTAGTCCGGTCCACTATGCGGCGCCGAGCATCGGCCTCTGGCCGCCCAACCTCGGTTTCTGGCATTGGAGCATGCCTCCTTCCGGGACGTGCGTCCCACTAGCCACTGCATTCACGGAAGCCGCTCGCCGGACATGTCCGCCTCACGGGCTCCGCTCCGTTGCGACGACCGTAGGCCAGCCCTCGGGCGGTGCCATCCGTAGAAAATCCGGCTCTGGCCGTGCTCAAGTACTCGCCAGCGTCCGGCTCGCTTGCGTTCGGTCCGATCAGCAAGCGGGCCGGCACAGTCCGCCACGAGCCTGAGTCTCGCGCTCTGCCCGCCTAGCAGCGCGGAATACGCAGCTCCAGGAAACTGACAAGAAGTGGTCGGTACGCCCAGGGCTGGCAGGGCCGGAAACGACCACGCTTCTCCCGCAACCCGGACCCGCTTTCGCGAGCGAGAGCTCGGCCGGCGACTCGCACTCGATCGGAGTCGTCTATTGCGGCGAGTCCGCTTGGCCGTCGAGATCGGTCGCGATCGGCTCAGCGCCGGCGGCGGGGCCGCCGGCGAGAACGTCCTCGCGGCTGTAGTGCCCGACAGCGTCGAACCAGCGCTTAGCGTGCAGACCGCGACGCAGGTCGCAGTCGGCGAAGACCATGCCCTCCTCGTCGTAGAGCGGCCCTGCGATCACCCCGCCCCAGGTCGGCTCGATCACTGCGGCTCCCCCCCGCCCGAAGACATCCCTGTCCGCTGGCAGCTGCACTGGGAAGTCGCCCGGGAACGCGGCCGCCGGAATGAACTGCGGTACCGACACGACGAATGCTCCAGACTCGATCGCAATGTGACGCATCGAGGCGAGCCAGCCATCGCTGTCGTCGGCAGTCGGCGCAACCCAGATCTGGGGCCCGCCGCGGTAGACGGCGTACCGAGCGAGCGGCATCCGATTCTCCCAACAGATGAGCCCTCCGACGCGAGCCTGAGCGGCTTCAACGACGGCGAGATCGTCGCCGGGGCCGATGCCATGGAAGAGCCGCTCGTGCTGCGTGGGCATCAACTTGCGATGGCGACCGAGCACGCCGCCGGGGCCGAGATAGACGAGCGTGTTGTAAAGCGTTCCGGGGCGCTCGACTTCGCGCTCGTTGACGCCCACCGCACAGAAGAGCTGGCGCTCTCGACAGACCGCTGCAAGCCGGTCGATCAGTGGACCCGGAACATCGACCGAGTTCTCCCAAAGGCGCTCCCAGAGGTCGTCCCAGCCGGAAAAGCCGGCTGCGTTCCGGGCCCAAACGTTTGACGGGTAAAGCGGGACGAAGCACTCGGGGAGCACCGCAAGCTGAGCACCGGCGTCAGCTGCTTCGTGAAGCAGCTGCTCGGCCTTTGCCACGCAAGCGTCAGCGTCTAGGATCACCGGCGTCGCCTGGATCGCGGCGACGCGCACGGTCGGGAAGGTGACCATTCTTGCGATCCTATCCTGCGCATGACGGGCAGGTGCCCAGGGCGCCGGGCTGGCTACCTTGACACTTCGGTCGCCCACGCCCGGTGAGCGAGACTAGCCGGCGGATGCGGCCGAGTCGTCGATTATCGTGGTGAGTCGTCGTCGCTGGTTATCGCTGTCGCCACAGCCGTAGACGACGCCGGTGTGGGGCGGCTTTGTAGGGAGGTTCCGGCTCGAGCAGGCGCACGCCGACCAGCCTCCCATGGTCATAGACACGGTCGATCGCGTATCCGTTCAGCTGGAGCTCGCTCACGACGGCGGCCGGGAAGTCAATCCCAGCGGCGTGCAGCTCGGCGAAAGTGACCGGCTGATCCCCGGCCCGGCGCAGCCGCTCGAGCATTCGCTGCTGCTGGGTGTCCACCTCGCTCGCGAAGCGGAGCATGTCCCGGCTCACGTCGAGCGCATTGACCCTCGGCGCGGAAACCGTCGCAGTGCGGGTGTCCTCGTCGTCGGCCTGACTGGCGAGGGACGTCCCGCTGGCCCCATGTGTCACCGCTAATCCGCCTGACCGGCTGTGAGCCTTGCCTGCTGGGCGCCTGGGGTGATTCGAACAACGCGCCACACGAGCCCCAGCCGCTCCAGGCCGTCAAGCAGCCATCCCCCTG
This sequence comes from uncultured Solirubrobacteraceae bacterium, assembly GCA_963709885.1. Lineage (GTDB taxonomy): Bacteria > Actinomycetota > Thermoleophilia > Solirubrobacterales > Solirubrobacteraceae > Palsa-744. Next base: position 74,879 of record CAVPXY010000002.1, on the reverse strand, counting down.
GGTCCAGTTGCCAGCGCGTGAGGCCGTGGTGCGCGGAGGTGGGGAACGCGTGGTGGTTGTTGTGCCAGGCCTCGCCGAAGGTCGGTAGTGCAAGCCAGCCAAGATTGCGCGACTCATCGCCGGTGGCAAACCGCCGCCGACCAAGGAAGTGACACAGCGAGTTGATCGAGTGAAGCGCTCCACCCCACGCCCTCCAGATCGCGACACCCAGAAGGTCAACGGGCACGACGGTGACGACCGTATTGGCTATGCGATCGACGGTCTCGTGCTCGATACTAGGCAGCTTGGACGTTGACCGCCTTGGGCCCCTTGTCGCCGGCCTCTGGGTCGTAGTTGACCTTCGCGCCCTCAGCGAGTGAGCGATAGCCCTCGCCGATGATTGCGCTGTGATGGACGAACAAGTCCTTCGACTGGTCATCGGGCGTTATGAACCCGAATCCCTTGTCGTCGCTGAACCACTTCACGGTTCCTGTAGCCATTGTCTTTCCTCCGGCGTCGATGTGTGCTGCGAACGCGGAGATTGCTATGAGCAAGGCTACGAGCGCTAACACTACGGTGTTGGACGAACCGTCCAACCTGATGAACCAACAATAGCAGAGGAGGTTTGCCTCGATCTCACTTGACAACCGCAGGCCCTGGGAATCTCCCGTCCGACTTCGCTCCAGAGACACCGCCCCGCCTGGTCGTTGAGCATCCGTGTGAGCCGGTCCTTGTATCCCCACAGGGGTGCCTTGGGTCTTGGCCGCTGAGAGGTACCCGCTAACCTGACTCAATGGGCATTGATGCGAACCGCAGAGCTGAGAGACGCTTGATCAAGCTGGAGGACGTTCAGCGGCAGATCAAGGAAGGATCGCTCACGATTCGGGAGATGACGGCGAAGGAGCGCAAGCTCTTTCCCCCGCGAGCGCCCGAGGGCTCTCGCAAGTAGACACGCTCTCCTCGCCGTATCGCCCGGTCCCCGCCCGACTGCTGCTCGCGCCTTCCTATGAAGAGCTACGGGCTGGAGGCCGGCTGCCTGGCGCCGTGCCTCGTCCGAAGGCCCCGTATGCGCGAAGTCGTGATCGCGATATGCGTACACGACGTATACGCCGCATCATCCGATACAATTGTCTGCTGCGAGGCGGAGCGTAGCGGAGCTGAGCGGCTGGGACGCATTTGTGGTTGGTCAGGGGAGCTGGCGACGTAGAGCTGGCGAATGGCGCGTTGGTGCGTTGTGGAGGTGTGACGAGGGGGAGCGGAGCTTGGTGGGACATTGTCAATGTTGTGGATGAGAAGGTGGATCATCAGGCGGCGACCTTCTCGTCCGTCGTCGTGGTGTTGTCGTCGGTGACCTTGATTCCGTCCTTGAACTTCACGCCATCGAGCACGTCACCGACGAGCTCGTGGCCGTTGAACCTTCGCCAGCGCTCCTGGGCGGCGACGAGCAGCTTGTAGGCCATCGTGAGCGCTGCCTTCTTCGAGCCGGCGCCCTTGGTGACGCGGGTGCGGAGCTTCACGGTCGCGAAGCTGCTCTCGATCGGGTTCGTCGTCCGTAGGTGCCGCCAGTGCTCGGCGGGGAAGTCGAAGAACGCGGTGAGCGCGTTCCAGTCCTTGTTGAGCTTCGCGACCGCCTTGGGGTACTTGGCGTCGAACTCTGAGCGGAACCGCTCCAGCGCCTTGCGGGCGTCCGCCTGGCTGGGGGCCTCGGCCATCTCGTGCAGCAGGCTCTTCGCGCGGGGCTGAAGCCGCTTGGGCAGCGAGTCCAATGCGTTCGCTGTCTTGTGGACCCAACAGCGTTGCTCTCGGGCGCCGGGGAACACTTCCCTGAGCGCGGCCCACGCACCGAGCGCACCGTCACCGGTCACGAGCTTCGGCTCGTTCATCCCGCGGTCGCGCAGATCGCGGAACACGGCCGCCCACGAGTCGGCCGACTCCCTGTAGCCGTCCTCGACCGCGAGCAGCTCCTTCTCCCCGTCCTCGCGCACGCCGATCACGACCAGCAGGCACAGTCGATCGTCCTCGCCGAGCCTGACGGCCACGTTGACGCCGTCAACGAACAGGTCGCGTAACGGTGGAACCGCAGCTCGCGCGTGCGGAACGCCGCGTGCTCGGCCTGCCAGGCCTCCGTCAGCCGCTGGATCGAGCTCGCCGACAGCCCCGAGGCATCCTCTCCGAGCAGATCCCTGAGCGCCGGCCCGAAGTCCCCAGTCGAGAGGCCGTGCAGATAAAGGATCGGGAGGACCTCCGTGACCTTCGGAGACCGCCGCGCGTAAGCCGGCAAGATCTTCGAGCCAAACCGCTTGCGCTTCCCGGTGTCCTTCTCCACGCGCCTGTCGTTGACCCGCGGCGCCTGGATCGCCACCGTCCCTGACCCCACCGTCACGCGCCGCTCCCGCGCGCGCCCGTTGCGGACTACCAGCCGCTTGCCGTCCTCGCCGAGCTCCTCCGTGAACGACGAAACGTACTCGTCGACCTCGGCCTCGAGCGCCGCAGCGATCATCCGACGCGCGCCCTCGCGCGCGAGATCATCGAGCGTGACACGGTCCTCTTTGTCCTCCCCGACGGGGAGCCTGCGAACATCTGACACGGCGTGCCTTCCTTTCCCGCCTCACGGCGGTCGGTCTTTGTCAACCGGGAAGGTACGCCGCCTTCCTCACGCCACGCATCCACAACTTCTGGGTATAGCTCGCTTGGTGGAGTGCGGGGCGGCTGTGGCGTGGGAGCGTTGAAGCTCAGGCTGCGCGGGTTGACGAGACGCTCGCTTCAGGGGCGCGAAGCACAAGCGATCAAATCGCGCGGCTCCGCTCCTCCTCGTCCCGAGGGAGCACGTGGTAGGCGCTCGTCCAGACGCCTCCTCCCGGCGCAAGGCGCAAGCCACCGACCCGCCCGTTAGCGGACCTGGTCCTCCTCAGCGCCGGCAGCGTCGACAAGAGTGCTGGGACGCTCGCCATCGCGAGAGCGCGCCTGTCTGGGCTGGTTGTTGACCAACGACGCCGGGTACGCTGCACCTAACATGGCCTACGACGTCGACCTCGCCAACCGCCTCCGCGAACAGCTTGCCGACCAGGACGGGGTGAGCGAGAAGGCGATGTTCGGTGGGCTGGCCTTTCTCCTGCACGGCAACATGGCGATCTCGGCATTCAGTCGCGGTGGACTGATGGTGCGAGTAGGGCCGGACGCAATCGACGAGGCACTCTCGCGACCACACACAGAGGCAATCGAGATGAGAGGCGGGCAGATGCCGGGCTGGATCCACGTCGCGGCCGAGGGCGTGACGACAAAGCGCCAGGTCGGGGCCTGGGTGCGCCGCGCGATGGAGTTCGCCAAAACATTGCCGCCCAAGGGCTCGTAGCCCGATCACCGAGCGGGCGGTGCCAGCCTGGGCGATCACTCACTCGACACTGCTGCGGCGGCTCCCGCTTCGCGCGATGAGCGAGCGTCCGAGCGATCGCCGGCTGGCGCTCACATTGCTCGGCGAGCAGGCGTGTCGCTGAGGGCTGCATGTGGCGCCTCGGCGTGCCGGGGGTGGGCCTCGTCGTTTCGCTGGCCGCGCCTGGCGCTTTCTCGAGCTGGTGGGTACCGATTCCGCGCCGGAAGCGCGATGCCGCCGCTGCTCCTCGACGACGAGGAAGCGATCGCGATTGCAGTCGGCCTTGGCACCGCCGCCCGCGCGTCCGTGACAGGGATCGAGGAAACCTCCGTGCGAGCACTCGTCAAGCTCAAGCAGGTCCTGCCGGCGCATCTGCGTCGTCGCGTCGGGGCGCTCAGCGCGGCGATGGGGGGGGGGGGGTCGGCCTGAAGGGGGGGGGGGATGCCAATGTTCACGCTCGACATCGGCGGCCCGACGGTCGATCCAGAGCACCTCACCGTGATCGCCGCATCGTGCCGTGACTCGGAGCGCCTCGCTTTGGCTACCGAAGTCGCGACGGCACTGTCACCCGTCGTGAGGTCGAGCCGCACTCGCTCGTAAACCAGGGCCGGCGCTGGTACCTGATCGCCTGGGATGCTCGCCGCGAGGACTGGCGGACCTTCAGGGTCGACCGCCTCGCCGGACCTGTGTCGACGGGCGTGCGCTTCATTGCGCGGCGGCTGCCGGCGAAAGATCCGGTCGCGTACGTCGAGCAGAGCATCACCGGGGCGCCGAACCGGTTCGAGGCTCGAGTCACGCTGCACGCCGCCGCGGAGGAGATCGCGAACCGGGTCCCGGCTCGCTGGGGCACGATCGAGCCGATCGATGCCCACACGTGCGAGTACAGGACTGGCGATGACGACCTCAGTTGGCTGGCCCTGCGCGTCGCGATGCTTGGGGTCGACTTCGCGGTGCACGAGCCGCCCGACCTCGTCCAGCATCTACGATTGCTTTCCTCCCGGCTCAACCGGGCGGCTCGCTGAACCATGGCTCTGCACCAGTGAACGACTGGGTCAAATGGTGCGGCGCGATGATCGATGTATGCGAGGATTTCGAGCCCAAAGGTCGCACCACCCGAGCAACGGTCGTCATAGCGCGAGCGCATCACCTCTGCTCGCCCCTCGCACCGGCTGACCGCAGCGGTCGCTGCCTACCTCCGAGCCCGAGATCCGATCGGGCAGCTAGTCCCCCGCCGGCCCCGCGTCCTTCACCGGCTGGCGCTTCAGCGGCCGAGCTCGGGGTGTACGCCGAGCGGGACGTCCTGCTGAGCTGCGAGGCGCTGTAGCAGCGTGACGAGCTGTGCGCGCTCGGCCGGGGAAAGTGGCTTGCAGAGCTCCTCTTCGTAGTGGCGCGAGAGCTCCATCACCTGTTGCAGTAGCCGCCGACCCTTGGCCGTTAGGTGCAGCGCGTAGGCGCGGCGGTCCGCGGCGCTGCGGCGGCGCTCGACGAGGCCGCGCTGCTCGAGCTCGTCGATGAGGACGACCATGCGGCTGCGCGCGAGCCCGAGGATGTCCGCGAGCGCCTGCTGGGAGAGGCCGTCGCCGGAGGCGATGTAGCGCAGCAGGGCGGCGTGCTGGGGCTCGAGGCCGAGGGGCTCAAGGCGCTGTTTGTAGCGGCGGCTGCTGTCGGCGCCGACCTTGGCCAGCAGGAACGCTGGGCTGCTGGCGAGCGCGTCGGCGGGCGAGGCAGGGGTGGGTTCGGTGGCCGTCGTCATAGCTTGATGTTATAGCACTTGACAGTTCGGCAGAAGAACGATAGCTTGTTCTGTATGAGAACTGTTCAGCTAGCGAAGGGACCGGTCATGTCGAGGAGATGGTGGACGTTGCTGGTGGTCTGTGTAGGGATCTTCATGCTGTTGCTGGACATCACAGTGGTCAACGTGGCGTTGCCATCGGTGGCCCGCTCCCTGGGCGCGAGCTTCGAGGACCTGCAGTGGGTGGTGGACGCCTACGCCCTGACGCTCGGGGCGCTGTTGTTGACGGCGGGCTCGCTTGCCGACCGCATCGGGCGCAGGGCGATATTCGCCGGCGGCCTGGGTGTCTTCACCCTCGCTTCGCTGGCGTGCGCGCTGGCGCCGAGCGCATCTCTTCTGATCCTCGCGCGAGCGGTGCAGGGTATCGGCGGGGCGGCGATGTTCGCGACCTCGCTGTCACTGATCGCGCAGGAGTTCCAGGGCCGCGAGCGCGGCACCGCGTTCGGTATCTACGGCGCCACGACCGGCGTTTCGGTCGCCGTCGGGCCGCTCGTCGGCGGCCTGCTGACGACGGGCCTCAGCTGGCGCGCGATCTTCCTGCTGAACGTGCCAATCGGCGTGGCCGCCGTCGGGCTCACGGTCACCCGCCTGGCCGAGTCCCGCGACCCCGGCGCCGGCCGGCTGGACTGGCCGGGCTTCGCCACGTTCAGCGGCGCGCTGGTCGCGCTCGTCTTCGCGCTGATCCGCGGCAACGCCGAGGGCTGGACCAGCCCGCTGATCGTGGGCTGCCTCGCCGGCTCGGCGGCGCTGATGGCGATCTTCCTGACGATCGAGCGCCGTAATGCGGATCCGATGCTCGACCTGAGGCTGTTCGCCAAGCCGACCTCATCCGGAGCTTCGGCGGCTGCGTTCGCGATCTCCGCTTCGATCTTCGCCCTGTTCCTCTACATCACGATCTACATGCAGGGCGAGCTCGGTCTCTCTGCGCTCGCTACGGGCCTGCGGATGCTGCCGATCGGGCTGCTGTCGTTCGTCTGCGCCGCCGCCGCGGGCAAGGCATCCGAGCGCTTCCCCGCCCGGCTGATCATCGCCGCCGGCCTCGGGCTGATCGGCGTCGGACTGTTCGCGATGCGCGGGGTCGACCCCGCATCAGACTGGACCGCGCTGCTGGCCGGCTTCTGCCTCTGCGGCGTGGGGGTCGGGCTCGTCAACACGCCACTGGCCTCGATTGTGATCGGGGTCGTCTCACCGGCCCAGAGCGGCATGGCCAGCGGCATGAATAGCACGTTCCGCCAGGTCGGGATCGCGACCGGCATCGCCGGGCTCGGTGCGATCTTCCAGCACCAGGTCCACCACTCGATCCAGGCCGCCCTCGGCGCCGGGGCCCACACCACCCAGCTCGCCCAGGCCGTCGCGGCGGGAGCCGGCGGCCAGGCGATCGCCCATGCCCCGGCTGCGCTGCGTCCGGTGCTCAACCACGCCCAGCAGGTCGCGTTTGCCTCCGCGCTGGACGAGGTGTTCCTGATCGGCGCGATCGTCGCCCTCGCCGGCGCCATCATCACGCTGCTGCTCGTCCGCGGCCGCGACCTCATCACCGCCGCCCCATCAGCCACAGCCAACTCACCAACCCGAGCCGTCCCCGCCACCGCACAAGCCGCGGCGCAATGATGCACGCATCCGGCGTCACGTCGCAGGCACCTGAGAACCCACCGGACGATTACAGCGAACGCGGCCTCAAGGCCAGCGCCCCCAAAGGACCAAACGTCCCCCAACGATGAAATGGATTCAACATGTCTGAATCAGTCATCTGCGCTGACGCCCCAGTCGTGACGTTGATCAACGTGTTCACCGTCGACCCCGCAAACCAAGAGCGCTTGGTCGAGCTGTGGCAGCGCACCACAGACGAGGTCATGCGCCACCTGCCGGGATTCGTCTCGGCCAACGTTCGGCGCGGCGCGGCAGGCGGCGCGGGAGACCGCCTGTGCGCCGCCGGCGAGCAATTGAGCAGCCCACCGATCAAGCAGGAGCCCGGGGAAAGCGCCAGCAACCTCTACTCGTATTGAACGAACTCGAGAGAGGGACGTTCGTTGTCGCGCTTCCGCTCCGCCAGGCGATTGCAGGCGTCTTCATCGGCTGGAGGGTACCTCCAAGGGGCTGGCAGTCCCCACGCGAAATCGGCACGGGCCCCCTGGGGCCGATGCAGCGGCCTGACTTCCGTGTCCGCGCAACGCACGACGGGTTCGGTGCCTGCGCCCAGCGCGGAACGTTCTACTCGCTGATGGTGAAGCGGCCGCGGCGCTCTTCGGCCGGCCGCTCAACGCTCTCTGAGGGCCGTCGCCGCACGCTCGATCAACCCTCCGAGCCTTGGCCAATCGGATACGAGTGCGGCCCCCACGAAGACGTTGGTGTAGCGATCACCGGCGATCAGGCAGGCTACCTCGCGGTAGGGGTGCGATCGGACCCGTGAGCGGTAGTTGTCGATCACGCACGACGCGCGAGCGTCGCCGAAGCTCACGTCTTCGGCCGCAGCGATCACGTGCACCCGGGTATCGCCCTCGTCACGGTTGCGGCCGGTTCGGAACGCGGTCCAGCCGCGGAGCTGCTCGGCGCCCTGGCGGGGAGTGGCGTTGAGGTAGCCGTGGTAGACACCGCGGCTGTCGCGAAGCGCCTCAGTCACTGTTCCGCTGTCGCCCTGGATCGGTCTCCAGCCCGTCGGGTAGAACAGCGTCGCTCCACCCGATGCGATCGTGGCGCTGGCCCATGTCGCGGGCGCCGTGGCCGGCTTCAGCCACGAGAGGGCTGCCCCAGGCCGCACTCCGGAGGTTCGCGCGCCACCGACCGGCGCGCGCGAACCCGAGGAGCCGAAAGCGGTGGTCAGAGCGAGGACCATCGCGCCCAGGACCCCTCCCCCCCCCCCCAAAAAAAAAAAAAAAAAAAAAAAAAAAAAAAAAAAAAAAAAAAAAAAAAAAAAAAAAAAAAAAAAAAAAAAAAAAAAAAAAAAAAAAAAAAAAAAAAAAAAAAAAAAAAAAAAAAAAAAAAAAAAAAAAAAAAAAAAAAAAAAAAAAAAAAAAAAAAAAAAAAAAAAAAAAAAAAAAAAAAAAAAAAAAAAAAAAAAAAAAAAAAAAAAAAAAAAAAAAAAAAAAAAAAAAAAAAAAAAAAAAAAAAAAAAAAAAAAAAAAAAAAAAAAAAAAAAAAAAAAAAAAAAAAAAAAAAAAAAAAAAAAAAAAAAAAAAAAAAAAAAAAAAAAAAAAAAAAATCGCTAACATCGAGTCTATCACGTCCATATGTGCCAGTACAGACAACATCATCATCTTATTGCCTAACTGTGATCGCATAAAATCTACTTCGCTGTAACAGTTGTCTCCTCGTCCAGCATCTCATCGTTTTCTTCAGCTCAATCTCTGCTCTCTACCATGCCCTGCACAGTGAACGACTTGTCAAATGTGCGCGCGATCATCTATGTATGCGAGTATTTCTAGTCTAAAGGTCGTACTACCCTATCAACGTCGTCATAGCGCGAGCGTATCACCTCTGCTCGCCCCTCGCACTGCTGACCGCAGCGGTCGCTGCCTACCTCTGAGCCTGAGATCCCATCGGCAGCTAGTCCCCCGCCGGCCCCGCGTCCTTCACTGCTGTGCTTCAGCGCCGAGGTCGGGGTGCACGTCGAGCGAGATGTCCTGCTGAGCGGCGAGGCGCTGGAGGAGGTGACGAGCTGTGTGCGCTCGCCGTTGATAGCGGCGCGCAGAGCTCCTCTTCGTACTTGCGCGACACGTCGAGGACCTGTTGCAGTAGCTGCCTATCCTTCGCCGTGAGGTGTAGCGCGTACGCGCGGCGGTCGGTGGGGCTGCGACGGCGTTCGACGAGGTCGCGCTGCTCGAGCTCGTCGATGAGGACGACCATGCGGCTGCGAGCCAGGCCGAGGATGTCGGCCAGCGCCTGCTGGGAGAGCCCGTCGGCGGAGGCGATGTAGCGCAGCAATGCAGCCTGCTGAGGCTCGAGGCCCAGGGGCTCAAGGCGTCGTTTGTAGCGGCGGCTGCTGTCCGCTCCCACCTTCGCCAGCAGGAAGGCCGGGCTGCTCGCCAGCGCCTCGGCGGGCGTCTGCGGGGTGGGCTTTCGGTGGCCTGTCGATCATGAACTTATGTTAGCGCACTTGACAGTTCAGGAGAAGAACGATAGAGTGTTCTGCATGAGAACTGTTCAGCTAGAGAAGGAGCTAATCATGGGACGCAAGTGGTGGACCTTGACGGCGGTCTGCATGGGGATCTTCATGCTGCTGCTCGACATAACGGTGGTCAACGTCGCGCTGCCCTCGATCGCCCGCTCGCTCGGCGCAAGCTTCGACGATCTGCAGTGGGTCGTCGATGCGTACGCGCTCACGCTCGGCAGGGCTGCTGCTGACCGCGGGCTCGCTCGCTGACCGCGTCGGGCGCCGCGCGGTGTTCACGGCGGGCCTGGGTGTCTTCACGCTCTCCTCGCTGGCTTGCGCGCTTGCGCCCAGCGCGTCTGTTCTGATCATCGCCCGCGCGGTGCAGGGAATCGGCGGCGCGGCGATGTTCGCGACCTCGCTGTCGCTGCTGGCGCAGGAGTTCCAGGGCCGCGATCGCGGCACCGCGTTCGGCATCTACGGCGCCACGACCGGCGCGTCCGTCGCCGCTCGGGCCGGTACGTCGGAGGCGTGCTGACCACGGGCCTCGGCTGGCACGCGATATTCCTGATCAACATCCCCATCGGGCGTCGCCGACGATCGCGCTGACGCTCACCCGCGTGGCCGAGACCCGCAACCCGGGCGCGGGCCGGCTCGACTGGCCTGGCTTCGCCACGTTCAGCGGCGCCCTCGTGGCGCTCGTCTTCGCGCTGATCCGCGGCAACGCCCTCGGCTGGACCAGCCCGCTGATCGTGGCGCTGCCTCGCCGGCTCGGCGGCGCTGCTGGCGATCTTCCTCGACGATCGAGCGCCGTAATGCCGGAGCCGATGCTCGATCTGCGGCTGTTCGCCAAGCCGACCTCATCCGGAGCTTCGGTCGCTGCGTTCGCGATCTCCGCTTCGATCTTCGCGCTGTTCCTCTACATCACGATCTACCTGCAGAGCGTCCTCGGGCTCTCGGCGCTCGGCTCCGGGCCTGCGGCTGCTGCCGCTCGCGCTGCTCTCGTTCGTCTGCGCGGGCGCCGCGGGCAAGGCCTCCGAGCGCTTCCCCGCCCGGCTGATGCATCGCCGCCGGCCTCGGGCTGATCGGCGTCGGGCTGTTCGCGATGCGCGGCATCGACCCCGCATCGACGTGGAGCGCGCTGCTCGCCGGCTTCTGCCTCTGCGGCGTCGGCGTCGGGCTCGTCAACACGCCGCTGGCCTCGATCGTCATCGGCGTCGTCACACCGGCCCAGAGCGGCATGGCCAGCGGCATGAATAACACCTTCCGCCAGGTCGGGATCGCCACCGGCATCGCCGGGCTCGGTGCGGTCTTCCAGCACCAGGTGCACCAGGTCGATCCAGGCCGCCCTCGGCGCCGGGGCCCACACCACCCAGCTCGCCCAGGCCATCAGCGGCGGGAGCCGGCGGCCAGGCCATCGCCCATGCCCCGGCCGCGCTGCGGCCGGTGCTCAACCACGCCCAGCAGGTCGCGTTTGCCTCCGCGCTGGACGAGGTGTTCCTGATCGGCGCGATCGTCGCCCTCGCCGGCGCCATCATCACGCCTGCTGCTCGTCCGCGGCCGCGACCTCATCACCGCCGCCCCATCAGCCACAGCCAACTCACCAACCCGAGCCGTCCCCGCCACCGCACAAGCCGCGGCGCAATGATGCACGCATCCGGCGTCACGTCGCAGGCACCTGAGAACCCACCGGACGATTACAGCGAACGCGGCCTCAAGGCCAGCGCCCCCAAAGGACCAAACGTCCCCCAACGATGAAATGGATTCAACATGTCTGAATCAGTCATCTCCGCTGACGCCCCAGTCGTGACGTTGATCAACGTGTTCACCGTCGACCCCGCAAACCAAGAGCGCTTCGTCGAGCTGTGGCAGCGCACCACAGACGAGGTCATGCGCCACCTGCCGGGATTCGTCTCGGCCAACGTTCGGCGCGGCGCGGCAGGCGGCGCGGGAGACCGCCTGTGCGCCGCCGGCGAGCAATTGAGCAGCTCACCGATCAAGCAGGAGCCCGGGGAAAGCGCCAGCAACCTCTACTCGTATTGAACGAACTCGAGAGAGGGACGTTCGTTGTCGCGCTTCCGCTCCGCCAGGCGATTGCAGGCGTCTTCATCGGCTGGAGGGTACCTCCAAGGGGCTGGCAGTCCCCACGCGAAATCGGCACGGGCCCCCTGGGGCCGATGCAGCGGCCTGACTTCCGTGTCCGCGCAACGCACGACGGGTTCGGTGCCTGCGCCCAGCGCGGAACGTTCTACTCGCTGATGGTGAAGCGGCCGCGGCGCTCTTCGGCCGGCCGCTCAACGCTCTCTGAGGGCCGTCGCCGCACGCTCGATCAACCCTCCGAGCCTTGGCCAATCGGATACGAGTGCGGCCCCCACGAAGACGTTGGTGTAGCGATCACCGGCGATCAGGCAGGCTACCTCGCGGTAGGGGTGCGATCCGACCCGTGAGCGGTAGTTGTCGATCACGCACGACGCGCGAGCGTCGCCGAAGCTCACGTCTTCGGCCGCAGCGATCACGTGCACCCGGGTATCGCCCTCGTCACGGTTGCGGCCGGTTCGGAACGCGGTCCAGCCGCGGAGCTGCTCGGCGCCCTGGCGGGGAGTGGCGTTGAGGTAGCCGTGGTAGACACCGCGGCTGTCGCGAAGCGCCTCAGTCACTGTTCCGCTGTCGCCCTGGATCGGTCTCCAGCCCGTCGGGTAGAACAGCGTCGCTCCACCCGATGCGATCGTGGCGCTGGCCCATGTCGCGGGCGCCGTGGCCGGCTTCAGCCACGAGAGGGCTGCCCCAGGCCGCACTCCGGAGGTTCGCGCGCCACCGACCGGCGCGCGCGAACCCGAGGAGCCGAAAGCGGTGGTCAGAGCGAGGACCATCGCGCCTAGGAGCATCGCCGCGGTGAGGGCGGTCTTGTACCTGACGGCGATGCGCCTAGACGTTGCCATCGCCGTCGCTCGGTCCGCCGTTGTTGTCGGCGTCCTGGTCGCCGCCGTTGTTCTGCGGGATCCCACCTGTTTCGGCGCTTGCAGTCGGCGGTTGCGCTTCGGAGGCGGGCGACTGCGGCTGGTTGCCTGAGCCTTCCCCCGCCGCGGCTGCCGTGTGGCTGTTTGTCGCTGAAGCAGGATGCGAGGCAGCCGGCGAGCTATAGCTCGCGCCGCCGCATCCGGCGATCAGCATCGCCGCTACAACGCCGGCCGAGGCCAGCAGTGCTGACGGCCGTCGCGTTAATCGTTTGTGGCTGTCACTCGTGGGCATATGGATCACGCGTTCCCGTCGCCGTCGCTCGGTCCGCCGTTGTTGTCGGCGTCCCGGTCTCCGCCGTTGTGCTGCGGGATTGCGCCGGTCGAATGCCCGGCGTGATGATGGACACGGTTGCGGTGGTGCGTGGCCGCACCCGCGGGCACGGTTGCGATCGATCCGGCGCCGAGCATCACTGCGCCGGCGACAGTCGCACCGATGATTTGCTTGATGAGCATGCTGTCCCTTTCTTTGACTTGTTCAGCGGGTCTTGTGAAAGGGGTACGGGCGAAGCTGTCAAGCGGTTCGCGCTCCGGCTCATATCGGAGCGGCGGGGCCGAGTCCCTCGCTAGGAGCAGCGGATCGTCCGCCGTTCGGATAACTGCGGCAACGGTCGCTGCGCCGGTCTGCGCCAGTGCCCTGCGCTGAACCGGGCGCCGCGTCAGTGCGCGAGCTTGATCGTCCCGGTGAGCACTCGTTCACCGGAGGACGCAGGGGGGCCGGCCTGCTGCCGCGTGACCGTGAGGGTGGGGAACTTGGTGGGCGGGACAGCGAACCGTTTGACGCCCGGGCCCGTACCTGTCTTCACACACCCCAACTCCAATCCGCATCGCACCAGGAGCCTTCTGATGTCGACAATCGCACGCACACACAATGGAACCCGATAGCTGGCCCCTTGACTCGGCATCCGCCCCCGCGCTCGTGGCTCGCACGATCGATGACATCGACGGGAACGACGAGGAGCAGCGTGATGCCCTGCTTTCCGCTCTCCTGCGCGCCGCGTGGGGGAGCGTCTGGGCCCAGAACCAGTGACCGAGCGGGCTGGCCGGCTTGTCGGCGGACACGGTTCCTCGTTTGGAATCGGCCTCAGGTGCGTCGCCCCAGCCCGTCCGCCTGACTTGCAGGTGCTCCCTCATGGAGCCAACCTCCCGTGACTCATCGCTGCCGATCGAGATTCTCGACGCGCGCAGCAGGGAGGATCGGGCGGCTGCGCGGCATCCCGCGGCCGCGGACGTCAACGGCGGGTTGAAGGGTGGCGTCGCCGGCCACTCACCCGGTTGCAGCGGGTTGCATCAGCGTGAACCAAGCTCCCTGAGGATCGACCAGCGCGGCGAAGCGACCGATCGGCATGTCTATGGGCTCGGCCGCGACCGTCGCACCACGCTCGCGCGCCCTGGCGACGGTTGCGTCGCAGTCAGCGACCGCGAAGCACACGCTCCAATGCGGCGGAACCTCGGGCGGGAACATCTCGTCGGTCATCTTCATCATGCCGCCGACCGGCCTGCCAGCGAGTTCCCACACCGTGTAGGTCTCGGGCGCGCCCTCGAACGAGGGTCGACCCGCGGCCCAGCCGAAGACCGCTGTGTAAAAGGCCTTGTCCGCATCGGGGTCGCGTGTGTGGACCTCGTTCCAGCACAGCGAGTTCGGCTCGTTCACGAGGTCGGCGCCGACGAAGCTCTTCGGTTGCCAGATGCCGAAGACAGCGCCGGTCGGATCGGCGAAGACGGCCATCCGACCGATGTCCATGACGTCCATCGGCTCGACGATCGCGCTGCCCCCGGCCGCCTTGACCTTCTTCGCAGTCTCATCGGCGTCGGCGACGCTCACGTAGGTCGCCCATGCAGTGGGCTGACCCTCCTGCATGTGGCCCATGAGACCAGCCACGTTCTTCCCGTCCTGCTGAAACATGCGATACCCGCCGCTCTCGGCCGGTCCGGGCTCGGTCGCGCTCCAGCTCATGATCTCGCGATAGAACGCTGCGGACGCGTCGGGGTCGGGAGAGGACAGTTCGACCCACGACGGCGTACCAGGTGCATACTCGGGCATGGTTCTCCTCTCGTGAAGGGGTCGATCAGCATCGTGGCAGATCGATGCATGTGGGACACGAGCGCCTCGAGTCCGGCGGACGCCGAAGGCCAGTCAGAGGAGCCGCGATCCTGCGCATCGCCGAACTGCTCGGGGGCGCCAGCGGGCGCGAGGCCCTTGACGCCTCCGCCCTGGAACACCCCTCTGCGCGATGCGCTTCCATCCTCACGGAGGAGCGTCGCGGGCAGGATCGGGCTGGCTCGATCCACCTCCGGGTGGCTCCCGCCGCACGGGGCGCCTGAGCCTAGGGAGCGGCCACGCTGTAGCTGCCGACGTCGAAGGCGTTCGTGCCGATGACGGGCCACTCGATGTCGAAGCCGAAGCGCCCCGTGCCGCCTTCGGCGGAGAGTGTCTCGAAGTCGGTCACGTCCCGCGGCATCTTGACACCGACCGCGTTGGCCCTGTAGACGAAGAGCAAGCCCCGGTCGGCGTGCCCGGGCCCGGCGCAATGTGGCACCGGTGCCAGTTCGATGGTCGTGTAGACGACGTTGCGCGCCGGGATGCGTTCATCCAGCGGAATTGGAAAGGTGACCGACTGGTCGAGAAAGCCGGTGGTGGTGGGGTTCGGCGATCGAACCCCGTAGTCGCCGCTCTCGACATCTCCCGACGGCAGCGGCGCCAGGGCCGACTGTCCGGCTGGACCGCGGATTCCTTCGGCTCCTGTGGCTCCCTGCGGGCCACTCGGTCCCTGCGGGCCGCCCGGTCCCTGCGGGCCGCCCGGTCCCTGCGGGCCGCCCGGTCCCTGCGGGCCAGCGGGACCTGCCGTGGCTGCGTGGCCCGCGAGTTACCTGAGGACCTTGGGGTTGATCTGCCTGGTCGAGTTGATCAGATAGTGGCTCCGGCCAGGGCGCCGCGGCTCATTGCGAACACGAGCGCGACCGTTGCGACCACGTTGGCGTAGTTGAGGTGTCTGAATCTAGAGGAGTTCACGGTGGCAGTACGTGCTGGAGGCGCAAACGGTTCGTGCTGAGTGGCTCGGCTCGCTCGTGTCGGCACGACGCACGGCTGGTAGCGTCCGCCGGGTGCTGGACAGGAGGACGAGGGGGAGGTTCCGCGAGGGAGATCCAGAGGCCGTCCACCTCGTGTAACGGGCCTACGGGAAGCCCGCCTACACGGTCGCCTCAAACCCGGGGTACATCGAAGTCTCCGTGAAGCCCAGGATGGCTCAGTCTCTCAGGTTGGGGGTCGGGCCTGGTCGCGGCATATCGCCTCCGCCATGGAAGCCGTGGTGAGCGAGAATGCGACTGTGGGTAATCCGTCGACAAAACCGCAGGGGCGTCGGCAACCGCGCCGTAAAGGACGAGGAGGAGGCGTGCGGGCTGGCGATTGGCTCACGCCTGCTTGCGTATGCGAAGCGATAGTGCGGGCCCGAGCCGGCGAGACGCTCGCGCCTCGTCCAATCCGGTCGTCTCGGTTGAGCTCATCGAGACGCTCGCTTCAGACGTCAGAGCGGTCGTGCCGCGAGGAGCGCTGGTTCCGGTTCCACTCCGCCCAGCCGAGACCGACGCGTCCGTCCTCGGTGGTGAAGCGGCACATCGCACGCGGGAAGTGCGTGACGCGGCCGTCGGAGGCAACGAGCCGCAGCGGCCCGAACGCGAGCGGCACCACATCGAGCGGGGGCAGGCCGCGGTCGAGTGATATGCGTGCTCGCTCGATCAGCCCGTTGGCGGCGACCTCCTCGGTGGCTTCAACCCCGTCGAGCTCGATGAGCTCCCCTCCGGGTGACTGGAGGTAGCCGACGCTCAGTACGGGCGCGGCCGGGATCCGCACCGCGACGCCATGAAAGCGGGTACGGTCGTCAAGCACGCCGGCGCTCCACATCCAGTCCATCGACCACCAGTCGCGTGTGCCCCATGAGTGGTCGCGCTGTCCGGGGCCGGCGAACTGGAGCTCCTCGCCGTCGATCCGGATCGTGCCACTGACGACGCAGGGAATCTCGTAGCGGGTGGTGAGGCGGTAGGCGTACGGGATCCCGTCGGTCTCCCACACGAGATCGAGCGAGACGTCGCTCGGCGTGCCCGGCTCGCCGCGCAGGAACGCCGAGGCATCCTCATGCGCCTCGCCGATCGCTTCGAGCGAGACGCGGAAGCGCCGCAGCGGCTCCTCGCATGCGTGGTCGGCACGCAGGCCCTCGCGGACGGCGGCGAGGGACCCCGCGGCGGGGAGTGGCACCTCGAAGTCGACGACCGCGACCGTCGCGCGGTTGGGGCCGCAGACGAAGGCCGTGTACCAGGCGACGCCAAGGTTCGGGTACAGGCCGATGCGTGCGTACGCGCCGATGGTCCCGTCGGCCGAGACGGCGTCGAAGTAGTAGCTCTCGTTCCATAGCTGCTCGCCGGCCGGCTCGTGGCGCTCCTCGTCGCCGGCCGCCGGGGCAAGCGGGGCGGGACGGCTGGCCCCCGCCTCCGGCAGCAGCCCGACGGCATCCAGGTCGAGGGCCTGCTGGGCGTATCGCGCGAGCGTCGTCATGAACATGTCATCGCCCCGCTCGGTGCGCACCACGAGCATGGAGGCCGCGATCGACATCAGGACGCCGTGGAAGCTCCGCTGGCGGTAGCCCTCCCAGCAGGCCTCCCAGTCCAGATCGCGCGCTCCACGCTCGACCATCGCCGCGTGGTAGGTCCGCACCAGCTCCTCCTCGTGGGTACGGCGGTCCTCGACGGTAAGGCTGCTGGCCAGGAAGTAGGCGACGTCGAGCATGATCGGGCCCCAGGAGAGTGTCTGCCAGTCAACGATCGTTAGAGGTCGTGGCCGGTCAGTGGAGGCGAACAACATGTTGTCGAGCCGGTAGTCGCCGTGGACGAGCCCGAGCGGTGGCCGGGCGTCCGCGACCCAGCCGTCGATGCTGGGGACCAGGCGCTCGCACAGCGCCACGTGCTCCGGGGCGATGCGCTCGCGGTAGCGCTCGAGGAAGCCGGGGAAGACCTGGGTGACGAGAGCCTGGTTGAGCGGCGATGGAACGTTGAGCCATTCGGCGCTGGCGAGCACCGGGTCGCCGTAGACCGGCCCCTGGAGATCGGCCAGCGCGACCATGGCCAGGCGCGCATCCTCGGCGCTGCAGCCGGCGATCTGATCGCCCTGGACGCCGTCCTCTATGTCCTCGAGCACGATCGTGAACCAGCCCTCCTGGTCGATGAGCGAGGCATGGCAGGTGGCGGTCGGGCCGCTTATCCGCGGCGCGAGGTCCCTGTAGAACTGGACCTCGCGCAGGTAAGCGCCCAGCCCCTGGCCGGTCGCGCGGCTCATCGGATCCTCTGAGGCAAGCTTCACCACGACGCTCGCCGGACCCGCGGCCTGGGTGTCCGCGTAGGTGATCGAGACCCGATAATTCTGGCTCATCTGTCCGGTGCCGATCGCCGTCGAGGAGATCTCGGCGATCCCGTCGGTGCAGAGCACGTCGGCAAGCCACTCCGTGGTCAGATCCTCGGGTGTTCGGACGACTACGGTCGTATCGCTGGGCGGCATTTGTCTGATGGCTAATCTACCGAGTGCCCCCGCCCCCACCGGATCCCCGAGCGGCCCACCCTGTCCACCAGATGCCGGGGGAACGCAGCCAGCGGGGCGGGAGGCTCAGGGGGCGAATACGCCGGCGGTCGGTACCTGATCCAAGGCGACGTCACAGCCGCACTTCAAGCCAGCTTGGTAGCAGTGTAAGCGTATAGGCGCGCAGGTCTCCAGATGGCGATGTCGACGAGCGAACGAGGTCCAGGTTCTCCGCCGAGCGGCGCTCGATCTACCCGGCCTCCGAATGCGACGACCTCAGCTCGGTCGAATGGACAGACCTACCTGGACGCAGACCGTCAAGCCGGACCCGCTTTGCACCGCGAGCGAGCGCGTGGCTGCAAAGCCCGACGCTAGCGCAACGATGGCATGAGCAGGGTGGCGCGGGCGCGGCGGTGAAGGTGGCCGGTCCTCCGCGTCGAACGGCTTAGATCGAGGCGCGCGCGGATTACGGCCGCGCGGCCGGCCATTCGAAGAGGAGGTACCGACCGTGACCCACGGTATGCGATGGGTCGGGCTGGACGCTGCGCGCGTCCGGGCCCGTCGGGCTGTTCGACGCCAAGCACGTTGCGACGAGGGAGGTGGTGAGAGATGACGATCGTGATGGGGCTTGATCAGCACCGGGCGCAGATCACTACGGAGTGGATCGACACGGTGACGGGCGAGCTCTCGCGCTCGCGGATCGCGCCGGCGCATCGCGAAGGCGTGCGCAGGTTCTTGGCGCGCTTCGATGGCCGGGAACTCGAGGTGGCCTTGGAGGCAACCACTGGGTGGCGTTTCGTCGTGGAGGAGCTGCAGCGCGCTGGCGCGTCGCGTGCATCTGGCCGAGCCGGCGGAGACCGCCGCGAGGCGGGGGCGCAAGAAGCGCGCGAAGACCGATCGCGCCGACGCCCGGCTGCTGCGCGAGCTGGTGATGGTCGGTCGCTTGCCGGAGTCCTGGGTCGCGCCCGATCACATCCTCGATCTACGCGCGCGTGTCAGGTTGCGCCACACGCTCATCGACGAGCGCGGCGAGTGGCAGCAGCGGATTCACGCGGTGCTCTACCACCACGGCTGCCCGCACCACCACGGCATTGGTCTGCTGACCGAGAAGGGTCGCGAGTGGCTGCAAAGCCTCGAGCTGCCGAGCCACCGCGCGCGAGCAGGTAACGGTCGCGCTTCAGATGATAGGCGCGGTGGATTCTCAGCTCGCGCCGATGGACAAGGAGCTGCGTGCCTACGCCCGGCGCCAGCCAGGCTGCAAGGCGCTGATGGGTCTCTACGGGATCGGTCATCTGACCGCGGTCACGATCCTCGCCGAGCTCGGCGACGCACGCCGGTTCTCCTCCTCGCGCGAGGCGGTCCGCTACTCGGGCCTGGACATCACCGTCCACCAGTCCGATCAGCGCCGCGCCCCCGGCCACCTCTCCCGCCAAGGCCCACCTGCGTTGCGCTGGGCGCTCTACGAGGCCGCCCAATCAGCCCATCGCGAGAGCAGTCCCGACCGCGACTACTACCTCAGGCAGCCGAGCGGCTCGGCGGCAACCGCGCCTGCCTGGCGGTCGCGCGCAAGCTTCTGAAGCGCAGCTACCACACCCTGCGCGAGCTCGGCGAAGAGTCGCTTCAGCCCGCGTGAAATCGGTCGTGCGCGCGCAGCCCTCACTCAATCCGATGCACCGCGGCCGGCTCCCGGCATCGTCCTGTCGCCACGCCCGCGTGGACGGCCTCCAACGACTGAGCGGCCGCAATGCTTACCCCAGCGGGATCACCCCATCAACCATCATGTCGCCGGCCCGTCATGCGGCCGGGCCGTGGACCGAGATACGGCTGGGCGCCCGCGCGCACTCACCGACAAGTAGCGCCAGCACGGCGCCTGTCAAGCGCTACGCGCTCGGCCCCACGGGCCGCCCTGCGGGTGACAGAGCACCGCCACGGGCGCTCAACAACAACGTCACGGATCCGAGGTCCCCGACGTCAAGCCAGCCAAAGGGAAGTCCGCAACCTTGACACGGGCCTCCTGCACAGATATGGACGACGTCCGAGTGCGTCGACACCCTCGCTGCAGACGCCTCATAGGTCATCCTCTCGTTGCCTCGACCGCCGCTAACTCCACCAAGCTTCCGCCTCGGCTCCCGAGCCCACCAACGCCCCCACGTGCGAGCACCCCAGCCTTTGGCCAGCCAAAGATCTCGCCTGACCAACCGAAAGGCATCCCTGCCACTCAGCCTCGCTCGGGCTCCGCTTCGCAGCACACATTTGCAGGTACTTCCTAGGTGCGCCCGGCGGGAATCGAACCCGCGGCCTGCGGCTTGAAAGACCGCTGCTCTTTGGCTCCCCGAAGAGAACCGTTGACCACTGAGCTACGGGCGCGCGCTTGAGCTGTCTAACGATTCATGCTGCCAAGGCCCTAATCTAAGCATGCCGAGCCGAATACGAGCGGCTCCCCGGCGTTACGCGCGGCTCGGAGAGTTCAGCACGGTGTGACGGTGACGACGCGCCAACCAGTGGTCTAAGTGATTTCTCATAGATGCGTGATTGCGTGTTTAGATCCCTGATCGATCCTGACGGCGTGTTCTCTGCCGATCCGGCGCAGGCGTGACCAGCGCTCGGCGGCAGACTCCGCGGAAGGTGATCATGCGGCGGCGGGCCACGGCGGTGGCCGTGATCCTGGCCTTCGTGGCGGCTCTGGTCTTTCTCGTCGGTCAGGGTGTCGGGGACCTCGAGACGGGAGACGGCTCCTCCCCTCATGGCGCCCCTGCCTCGCTTCATCGCGATCAGGCGCGTGGAGACCTTCAGACGGGCTCGGATCCGGGTGTCCTGCCAGGCCCGGTGATGATCGCCGACCGTGACAACAATCGGCTAATCGAGGTGAGCCCCACGGGGAAGGTGCTCTGGCGTTTTCCAGGCCCCGGTGATCTGGCGCCGGGGCAGTCGTTCCATGTGCCGGATGACGTCTTCTTCTCGCCCGACGGGCGAGAGCTGATCGTCACCCAGGAGGATGACTTCGTGATCAGCTTGGTCGAATTGGCGCGCCCGAGGATCGTCTTTCGCTATGGGCACGCGGGCGTTCCCGGCTCGGAACCGGGCTACCTGCACAACCCCGACGACGCCCTGCTCATGCCGGACGGAGCCATATTCTCGGCGGACATCAAGAACTGCCGGCTCCTCGTCATCCGCCCGCCGGCTCATCGCGTGGCACACGAACTGGGTGAGACCGGCAACTGCACTCACGAACTCGGCGTGTCGTACGGCAGTCCCAACGGCGCATTTCCCATGAGCAACGGCGACACCGTGGTCACTGAGATCAACGGCGACTGGATCGACGTGCTCGGGCCCGGGGGACGGCCGATCACAGACACCCACCCCCCGGGCTTCAGCTACCCGTCGGACACCAACGAGGTGCGCCCCGGGGTGTTCCTCTCCGCCGACTACACGAATCCGGGGGCAATCGAGACGTTCACGGCCGATGGCCGGCTGCTGTGGCGTTATGAACCAACTGGCGCACAAGCGCTTGACCAACCCTCGCTGGCGCTGCCGCTGCCCAACGGCGATGTGTTGGCCAACGACGACAAGAACCATCGCGTGATCGTCATCGACCCTCGCACCAATCGCATCGTCTGGCAGTATGGCCATACCCACCGGGCGGGTTCCGGGCCGGGCTACCTGTCCAACCCCGATGGCGTCGACCTGGCGCCGCCGTACTCCCTGGCCACGCGATTTGCACGCTCGATGCGCGCCCCGTAGGTCCACCCTAGCCCCCGAGGTTTACCGCGCCCCCTAGTGGTTCATCCCGCTAATCCGCGCCCTCATACCTCGAGGACCTTGCCGGCGTAGGTCCACCTGAACGGTTTGGCGGTCTGGTTGTAGGTCTCCACGAACGCGAGCATCTGCTGAGCGAGGTCCTGCTCGGAGGTGAAGATCCCGTGCTTGAGCAGCCTTCGCCAGAGGATCGAGAAGAAGATCTCCACCTGGTTGAGCCAGGAGGCGTGGGTGGGGGTGAACTGGAAGCGCCACCGCGGGTGGGCCTCAAGCCACTTGTTCACGTTCTCGGTGGCGCGCGTCGAGAGGTTGTCGGTGATCGCGACGATCTCCTTGCCCTCGACGAGGGGGATCTCCGCGTCGAGGTGCTCGAGGAAGCGGATCAAATCGAACTGGTTGCGGGTCTTCACGGCATCGCCAGCACGTCGCCTTCCTTGACGTTCAGGCAGGCGAACAGGCACTGGGTGCCGTTGCGCTTGTACTCGTGCTCGCGCCGCGCCGGCTTGCCGGGCTGCGGCGGCTGGTCGGGCTTGGTCGGCGACTTGGCCTGGATCCCGGTCTTCTCGTCGATCGAGACGACCAGCACGTTCTCCGGCGGATCGACGTACAGGCCGCAGATCTCGCCCATCCGCTCCTCGAACTCAGGCTGGGAGAAGTCACTCATCACCCAGTAGTCGCTCAGGTGCGGCTTGATCGCAGCCCGGGAAGGATCACGTGCGCCTGCGAGCCCGACATCCCCACCTCCCTGCCCAGCTCCTCATAGGTCCAGCGCTCCCGCCGCGCCCCCTCCTTGCTGGGCTCCGGGCGCGTGCACGCCTTGGCGATCAACAGCGCTCTCGTCTGCGGACCATGCGTCAGCGGCCGCCCCGACCGTGGCGCGTCCGCCAGCCCCTCGATCCCCTCGCGCGCGTAGCGCGGGCGCCACTTCTTCACTGTCCGCTCGGCGCACCCCACTCGCTCAGCGATCTGCCCCGTAGTTAGTCCCTCACTCGCCGCCAACACGATCCGAGCCCGCTCGACCATCCGCACCTCAGAGCTGGCAGCGCGCACAATCCGCTCCAGCTCCCGCCGGTCCTGCTCTGAGACCTCCACCCGCCTGCCCGCGCCCTTCACAGCCATCATCAACCTCCATCCTCGCCGATCTTCTCGGCAAGGACTTCGAGACCAACGGCAGGACACCCCTAGCCGGGCGCGAACTTGCAGGACGCACTACTAGGGCCGCCCGAGCCACTAGGGCCGCCCGAGCCTCTGGGGCCACCCGAGCCTCCTAGCGCCGCCCGGGTGCCTGCGCTACCCCAGCGCGGGTGTCAACTCAAAGATCGAGGAATGCGTGCCGGTGGGGCTCCGCCCGCCGGCTACCACGATGCTCCCTCCAACCGTCGCGACTGCCGCGTCGGACAGCGGGTGCGCCAAGCGCCCGGCGTGGCGGACACGACCGCTGCTCGGGTCGATGGCGAGGATCGCCGAGGTCTGGGATTCGGGCGAGGAGCCACGGCCACCGATCACATACACCTCTGGGCTCAGGTTTGCGGCGGAAGCATGCGTCAGGGGGTGGGGCAGCTCTCCGATCGCGACGAGGCGGCCGGTGGAGGGATCGAAGCTGAGGATCGCGCGGCTGGCAGCATCAGCAGTCGAGCCGCCTGCGATGATGAGCTTCGAGCCGGCCGCAGCGACCGCGGCGTAGCGAAGCGCCGATGGGAGATGACCGGCGATCGTCGCGTTTGCACCCGGGCGCCAGGCGAGAATCGTGTCGAGCGCTTCATGGCCGTTGTAACCCCCCACGATGTACGCGGTGCCGCCGATCGCGGCGGCAGCGACGTCCGAGGCAGCCTGCGGCAGCCGCCCCACCACCGATGTCCGGCCGCTTGCAGGGTCGTAGCGCAGGATGTGATCGAAAGAGGTCACCTGCCCACCGCCGAATACGTACACCTCCCCTCCGAGATTCACGGCCTGAGCGTCATGCTGCGCTTCGGGCAGGTGCGCGGTGTCGCCGACCCGCCCTCCCGCGAGGACGGTCACCGCCGCCGTGGAGGTGTCGTTTCCTTCAAGACCGCCGAGCAGCACCAGCCGCGCCGAGTCGAGTGGCGCGGCGGCGGCGTCTTGCAGAGGTTCGGGGAGCGTGCCGATCTCTCTCGCCTGCAGCTTCGCATTGGCCGCTCGAGATGGATCGTGGGCGATGCGGCCGGGGACATGGCCCACCGAGACCTTCCCGGTTGAGTGAGAGCTATTCAGCTTGCCGACGAGCAGAATGGCGAGGAGCACGGCGCAGAGCGCGCCAGCCGCCACCCGGTGCCGCCTGCTGCGGCCTGCGGCCATCGACATCCAGGGAGCATAGATCGCCCGGGGGCTCGTCTGGAGCGCGCGGGAAACACAAGAGGTTTCTCATCCACCGGTTAGCACCGTTTTAGCGAGTGCCCACAGACTCGCTCGTATGGTCGGCCGTCGGCAGGCAAGTGGGCAGCTGCCTTCGAGCGGCTATGCCCAGGACGTCCGAGAACGAGGGCCGCCGCGCACGCGATCGGTGTTCGGGCGCCGGAGCATCGAGCGCCTCATCGGTGGGGGAACCGACGGGAACGAGCGCCTCACCGCCGCGACAGGGGTCATCCTGATCGTGCTCCTCGCGGTCATCGGCGTGACGATCCTCAGAATCGGAGGCCTCCTCTCGATCCATCTGTTCGTCGGGATGCTGCTGGTTCCGCCCGTGCTGTTGAAGATGGCGAGCACCGGATACCGATTTGCGCGCTACTACACCTCGGCTCCCGCCTACCGTCGCAAAGGCCCTCCCGAGCTGGCGCTGCGCCTGCTGGCGCCCCTGGTGGTGATCTCGACGGTCGTCGTGATGGGCAGCGGCGTCGCGCTGCTGTTCGTGGGGCCGGGCTCCCGGGGGACGCTCTTCCCGATCCACAAGGTGAGCTTCTTCGCCTGGCTCGTGTTCACCTCCGTGCACGTGCTCGGACATCTCCCGGGCCTGCAGGCGACGTTGTCGGCCGACAACTGGAGCCACGAGGGCCCGCCGGGTTACGAGCCCGGGCGGGCCGGGCGGGTCCTGTCGCTATCGGGGGCGCTCGTCGCGGGGGTAGTGCTCGCGCTACTGGTGCTGCCCCAATTCGGTCCGTGGCTGCACGCGAACCTCCACCAGCACTGACCGCCCGCGTGTCGTCAGGCGCTGTCTGAGCCCGGATCACGAACGGGCACTCAGGCATAAGACCGCGGTTGACCGCCGCGAGCAACGCTACCGGACCCAAGTGGCGCTTCGGACTGCACTCAAGGCGTCGAAAGGGCGCGCGCTGACACAGACGCGAGCCAGATCCGGCCAGGGCGGGGATCTTGCAGGTGTGGGGCGGGGACCTGGTAATAGTTCTGGGCATGCCCCGCGCGATCTGGTCCGGCGCAATCAGTTTCGGCCTGGTGACCGTGCCGGTGAAGCTCTACAGCGCGCTCAACCGCAAGACCGTGCGCTTTCACCAGCTCTCGGGCAAGACCGGTGTACGCGTGGTGCAGAAGCGTGTCGATCCCCAGACCGGCGAGGAGGTCCCCTACGAGGACATCGTCAAGGGGTACGAGATCGCGCCGGACCGCTACGTCGTGATCGAGCCCGGGGAGCTCGATGGGCTGCAGCCGGAGAAGAGCAAGGCGATCGAGATCGAGGACTTCGTGGAGCTCGCGCAGATCGATCCAATCTTCTACGAGCACCCTTACTACCTCGCCCCCGGGCCAGGGGGGGCGAAGGCCTATCGGCTGCTGCTGGAGGCGATGCAGGAGACGGGGAGAGTCGCGATCGCACGGTTCGTGATGCGCTCCAAGGAGCAGCTCGTGGCGATTCGTCCAATGGATGGCGTGCTAGAGATGGCGACGATGCTGTTCGCAGACGAAATCCTCGCGCCCGACCGGCTTGAGGAGATGCCGGACCCCTCCGAGATGGAGACGACCGAGCGCGAGCTGGACGTTGCCAAGCAGCTCGTCAACTCGCTCGCCGGAGACTTCAACCCCGACAAGTACCGCGACACGTATCGCGAGGAGGTGCTCGCGCTGATCGAGCGCAAGGCGCAGGGCGAGGAGATCGCGGTGCAGCCCGCGGTCACGGAGACCAAGGTGTCGGCCCCCGACCTCATGAGCGCGCTGAAGGCGAGCTTGGACGCGGTGCGTGCGCGGGAGGGATCGGATGGCGGCGCGGCGAGGCGACGCAAGCCCGCCGCGAAGCGGCTCATCCCCGAAAAGCCGGTTGCTGAGGAGCCAGCCACCAAGAAGCCAGCCACCAAGAAGCCAGCCGCCAAGAAGCCCGCTGCCAAGAAGCCCGCTGCCAAGAAGCCCGCCGACAAGAAGCCCGGAGCACAGCGAGCCCCCGCGAATCGGTAGTGGCACCGCGCTCGAAGGCCAGCACTGCCGGCCGGCTGAAACCCTATCGTTCGAAACGGGACTTCGCGCACACGCACGAGCCGTCCGGCGGCGATGTCACGACCGACGGCGAGCCCCGCTTCGTCGTCCAGGAGCACCACGCAAGCCGCCTGCACTGGGATCTGCGGTTGGAGCGCGAGGGCGTGCTCGTTTCGTGGGCGATCCCGCGGGGGCTTCCCGAGGCGCCAAAGCAGAACCACTTCGCCTCTGCAACGGAGGACCACCCGCTGGAGTACCTCGACTTCGACGGCGAGATCCCCAAGGGCGAGTACGGCGCCGGGACGGTGAAGATCTGGGATCGCGGGACCTATGAGTGCCTGAAGTGGGAGCCGCGCAAGGTCGAGGTGGCGCTGCACGGCGAGCGCCTCGACGCCCGCTATGCGCTGTTTGCAACCGCCGAGGGTGAGAAGCCGAAGGCCTGGATGATTCACCGGATGGACCCCCCCGCCGACCCGGACCGTGAGGCGATGCCGCAGCGACTCACGCCGATGCTCGCGCGCGCAGGAAACCTCCCTGCCGACGACCGGCGGTGGGCTTACGAGATCAAGTGGGACGGCGTGCGGGCGCTCGCCTACTCCCAGCCCGGCCGTCTGCGCCTGCACAGCCGCAATCTCAACGAGATCACCGGCCAGTATCCGGAGCTCAGCGGGCTCAATCGGGCGCTCGGCTCGCACGGCGCCGTCCTGGACGGCGAGATCGTTGCGTTCGACGAGACGAACCGGCCAAGCTTCGCCGCGCTGCAGCGCCGCATGCATGTGACGTCCGGGGCACAGGCGCGACGGCTGGCGAAGAGCACGCCCGCGACCTACATCATCTTTGACCTGCTGTGGCTGGATGGCCACTCGCTGATGGATCTGCCCTACTCCGAGCGCCGCGAGCGCCTCGCCGCCTTGCGGCTGACGGGCGAGAGCTGGCAGACGCCCGAGCACCTCGTCGGCGGGGGGCCGGCCGTGCTGGAGGCCAGTCGTGCGCAGGGCCTCGAGGGTATCCTCGCCAAGCGCCTCGACTCCACCTACCGGCCGGGACGGCGCGCGACCACGTGGGTGAAGGTCAAGAACTTTCGTCGCCAGGAGTTCGTCATCGGCGGCTGGATGCCCGGGAAGGGCCGCCGCGACGCGCGCATCGGCGCACTGCTCGTCGGCGTTTACGGCGAGGACGGGAACCTGCACTATGCCGGACGTGTCGGCACGGGCTTCTCCGAGGAGGAGCTCGACCGTCTCACCGGCCTTTTGATCGGACTCGAGCGTCCGAGCTCGCCGTTCGCCCCCGGTGAGACGCCCGCTCCCCGGGGGGCTGTCTTCTGCGAGCCCAAGCTCGTGGCCGAGATCGAGTTCCGCGAGTGGACCGAGCGGGGCAGCCTGCGCGGTCCCTCCTACAAGGGCCTGCGTGACGACAAGCCGGCCGAGCGGGTCGTGCGCGAGGATGAGCCTGGGGCGCTCGGCGAGGGTGGGGTTGCAGCGGCGGGTGGGGGCCAGGAGTGGGGCGGTCTCGTCGTGCGCGGAGGGACGACGACGAAGGCCTCGGTAACCGTCGACGGTCGCGAGCTGAAGCTGTCCAACCTCGCCAAGGTGCTCTACCCGAAGGCCGGATTCACCAAGCGCGAGGTCATCGACTACTACGCCGCTGTCGCGGCGGTCCTGATCGGGCACGTCGAGGGTCGTCCGCTCACGGTGAGGCGCTGGCCCGATGGGGTCGACGCACATTCGTTCTTTCAAAAGCATGCTCCTGCGCACCGCCCCAGCTGGGTGCGGACGGTGAGGCTGCCCAGCGAGCGCAAGCCGATCGACTATCTGCTCGCGCAGGACCTCGCCACGATCGTGTGGCTCGCCAACCTCGCCGCGTTAGAACTGCACACGCCCCTCGCCCGCGCCGAGGCGATCGAGTGCCCGACGGTGCTCGTGTTCGACCTCGACCCTGGCGAGCCGGCTACGCTCGTCGAGTGCTGCGGCGTCGGCCTTGCCCTGCGTGACATGTTCGAGCACCTCGGCCTGCAGAGTTTCGCCAAGACCTCGGGGTTCAAGGGACTGCAGCTCTACGTCCCGCTCAACTCCGCCACCGTCACCTACGAGCACACCAAGCTGTTCGCCAAGGCGGTCGCCGAGGTGCTCGAACATCGTGAACCCGAGCTCGTCGTCTCACGCATGACCAAGGCGCGCCGCACGGGCAAGGTCCTCATCGACTGGAGCCAAAACGACCGGCGCAAGACGACCGTGTCCGTCTACTCGCTGCGGGCCGGCGAGCGCCCGACCGTTTCTACCCCGGTCGAGTGGGAGGAGGTGCGCGCGACCCTCGATTCCGGCGACCCCTCAGACCTCTCCTTCGAGGCGCGCCACGTGCTCGCGCGCGTGGCCGAGCGCGGCGATCTCTTCGCGCCCGTCCTGTCGCTCCGGCAGGAGCTTCCCCGGCTCTGACTCAGCCCCGCGGTTCTGGTCTCTTGGCGCACTCCACCAGGCCTAGATGGCCTGCGGCCTGGACCGCTCTCGTGCTCTGGGTGAGCAGTTCCAAGGTCGCGCCACGGTAACCACTCGCGTCCCTCCTCGCAGAGGCATCGCGAACATGCCGCGCGGAGGCCAGCTCTCCACGAGCGGCGCGCAGGTACTCTTCGAACGCTTCCTGGTCGCCACCGGATGGTGCCAAGCTCTGTAGCCCGTTCACCTCCGCCGTCAGGATCGGCAGCTCGTCGTTCACGAGTGCGACGATGGATGCGTAGGGCAGTCCTTCGCCAGCGGGGACCTTCTTCGCTGCGGCGATCCGATCGTTTGCCTGCTTGCAGATCGCATCGGCGCGCGAGACGAGCTCTGAGTGGGCAAGGGCAGTCGTCTTGGAAGGGGCGATCGAAGAGGCCGAGCTGCCACAGCCGGCCAGTGCCGCGGTGGTGCTGAGCGCTAGGAGGAGGGAATGATGGCTACGCACAATTCTCACCGTCTGGTGTTCGCCCGTACCGCGGTCGACCCTTCAAGACCTGGGTTGGTCGGCGGGCACATCGCCAAACAGCGGGGGGTGGACGCCGGCGCCCCCCCGGGGGCTTGCCACCCGAGCGCCCGTATCCTGACACGGACGCCCGAAGACGAGCCATGAACGACGAGATCGCCACCCGGCACTTGGTCCCGGGCGCAGCCGGACGGCGTTAGGCTCCCCTTGTCAGCCTTCCGGAGCGTCCGTCTGCGTCCGCCACAGCCCGACGGGATTGATCTCCCGCTTCCTTGCACGCCTTTGCGATAGCCATAGGGCTCCCCGAGCTCTCCTCCGAGCGTCTGGCACAGGCGGTGGACGAGGTTGGGCGACAGTTCGGGCTCGATCCCGCGACGGCGTGGCGGGCGGACTCTGAGGGTGGGTCGCTGACCGCCGCCGGGATTCACCACGGCGACGCGGCGGGGCCGCGGCGCTACCTCTCCCGCGATCGGCAGACCATCACTCTCTTTGACGGGCTGCCCGTGGATCCCGCAGCTCGCCGCTGCGCCCATGACGCCGCTGAGATCGCCCGTGGCTGGGAGATGTGGGCGCGCGATCTGGAGGGCCAGTTCTGCGCCGCGCGGATCGACTTACAGCGCGAGCGCGCGGAGCTCCTGCTGGACACGTTCGGCCTGGTGCCCGTCTTCTTGCTGCGCCGTGGCGCCGGGGTGCTCGCCAGCAACAGTGTGCAGGCGATCAGGTCGCTGCTCGGTCCGAGTGCCCCGGACCCGCTCGCGGTGAGCTCGATGGTCGGTCTGGGATGGGCGAGCAGCCGTCACACGCTGCTGCGCGATGTTCGCGCGCTCGCGGGCGGAGCGCTGCACGTGCTCGAAGACGCCCGCCTGAGCACGCGCATCCATTTCGGGCCGGCGAACATCGATCGCGTCCGGGGCGCCGCAACGAGCGCCCAGGAGCTCACCGAATACATGGCGACACTCATCGAGAGCGCAGTCAGGGACATCGAGCCGATCCGCTGCGCGATCACCGCCGGGCGCGACAGCCGCCTGCTTCTGGCGCTCTTGCGCGACCGCGGCTTGACCGCCGACTACTACACGGCCGGCTGGCCCGATGACTCCGATGTCCTCTGGGCTCAGGCGCTCGCCAGGCGCTTTGACTTCCCCCACAGGGTGCTGGTCCCGGACGAGGACCCGGCGCTCGATTGGACTCGGATGGCGGCGGGCTTCATCTCACAGACCGATGGGCTCTCGAGCCTCGGGCAGGTCCGTGACTATCTCGAGTTCACCTCCACGCCGGAGCATCTCGGCGTCAAGCTGTGGGGCGTAGGCTCGGAGATCGGACGCACCACCGGCGACACTCCGATGACCGCCGCGAACCTGCCCCTGCTGGGGCACGTCTCGATGCTCCAGGGGCGCGTGCTGAAGATGAAGGCCGACGCCCACCGAGAGCTGATGACCGCACAGGCGCAATCCGTGCTCGACCAGAGCATCCGCGGCTTCTTTGCGGATCGGCGTGCCGAGGGCTGGCATACCAACGAGGTCCCGAGCCTGTTCTTCACCTTCGAGCGGGTGGGCTGTCACGGGGCCACCGGGCCACGTCGCGCCGCACGGGCCGATGACCTGTTCAGCCCGTACTGCACTCGCCTCTACGCCGAGTACTGCCTCGCTCGCTCGCCCGCCGAACGTTACGTGGAGCTGCCCTACTATCAGCTGCTCTCGCGCCTATCGCCCCAGCTGCTCGACTACCCATTCAAGGATCCGCTGCGCCCGCCGCAGCCTTGGCGCGCGGGGGGGCGGGCTATCTGCGACCTTGCGCGTGTGGCGGCGACACGCATCGGCCTTGGCTCATCCGGCGGTGATGCTGCCGGCGTCGGCCGGACTCCGTTCGCCTACGAGTGGTTCGAGCATCGCCTGGATTTCATGCGGGAGCTGTTCGCCCAGGACGACTCGCCGCTGTGGGAACTCGTCTCCCGAGAGCGTGTGCACGCGCTCCTACGGGCCGACCCCGATAAGCGCCGGCCACAGCTCGAGGGCCTCCTGCGTGCGGCCACCGTCTTCTGGTACTTCCACGGTGAGGAGGGCCGGGATTTGACGGAGCCTCGACGCCAAGATACCGTCCCGGGAGGCGCCACATCCTCCCGCTCGCGCGCCATCTAGCCGTTTCGGCGCGCGGGTCCTACAGCTAGGCCCGGTACCCGCTACCGTAGGCCGACCGTGCGCCTTCCTGTCGAGGGCTATCAACTCAAGCGGATCTCGCCAAAGGCCTACGAGCATCCCGCCGACCGCACCGCGACCGCTGCGCTGAAGGCCCGGCGTCCCGGTGTCGCTGTTTCCGCTGAAGGCCGCGCTGATGGAGTGGTTCCGGGCGGCCGAGTTGAGCTGTGACCGCGCGGCGGCGCTCGTCATCCGCGACCCGGTCGCGGTGTGCCGCACGCTGATGGTGCTCGCCGCGGGTGCCGAGGCGGCGACCCTCGATCTCGACGTGTTCATGCAACAGGGCCAGGAGTACCGCGGCAGGGTCTCGCCTTTCGACCGCTTCTCACGTCTGATGGTCGACTTGAACCTCACCCACCCGATGTCGGTCCAGCGTGTGCATGAGCTGATGGAGTGGGTGAAGGCGGGCGACTACGACCGCATCGTCGGGGGCGACTACGTCTTCCGCGACGCGCCGCTGCGACCGCGAGCCGAGGCAAGCGACGCGGTTGACCACTATGCCGAACGCTTCCGCGACACCTTCAATGACCTCGGTGACTCGATCAACGACGCCGGCAAGCAGCTCGGCGAGTGGCTGCGCAAGAGGCGTGAGGACGACCAGTAGACGCTCCCGCTCGCGGCCGAGAGCGGCGGTTTGCCGATACCGTTGAACGCGTGGGCCCTCGGTTGCGCATCGTCGCGTTTGGCTCTGCCGCCGTACTTGTGGTCGCAGGCGGTGTGTGTGCCGGCCTGGTCGACGGAGTGACGGGCGAAGTCCTCACCATCGTCCTGATGTCAGCCGGACTCGCCGGGGGCTTGCTCCTGGTCTTCCTCGAAATCGGCCTCGGCGAGGAACGGGACCTCGCGCGCGATGAAGAACGCCGGCGCAAGCGGGAGAAACGGGCCCTTGATGCGCGCTGGCGCCCACGGGTGCGTCAGCGGCCGCGACGCCCGGGCTGATCCGTCGCACGGGAGAATCGTTCGGCGAGAGTGTGGAGCTCCTCGACGAACTCCGGCGGTCCCAGCACCTCGAAGTCGATGCCGATGCCGACCACGTGGACCGCAAGGCCTCCGAGCCAGTCGGCCCGGAAGTTCGCCAGGCTCGGCCTGCTCGATCGCGCTGACATGCGGCGCAGCGCGGGTTGCAGGCCGTCACAGCGCATGCAAGGATCGCGCCAGGATGGCTGGCAATCGGCCCGAGACCCAGTATGCGCGGAGCAGCGAGATCAGCATTGCCTATCAGGTCTACGGCAGCGGGTCGATCGACACGGTCAATATCGCGGCACGCATAGGCGCGCTCGCCGGTCCCTGCGAGGTGCTCGTCTCACGCACGGTGAGGGACCTGGTCGTCGGCTCCGAGCTGGCGCTGCGAGACGCCGACACGCACGCCTTGAAGGGAGTACCCGACAGTTGGCAGCTCTTCGCCCTTGCGGACGGCGACTAGTAGTGCGTCCTGCAAGTTCGCGCCCGGCTAGGGGTGTCCTGCCGTTGGTCTCGAAGTCCTTGCCGACAAGTTCGGCGAGGATGGAGGTTGATGATGGCTGTGAAGGGCGCGGGCAGGCGGGTGGAGGTCTCAGAGCAGGACCGGCGGGAGCTCGAGCGGATTGTGCGCGCTGCCAGCTCTGAGGTGCGGATGGTCGAGCGGGCTCGGATCGTGTTGGCGGCGAGTGAGGGACTAACTACGGGGCAGATCGCTGAGCGAGTGGGGTGCGCCGAGCGGACCGTGAAGAAGTGGCGCCCGCGCTACGCGCGCGAGGGGATCGAGGGGCTGGCGGACGCGCCACGGTCGGGGCGGCCGCTGACGCATGGTCCGCAGACGAGAGCGCTGTTGATCGCCAAGGCGTGCACGCGCCCGGAGCCCAGCAAGGAGGGGGCGCGGCGGGAGCGCTGGACCTATGAGGAGCTCGGCAGGGAGGTGGGGATGTCGGGCTCGCAGGCGCACGTGATCCTTTCCCGGGCTGCGATCAAGCCGCACCTGAGCGACTACTGGGTGATGAGTGACTTCTCCCAGCCTGAGTTCGAGGAGCGGATGGGCGAGATCTGCGGCCTGTACGTCGATCCGCCGGAGAACGTGCTGGTCGTCTCGATCGACGAGAAGACCGGGATCCAGGCCAAGTCGCCGACCAAGCCCGACCAGCCGCCGCAGCCCGGCAAGCCGGCGCGGCGCGAGCACGAGTACAAGCGCAACGGCACCCAGTGCCTGTTCGCCTGCCTGAACGTCAAGGAAGGCGACGTGCTGGCGATGCCGTCGAAGACCCGCAACCAGTTCGATTTGATCCGCTTCCTCGAGCACCTCGACGCGGAGATCCCCCTCGTCGAGGGCCAGGAGATCGTCGCGATCACCGACAACCTCTCGACCCGCGCCACCGAGAACGTGAACAAGTGGCTTGAGGCCCACCCGCGGTGGCGCTTCCAGTTCACCCCCACCCACGCCTCCTGGCTCAACCAGGTGGAGATCTTCTTCTCGATCCTCTGGCGAAGGCTGCTCAAGCACGGGATCTTCACCTCCGAGCAGGACCTCGCTCAGCAGATGCTCGCGTTCGTGGAGACCTACAACCAGACCGCCAAACCGTTCAGGTGGACCTACGCCGGCAAGGTCCTCGAGGCATGAGGGCGCGGATTAGCGGGATGAACCACTAGCTCCCAGTCGGCTCGTAGCGAGGAGTCGGCGGAATCAAGTGACCAGCGCGGACGGCCTCGACGACAGCTTGGGCATCGGCGGCGCGGTACTCCTCGCCGTACACGGCGCCCTCGCGCCGGGGCATCTCCATCACCGCACAGTCAGCCGTGCCGCCGAGGTCGACGGGCACGAAGCCCGCGTTCTCGATCAGACCAGCGACGATCCGCTTGGCGTCTGCATCGTCGCCGCACAGCCATTGGACGACTCGAGCGTCATCCTCGCGGCCAGCCGCGTCGGCCTGAAAGGCAGATGTGAGCGTGTTGAACGACTTCGTGTAACGCGCACCGGTCATCCGGGCGGCATTGAACTGCGCTGCAGTTTCACCCTCGGCCGGCAGCGGCGGGGCGCCGAACTGGTTCGTGGTGTCGATCACGACCTTCCCGGCGAGCAACCCCGCCTGCTCGAGCGCATCTGGCAGCACGCTCCATGGAACCGAGATCACGACGACGTCGCTTGACTGGACCGTCTCCGCGGGCGTGCCGGTCGTGACCGTCGGCCCGATCTCCCGCGCGAGCGCTTCGAGCGTGGCCGGGTCGCGACTGAACGATAGCTCGAGCTCATGTCCGGCCCCGGCGAGCTGCCTTGCGATACCACCGCCGATACGTCCCGCGCCGATGACGCCGATCCTCATCTGCTTCCTCCTTCGGACAAGAGTGGACGAGAGGCTTCCAGACTCCGAGCAACTCTATGCCTGGGGCAGCTTGACCGAGCCCCGCTTGGCGGCCGGAGCGGACGGTGGCGGCACGACCGGTCCGATGTCCCCGTCCGGCGCCTCGTCCAGGTCGACGATCACCGGTGCGTGATCGCTTGGTCCCGTGCCCTTGCGGGCATGCCGGTCCACCCATGCCGCCCGAACCCTGCCGGCTACCGTGGCGGTGGCCAGCACCAGGTCGATCCGCATCCCTAGGTCTTGATGGAACATTCCGGCCCGGTAGTCCCAGTAGGTGAACACCCGCTCGTCCGGCCAGCGATCGCGCACGACGTCGCGCAGACCGAGCGCCTCTAGCTTGGCCAGCGCCGCCCGCTCCGGCGGCGTGACGTGGGTCTGGCCCACGTAGGCGTCCGGATCGAACACGTCGGCATCGGTTGGTGCGATGTTCATGTCTCCGCATACGATCGCGGCCTCCGGATCGGCGCCAACCATCTCTCGCAACGCGGCCAGCCACGCGAGCTTGTACCGGTAGTGCTCGGAATCCGGGACCCGCCCGTTCGGTACGTACACCGAGTGCACGCGGATCCCGCCACAGGTCGCGGACACCGCACGCGCCTCTGGACGCGGGAATCCTGGCGCGCCCGCGACCCCGACCACAACGTCGTCGAGGCCCACTCGGGAGAGGATCGCCACCCCGTTCCACTGCACCTCGCCGTGCAGGGCGATCTCATAGCCACGGCTTGCGAGCTCGTCGCCGAGCAGCTGCTCGAATGCGTCGTCGGCGAGCTTGGTCTCCTGCAGACAGACGACATCGGGCTGCCGCTGATCCAGCCAGGGCAACATCCGCGTCGCCCGCTGCTTGACCGAGTTCACGTTCCAGGTGGCGATCCGCACCAGTCCACGGTAGCGACGGGCCTACGGTAGAGGCGGGCCTCGATGCGCACATCTCCAGCAGGCCGGCGAGCCTAAAAACAGTCCGCGCACGTGTGAAGATCGTTCGCGGAGTGGACGTTTGTCCGCTCAACACAGCCCGCGCACGCTGAAAACGACCCCCGGGGGTGGACGTATGTCCAGCTCGTGTCCAGCGCGCTAAAGCTCGCCGGGGGCCTTGTCCGATGGAGACGTGCGGCAGCTCCACCTTTCACGGAGAGCCGGGCCGCAACTGGAAAAGAGCACACCCGTCGCGAGGCGGGCTCGCAAAGCCAGGGGTCTCTCGCAGACCGCCCAGCTGCCCGGCAAGTCCTATGAAATCCATAAAGGAGCTCTTGCCGCAATGTCACCTTTTTTCCACACAAACAAGAAACGCATCACGTTTGGTGTCCTCGTAGCTCTTCTGGCAATGGTCGCGGCGGGCGCGATCGCCTACTGGACCAGCTCGGGCGAAGGAACGGGCACCGTCAAGTCGAACTATGCCAGCGCCCCGTTCGAAGTAACGAGCGCTACGGTCGAAAACCTCTACCCGGGCGGCAGCGCTGCGGTCACCGTGAAGGTCAAGAACGTAGACCTCGCTCAGAGCGAGTTCCTGACCAAGCTGGAAGTGGAAGTCAAAGAAACCTCGGCTGCGGAATGCAAAAAGGAATGGTTCGAAGTCACGCCTGCCTCGCAGGAACCAAAAGTCCTGATTGCGGCCGGTCTAACCAAAGAATACGCGGTGAGCTTGAAAATGAAGGAAGAAGCCGCCGTCAACCAGAATGCGTGCAAGGGCGCCTCGGTCACCCTGCGCTACAAGGCCTCGTAGGCAAGGGATTAAGCGGACGAGCGGCGGCAACTGCTAGAGAGAGGGGACGACGGCCACCGTCGTCGTCCCCTCCACTCGACACCGCCGCGGGCACGCGCTATGAGACCTCGACATCTCAGACAGCTTCGGCGGATCGCGGTCTCCACCGTGGTGGCGCTGAGCTGGCTGGCCCCAGGCGCCTCCGCGTACTGGTCAAACTCCGGGGAAGTGAGCGCATCGGCGAACCTGGCGACGCTCTCGGCCCCCACGATCTCAAGCGCCACACCGGGGGCTGAAGCGGTCGAACTCACGTGGTCGGCCGTCACCGCGCCCGGCACCGGCACGGTCGAATACTACGTGACTCGCGACGGTGGCGTTCCCAGCGGCGGCTGCCCGAGCTCAAGCTCTCATTCGACAGCCACGAGCTGCACCGACACAGGCGTGGCGATCGGCACGCATGGATACACGGTCACGACCGTGTGGCGCACCTGGACGGCGACGAGCACAGCCACATCGGCGACCGTCGCCTTTGGGCCGGCCACCCAGCTGCAGCTTGAAGCCTCGAGCGCCACGCCCCTCGCGGGCGAAGCCGACAACCTCACGGTCACCGCCAAGGACGCGAGCAACAACACGGTCGGCACCTACTCGGGCTCGCACAGCCTCATCTTCGAAGGCGCCGCGGAAGCTCCCGACGGCACCAAACCGATCGTGACCGACAAGGCGGGCATCGAAAAGAAGCTCACCGAAGCCACGGAAATCACGTTCACGGAAGGCAAAGCCACGGTATCTGCCGGCAAGAACGGCGTGATGAAGCTCTACAAGGCCGAAGAAGCGCACATCAAGGTGAAGGAAGGCGCGCTCAACAACGGCGCCGGCCTTACGGTCACGGTCACGGCCGCAACCACAAAGAAGTTCAGCGTGCCCACCCCGGTCGAACAGACGGCGGGCAGCGCCTTCAACGTGACGCTCACGGCCACCGACGAATGGGGGAACAAGACCGTCGGCTACGCGGGCAGCAAGACGCTCGCCTGGAGCGGTCCGAGCAACTCGCCGAGCGGACAGGCGCCCAGCTACCCGGGCACGGCGACGACGGTCACCTTCACCGCAGGCGTGGGTACGGCCGCCGCGATCATTCTCTATGACGCCCAGAGCACCACGCTCACGGCGAAAGAAGGCGCCATCGCGGGCACCACCCCGGCCGCCTTCACGGTCAAGGCGGCCGGCGCCAGCATCTTCAGCGTGCCAACCCCGACAGAAAGGGAAGCGGGTGTTGCATTCAACGTCACGGTGACCGCCTGGGATACCTGGCACAACACGGCCAATAGCTACGCGGGCAGCAAGACGCTCGCCTGGAGCGGTCCGAGCAACTCGCCGAGCGGACAGGCGCCCAGCTACCCGGGCACGGCGACGACGGTCACCTTCACCGCAGGCGTGGGTACGGCCGCCGCGATCATTCTCTATGACGCCCAGAGCACCACGCTCACGGCGAAAGAAGGCGCCATCGCGGGCACCACCCCGGCCGCCTTCACGGTCAAGGCGGCCGGCGCCAGCATCTTCAGCGTGCCAACCCCGACAGAAAGGGAAGCGGGTGTTGCATTCAACGTCACGGTGACCGCCTGGGATACCTGGCACAACACGGCCAATAGCTACGCGGGCAGCAAGACGCTCGCCTGGAGCGGTCCGAGCAACTCGCCGAGCGGACAGGCGCCCAGCTACCCGGGCACGGCGACGACGGTCACCTTCACCGCAGGCGTGGGTACGGCCACGGCGATCATTCTCTATGACGCCCAGAGCACCACGCTCACGGCGAAAGAAGGCACTATTGCGGGCACCACTCCAGCCGCCTTCAAAGTCAAGGCGAGTGCGGCGACGAGGCTCGGGTTCACTACTTCG
Organism: uncultured Solirubrobacteraceae bacterium; assembly: GCA_963709885.1. GTDB lineage: Bacteria > Actinomycetota > Thermoleophilia > Solirubrobacterales > Solirubrobacteraceae > Palsa-744. The sequence goes on along the minus strand of CAVPXY010000002.1, from coordinate 36,879 downwards.
CCAAGCACCCCCACGAAAAGAAATATTGCCTTCACCACGCAGCCGACGGTGACGGTGCAGGATGCGTGGCAGAACACCGCCACGACGAACGTCAGCAGGGTGACGCTCACGCCGTCCGGTCCGACATTGACCTGCACCGCCAACCCGAAGAAAGCCGTGGCCGGCGTGGCGGCGTTCGCCGGCTGCAAAATGAGCACGGCTGGCAGCTACACCCTGACCGCGAGCGACGGTGTTCTCACCTCCGCGGTCAGCGCTTCCTTCACGATCGAATAGCCGTTTCGGGCGCATCGGCGGGTCGAAACCCGCCCGTTCGCGCCCAACGCGTAGCATCCACCCATGCTGATCCGCCTGGGAATCCGTCTCGCTACAACGCTCGTGGGGATCGCGGTCGGACTGCTCCTCTCGGGCGCGCTGCTCGGCAAATTCTCGATCGGCGCGACGGCGGTCCTAGAGGCGACCCTCATCTTCTGGGTCGTCCACCTCGGCGTCAGTTTCGTGGCTCTGCGCGTGCTCGTCCGCGAGCCTTCGGTGGCGCTGGCCGGACTGCTCGCGCTTGCGTCGACGATCGTCTCGCTGATCATCGTCAACGCCATCGTCAGTGGCTTGTACATCCACGGTCTCCAGACGTACGTGCTCGCAACGGTGATCATCTGGGCCGCGACGGCGATCAGCGACACGATCGGACGGCGGATGATTCGAGCGCGACGGGGAGAGCGAAAGCCGGCCTAGACAGCCGCTCGGACTGCAGGCGCAAAGCCCTAGCGAGCCGAGGCTCAGCCCCGCACCCGGTCCCCCTCGGGGTCGAACAGCGGCTCTCGCGCTACCTCGCCGGCGATCCACTCACCGAAGATGCCCACCTCTACCGCGTCGCCGACCTCGATCTCCGCTGGCACGTACGCGTAGGCGATCGAGCGCTCCACCGTGTAGCCGTAGCCGCCGCTCGTCACGCGTCCGGCCACCTCGCCGTCCACGCGTACTGGCTCGTTGCCGAGCACGACCGATCGCGGATCCTCGAGCACGATGCAACGCAGGCGCCGGTGCGGTTTGGTCGGCCCGGCGACCGAGCCCAAGCCCAGCGCCGCGGCACCCACGAACGTTGGCTCCTTCTTGACGCAGAACCCCAACCCGGCCTCATACGGCGTCTCCTCAGGCGTTATGTCCGCCGCCCACACGCGGTAGCCCTTCTCCAAGCGCAGCGAGTCGATCGCGCGGTAGCCGCCTGCCACGAGCCCGTGCTCCCGCCCGGCCTCCCACAGGGTCCTCCACAGGCCCGACCCATACTCCGTCGGACAGTAGATCTCCCAGCCGAGCTCTCCGACGAAGGTGACGCGCAGCGCGCGCACGGGAACGTCGCCGACGGCGAGCTCGCGCATGCGCATGTAGCTGAAGTCCAGCGGGTCGTCGGTCAGGCCGGCGAGGATGTCCCGCGCGCGCGGTCCCCAGAGGGCGAAGCATGCCCAATGGGCGGTCACGTCCGAGCAGCGCACGCTGCCATCCCTTGGTGCATGACGGCGGATCCAGCTCAGATCGTGGTTGCCGAACGCCGTGCCCGTGACGATCGAGAACAGCTCCTCCTCGACGCGCGTGACGGTGAAGTCGCACTCGATGCCGCCGCGGCGGTTCAGCATCTGCGAGTAGGTGATCGCGCCCACATCGCGCGCGACTTTGTTGTCGCACAGTCCTTCGAGGAACTCGCCCGCGCCCGGTCCGGCTATCTCGAGCTTGGCGAAGGAGGACTCGTCGAACAGCCCTGCGCGCTCGCGTGTGGCGCGGTGCTCGGCGCCAATCGCGGGCGACCAGTGCATCCCCGCCCAGCCACGTGGGCGCAGCGACTCGTCCCCCGCCGGCGCGTTTGACTCATACCAGTTGACACGCTCCCAGCCCGACTTCTCGCCGAACGTGGCGCCGTACTCGGCGTGCCAGGGGTAGGCGCTGGACGTGCGCAACGGCCTCCCCGCCTGGCGCTCGTGTCCGGGGTAGCGGATGTCGTAATAGGTCTCATAGACCTCCCGGGCACGCTTGAGCGTGTAGCTGGGCGAGCGGAAGTGGGGGCCGAAGCGACGGATGTCCATCTCCCACACGTCCATCGACGGCTCGCCCTCGAGGATCCACTCGGCGATCAAGCGCCCAATCCCCCCGGCGCCCGCGAGGCCGTGCGCACAGAAGCCGGCCGCCACGAAGAAGCCGCGCACCTCGCTCTCGCCGAGGCAGAACTCGTTGTCGGGGGTGAACGCCTCTGGTCCGTTGATCAGGCGAGTGACGGTTATCTCATCCATGACCGGCACGCGCCGGGACGAGTTCGTCGCGATCTCTTCGAAGCGTGGCCAGTCCTCCTCGAGCAGGCGACCGTTGAAGTCGGCTGGGATCGCGTCCAGGAGGTGCTCGTCAAGCGCCCACGGCGCCGAGGAGCGCTCGTAGCCACCCATGGCGAGGCCTCCGCCCTCCTCGCGGAAGTAGATCAGCAGGTCAGGGTCACGCAGCGTGGGCAGGTGCTCGCCGGGCGCCCGCTCGCGGAAGGGCTGGGTGACGAGGTACTCGTGCGCAAAGGGCACGATCGGCACGCGTACGCCGGCCATGCGGCCGAGCTCGGCCGCGAATATTCCGCCCGCGTTGACGACGACCTCGGCCTCGATCGGGCCCCACTCGGTCTGCACGCCGCGCACACGCCCGGCGTTGACGTCGATGCCCGTCACGCGCGTGTGCGTGAAGACGCGGCAGCCGCCCCCGCGCGCGCCCTCGGCGAGCGCCGTCGTGAGCAGCGAGGGATCGAGATAGCCGTCACTCGGCAGGTAGGAGGCGCAGCGCACGCCGTCCAGGCTCATCAAGGGAAAGAGCTGGCGTGCCTGCTCGGCAGAGATCAGCTCGAGCGGAAGCCCGAAGGTCTTTGCCCATGCCACCTGGCGCATCACCTCCTGCTCGCGCTCGGGGGTGCAGGCGAGGCGGATCCCGCCGCACTGCACCCAACCGCAATCGAGCGTTCTGTAGAGCTCGACCGAGTTCATCATCATGCGCGTCAGCGAGACGCTCGAGCGCAGCTGGCCGACGAGCCCTGCCGAATGAAATGTCGACCCGCTCGTCAGCTCGTTGCGGTCGAGCAGCACCACATCCCTCTCACCGAGCTCGGCCAGATGGTGGGCGATCGAGGCACCGCCCACGCCACCGCCGACGATGACCACGCGCGCGCGGTCGGGAAGCTCACGCGCTCGCCGCGGCAAGCCACTCCTCGAACAGCGATTGCTCGGAGGCGGCTCGGAGCCGCTCGAAGTGCTCGCCGGCATAGCGCTCGAAGTCGAAGTCGAGCGCTGAGACCTTCCCTTGCACGACGCCCCACGCGGCCTCGCGGGCATCGGAGAGCACGCGCATCAGCTTCAGCGCTGCGCGCCTGCCGTCCGAGGGAGCATTCCCGTAGTAGGCGCTCAAAAGACGCTCGTCGGTGCTCTCGTTGAAGTCGCTGTTGATCGACAGGTTGCCGAGGTCAAAACGGGGATCGCCCATCCCCGCGTACTCCCAGTCGACGATGATCATGCGCCCGTCATCCTGGGCGCGAATGATGTTGCCGGGGAGGAGGTCGTTGTGACAAGGGCAGGGGCGGGCAAGCGGCAGGGCGGCCTCGATTTGCGCCGCGACCTCGACGGCCTGCGCATAGGCGGCCGGCAGCGTGGCGCCGCGGTCGGAGAAGATCGTCGCGTAGTCATCGAGCAGCTCGGGGACTCGAAAGCTCGTGGGCAAGCGCACGGCGGAATCGTGGAAGCTCCGCAGGGCGCGCGCAATCTCTTCCACGCCGTCCGCGAGCTCCTGCGCAGTGACCGGCCGGCAGGAGATGAAGCGCGTGACCAGGCAACCCTCGAGCGCCACTGCCACGGCCGGCGCGATGCGCAGGTGCGCGGCGGCCTCGGTTGCGAGGCACTCGGCTTCGCGGTCGATGCCCAGGAGGGCGGTGTCCTTGCCCGGCTGGCGGATCACGTAGTCGGTACCTCCGAACGTGGCGCGGAAGTTGCGGTTGGTGATGCCGCCGTCGAGCGCGGACGGCTCGCCGGTGAGCGGGCCCAGAAACGACTCGAGGTGCTGCACAATGTCGCTCAGCTCACCCATCACTACAAACCTAATGTTGCGCGATAAGGCATGCAACCTATACCTTCACCTTCTGAGCCACGAGGACCAACCCAAATGACCCTTGACGAGCTGCGCCATGCCCCTTGACGAGCTGCGCCATGCCCCTTGACGAGCTGCGCCATGCCCCTTGACGAGCTGCGCCATGACCCTTGACGAGCTGCGCCATGACCCTTGACGAGCTGCGCGCCGCGGTCGACGAGGGCAACGTCGACACGGTATTGCTGGCGCTGACCGACATGCAGGGCCGCCTGCAGGGAAAGCGCCTGACCGCACGCCACTTCCTCGCGGAGGTGGCCGAGCACGGCGCCGAGGGATGCAACTACCTGCTCGGCGTTGACGTCGACATGGCGACCGTCGCGGGCTATGCGATGTTCTCCTGGGAGCGAGGCTATGGTGATTTCGTCCTGCGACCGGACCTCGACACCTTGCGGCCCGTTCCCTGGCAGGAGGGAACGGTCCTCTGCCTGGCAGACGTCGTGTGGGAGGACGGCACTGACGTGGGCGCCTCCCCGCGCCAGGTCCTGCGCGGGCAGCTCGCGCGCCTGGCGGAGCGGGGCTGGATTGCCAACGCCGGCACCGAGCTCGAGTTCATCGTCTTTCACGACACCTATGAGCAGGCCTGGCACAAGGGCTATCGCGCGCTGGACCACGCCAACCTGTACAACGTCGACTACTCGCTGCTCGGAACCGCCCGCGTGGAGCCGCTGATCCGCCGCATCCGCAACAGCATGGAAGCCGCCGGAATCCTCTGCGAGGACTCGAAGGGCGAGTGCAACTTCGGCCAGCACGAGATCAACTTCCGCTATGGAGACGCGCTGAAAACCGCCGACGAGCACGCGATCTACAAGAACGGCGCCAAGGAGATCGCCGCGCTCGAGGGCATGTCGATCACGTTCATGGCCAAGTACGACCAGCGGGAGGGCAACTCGTGTCATATCCACTTCTCGCTGGCCGACGGACAGGGACCGCTGTTTCATCGCGACCGCGCCACGTTCGAGTCCTTCCTGGCCGGCCAGCTGGCCGGCCTGCGCGAGCTGACCCTGCTGCTCGCGCCCAACGTCAACTCGTACAAGCGCTTCGCCGCGGCCACATTCGCGCCCACAGCAGTGGCCTGGGGCCACGACAACCGCACATGCTCGCTGCGCGTCGTCGGACACGGACCATCGCTGCGCTTTGAGAACCGCGTGGGCGGCGCCGACCTGAACCCGTACTTGGCGCTGAGCGCGATCGTGGCGGCGGGTTTGCACGGGGTCGACAGGGGCCTCGAGCTCGAGCCTGTCTTCGAGGGCAACGCCTACCTGGCCCGGGACAGACCACGCGTCCCAGGCTCGCTGCTCGATGCCCGCGACCTGTTCGCCGCGAGCGAGATCGCGCGCGCGGCGCTCGGCGACGAGGTGGTTGACCACTACGTCAACGCCGCCGACGTCGAGCTCAGCGCGTTTGGCGCGGCGGTGACCGACTGGGAGCGCTATCGGGGGTTCGAGCGACTGTGATCGTGGAGTCGGAGAACAATGGCGGGCGTTTCTGAGCATCGGGCCGCCGCCGCTCGCAAGCTCACGCCTCTCGACGCGGTCTTCGCGCCCGTACGTTCGTACACAGCCTTCGAGGAGACCGTCGACCGGCTGGGCACCGCGATCAAGCTCGGACTGCTGGCGCCCGGATCGCGGCTTCCCGCCGAGCGTGAGCTGTGCGGACGGCTGGGCATCGCCCGCTCGACGCTGCGCCAAGCGCTTACCGCGCTCACCCAGAGCGGCCACGTGTTCGCGACGCGTGGTCGCCGCGGCGGCACGTTCGTCTCAGACCCGCAGCCGCCGGCGGTTCCGCCCTCGCCGCAGATGCTCGCGCAATGGCACGAGACGTGCGACGAGCGCCTCGCCGTCGAGCTCGGGGTGACGATGCTCGCTGCCGAACGGGCGGAGCGAAGCGACCTCGACTCGCTCGATCTCCTCGCGGCGACGCTCGACGACGCGCTGGAGGACTTCGCTGCCTACCGCCAGGCCGACATCCGCCTGCACGTCGGGCTCGCCGAAGCGACACACTCTGTGCGCCTCGTGCGAGCGATGACCGAAGTGCAGGGCGCGATGACCGACCTCATCGCCTACATCGCCCACCCGCCGCAGGTGCTCGCCTCCTCCAACGCGCAGCACCGCCGGGTGCTCGCCGCCGTGCGCGAGCGCGACACGATGCGCGCGGTCCGCGCGATGGCCGAACACGTGCAGGGCACAGAGCACGTTCTGGCAGGTCTTCTGCCGGGCGGCTGAGTCCGCGATCGTCGGACGGACCCGAGCCCTGGCCACCTGTAGAGCGGTCGGTGCGGCGAATTTCGCTCTCAATACTTGACATTGGTCCGCGGTTGCGCTTATTGTCACGAAAGAAGGAAGGATGACCAGACCTTTTCCACTTGAGGAGGACTAGCGGATGAGCACAACCGAGACCTTGGGCACCGACGAGCAGCGCCTTGCCGAGCTCGGCTACAAGCAGGAGCTGCACCGGGGATGGAGCTCGTTCTCGAACTTCGCGATCTCGTTCGCGATCATCTGCGTGCTCGCCGGCTGCTTTACGACCTATGGCCAGGCGTGGAACTTCGGCGGCCCGATCGCGATCTCGATCGGCTGGCCGGTGATCTGCCTGCTGATCATGTGCGTCGCCCTCTCGATGGCCGAGCTCGCCTCGGCGTACCCGACGGCGGGGGGCATCTACTACTGGGCCTCGAAACTCGGCGGCCCCGGCTGGGGCTGGTACACCGGCTGGTTCAACCTGATCGGGCTGATCGCCGTGGTGGCGTCCGTGGACTACGCGGCCGCGACCTTCCTGCAGGCGCTTCTCGGCCTCTACGAAGTCAACTTCATCTTCAACTTCGCCTCGACGAACGTGACATACATCGCGCATCAGATCTTCGCGCTGATGGTCGTGATCATGATCGTCGGCGGTCTCGCCAACGTCTTCTCGAGTCAACTCCTGGCGCTGTTCAACCGGATCTCGGTGTGGTGGAACGTGATCGGGGTGGCGGTCATCGTCGTGATTCTCGCCCTCGTCCCGAGCCATCACCAGAGCGCCTCGTTCGTCTTCAGCGAAAAAATCAACAACTCCGGCTTCAGTCAGGGCATGTACTGGTTCTATGTGCTGCCCATCGGCTTCCTGCTGACGATGTACACGATCACCGGCTACGACGCCTCCGCGCACCTCTCCGAGGAGACGCACGGAGCCGCGGAGTCGGCGGCCAAAGGCGTCTGGCGCTCGGTCTTCTACTCGGCCGTGGTCGGCTGGATCGTGCTGCTCGCGATCACGTTCGCAGCGACCCATCCCGAAGCGCTCAAAGGAAAGGCCAACGCGCTGCCGGTCTTCACGACCGCCCTGACGTCCTCCGCCGCCAAGGCCGTGATCCTGATCTCGACCATCGGACAGCTCTTCTGCGGGGTCGCGTGCCTAACGAGCGCCTCGCGGATGTCGTTCGCGTTCTCCCGCGACGGCGCCATCCCAGGCCACAACCTGTGGCGCCGGCTCAGCTCCAAACGGACGCCGACGTGGTCGGTGTTGTTCGTAACCGCGTTCGCGATCATCGTGACGATCCCGGCGTACTTCCCCGACAAAGCCGGCGAACCGATCGCGTTCCTGGCCGTCACGACGCTGTCGACAGTCGGCCTGTACATCGCCTACACGATCCCCACGTACCTGCGCTGGCGCATGCGAGACAAGTTCACGCCAGGGCCGTGGACGCTGGGCAAGAAGTACAAGTGGATCAACCTCATCGCCATCGTCTGGGTGGCGCTGTACACGATAATCGGCTCGCTGCCGTTCCACCCGGAAGCAGTGTTCTTCAAATCGGGCTTCACCTGGTCGGCGGTCAACTACGCGCCGCTGGTGCTGATCGGGATCATCGGAGCGGTAACCATCTGGTGGCTCGTGTCGGCGAGGCACACCTTCACGGGTCCGGTCCGAACGATCGACGAGACCGATGCGGAAATCGCCCTGCCCGATATCGTGCAGCATCCCTAGCAGGGCGAGATGAAGCTAGCACTCCTGTCCTCAAAGGCTTCGCCGACGCCGGACGGCTAGCCCTGAGCGATCGTCTGTCAGTCCTCGAGCCGGCCACCGAGGCGGTGCTCGCCGAGGTTGCCCGCGCAGGCGTCGACGAGGTCGATGCGGCGGTTGCTCGCGCCAAGGCGTCGCTGGGAGCCTGGCGCGCGCTCGCGCCCGGCGAGCGCGCCCAAACATTGCGCGCGCTTGCGCAGGAGCTCGCCGATCACCACGAGGAGCTCGCGGTGCTCGAGGCGCGCAACGCCGGCAAGGCGATCGGCGACGCGAGGGGAGAGATGGCGATGGTGGTGGACACGTTCCGCTACTACGCGGGCGCGCCCGAGCGGCTGCTCGGCGACACGATTCCGGTGGCGGGCGGGCAGGCCTTCACCGTGCGCGAGCCCCTCGGCGTCGTCGGGCTGATAACGCCCTGGAACTTCCCTCTGACGATCGCATCCTGGAAGCTCGCCCCGGCGCTCGCGGCAGGCAACACGGTCGTGCTCAAGCCGGCCGAGCTCACACCCCTGACAGCGCTGCGCTTCGCCGAGCTCGCGCGCGCCGCCGGGCTCCCGGATGGCGTCGTCAACGTGGTCGTCGGCCCCGGTCGCACATGCGGTCAGCGGCTCGTCGAGCATCCCGACGTCGCGAAGATCGCCTTCACGGGCTCAACCGAGGTCGGGCGCTCGATCGCCGCAGCTGCTGCGGCGAGCGTCAAGCGCGTGACGCTGGAGCTCGGCGGCAAGTCGGCGAACATCATCTTCGCTGACGCCGACCTCGAGGCGGCGGCGTCGGCCGCGCCGCTTGCGGTGTTCGGCAATGCCGGCCAGGATTGCTGCGCGCGCTCGCGGATCCTCGTCCAGGAGGAGGTGCTCGACCGCTTCCTGGAGCTGCTGGAGGAGCAGGTGAAGGCGCTGCGCGTCGGCGACCCGCTCGAGGAGACCACGGAGATGGGGCCGCTGATCTCCGCCGAGCAGCGCGAGACCGTCGCCTCCTTCCTCGACGGCGAGGCGCCGATCGCCTTTCGCGGGAGCGCGCCCGAGGGCGCCGGCTTCTGGTTTGCGCCCACGGTGCTGGCGCCGGTGAAGCCGAGCGACCGCGTCGCGCAGGAGGAGGTGTTCGGACCGATCGCCGCCGTGATCCCCTTCGGCGACGAGGCCGAGGCGATTCGCCTGGCGAACGACACGATCTACGGCCTGTCGGGATCGATCTGGACCCGTGACGGCGCGCGCGCGCTGCGTGTCGCGCGCGCGGTCGAGACGGGGGTGCTGTCGATCAACGCGAACACCTCGGTGCGGGTGACGACGCCGTTCGGTGGGTTCAAGCAGTCCGGTTACGGCCGTGAGCTGGGACCACATGCGCTGGACGCCTATACCGACGTGAAGACGATCTTCTACGCGACGGGGTGAGGAGGGTGAGGCTCAAGGATAAGGTCTGTGTCGTCACGGGCGCCTCGGGCGGGATCGGCGCTGCGACCGTCGAGGTGTTCCAGCGCGAGGGAGCGCGGGTGGTGGGCGCGGATGTCGCCGATGGCGCGCCTGGTGACGTGTCGCTGTGCGTCGACGTGACCGACGAGCAGCAAGTCGAAGCGATGTTCGCGCGAGCGCGCGAGGAGCTCGGGCGCATCGACGTGCTGTTCAACAATGCCGGCATCTCTCCGGCCGACGACGGCTCGGTGCTCGAGACGACCCTCACCGCGTGGGAGCGCGTGCAGGAGGTCAACCTGCGCGGCGTGTTCCTGTGCTGCAAGCACGGTATACCCCACCTGCTCGACGGCGGCGGCGGATCGGTCATCAACACCGCATCCTTCGTCGCTGTGGTGGGCGCCGCGACCTCGCAGATCTCCTACACGGCCTCCAAGGGAGGCGTGCTCGCGCTCTCGCGCGAGCTGGGTGTCGAGTTCGCGCGCCGCGGCGTGCGGGTCAACGCGCTGTGTCCCGGCCCGGTGGAAACCCCGCTGCTGCAGAAGCTCTTCGCCTCAGACCCCGAGCAGGCCGCGCGGCGGCTGGTCCACGTGCCGATGGGACGCTTCGCCAGAGCCGAGGAGATCGCGCACGGCGCCCTGTTCCTGGCCTCGGATGAGTCGAGCTTCGTGACCGCGTCGACGTTCCTCGTGGATGGGGGTCTCAGCGGCGCCTACACCACGCCGCTGTAGCTGGGGCACCGCTGTGCGAGCTCCTGGACGGCCTGGAAGCGGCGAGCGAGGATGCGATCGCGGACGCGACGGTGTTCCTGGCCGAACGCGCCAAGCTCGTCGCGGAGGGGCGGGCGCGGTGGCCGCCGCAGCAGTGTTGGGCGGGCGCCTCGCGCCCGTCAGCGGGGCGACCGTGGCGATCGCCTTCGGGCGGAACGTCGACGGCGCCCTCTTGGCGGGACTGCTGCGTGGCGGGACTGCTGCGTCGCCGCGAAACGGAAGAGGGCCGGCGCGTGCGCATCTGCACGCGCGTGCCCGACCGCCCCGGTGGCCTCGCGGAGCTGCTCAACCTCCTCGCCCCGCGCCCGCGCGAACCTCCTCACTCTCCGGGCACACCGGCGAGGTCCTCGCCGCGCTCCGGGACGCGGGCTGTGAGTCGAACATCGAGCAGGATCCCTAGCGCGGAGCCCCCAGCCAGCGCCACGAAGGCCCTCGTGGGCGCCGTGGCGCTACAGGCCCGCGCTCGCCTCCACAAATGCCCGCCAGCGCTCGCGGCGCTCGTCGCGGTCGCCCGGATCCGCGCCGGGTGTCACCACGCGTCCCGGCGGCAGTAGCCGCGCCGCTGCCTCGACGCCGGCGAACATGCCCGCGCCGACGCCCGCCAGCATGGCCGCCCCAAGGACGGTCACATCGGCACGCCCGACGGTGAGCGGGAGTCCGAGCGCGTCGGCCTGGATCTGCAGCAGCGTCTCGTCGTTCGTCAAGCCGCCATCGACACGCAGGCTCCGAATCGGCACGACCGCGGCCATCGCCTCCACGACGTCGGCGACGCGAGAGGCGATCGCCTCGAGCGCCGCCCGCGCGACGTGCGCGACACCGACCGCACGGTGTAGGCCCGCGATCACACCCTGGGCCTCCGAGCGCCACCAGGGCGCGCCCAGCCCCGCGAGGGCGGGGAGCACGATCACCCCGGCGCTGTCTGTGACGCCGGCGGCCGCTGCGGCCAGAGCCGGGGCGTCCGCCGCCAGGCCGAGACCGTCCGCGAGCCAGTCGAGCAGCGCGCCGGCCGCGAACACGCCGCCGTCAAGCGCGTAGGCGACCTCGTCCACGCTGCCGGCCCGGCCGGGAGCCGCCCAGGCGACCGTCGGCAGCAGCCCCCTCGCCACGGCCGGCCCCTCCGTCCGCCCCAGCACGAAGACACCGGTGCCGTACGTCGCCTTCACCTCGCCCGGTCGGACAGCGCCCGAGCCGGCCAGCGCCGCCTGTTGGTCGACGAGCTGCGCGGCGAGCGGGATCGCGACCGGCCAGCGCTCGCACCGGAGCTCGCCCAGGGAGCCGAACGTCGGCCCGAGCTCCGGCAGCCACTCCCGCCGGATCCTGAAGGCCGAGAGCAGCCCGTCATCCCAGTCACGCCCGCCGGCCACGAGCAGCTGGGTGCGCGACGCAGTTGAGAGGTCCGTGGCGAAGCGGCCCGAGAGGCGGTCGGTCAGGAATGCATCGACCGTGCCCAGGCGCAGGGAGCCCGCATCCCGCGCCCTTCGCACCTCCTCGTCGTTCTCCAGCAGCCATGCGAGCTTCCCGGCCGAGAAGTACGGATCGAGCGGCAGGCCGGAGCGCTCGACGGCCGGCGCGCCGATCTCGGCGAGCAGGGCTTCCTGGCGCTTGTCCTGCCACACGATCACCGGCGTCAGCGCGCGACCGCTGCTCGCATCCCAGGCGAGAACGGACTCGCCTTGATGATCGAGTCCGGCGGCCAGGATCTCGCGCCCGGCGGCGTGCTCGAGCACGTCGGCGACCGCGTCCTCGACGGCCTCGAGGACCAGCTCGGGATCCTGCTCGACCCAACCCGGTCGTGGGTGCGCGACTCCGACCGGGCGGCGTGCCTCGGCCACCGCACACAGTTCGGCGTCGAACAGCGCCGCCTTGACTGCCGTCGTTCCCTCGTCTATTCCGAGCAAGAGCGCGGAGCTCATCGGGTGCTCCGGCGCGGAGCTCATCGGGTGCTCCGGCGCGGAGCTCATCGTGTGCTCCGGCGCGGGGGAGCAGCGGCGTGGTGTCGCGCCGCCCGCTCCCACCAGGGACCCGCGAGCTCCGGCCGTGCGGGTGCCGGCAGGGGACTAGTGCGGCCGAGCTCGACCGCGGCTTCGCCGGCGAGCATGCCGGCGACGTGCTCTCCGATCCCCAGCGATGCCGACAGCCCAGTGGAGCGGATCGCCGCTACGTGGATCAAGCCGGGCAGCTTCTGCGAGGACTCGATCACGTAGTTGGCATTGCGCCCCGCCGGACGTAGCCCGGCGTAGGCGCCAACCTGTTGGGCCCGCTCCAGCGCTGGGTACAGGCGCCTCGCCCGCACCAGTATCAGCTCGACCGCGTCGGCCTCTACTGACCAGTCGCGCTTGTCCTCGCGGTCGCGTGCGGTCGGTCCGGCGAGCAGAAACCGATCGCTCGTGGGAAGGACGAGCACGCCCCTGCCGAGTGCCGAAGGCACGGGCAACAGAATCTGCTCGAGTGGGTCGGGTCCGGGCTCTTGAAAGACGACGAACTCTCCCTTGCGGGGATAGACGGTCACGAGAGACTCACCCGCCATACGGGCAACCTCGTCGGCGTATAGTCCCGCGCAGTTGACCGCGGCGCGCGCGCGTAACCGCACTCCGTCCTGGAGCTCGACCGCGAGACCGGCATCGGGCGCCCGCGTGAGCCCGATGACCCGCGCACCGAGCCTCACGCTCGCGCCGCCCGCCTCCGCGGCGCCGGCCAGCGCGTGGACGAAGGCGACCGGGTCGGTGACGGCCTCGCCCGGCACGGTCAAGGAATGATCTCCGTGCAGATGGGCCTCGACACGGTTGGCGCGTGCGTTCTCCGCCAAGCGCGCGACCGCGGCGCGCTCTTCGTCATCGCCTGCCTGCAGGCGCGCGCCGCACCGCCACACCGTGACTCCGAGCTCGTCGAGCAGCTCCTCTCGCAGCGCCGCCGAACGCACGATCAGCCTCGTCTCGAGCTCGCCGGGCTCCGAGTCGAAGCCCGTGTGCAGGATTCCCGAGTTCGCGCCGCTCGCACCGAGGGCCAATCCGGGCTCGGCCTCGAGCAACACCGCCTCCACGCCGCGCCGCGCCAGCGCGTGCGCGACGGCACACCCGACAACCCCGCCCCCGATGACAGCTACCTGTGTGTCGGCGGCGGTCATTCCCCAGCGAACCGTAGTGCAGCGCGCGGCCTGAGCATCAGTCGATCATGCTTGTGCCGAGAGTCGCCGATCTGAGACAGGAGGACCGCTGCGATGGCACGCCCAAAGCAGTCGCTGACAAGCGTTCCAGTACTCGCGGATGTAGTTGACTTCCTCGGAGCGCACGCCCCGTTCGATGCCGTCGATCGGAGCGATCTCGAGCAGGTCGCCGCATCTTCTGAGGTCGAGTTCCACCTGGCGGGGACAGTCATCTTCTCCCAGGGCGCCGAGCCCGTCGAGGACCTGCGGGTGGTACGCAGCGGCGCGGTCGAGATCGTTCTGAACGACCGTGTGCTCGACCGGCTCGAGAGCGGTGAGCTGTTCGGCCATGCTTCGATGCTCTCGGGACTTCCGACCGGGTTTGCGGCGCGGGCGGCCGAGGACACGCTGTGCTACCGGATCCCGGCGGATGTCGCCCGCGAGCTGCTCACGCGGCCCGACAGCATTCGCTACGTTGCGCGCTCGTTGCTCGAAGTGCCAGCAGAGGCCGCCGGCAGCTCTCCGCCGGCCTCGGCGCTCGACCCCGCGCACCGGCCGGTCGGCATGCTGATTCGCGGCGTGCCGGTCGTGTGCGGTCCCGAGACCCCGATCCGCGACGCGGCGCAGATGATGACGGCCGCCGGGGAGACGTCGGTCGTGGTGGACATCGGCGACGGCTCGCTCGGGATCCTCACGGATCGCGACCTGCGCACGCGCGTGGTCGCGGCCGGCGTTCCCGGTGATGCACCGGTGTCGGTTGCGATGACCGCACCCGCCTACACCTCCCGGCCCGACCGGCTCGCCGGGGAGCTGCTGCTCGACATGCTCGATCGGGGTCTCCGTCACTACCCCGTCGTCTCGGCGACTGGCGATCTACTGGGCGTCGTCAGCGACTCCGATCTCGTCGCCGTGGAGACGCGCTCATCCTTCTACCTGCGACGGGCGATCAGTCGCGCACAGACCGTCGACGAGTTGGTCGCCGCCGCGGCCGAGCTGCGTCCAACGGTGATCGCGCTGCATGACGCGCGCGTGGACACCGGGAACATAACCTCGATCTACACGGTGGTCCTCGATGCGATGACCCGCCGTCTGCTTGAGCTGGCGATCGCAGCACGCGGCGAGGCGGCGCCGTCATTTGCGTGGCTCGCGCTCGGCAGTCAAGCGCGTCGCGAGGCCACCCCGGGGTCAGATTCCGACAGCGCGATCGTGTGGTTCGATGGGGTCGGGGACGCCGAGATCCACGCGTACCTGCAGAGCATCGGTGCCGAGGTCGTCGCCGGACTCGAAGCGTGCGGTTTGCGCCGCGATGCCCAGGGTGTGACCGCCGCCGAGGCGCTCGTCGTGCGATCGCTGGATTCGTGGCAGCGGGCGGTCCGCAGTTGGCTCGAGCGTCCCACCCAGGAGCAGGCGGTGGTGCTCGTCTCGGTATTCCTTGACAGTCGCCCGGTCTGGGGCGTCCACATGGGCACCCCGCTCGCGGACACGTTCCGCACGGCGCCGCGCAACCGGGCGCTGCTGCGGCTGCTCGCCCGGCTGGCATTGTCCTACAGGCCGCCGACTGGCTTCCTCCGCGGCTTGGTCGTCGAGCACTCGGGCGAGCATCGTGGTCAGCTGGACCTCAAGCGCGGGGGGTTGCTGCCGATCGTGGATCTCGCACGCTGGGCCGGGATGGCGGCTGGGGTGACTAGCGCCTCGACGCGAGAACGCCTGCATGCGGCCTCGGAGAGTGGCACGCTGTCGCGCTCGGACGCACGCACGCTCGAGGACGCATTCGAGCTGATCGTCGGTCTGCGCCTCGAGCACCAGGTCGATCAGCTGCGCTCCGGCATTGCGCCCGACGATCACGTCGACCCCCATTCGCTCAGCGAGTTGACACGCAGCTACCTGAAGGAGGCGTTTCGCGCGATCGCCTCCGTCCAGAAGCGTGTCGCCGCGGAGTTGTCGCTGGGGGTGTGGTGAGGCTGCCGGCCACCCGCAGGTTGGGAGGAGCGGCCGCAGCGTACGCGGCGGCGCGCCCGCCGGCGCCGCGTACCCCGTGGGACGCGGCCTCATGGTGCGTCGTGGACCTCGAGCTGAGCGGCCTGGACCCGCGGCGCCACGAGATCATCGCGTTCGCCGCCATCCCGGTCGAACACGGGCGCATCCGACTCGCGGACGCCGTGTCTGGACTTGTCCACCCGTTCCGCCCCCTCACCGAGTCATCGATCCGAATCCACGGCATCCGCACTGCGGATCTCGCCGACGCGCCTCCGCTCGCGGATGCCATCGAGCCGCTGCTGGGCGCGATGGCTGGCCGCGCCCTGGTAGCGCACGTGGCCCGGGTCGAGCAAGCCTTCCTGGGCCGGGCGCTGCGCGAGCAGGGCGTGCGCTTGCGTGGTCCGATCGCCGACACCAGCGTGATCGGCCGCCTCTGGCTCTACGAGCGGGACGGAAGAGCGCCACCGGATCCGCAGCTCGGCTATCTCGCGCACGCGCTCGGGTTGCCAACGCACGCCGAGCACGACGCGCTAGGAGATGCGTTGACCACCGCGCAGGTCTTCATCGCTGCCGCGACCCACCTCGCGGCGCTCGGCGTCGAGACCGTTCGCAGCCTGTCGCGCGCCGGACGCAGACTCGATGCGGCGCGGGCCTACCCGGCCGAGAGACAGCACTAGTTGCTCGTTGTCTACGACGCCGAGCACAGGGCCCGCGGCCCTCTATTTGAGCGATGATCTTCTCAATGCTTGGGAAACGCGATCGATCGCTTGCGGGCATAGCCGCAGCGTGCGCAGCGGCCATCGTCCTGTGCGCAGCACCCATCCCCCTGGGACCCGCGGTCGGCCTTGCCGAGCAGAGCGTAACTGGCTCGCCTTACGCCGCGCAGCAGCTCCTGCGGGCGCACGCGGCCCGGATTCCCTGCCGCCCTGCCGCCAACTCAGTGACGATCGCGCAGAGCCGCGCGGCGCGTCTCTTCACGGGCGCTGACGGGAACGACTATGCCTGCCTCTACAGCGTCGGCCGCGCGTTCTACCTCTCGGGCAGCGAGCACTACGACTATGAACTCGTCCACTTCTCCGGCCCCTACGTCGCCTACGTACAGAACATCGAGGCCAGCCCCGACAACGTCGGCGAGATGGACTTGCGTACCGGGCGTCTGCGTACCTTCGAGATCGCCACCCCGATCCACAACAGCGTGTGCTACGGGGTGGGGTCGCTGGCGCTGAAGGCCGACGGCGCGATCGCGTGGATCGGTACGAACTTCCTCGGCTTCGCGTGCATCTCCCCACCCGGCCCCGAGATCGAGGTCCGCCGGCACGATCGCCGCGGGCTCCGAATCCTCGACAGCGGCACGAAGATCGTGCCCGGCTCGCTGCACCTGCTCAAGGGCGTCCTGTCCTGGACCGACGGTGGAGTCAAGCGCAAGTCGACCTTGGACTGACGCGGCACCCCGGCCGCAGCGTCCACTACGCGCGAGGTAATGGAACTACCGACGAGGTAATCGACGCGCACGCGGCCAGCGACGATGGTGCTCGGCATGAGCACACAACGGATCACCTCCCCCGCCATCTCCCCACGACGGTGCCGGTGCATCTTGCCGACTCGTTGGGCTCCGTTGTACGGAACGAGTTGGGAGGACGGGCAGGCGCTAAGGCCGCAGTCGAACCGGCAGCGTCTTGAGCTGGTTGGCGAACGGCGACTCTACATACTTCGGGGTGTCCGCAATCTCCATGTCGGGGAACCGCGTGAGCGTCTCCTCGATGAGGATCCGCAGCTCTAGGCGCGCAAGCGCGGTGCCTAGGCAGAAGTGCCGGCCACCCGCACCGAACGCTTGGTGCTCCGGATTGCGCGTGACGTCGAAGCCATCGGCATCCTCATAGCGCGTCTCGTCGCGATTGGAGGACGGGTACCACATCACCACCTTCTCGCCCTCGCGGATCGTCTGGCCGTGAAGCTCGGTGTCGCAGGTCGCGGTGCGGGCGAAGTGGGCGAAGGCGGGGAACATGCGCAGCGACTCCTCGACGACGGCCGGCACGAGCGACGGGTCGTCAAGGACCTGGCGCCGCTGGTCAGGGTGCTCCATGAGCGCCCGCATCCCACTGCAGTACGTCGCCTTGGTGCTGTCGTTGCCAGCCGCCATGAGCAGGAAGAACCCCATGACGATCTCATGGTCCTCGAGCCGTTCGCCGTCGATCTCGGCGTGAACGAGCACGCTCGTCAGATCATCGGTCGGGCTCTCGCGGCGCTCGGCGATGAGCCTGCCGCAGCGCTCGAAGACCTCCGGCACGTCGCGTTCCATCACGATCTGGGTGCCCTCGGGCGTCGCGTCGGGGTCGCCCGCCCCGAGAATCGTGTTCATGAGGTTCGCCCACGCCTCGTCGTCCTCGGGCGCGAGGCGCATGAAGCTCCCGATGACCCGCGCCACCACCGGCTGCGCAACGTCGCTGACCAGATCGCAGGTCGGCCGGCCCTCGAGCCGGTCGAGCACGTCGATCGTGATCGCGCGGATCGCGTCCTCGTGCTCGGCGATCCGCTTCGGCGTGAAGCCCCGCTGAAAGAGCGCCTTGATGCGATCGTGCTTCGGCGGATCCATGCCGATGAACATCGCCTGCTGCAACTCGAGCGGCAGGATCGCGTTCTTCAAGGCCGTGAACCCACCGACCTCGGAGGAAAAGGTTTTCCAGTCGCGGCTGACCTCGAACACGTCGTCGGCTGTCGTCACCGACCAGAAGCCATCCTCGTCGGGGTACTCCGAGATTCGGTCTGACCAGTGGACCGGGCACTCGGCACGCAACCGCCGGAACAGGTCGTGCGGCGGCCCGTCTAGGAAGTAGGCGCGATCGGCGACGCGCACCCCGTCGAGCGCGGTCTGATCCTGGCTGGTGGTGCTCACGATATGTGCTCCCGGCTGTGGCGTTGCAGCGTCGTCCAGCGGAGCCTACTCCACCAGCGAAGCCATCGCGTTTGTACTTCGGGCGTGCTCGCCGACCTCGCTGGTGGTGCGCGAGCGGCTGATTCGCGCGGTCTAAAAGCCTTGTGACGCCCGGAGGGCCACGATGGTGTCGTGGTAGAGGCGCTGCTTGATGGCCTTGAGTGTGTCTGGGTTCTTGCCGGCTAGTGCGGCTGCGCGCTCGATAGCTAAGGGCAGGACGTCGTCCTCGGCCGCTGCGTCTTCGACGATGCCGGCGAGGGCGGCGTCCGGGCCTGTGTAGCGTCTTCCGGTTGTCATCGCCTCGTGCGCGGTGCGGATCGGCAGGCGCGCGGCGATAAGCGCGCTCATCCCCGGAGTGAATGGGATGTTGATGTCGATCTCGGGTAGGCAGAAGTATCCGCGGTCGGCTCGCATGACGCGCTGGTCGTGGGCGAGTGCGAGCATCGCCCCGGCCGCGAAGGTATGGCCCTGCAGTGCGGCGACGCTCGGAACGCAGAGCTCGAGTACGCGGGCAAGGAGCTCGTGGACACGGGCGACGAACGGGCCTACTGCATCTCCCTGAGTGGCCATCCACTCGAGGTCCAGCCCGTTGGACCAGTACTTGCCGGTGGCGGTCGTGACGAGTGCACGGGGCGCCGGTGCGGCCTGTACCTCGTCGAGAAAGCCCTCCAGTGCGTCGAGCGACGCGGCGTTGAAGCGGTTCTCGCCGTCGCCGAGGTCGAGCACGAACACGTCTTCATGGCGGCTGAGAGAAGGCACCGATTTCCCTCCGTGGAGTGGCTGACGGGACTTGGGTGGGAGCCGGACTGTACCAAAGTGTCTACATCGCCGGTAACCAGTGCGAGTGAGCCGACTCCAAGGCATGCAACACGACTAGACCGACTGGTATAGTCAGGGAGAGTGAGTGCACGGGATCAGCTCCTCGCTACTACGGTCGACCTCCTTCAGCGTCAGGGTTTCGCGGCGACCGGAGTGGCGCAGGTGCTCTCCGAGAGCGGCACCACCAAGGGCTCGCTGTATTTCCACTTCCCGGGCGGCAAGAAGGAGTTGGCAGCAACTGCGCTGCGGCAGGCGGGAGCCACCGTGGCGGCGTTTGTCGAACATCTCGCCAGAAGCTCGCCGGACGCGGCCACGGCCGTGGCCGCCTTTGCGGGTGCGCTGGCGGCGGGCCTTGAGGGCTCCGACTACGAGCGCGGCTGCCCGCTGGCGACGTCGACTCTGGATGCCCCATCGGGCTCGCAGGCGATCCGCGATGCGTGCGCGGTCGGCTACCGGTCATGGCTGTCGTTGATCGCCGCGCGCTTGCAGGCCGACGGCTGGGCGTCTTCTGACGCCGAGCAGGAGGCGGTGCTCGTTCTCTCCGCGCTGGAGGGTGCGCTGGTGCTCGCCCGGGCTGAGCGCAGCCCCGCTCCATTGCAGATCGTCGGCCGTCGCTTGGCGGCCCGGCTCCAACTTCAGACCCGTCAACCCGACTGAGCGAGGCCCCATGCGCCAACTGACGATGACCGAGGCCCGCGAGGTCGAGCGGTGGGATGTCCCCGAGCCCAAGCTCGCCGACGACCGCGACGCGCTCGTGCGCCCCCTCGTCGTGGCGATGTGTGATCTCCGATCAACCGATCATCGCCGGCCAGGCGCCCATCCCGGGGCCGATCGCCCTAGGGCACGAATTCGTGGCTGAGGTCATCGAGGTCGGTGATCGGATGTCATCGATCGCGCCCGGTGAGCTCGCCGTCGTTCCCTTCCAGATCTCCTGCGGTGAATGTGGGCGCTGTAGGCGGGGCGTGACCGCGAACTGTGCCCGAGAGCTAGGCGCCGAGACGGTCGAGGGGCCGCCGGAGTACTCCTATGAGCAGCGTGCGATCACGGTCACGACGCACACGGTTGCCTGGGATGACGCAGCCGACGCCGTGCGCGAGCCACGCACGAAGCTGATCATCGAGCGATAGCCCATCACGAGGGCTCCGGACGAGGCGCAAGCGCGCCACCGCGCCGGCGCCGGGCTCCCGCTCTCGGCGGACTGGGGGCGTGCCAGGCCACCGGCACCGGCCCGGCGGCACGGAGCGACCGCTCAAGATCCCGCGCCAGCATGCCGATACGGGCGTATGAGGTTGCCGTCCGGCTCCGACTTCGCTACCTCACCCGCAGACCGCCACCTGGACGCCGATCCTCCGGGAACGTCGGGGACTACTCCTCGCGGCGCTGATGTGTCGGCTTTCGCGGCGGCCTTCAGCGAGCCGGACTTCTTCTGCGAGGTGCTCGACAGCCTCGACGACGCCGTCTATCTCGTCGATCGGCGCCGCACGATTCGCTTTTGGAGTCGGATGTGCGAGCAGATCACCGGCTACAGCGCCGCCGAAGTCGTCGGGCGTCACTGTTACGAGGACATCCTGCGCCACGTCGACGGCGATGGGCAACGGCTGTGCTTCGTGCGCTGCCCCCTCGCGTACACGATGGCGGACGGCACGCCGCGCGAAGCGCAGATCTGGCTGCATCACAAGGACGGTCACCGTCTCCCGGTGCACGTCGGCGTTCGCGCGATCCGCGATCACGCGGGGCGGACCATCGGCGCGATCGAGACGTTCACAGACGACTCGAGGCTCGCCGTCACCCGCGAGCGCCTCGCTGAGCTCGAGCACCAGGCGATGGTGGATGCGCTCACTGGCGTGGCGAACCGGCGCTACCTCGAGCTCACGCTGTCGAGCCGGCTGAGCGAGATGCGTCGCCACGGCTCGCAGTTCGTGGTCGTGTTCGCCGACATCGACTGCTTCAAACAAGTCAACAACGTCCACGGCCACGCCGTCGGCGATCAGGTCCTGCGGATGGTTGCGACCACGCTCGCGGCGAACCTGCGTGGCAGCGACACCCTCGCACGTTTCGGCGGCGAGGAGTTCGTCATGCTGCTCAGCCACGTGGACCCTCAGACATCGATCACGATCTGCGAGCGCCTGCAGAAGCTGGTCGGATCGAGCTCACTCGACCTGCCGGATGGGTCCGTGAACGTGACCATATCGTTCGGCGTCACGCTCGCCGATCGGAACGACTCAGCGGAGTCAGCTCTGCGTCGCGCGGACACCCTCCTCTACGAAAGCAAGCACGCGGGACGCGATCGCGTCACGAGCGACCTCTTCTAAACGCAGTGCAGGTGATTCAGGCTCTCGCGCCGGCCTGAGGATCCAGGCGGGACATGGTCACCGCGGCACTCAGGTCCGCTGTGGCGCCACCCCTATAGAGACCCTTGACCGGCGGGACGGGGGCGTAGAAGCGTCCGTGGCCGATCTTCACATGTGCATCGTCTGCCAGCCGGCGGTTTGTGGGGTCAGCGCTGACCCACACAGGCTCGCCGTGTCCGTCGGTCCCGGGCAAGAGGGCCTCAAGCCACGCATGGGTGTCGACCTCGAGCGAGTCGGTCCCTCCGTCTTCGGGAGCCACCCACAGGTAGCCCGGAGCAGGATCAGCGCCTGACCATCGGCCCACGCACCGTCGCCGGTCGGGAGCGCGATTCGCAGCATACGCAGCACCATGTCCGAGACCTCGATCAGGCCACCGGCGTCCAGGAAGCACTTCGCTTCGTCGCGCAGCATCGAGCGGTCGGCGACCCCCAGATCAAAGCGGTGCGTTCCCTGACATACTGGGAGGCGAGGTAAGGTCCGGCGGGTGCCGCCCACCCCGGCTGACCACCTTCGCGCAGTCCAGCGCGGTGGTGAAACCGCCGCGCGCCTATGGCCCTTTCTCAGCGGCCAGCCCCGACACCGTCCGGGCTTCGCCGTCGGTGGCAGCGGTTAGCCCCGACACCGTTCGGGCTTCGCCGTCGGTGGCAGCGGTTAGCCCCGACACCGTTCGGGCTTCGCCGTCGTTCGCACGTCCAACCAGCACGCCGATGACCACCCCCGCGCCAACGCCGATCGCGAGTATCGTCGTCGTTCGCATCGGCTTGCGCTGCAGCGTCGAGGTGGCTCTACGGGCGGAGTGCTTGGCCGTGGACTTGATCACCCTGCGCGCGAGCTTCCCCTTCATTGACCGCATCTGGCACACAAGCTACTCCGATCAGACCCAGAGTGTCCGACCGTCCGTCGCCGCCCGTGCTGCGCTGAGCTTCGGTCGGATCGCGAATCGCTCGTTGCGGAGGCGGCCCGACCGCGCCCACTGCTTACATCCGCCGGCCCGTCTGGCGCTCGGGGTATTTTGGCTTCCTATCATCGTCGAGCGACTGCCCGCAGCTTGGCGACCCGACGTCCGAGAATTCGGGAGTCCATCCCATGGCTAAGAACGTCGCTTCAGCGAGTCGAGCGCTTGGGCGCACCATTGCTTCATCGATTCGCGGTTGGCCGCGTTGGAGCGGCACTCGATCAGCCACGTCCCACCGGCCGCAGAGAACCCGTATATCGTCGCTCTCAGATCCGGGCGCCCCGCGACGCGCGTCGTCACCGCCACCATCGGGATCCCGGTATGGCTCTCGCGCGCAGCGCTGATCACGTTTGCGCCCAATGCTTGGCTCGCCTGAGCCTGTGGGGTGCGAAAAATCAGTCGACTCATGCCGCAGCGCTGTACTCATGGATGAGCCCTCCAAGGCGATCGCGTCGGCGAACGCGGAGCGGGTCGGGAGGGTCTGCTAGCCGCAGATACGCTCGCGGCTGCGGCGGGAGAAGCCCAAGACCACGGTGCGGGCGATGTCCGTTGCAGTGGTCGATGTAGACGCGCAAGACGCGCTCAAGCTGGCAGCGCCCGACGATCAGGATCCAGTCAAGACACTCGCGCCGTACGGTGCCGACGAAGCGCTCAGCGTAGGCGTTGGCCTTTGGAGCCTGGATCGGCGTCCTGATGATCTCGACCCCTTCGCTGCGGAAGACCTCATCAAACGCGCCTGAGAACTTCGCATCGCGATCGTGGATCAGGAAGCTCAGCGGCTCCGAGCGCCCGCCAGGGTCGAGCGCCAGGTTGCGTGCCGGCTGGGCGACCCATTTCCCGCTCGGATGCTCAGTGGCGCCCGCCACGTGCACCCGGCGGCTGGCAATCTCGATGAAGAACAGCACGTAGTATCGGTGCAGCAACGCGGTATCGACCGTGAAGAAGTCGCAGGCGAGCATGCTTGCGGCCTGTCCCCGGACGAACTCTCCCCAGCTCAGGCCATTTCTCTCGCCGGACGGCCCGAGCCCCACATCGCGCAGGATCTTGCGGACTGTGCTCGCGGCGACGCTCAGTTCCAGCAAGCCGAGCTCTCCAGCGATGCGCTGATGACCCAAGCGAGGGTTCTCGCGCGCCAGGCGCACGACAAGCCTTCTGATGTCACCACTTACGGGAGGGCGACCGGGCCGCTTACTCGAATAGGTCCAGCGCCGCGCAAAGAGGCGACGGTGCCAGCGCAGCAGCGTGTCGGGCGTGACGAGGAACGAGCTCAATCGCTCGCGAGGGAGAAGCCGGCTGGCGGCAGCGAGGAAAGCCCGATCGGCGTCTCGAAGCTCTGGACGGCCAACTTGGCGACGAAGGATCGCGAGCTCGTGACGCAGCACCACGATCTCGAGCTCCTTGAACTCACGTGAGCGGCAGCGGAGCAGCACGAGCTGGAATACGCGTTGAAGGGCGAGGTAGAGAAGCGAAGCGAGCAAGCCGGAACCTCCTGACCACGAAAGCGCACGCTAACGACCGGCCGTTGCCGGGCGGACCTGCACGAGCCGGACCCCGGCGTCGATGCGGCCTGATCGAGTTCTCGCACCCCACAGGCTAGCGTTCGGCCACGGCGATCAGACGTGGGCCATCGGGGTCAAACGGCGCCCCGTCGCGACCGAAGAGCTGGACCTCACGGAATCCCGCGCCGCGCAGTCGCTGCTCCAGCTGCGGTGCGGGCACCTGTTCAAGCGAGAACTCAAGCCTGCGCACACGCCCATGGCGGACTATGAATCGTTCTGTGTGGGAGCGCCGTTCGGCGGCGTCGTATCTGATGCGATCAACCATCAGGTCGCCGTCGCGCTCGGCGAGGGCTGCGATGCTTTGGCCAGTCAGCTCCGACACTCGGGCTAGGCGTGTAGGGTTATGGAGCTCTAGCAGCAGCCGCCCGCCGGGTCGCAAGGCGCGAGCCAAACCGGCGAGCACCGCATCGTTGGTGGCCCGGTCGAAATACCCGAACGAGGTGAACCAGTTGACGACGGCATCGAACTCGCGCTCGTAGGAGATCTCGCGTATGTCCCCGTGCTTGAATGCGACCCTGGGGTACCGTGCACGTGCGAGAGCCAGGAACGGCTCGCTGCTGTCCACGCCGAGCACTTCGCAGCCAAGCCCGGCCAGGCGTCCGGCTATTCGCCCCTCCCCACAGGGAACGTCAAGCACACGTGTTCCCGGCCTCAGCGACAGCAATCGCGCCACCAGCTGGGCATCGGCGTCGCTGCGCTCGTCGCCAAGGACATCCGCGTAGAAGAAAAGGTAGTCCTCGTCGAACAGCTCAGGGGGGACGCTCACCACGCCCATCTTCTCGCAAGTGCGAGCGTGTCGGTGCACCCCGAACTCAGCCATCACCTCCTTGACCAGCGCACCGCCGCGAAACCGCGCCACGATCGCGGCGCGCTCCATCGGCGTCAACAACCGATACGACCTACGAGGACCTCGTCTCTTAGCCACCTCATTCTCCGATCACGCAACACGAAATGACGATCGTGTTGCGCCGACCGGATGAATCCACCGCGCCCATGGGCCCAATCGTCTGCGCGTCGGGCCGCCCTGAAATCGCGAAATGCGGGAGCTGTTGACTGCGCATCAGCCGCGGCTCTAACGCGAGAGCGACAGCGACGAGGACCCAACCTGACCCCTCCCGCTCGTGCAAGAGCAGCGTGCGCAAACAGACGTCGTTTATCGTGCGGGCAGTGCGACGCTCATCACTGTCCGTCATCGAGTTCCCCGCCGATGATCCCGAGCGGGCCCGACACTTCTGGGCGGACCTTCTCGGCGTCGACCTGGAGGTACGCCAAGATTCCGAGGGAGAGGGCTGGCAGACGCACTCACGAGCGCCGGCGGTTGGCGTCCATCTTCGCGGACGTGGTCCTGGCGATTCGTTTTCGCTGCCCTACTTCGCGGTAGGCGATCTCGCCGAGGCGCTCGAGAGGGTCGAGGCGCTTGGGGGAAGCGTGGTCCACCCAGGGGAGAGATGGGCGATCTGCAAGGACACAGAGGGAAGTCCGTTCGGGCTGACCCAGGAATCGCTCTGAGGCTGGATTGGACGAACCCCGGGTGGTTAGGCACGGGTAGTCGCCTTCCAGCGGGCGCCCGCCGAAGAGGCCCACGTGCTCATCCAGCGAGCGGCACATCCGCGAGACCTGGTCCTTTTAGAGCCCACGCAGTCCCACCTGCTCGACCGGGCGGTCGACCTTGCGCGTAGGGAAGCTCTCCAGCCCCGCGGTGGGAGCTACACCACTTCTAGTGGCTCAACCCGCGCGCGTCGTGGGGGGCTGTGCCCCCGGTCTGGTCGGTCGGGGTGCAATGCTGGTGGGGCAGAATCCCATGTCTTCACTCAGAACGCAGGCCGCTCAGGCCGTACTCCAGCGGATCCACGCCGCCAACCCGGCCGCCAAGGCGGAGGCCAATGAGCGCTTCAAAGCGAGACGCGCCGAACAGGGACGCGAAACCCTCCCGGCCGAGGATGTCATCGACATCTACGGCGAGGCGCCGATGTCCGTCGAACCGAAGGTTGGGGAGCTGCTCTACGCGCTCGCCTTCAGTGCGCGCCCGGCGACGATAGTCGAGTTCGGCACCTCATTCGGCGCCTCAACCATCTACCTCGCAGCGGCGCTGGCGGATATCGACGCTGTCGAGGCCCGCGTGATTGCCTGCGAGGCCCATCCGGGAAAGGTGCGGATAGCGCGGGACAACCTCGAGCAAACCGGCCTGGCCGGTCTCGTTGATCTTCGCCAGGGGGACGCGCGCGAGACCCTGGACGATCTGGCGGGACCGATCGACATGCTGTTCCTCGACGGCCTCAACCGCCTCTACCTACCGATGTTGAGGATGCTCGAGGCCCGGCTCGCCCTAGGGTCTCTGATCGTCGCGGATCTCAGCGCCGGCGACCCCTACCAATGGGCCTACCAGCAACATGTGCGCGACCGTTCCAATGGGTATGTATCGGTGACTGTCGCCCTCGACGACGGCGTCGAGCTCACGCGACGCCAGACGGGCCTCGCAGGCGAGTTCACGGCCGGCGCTGAAGCCCCCGGCTGGGCAGCGACGTGGAGCTAGTTCTCGCGACTCACAATCTCGTCGACACCGGAGGCGCGCAGACGTATGCGCTAACCGTGGGCGAGCATCTGGCGCGCCTCGGGCACTCGGTCACGCTGTACGCCGTCGAGCTCGGCGTGATGGCCCAGATCGGCAGGGAGCGTGCGCTGCGGGTGACCTCGACGGCGGAGGAGCTTCCGGCGCGGGCGGACGGAGTGATCACGGGCGTACATCGGGGTCTCGCGCTGGAGCTCGCCGCCCGCTATCCAGATGCCGCCCGCCTGTTCGTCGTGCACGGCTCGGAGGACATTCACCTGCCGCCGCCGGTGCCCGGGGCGACTGCGGCCACGATCGTGCTCAACGACCTCCATGCTGCTCGCGCGGCGGCGTGCACATGTGCGGGTGAGATCGTGCGTCTGCGCCAGCCGGTGGACCTGCGGCGCTTCAGCGTCCGCGGCGCTCCCCGTAGGCGCCCCGAGCAGGTCCTTCTGCTGGGCAACTACCACCGTGGGCACGCCGGGCGGGCTGATGTCTTGCGTGACGCCTGGGCACATGCCGACTTGCGGTGGAGGGAGGCCGGGGGCGAGGCGCAGACATTCGACGTTCCGGCGGCGATCGCCGAGGCGGATGTGGTCGTGGGCTACGGACGGTCGGTGCTCGAGGCGATGGCCTGCGGAAGGCCCGCCTACGTGCACGATAAAGCCGGCTCGGAGGGGTGGATCACGCCGCAGTCCTACCTCCGCATGGAGGCGGGCGGGTTCGCCGTGGCCGGCGTCAGGCTGCCCCCCGACGCGGCGCGGCTCAGCGCCGACCTCGATGCCTACCGCCCGGAATGGGGGCAGGCGGGGCGGGACATCGCGCGTACGCACCACGACGCCCGCGATCACGCGGCCGCACTCGTCTGCCTGCTCGAACGACTGGGGCCGGGCACGCAGTGCACAGAGCGCTCGACGGTGCGCGCGCTGGAGCAGCTGGCCGAGTCGCAGCTGCGCGCTGAGCTGATGTCCGAGCACTATCGGGTGGAGTCAAAACACTGGTTCACGCTTTACCACGGCAAGCAGGAGGAGATGGCGCGCGAGCGCGGCGCCTGGCAGGAGGAGCTGGCACGCGAGCGCGGCGCATGGCAGGCAACTCGCGCAGAACTGGAGCACGATCGCGCACGCTTCGCGCAGGCGGCGGCCCTTGCGGAGGAGCGCCTGACGCGGTTCAGGCGCACCAAGCGCTATCGCCTGGCCCAGGCGCTGGCTCGGCCGCTCGATCGCGTGCGTGCCGGACGCACTTCGCGCTAGTATCCGGCGGCCCGGTCGCATCGACCAGCCAACGCGCAAAGGAGCAGATGATGGAGAACGCCGACCACAGAGACGTCGAGGAGCGGCCGCTTGTTGAGCTTGCGCCCGAGGAGGTTGTCCTTCCGGCACTCATGCAGAGCGCCCATCCGGTCGAGTTCCTCGAGGCCAACCGAGTCGTCGAGAACGCCGGAGACGCAGACGAGTCCTGACACGCCTCTGATGCGGCTGTGAACGCGTCGAGGCGCCTACACCCGTCGCTGCTCGTCCATTCCGCACAACTCGACGGACGCCGGCGGCTCATCGCTCAGGTTTCCTCGTCGAGTCCGCCACTCATTCTCAGCGACCCAGCGGCGCTCCGGGCCCTGACCGCGCTCCCGCCCCGGTTCGACCGCAACGGCGCCGGGAAGGCATGGGCCGCCGCCGGTATCTCCGAGCGCCATCATGAACAGCTGTGGTCCGCGTTCGTCGCCGGAGGTGTGCTGGTGGACGACTCCGAGGACAGTGGCTCCTGGTGGTCAGAGCTCGGCTGGCCGGAGGCCGGCGCCTACCACTTGGCAACGCGCGACTATCCGTTCCTGCAGATGGACGGTGCCGACGCGTTCGCCCTCGACGCGCGCAGGATGGATTCCTACCGTGCCGACTCACCGCCACCGCCAGTGTACCTGCAGCGACCTGCCACGGCGAGCATCGAGCTCGACGCCGTGGGCGATGAGGAGTCCCCGGACGAGCTTGTGGCTGAGATGCCTGCCGAGGATCGCCTCGGCAAGCCGGGCCTCGGCCTGCTGCTCGATGTCTGCTTCGGGGAGCGCGGGAGGGTGCAGACGGCCGGCGGAGTCACGTGCCTGCTCAAGAGCATCCCCTCCGGCGGCGCGCGACACCCCACCGAGGTGTATGTAGCCAGTCTCGATCTGCGGGGGGTTCCAGGCGGGGTCTACCACTACAACGTCCAGCACCACCGTCTGGATCGGCTGCGCGACGGCGATGACCGACACCTGCTCATGCATGCCACCTACGACCTGTTCGTCAAGCAGCCGCGAGCGCCGAGCGCGCTGCTGATCTTCACCTCGGTCGTCGAGCGTGCCATGTGGCGCTACCGCGACCCGCGTTCCTTTCGCGCCATCCTGCTTGATGTCGGGCATGCGGTGGCGGCCTACCGTCATGCAGCGCGGACACTTGGCTTCCGCACCTACGCATCCCAGAAGATGCGCGACGGCGAGATCGCCGAGCTGCTCGACATCGACCCCGTCCTGCAACCGCCGCTGTACGTCGCCTCGCTGGTGTCGCTCGCCGATGGGTAACGTGCGCAGGATGCGGCCGCCTCGAGACGAGGCCGATCCCGGCGAGACGCTCACGACTTCACCGCTGCTGTTCAGCTACACAGGCCGCGACGGACGGCTCGTGACGTGGGAGGGCCGTAGCGGGGTGCGCTTTCGCCTCAGCAGCCCACGCGCGGTCGAGATGGTGCTCTCCTTCCTCGAGCCTCAGCGGGGCGATCCATTCTGCGTCGGTGCCACCAACGAGGAGCTCGCTGCGGCCAGGGAGGCCGGACTGCTGATTTCGAGCGAGGAGAACGAGCGGGTATCGATCTGGGAGCGCCACGGCTGGTCGCGGCCGGCTTATCTGATGCTAACGCAGATGGACCTCCCCTATCTGGAGTCTCCGGCCGCCGACGAGGACGTGGACGCCGTGCGCGGACGCCGCCGGGCGGTGATCGAGCAGTACGAGACCGCCGAACCCTACCCCGAGCCGGCTCTTTTGGCCAGCGGGCAAGAGCTGTCGCTGCCGGCGCCCGCGCCGGTCCAGCGCAGCCTGTCGGCGCTGACCGCTCGGCGCTCGGTGCGCGCGTTCGCGGGAGCTCCTAGCGCGGAGCAGCTCGCGAGCGTCCTGCATGCGGCTACCGCAGGCTTCCGCACCGTCGCCGAGGACCGTCGCGACCCCGATCGCTTTCGGCTGCTCAACTCGTTCTACTCTTGGGCGCATCTGTTCGTGGTCGTCCAGCGCGTCACGGGACTAGCAGCGGGAGTGTTCGAGTACGACTGGAGTGCGAACAGCCTCCTGCAGGCCGCGACATCCCCATCCGACGCGGAGCTGCTCGCTTGCGTGCAGGGCCAGCGGTGGGCGCTCGGCCCCGGCTTCATCGTCTTCGTGGTCGCAGATCTCCGCGGCTACGCATGGCTGTATCGCCACTCCCGCGCGTACATGCACCTGCTGATGCAGGCGGGCGAGCTGGGGCAGGAGCTCCTGATGGCCGCAACGGAGGTTGGACTCGGTGGCTGGACCACCCCGGCGGTGCACGAGTCGCGCGTCGCCGAGCTGCTCGGACTCCCCGCCGATGACGCATTCCAGGCCGTCTCGATGGTCAAGCTCGGTCGTCCCGTAACCCCGCGAGCTCAGTAGCGATCTTCGAGCAGTTCCCGCGTCACGGCGCGGTCGTCGAATGGGACCGGAGCGCTGTGGGCGTCGACCCTCGAATATCTCAACTGGCCCCGCCCCAGTATGGCGACCACGTCACCGGGTCTGGCACACGACAGCGCGCGGGCGATCGCCCTGCGGCGATCAAGCTCCACCTCGAGCTTCCCGCCGCGGGTTGCGCGCGCTCCCTCCAGCATCCGGGCCAGCCCGAGGAGCGGGGGCTCTCCCTTCAGCGACCAGCCGGACAGGACCAGGTGATCGCACCCGGCCCGAGCGGCGCGTCCACAGCTCACCCGCGTGGAGCGCTCGCCGCTCGGCGCGAGGCCGACCACGGCGATCACGCGGCCGTCGCGTGGCGCGGCCAGCGCACGCATCGCGGCGAGAACGCGCGTCAGGCTGTCGGGCGAGTGCGCAAAGTCGACGAACACGTCATAGGGCTGGCCGACGTCGATCAGCTCCATGCGTCCGGGTGGAGCTTCGGCGCCGGAGAGGGCGCGGAGCGTTGGCGTACGGGCCAGCCCGAGCGCCTCGGCGAGGGCGAACGCCGCCGCGAGATTGGCGGCATTGTGCGCGCCCGCCAGGCGCGTCTGGATGTCGATTGGACCGCTCGGCGTGTCGAGCGCAACCAAGCTCCCGCTCAGGCTTGAGCGGCTGCTGCCGATGCGGTAGTCCGCTCCCTCGCAGCGGCCGAATGTCACCGTGCGTCCGCCGCGTGCACGGACGTCGAGGCCGAGCCTTCGCCCGAACGGGCCGTCGGCGTTGATGATCGCGAGCGCTACCGCCCGGCCGCCATCCACGAACAGTCGCCGCTTGGCCAGCCCATACGCCTCCATCGAGCCGTGCCAGTGCAGGTGATCGGCAGTCAGGTTCGTAAGGACCGCGGCCTGCGGCATCAGCTCAACCAAGCCGCACGCCTGATAGCTCGAGACCTCCGCGAGGACCCAGCCCCGGTGGCTCTCCTGCAGGGCGGAGAGCGGTATCCCGAGGTCGGATTCGACGTTGCCAACGCACACGGGTGAGCACCCGTTCGCGCGCATGATCGCCGCAAGTAGGGCAGTAGTTGTCGACTTGCCATTGGTTCCCGTGACCGCGACCATCGGCTGGGTCGTCAGGCGCCAGCCGAGCTCGAGCTCGTCGATGATCGCCAAGCCGCGTTCGGACGCGGACTTAAGCAGTGGATGCGAGAACGGAATCCCGGGGCTCTTGACGACGGTGCGTACACCGTCGAGGGCCGTGGGGCATTCGCTCATACGAAGGAGTCCGCTGAGTGCGCGCATCCCTCGGCGCAAGCTGGGCGCGCGCGCATCGTCCCATGCCCTGACCGAGTCCGTGCCGAACCGGGCGGCGAGAGCGTCTGCGGCTGCCCGCCCGGCGCGGCCGAGCCCGAGGACCAGGTAGGGGCCCGCGGGCACCGAGGGGCGTGCGGTCCTCTTGAGCGGGCCTCCAACCTCAGTGGTGGAGAATTGCCGCTGAGGTGCCTGAGAACTCATCGACCGCGCAGCTCGTCTCGTTTCCCTCCGGTGATCTGCGGCTGCGCGGCTACCTTCACCTCCCGGCGGGTACGGGGGCTCGGGCCGGGGCGATGATCTGGAACCACGGCAGCGAGCAGGCGCAGGTTCTGCGCACGACTCTCGCGCGCTTCTACAACGCTCGGGGGCTGGTGTTCTTCGCGCCTCACCGGCGGGGGCATGGAGAGTCGCCGGGGCAAAGTCCGATCGTGCAGATGCGCGCGAGGCTGCACGAGGGCCTCCAGGTCCGTCGTGCACGAATTGAGGCGAACGAAGCGGACGCGGGACCGTCGCGCGATGAGCTGATGCGGCAGGTCATCGACATTCACGACGGCTGCCTGAAGGACACGATCGCGGCGGTGCGCTGGCTCGGGCGCCAGCCATTCATCGATCCCCTGCGCCTGTATATGTCCGGGAGCTCGCACGGTGGAATCCAGACGCTGCTCGCCGCGGAGGCCGACGTCGGGATGCGGGCATATGTTGCATTCGCCCCGGGCGCGATCGGCTGGCGCGGCAACCCGGAGCTGCACGAGCGGCTGCTGCAAGCCGTCAGGGCAGCGCGCGCGCCCATCCTGATCTTACAGGCGCAGAACGACTTCGATCTCGGCCCGAGCCGCATGCTCGGTGAGGCATTGCGGGGCAAGGGCGGCCAGAACATGAGTCGACTCTATCCCCCGTACGGAAACAGCGAAGACCATGGCCACGCCGCGTTCGCCTGCGAGGGCACGGAAATCTGGGGTGGGGCAGTCGATGCGCTCCTCGAGACGAGTGGCGCTCAAGGTTGCGAGAGCCCTCACCCGGGTGCCGCGAGCTAAGCGGTCCAGCCGGCGGCTTGAGGACTACCGCGAATGCACCGGCAAATGCCGTAAGACCACTGAACGCCGACTGAGCGTAGGGAGTCGGGTCGGGGAGGGACTGGTCGTCCCCGCCTGGGGCAGTTTCTGGAGGCGTTGCAGTGATCCGCGTGCTGGGCATAACCCGAGGCGCCGGCTAATGCTTCCAAAATGCTTCCCTAGCCCACGAGGTGGGCCTCATTTCCTGTGAGTCTCCTTTTGGGCGCGGCGGGTTTCGAACCTGCGACCTCTCGCGTGTGAATAAGGACCTCACCCAGGGCGATATTGTCTATATTCCCTGCAAATCCGTATGAACCCTGTTTCGCCAGGGAGAGCCCGCCGGCACCGACCGCAGAAGCGCCTCCTCCTCACCGGGGAGGTTCAGCGCCGAATGCGATCCGGGCGGCCCTGTCACGGGCACGTTCGCGGGCCGACCTATCAAGTCGGCGCTCATCGGTCGGAGCGCCCAGAGGACGTCGCTGGTCGGCGACATCTTGGCCCGCGCTACCCCGTCGAGGGCCGGGCACATGACCAGCGCCGCCGCGACGCGGCCGTCCTGAGCCGTCGTGTGGACCACGAGACCGCCTGAGTAGGAATAGCCCCACAGGACAACCCGCTCCGCATCCATCCCGTCTCGATGCCTGGCGAACGCGACGGCCGAGCGCCAGTCCTCCAACTGCAGCCGCACCCGGAGTCGCTGCCGCGGTTGCCCGGGCGAGTCGCCGAAATGGCGGTAGTCAAAGACAAGCGCTGCCATCCCTGCGTCGGCAAACCGCTCGGCGTAGGGCGCGAGTCCCTCGTACCGCGTAAACGAGAAGCCGTGGCCCATCACGACGCACGGCAAGGGCCGCCGCGCCTCGGCCGGGCGGTACAGCCACGCTGCACACTCGCCGTCCCCAGACGGGAGTCGCACATCAACCCTCGCCGCGGTCCGAATCCTAAGCAGGTCGCGCGTGGCCGCGCAAGTCAGAGCAACGGCGACCGCTACCGCTCTGGACGGCCAGCGTGAACGGGCGCGTCGACCGGCGGCATCAGGTCCTGGTGTTGCGGAAGAGCCGCGCGCTCCGCGGACGCGTTAGCGTAAGCAGCCGGCGAAGAGAGCCCTGCGTTTGTCATGCCGGGGGCCTCCGACTGCAGCCCCGGGTGAGTCGCCGGGGGGAATCGCACCCCCCGGCGCTCGTAGAACCGGACGTGAGCCTCTCAGCTCATCCGGCTCCCATCGTCCAGCCGTCGGGGCGCGAGCCAAACCGCCAGTGGGCGAACAGGCCGGGCTCGCGCCAGAAGACGGCGGCCAGGAACCTGCGTGCCTTGGCGGGGTAGCGGCGCAGCCGCTTGTACTTGCAGCGGGCCCAACGAATCAGGTATTCGTTGATCCGTTTGAGCAGCCGGACCAACTCCGAGCGGTAGAAGCGCCCATAGAAGTTGATCCATCCCTGGACTTCGGCGTTGATCGCCTTCGCCAGGTCTGTGAGGGCACTGTCCGACCAACGATGCAACCGCCAGGAGCGGATCACCCGCCCGATGCGCTTGCGCTCGTCATCGCCGATGGCCGGGAGGAAGTTGACGAACTGACCGCCAAGCTTTCCTCCCGACAGCCGCGGGCGGAACGTGTAGCCGAGAAAATCGAAGCGCTCGTGCTCGTAGGAGTCGCGTCGCGTCGAGTCCTTGCAGTACACGATGCGGGTCTTGTGCTCGTTGAGCTCAAGCCCGCACTCCGCCAGCCGCCGAGCGATCGCGGCCCGCAGCTGCAGGGCCTGTCGTTCGCTCACGGCGTGGACAATCACGTCATCGCAATAGCGCTCGAACCGGACGCCCGGGTACTCCCTGGCGATCCACGCATCGAACGCATAGTGCAAGAACATGTTCGCTAGCAAGGGCGAAATCGAAGACCCCTGAGGGGTCCCGCGATCCCGCTCGACCAGGCTGCCGTCCTCGCGTTGCAGCGGCGCTTTGAGCCACCGCTCCACGTAGATCAGGATCCAGCGCTGATCTGTGTGATGGGCTAGCGCCTTCAGAACGAGGTCCCACGGGACGCTGTCGAAAAACAACTTCAGGTCCAGGTCCAAAACCCAGTCCTGACGCCAGCAGCGCTCCCGGCAGACCCCGACCGCGTCCAGCGCCGACCGGCCCGGCCGATATCCATAGGAGTCCTCGTGGAACACAGGCTCCACGCTGGGCTCCAGGTACCCGCACACGACGGTCTGAGCGATCCTGTCCGCGACAGTCGGCACCCCGAGCATCCTCGAGCTGCCGTCCTTCTTCGGCACCTCCACCGCACGCACCGGCGGGGGCATGTAACTCCCCGACGAGAGCCGATTCCAGAGCTTGTAGAGATTCCCGTGAAGGTCCCTCTCGAACTCCGTGATCGACTCGCCGTCAACACCGGCCGCACCCTTGTTCGCCTTCACCCTCCGGTAGGCATCCCAAACGGCCCACTTGGAGATCTCAAACGACTTCGGCTTCGGCTCGCTCACCCGGCTCCTCCCGCCGATGACGGTTGACCGTTCAGCAAGCCAGGACGACCCGTCCCCTTCGCTCCACCCGCATTACCAGGCTTCACAGCTACTAAGAGACGGTCCGCCCCTGCACCCCGCATCGCTACTCTCCCCCTCACGGTTTCAGCCGCTCGGAGTTCTCGCTCCAGACGACCAGCCGCAGGCCATAACCGCTCCACTGGCCGGCCGCCAAATCGGGGCGCAGGTTCACACGTTCCGCACAAGAGCCCAAGCCAAGCTCGCGCCGCCTCTATGCCGGACGCCGTCTGGCCAGTCGGCAGGCACCCGCCAGACTCATCCCGGGACCGCAAAGAACCCCCGGTTTCGACGTCAACTGTTTCCTTTCGACACTTCATCAGCGGTTTACTCGCGTTCGCCTTCTTGACTCACACCTGGCGCGCTCACGGCACGCCTTTTCCCACGACGCTCACCACCACGGCTCTTGACCGCAGCAGCTCGGGGTGGTTTGCGGCCTCCGCCTGCACGACGACCGCGGAGGGCCACCCAGCCACCACGGCCGGGCTCCTCCATCTCCTGCACAGCACCGCATCCAGCGGCTTGGTCTTCTACATCCAACCTCCTTCAACGTTCGTGTTCACACCTCCGCGCGGATAGCAAGCGTGTAGGTCGTGGACCCGATCGCGATCGCTCTGGACGAGCACCAGTCGTCCATCCTCCGACGCGCGACACGCTCGCTTAGCCACGGCGAAGGAGGCGTCTGCGGGGAGTCGCCACAGACTGCTCGTCCTCGTCCCTTGCGATCGTCTGCGTCTCAACCACAGAGACGCTCGCAAACCACGGGAGGCAGAAGCACGAGGTCGTTGTCACCCTAATGGCTAACCGCGAGCGCTCAGCCGGGCCTCGGGACGCGTGGGCTCGAACAGCTCGATCGGGTTCCCGGAGGGGTCCTCGAGCAGGATCTGCTTGCCTTCACAGCTACTAAGAGACGGTCCGCCCCTGCACCCCGCATCGCTACTCTCCCCCTCACGGTTTCAGCCGCTCGGAGTTCTCGCTCCAGACGACCAGCCGCAGGCCATAACCGCTCCACTGGCCGGCCGCCAAATCGGGGCGCAGGTTCACACGTTCCGCACAAGAGCCCAAGCCAAGCTCGCGCCGCCTCTATGCCGGACGCCGTCTGGCCAGTCGGCAGGCACCCGCCAGACTCATCCCGGGACCGCAAAGAACCCCCGGTTTCGACGTCAACTGTTTCCTTTCGACACTTCATCAGCGGTTTACTCGCGTTCGCCTTCTTGACTCACACCTGGCGCGCTCACGGCACGCCTTTTCCCACGACGCTCACCACCACGGCTCTTGACCGCAGCAGCTCGGGGTGGTTTGCGGCCTCCGCCTGCACGACGACCGCGGAGGGCCACCCAGCCACCACGGCCGGGCTCCTCCATCTCCTGCACAGCACCGCATCCAGCGGCTTGGTCTTCTACATCCAACCTCCTTCAACGTTCGTGTTCACACCTCCGCGCGGATAGCAAGCGTGTAGGTCGTGGACCCGATCGCGATCGCTCTGGACGAGCACCAGTCGTCCATCCTCCGACGCGCGACACGCTCGCTTAGCCACGGCGAAGGAGGCGTCTGCGGGGAGTCGCCACAGACTGCTCGTCCTCGTCCCTTGCGATCGTCTGCGTCTCAACCACAGAGACGCTCGCAAACCACGGGAGGCAGAAGCACGAGGTCGTTGTCACCCTAATGGCTAACCGCGAGCGCTCAGCCGGGCCTCGGGACGCGTGGGCTCGAACAGCTCGATCGGGTTCCCGGAGGG
>CAVPXY010000001.1:0-98089 GCA_963709885.1 uncultured Solirubrobacteraceae bacterium | reverse complement strand
ACAAGCGTCCTTGCCATGTCAAGAGAGTCATCGGCAGCTGGGGGCGTCCGCACAAGGGTGGAGGCGCAGGCCACGGCCAAAGTGCTTGCGCGTGCAGTCATCGCCGGTCCGACCGTTGCGGTGACGCATTTCACCGATCCTGCCACCTCTGGCAGCTCGCCCGAGCGCCTTGCGCGTGACTGAGGCGATCGCGCGGGGAGGGTAGCCTCCAGCGCTCAGATGCCCGTCACGGTGACACTCCCCGACGGAAAGGCGCTCGAGCTAAGGGACGTGCCACGGGCGCCGATGCTGCGGCGGCGATAGGGCCTGGGCTGGCGCGGGCGGCGCTGGCCGTCGAGGTGAGCAGCCCGGACGCAGGGGAGAGCCCGCAGGTGCGCGATCTCTCGCGGCCGCTGCCCGACGGAGGGCGGGTGGCGATCCTCACCGAGAAGAGCGGGGATAGGGCGCTCGACCTGATCAGGCACGACGCTGCGCACGTGCTGGCCGCAGCCGTGATGGAGCTCTACGAGGGCGTGAAGATCTCGATCGGCCCGCCGATCGCGGACGGGTTCTACTACGACTTCGAGTTTCCCGACGGAACGGCGGTCTCCCAGGCGGACCTCCCCAAGATCGAGGAGCGGATGCGCGCGCACGTCAAGGCGGCGGAGGCGTTCGAACGAGAGGATGTGCCCGTCGCGAAGGCCCGTGAGCGCTTCCTGGGGAGGGCCAGGACTACAAGTCGAGCTGATCGACGACCTCGTGCGTGACGCCGACCCCGTCGAGCCGTTGAGAACGGTCTCGCTGTATACGAACGGGCCATTCACCGATCTCTGCCGCGGACCGCACGCGCCGAGCACGAAGACCGTGGGCGCGTTCAAGCTCCAGTCGGTCGCGGCGCATCTGGCGCGGGGACTCGACGAGGACGATGCTGACCCGCATCTACGGGACCGCGTTCTTCTCCAAGGCCGTCTCGAGGAACACTTGGCGAGGCTCGAGCAGGCGAAGGCGCGCGACCATCGCAAGCTCGGGCGCGAGCTTGATCTGTTCATGTTCTCGGAGCTCTCGCCGGCAGCCGCTTTCTGGTAGCCGCCGGCACGGCGATCTGGAACGCGCTCAGCGATCTCCGGCGGTCCGAGAGTCCTTGCGCGCGGCTATCGCGAGGTCAAGACACCGATCCTCTACGACGTCGAGCTGTGGAAGAAGTCCGGGCACTGGGACAAGTACAAGGACAACATGTAATTCACCGACGTCGAGGACCGCCCGATGGGGCTGAAGCCGATGAACTGCCCGGCACAAATCCAGATCTACAACGACGAGCGGCACTCCTATCGCGATCTGCCCGTGCGCTATAGCGAGGCCGGCCTGCTGCACCGCCATGAGCCCAGCGGCGTGCTGCATGGACTGCTGCGAGTGCGGCACTTCACCCAGGACGACGCCCACATCTTCTGCGCGGACGAGCAGGTCGAGGAGGAGGTTGTACAGTGCCTGGCTTCGGCTCGACCTGGATCGGCTGTTCGGACTTCGACCCCCGCTTGGAGTTGTCCACCCGGCCCGAGCAGCGCATCGGCAGCGACGAGATGTGGGATCGGGCCGAGGCCGGCTGGGGGCGCGCTGGAGAGCGCAGGGCTCGACGATGAACTGAACCCGGGCGACGGGGCCTTCTACGGCCCGAAGATCGACCTGCACATGACCGACTCGATCGGGCGTCCTGGCAGCTCGGCACCGTGCAGCTGGACTACTCGATGCCCGAGCGTTTCGACCTGCACTACACCGGAGCCGACAACGCGGAGCACCGTCCGGTCATGATCCATCGCGCCCTGCTCGGCTCCTTCGAGCGGTTCATCGGCATCATGCTCGAGCACTACGCGGGAGAGTTGCCGCTCTGGCTGGCCCCGGTACAGGCGATCGTGCTACCCGTCTCCGACCGCTTCAACGAGTACGGCGCGGATGTGCGCGACCAGCTG
Source organism: uncultured Solirubrobacteraceae bacterium (assembly GCA_963709885.1). GTDB lineage: Bacteria > Actinomycetota > Thermoleophilia > Solirubrobacterales > Solirubrobacteraceae > Palsa-744. Next base: position 96,146 of record CAVPXY010000001.1, on the reverse strand, counting down.
CGCGGTGAACGGCGTGCGCGTCGAGCTGGACGATCGCAGCGAGTCGGTCGGACGCAAGATCCGCGAGGCCGAGCTGCGCAAGATCCCCTACATGCTCGTGGTCGGCGACCGCGAGGCAGGCGACGGGACCGTGTCCGTGCGCGAGCACCGCGCAGGCGCCACCGAGAGCGTGTCGGTGAAGGAGTTCGGCGAGCGGTTGCGCGGGCAGCTATACTGATCGCCGTTGAAGCCCCGCAAATCCTCAGAGTGCCACGGATAGCATCCGCTTGACGCACGGCTGCGAGCACTAGTGCCGGTCCCCCGCAGGTTCGACCGGCGCCCGCCTGAGCGGGACTCGACGAGGATCAACGAGCGCATTCGCGTTCCCGAGGTCCGGTTGATCGACGACGAGGGCAGCCAGATCGGCGTGCTCAAGACCGATGAGGCGCTCAGCTTCGCGCAGGAGCGCGACCTCGATCTGGTCGAGGTCGCTCCCGAGGCGCATCCGCCGGTATGCCGGCTGCTCGACTACTCGAAGTACAAGTACGAGCAGGCCCAGAAGGTCAAGCAGGCGCGCAAGCATCAGCAGCAGATCACGATTCGCGAGATCAAGTTCCGTCCGAAGATCGCCCAGCACGACTACGACACCAAGAAGCACCATGTCGAGCGGTTTCTGCGCGACAAGGACAAGGTGAAGGTCACGATCATGTCCGCGGGCGCGAGGTGACCCACCCCGAGCGCGGCGCGGCGATCCTCGATCGGCTGGCCGAGGAGCTCTCGGAGCTCGGCGTGGTGGAGCAGCGCCCGTTGCAGGAAGGACGCAACATGACGATGATGATGGCCCCCTCGAAAGCGGTGCTCGCGGGTCGCGTCGACGTGGGTGAGATTTCCAACGGTGAGGTGCACAACGGCGCTCACATCGGAGATGTCGCCTCCGCGGCAATCGAGTCTCCACTGAGTGGCGGCCCATCCGGCGGTCTCGAGGCGCCTACCGGCGAGGACGTCGGCGGCAAGGGCGCCGGCGGTGGGGAGGCGCAACCCGTGATGGCAGAGATCCCCACCCGGGACGGGGAGCCCGTGATGGCGGAGTCCTCACCTGAGGATGGTGGAAGTTCCTCGGCGGGCGCGGCCGTGTCATAATCGTCGGTTCGACGATCATGCCCAAGATGAAGACACACTCCGGTGCGAAGAAGCGCTTCAAGGTAACCGGCACCGGTAAGGTACGGGGCCGGCATCCCTTCACGAGCCACATTCTCGAGAAGAAGTCGGCCAAACGCAAGCGCGCGCTGGGCAGGCCGGCAGCGATCTCCGCCGACGACGTACCGCGGATCAGGCGAATGCTCGGAGTGGGCAAGTGACCAGGGTCAAGCGATCGGTCCACGCGCGCAAGAAGCGTCGCGCGACGCTCGAGCTGACGAAGGGTTTCCGCGGCGAGGCGCACTCGAACTACAAGCGCGCCAAGGAGGCGTTGATGAAGGCGGACGCCTACGCCTATCGGGACAGGCGCAACCGCAAGCGCGACTTCCGGCGACTGTGGATCACGCGAATCAACGCCGCCGCACGGATCAACGGGATGAGCTATTCGCAGTTCATGCACGGCCTGTCGCTGGCGGGCGTCGAGCTGGACCGCAAGGTGCTCGCGGACATCGCCGTCCGCGACGCCGAGACATTTCGACGTTTCGCCGAGGTCGCCCGCGAGGCGTCGACTGCCTGACCACCGGCTCCGCCGGTGGTGTCCCGGCAAATCGACATCGAACAGCCTCCCGGGCGTCGCTCCTGAAACGGACGGCGCTTTTTTTGTGTCCCGAGCAGTGAGGAACATCAACAGACTTCATGACCCACATCGCCTCCCCCCACAATCCCCGCCTAAAGGCGGTGCGCCGGCTTCGGAAGAAGAGCGAGCGCGAACGCTCGGGCACGTTCCTGGCCGAGGGCGAGGACCTGATCGTCGCTGCTCAACACGCCGGGCGCCCCGCGCTTGAGGGCTACCGGCTCGCGGGTTCGGGGCTCGGGGATGAGAGCTTTCACGACGTCGAGCCCGCGGCGCTGGCTGTGCTCTCCACGCTCGGATCGGGCACCCGCGTGATCGGCGTCTACGAGCAGAGCTGGAGCGCGCCGGCCGGGCCGCTATGCGTCTACCTGCACGGGGTGGCGGATCCGGGCAACGTAGGCACGGTGCTGCGCGGCGCCGCGGCCTTCGGCGCCGGCTGCGTGGCCCTCGGGCCCGACTGCGCCGATCCACACTCCCCGAAGGCCGTGCGCGCGAGCATGGGTGCGATCTTTGCGGTGAGGCTGGCGCGTGTGAACAAGCTGGGCGAGCTGCCGGGGCAGCGCATCGCCCTGGTTGCCGACGCGGATGAATCATTGCGCGGGCCGCTCCAGGACGGCGGTGCGAGCGGCCCCGTGACGCTGCTCGTGGGCGCCGAGCGAGACGGTCTGCCGGCCGACGTCGTCGCGGCATGCGATCGGGCGGCACGGATCCCGATTGCCTCGGAGTCGCTGAACGCAGCGATGGCGGCGACTGTGGCCCTGTATGAGATGACCCGTCCAGCGTCCGACGCCACGGCGTCATCTAGGGTCCGGGCGTCATGATCCAGCGGATCCGAGCGCTGCGGGCCGAGGCAGGCGAGGCGATCGAATCGGCGCCCACCAGCGAGGCGCTGGACCAGTTGCGCGTGCGCTACCTCGGTCGCAAGGCCGAGCTCCCCAAGATGCTGCGCGGAGTGGCCGAGCTCGAGCCCGCGCAGCGGGTGGAGGTCGGTCGCGCGGCCAACGATGCGCGCCAGGCGCTCGAGGACATGATCCAGGCTCGGGCCGCTCAGCTCGGCGCCCAGGAGCTCGAGGACCGCCTGAAGGCCGATCTCCTCGACGTGACGCTGCCCGGCGCCCCGCCGCAGCCGATCGGCTATCTGCACGTGCTCACCGCCACCAGACGAGAGCTTGAAGACATCTTCCTCGGTCTTGGCTTCACGGTGATGGAGGGCCCCGAGGTGGAGACGGTCCACTACAACTTCGACGCGCTCAACCACAGCCCCACGCATCCGGCGCGTGCGCGCACGGACACCTTCTACGTCGCTCCACCGGAGGATGGGACACAATCCGCGCCGATCGCTTCGCGGGGCGCCGAGGGGGAGATGGTGCTGCGGACGCACACCTCCCCGATGCAGGTGCGCGCGATGGAGGCCCAGCCGCCGCCGCTGTATGTCGTGATCCCCGGTCGCGTGTACCGGCCCGACTTGGACGCCACGCACACGCCCCAGTTCCATCAGATCGAGGGATTGGCGGTCGACGACGACATCACCCTGGCCGATCTGAAGGGTACGCTCCTGGTGTTCGCGCGGGCGGCGTTCGGCGATGAGCGCGACGTACGGCTGCGTCCTCACTTTTTCCCGTTCACCGAGCCGAGCGTGGAGGTCGACGTCTCCTGCTTTCACTGCGAGGGGAAGGGCTTTCTCCGCGACGGCGCACGGTGTTACTTGTGCAAGGGCGAGGGTTGGCTGGAGGTGCTGGGCGCCGGCGAGGTCGATCCGAACGTCTACTCCCACGTGCCAACCACCGAGCACAACGCGCCCGGGTACGACCCGGAGAAGGTGCAGGGGTTCGCGTGGGGAATGGGGGTGGAGCGGATCGCGATGCTCAAGCACGGCATCCCCGACCTGCGGCTCTACTTCGAAAACGATCTACGCCTGCTGGAGCAGTTCGGATGAGGGTTCCCCTCGACTGGCTGCGGGAATACTGCGATCCCGATCTCGACGTCAAAGGGATCGAGGAGCGGCTGACGATGACCGGGACGAAGGTCGAGGCCGTCCATCACCACGGGGTAGGCGCGGTCGAGCGTTTCGTCGTGGGACGCGTGCTGGAGGTCGAGCCGCATCCGGATGCCGATCGCCTGAAGGTGTGCAAGGTCGATCTCGGAGCAGACGGCGCAGCCCCGGCGGCGAGGATCGTGTGCGGCGCACCGAATGTAGCGGCCGGGCAGACCGTCGCCGTCGCGCGTCCCGGCGCGATCATGCCCGACGGGAGCAGGCTGAAGGAGGCGAAGCTCAGGGGGGTGCTCTCCGAAGGGATGATCCTCGCCGAGAACGAGCTCGAGATGGGAGCCGGTGGCGACGGGATCCTCGTGCTCGACGATCTCGTTCTCGACGCCGCACCAGGCCGTTCCGGCGCGGTGCCCCGCCCCGGTACACCCCTGGCCGACGTGCTGCCGATCGCCACCGAGGTGCTCGAGCTCGAGATAACCCCCAACCGGCCGGACTGCCTCGGCGTGTATGGGGTGGCCCGCGAGCTGCATGCCGCCACCGGGGCGCCGCTGTCGCCGCCACCGTGGGCGGAGGATCCCGGCTCCGCCGGGCCGCCGGCAGGCGCCGAGGTGACGGTCGAGTCTCCCGAGCTCTGCCATCGCTTCACCGCGCGGGTATTTGAGAACGTCGCGGTCGCACAGTCCCCGCCGTGGTTGAAGGCGAGGCTGATGGCGGCCGGACAGCGGCCGGTGAACAACGTCGTGGACATCACCAACTACGCAATGCTCCTCGCGGGCCAACCGCTGCATGCGTTCGACCTCGACCGCGTCGCAGGCGGGCGGCTGACGGTGCGCCGCGCGCGGGACGGCGAGCAGGTGCGCACGCTCGACGGTCACACGCGCACGCTCGACTCCGAGATGGTCCTGATCGAGGATGCCGAGGGTCCCACGTCCATCGCGGGGCTCATGGGCGGGGAGCGCTCGGAGGTGCGGCCGGACACCAACCGCGTGCTGCTGGAGGTCGCCACCTGGAGCGGCCCGAACATTCACCGCACCTCGTGGAGCCTGGGCCTGCGCAGCGAGGCATCTGCCCGCTTCGAGAAGGGACTTCAGCCCGAGCAGTGCGCCCAAGCGCAGGCCGTGGCGAGCCGCCTGATGGTCGCGTTGTCCGGTGCAGAGCTCCTGCCGGGGACCATCGATGAGGCTTTCAAGGAGGCTCCGCTGCGCGTGGTCGCGTTGCGCGAGTCCCGCGTGCGGGCGATTCTGGGCGTGCCGGTGGCCGTGGCGCGCCAGGCGGAGGTCCTGAGGGCCCTGGATTTTCACCCGGAGTCGACGGCCGACGGCCTGGAGGTGACGGTGCCGGCGCTGCGGCGCGACGACGTCACGCGCGAGGTGGACCTGATCGAGGAGGTAGCGCGCATCGACGGCGTTGACCGCCTCCCCGCGACTCTCCCCGCGCGCCGCGGAGCCGCCGGCAGGCTCAGCCACTCCCAGCGAGTCCGCAGGGCGGCCGAGGACGCGATGGTCGGGCGGGGGCTTTACGAGGTCGTCGGCTGGAGCTTCGCCAACCCGGGACTGCCCGACCGGCTGCTCCTCCCGCCCGGGCACCCCATGCGTCAGGTTGTGCGCCTGGAGAACCCCATCTCCGACGCGCAGTCGATCATGCGCCCCACCCTGCTCGGCTCGCTGCTCGACGCCGCGCGCCACAACGTCTCGCGCAACGGGCCGGACGTTCAGATCTTCGAGTCGGGCACCGTGTATCGCGCCTCACTCGACGGTCCGTTGGCCGAGGAGCACCACGCGCTCGGCGTCCTTATGACCGGCGCCCTCGCGCCTCGCTCCTGGCGCGGGGCACCCGGTGAGGCGGACTTCTTCGCGGCAAAGGCCCTCCTCGAAGCGCTGCTCGACAAGCTCCACGTGGAGTGGTCGGTTACGGACGGCGAATGGCCGTTCCTTCACCCCGCCCGTAACGCCGCGGTGCTCGCGGGCTCAGAGACACTGGGATTCCTTGGAGAGGTGCACCCGCTCGTGGCCGGTGCCTGGGATCTCGAGCGCACCGCCGCGTTTTCGCTCGATCTGGGCAAGGTCGCAGCGGCATCCCCAGCGGTAGTCCCGTTCCGGTCCTTCTCGGCAGTTCCGTCGCTTCGTCGGGATCTCGCGGTGACTTTGCCCGAGACGATCTCCGCGGCTCAGGCTCTGGCTGGGGTTCGCCAGGCGGCGGGGGAGACGCTCGAGGACGTGAGCGTGTTCGACGTCTACACCGGCGAGCAGGTCGGCGAGGGCAGGCGATCGCTCGCCTTTGCCATGTCCTTCCGGTCGGCCGAGCGCACGCTCACCGATGAGGACATCGAGCCTGTGCGCGAGCGGATCCTGGCGGCTCTGGGCAAGATGGGGGGTGAGCTGCGTGCCTGAATCGAGCTCGATACACGCCGGCCCGGGCGCCCTGAGCCGGTCGGCGCAGGTCTTCGCGAAGGGCGCCCCGCGGGTGATCGTCGCCGGGGCCACCGGCTTCGCCGGGGCGCTGGCCGCGCACCTGCTCTGGCGACATCCGCGCTTCGAGCTCGTGGCCATCACCGGACGCTCGGAGGTGGGCGCGCGCCTGGACGAGCTCTACCCGCGCTACCGCGTGGGCATGACGATCGAGCAGCTGGACCTGGACGGGCTGGAGCGGATCGCCGCCGCCGTGGTCGCCTACCCGCACGCCGCCGCCGCGCCCACGGTGGGGGCCCTGCGCGAGCGGGGTGTGCGCGTAGTGGACTTGAGCGCCGACTTCCGGCTGGGCGATCTGGCCACGTATGAGCGCACCTACGGCGAGCACCCGCGTGCGGATCTGCTCGGCGAGGCGGTCTACGGGCTCACCGAGCTGCATCGGCCGCGGATCGCCTCCGCCGCGATCGTGGCGGTCCCTGGCTGCTACCCGACAGCCTCCGTGCTCGCGCTTGCCCCCCTTGCCCGTGCCGGTCTGATCGCCGACGTGGTGATCGACGCCAAGCAGGGAATCTCCGGCGCCGGGCGCGTGTTCGACGAGACCACCCACCTGTCGATGGCGGGCGAGAACATCGTCCCCTATAAGGTCGCAGCCCACCGGCATACGCCCGAGATCGAGGAGCAGCTGGCCCTGTTGGGGGTCTCCGGCGGCGCCGGGCCCGGCGCTCTGGCCGTGCAGTTCCAGGCGCACCTGGTGCCCCTCGATCAGGGTGAGCTCGCCAGCTGCTATGTCACACCAACGCGCCCGGTCGCGGCCGAGGAGCTGCGCGAGCTGTTCGCGGCGGCCTACGCCGAGGAGACTTTCGTTGAGGTCGTCTCCGAGCCGCCGGGGGTGCTCGAGGTGCGGGAGACCAACTACTGCCGGATATTCGCTGCCGCCGATCAGCACACCGGGAAGCTCATCGTGTTCTCGGCGATCGACAACCTCTGGAAGGGCACCTCCTCACAGGCGGTGCAGAACCTCAACCTGATGTTCGGATTCCCCGAGACCGAGGGACTCGAATGAGCCCGCACCTCGACGCCGGCCCGCCGCAGCCGTTCTTCCACTCGCGCTGGGCGCCTGCCCCCGCGCACGTGCGCGATCTCGGACCGGACGCGGGGCTCCCCGCCGGCTTCCGCGCCGCCGGGGTGGCCTGCGGGATGAAGCCCAGCGGCAAGCCCGACCTGGGGCTCTTGGTGTGCGACGCCGAGAACCCGGTCAGCGCGGCCCGCTTCACCGCGAGCGGCACTCAGGCGGCGCCTGTGCTTGTCAGCCGCAAGCGCTGTCGGCTGAGCGCCCTGCGCGCCGTGCTGGCCAACTCCGGATGCGCGAACGCCGCCACCGGTGGGCGTGGGCTCGACGATGCAGCCAAGACGCAGGGCGCCGCGGCGCTCGCCGTGGGGGTGGATCCCGACAAGGTCGCGCTCGCCTCGACCGGCGGCATCAGCCACCACCTGCCCGTGGAAGCGATGATGAAGGGCATCCTCGAGGCCAGGCCCCGGCTGAAGGGCGACGGTGACGGGGCTTTCCAGCAGGCCATCCAAACGACCGATACGCTCGAGAAGCGGGCGAGCCTCGAGGTCGAGCTGCCGGCGGGACCGGTGCGGCTGAGCGCCCAGTGCAAGGGCGCGGGGATGATCTCCCCACAGTTCGCCACGATGCTGTGCTTCCTGGAGACCGACGCGGCGTTGCTCGCCGACACGGCCGACCTGCTGCTGGGGGTGTGCGTGAAACGCTCCTTCGACCGCGCCTCAGTGGACGGGCAGCTGTCGACCAACGACACCGCGATCCTGATGTGCTCGGGCTCAAGCGGCGTCACGATCACCCCGGAGAGCGACGACGAGCTGCACTTCGGCGAGGCGCTCGACGCGCTTCTGCGCCAGCTGGCGATCATGATGGTCTCAGACGGGGAGGGTGCCGGGCGAATCGCGCGCGTGGTGGTGCGGGGCGGAGATCTTCAGAGCGCCGAGGCGGCGGCTCGCGGGGTGGCAAACTCGCCGCTGGTGAAAACGGCGCTTCACGGCGCCGACCCCAACTGGGGGCGGATCATCCAGGCGGTCGGAGCCGCCCTGCCCGGCACCGCCCCGCTGGCGGTCGACCTTTCGATCGACGGCACCCAGGTGTGCGCGGGCGGCGCTGCGATCTCCTACGACGAGCAGAACGTCGCGAGCGCCGTCCGGGCCAAGGAGCTCGAATACGAGATCGGCCTGCCCGGCGAGGGCGCCGAGACCGAGGTCTTCTTCTCCGACCTCTCCCACGAGTACGTCACCGTCAACGCCGAGTACACCACATGAGCCTCACGCCCCAGGCGCTCGTGCTCGAACAGTCCGCGCCGAGGCCGGCGACACCTTCCACGATACGGGCGGGCGGCGAGCTTGTCTCCCGACAGAGGAATCGGAGGACACCCACATGCGCGACGTAGGCACGCTGCTCGAGGCGCTTCCCTACATCAGGGAGTTCCACTCGAAGACGGTGGTCATCAAGTACGGCGGTGCCGCGATGGAAGACCCTCGCCTGCGCGAGGAGTTCGCGCAGGACGTCGTGCTGCTGAAGTACGTCGGGCTGAACCCCATCGTCGTTCACGGGGGTGGACCGGACATCACCGCCTACATGGAGCGTCTCGGTCTGCCTGTCGAGTTCGTGGGCGGTCTGCGCGTATCCGACGAGGACACGGTCGAGGTGGCGAAGATGGTGCTCGTCGGCAAGGTGAACAAGGAGATCGTCCTGCGCCTGGGCCGGCACGGCCAGCCGGCCGTGGGCCTGTGCGGCGACGACGGTTCGCTCTTCCGCGTCGCTCGCCGGGTTGGGCCGGGGGGCGAGGACATCGGCTTCGTCGGGCGCATCGAACGCGTGAACGTCGGTGTGATCGAGCACGTCGCTAGCGACTACATCCCCGTGATCGCCTCGGTCGGCGCCGACCGCGAGGGACGCTCCTACAACGTCAACGCCGACGAGGCCGCCGGCGCGGTGGCGGGAGCGATCGGCGCCTACAAGGTGGTCTTCCTGACCGACGTACCCGGATGGCTGAGCGATCCGGCCGACCCGCACACCCTGATCGGACAAGCCACGGTCGAGCAGGTGCAGGATGCCCTGCCGGGGCTCGCCGGTGGGATGCGCCCCAAGCTGGAAGCGTGCGTGCAGGCGATCCACGCGGGCGTGAGCGCGGCTCACATCCTCGACGGGAGGAGCGCCCATTCGCTGCTGCTGGAGCTGTTCACCGATGCAGGGATCGGCACCAAGATCGAGGCCGCCGGATGAGCCTGTCCGAGCTGCAGGCGCTCGAGCGCACCAGCGTGATCGACTCCTACGCCCGCTTTCCCGTCGAGTTCGTCCGCGGCGAGGGCACACGCCTGTGGGACGGGGAGGGCAACGAGTACCTGGACTTCCTCTGCGGCGTCTCGGTGACGAACGTCGGCCACTGCCACCCGCGTGTGGTCGAGGTCGTACGCGAGCAGACCGGGCGGCTGATGCACGCCAGCAACCTCTTCTACACCGCACCGGCGATGTCTCTGGCAAGGCGCCTGTCCGAGTCCAGCCTCGGCGGCAAGGTGTTTTTCTGCAACTCCGGTGCCGAGGCCAACGAGGCCGCGATCAAGCTCGTCCGAAAGGCTCGCGCCGGCGGGGACGTGGTGGTCGTCTACGGCGCCTTCCACGGGCGCACCTACGGTGCCCTGTCGGCCACCCCCCAGGAGTCCAAGCAGGCGCCGTTTGCGCCTCTCGTCCCGGGCTTCCGCGCGGTGGCTGCCGAGCCGAGCGTGCTGCGGGCGGCGGTGGACCGCAACACCGCCGCGGTGCTGGTGGAGCCGATTCAGGGGGAGAGCGGCGTGCACGTGCTCTCCGATGAGCTCCTCCGCGCCGCGCGCGAGGCCTGTGACGAGTACGGGGCGGCGCTCGTGTTCGATGAAATTCAGTGTGGGATGGGCCGCACGGGAACGTTGTGGGCCTACGAGCAGACCGGCGTGCAACCCGACGCGATGACCGTGGCCAAGGCCCTCGGCGGGGGTTTGCCCATCGGCGCGCTCGTCACCGGCGAGCGACTGGCCGACGTGTTCGAGCCGGGCGATCACGGCTCCACGTTCGCGGGCGGACCGGTGATCTGCAGCGCCGCCCTCGCGGCCCTGGAGGTGACAGACGACCAGGAGTTGCTCGGCCGCGTGCGCGAACTCGGCCACCGGCTCATGGCCGCCGTCGAGCACCTGCCCCACGTCACCTCGGTGCGGGGACGGGGGTTGATGCTCGCCTGCGAGCTGGACTTGCCGGCACCCGCGGTCGTCCGCCGGGCGCTCCTGGAGCAGCGCCTGATCGTGAACGCCACCGGACCCACCACCGTGCGGCTGCTGCCGCCGCTCACGATCGACCGGGACGAGGCCGAGGAGGCCGTGCGCCGACTCGGCGCGGCGCTCGCCTCCTCATCGGCCGAATAGCTCAAGCCAACGTCCGCACGCCCGGGCGATGCTCAAGTGCGCGGGTACTCCGGCCGATCGTAAACGCGACATCCGTCCAGCGCACCACGTAAGGACACATCGAGGGGTGTTCAAGCCCAAGCCGCCATGCGCCATCCCCTGCCAGCATCGATCCGCCGCCTGATCTCGCTCATCGGGGCGACCGTCGGGCTCGCCGCGTCTGTCTTTGCGCTTCAGGCCGCCCCGGCCGTCGCAGCCTCGCCGAGCGCCCCGCTGGTTCCCTACATCATCAACGGTCAGGAAACCTCTATCGCGCAGTACCCGTGGCAGGTCTTCGTGACAACCGAAGCGGGGCCCGGGGCCAGCTACAACTGCGGCGGCTCGATCCTCGATGCAACACACATCCTCACGGCCGCTCACTGTGTCGACCATGACGGCAGCACGACGAGCTACCCGGCAGGAGCCGTCAAGGTCCTGGCAGGCGCGTCTGACGTGTCCGAATTCAGGTCCTTCTCGCTAGTGCCTGCCGGCGCGCAGGAAAGGCAGGTATCGCGTGTCCGTGTCGACCCCTACTACAGCCCCCTGCCGAACATCAAGGATGACGCGGCGGTTCTTGAACTCTCCTCGCCGCTGGAACTGTCGACGGCCGCCAATGCCCAAGCCATACCGCTGGTTGCCAGCGGCGCTACACCGGCGCCCGGAGTCACGCTCTCCCTCAGCGGGTATGGCAAACAGAACGGCGCGGAAAACGTCAACTCGAACGGCAAGCTCTATTCCACGTCGCTCATCGCCGTCAGCAGCGACGCCTGCCGACAGATGTCGGGTATCAACTCCGCCGTGATCCTGTGCGCCTACGGGGTGAGCTCGGCCGGCTGTCAAGGAGACAGCGGCGGGCCGCTGACCGAGGGCAGCCCCGCCGTGGAGGTCGGCATGGTCGATTTCGGGGAAAAGGGCTGTCCCACAGGCAGCCTCGCCGGCTTCACCAACGTGGCCGCGCCCGAGGTGCGCGCGTTCATCGAAGGCAGCGAATCGCCTCCCGTCGCCGCCCGGCCGAACGCGGCGCCAGTCATCAGATCCGTCGGGGCCGCCCCGGTGGACTTCAGCCCGCTCACCTGCGAACCGGGACTATGGAGCGGCTCGCCGTCGTTCACATACACCTTCCAGACCGAAGACGCCTCCCCCCAGGTGCTCGAGAGCGGGCCGAGCAACACCTACGCCCCTCCCCCGAGCGTCGTCGGGGCTGCGCTCGTGTGCATCGTGCAGGCCATCAACCCCGGCGGGGTGAGTACGCTCCGCAGTGCCACGAGCGCTCCGATCGCGGCCGACTCCGCCGCGCCCGTCGCCTCGATCGCGGGGCTCGCGTGCCACAAACAGGCATGCACGCTGTCCGTTGCCGCCAGCGACCCCAACTCCGCGGCCCTGGGCGTGGAGCCCTGGGTCAGCTACGAAGTCACCACCAAGTGCCATGGGAAGATGAAGAAGAAGAAGAAGAGGGGCACGAGATCCGCCAAGCAAACTCTCTGTCACAGGACGGCTGCCGTGATCATGGCCGTCAGGAACGTCTCCGCGGGCCTCTACCAGGCGAGCGCGACCGGTCTGCCCTATCACGAGAGCATCACCTTCTCCGCCGTGGCCACGAACGCTGCGGGTCTAAGGGCAAGACCCCTAATCCGCTCCACGACACTCAAGCCACCGCCGAACAGGAGGAAGAAGGGCAAGAGCAACAAGCGCAAGTCCAGGTCCGGCCACGGCAAACACTAGAGCGCCGAGCGAGGTGCCACTGCCCGCGCTTTCGGCCCTCACACCCGTGTGTGCGCCCGCGGACGGTAGCCTTCGCTCCCGTGCCTTCCTCCGAGCAGATCTCACCGCAACGGACCGCCTCCTATGAGGCGGACCCCGACGCGGTGAGCCGTGTCCTCTTGCTCTACTCCGGCGGCCTTGACACGAGCGTGATGCTCAAGTGGATCCAGGACGCCTACGAGGCCGAGGTGGTCTGCCTGACCGTGAACCTCGGCCAGCCGGGCGAGGACTACGAGCTCATCAGCGGCAAGGCGATGAGGTTGGGCGCGGTCGACTGCCACGTCGTTGATGCCCGCGAGGAGTTCGCCCGCGAATATGTCGCCCCGGCGATCAAGGCCAACGCCCTCTACGGCAGCGGCTACCCGCTGTTCACCGCGCTCGGCCGCCCCCTCATCGCCAAGCTGGCGGTCGAGTATGCGCGCAGGACCGGTTGCGACACGATCGCTCACGGCTGCACCGGCAAGGGAAACGACCAGGTGCGGATCGAGGCGACCGTGGCGACGCTGGCGCCGGAGCTGAAGGTGGTCGCGCCGGTGCGCTCCTGGCAGATGGGCCGCGAGGAGGAGATCGCCTACGCGCACGAGCACGGTATACCGATCAAGTCCAACCCTTCGCAGGGATCCGAGCAGGCGCCGTACTCGATCGACGACAATCTCTGGGGACGCTCCTCGGAGGGTCGCTGGATCGAGGACCTCGACCACGCGCCCGAGGACGACGTCTTTCAGCTGGTCACCAGGCCGGAGCAGGCGCCCGCGCAGGGTGAGGTAGTGGAGATCGAGTTCGAGCGCGGGACGCCGGTCGCGCTGAACTCCGAGCGCCTCGAGCTGGTGGAGCTGTTGGAACGGATCGCGGCCATCGGCGCGCGTCATGGCGTAGGGATCGTCGATCACATCGAGGATCGCATCGTCGGGCTGAAGGTACGCGACATCTACGAGGCCCCCGCCGCGGCAATCGTCCTGCCGGCCCACCAAGAGCTCGAGCGGCTCGTGTGCACGATCCACGAGAATCAGTTCAAGCCGCAGCTCGACCGCCAGTGGGCATATCTCGTCTACGCCGGGCTGTGGTGGGAGCCGCTGCGCGGCGATCTGGACGCCTACATCGATCGGGTCAACGAGCGCGTCACGGGGACGATCGGGCTCAAGCTCTACAAGGGTCATGCTCGGGTGGTCACCCGCCACTCTCCCAACGCGGTCTACGACGCGAGCCTCGCGTCGTTCGCCGAGTCAGGGGGACTGTTCTCCCAGGCTGCCTCACCAGGGTTCATCGAGCTCTGGTCGCTGCAGTCGCGGATGGCGTGGCGTCTACATAACAAGGAGTGACCACCGATAGCATGGTCCGAGTGCAGGAAAACGGATACGGGTGAAAAGCCTCCTCGCAAGAATCGCCCCGTGGACCGTCCGACGGGCGGCGTACCTTGCCGACTATCGTGATGGCAGAGGGAAGCGAGACGCCGGGCGGGGGAGGCACACAGCCCGGAGGGCTGGGTCAGTCCGAAGGACTGGGTCCGGGCTCGGGGGGGACGGGGGGCGGTCAGTCCGGCGGGCCGGGTCAGTCCGGTGCGCCCGGGGGGCGCGATCCAGAAGGGCGGGGTCGGAGGACCGAGGGAGACCTACTGGCCGAGCGCCGCGCGCGCCGTGCGGCGGAGTCCGGGGACGCCGCGCTCATTCGCCGCGCCGAGACGGCCGAGGCGACCGTGCGGACGCTCGAGACCCACGTGGCGAGCCTTCAGCAGCGCCTGCAGGAGGCCGAGGAGGAGAGCCGGCGCACGTCAGAGCTGCTGCAGGCCGAGCGTGCAGCAGCTGGCGAGAGGAGATCCCCATCCGAGCTTGAGCTGCGGCGTGCCAAGCAGCGCGAGTACGCCGAGCAGCAGCTGCGGGTCGAGGCCGAGGACCGCTGCATCGATCTGGAACGGGAGAGTCGCGTGGAGGTCGAGCGCCTGAGTCGGCGTCTCGGCGCGAGCGAACGGGGCGCACGGGAGCTGGCTGGGCAGTTGGAGAGCGTTCAGAGGGAGCTGGCCGAGGCACAGCAGGCCGCGGGAGCCGAGCTAGCGGTCCTCCGGCGCGCCGAGCACGAGCTTCAGATGCGGCTCGCCGAGCTCGAGCGGCGCGCGCTTGAGACTCATCGCGGGCTGCAAGTCGAGCGAGTCGCCCGCGAGCGCGCCGAGCGCGAGGTGGAGAGCATGCGCCGCGGCCATCGCAGGATGGAGGCGCTGATCGGGGAGCTGAGGGGCGTGGTGGCCCGGTTGAGGGCCGCCGCCGCGACGGCGCCCAAACGAGAAGGCCCCGTGCCGGAGGGACCCCGCCCACCGGAGCCCGCGCCCCGCCAGGACCTCTTGCGCGCCCCGCGGAGCGGTCCCGGCGGTTCCGGCGAGGCGTACCGTGGCGAGATGACCGAGGCGCTCGCGGCAGCGGTCGAACGCTTGCGGGCGCGCGTGGAGGAAGTCGGCGAGGTCGAGGATCGCGGGCGGCTGGGCGTCGCGGGCGAGAACGTATCGCCGGTCCCCACCACCCCTTCCGTGCCGGTCCCCACCACCCCCTCCGTGCCCGTCGCCATGTCGCCTTCGGAGGAGCCCCTCATGCGACCTCGGAGGACGTGGTGGTGGTCTGCATGGCGGGCGAGACGCCGTTCGCGCTCCGCCTGGCGGGCCAGGCGCCGCTCGCGCGATCGCTGAGCGGACCCAAGTCGTGGGCCGGCGTCAGAGGCGAGCGCTCCCCTCCGCCGCCCAGCCGCATAGCATCCATTCGCAGTGAGCACCCCCGCCTGCGCCCATCTGCACGTGCACTCCGAGTACTCGCTGCTCGACGGCGCTTGCAAGGTGGACGCGCTGGCGGCTCGCGCCGCCGAGTTCGGCCAGCCGGCCCTCGGCCTGACCGACCACGGCGTGATGAACGGCGCGGTCGAGCTCTACAAGGCGTGCGCAGAGCACGGCGTCAAGCCGATAGTCGGCTGTGAGATCTACCTCGTCGATGATCATGCTGCGACCGGGCTGGGCAGGACCGAGCGCAACCACCTGACGCTTCTCGCCGCCGACGGCGCCGGCTATCGCAACCTCGTCAAGCTCTCCTCGGCCGGTTTTCTGGAAGGCCTGCAACGGGGAAAGCCGACGGTGGACCTTGCCCAGGTCGAGCGCTACTCCGGCGGGGTGATCGCGCTCACCGGCTGCCTGGCCTCGCGCTTCTGCCAGCGTCTGCTCGAGGATCGCCTCGGAGATGCCCGCGCGCACGCGGACGACCTGCTGGGGGTGTTCGGTCCGGAGAACGTCTACTTCGAGGTGCAGAAGAACGGACTCCCGGCGCAGGACAAGTGCAACGAGGGCATCGTGCAGATCGCCAATGAAGTTGGAGGTTCCCTGGTTGGCACCGGCGATGTCCACTATCTGCGCCGCGAGGACTACGAGCACCACACGGCGCTCCTGTGCGTGCAGACCAAGAGCACCATCGCTCAACCCAAGCTGACGTTCGAAGCGAACGAGTTCTACCTGCGCGACAGCGCGGAGATGCTCGCCGCCTTCGCGGAGTGGCCGCAAGCGATCGCCAGCACGGTGGAGATCGCCGAGCGCTGCTCGGTGGAGCTGGAGCTGGGCAAGCAGCTGATACCCAGCTATCAGACGCCCGATCAGAGCACCGAGCACGAGTACCTACGCGCCCGGGTGCAGGAGGGTCTGCGCCTGCGCTACGGCGATCCGCCGCCTGCGGCCGCGACCGAGCGCATGGAGATGGAGCTGCGGGTGATCGACGGGATGGGCTTCAACGCCTACTTCCTGATCGTGTGGGATTTCGTCTCCTTCGCCAAGCAGAACGGCATCGCCGTCGGGCCCGGCCGGGGCTCCGCGGCCGGTTCGATCGTCGCCTACTGCCTGGCCATAACCGACGTGGATCCACTGCGCTACGGTTTGCTGTTCGAGCGCTTCTTGAACCCCGAGCGCGTATCGATGCCGGACATCGACATCGACTTCTCGGTGCGGGGGCGCGAGCGGGTGATGCGCTATGTGACCGAGAAGTACGGGCGCGAGTCGGTCGCGCAGATCGTCACGTTCGGCAAGATGTACCCGCGCGCGGCCACCCGCGACGCCGCGCGCGTGCTGGGCTTCGACTACGGCACGGGCGATCGGCTCGCGAAGCTGATCCCGGATCCGATCATGGGCCGCGCCCCGTCATTCGAGGAGTGTCTGAAGGGCGGTCAGCCGCTGCGCAACGCCTACGACGAGGAGCCCGACGCCCGCAAGATAGTCGACGTGGCCCAGGGGCTCGAGGGCATCGTGCGCAACTCCTCGATCCACGCGGCGGCGGTCGTGATCGCCGAGGGACCGCTCACCGACATCGTGCCCCTGCAGCTTGCCGACGCCGGCACCGACGAGGACGGCGAGCGGATCTTCCGCACCGTCACGCAGTTCTCGATGAAGCCGATCGAGGACATCGGCCTGCTCAAGATGGACTTCCTCGGGCTGCGCAACCTCGACGTGATCGAGGATGCGCTGGACATCATCGAGCGCTCGAGCGGCGAGCGTCCGGACATGACGGCGCTGCCGCTCGACGACGCGCGGACGTATGAGATGCTCGCCCGCGGGGACTCCACCGGGGTGTTCCAGTTCGAGTCCGAAGGCATGCGCGAGGCGCTCAAGAAGGTCCGCCCCGACGAGTTCAACGACCTCGTGGCGCTCGTCGCTCTCTACCGACCCGGCGCCATGGACCAGATCCCGCTCTACGCCAGGGGCAAGCACAACCCGCAGGCGATCTCCTACCCCGACGAGCGGCTGCGCGGAATCCTCGAGTCCTCCAAGGGCGTGATCCTCTACCAGGAGCAGGCGATGCAGATCGCCAAGGAGCTCGCCGGCTTCTCCGGCGCCAAGGCGGACGATCTGCGCAAGGCGATCGGCAAGAAGAACCGCGCGGCGATGGCGGCACTGAAGCCGGAGTTCGTGGAGGGCTGCCGCTCATCGGGCACGAGCCCCGAGGTGATCGAGTTCCTGTGGCAGACGAACGAGAAGTCCGCGGACTACTCCTTCAACAAGTCTCACGCCGCCTGCTACGCGCTGATTGCCTATCGAACGGCATGGTTGAAGGCCAATCACACCGCCGAGTACATGGCGGCGCTGATCTCCTCGGTGATGTCGACGAAGGACAAGGTGCCCTTCTTTGTGGCTCGCTGCGAGGAGATGGGCATCGAGATCCTGCCCCCGGACGTGAACCTCTCTGACCACGAGTTCATCGTCGGGGCGCCGGGGCATGGGGCCGGCAACATCCGCTTCGGCCTGGACGCCGTCAAGGGCGTCGGCTACCAGGCCGTCGAGGCGATCAAGCGGGCGCGCGAAGACGGGGGGGAGTTCACCTCGCTGTGGGATTTCTGCGAGCGCGTGGACAGCCGCATGGTCAACAAGAAGGCGATCGAGGCGCTCATCAAGGGCGGGGCCTTCGGTTCGACCGGTGCGAGCCGAAAGGGAATGCTCGAGGTTCTCGAGCAGGCCCAGGGTGCCGGGCAGAAGATCCAGCAGGACGCGCTCATCGGCCAGGGCTCGATCTTCGACCTCCAGGATGAGCTCGGTGCTCACGCGGGCGGATCTGTCGATCCCATGGTGGGCAGGCTCGGGGCCGGTCCGGCAACCGCCGGCTCGGAGCCCCCCGGGGCTGGGCTTGAGCGTCCGACCCACCCGCCGATTCCCGCGGAGGAGTTCGAGCAGTCCGAGCTCCTGGCCGTGGAGAAGGAAGCGATCGGCCTGTTCGTATCCGCGCATCCGCTCAAGCCGCTGCGGCAGGCGCTGCGCGCGCGCGTGGACTGTCCGCTCTCCTCGCTCGAGGATCGTCGCGACAAGGACTGGGTGACGGTTGGCGGGATCATCACCGAGGCCAAGCGAATCCGCACTCGCAACGGCGATCACATGATGTTCGCGACCCTCGACGATCTCGAGGGGGCGGTGGAGCTCCTCGTGTTCGGCAAGGCTCTCGTCGAGCACGAGGCGGCGCTTGCCGTGGACGAGGTGGTGCTCGCGAAGGGGCGCGTGGACCACAAGGAAGCCGGCAAGACATGCCTGGTGGTGCAGACGGTGGAGGCATTCTCACCCTCCCGGGAGGAGATCGAGCGGGCCCAGGCTCGGGCCGACGCTGCCGCCCGCACGGCCACGACGGTGGCCCAGGCGGTGCACCTGCAGGTCGATCTGGAGTGCTTGTCCAGCAGCGCGATCGATGATCTCAAGAGCGCGATCGCGGATTTTCCCGGTCCGGCCGAGGTGGTCATCGAGCTCATGACGAGCGAGGGCACGTGCCGTCTGCGCCTGGGCGATGACTACCGCGTGCAAAACGGTCCGACGCTGCGTGCCGAGCTCGCGAGCGCGCTTGCGCCGAAGTTCTCGGTCGCAGCGGCCGGCTGAAGGCTCAGCGCGACTTTGCGGAGCCGCGACGGTCGGCGATCGCTCGCTTGCGCAGGTCCATCGCGCGCTCCACTTCCGCTCGGGAGGGGCCTTGGTGCTTCTCTCCCGGGGTCTCGAGGACGCATGGCAGCTTCTGCAGGGCGGGGGCCGACAGGAACACGCCGCAACCGGACTCCCCCAGCTCACCGGCGCCGACGTTGGCGTGACGGTCGCGGTTTGATCCGAGCGGGGTCTGCGAGTCGTTGAGGTGCAGCGAGCGCACGCGCCCAGGGCCGAGCTTGCCCGAGCACTCGCGTAGCGTCGAGGTCATCCCGGCCTTCGTGCGTATGTCGTAGCCGGAGGCGAACAGGTGGCAGGAGTCCAAGCACACGCCGAGTCGCTTCCCGCCGCCGGCTGCGTCCAGCAGGGCGGCGAGCTGATCGAAGGAACGCCCGAGAGTTCCGCCTGCTCCCGCGGTGTTCTCCAGGTGAAGCTCGCAGCCCTCGCTGTCGTCCAACGCCTGCTTGATCGTCTGCCCTGCGCGGCCGATCGCGCTCGGAACGTCCCCGCTCTTGGCCGAGCCGGGATGAAGAACAACGCCGCATGCCCCGATCTCCCATCCCACGCGCAGGGAGTGGGTGAGGGAGGTGAGCGTCCTCGCGCGGATGTCGGGGTCCTCGCTGGCGCAGTTCAGCAGGTAGACGGCGTGGATCATAACGGCGTCGACGGGGCTCTGGGCCATCGCCTCCCTGAACGCGTCGATGTCCTCGTCGCGATAGGTGGTCGGCTTCCACATCCGCGGAGATTGGTTGAAGATCTGGATCGCCCTGCAGCCGCGCTCCACGCCACGTTCGATCGCCTTGGGGAGGCCCCCCTCGGGCGAGACGTGTGCCCCGATTAGCATGCCAGCCAAGTATGAGGGTTCGCTTTGCTCCATCGCCGACGGGCGCGCTGCACATCGGCGGGGCGCGCACCGCCCTGTTCAACTGGCTGCTGGCCCGGCACGCTCGGGGAGAGTTCGTGCTGCGGATCGAGGACACCGACCGCGAGCGCTCGACGCCCGAGAACGTGGAGCAGATCCTCGACTCCCTGCGCTGGCTGGAGCTCGACTGGGACGAGGGGCCGATCCTTCAAAGCGAGCGCTCGGACCGCCACCAAGAGGTGCTGGCGGCCCTGCTGGAGGCGGGTCACGCCTACCGTTCGAGCGCGACCGCCGAGGATGTGAAGGCGTACAAGCTGCGCCACGGCGCCGAGCGCGGGTTCAGGGGAGAGCCCGAGGCGGCGGGGGCCGCGCGCCTGCGCGTGCCCGCCGAGGGCGCTACGGTCGTCCGTGACGCCATCCGCGGCGAAACGCGCTTCGAGCACGCACATCTCGACGACCCCGTGATCGCGCGCGCGGACGGGTCTGTTCTCTACAACTTCGCCGTTGCGATAGACGACCTCGATGCCCACATCACGCACGTGGTGCGCGGCGAGGATCACCTCTCGAACACGCCCAAGCAGGTGCTCGTGCTGGAGGCGGCCAAAGCGGTGGGCATCGGCGCGCGGGCGCCCCTGCCGCTCTATGCCCACCTGCCGCTGCTGCACGGACCTGACGGGAAGAAGCTCTCCAAGCGTCATGGAGCGGCGTCAGTGGGAGAGCTGCGCGACGCCGGCTACCTGCCCGAGGCGGTCCGCAACTACCTCGCGCTTCTCGGCTGGGGGGCGGGCGACGACGCGACCGTTCTGTCCACCGGAGAGCTCGTGGAGCGGTTCGCCCTCGAGCGGGTGAGCCGCAACCCGGCTCGGTTCGACGAGGTCAAGCTGAAGTGGCTGAACGGCGTCCATATACGCCGACTGCCCCCCGACGAGCTGACACGTCGCCTTGAGGAGTTCACCGGACGGGACGGTCTCGCAGACGCGGTGCGTATCAGCCAGGAGAAGATCCACACGCTCGCGGACTTCTGGCCGCTGGCGGGATTCCTGTTCGACGGGCCAAGGGACGATCCGGCGGCGCGGGAGCGCTGGCTCGGCGAGGACGGACGCTCCGCGCTCATGCAAGGGCGGACGGCTCTCGCCGAGACTGCGAGCTTCGACGAGGCCGGCGTGGGGAAGGCACTGGAAGCGGTGATTCGTGCCCGCGCCGCCAAGCCGCGCGAGGTCTACCAGCCCCTGCGGGTGGCCATCTCCGGAACAACCGTCTCGCCGGGCATCTTCGAGAGCGTGGCGTTGCTCGGTCGCGAGGACACGCTTCGGCGCATCGATCGGGCGTTGGCGGCCGACTGAGGGGAATCTTCCCTCAACCGTTCGCGCCGGGATGCCGATAGGACCCCAACGTCAATCACTGACCAGGATGGTCGATGATCCCAAGGAGGGGATGCGGGCGGATGCCGGCACTAGCTTCACAGACCAAGCCACGCACAAGAAAATCGAGCCGCGAGCCGGTGATCCAGCGCCAAGACAGGAGCGCATCCGCGGTTGGGTCCGGGGAGCGCGAGCAGACGGCGGCCTCCGGGGCGCGCCACCAGAATGAGGGCCACGGCCGGCGCCTGACGGCGGCCTTCGAAGCGTTGGAGGCCTTCCCCGCGCTCGCCGAGTCGCGCGATCGCCTGCTCGTGGTGGCCTCCGGGGACCACGTGGCGACCGCCGACATGGTCGCTGCGGTCGAGTCCGACGTTGCGCTCACCATCGCGATGTTGCGCCTGGCAAACCAGGTACCGGGTAGCCGCGGACGCGTGGACACGGCCGCCAGAGCCGTCGAGCTCTTGACCGCACCGACCGTCGAGACGTTGGCGAATCGGGTGCGCACCTTCGACTTCTTCGAGCGCGCGAGCATCTGGGACGCGGCGCCTGAGCGTTTTCGACTGCACGCGCTTGCGACCCAGCACGCCGCCGACCAGATCGCCGCAGAGATCGAGGGTGACCACCGCGATCGTCTGACCGTCACGAGCCTCCTGCACGACATCGGCAAGCTGGTGCTCCTGCACGCTTATCCCGGCTATCCCGCCCAGGTGCATCGCAACGCAAAGACCCCGGAGGAGCGCATCCACCAGGAGCGGCGGGAGCTGGGGGTCGACCACGCGCTGGTGGGTGGGGTGCTCGCCCGTCGTTGGGGGCTGCCGGCGGCAATCGCCACGGCGATCGAGCGCCACCACAACCACGATGTGGACGGCGACGCCGCCGTCATCCGCCTGGCGGACATGCTCGCTCACTATGAGGGGGCCGCCCAGGTCTCCCCGGCCGAGATGCTCCAGACCGCGCGTGCCGTCGGGCTGGGGCCCGAGCAGCTCAGGCGCGTGATGTACGAGCTGCCCAGTTCCTCCAGCCAGCGTCAGCGCCACGTCGACCCCTGCCCTTTGTCCGGACGGGAGCTCGGCGTCCTGCAGAGGCTCGCCGAAGGCAAGGTCTACAAGCAGATCGCCCACGAGTTGACGCTGTCGACGAGCACGGTGCGCACACACCTGCACAACATCTACGGGAAGCTGGGCGCCGTCGATCGTGCGCAGGCGGTGCTGATCGCCACCGAGCGCGGCTGGCTGTAGGAGCGGCGCTGAGCTGCGCGATGCTGCGTCCTCGTTCGCTCGTGTCCAGAGCACAGTTCGCTCGCTGCGTCCTCACCAACGGCTTCGCTGTCGGTCCCGGCTTGCCCAACCCCACTCTACGGCGCGGTTGCATAGCATCGCGTGCGTGAGCGCCCGATGATCTCGATCACCAGCAAGTCCCCCTATGCCGTGCTCGCCCTCGCCGAGCTCGGGCGCAGTACGGGCTCCGGACCGGTGCCCATCGGTGAGCTGGCGCGCCGGCGCGAGGTGCCGGTCCAGTTTCTCGAGCAGCTGTTCGCCGCCCTGCGACGCGCCGGCATCATCAGCTCCCAGCGCGGCGTCAAGGGCGGCTACCGGTTCGCTCGGGACCCGGCATCCGTGAGCGTGCTCGAGATCGTCGAGTTGCTCGACGGTCCCCTTGGGCGCGATGCACAAGGCGCGTTCGCCGATGCCGCCGAGGCCGCCCGGAAGGTGCTCTCCGAGACGACCATCGCCGACGTGATCGAGCGCGAGATGCAAGAAGCTGGCGCGAGCATGTACCACATCTAGCGCGGGTGGCTCTGTAGAGCCATATTTGGCTTGCTAGAGCGGCTGCGCCCTCGATTGAGGTCGACTGAATCCGACTGAGAACTGGCACGACTGGCACGAGCCGGGGCCTCATCAGGGCATCCGAGGGCTGGGTAGACTTCGCACTGTCGGTCTCGTAGGGTTCGAAAAGTCGATTCCGGGCTCGGCTTGTGGCGGGTGACGCGAGACCAACCCGCCGGTAGCTTGCCGTGCTCTGTGTCGGCTATCTGTGGAGGTGATGCGTGGTCTGTTCGTTCCTCTACCGGGCGGTGTGCGGGGGTGTTTCAGTTGCTCGCGCTGCGGTTGCGCTCAAGCGAGCGCAAGGAGCTTGAGATTGTTGTGCTCCGTCATGAGCTCGCGATTGCGCGCCGCCGGCTCGGAAGGCCGCGGCCGACCGTGGCTGACCGCGCGCTGCGCGCTGCGCTGAGCCGGGCGCTGTCGCGATCGGCGTGGTCGGCGTTCTCCGTTAGCCCGAAGACGCTCTTGTGCTGGCATCGCCGGCTCCTGGCGCGTCACTGGACCTACGACCGTTGCGCCCTCGGTCGCCCGCCGCTCGATGCAGAGCTTCAGTCGCTGATCGTGCGGCTCGCGCGCGAGAACCCGCGCTGGGGCTATCGGCGCATCGTCGGCGAGCTCAGAAAGCTCGGCCTGCGCGTTTCGGCGACGTCGGTGCGCTCGCTGCTGAAGCGCTGCGAGATCCCACCAGCGCCGCGGCGCTCTGGCCCTTCGTGGCGGACGTTCCTGCACGCACAGACGCAGGGCGTGGTGGCATGCGACTTCTTGACCGTCGACACGGTGTGGCTGCGGCACTTCTATGTGTTGTTCTTCATCGAGCTCCACACGCGCCGGGTCCACCTCGCTTGGCGTCACAGCGAACCTCAGCGGGACATGGACAACTCAGCAGGCGCGCAAGCTCATGATTGACAGCTGTGGTCGGGAGCGACCGGTGCGCTTCCTGATCCACGATCGCGATGCGAAGTTCAGCGCACCGTTCGACGAGGTCTGCGGGACCGAGGGGATTCAGGTGATCCACACGCCGGTGAGGGCACCGAACGCCAACGCGCACGCCGAGCGCTTCGTCCGAAAACTGCGCGAGGAGTGCCTCGACTGGGTGCTCATCCTCGGCCGGCGTCATCTCGAGCGCGTCCTACGCGAGTACGTCGACCATTACAACCTGCTGCTCCGCCAACGAGGTCGTCTTCGGAGGAGCGGGGCCGCCGGTGTACGACCTCATCCAAGAGTTCGACCCGGTGAGCACTGGCACGCGCGTCATCGGGCGCCTGCCGCGGCAGCGGGCCGACCTAGCCGCGACTGCGGTCGGCAACGAGGTCGTGGTGGCCGCCGGCTTCGATGGGACCGGGCCGCTGGACACGGTCCTCGCGACGACCGACGAGCGACGCTTCCGCCTGGTCACCCGACTCCCACAGGCCGTGCGCTACCCGGCGGTGGCCGTCGTCGGCCACGCGGTCTACCTGTTCGGCGGACTCGAGTTCGGCGGCGAGTACACGGGGACGTTCAGCCGGGCGATCCAGAGGGTGGACCTGCCCAGCGGGCGGGCCACCATCGTAGGACGGCTGCCGACGTCGTACGCGCACAGATGGCCACCGTGCGCGACGGCCAGGTGTTCGTGCTCGGCGGGTCGACGCCAGCGGGCGCGACCAATGCGATCCTGCGATTCGATCCGGCAACGGGCGCCGTGTCTCGCGCCGGCACGCTGCCCGAGCATGTCGCGGACGGCGGCATGCTGACGATCAGGGACACCACCTACGTCGTCGGCGGGATCAGCGGGGGACCGCTCATGGCCGTCTGCATCGTGCGAATCGGCTGAAGCGTGAGGCCACTGTTCGGTGCTCCGGCGTGCGGGGCAGGAGCCTGGCATGGCCGATGCTCTCTCATCGCGCCCCGATCTGCGCGGCTCTGAGACAGTCGGGGCAGATGTGGCGCACGTACTCGACGTTGTCCCGCACCACAACATCACGCATCCAGCCGACCGCTAGCGCAGCATCCTCGTCATCCGCGACGGCTTCCCCGTTGCAGCCGCGTCCTTCGTCGCAGCCTACGGTGCCATCATCAAGCTTGGTCATCGCGTTCGCCCGGTGGTTTAACCACGTTCTCAAAGACGCGCATGAGTCGTGAAGGGTACCAACCGGATTCGATTACGCCTCGGCTCGGTACTACTCGTGCGTGAGGCCACCCGAGTGGCAGCGGACCCTTGGCGCGGGGTCCGCCGGCACGGGGAAACCACATCAGGGTCCCACTCCACTCCAGTAGAGTGCGTCGATGGACGCCGACCCACGCGCCGAGCTCGAGCGCTGGCAGGCGGCTAGAGCGACGAACTTCTACAACGCTACGCCGAACCTCGCGCGGTCCCTGCGCGTTCGGCTCGGCGACGAGGGGCTGCACGCGATCGAGCCGGGGCTGCGCGCGTTTGGCGAGGCCGTTGCGATGGCGGTCGAGCCGGCCGTCCAGGCGCTCGAGCTGCACCCGCCATCGCTGGCGCCAGCGGATCCGCTCGGGCGCGAGTCGCAGCGTGTCACGTTCGACCCTGAGTACGCGCGGGCCGGCCGGGCCGTTTGTGCGTCCGGCATCGCCGCCGCGCCGCCGTTCGAGCAGGCGGCGCTGCTGTACCTCCTCGCGCATGCAGGCGAGGGCGGCCACGCCTGTCCCGTCGTCTGTACGGCGGGTCTGATCAGGGCCCTGCGCCGGCACGGCTCGCCGGAGCTGCAGGAGCGGTTCCTGCCGCCGCTGCTCGAGCCCGACTACGACCGCTGCCACCGCGGAGCGCAGTTCCTCACTGAGGTGCAGGGCGGGTCCGACGTCGGCGCCAACCGCGTTGAGGCGGCACCCGAAGGCGACGTCTGGCGGATCTCGGGCGAGAAGTGGTTCTGCTCGGTCGCAGACGCCGACCAGTTCCTCCTCACCGCGCGCGTGCGCGGCGATCCCACGGGCACTCGCGGGATCGCCTGCTTCCTCGTTCCACGCCGCCTCCCCGACGGGACGACGAACGGGTTCCGCATCCGTCGCCTGAAGGACAAGCTCGGTACGCGGGCGCTCGCCACCGGCGAGATCGAGTTCACGGACGCGCTCGGGCACGCGATCGGCGCGCCAGAGGATGGCTTCCGCATCGCTGCCGGCGTCGTCCTGAACACCTCGCGCTGGCTGAACGCGCTCGGCTCGACTGGGCTGATGCGCCGCGCGTACTTGGAGGCCGCGAGCTTCTCCCGCTTCCGCACTGCGTTCGGTCGTCCGATCGCCGACTACCCGCTCGTGCGCGAGAACCTCGCCGTGATGAGGGTGGAGGAGCAGGCAGCGCTCGCGTCGACCCTCGAGCTGACGGCGCTGGTCGATGCGATCGACGCCGGCACGGCGGACAGGGAGGACCGGACCTGGCACCGGATCCTCGTGAACGCCAACAAGTTCGTCACGTCGCTGGCCGCGACCCGCTGCGTCCGCCGAGGGATCGAGGCGCTCGGCGGGAACGGCACGATCGAGGACTTCTCACCGCTGCCGCGCCTCTACCGCGACGCGATCGTGTTCGAGAGCTGGGAGGGGACGCACAACGTCCTCTGCGACCAGGTCCTGCGGGACCTCGTCCGGCTCGACGCGCTGGACATCGCGCTCGAGCGCGTCCGCTGCCGCCTGCCCGCGGGCGACGGCGACGCGGCCGCGGTCGTCGAGGCGCCCGACGAGCTCGCGCCCCGGCTGCGGCGGTCGCTTGCAGAAGGGTCACTCCATTTCCGCCGACAGCTCGACCGGCTCATGCGCGCGCTGCAGGCGGCGTGCCTGCTCGCCGACGGGGACGCGGCCGCGGCGGCGCTGCACGTCCGCCGCCACCTCATCTCCGGTTACGACCCGGAGGCCGACGCCGACTATGCGGAGCTGGTGGACGAGATCGTGGGCGCCGACCTCAGATCAGGATGACGCAGCGGATCGCGTCGGCGGTCTGCATGTCCTCGAAGGCCTGGGCGTCGTCGTCCAGGCGGGTCGCCTGGTCACCATTCCAGCATGGTCGAGGCGGCACGCTGATTCACCGGGACAGATCCCGTTCGCCTCCGACACCCCCTTATGGGGCCCGCATGCCGGCGAAGCGCGCCGCCAGCGAGTGCGGCGGCGCAAGGTCGACTCCATCGGGATCGCTGAGAAACCCTTCGCGCGCGCTCGGCACGTGAGTGTGACCATACTGCCAGACGATCCTGTTCGTACGAGGGTCGATCACGATCACGCGGTTGTTCTTGTCGTCGTTGGCGAGGATGTCGCCGTTCGGGAGCGGCTCCGCCAGCGAGGGCTGGTTGAGCGCCTGCGGTCCCTGTGGCGCATAGCGCCACTGCAGCTTGCCGTCGCTCGTGAAGGTCTCGATCGCCCCGGGGCTTGTGTAGTCGGCCGACAGGAACAGGCCCGGGCGCACCTCGTTGGTGTCCGACGGGTAGGTGAAGCCAGGGGGATGGGTGGCGAGCACCGGCCGTCCGCGGGGGGCGACCACGTCGAGCCAATCGCCGTTGATCTCGGTGATCGCCGTATCGCCGTTGGCCATCGGAAACGCTCCGTTGGGGCTGCCATAGGAGACGCCGAGCTGATGTTCGCAGCTGCCGGTCACGCCTAGCTGGCGCAGCGGCCGGTGGGCGGGCGGGCGGATCACGAGCACCCGGCAGTTCTTGATGTCGGCAGACACGATCTCTCCCGAGGGCATCATTATGGCGTCGTCGGGGTTGTGCAGGTAATCGGGTTCCGAGCCGGGCACGCCTGGATGGCCGTAGCGGTAGACGATGTGGTGGCTCGCGAGGTCGATCACGCTGATCACGAAATCGTCCTCCTGGGTCACGACCACCTGACGCCCGTCAGGCGAGAAGAAGGCGTCATCGGGCACGCGGAACGTCTCGCCCGGAGCGAGGTCGCCGGGGGCGGGGAACCGCCACAGCACCCGCCCGTCCGGACTCACCTCCAACAGGCGGTTGTTGTCGCTGTCGGCGATCAGCACCGGGCCCGGAAGGACACTCGGATCAGAGCCCGGCTGCAGTCCTACCCGTGCGTTGGCGCTGAGCTGCGCGCGACCGTGGCCGCCCCGTGCTCGCTGCCCCCGCGCGCCCAGCACCCCCTCCCTGTTGCGCTGGCTGGCGCTCGCCGGTCCCCGATCGCCGTGCCGCCCGCTGGCGAGCGCGACGATCACGATCAGCGCGACCGGCACGGCCAGCGCCATCGCTCGGCGGCGCCAGATCGTCCGCCGGCGCGCGGCGCTTCCCCCAGCGCGCACTACGCCCAGGATCTCCGGTCCATGCACGAGGTCTATGGCATGGCTTCCGGGCGACGCATCCGTATACGACCACACGTGCTCTCCGTACATGTGCGCCGATCAGCCTGGCGTTGCGGCGCGAGAGCGCCCACTCAACCGAGGTGAAGTCGCGCGAGAAAAAGACACGAGCGAGGCGTTAGCCCGCCGGTGGGTGCACGACAATGAGGGTCTGGACGGCTTGCACACCTATCGACTGTGTGTTTCCCAAGCTCGAGGTCGCGGATTCGACCCCCGTCCGCCGCTTGCAGAGCCAGAGCGATATTTGGCTCTGGGTAGCCCTATCCAGGCTCGCACCGTGAGAAGGCTGTACCGGCCAGATACGAACAATAGCGGGCCAGCCGGACAGAACTCTGCTCCCACCGTGCTCGCACGGCTCACCCCTTTGCGGCGCAGAGTTGCCGAGTGGTGGCCCGTCTCGTGAACTCGTGCGCTCGGACCTGAACTGTGCAGCGGGGGTGCTATGCGTCCCCCCGCGTCCAGATCGTCCGGTTTGTCCGGTTTCGCGGACGCATCGGACGATCTGACTGTTGCCACGATGTTGCCACGCCTCGCTCGGGTCTAGTGGCTCGCCGCTGCGCTCGCGGCACGAGCCCACCATGGACTGGCGGCCGGGCGGTCGTAGCGCGCACGACCTGAGATCTCTCGGACGGGCCCACCGGCCGATTCAGCCCTCGAAGTCCACGCCAGCATCCGCGCAGACTTGGCGAATGAGGTCGAGGCCCGGTTCTCGATCCAAGGCCACCGGGTCTCCTTCCAGCTGCAGCCACTCGGGTCGCACTGCTTCTCTTCGAGGATCCGGATGGGCGCGATGCGCTCTTGGAGTACGCGCACTCCCAGTGCGCCAAATCAGAGATCCAAGTGCGGCGGTTTCCGCCGCTCCCGGGCCACTTCGATACAGCGTTCACGCCAATGATGCGTGACCACGTGATGGCTCCCACGGTCGTGTGGGAGCTTGTCGGTGGAGTCCGCGTTGGGCCAGACGCTGATTCTGGCCCTCTGGTCGACCCGATCGCTGAGGAACTGCGCAGGCACGGATTTCGACTGGCAACGCAGCGTCTGGGAGACCTCGTAGCGCCGCTCGCGCCTGCTCTCGTGTGGCTCATCACGGTTACTGACCGCGACCAGCCCAGAACGGCCAACGAATTTCAGCGTCGCCTCCCGAGAGCTATCTATCCAGAGCTACACGCGCGGTCCGCCCGTCGGTGAAGCTCTTCGGATTCCGAAGAGGGAACAGCCGACGACGTTGGGCCCGCCGGCGATTTCGCCCGAGGCTTCCGGGACGGCCCCGCCCAGGCGGGGTCCTTCTATGCACGGCCGCCCTGCGGCAGATGTGGCATCTCTCACCCGGCCGTGAGATCGCGCTTAGTTTGATGGCCCAACCTCAACGCCATGCTCTTCCCATCGAGACGCCCGAAGGTACACCGGGCGATACTCGCCACAGTCATCACAGCGGCCGCCGGTCTGGTCGCGAGCCTCACGATCGTCGCCGACCACGACGGCGTCTCCCGGGCCTCGGCCGCGGTCGGACCCGCCGGGCGCTCCCGTGCAGAAGCCTGCGGCAGTGCCAGCGCCGCCACCATCTCCGCCGTCGACGTGGCGGCCGCGCGCCACATCTACGCGGACGAGCTCCGCGGCGGTGAGGTGAGGGCCGACATCGGCCACGTCACGGGCTCCCAGGCGCTGCTCAGCGCGATGGCCGGCTCCAACCCGGCGGCTGTCCAGGCGGCCGTCCACGGGCTCGTCTACGCTCCCCACTGGCACATCGTCCGGCTGCGTGTCCTGAGGGCAGGCAAGGTCCTCGCCGACGTCGGCGGGCCCTACATCATCGCGCCGGTCACCGGGACGCTCAGATGGCATGGCCGCACTGTCGGCAGCTACGTGATGTCGGTCCAGGATGACGTCGGCTTCGTCAAGCTCGTGAGCCGCTTCATCGGTGCCCCGATCGATATCTACCGCAACGGCTCCGTCTTGATGGGAACGCTCAAGCCGGCCCCGCGCGCGGTGAGCACAGGGGCGACGGTGACCATCGCCGGGAGCACCTATCGTGCGAACATGATGCAGGCCGGGGCCTTCCCCAGCGGCTCTCTGCAGATCGCCCTGTTCGTGAAGGAACCGGCCGCTGCGAGCGGAAGCTGCATGATGGTGCGCAGCGCGGCCTGGGGAAGCGTCGCGGCCCACATCGCGGCCCGCTTCAAGCCGCTCCCACCCCACTACAAGGACCTGGTTGACATCGTTCGCGCGTCGACCAACGGCGTGGCCTTCGTCCGCGCCGGCTCAAAGCAGCTCGCGGGCGGTCCCGGTCCGGCGAGGCTCCCGCTCAACGGCACCGTCACCTACCGCGGCCGGTCCTGGTCGGTGTTCTCCTTCGAGCCCGCTCCCCCCGCCCGGATCTACGTGCTGACGCCCAAGGAATGAGCTCGCCACGGGCCACGCCCGCCGACCTCTGACCGACCAACCCCGCATCCTGGCGGGCGCTCCTTCGAGCTTCAGCCCGCCGGGCGCTCAGCCCTGCGGACTCGCGCGCTCGCTACCGTCGCTGGTTGGCGATCGAGTAGGCGAGGAGTCTTTGGGGGCCGACTTGCGAGCGGTGACGATCTCGGTGGGGAACAGCATCTGGGTCATGTACTCGCGGCGGATCTCGGCGAACCCGAGTTCGGCCAGGACGGGCGCGGCGAGCACTCCTCGGCAGTTGGCCGTGAGGTTGAGCCCGCGCGCGTAGAGCCAGTGCCACACGCGATGGCGCTGTCGCTCGCCCTTGCTCATGTTCGACAGGACCAGCCGTCCCGCGGGGCGCATGACCCGTTTGAACTCCGCAAGCGCTCGGGGGATGTCCTCGCGCATCAGCAGATCTAGCATGTAGCCGTTGCCGAGAAGATCGAAGCTGTCGTCATCAAAAGGCAGCCGTAGCGCGTCGCCGCGCACCAGCTCAACCGAGGTGAGCCCTGCTGCCTGGAGGCGCTTTCGGGTCTGCGCAAGCATCCCGTCGGAGAGCTCGATGGCGACGATACGGCCGGACGGGTTGCACTGAGCGAGTGAGACGAGCTGAGCGCCCGTGCGGTCGCTACTTCAGAATGGCCTCGCCGTCACGAACCTCTGCGAGCTCGAGCACGCGCCGCCGTGGCCGGGACTCGGTGACCCGAGCCCAGAGCTCATAGACCGGTGCGAGCGTCGAGTAGCGGCTGACGGCAGCCTCAACCGGCTTCTGGGCTTCGAGTATCTCCGAGCGCCAGTCTGACTCTGGCGCGGACTGGTGTGCCACGGCCGTAGACCGCCTTTCGACTTCGATACTACCCTCCGTCCAGCATGCGGCCGACGCGACGGACCTGCTCCGGTCCCCGCCAGCCTGGGCGTTGCATGGTTAGACGGAAGTTTTTGAGGGTGGGGTCTTGAATCTCGCGTGGTGACGGGGATTGCGCCGGTTGGGGTGTGGCGGCTTCTGTCTACTTGGTGAGCTTGATGTCGAGTAGCGCGAGCGCCTTGGCCTGGGCGGGGTTGGTTTCGGTCAGGCGTGTGAAGGTGTGCTCGCTGGCGCCGATGCGCAGCTCGTTGCGGGTGATGGTGCCGAGCTCGGCGATCAGGTCGGGGAGGCTGTAGGCGGGTAGGCCGTCGTGGGTGCGGGCGCTTTGGGCCTTCCTGGTCGCTTGCCTTGAGCGTTTAGCGGGCGCGACTGGGTCTGCCGGCGCGAGTGGGGTGTCATCGGTGAAGAGCATCGGTGCGAGCCTCACCTGCAGCTCGAAGAGCACGTAGTAGGCGAGCAGGAACAGGAAGAAGTGCGCTTCCACTCGCTCTTGCAGGTGGTGGCGGATGGGGCGCACATCGAGTGTGCTCTTGATCGTGCGGTAGGCGCGCTCGGCGAGCTTCAGCTGCTTGTAGACGCGCACCACCGCCTGGCTACTCAGCTCGCCCTCGGGGCGGGTGGTTCTGAGCACATAGATCCCGTCGAGCGCGGCCTCGGCTGCGATCTGCTCGCTCTTGCGCTCGAAGGAGAAGCTGCCATCGCTGATTGCAAGCTCGAAGTGCTTGGCGACCTTGTACTTGTTAGAGACGCGTCCGACGCGCTCGCCGATCTCGCCCGCCTCTGAGTTGCGCAGTCGCCCGCGGGGGCCGTTGACCATCGCCTTGACCTTCTCGAGCTCGCGTTCGGTTGAGCTGAGCAGGTCCTCGCGCTTGCGGGTGCGCTCGGCGGCGAGGTGCGGATTGCGGCAGACGATCAGCCGCTCGCCGGGAAACTCCGCGCTTTGGATCTCGGCGAGGTTGCGCTCGTCGAACAGCGACAGCTGCAGCGCGCCTTCTTTGACGAGCGTGCGGATCTGGGCGCTCTTCAGCGCCGAGACGAACCCCGCGCCCAGTCCCTTGAGCTTGGCGGCGTGCGCGTCGGTGATCATCGCGCGGTCGCCGACGATCACCACGCGCGCTATCCCGTAGCGCTCTGTGAGGGCCTCGAGCACGCCCGGCAGGGTGTCCGGGTCGGCCGTGTTGCCGGGATGCACCTGGACGGATACCGGCCGGCCCTCGGGCGAGCACACCAGCCCCCAGTTGACCTGCAGCTTGCCCTTCTTGCCGTCGCGGTTATGGCCGAGCGCCGCCAGCTCACAGCAACGCCCCTCCACATAGGAGGAGGACAGGTCATACAGCACAAACCCGCCGTCTGAGAGGTGCCGGCGCGCGAGCGTCCGCTCGATCCGCTGCTGGCGCGCGGCCAGCCAGTCCAGCGCTGAGAGCAACTCCGCCTCTGAGACCTCCCCCAAACCAAGCTCCTCGGAGAGCGTGCTGTGCTGAAAGCAGCGGGTCATCGACAGCTTCGAGGCCGGCGCGATCAAAAGCTGGCAGATCATCGCCACCGCCAGGTCGCGCTCGCGGCTCGGCTCCCGTGAAAGCAGCCGCTCCAGATCCAGCGAGCGCAGCACGCCCAGCACCGCGGCGACGTGCCCATGCCCCAGCGAGCTCTTGATCTTCAGCTGCTCGTCGAGATCCACCAACCGCCGGCCCGCAAGCATCGCGCGGATCCCGTCGATCACCCACTCGGGCAGATGCGAGAGATTGCCGACCGTCTCGTTGCGGACCTTGCCGCCCTCGCGGTAGGAGCGGCGCAGCAGGGTGGTCTTGTACTCACGCCCTTTGTAGTGGCGACGAGTGACCGCCACGTGAACCGCACCTGACCTCGACGGCATAAGCGCAACATACCACACCCATCGGACACACTTAGTGTCTACGCCAACCAGCGTAAACAAGACCCGACCGGCTCCCCAGAGCCAAATCGGGCCTCAGACCATCAAAAACTTCCGGTTAGAGCGATCGTCTCGTGCGTTCAACGCAAGAGACCTGCTTGTCGCGCATCGCGCAAGCGCCGTGCTCCCTATAGCCTCCACGTCTTCCTTAGCCACGAAGTGCGCGCAGGGCATTCAGGATGACCGCGAGGTCGATGACCTCCTGGAAGAGTGCGCCGGCGACCGGAGGCAGGTAGCCGAGGGCAGCAACGCCCATCGCTGCAAGGCTCAGGCCCATGCCGACGAGCACGCTCTGGCGCGCTATGTAAAGCGCGCGGCGGCCAACGTGAAGCGCGTCTGGGATGCGGAGCCCCGGCCTGATCACCGGCGTAGCCGACGACGAGAGCTATACCCAGAAGTTGTGGATGCGTGGCGTGAGGAAGGCGGCGTACCTTCCCGGTTGACAAAGACCGACCGCCGTGAGGCGGGAAAGGAAGGCACGCCGTGTCAGATGTTCGCAGGCTCCCCGTCGGGGAGGACAAAGAGGACCGTGTCACGCTCGATGATCTCGCGCGCGAGGGCGCGCGTCGGATGATCGCTGCGGCGCTCGAGGCCGAGGTCGACGAGTACGTTTCGTCGTTCACGGAGGAGCTCGGCGAGGACGGCAAGCGGCTGGTAGTCCGCAACGGGCGCGCGCGGGAGCGGCGCGTGACGGTGGGGTCAGGGACGGTGGCGATCCAGGCGCCGCGGGTCAACGACAGGCGCGTGGAGAAGGACACCGGGAAGCGCAAGCGGTTTGGCTCGAAGATCTTGCCGGCTTACGCGCGGCGGTCTCCGAAGGTCACGGAGGTCCTCCCGATCCTTTATCTGCACGGCCTCTCGACTGGGGACTTCGGGCCGGCGCTCAGGGATCTGCTCGGAGAGGATGCCTCGGGGCTGTCGGCGAGCTCGATCCAGCGGCTGACGGAGGCCTGGCAGGCCGAGCACGCGGCGTTCCGCACGCGCGAGCTGCGGTTCCACCGTTACGCGTACCTGTTCGTTGACGGCGTCAACGTGGCCGTCGGGCTCGGCGAGGACGATCGACTGTGCCTGCTGGTCGTGATCGGCGTGCGCGAGGACGGGGAGAAGGAGCTGCTCGCGGTCGAGGACGGCTACAGGGAGTCGGCCGACTCGTGGGCGGCCGTGTTCCGCGATCTGCGCGACCGCGGGATGAACGAGCCGAAGCTCGTGACCGGTGACGGTGCGCTCGGTGCGTGGGCCGCGCTCAGGGAAGTGTTCCCCGGCGCCCGAGAGCAACGCTGTTGGGTCCACAAGACAGCGAACGCATTGGACTCGCTGCCCAAGCGGCTTCAGCCCCGCGCGAAGAGCCTGCTGCACGAGATGGCCGAGGCCCCCAGCCAGGCGGACGCCCGCAAGGCGCTGGAGCGGTTCCGCTCAGAGTTCGACGCCAAGTACCCCAAGGCGGTCGCGAAGCTCAACAAGGACTGGAACGCGCTCACCGCGTTCTTCGACTTCCCCGCCGAGCACTGGCGGCACCTACGGACGACGAACCCGATCGAGAGCAGCTTCGCGACCGTGAAGCTCCGCACCCGCGTCACCAAGGGCGCCGGCTCGAAGAAGGCAGCGCTCACGATGGCCTACAAGCTGCTCGTCGCCGCCCAGGAGCGCTGGCGAAGGTTCAACGGCCACGAGCTCGTCGGTGACGTGCTCGATGGCGTGAAGTTCAAGGACGGAATCAAGGTCACCGACGACAACACCACGACGACGGACGAGAAGGTCGCCGCCTGATGATCCACCTTCTCATCCACAACATTTGACAATTGCTCCGACGACGATCGTGTCGAACACTCCCGATCCCTTCTCGCCGAGGCCCGGACATCGTCAAAGTACCCGTCCTGGCGCCGGTGAGCGTCGGGACCGACCCACTCGGACGATGTGGAGCGTTACGGAAACTCCGCCCTCTTCGTGTTCGTCTCGATCACCAGCGAATGTACTTCTCCGCATTGCTACTTGAGGCTAGAGGCTTGACCTGGGTGTATCGCCCGTCGTAGGCGGCGACGGTCGCCGTCGGTTAGTGCGTCGACTGGCTGCGACCCTAAGGGCCACCCACCAGTCGCTGATGCCCGATCTTCTGAGAACACTTCGAGAACATCCACCTCTCTCGATCCGTCAAATGCGTCCCTGACGCTCACAGCGCTTGCGCGCTCGGCAGAAGAGCACGAAGACCGCGGACAGGCGGCTGTGCTGTGCGGCCGGCGGGTCAGCGCCGCGTCCCTGGATGCTAAGAAGACGAGATGGGCGAGCTCCGCGCACGACATGCACAGTGGACCGCGATCCTCCAACACAAGTCAATCCCCGTCCGTGCTGGCACAAGCCTCACACCTCCAGTCCTTCCGCGGCGAGATGAGACATGTCTCAGAATGACGCATAAGACGCTGCCGGCTCCGGCGGCGCTCCCAGGTGAGCCGGCCCAGCCGACCGCCACCCTGACGATCCCTTGATGGAGTCAAACCGAAGCAAGCGCTCGAGCGCGTGAGCGTGAGGAGCGTCTCATGCGAGCTTTAGCTGAAGCTCAGGGAGGTTCGCAACTGTTCGTGAAACAACCGCAAAATTGATAAGGACATCCCATGGCCAGGATCATCGTGACAACCGATCCAACCGAGCGAGGCGACGCACCAGTCCTGCTCGAAGAGCGCGTCTACCCTGTGCATGTGGCCACCGACCACGCCGCGGCGCAGCTCATAGAGCGATTGGGCTGGGCGATCGCTGACGCCGAGAAAAGCGAGCGCGTCCAGCTGGCGCTGTAGCGATAGCGGTGGCCTGCGCGAGCGGATCGGCAGAGCCCCAGCGCGTCGGGACGAGACGGTCTCAAGCCGTCGACCGATGCCGTACAGGGTCATTACGATCGCCCGCGTTCTTCAGCGCGCGCAGACGGGCTTACGTGCGCCTTACCCGCGGTTGAGTCCTTGTTCAGCGCAAGCCGCTTCACTGAGGTTTCCATCTCTCAGATCTAAGGATCACAGTGAAATCATTCTCAAGCAGGAAGCTGGCCGTTGGCGCGACGGGTCTCATCTTGCTCGGCGGTGCCGGTGGCGTGGTAGCCGTAGCCTCGACGCAAGGCTCTGCCGGTTCGGGCCGTCAGGCCTACATCGACGATGTCGCCAAGCATCTCAATGTCTCGCCCAGCGCTCTCACGGCCGCGATGAAAGCCGCGGGAAACGACCAGATCGAAGCGGCGGTTGCGGCCGGGCGCATAACCCAATCCCAGGCCGATGCGTTGAAGCAGCGTGCCCAGCACGGTGGTGGCGTACCCTTTCTCGGCCATAGATTCGATCATGGCGGGCTTGGCGGCCACGGCGTCGCGGCGCAGTACCTGGGCATCAGCGCGGCCACGCTCCGCAGTGAGCTCCAATCGGGCAAGTCTCTCGCTCAGATCGCGTCTTCGACACCCGGAAAGTCTGTTGAAGGCCTGAAGGCGGCGATCGTGTCGGCAGCGAAGACCCGCCTCGAAAACGCCGCGTCCAGCGGCTTGATCACGAGCCAGCAGGAGCAGGAACGCCTGAGCAATCTCTCTAGCCGCGTCGAAGCGCTGCTTCAGCGCACGGGGCTGGGCCGCCCGTATCGAGGTTCAGGTTTCGGTCCTCTCGGACGCTAGCCCGGTTCGTGCAGGAGGCAGCGGCGGCCCCGGTGGTCGGGGCCGCCCAACTGTCCGCCTGGGGCGTCGAGTTGGCGAAGGCCCGAAGGATCGACACGGGATGTTCACCTTGACGGTGCGACACCAACATCGCGTTCATCGAGTGGACATGAGGGCCGATGAGACTGTCGTCGCCGAGCTTGTCAAGACCTCGGAGTAAGTAGTCTGCACCGAGTAGCAACCCGCAGTTGTCCGCGGACATCGCGAATTCGGGCGATATTCTTATGGCGCCCTTAAAGTAGCGATCGATACCGGATGTATGACATTCGGTTCGGCACGCCGTCGTGAACGCCTCAATCAAGCCGTTGTTGCACTGCTCGGCGCCGCGCTGATCTCCACGGTGGTTGGTCTGACAGTGCTCAACGGGCAGTCGGCTGCGAACGTGCCGGTCACCGGTCTCACCGTCCCCCAGCGGCATATGGTCGATGCGCTGGTCAGCGAGTTCGAGCAGGGCACCCCAGCGCCCGACTACTGCGACGTCGAGGCGCTCGGTGACGGCCGCGGCTACACCGTCGGCCGCGCGGGCTTCACCTCCGCCGATGGCGACCTGCTCGAGTTCGTGCGCGACTACACTGCCGTCGCACCCGGCAACCCGCTGGCCCGGCTCCTACCGCAACTCGAGCGCTCCGCGCGAGCGGAGAGCGCCTCAACCGCAGGTCTCGCCGCTCTGCCCGCAGCCTGGCGCGCGACGTGCAACAGACCGCTTGACCGTACCATCCAGAACCGCATCGTCGACGAGCTCTACTTCGACCCGGCGCTGAGGCTGTGGCACCAGCTCGGATTGCGCACGCCGCTGTCGCTCGCTGCCCTCTACGACGCGATGATCCAGCACGGCGAAGGGGACGACCCAGACGGCGTCCCCGCGCTGGTCGCCAGCGCGAGGGCGCGCGCACGCGGCACACCCGCCACTGGCATCAGCGAGGCGCACTTCCTGCAAGCGTTTCTCGCCGTCCGCCGCGCGGACCTGGCCCACGCCAGCGATCCGTCGACACGGGCGGTCTGGGCACAGTCGGTGGATCGCGTGGACGTCTTCTCCTACCTGCTGCGCACCGGCCAGTGGCAACTCGCGGCGCCCGTCACCGTCCGCACGGAGGACTATCAACTCCGGCTCGGCTGACCGGCGACACACGCTCTGCCGCGAGGCGCGGTTTTGGCGGCGTCGGACAAACTGCCTGGGACGACGAGCAAGGCCGCATCCGCGGATGCCAGGTCGACCCGCCGCATGGCTCTACCGCGCCGATCACGAACTCTACAGCGTGACCTATCGGGAGCTGTCCGCGCTGCTGCTCGCCGACGTCGTGCCTAGCGCCACGGGATGGACCGGCTGCTACGGAAATGCCACGGCGCGTCCTTGAAATACCACGGAGCGTTCGCCTTTGCTATCGATCACCTGCACGGTCTCGCTGACCTTCACGTCAGCATCTACGGGCGGTGCGATCGTGACCGTGCCGTCGGGGGCGAGCGCCCACCACGAAGGCACAAGTTCACGGCCCGGTTCGGTGATGACGTAGTAGCGGTACGGTGGGACGCCTCCGGTCGCGCCGAGGTGCTTGATCGTCTTGCGGCCATCGGCGATGATTCCCCAGTTCGTCACGTCGAGTTGGATGTTGGGGTTGTAGGGGCCGGGGGGCTCAGTGGGGATCGTGAAGGCGATCTCGGGGGTGTGGAGGCCTTCGTGCCTCAGCGCGGCGGCGTGCTTGAGTGAGGCCTCGGAAAAGAGATGGCTGGCGAGCCTGCGCAGGCGCTTGCCGGCGCTGGTGGCAGAGCTCGACCGGGAGTTGACGCACAAACGCATCCGCTCGACCGTGACCGGCGAAGCGCGCATGGAGGAGGCGGCGCCGAGGAGGGCTGAAGCCAGGCAGCTCTCGATGCCCGCACGCACCGATGCTCGCGTGGCGGCGGTGTTCATAAACGTCCAGGCAAGCCCCGCAAGCGCGGAGGGCGTGCCTTGGGCCGCAGTAATGCGGACGTCTTGGGCTGCCTGCTCGGGCGCTGGGCGATCGACAGTAAGCGTCGCGCGCTTGCCAGGCCCGAGAAGAAGCACCTGTGAGCGACCGCTTGAGCTCAGGTGCCCCAAGAACCATGTCAGGCTGCCGTCCAGCGAGTCAGAGAACGAGGATTTCTCCAGGTTGATCCGCGTGCCGCTGACCGTGATCAGCTGTGAGTAGCCGCGGTTGCTCGCGATGCTCATAAGTGCCTCAGCCTGGTTTGACCTGGCCTGGAAGCACGCCGACAGCGGGTCCTTGCTGCTGTCAGGCAGTGTGGCGGTCGCGATCCACAATGGCGCCGAGCCGCAGGCGGTCGTGGCGAGCACGGGACCAGCGGACATGAGCGCACCCGCCAGCCAACTCGCAGACAGCACGGCCCCGAGAAGTGCTCGCCTGCCGAGGGTGCGAAGCAGAGCGCTGCCGGTATCAAGCTGTACGGTGGTCATCGGTACCGGGAACGAGGAGATGAATGTGCCCTGGAAGCTCTTGGACCAGCCCGGGCGGCATGGTGCCGCTGTCGTCGATGAGCTTCTCGTTGGCGGAGTAGTGGAAGAGCAAAGCGAAGGTGAGATAGACACCAGCGCGGATCTTGGTCCCCCCAGGGTGACCACACCCCTCTATGACCGTCACCAACGCTGATAGCCATTCCAGACCGCTCCTCTCAAGAACAAAAGGACTCGGGCATCCGAAGATAAGCGACAGGGCTGGCGTCGACATCGGGGCTTCTGCGAAAACATGGTGCGGGTTACTACGTGCCACTCGCCGGTGCGCCCCGACCATCTCACAGTGAGGGAAGGGAGACGCCTCGACGCCTCGCGACGCCCTCCGTCCGCACGTAACGTCGTGGGCCTATCGCTCGTCCAGCACCCCGTGACGACCAATGCGGCGCCAGATCACGTGCGGCTCGCCAGCGAGGACCTGCTCTCGCTACTGGAACGTCGCCCGCCCATCGGGCGCGAACGTGATCTCCCACGATGGCGGTCGCTCCTTGCGCACGATGGACACGTAGCGCCGGCGGGAACGCCGGGGGCTTCTCCTTCAGGGCGGCAACGAACAGCGGGAGCATCGCCAGAAACGCCTGCTGCACCTCACGCGGTAATCGACGAAACTCGCGATCGAAGCGGGCAAGCCGCTCGAATGTCGGCACGCCTCGGAGGGCGGGTCGGCTGGCAGATCGTCCTCGCTCGCCGCAACCCGCTCTAGGTGCGCGGCGAACTCCTCGTCGCGAAAGACCTGACCTCAGTCTCGCGCAGCACATCCGACAGGCGCTCATGCTCAGGTCGCAGCAGGAGCGAGCCATCCCCACGGCGCTCGACGAACTCGTAGGAGCCGGCGACGCCAGGCGCGCGGGCCTACCAACGCTCAAGGGTAAGGGGACTGGTACCTGGGCCACCAGGCCGGCGATGCGCGAGGGCGAGCGCAGGCTCGCCGAGCAGGCCGAAGCTTCCTACGCGAGAGCCGTCCGCGACTGGCAGGCAGCCGCGCCACAGAAGACGGGCGCGAGCGTGACACCGGGGCGCGCATCACAAAGGCCCTCTAAGGGCAAAGTAACGCGGCAGACCACGAGCCCCTGACGTCTGCGCTTGGACTCGTCATCGACTCGCGCCCACAGGCAGCCTAACGCTCCACGAGACTCTCCGCAAAGACGCCGGCCGTTGCGGTGGGGATCCCGCATGCGCAAAGAGCGCGGAAATTCACGTCGGTGGACGACCACCCAGCTGAAAGCAGGCCAAAGGAGCCGTTCTGCGGCCCTCGAGCGTCACCCCGCGGCCGATCCGATGCCTGAAATTCGTTCCTAAATTTCACTGCCAGGCCTTGACATTCATCGGTCGTCCAAGGCGAGAGTGTGGTGTCGGGGCTGCCTGACGCTCGCATTGCTCGACGAGCAGACGTGGAGTGTAAGAACCGTTCGGTCATTTATGGACAAGATGAGGGTGGCGCGAACCAAGGCAGTTTGCGGCGATGCTTGCGTCAGGAGTTGCTAGCC
This sequence comes from uncultured Solirubrobacteraceae bacterium, assembly GCA_963709885.1. Lineage (GTDB taxonomy): Bacteria > Actinomycetota > Thermoleophilia > Solirubrobacterales > Solirubrobacteraceae > Palsa-744. The sequence continues at coordinate 55,164 of CAVPXY010000001.1, read as the reverse complement.
GTGAACGTGGCACGGATCATGCCCGTGACGAACGCCGGTTCCTTTATCACGAAAGGACAGCTGGACAGGCACGAGATAGTCGCCGCCGAGTCTGAACCGGGCGACAAGTGCAGAGTCGGTGGTCCGATCCATCGCTGGACACACGAGATCACGACCGCGGAGCTTTGCGGGGCGACGAAATGTTGCGCACGTTGCGAGAAATAGAGGGTTACACATCGTTGCGGAGGGTTGACAGGCTTTGCGTAGCATGATACGCCGCAGAGCGATAGGCCTTAGCGTGATACCCGTATGGCGCGCAGCAGCGCTCGGGTGAGAGGGAGGGTTGGCTTGTGCTTACGAAGCTGCTTGGTCAGTTGATGTCGGGTGGGACAAGGGACACGAAAGCGAATCCAGGCGTGCGGTGCCTTGTGGCCGGCATGTGCGCATGTGTGTGCCTGCTGTGCTGGGCGAGTGCCGCCGGCGCCTACATTGCCAAGTTCACGCGCACCACAGGCGGCGTCGCGAACATCGAAGCCAGCACGTTGGCCAATGCGGGGTTCGGCACCGGCTACGCGCAGGCGCAGGACGGCATCTGCACGTTGGCCGATGTCTACCTGACTTTGAGCGGGCAGCGCTCGCAGTTCTTTGGGCCCACCGCTACCGTCAAAGACGAAGACACGAAATCCACCGACACGAACCTCACCTCGGATCTCTACTGGACCTCGCTGATAGACAACCACACGGTCGAAAATCTCCTGGCCGAGCCCTTCCCCCAAGGGCCCTCCCAAGCGGCGAAGGAAGTCGTGGCCGGTTTCGCTGCCGGATATGACAAGTACCTAGCTGACGTCGGCGGCCCCAGCGGTATCAAAGATCCACGTTGCAGCGGCGCGACATGGGTGCGGCCGGTCACGGCCATGGACGTGTGGAGGCGCCTGTACCAGCTCGACACGCTCTCTGGCGGGGCCGCCAGGGCCTCGCTCATAGTCCCTGCAGCTCCTCCGGCCGGCCAGCCGATGGTAGCCGCCGACTCTTCGCTCGCCGCCGATCCAGGAAACGCCCTCACCGCCTCGACCGACTCGGTCCTGGGCTCCAACGGCCTGGGCATTGGCAGCGCGGACGCGACCAACGGCGGCGGCCTGGTCCTGTCCAATCCGCATTTTCCGTGGGTCGGGGACGAGCGCTTCTGGGAGTCTCATATAGACGTCCCCGGAACCTACGAAATGATCGGTGCCAGCCTCTGGGGCGTACCGCTAGTCAATATCGGGCACAGCCAGCACGTGGCCTGGACCCACACCGTGTCCACGAACATCACGACGACGAGCTGGAAACTTCAGCTCGTGCCCGGGCACGACACCCAGTACCTCGTCAACGGCGAAGCCGTTCCCATGACCTATCAGGACGTGACCGTTCAGGCACTCGAAGGCGGGGTGCTCGTTCCCCACACGCACAGGTTCTACTACAGTCGCTACGGGCCGATCGTAGCCAGCCCCGCGTGGACCACGACGAGCGCCACCGCATTCGATGATGCCAATGGCAACAACTTGCGCGGAGCCGACCAGTGGCTCGCGATGGGCAAAGCGACAAGCGCCCAGGGTGTGATCAACGCCGAGAAGGCGATCCAGGGCATCCCCTGGGTCAACACGATCGGCTCCGATGACAAAGGCAACGCCTTCTACACCGAGATCGCGGTCACACCGAACCTGCCGAACTCGTATCTCAACGGGCCGTGCAACCTCAGCGCTACGCACTCGACCGCGGGGCCCTTTGACGGCTCCAGGAGCGAATGCGAACTCCCCACTGACCCCGGCTCCGTCGTGCCGCACATCTTCGGGGCTGAAAACGAGCCTCAGCTCGTGCGACACGACTACACGGAGAACTCCAACAACTCCTTCTGGCTCGCCAATGCCAACGAACCATTGACCGGCTTCTCGCGGGCCCTCGGGGTCGAAGAAACGAATCCCGGCATGCGATCGCAGACAGGCATCGACATGGTCAACCAGCGCATGGGCACATTCAACAGCGGCGTGCCCACGGATGGCCTCTCCGCGACGCCGGCGTTCACGGTTGAAACGCTGCAGAACTCGTGGACGGCCTTCCGCGCCATGCCGGCCGAGAGGGCGCTGCCGGGGCTGAGGGAAATCTGCGAAAACGCCGTGAAAAACAGCGGTGGCGTCATCAACGCAGTCAACGTGAGCGCGGCATGCCCGATCCTGAACGCGTATGACGGGTCGGCCAAGCTCAACAGTCCCGGCGGTTGGCTCTTCAACCAATGGTGGGCGAATGCTCCGACGGCCAACGCTTCCTTCTGGGTGAACCCATGGACCCTGAGCAATCCGGTCTACACCCCCAACACGCTCAACGTGAGCCTCGCGGCGAGCCAGAACGCGCTGGCGGCCGCCGTCAAAGACCTCGAAACCCGTGGCATTCCTCTGAACGCCAGCTTTGGCCAGGTCCAGTACACGCAACGTGCCACGAAGATCCCGATTCCGGGCTGCAGCGACGCCAGCAACTGCTTCGCGGTCATCAACTCGACCTACGACAGCCCCACCGCCAGCCAAGCCCATGTCAGCGGCAACAGCTCGAGCATCGTGATGTTCACCGAACTCAATCCCACGACCGGGCCAGTTACGAAAGGCCTGCTGACCTACTCGCAGTCGGAGGACATCACCTCGCCTTTCTACGAAGACCAGACCCTGGACTTCTCCAACAACAGCTGGATCACGTTGCCCTGGACCGCAAGCCAGGTCAGCGAAGACGCGCTCGCTCCGCCGAAGGCGCTCACCACCGAACCGGACCAGTACATCACGGGCGCTGTCAACGGCCCGCTCCGTGTGAAGGCAGGCCAGGCGGTCGAGCTCGCCTCGACAGCGAAAGTGAACGGGCCGGTAACGGTGGAACCCGGCGGTGCGCTCGACGTCGAGGGGGCGTCGATCTCGGGGCCGCTCAAGGCCAACGGGGCGACGCTGCTCCGAATCTGCGGAGCGAGCATTTCGGGCCCCGTCGAAGCCACCAACGGCAGCGGTTCGGTGGATAGGCGAAGGCACTGCTGAGTGCTCTGCCAGCACCATCTCAGGACCGGTCACTCTCAAGAACAACACGGGAGGCGTCTCGATCAACGGAAACGTCGTCAATGGGCCGCTCACGGTGACGGGCAACACCGGCGGGACGACCGTGACCAATAACAACGTGCACGGACCGCTCACGGTGACGGGCAACACCGGCGGGACGACCGTGACCAACAACAAAGTGCACGGACCGCTGACCGTCACGGGGAACAGCGGAACCGTCGTGGATAAACCCAACGAAGTCGAAGGCCCGTCGAAACTCCAGTAGGGAGAACGCCTCGCCACGCACTGCCACTCAAGGGGAAGGAAGAGATCATGATCAATGAAAGGCTGGGGTCCCCGGGGAGATGGGCGCTCGCGGCATGCTGCGCGCTGATCTGCTCACTGTTTGCGCTTGCATCGCCAGCATGGGCCGAACCGTATGAAAATGTCCCGACACCGACGATCGAAGGGCCGATCCCGGTCACGCCGACGTCGCAGATCTTCATGCGCACGAACGTTCCCCTGGCCAACTACGGCTACACCGAAGAAGAGTACTTCATCTCCGGCACGGGCTACACCTACAACACGACGGGAGCGGTCAACCTCACCGGCACGAAGATCACCACCGGCGGGCCAAACGGCAACGGGACGTACCCCTTCAAGACCCGGATCGTCGTGCGCCGCCCCGCAAACCCAGCGGACTTCAACGGCAAGGTGCTCGTCGAGTGGCAGAACGTCACCGCGGGCTTCGACCTCGCACCCCAGTGGGACGCCGACCCGTACTCGCTGATCAAACAAGGCTACGCGTATGTCGCAGTCGACGCTCAGACCGTGGGAATCACCGGACTGAAGAATTACAACGCCCAACGCTACGGCAGCCTTGAAGTCGGCCCGAGCGGCGACGCCCTCTCCTACGACGTCTACGGCGCGGCGCTCAAGGCGATCAGGGGGGATGGCATCGGCCCAGAACCGTTGGGCAACCTGACCCCGCACATAGACGACGTGACCGCCGGTGGCGCGTCGCAGTCATGTGGTCGCCTGGCCACCTACTACAACAAGGTCGCTCCGATCCACGAAATCGCCGACAACTACCTGATCGACGATTGCACCAGTGCAATCCGCGCCGACCGGCCGGAAAAGACGCTGAGGGTGATCACCGAAACCGAAAACAGAGTCCAGCAGACCGAGGCGGAATACCCGACGAACCCGAGCCTCCGCCACTGGGAGGCCGCGGGCGGATCGCATGTGCCCTACGTCGTACAGGCGGAGTGGGCCATCTTGATACCACGTGATGTCGGCCCCGCGGAAGCCTACTGCACACACACCCCAATCCTGTCGACGGTCTCGTGGCCCTATGCGGTCAATGCCGGGCTCAAGGAGTTGATCGGATGGTCCGAAGGCGGCCCGCCTCCTCCCGCGGCCCCTCGAGGCGAATACGTCAATCCGACGACGCTGAAGAGGAACAGCCTCGGGATCGCACTCGGTGGTCTCCGTCTACCCGAAGTGGAAGTGCCCGCCGTGGTGGACCTGGCCGAAAACAGCGCCCACCCGGCGCCCAACCCATATCCATTCTCGGCGTTCTGCACGCTCCTTGGGCAGCACCAGCCCATCAGTGAAGAAACGCTCAGCAGCCTCTATGGCAACTACGGCGAATACGTCGAAAAGGTCAAGGCTGACGCCAATAAACTGGAACAGGAAGGATTCCTGCTGTCGGAAGGCGCACAGCGGATCGTGGACAGCGCCGAAGAGTTCCCCGCTCTGCGCCCGACGGTTCCAGCGCTGGGCGGCTCTCAGCCAAACATCGGCAGCCTCGGTTGGCTCGGTCCGGTGCCATCGCACGAATTTTCACTCGTGCCCAAATTCGTCGAAACGCATCCGACGTTCGAAGTGCAGCACCGCGCGGCGCCGGCTGGCGAATGGACGACGATCGCAAGCTCGCTGAGCAAACCCACGTACTCTCTCGCCCACGAAGTGGCGGGCACGTGGAACTACCGGGTGCGCAGCACGACAGTCGTGCCGGCGCACCAGCTCGAACCCGAAGAAGTCATCGTCAGTCCCTGGTCGGAAGCCTCGACCGCAGTAACGGTGATCACGGGCGCTGTCAACGGCCCGCTCCGTGTGAAGGCAGGCCAGGCGGTCGAGCTCGTCTCGACAGCGAAAGCCAACGGGCCGGTAACGGTCGAACCCGGCGGTGCGCTCGACGTCGAGGGGGCGTCGGTCTCAGGACCGCTCAGAGCCAGCGGGGCGACGCTGCTCCGAATCTGCGGAGCGAGCATTTCGGGCCCTGTCGAAGCGACCAACGGCAGCGGCTCGGTCGTGATAGGCGAAGGCACCGCCGGGTGCTCTGCTAGCACCATCTCAGGACCGGTCACTGTCAAGAACAACACGGGAGGCGTCTCGATCGACGGCAACGTCGTCGCTGGGCCGCTCACGGTGACGGGCAACTCCGGCGGCACGACCGTGACCAATAACAAAGTGCACGGACCGCTCACCGTCACGGGCAACACAGGAACGGTCGTGGATAAACCCAACGAAGTCGAAGGCCCGTCGAAACTCCAGTAGAAGGTTTCGGGGACCACTCGGGGCAACGGCATCCGCAAGCGGACTCCGTTGCCCCGTCATTTTCAAGCTTCGCGTGCTGGCTGATCGAGAGCGTCCGGAAGCCCATGCCGGCTGCCGCTTCGTGCAAGATGCGAGCGTCCCAACCGGGGCTGCCGAGATGCCCGCTTCGGACGACCGATGTTGCTCCTATGTCAAGGTGAATCCGCTATTTGGCAGATTGCAGTAGATCGAGATCGGCTTCTGAGGTTGCGTGTGTTGGCGCGCTCCGGGGCTTTGAAGAAGCTTCCAGACGCGTCGGGCGAGGTGGCGCTTGAGGCAGCGGAGCGCTTCCTTGCGTGACTTGCCTTCGGCCTGCCTGCGCTCGAGGTAGGCCGCGGTTTCGGGGTCCCAGTGCGCCTTGTTGACCGCAAGGCGATGAAGCGCGCAGTTGAGCTGACGGTTCCCGCCACGATCGAGGCGGTGGCGCTTGGTGTTACCGGAGGATGCGGGGATCGGGGCGCTCCCGCTCGTGCGCGCGAGCTTGGCGTCCGTGGCGAATCGGTCGGCGCCGGCAATCTCGCCGATCAGCTTCGCGGCGGTCAGCGGCCCGCACCCGCGCTCGGCGAGCAGCTGGGGCGCGTAGCTGCCGACGAGCGTGGCGAGCTCTGCCTCGAGCTCGCGGATACGCGTTGTGCGGGCGCCGACCTGGCGCACGAGCTCGCGTGCGACCCGCACCCGGGTGCTTTGCTCGGCGCGTGCGAGGCGGCGGGAGGCCCTCCCGAGCCACTTGCCGGTGTCCAGGGCCCCGGTGGGGATCTCGAACTCGGGCCACAGGTCGTGCAGGTGCCAGCGCAGCCGCTGCTGCTCTGCGGTACGGGCGGCGACGAGGTCCTCGCGGTGGTCGACCAACAGGCGAATGTCGAGCGCCGCGCCGTCGAGGTGCGCTCCCGGGAGGTTCTCGATCCCCTCCTTCAGGGCGGCCCTGGCGACGCTGAACGCGTCGATCGAATCGGACTTCCCGCGCTCCCTTGCTGAGCGCCGAGCGCCCGCCATGTGCTTCGGCGCGACGCGCACGACCCGCTCGCCGCGTGAAACGAGGAAACGCTCGAACGCGCCGGAGACATGCCGGCAGTCCTCGATCGCCCACACCCGCTCGCAGTCGAGCGCTCGCGCCCACACGAGCAGCTTGCCGAAGCTTCCCCTGCGCGCCGGCGCCGTGAGCTCTCCACGCGCGGCGGCGGTGAGCGCGTCGACCGCCGCGCACGTGTGGGTCTTCTTGTGCGTGTCCGTCCCGATCACGATCATGTGCACCGTCCCTTCGATCAATAGAGCCAACGAAGCGGACTCCGGCGGACACGTCTCACTCGGGGCTAATGCCAAGCTCCTATCAGGTCACGCCGGTGGTCCTCGGGCGGCGGCGGGCGACATAACATCCGTCGGTCAGACCACCTGGTCGACAGAAAGTCAATGAGTCAGCCCGTCGCCAGCCCGAGAACCAACCGCAGCGGTCGGACGTCGCCGCCGAGGGAGAACTCTGTCAGTAAGAAAGTCAAGGGCTTGGCGGTGAATTTAGGAACGAATTTCAGGCAGCGGATCGGTCGCGGGTGACGTCTTCAGAGCCACAGAGCGCTTTTGTGGCGCTGGTTTCGGCGAGGCGTGAGTCGAGCGGCGTGAATTCAGTCGCTTGTTGGGTAGACGGCGTCGCCACCGGAGCCGGCCGGCGTGTTGTCGAGCGGCCCTTGAGGGCGTTAGGCTGCTGGTGGGCGCGAGTCGATGACGAGTCGAAGCGCAGACGTCAGGGGCTCGTGGTCTGCCGCGCGACCTTGCCCTTCGAGGGCCTTTGAGATGCGCGCCCCGGTGTCACGCTCGCGCCCACCTTCGCCGCCGCCGGCGTGGCCGCCTGCCAGTCGCGGACCATCCGCGTGCAGGAAGACTCGGCCTGGCGGGCGAGCTTGAGCTCGGCTTCGCGCAGCGCCGCCCTGTTGGCCCACACTCCGGTGCGCTTGCCCCTCAGCGTCGGGGCGCCGGCGCGGACCTCGAGCAGGCGCAGCTTCTTGGCCGTCAGCGATGGCTGCTGGTGGGCGTAGTCCTCGCCGCGGGTGAGCAAGAACCAGAACAGGCACACCAGCTTGCGCGCGCTCGCGACGACGGCGATCCCGTGTCCGCAGCGGGCGCGCAGGCGCTCATAGAAGGCGTGCTGGGGGCCGGGTTGGCGAACCACCGACCAGGCCGCCTCGACCAGCGCCCAGCGCGCCTGTGCAGAGCCTTGCTTTGAGATCCGCCCGCCCCTCGCCGGCGCTGAGCCGGACTGGCGAACCTTCGGGTCAAGGCCGAGATAGCCGACGAGCTGGCGCTGCGTGGCAAACCGGCGGATGTCGCCGACCGCGGCCATGAACGTCGCCGCGCAGATCACGTTCACCCCGGGCACTGTCATTAGCCGCCTGATCTCCGTCGAGTCAAGCGCCTGTGCGGCGATCAGGCGCTCGACCGCCTCGATCTCAGCGTCGAGGAACTCGACGTGGCGCATGCATCCCTCGAGCGTCTCTGACTCCTCGAGGGGCAGCTCCAGCGAGCGCAGCCACTGCCGGCCCTTGGCGCTGAACAGGTCGCTCATCGGCGGCTTGCCCTTCAGCCGGCGCATCAGCACCGCGTGGATCTCGTTCTTCGCGCGCGAGCGCGAGCGCACCAGCTGCTCACGCCGCGACAGTCGACGGCGCATCACCCGGCAGCGCTCATCAGGCGTCCAGACCGCGTCGAGCTCGCCGGCCGCCAACAGCCTCGCCAGCGTGCGCGCGTCCAAGCGGTCGGTCTTCGCCCGCGCCTGGCTGATGCCGGTATCCGCCGGACTGACGACCACGACCTTGGCAACATGCGGCTCGAGAATCCGCGCGACCTCCCACGCGCTGCCGGTCACCTCGAGCGCCACCCGATCGCGCGGGTGAAGGCTCTGAGCGAACAGCTCCAGGCGCTCGGGCGTCGTCTCCACCCGTCCCGCCGAGCGCACCTCGCCCGCTTCGGCGATCGCGACCTCGCAGAAGTCGCGATGTACGTCCAAGCCGATCGACCTTCCGATCTCTCTCACTTCGACCTCCTCCTAGATATTGAAAGCGGGGAGAACTAGCGGGCGAACGACACAGACCGATACGTGCTCGCGGCACAACTGGGCAAGTCGCAGGGGCGGCCACTGACAATGCCCGGGCTCGAAGCCCATCGTCCAAAACGGCCTACCCACCTACGTTCTCCCGGAAAGCCCCTGTCCCAGTCACCCGACCGTAGCCAGGGACCCGGACGAGGCCTCCCGAGACGGATTTTCATGCCCCGACGAGGAGCAGCCTGAGTGTTACGCTCCCGCGCTGCTGCTTCTCGGCGCAGAGCAGAAGCCCAAGGCTCAGCGCCCGAGCCTAGTAGGACTTCGTTAGGTGTCATGGCGGCAGCCCGCGCTGGCAGGTCGGGCAGCGCCCGTGCCAGCAGGCCAGGGCGGTCTGGAGTTCGCGCTGGGCTTGATAGAGGCTGATCAGGCTGCCGCCGTCTGAGGGCGGGCGGCACCAGGCCCGGCCCTGAGGCGGCAGCAGGTGAGGAAGGCGTGGGCGACGGTGACGCAGGTGAGGTGGTGGTGCAGCCCGCGGTAGGTGCGCCCCTCGTAGTGGTCAAGGCCGAGGCATTGCTTGAGCTCGCGGTAGTCGTGCTCGATCCGCCAGCGCAGCTTGGCAAGTCTGACGAGCGTCACGAGCGGGGTATCGGCGGGGAGGTTGGAGAGCCAGTACTTGACCGGCTCGTTCTTGTCCTTGGGCCACTCGGCCAGCAGCCAGCGCTCGGGCAGCACCCCGTCCTCGCCGCGCTGAGCGTCGTTGGCGGGACGGACCCGCAGCGCGAGGAACTGGCTTTGCAGCAGGCCGCGGTCGCCCTCGCGCCAGCCGACCATGCGCGCCTGCTCGCCCCCGGCGCTCAGCGCGAGATCCCGCAGGCTGACCGGCTTGTCGGGGTAGCACGCGGCGCGCGGTCGCCCCCGGCCCTGATAGGCGGGCGTGAGTGGGACCGCGTCGGCCGCCTGGGCGGAGGTGACGCCCTTGACCTGCACCACATACTGAAGGTCGCGCTCCTCGAGCCCGAGCCTGAAGGCGGTTATGTCGCCGTAGCCGCCGTCGGCCTGCACCACCCGGCGCTCAAGACCCCACTGCAGCAGCTGATCGAGGATGTCCAGCGCCAGCTGCCACTTCGCCCGATGCCTGACATCCTCGGGGATCCGCGCGCGCCTGCGGCGATCCTCATCCTGATCCCACGCTTGGGGCAAAAACAGCCGCCACCCCAGCGGGCAGGACGCCCAGTCGCCGGCGGCGTTGACCGACACCAGCACCTGGCAGTTCGCCGTCTTGCCCAACGCCCCGCAGTACTGATGCGCCACCCCTGGCGAGAACCGACCGTCCTTCGGCAGGCCGGTGTCATCGACCACCCACCCATCAGGGTCGATCTCGCCGGTCATCCGCCGCGCCAGCCGGCGACGCACCGGCACGTCATCCCACGGCGAATCGGCGATGAACTGCTGCAACCCCTGCTCATCCCCGTCCGCCAGCCTCGCCGCCATCGGCTGGATCGACTTGCGCCGCCCCTCCAGCAACAACCCCCGCACATACTGCTCGCCCTTCGCCCGCTGGTCACACCGCGCCAGCGATCCGTACATCTCCTCCGCGAACTCGATCAACCCCGCCCGCTGCGCCTCCAGATCAGCCGCCCGCACACCATTGTCACCGGTCCGCAACCTCGCCATGCCGGACAAGTTCCCTGCAACCGCGAGAACTCCTGTACGCAGCTAACGAAGTCCTACTAGTGGCTGCGGGTCAGGAGCTCGTTGCTCGATCGAGCGACGAGCGCTCTGTGTGCTCGGCGTCGGTGATCGCCCAGCCGAGCCGCTCCATCAGCTGTTCCGCGGAGTGACTGTCGCTGAGATGGTCTGAGCACACGCGCTCGTCGAGGAGCACGGGGGCGTCGGCTTGTTCGCCTTGGTCGGTCGTGACGATGATGCGGGCCATGACTTCGGCCTCCCTTAGGTGTCGCTTGCGGTCGTTCCCCCACCCAACACGCTTCCATGCCTGCATGAAAGCGAAGTAAATCCCGCCTGCCGTAGTTACATACGTCCAGATTGTCCCGCCGCCGGTAGTACATCCGTCCAGATCGTCCGCGAAGGCTCATCTCTGCGTCACACCGCCGACCCCGACGCGGCGGGCCGTGAATGGGCGCGAGCGGAGCCGGCCCACTATTGTCGTGGGCCTATGGCCCAAATCCCGATCAACATTGCAGAGCTCGTTGGAGGGACGCCGCTCGTAGGCATTCCGCGGATGCTCGACGGTACGACCGCGGCGGACAACGGCGTCGAACTGTTCGCCAAGCTCGAGTCGTTCAACCCCGGGGGAAGCGTCAAGGACCGCATCGGCGTGGCGATGATCGAGGCGGCCGAGGCGGAAGGGAGGATCGAGCCGGGACGCACGAGGATCGTGGAGGCGACCAGCGGCAACACCGGGATCGCGCTGGCGTTCGTGTGCGCCGCGAAGGGGTATGAGCTCGTGCTCACGCTGCCCCAGGGGATGAGCCGTGAGCGCGAGAGTCTCTTGCGGTTGTATGGCGCGCGCGTGGACATCACCGAGTCGCTCGGCGGAATGAGCGAGGCGGTGCAGGCCGCACGCGCGATGGCGCGCGAGGACGACACATTCCTGCCCGACCAGTTCTCAAACCCCGCCAACCCGGAGGTCCATCGGCGCACGACGGGACCCGAGATCGAGCGCGTGCTGGAGAGCCGCGTTGACGTGCTGGTGGCCGGGGTGGGCACCGGGGGCACGATCACGGGGGTCGGCGAGTACCTGCGCGAGCGCAACCCGAAGCTCCTGGTGGTGGCAGTGGAGCCGCGGGGCTCGGCGGTGCTGTCGGGCGGGCAGGCCGGTCCGCACCGCATTCAGGGCATCGGCGCGGGGTTCGTCCCGCCGGTGCTGAACCGGGAGCTGCTCGACGAGGTGGTGACAGTGTCCGACGAGGACGCGATCCACACGGCCTGGAGCTGCGCCCGACGTATGGGCCTGCTCGCCGGAATCTCCTGCGGAGCGGCGCTGTGGGCGTCGCTGCAGATCGCCGTCCGCCCGGAGTCCAAAGACAAGAGGTTTGTGGTGATGATGCCGGACTCCGGCGAGCGCTACGTCTCCCAAGCCTTCTTCGCCCCCTGACGGACCGCCCGTCGATGCACGGGTCTGCGTAAGGCGTCTTTTTGATGAGCGCCCCAGAGGGGGCGCGTGCTGGGTTGCGCGTTGACAACAATTCGGTTGCGCGCTCAACATTCACGAAATTGCCCGCTACGCTGTTTGCCATGCCTGGTTTCGGCACCTTCGGAGGGGTCGTCAAGGAGGTTCGTCGTGACGTACTGGCCGCGCGCGACCGGGATCCCGCTGCGCGAGGCGTTGCCCAGGCCGAGATCCTCGCCACCTGGCCGGGCATCCATGCGCTGCTCGCCTACCGCGTGGCACACGCGCTGCGGGAGGCCGGCGTGCCGCTGCTGCCCCGCCTGATCTCGATGTTTACGCGGGCGCTCACCGGGATCGAGATCCACCCGGCGGCGCGCATCGGGCAGGGCCTGTTCATCGACCACGGCGCGGGCGTGGTGATCGGCGAGACGGCCTACATCGGGGACGATGTCACCCTCTACCAGGGGGTCACCCTGGGGGGCACGGGGTTCGCGACCGGCAAGCGCCACCCGACGGTGCAGGACAACGTGACGATCGGTTCGGGCGCGAAGCTCTTGGGTCCGATCACGATCGGACATGGGGCGAAGATCGGGGCGAACAGCGTCGTGATAACCGACGTGCCGCCCAACTCCACGGTCGTTGGCAACCCGGGCCACCCCGTCCGCGTCGACGGACGCCGCGTCGAGGGCCCCGACGCCGACTGGATTCACCTGCCCGACCCGATCGCAGAGGCGATTCAGGGGCTGGCCGGTCGCATCGGCGCGCTGGAACGGACGGTGAGCGGGCTCTCCGACGGCGAGTCGCAGCCCGTTGCCGAGGTCAGGCCGCTGCGGCCCGTGAAGGGCCCGAACCCAGCGGGGGGTTGAGACCCCTCCTCGCCGGCCCGTGCGGGTCGCCGCGGGCGGGTCCGCAGAGCGTGCTCGGCGGCTCACGCCGCACCCGAGAACGCCAGGGAGGCCCGCCGAGCGCGCATCTATGCTGAACATCTCATGTCCGAGAACCCCCACGCAGAGCACCTCCAGGAGCTGCTGGAGGGGCTGAACGAGCCCCAGCGCGAGGCGGTCACCCACGGCGAGGGGCCGCTGCTCATCCTTGCGGGCGCCGGCAGCGGAAAGACGCGCGTGCTCACCCACCGGATCGCCTTCCTGATCTACACCGACCAGGCGCAGGCGGGGGAGATCCTGGCGATCACGTTCACCAACAAGGCCGCCAAGGAGATGCGCGGGCGCGTCGAGGGGTTGCTGGGCCGAGGAACGCGGGGGATGTGGCTGATGACCTTCCATGCGGCGTGCGCGCGCATCCTGCGCGCCGAGGCCGAGCGCCTGGGGTACACGCGGCAGTTCACGATCTACGACCAGGCCGACGCCCGCCGGCTGACCAAGCGCAGCGCCGACGCCGTGGGGGTCGATCCCAAGCGCTTCACGCCGGCGGCGATCCACAATCAGATCTCGGCCGCGAAGAACCGCCTGCGCGCGGCCGGCGACTATCGCCAGGCGGTGGGCTCCCCATTCGAGGAGATGGTGGCCGACGTATATGAGATCTATGAGCGCGACCTGCATCGGATGAACGCGATGGACTTCGACGACCTGCTGTTCAGAACGGTCAACCTGCTCGAGTTGTTTCCGCAAGCGCGCGAGCGCTACTCCGAGACGTTCCGCCACGTGCTGGTGGACGAGTACCAGGACACCAACTACGCGCAATACCGGCTGCTTCAGCTGCTGGTTGGAGGCGGACGTCAGGAGCCCGAGCGTGGCGGGCGAACCAGTATTCCTGGCCACCGCAACCTCGCGGTGGTCGGCGACGACAGTCAGTCGATCTACAGCTTCCGCGGAGCCGACGTGCGAAACATCCTGGACTTCCAGGACGACTTCCCCGACGCCCGCGTGGTGAAGCTCGAGCAGAACTACCGCTCCACCCAGACGATCCTCTCGGCTGCAAACGCAGTCATCGCGAACAATCGCGGCGGGATCGCCAAGCGGCTGTGGAGCGAGCTTGGGGAGGGGGAGATGGTCCACCTGCGGGCGCTGGAGGACGAGCACGCGGAGGCGCGGTTCATCGTCGGCGAGATCGAGCGGCTGCTCGACGAGGGCGCCGCCCGTGCGGAGATCGCGGTCCTGTATCGCACGAACGCAATGTCGCGTGTGCTCGAGGACACGCTAGTGCGTCGCGAGATCGCCTATCAGGTGATCGGCGGAACCAAGTTCTACGAGCGCGCCGAGATCAAGGACGCGATCGCCTACCTGTCGTTGCTCGCCAACCCCTACGACGTCGTGAGCTTCACGCGCGTGGCGAATTCTCCCAGGCGCGGGATCGGGCAGACCTCGCTCGCGCGCGTCCTGGCCCATGCCGCCGCCGTCGAGGTTTCGGTATGGCAATCCGCCTGCGCCCCCGAGGAGATCCCCGGCCTGGGGGCGGCCGCGGTCAAGGCGCTCAAACGCTTCATGGGCACGATGGGCGACCTGCGCTCGCAGGCGAGCGTGCCCCCCGATGTCGGGCGAGGCGGAGAAGATGAGGCGCGGCGGGGCACCCCGCCTGTGCCGGTCGCGGACCTGCTGGAGGCGGTGCTGTCGCAGACCGGCTACCTCGACGCGCTCGAGGCGGAGAGGACGATCGAGGCGCAGGGGCGCCTTGAGAACCTCGAGCAGTTGCTGGAGGTGGGACGCGAGTTCGACGCAGGCGCCGCCGAGGGACAGGACACCCTCGATGTGTTCCTGCAGGAGATCGCGCTCGTGGCCGACGCCGACTCCCGCAGCGAGGACGAGGGTCTCGTGACCCTGATGACGCTCCACAATGCGAAGGGGCTCGAGTACCAGATCGTGTTCATCGCCGGCTGCGAGGACGGGGTCTTCCCCCATTCGCGGGCCGTCGACGAGGGCGAGCTGGAGGAGGAGAGGCGCCTGTTCTACGTCGGTGTGACCCGAGCGATGCGCACGCTCTATCTCACATACGCCCGCCGGCGCGCGGTGTTCGGCGCGCAGATGAACGGCATGCGCAGCCGGTTCCTCGACGAGCTCCCCGTGGCGCTCCTCGACGAGTCCCAGGAGTCGGTCCGGTGGAGGGTCGGCCCGCAGGTGGGCCGGCTCCACGTGGGCGTGGCTGCGTCAGGCGCGGCCACTATGACCCTCCGCGAGCCTGTGGCGAGAGCCTGGACCTCGGCAGGGGCGGGCCGGGCGCCCGCCGCTGAGGTGTTTCGCCTTGGTCAGGACGTGGTGCACGCCGCATTCGGCGAGGGCGTGGTCACCGGCCTTGAGCCCGACGGGGTGATCGTCGTGCGTTTCGCCGGCGACGGCTCCGAACGCAAGCTGATGGCCGAGTACGCGCCGGTCAGCCGCCGCTGAGGAAGCCGTCGATCCCCAGTCCAAGCCTTTGGGTCCCTTAGCATCCGCTCGGTGAGTGCCAGGATCATCGACGGCCGGGCGATAGCCGCGCGCGTACGCGAGCAGGTCGCGCGCGAGGTCGAGGCGTTCACGGCCCGGGCGGGCCGTCCGCCCGGGCTTGCGACCGTGCTGGTCGGCGAAGATCCGGCGTCCGCGCTTTACGTCGGGGGAAAGCAGCGCGCCTGCGCGGAGGTGGGGATGGTTCCGTTCGACCGGCGGCTGGACGCGGGGGCGTCCTTTCAGGGGGTGTCCGAAGAGCTTCAGAGCCTTAACGCGGACGAGTTGGTGAGCGGTGTGTTGCTGCAGCTGCCCGTGCCGGAGCAGCTCGACGGAGGAGCGCTCACCGCCACGATCGACCCGGGCAAGGATGTGGACGGCCTCACACCAGTCAACGCCGGACTGCTGTCGCTGGGGCGTGAAGGGCTTCGGCCGTGTACCCCGCTTGGGGTGATGGAGCTGCTGGGCGACACCGGTGTCCGGCTGGAGGGCGCCGAGGCAGTCGTCGTGGGGCGCTCGAACCTGTTCGGCAAGCCGATGGCCCAACTCCTGCTCGCGAGCAACGCGACCGTGACGATCTGCCATTCGCGCACCCGCGATCTGGCCGCGGTTTGCTCGCGCGCCGACATTCTGATCGCTGCGGTCGGGCGCCCGCGGCTGATCGCGAGGGATTTCGTGAAGTCCGGAGCGGTTGTGATCGACGTCGGCATGAACCGGCTCACGCCCGAGCGGGCCGGGAATGCCAGTGGCTTGGTGGGCGATGTCGACTTCGCCGGCGCGGCTGAGATCGCCTCCGCGATCACCCCCGTGCCCGGCGGGGTCGGCCCGATGACGATCGCCCTTCTGCTGCGCAACACGCTGCAGGCGGCGCGGCGCCAGGCAGGGATCGAGGCGTAGTGTTCGCGGGGCCGGCGGGCGGCGGGACGGCGGGGCCTCGGTGGGGCTCCCGATGAGCTTGGGGCGCGTTCGCGCCGGCGAGCTGCTCGCCTTTGCGGGCGCCGTCGGCGTGATCGTCGCGCTGTTCGAGCCCTGGTATGAAAGCGCGTCCGGCAGGCTCGACGCGTGGGACACGTTCGGCCCGGCGGTCGTGCTGTTGATGGTGGCCGCAGGCGCCGCGCTCGTGCTCCTCCTGGGAACCCTCACCGAGCGCAGCACGGCCCTGCCGGTCTCCGCCGCGGTGTGGAGCGTCCTGTTCGGGCTGATCGCGGTTATCGCCGCGGTCGTGAGAGTGCTCGAGCGGCCCGACCACGCCACGTCGCTGTGCGCCGGTGCGTGGCTGGCACTCGCCGGAGCCGTGGCGATCCTCCTCGGCGCCTGGCAGTCGATGCGCGACGAACGCACGTCGCTGTACAAACCGCCCGTGTCCCCTCCGCGCCCGCGGCCCTAGGGATGAGCGCCGTAGAATCTGCGCCACTGTGATCGACCGCGACGAGGTTCTGCACGTGGCCCGCCTGGCGCGCTTGGCGCTGGGCGAGGAGGAGCTCGCGCCGATGGCGCGCGAGCTGTCGGCCGTGCTCGACCACATCGCCAAGATCGGCGAGCTCGACCTGGATGATGTCCCACCGACCTCCCACGTGGTCGAGGTGACAGGCGGGCTGCGCTCGGATGAGCCGCGCCCGTCGCTGCCGCGCGAGCTCGCGCTCGCCCAGGCGCCCGCGGTGAGCGGCGAGGGTTTCCTCGTCCCCAGTCCCCAGGCATGAGCGCGACGGACCTGCTCGAGCTGTCGGCGGCGGAGGCGATCGTCGCGATCGAGGCGGACGAGCTGACCGCGGACGAGCTGTTCGCGTTCTACCGCGAGCGCGCGACCGAGCACGGGGGGAGGCTGGAGAGCGGCGGGCTCAACTGCTTCACGTGGATCGCGGAGGGCGTTGCGTCGGGTTCGGACGGGCCCCTGTCGGGCGTCCCGGTGGCCGTCAAGGACCTGTTCTGCACCGAGGGCGTGCCGAGTCAGTCGGGCTCGCGCATCCTTGAGGGCTATCAGCCGCCGTACACGGCGACGGCCGTCTCGCGCCTGAGCGAAGCCGGCACGACCCTACTGGCGAAGACGAACCAGGATGAGTTCGCGATGGGCTCCTCGACGGAGAACTCGGCGTACGGGCCCACGCTCAATCCATGGGACCGCGGGCGCGTTCCGGGCGGCTCCTCGGGAGGCAGCGCCGCGGCGGTCGCGGCTGGGCTCGCGCCGTGGGCGCTCGGCACCGACACGGGCGGATCGATCCGCCAGCCGGCCGCGCTATGTGGAGTGGTGGGGTTGAAACCGACCTACGGCTCGGTCTCGCGCTACGGCATGATCGCGTTCGCGTCCTCGCTCGATCAGGCGGGCCCGCTGACGCGCGACGTGACGGACGCGGCGCTCCTGCTCAAGCACATGGTCGGCCGCGATCCCTGCGATGCGACCTCGTTGCAGTTCCCGGGGGAAATTGCAAGGCCACGGGCGGAGCGGCTGGACGGCGTGCGGCTGGGCGTGCCAGCCGAGCTGCAGAAGCCGGGTGCGGACTTCGCCGGAGCGGAAGTCGAGCCGAGCGTGCGCGAGGCGTTCGAGCGCGCACTGAAGCTGGCGGAAGAACTCGGCGCGAGCGTGCAGGAGGTGCGTCTGCCGCACGCGCCGCATTCGCTCTCCGCCTACTACGTGCTCGCTCCCTCGGAGGCCAGTTCGAACCTGGCGCGCTTCGACGGCGTTCGCTACGGCGTGCGCGCGCCGGACGCGACGGACCTGCTCGACATGTACACGCGCACGCGCCACGACGGCTTCGGGCCGGAGGTCAAGCGGCGCATCATGCTGGGCACCTACGCGCTGTCGTCTGGCTACTACGACGCCTACTACGCGCGCGCGCAGCGTGTGCGCACGAAGATCGCCGAGGACTTTAGGACGGCGTTCGAGGTTGTCGATCTTATCCTCACGCCAACCTCCGCCAACGTCGCGTTCGAGCTGGGCGAGAGGACGGCGAACCCGTGGGCCATGTACCTGAGCGACTACTTCACGGTGCCGATGTCGCTGGCCGGCATTCCGGCGATCTCGATCCCATGCGGCCTCAGCGTAGAGAGCGACGGCGTCGGGCCCGTCGGGGGCGGCCTGCCGGTGGGGCTGCAGATCGCCGGGCCGGCGTTCAGCGAGAACAGGCTGCTCGATGCGGCGCACGCATTCGAGCACGCGATCGGCTTCGACAGCGCATACGCCCGTGTCTGAGAGCCGTCAGGCGCAGGTCGAGGAGGGGGCTGACGGCGCCGGCGCGGCGTTCGAGCCGGTCATCGGCCTTGAGATCCACGTGCAGCTCGCGACCGCGACGAAGATGTTCTGCGGCTGTGAGCTGTCGTTTGGAGAGCCACCGAACACACGCACGTGTGCGGTCTGCCTCGGGCTGCCGGGAAGCCTGCCCGTGGCGAACGCGCGCGCGGTGCATTTCGGCCTGATGATCGGCTTGGCACTCGGCTCGAAGCTCGCGCCGCGGTCGATCTTTCACCGCAAGAACTACTTTTATCCCGACCTGCCCAAGGGCTATCAGATCTCCCAGTACGACGAGCCGCTGTGCCGGGAAGGCAGGCTCGGCGACGTCCGCATCCATCGCGTGCACCTGGAGGAGGACGCGGCGAAGCTGATCCACGTGGGTTCGAGCGGGCGGATCCACGGTTCGGACGCAAGCGTCGTCGACTTCAACCGGGGGGGACGCCGCTGGCGGAGATCGTGACCGAGCCCGACGTGCGCTCGCCCGAGCAGGCGAGTGAGTGGCTGAAGCTTCTACGCACGACCCTGCGCCAGCTGGGGGTGAGCGACGTGAACATGGAGGAGGGGTCGCTGCGCTGCGACGCGAACATCTCGCTGCGCCCGGTCGGGACACGCGAGCTGGGGGTCAAGACCGAGCTGAAGAACATGAACTCCTTCCGCTTCATCGAACGGGGCATCAGGGCGGAGATCGCCCGTCAGGAGAAGACCCTCAGAGGCGGAGGGCAGATCCTGCAGGAGACGCTCCACTACGACCCCGGCTCCGGGGCGATCACCTCGCTGCGCTCCAAGGAGGAGGCGCACGACTACCGCTACTTTCCGGAGCCGGACCTCGTGCCCGTGGCGATCGACGAGGAGATGGTCCAGGCTGCCCGCGCCGCCATGTCCGAGCTGCCCGCCGATCGAGCGGAGCGTTTCCAGGAGCTTGGATTGAGCGCCGACAGCGCACAGCTGCTCGCGTTCCGCGCCGAGCTCGGCGACTACTTCGAGACCGCGCTCGCCGCGGGCGCCGAGCCGGCGCCCCAGACGCAGGCGCTCGCCAACTGGATAGCCGGCGAGCTGATGGGGCGCCTGGCAGACGGCGAGGACCCCGCGGCTTCGCGCGTGCAAGCACCCGCGCTGGCGATGCTCGTCGGCCTGGTGTCGGCCAAGCGGGTGAGCATCGGCGCGGGGCGCCGGGTGCTGGACCGGCTCGTGGCTGAGGGGGGCGACGACCCGATGGCAATCGTGGAGGCGGAGGGGCTCGCCGCGATGAATGGCGAGGATGAGCTGGCCACGGTCGTCGCGGCTGCTCTGGGGGCCAACGCCGACGCCGCCGAGCGCGTGCGCGAAGGCAACGCGAAGGCGATCGGCCCCATCGTCGGGTACGTTATGCGGGAGACAAAGGGGCGCGCCGACGGGACCGAAGTGGCCCGGCTGGTGCACGAGCAGCTCGGAATCTGAACGACGCGCCATCGCTGTGATCGCTGCAGCCCGACAGCGGCGGATAGCGTCCGCAGGGCGGTCAACGGTCTCACTCTGGACACGCACAGGACCGATATTTTGGACCGTGGGCCAAAGCCAACAAGCGCCTTGGCCGCCAATATGCTTCACCATGAAGAGGTCGCCCCTCAAAACAAGTCTCTCATCTCCTCGGCGGTTCCTCCTGCTGCCTCAGGAGTCGGTGGATGGCCCCGGCCAGGGACCGCGGATCCGTCGCTATCAGCTAACCAGCGTCGGCAGGCGTCCAGGCATGAGCGTGGTCGATGTCGCAACGGCACGGATCGCCCGCGAGCTCGGTCGGCTGGGTCAGGCGTAGCCAGCCGTCCTCACACCGATGCCGGCTTCCCTCGGCCGGCGCTAGCGGTTGCGGCCGGGCAGGGATAGCATTTCCTGTCCGGCCGCGCCACTTGCTCGGTCGCGCCGGCCTCTCGGCCGTGCCGGGCGATCCCTCGCGCCGGCCCCTTCGTCGGTACCGAGCTCCCCGGCGGGCCCGGCCTTTCCCGGGTGCTGCCGAGCTCCCCTGCGGGCCCGGCCTTTCCGGCGCTGCCGAGCTCCCCGGCGAGCCGGGCCTTTCCCGCGGCGGGACCGACGCTTCGGCCGCAGAACCGTCTACCCTTCTCTCATGAGCCCCTCCTCGTCTGAGTCCTCGTCGCGCTCGATTGGCCGCACCGTGGTGGCTGGCGTCATCCTCTTGATCGCGGCGTACGTGCTTCTGAAGATCGTGATCGGGATCGTGCTGGCGATCGCGCTCCCTCTGGTGCTGATCCTCGCTGTCGTCGGGCTCGTGTGGGCCTGGCGCGTCCTGTTCTGACCGAGCGACCATGGCCTACGTGATCATCGCCGTCTGCTTCGGTCTGGCGGGTGGGATCGTCGGCAAGATCAAGGGCAGCTCGTTCCTGCTGTGGTTTCTGATCTCGGGACTCGTCCCGTTCTTCGGTCTGCTGGCCGCGATCGCCTACCGCTTCGAGCGGGACGAGCTGCGCCGGCGCTGTCCGAGCTGCGGGCGCGTGACGAAGATCTACGACGCGCTCTGCACGCGCTGCGGAGCCGAGCTCGATTTCCCGGACGTCGTCGTTGCGCCGGAATCCTGGGAGCGTACGCCGACCCCCTCCCGGTAAGGGCACCCTAACGCGATTTTGGCTGGCCTAAGCCGTTTTCTGGCGTAGGCTGTTCAGCACAGCCATGAATACGCAGGCACAGACAGCACCGCCACCGGCGGACTCCGCGGCAGCCAGGCTGCTGCATCGCTGGGGCTTCAAGGACGAGCCCGACTTCGTGCTTCGCGTGGTTCAGCCGGCCCTCGTCGGCATGATCGACGGCACGGTCTCCTCGCTGGCGCCGATCTTCGCGGCGGCGATCGCCTCCAGCTCGCACACCGCGCTCCTGGTCGGCTTCTCCACCGCCCTGGGGGCAGGGGTGAGCATGGGTTGGTCTGAGGCCCTGTCGGACACGGGCGAGGAGACCGGCCGCGGCTCGGCCGTGGTGCGGGGGGCGATCACCGGCGGGATGACCACGCTCGGCGGCATCTTCCATACGCTGCCGTTCATCATCTCCGACGTAAATAAGGCGCTTGTGGTGGCCGGGGCCGTGGTGGCGGTCGAGCTGTTCTTGATCGCCTGGATCAGGAACCGGTTCCTGCATGTTTCGATGCGTTCCTCTTTTCTGGTCGTCACCGTCGGCGGTGCGATCGTGCTGGCCATAGGCGTCGCGATCGGGTCTTCCTGATACTGCCGAGCGTTCGGCAGATCGCTTAAACCCGCTGGTACACTGGGATTTCGCAGCAGCTCCCAGGGCTGCCGCCCGGATATAAAGGAAAGGAGCTCGGCGAGATGCGAGCGGTGGACGCCGTGATGGAATGCCTGAAGGCAGAGGGCGTGGATGTGGTCTTCGGCCTGCCCGGCGGCGCCAACCTCCCGACCTACGACGCGTTCGTCGGCGGGGGCATCCGTCACATCCTGGTCCGGCACGAGGCCGGCGGCGGACACGCCGCCGAGGGGTATGCCAAGGCGACGGGAAAGGTTGGGGTCGCGTTCGCCACCAGCGGGCCGGGAGCGACGAACCTCCTCACGCCGATCTGCGACGCGATGATGGACTCGGTTCCTGTCGTGTTCATCACCGGCCAGGTACGCACGGAACTGCTCGGCACCGACGGCTTCCAGGAGGCCGACACGATCGGGATCACGATGCCGGTGGTCAAGCACTCGTTCATGATCCAGCACCCGCACGAGATCCCGCGGGCGATCCACGAGGCGTTTCACATCGCGCGCACAGGGCGTCCCGGGCCGGTGCTCGTCGACATCCCCCAGGATCTTTCCCGGGCGGAGATCGACTATGAGCCGGTGACCGACGTGCATCTGGCCGGCTACCAGCCGCGGGTCGAGGGCAACCAGAAGCAGGTCCGCCAGGCGGCGAAGGCGCTTGCCGCGGCCCAGCGCCCGGTGATCTACGCGGGCGGTGGCGTGGTGAACGCGAACGCCTCGGAGGAGCTGGTCGAGTTTGCGACCTCCGACCGCTTCCCGGTGACCTGCACGCTGATGGGTCTGGGCGCGTTTTCCGCGCCCCACGAGCAATGGCTGGGGATGCTGGGAATGCACGGGACGAGGGCGGCGAACTACGCGATGGACGAGGCCGATCTGATCTGCGCCGTGGGCGCCCGGTTCGACGATCGCATCACCGGCAAGCTCTCGGAGTTCGCGCCGCGGGCGAAGTTCATCCACATCGACGTCGACCCGGCCGAGATCTCAAAGAACGTGCCCGCGCACATCCCGATCGTCGGGGACGCCAAGCACGTCCTGGCCAAGCTCGTGATCGAGTATCGGGCGATCGGAGCGGACCCGGCGCGCCTGTCGGCGTGGTGGAGCCGGATCGAGGGCTGGCGTGAGAAGTACCCGCTCGCCTATGAGGACAGCACCGACACGGAGATAAAGCCGCAGTACATGGTCCAGGCTCTGCATGAGGCCACCCGCGGCGATGCGATCGTCACGAGCGACGTCGGCCAGCATCAGATGTGGGCGGCGCAGTACTACGACTTCCCCAAGCCGCGCCGGTGGATAAATTCGGGCGGGTTGGGCACGATGGGGTTCGGTCTGCCGGCGGCGATGGGCGCGGCAGTGGGCTGTCCCGAGCGGCTCGTGTGCTGCATCGCGGGAGACGGATCGGTGCAGATGAACGCACAGGAGCTGGCCACCTGCGCGCAGAACAACATCCCGATCAAGGTGTTCATCATGAACAACGGCTACCTCGGCATGGTCCGCCAGTGGCAGGAGCTGTTCTGGGACGGCAAATACAGCCACGTGGATACGGGCGATTTCCCCGACTACGTGAAGCTGGCCGAGGCCTACGGTGCCACCGGGATGCGCTTCGAGGACAAGACGACGCTGGTGGCGGACATGAAACGTGCGATCGCGACCGACGGCCCGGTGCTCGTTGACGTGCGTGTCACCCGCGAGGAGAACACCTACCCGATGATCCCGGCCGGTCAGCCCGCGCGCGAGATGGTGGGGTGAGGGTGAGGATGTTCATGTCCTCACTTGCTCCCGAGCGTCCGGAGGGCCCTCTACGGGGCCCATCACCAAAGAGCCGGCTGCATGCCGGCTCAAGGACTTCATGATGGGCGAACCCGGGATCAAGGAGCCGCTCAGCCTGGCGGAGCTAGAGGCGGCGACCAGCATGCGCACCGGGCGCAAGCACGTGCTGTCGATTCTCGTCGAAAACAAGTCGGGAGTGCTGACGCGGATCGCGGGGCTGTTCGCCAGACGGGGATTCAACATCGACACGCTCACGGTCGGTCCGACCGACGACGAGCAGATATCGCGGGTAACGCTGACGGTCGATGGGGCGCTGCATCCGATCGACCAGGTGACCAAGCAGCTGCACAAGCTGATCAACGTCCTGAAGATCCGCGACCTCGAGCCGGCGGATACGGTCGCGCGGGAGCTGGCGCTGTTCAAGGTCGCCGCCGACGGGCCGCAGCGCGGCGAGCTGATGCAGATCGCCGAGATCTTCCGCGGCAAGGTCGTGGATGTGACCAAGCGCGCCGTGATCATCGAGGTGACGGGAACGACGGATAAGATTGCGGCGTTCGAGGGCATGGTCCGCCCGTTCGGTCTGATCGAGATGATGCGCACGGGCGAGATCGCGATCTCGCGGGGGCGCAGCGAGACCTAGTGTCCCGAGTCTCAAATTCGGGACGCTAACCGGTGCTCGACACCGACCCCCGTTCGCTCTTCGCGCTCACCCGTGCCGGCCGAGAGCGGCTCGCGGCGCGCCTGGAGCGCGCAGTAAAGCGTGCGCGGCGCAGTGGCACGGACACCCTGGCGACGATCTCGGTGCCATTGCCCGCAGATGTTGACCCATCCGCCGTGGTGTGCGGCTCACGCCGGGCGGGCGAGCGGTGGTTCGTGTTCGAGCAGCCCGACCGCGGACACTCCGCGTTGGCCGGGATGGGAGAGGCGATCAGCTTTCGGGCTGCGGGGGCCCAGCGCTTCGCGATCGTCGCCGAGCAATGGAGGGAGCTGTCGGCGGCCGCCGTGGCTGATCCACCTGAGCAGCCCGACGGCGGGGGACCGGTGGCGATCGGCGGCTTCGCGTTCGCTGCCGACGGGGGCTCCTCACCGCACTGGGCGGGCTTTGAGCCGGCAGCGCTGACCGTGCCCGAGGTGCTCCTCACGCGGGTGGAGCGAGATGGAGAGCGGATGATGCGCCTAACGTTGGCGGCGCTCGCCTCGCCGGATGACACCTTGGAGGACCTGCTGGCACGCCTGAATCGGCGCCTGCAGGAGCTGAACGCGGGTCAGCTGCCCATGCTGGACCCGGCGCCGACCGGACGCTTTCAGCTGGCGAGCTCCATGCCCCCCGAGCACTACGAGTCGGCGGTCGCGCGCGCTGTGGAGCTCATCGAGGCCAAGAAGATCGAGAAGATCGTGCTCGCCAGGGAAGTGCAGGTACATGCGCCGCGCGCGTATGACCCGGCGGCCGTGTTCGGCGTGCTGCGCGAGGAGTTCCCTTCGTGCTTCGTGTTCTGCGTCGGACGCGGCGACGCTACCCTCGTCGCTGCCAGTCCCGAGCTGTTGGTCCGACGCGAGGGGCATCGCGTGAGCACGCTCGCGCTCGCCGGCTCGACCCGGCGCAGCGCCGACCCGGCGGTCGACGACCATCTCGGGGAGCAGCTGCTGCGCGACGAGAGCTACCGCGAGGAGCACGCGATCGTCGCGCGGCGGATCGAGCGCATGCTGCGTCCCCACGCGATCTGGGTTGCCGCGGCGCCGGAGCCGACGCTGGTGAAGATCGCCAACATCCAGCATCTGGCTACCCCGATCCGTGCCCAGCTGGCGGCCCCGATGGAGGCGCTGGACCTGGCTGGGCTCATGCACCCAACGCCGGCGGTGGGGGGCGAGCCCCTTTCTCGAGCGGCTCCGCTCATCCCGGCGCTCGAGGGGCTCGACCGCGGCTGGTACACAGGCCCGGTCGGCTGGACCGACGCGACCGGAGACGGAGAATTTTGCGTCGCGCTACGGTGCGCGTTGCTGCGGGGCGCCGTCGCCCGCTGCTACGCAGGCAACGGTATCGTCCGTGAGTCCGACCCGACCCAGGAGCTGGCCGAGACGGAGGTCAAGCTGGCGGCCCTGCTTCCGCTGCTGGCGGGCTGAGGGCGCAGGACACCGCGTCCCACACGCGTCGGTGAAGCTCGACGTTCACCGTGCGGTCACCAGGGACTTCGAGAATGCTCGAGCCATCCTGCGCCAGCGCCCGCTCGACTGCCGCGCGAAACGCGGCGACATCTTCGATCCGCTCGTGCGACAGTCCGTACAGCTCGGCCGCCGATGCGAAGTCGAGGCCCGTGGGTGTGGCCACGTGACGCGTGAAGATGTCAAGGCGCCCGTCGTCGTGCGTGCCGGCGTGCGGTCCGTGGCCGTGTGGTCCCTCGGCGAGCGCCATCCTCGCCCGGGAGATGGGCAGGAAGTCGAAGATCCCGCCGCCGCCGTTGTCCAGCAGGACGATCGTCAGCTTCAACCCGAGACGCCCGACCGCCAGCAGACCGCCGATGTCGTGGGCCAGTGCGACGTCGCCGATCAGCAGCAGCACCGGCCCTCCGCCCGCGGCGGCTGCGCCGAACGCGCTCGACACCGTGCCGTCGATCCCGTTCGCGCCGCGGTTGCATAGCACCCGCGGCGGGTCTTCGCGGGCCGGCCAGAACGTCTCGATGTCGCGCACAGGCATCGAGGAGGCGACGAACATGGTCGCCTCCTCGGGCAGCAGCAGTCCCAGCTCGGAGGCGACCAGCGGCTCTGAGATTCCCTCCCCGGCCAGAGCGCCATGGATCGCCTCGGCGGCGAGCTCGTCGGCGTTGCGCCAGTCCGCCCGCCAATCCGGGTCCGCCGCCGGCGGGGTCAGCCCGGTCAACGCCGCGGTGGGCTCCAACGCGAGCGATTCGCTCAGCACGGACGCCGGGTCCTGCCAGGCGCCCTCGGGGTCCAGCGCCACCTGGGGCACGCCGTCCAAGCCCGTGAGCCACGTCCGCAGGGGCTTGGACACCGGCAGGTCGCCGACCCGCAGGATCAGGTCAGGGCGGTGCGATGCCGCGAACGCCTCCACCCGCAGCAGCACGTCGTAGTGGGCCACCGCCGCCTCGCCGCGACGGGCGCCCGACAGCGGGTCGGCCAGCAGCGGCCAGCGCGCCGCCTCACAGAACGCGGCGGCCGCCTTCCCCAACGGGGTGTGGCGCTCGTGGCGTCCCGCCACCACCACGCCGCGCTGCGCCTGCGACACCAGCTCTTCCAGCCCCGCGTCGCCGACCGCGGGGACGGGCGGGCGCCGCACGTATGCCCGGTCCCGGAGCCGGCCGGTCGCCTCGGCCGGGAGCGGCCCATCGACCACGAGCGGCTCGCGCAGCGGGAAGTTGAGGTGAACGACCCCCGGCCGGCCTTCCAGTGTCGTCCAGTACGCTCGGCACGCGAGCGTCCTGATCCAGCGCAGCCGCGCGGGGCCGGCGTCGTGCGTGGCGCCGACCTCGAAAAACCACTTTGTGATGCTGCCGAACAGCTTGAGCTGGTCGATCGCCTGGCCCGCACCCGTCTCGCGCAGCTCGGGTGGGCGGTCGGCTGTCAGAAGCAGCAGCGGCACCCGCGCCTCGCGCGCCTCGATCGCCGCCGGCAGGAGCTCGGCCGCGGCTGTCCCCGAGGTGCAGGTCACGGCCACGGGCAGGCCCGAGGCCTTCGCCAGCCCAAGCGCAAAGAACCCCCCGCAGCGCTCGTCCACGTGCGAATAGCACTCCAACCGCTCCTCGCGCGCGAGCGTGAGCACGAGTGGCGCGCACCGCGACCCGGGCGAGGTGCATGCAGCTCGCATCCCACAGCGCGCAAGCTCGTCGACGAATGCGCGCAGCAGCAGGTAGGTGTCGGTGGCGGCACTCATCGGGGGATGTAAAAAGGTGGACCTCGGGACGGGCGGGCTCTTGGGGGGAAGAGGGGGAAGGTGTGGAGACTAGGATGGCCGCGTGCAAGAGAGCGTCGTCCTGCTGCACGGGTTCGGTGGCACCGGCCGTACCTGGGACGGCGTGATCGCTGCACTGGAGGGTGAACGCTACCTGCCGCTGGCCGTGGATATGCCCGGACACGGCGAATACGCCGACGCCAACCCGATCTCCTTTGCGGGGTGCCTCGAGCACGTGCTGGCGCTCGCGCCGGAGCGCTTCACCCTGTGCGGCTACTCGCTCGGCGGACGCGTCGCTCTGCACGTCGCGCTTTCCGCCCCCGGGCGCGTGGCGCGACTCGTGCTCGTCTCGACCACCGCCGGCCTGCAGGACGACGCCGACCGCGCTCGGCGCAGCACCTGCGACCGCCGTTTGGCCGACGAGCTCGAACGTGTCCCTTTCGAGGACTTCATCGAGCGCTGGCGCACCCAGCCGCTGTTCGCGGACGATCCCCCCGGGGTGGGAGCCCTGGCACGCGAGGATCACCGCCGCAACCGCCCGGACGCCCTCGCCGCGGTCCTGCGCGGGATTGGCACCGGGGAGATGGACCCGCTGTGGGGCAGGCTATCCGAGCTCGAGATGCCGGTCGCGGTGCTGGTGGGCGATCGCGACGAGAAGTTCAAGACTCTGGGCCGCAGGATGGTGGATCTACTGCCCGACGCCGAGCTGATCGTCCTCCCCGGAGGTCACTGCCTGCCGCTCGAGTCCCCGGACGCGGTCGCGCGGGCCTTCGGCTGACACTACAGCGGGCTCACACCCAGTCCGGGTCTCGCCGGCAGCGCGATCCTTCCCCTGCGTGCGGGCAGCTCGTCCTCGATGTCCTCGAACAGGCTCAGCGTCGCCAGCCCGCACGCGGGCATCGGTCCACGCGAGGCGAGTGCCGCCGCCGCGTGCATCGCGGCGGCCACTGCCAATGGGCCATCCAGTGTCGAGCCGACGTAGACCTCGGCGCCCGAGGCTCTCACCAGCGCGGCGGCTGCGATCAGGCCCGAGATCCCACCGCATCGACCTATCTTCAGGCACACTGCGTCCGCCACGCCCGCGCCGAGCGCGCCGTGCTCGGCGGCGGTCTCATCGATCGCGATTCTCGTGCTCACGCGCTCGCGCACTTCTCTGACCGCCTGCAACCCATGCGTCGGCTCCTCCACCAGCTCCAACCCCGCGGGCGCCAACGCTTCGATCTCCCCCACCGCCTCATCAACTCCCCACACGCCGTTCGCGTCCAATCGCAACGCTACCTGTGCGCCTGCCGCTGCACGGACCGCAGCCACGCGCGCCGCGTCGTCGCCGATGCCCACCTTCAGCTTGATGCACTCGAAGCCATCCTCGACGGCCCGCTGGGCCTGCTCGGCCGCGCGCATGCGGTCGGTCCCGCTCAGCGTCGCGTTCACGCTCACCTCTTTTGCCGGATGGTCCGTGAGCAGCTCGGCGACCGGCTTGCCGATGCGCCGACCGGCGCGATCCCACAGCGCGATGTCCACCGCTGCCAGCGCCTGCGGCAGATCCTCGACCTTGCGGCATGCTTCGATCACCTGCGCACCGCTCATGTTCTGGGCGTCCGCGAGCACCTGCCGATAGCGCTCGAGCGCCCGTGTCACCCGGGCGATGCTCACCCCGTCGTACTGCTGGAGTGGCGAGGCTTCGCCGCAGCCCGTCGCGCCATCCTCGTCGGTGAGCGTCACCGCCAACAGATCGCGTTCGCGCACAACTCCGTGTGCCGTCTGAAACGGCCTGCGCAGACGCGCAGTCCGTGGCTCGACGCTCAATCGCCATCGCGCGCTCCTGTCCACGTTCACGATCCGATACCGCCACTCGCGAGGATGCCCGTGGCGAACAGCAGGCAGAACAGCAGTTGCAGCACGCCGGTCCTCGCCAACGCGCCGTTCAGCGACGGACCGTCCGCCTTCGTGCGCACGGTCCGTACGACTCCGATCGCGAGTGGGATCGCCGCCCAGGTGAGCAGCAGCCACGCCGTCATCGATCCGAGCGCCCACGGCACGGGCGCGGTCGCGAACGCGCCCGCCACCATCGCCGTGTAGAGCGTGCGTGTGCGCCGTCTACCAAGGCGCACCGCCAGCGTTCGCTTGCCGGCGCGCCGGTCGGTCTCCAGATCGCGGACGTTGTTCACCACCAGGATCGCGCTCGCCAGCAGGCCGACCGGCACCGCGCACACGAACGCCTGCCACGGGAGTTCCTGCACCTGCACGAAATACGACCCGGCCACGGCCACGATCCCGAAGAACAGGAACACGAACACCTCGCCCAGGCCCTCATACCCGTACGGCCGCGGCCCTCCCGTGTAGAGCACGCCCGCCAGGATCGAGGCCGCGCCCACCGCCAAGAGCTCCGGTCCTGCGACCGCGACGAGATACGCGCCGCATGCCACCGCCAGCCCAAACGTCACATACGTCGCCATCAGCACCTGGCTCGGCGGCACGAGTCCGCCGGCGGTCACCCTCACCGGGCCCAGCCGGTCCTCGGTGTCTGCACCCCGCCGCGCGTCGGAGTAGTCGTTCGACAGGTTGGTTCCCACCTGGATGAACACCGCACCCAGCAGGGCGGCAACGAACGCCAGCGGGTGGAAGTGGCCGGCGCCGAGCGCCAATGAAGTTCCCACGAGCACCGGCGCCACGGCCGCCGGGAGCGTGCGCACGCGCGCCGCCATCACCCAGATGCGCACCGCCATCGGCTAGGCTCGTCGCGGAAACCGGGAGAAATCCGGCTTGCGCCTGTCCCTGTAGGCATCGCGGCCCTCCTGCGCCTCCTCGCTTCCGTAGAACAGGAGGTTCGCATCGTGCGCAAGCTGCTGAATGCCCGTCAAGCCGTCCTCGGCCGCGTTGAAGCTCGCCTTCAGAAGGCGCAGCGCGAAGGGAGACAGGGCGAGCATCTCCCTGCACCACGCCACGGTCTCCTCCTCGAGACGCTCGAGCGGCACGACCGTGTTCACGAGCCCCATTCGCAGAGCATCCTGCGCGGAGTACTGCCGGCACAGGAACCACAGCTCCTTCGCCTTCTTCGGCCCCACGAGGTTCGCCAGGAGCCCCGCACCGAAGCCCCCGTCGAAGGAACCGACCTTCGGCCCCACCTGTCCGAAACGCGCGTTCTCGGCCGCGATCGTCAGATCGCACACGAGATGCAGGACGTGCCCGCCGCCGATCGCATATCCGGCGACCATCGCCACGACCGGCTTCGGCAGTCGGCGGATCTGAACATGCAGGTCGGTCACGTGGAACCGTCCGATCCCCGCCCTGCCGGCCTCATCGTCGGCCAGGTACCCCGAGTCGCCGCGCACGCGCTGATCCCCCCCCGAGCAGAACGCGTCCTGCCCCTCGCCGGTCAGCACGATCACGCCGACCGCCGTGTCCTCGCGCGCGTTCTGGAGAGCCCGCGACATCTCGACGACAGTGCGCGGGCGAAACGCGTTTCTGACCTCGGGCCGGGCGATCGTGATCTTCGCGATGCCCTCATCCGGGGAGGCGGACTTCTCGTAGCGGATGTCGGTGTAATCGCCCTCGGCGCCGCCCGCGGCCCGGATCCACGTCGTGGTCATGGCGCGAAGGCTAGCCTGTGCGCCATGGTGGTCGAGGGATGGCTCCAGCGCGCCGCGAGAGTGTGGCCCGCGCGCACTGCACTGCAGACGCCGCTGGGAAGCTGGTCTTACGCCGAGCTTCTCGCCGCGGCGCGTCTCGGGTCAAACGAGCTGGCCGAGCGCGGGGCGCACCCCGGGCAGCGGGTGGCGATCGCCCTGCCCCCGGGCCTTGCGTTCGCTCAGGCTCTCCATGCCTGCCTTCTGCTCGGCGCGGTGGCGGTCCCGGTGGACCCGCGCTCCCCGCCGGTCGAACGGGCGCGGATCGCCGCCGGGGCAGCGGTGCTATTGCAGGCGCCTCTCGGTGTGCCCCGCACGCTCGGAGTGAGCGCGAGGAGCGCCGGTGAGCGCTCCGGGGTGGGCGGGGAGGATCCGGTCAAGCACGATCTCGACGCGATCGCCGTCGTTATCCACACCTCGGGTACCACCTCCGCGCCCAGACCGGTCGAGCTTACCTACGGGAACCTCCTGTGGAGCGCGCTCGGTTCGGCCGTCGCGATCGGTCTCGCTCCCCGCGAGCGCTGGCTGTGCGCTCTTCCCTGCTCCCACATCGGCGGCCTGTCGATTCTGCTGCGCTCGGCCATCTACGCAACGACCGCTGTCGTGCACGAGCGCTTCGACACAGACCGCGTGCTGCACGCTCTGCTTGACGAGGAGATCACGCTCGTGAGCCTCGTCGCGACGACGCTCGCCCGCCTGCTCGACGCCGGCTTGACCGGTCCGCCGACGCTTCGCTGCGCCCTGACCGGGGGCGGCCCCGTGCCGGGAGCGCCCATTGCAAGGGCACGCGCCGCGGGCGTGCCGGTCTGTCCGACCTACGGGCTGACCGAGGCCTCCTCGCAGGTCGCGACCACCCCCGTCGCGGCGGTTGACCCTGATCGCCTGAGCGCCGGCCCGCCGCTGTTCTGCACGCGCGTGCGCATCGCCCCCGACCAGGAGATCGTGGTGCGTGGGCCCACTGTGGCGCCGGGGGCGTTCGCATCCGACGGGTGGCTGCATACGGGCGATCTCGGCAGCATGGACGATGACGGCCGGCTGATCGTGGTCGGGCGCAAGGCAGACACGATCGTCACCGGCGGTGAGAATGTCGCTCCCGCCGAGGTCGAGGCCGTGCTCGAGGACCATCCAGACGTGCTAGAGGCGGCGGTGATCGGCCGCGCCGACCCGCAGTGGGGCGAGGCCGTCACGGCGATTGTCGTGACCCGGCCGGGCCGCCTGATCGAAGGCGAGGCGCTGCGCGCACACTGCGCTCGCGCGCTGGCCCCCCACAAGGTCCCCAGGCGCATCGTGCGAACGTCCGAGCCGCTCGCACGTACGCCCTCGGGCAAGCTCCTGCGCGGGGAGCTGCGATGAGCTTCGACGCGAACGCCTATCGCGCTTCGAGTCTCGCCGGCTGGGAAGAGGCCGCCCCCGGCTGGGTACGCCGCCAGGAGGCGATCCGCGCGCTCGGCGAGCCGGTGTCCCACTGGATGCTCGAAGCGGTCTCCCTGAAGCCGGGTGGGCGGGTATTGGAGCTGGCCGCCGGTCTGGGCGAAACGGGAATGCTCGCGGCCGAGCTGGTCGCCCCGACCGGCGGCGTGATCATCTCCGATCAGGCTGACGCGATGCTCGACGGCGCGCGCGCACGCGCCGTCGAGCTTGGGCTCTCAAACGTCGAGTTCCAGGTGCTGGGCGCTGAGTGGATCGACCTGCCGCTCGCTAGCTTGGACGCCGTCCTTTGTCGCTGGGGCTACATGCTGCTCGCCGATCCTCGCGCCGCGCTGATCGAGACCAGACGGGTGCTGCGCCCGGGAGGGCGAGTCTCCCTGGCGGTGTGGGACGCCCCTCAGCACAACCCCTGGGCCCTGCTCCCGAGGCTCGAGCTGCTCGAGCGCGGCCTCGCCGAGACGCCCTCCCCGGGGACGCCCGGGCCGTTCGCGCTCGGCGACCCCGAGCGCGTTCGCGCGCAGCTCGAGCAGGCCGGCTTCGCCGATATCGACGTGCAGGCGCTTGAGATAGAGCAGCGCCACGCGTCCTTCGAGGTCTTCTGGGAGACGACGCTGGACATCTCGCGCGCGTTCCACGACGCCGTGCTCAGCCGGCCCGAGTCCGAGGCCGCCGAGATACGTACGGGGCTCTCCCTGCGTCTTGCGCGATACACCTCCGCCGACGGCACGCTCACCATTCCCGCGCGCACCCTCCTAGCCTCCGCCACAGCCTGAGACGGGGTCTCCCCGCGGGCGCCCACGGCCGCCGCGGGCCTGGGCCCGGCTCGCGTGCGCGGCGGGGTGGGTGCTCTATGCTGCGCGCTCTGATGCTCTACGACGACGACGCCGACCTCCACCTGCTCGACGGCAAGACCGTTGCAATCATCGGCTACGGCTCCCAGGGCCACGCCCATGCGCTGAACTTGAAGGACTCCGGCGTGAGCGTCGTGGTCGGCCTGCGCGAGGGCTCGGCCTCGGCGGCCTCCGCGCGCGAGCAGGGCCTCGAGGTGCTCTCCGTTGTCGAGGCCTCCAGCCGCGGCGACCTGGTGATGATGCTCGTTCCCGACGAGCTCCATCGCGAGGTGTGGGAGAACGAGGTTAGAGACGGGATCGCCGAGGGCAACATGCTGCTGTTCGGACACGGCTTCTCGATCCACTACAAAGAGGTCGAGCCGCCCGCCGGTGTCGATGTCGCGATGGTCGCGCCCAAGGGCCCGGGTCACCTCGTGCGTCGCCAGTTCACCGAGGGCAGCGGCGTTCCCGGGCTGATCGCGGTCGAGCAGGATGCCACCGGCAACGCCCGCGCGCTTGCGCTCGCCTACGCCAAGGGCATCGGCTGCACGCGCGGCGGGGTGATCGAGACGACGTTCAAGGACGAGACCGAGACGGACCTGTTCGGCGAGCAGGCTGTGCTCTGCGGCGGCGCCTCCGAGCTGGTCCAGGCCGGCTTTCAGACGCTCGTCGAGGCGGGCTATGACCCGGAGATGGCTTATTTCGAGTGCCTGCACGAGCTCAAGCTGATCGCGGACCTGATGTACGAGAAGGGCCTGGCCGGAATGCGCTACTCGATCTCCAACACCGCCGAGTACGGCGACTACACCCGCGGCAAGCGCGTGATCACCGAGGAGACCCGCGCGGCGATGCGCAAGATCCTCGGCGAGATCCAGTCCGGGGACTTCGCGCGCGAGTGGATCGCCGAGAACCGCGCCGGGCAGGAGAGCTTCAAGCGCATGCGAGCCGAACAGGCCGACACGAAGGTCGAGCACGTCGGCAGCGAGCTGCGCTCGCACATGGACTGGATCAAGCCGTCGTTCTGAGGCCAGGCGGGCAAGGTCCAACGTGCTCGCCTACATCGCCTGGCACCGTCCCGCCTCCGGCATCGATCAGGCCACCTACGAGCATGCGATCGAGCGCTTTCACACCTCGCTCGCGCACCGGCCGCCAAGCGGGTTCTGTGGCTCGGCGGCGTTTCGGGCCGCCGAGCTCCCGTGGCTCGTGGCTTGCGGCTGTTCCTCGGAGCCGGCAGGCGGCTACGAGGACTGGTACCTCCTGGACAACTGGTCGGCGATCGGCGTGCTCGAGGAGGCTGCCGTCTCGCGCGGGCACCTCACCGCGCATGACGCGGTCGCCTCGAAGGCGGATGTCTCAACGGCGGGGATATACCGCCTCTCGGAGGGTCACGCGCCACTCGGAGAGGCTCGCCTCACCGTGTGGGTGACCCGCGGGCGTGGACACGAGCATCCCTCGATCGAGGCGTTGCTGGGGGACGGCATGGATCCGGCGACCGCGGGCCTGTGGCGGCGTAGTCTGGACCTTGGGAGGGCGCCCGAGTACTGCCTGCTGGCAGCCGAGCCCCCGGCCGGGGTGGCCGAAGGGCGTCTGCCGAGCGGCTGGAGCGCGACGGTGTCCGCGAGAGAGGTGCTCTGGAGTGGGTGAGGAGACGATCGACGGCGAGCCGCGTTCGCTACACTCGGCATCGTCGCCGCGACTGGCGCTGAGGTGGAGTCAACCACCGGGAAGCGGCGAGCACTTCCGCCGCGCGCCTGGGCACCCTCCCGATCATCTAAATCCCTCGAGCCGGACGTAGCGAGGACGAAGAGCGAGGAAGCCCGATATGACGCCGAGCCCCCTGACAGCAGAGACGCAACTGGTCATACCCGAGAAGCTGAGGCCGGGGGACGGGCGCTTCGGCTGCGGCCCGTCGAAGGTCCCCCCACAGGCGCTTGGACGCCTGAGCAGGGAGGGTGGGGCGGTCATGGGCACCTCGCACAGGCAGAGGCCGGTCAAGGCACTGGTCGGCGAGATACGCGCGGGGCTCGGTGAGCTGTTCGCCGCGCCCGACGGCTACGAGGTGGCGCTTGGCAACGGCGGCACGACCGCCTTCTGGGACGCGGCCGCGTTCAGCCTGCTGGAGCGCCGTGCGCTGCATCTGAGCTTTGGGGAGTTTTCCCAGAAGTTCGCCTCCGTGAGCGCCGGCGCGCCGTTCCTCGAGGATCCGGTCGTCATCTCCGCCGAGCCCGGGGACGCGCCCAACCCGGCCGGCGTCGGTGCGACTGCCGCCGAGGCGGGCGCCGATGTCGTGGCATGGGCGCACAACGAGACCTCGACCGGCGTGATGGTCCCGGTCGTGCGCCCAGCGGACGCCGGCGGGGCACTCGTCGTGATCGACGCGACCTCGGGCGCCGGCGGCCTGCCAGTCGACATGGGAGAGGCCGACGTCTACTACTTCGCGCCCCAGAAGGGCTTTGCCTCGGACGGCGGGTTGTGGATTGCCCTGTTGAGCCCTGCGGCTCAGGAGCGGGTCGCGGAGTTGGATCGCGCCGATCGCTGGATTCCCGCCTTCCTCTCGCTGCAGACGGCGCTCGAGAACTCGCTGAAGGACCAGACCTACAACACCCCCGCGGTGGCCACGCTGTTCCTGCTCGCCGAGCAGATCCGCTGGATGCTGGACGGCGGCGGCCTCGACTGGTGCGTGTCGCGCACGCGCGCCTCCTCGGAGCATCTGTATGGGTGGGCCGAGGGGACCGCACAGACGACCCCGTTCGTCAAGGACCCGGCCAAGCGCTCGCTCGTCGTGGGTACGATCGACTTCGATGAGCACGTCGATGCCGCGCACATCGCGGCGACGCTGCGCGCGAACGGGATCGTCGATGTCGAGCCCTACCGCAAGCTCGGTCGCAACCAGCTGCGGGTGGGCATGTTCCCGGCGGTCGACCCGGCCGACGTGCAGGCGCTCACCGCGTGCATCGACTGGATCCTCGAGAGGAGCGCCCGATGAGCGCCACTGCGCCCGACACGGCGTCCGAGCAACGGTCGCCCAGCGCGCGCGCGAGGGTTCTGGTCAAGGAGAAGATCGGCGACTCAGGGGTGGACCTCCTGCGCGAGCATTTCGACGTGGACCTGGGAGTCGACTGGACCGATGAGGAGCTCGTCGAGCGCATCGGCGCCTACGACGGCATCGTGATCCGTTCGGCCACGAAGATGACCGCCGAGCTGATCGCCCACGCGGGCAGGTTGCACGTGATCGGTCGCGCGGGCGTGGGCGTGGACAACGTCGACGTCGAAGCGGCCACCAGACGGGGGATCGTCGTCGCCAACGCGCCGCAGTCGAATGTGGTCACGGCGGCCGAGCACACGATGGCGCTCCTCTTGGCGCTCGCGCGCAACATCCCACAGGCGCACATGTCATTGACCAGCGGCAAGTGGGAGCGCTCGAAGTTCTCGGGGGTCGAGCTCTACGAGAAGACGCTCGGAATCGTCGGCTTCGGTCGCATCGGCCAGCTTGTCGCGCACCGTGCGCGAGGCTTTGGAATGCGGGTATTGGCGTTCGACCCGTTCGTCAGCGCCGAGCGCTACCGCGAGCTCGGGGTGGAGAAGGCGGCGGACAGCGACGAGCTTTACGCGCAGGCCGACTTCATCACCGTGCACCTCCCCAAGACACCGGAGACCGAGGGCTGGCTGGACACCGAGGCGTTCGCCAAGATGCGCGACGGCGTGCGCATCCTCAACGTCGCACGGGGCGGACTCATCGACGACGCAGCCTTGAAGGACGCGCTCGACTCGGGCAAGGTCGGCGGCGCCGCACTGGACGTGTTCCCGTCGGAGCCGATCACCGACTACCCGCTGTTCCAGGGCTATTCCAACGTCGTCGTCACGCCGCATCTGGGTGCCTCGACCGCGGAGGCGACCGACCGCGCCGGGTATCAGAGCGCCGAGCAGGTGGTGGCGGCGCTCACCGGAGGGGT
Source organism: uncultured Solirubrobacteraceae bacterium (assembly GCA_963709885.1). GTDB lineage: Bacteria > Actinomycetota > Thermoleophilia > Solirubrobacterales > Solirubrobacteraceae > Palsa-744. Next base: position 18,029 of record CAVPXY010000001.1, on the reverse strand, counting down.
CGTCTCGACCGCGGTCAACATCCCCTCGATCGACGCGGAGGACATGGAGGTGCTGGGGCCGTTCCTGCCGCTCGCCACGCAGCTGGGTCGTCTGGCGATGGCGCTCGCCGAGGGCAGCTCGGTCGAGCGGATCGAGGCGGCCTTCATGGGACGGATCGCCGACTTCGACACGCGCCTGCTGACGCTCGCGGTGATCGGCGGCGCTCTGCAAGGACGTACCGAGGAGCAGGTCAACCTCGTGAATGCTCCGAGCATGGCCGAGGAACGCGGGATCATCGTCGAGGAGAAGTCCGTGTCCGAGGCCCAGGACTTCCACGAGCTGATCCGCGTGACTGTGGTCTCCGGCGGCGAGCGGGTGGCGGTCGCGGGCACCGGCATCGGGCCCGGTCGCGTGCCCCATCTCGTGGAGGTCCAGGGCAGGCGGCTGACGATCGAGCTCGAGCGGTACGTAACCGTCTTCCGCTACGCCGATCTGCCGGGGATGATCGGCCGCGTGGGCACGATCTTCGGCGCCCACGGCATCAACATCTCCTCGGCGGCGGTCGGTCACACCCCCGACGATGCTGGCGAGGGCTCTGCCGCGATGGTCGTCACGACCGACGTCCTCGTGCCGAGGGAGGTCGTGGCGGAGATCGTCGCCTCGGAGGGATTCCTCGACGGTTGGGCAGTGGTTCTGTCCTGACTGCAACGATCCAATAGGCTGCAGACACCGATGAGGGTGGTGGTCATCACCAAGCACGGCGGACCCGGAGTGCTGAAGGTGCAGGAGCGCCCGGATCCCGAGCTCGGCCCTGGGGAGGTGCGGATCGCCGTGGCTGCGGCGGGGGTGAACTTCGCCGACGTGATGGCGCGGATGGGCCTCTACGCCGACGCACCGAAGCCGCCGTGCGTGATCGGCTATGAAGTCGCGGGCACGATCCTCGAGCTGGGCGAGGGGCGCACCGGGGCACACAGTCCAGAGGGCCGGGTCGGAGCCGGGGGCACCGGGGCACACAGTCCGGAGGACCGGGTCGATGCCGGTGGTCAGGGCCTGATCCACGGCCAGCGCGTGGTGGCTGGTACGAGGTTCGGTGGCTACGCCTCGCAGGTGGTCGTGCCCGCGGGTGACGTTGTCCCGCTGCCCGACCGGTTGACCTTCGAGCAGGGCGCGGCGATCCCGGTCAACTACACGACGGCGTGGGCCGCGCTGCTCGGGTATGGCAGCCTGCAAGCCGGGGAGCGCGTGCTGATCCATTCCGCGGGCGGTGGCGTGGGCATCGCCGCGACGCAGATCGCCAAGCGCTCTGGCGCCGAGGTGTACGGCACCGCCTCGCCAGGCAAGCACGAGCGCATCAGAGAGCTCGGCGTCGACCATCCGCTCGACTACACCAGGGACGGCTGGGAGAACGGCCTGCCCGAGTTCGACGTGATCCTCGATGCCGTTGGCGGAAAGAGCTTCCGTCGCAGCTATTCGCTGCTGCGCCCGGGCGGGCGCCTGGTTGCGTTCGGGGCCTCCGCAGTCGTCTCCGGCCAGCGGCGCAACCTCCTGACGGCGCTCCGAACGGTGGCCCGCATGCCACGTTTCAACATGATCAAGCAGATGTCCGAATCGAAGGCGGTGATCGGGCTGAACATGCTCAGCCTGTGGAAGGACCGCCAGACGCTCGAGCCCTGGATTGCGCCACTGCGCGAGCTGCTCGACGATGGCACGATCAAGCCGGTGGTGGCGGGGGACTTCGGCTTCGAGGACGCCGGTGCCGCGCACACGATGATCACCGAGCGGCGGAACGTGGGCAAGGTGGTGCTGGTTCCCTGAGGCGGCCGACCCAGACCGCCTCCGGTTCCATCACTGCGCGTGGCGTCGCCGGCGGAGGTGTTGAAACAGACCTTCAGGCGCTGGACAGCACGATGTTCTGGTTGAGTCGGAAGACGTTGTCGGGATCCCAGCGCTTCTTGAGCGCCGCCAGGCGCGCGTACTTGTCCTCCCCGTAGGACGCGCGCAGCCGCGCGACTCCCTCGTCGGGCTCGATGAAGTTGGGCAGGGCGGTGCCGACGGCGAACGGGCGCATGGCCTCGTGGAAGCCTCGGGTCCAGGCGATGTTGCGCTGGTCCTGAGAGGGGTCCATCCACATTGACAGGCAGAAATATGTCCACGCTCCGTCATCGATCGGCAGCGCCGTCGCCTCGCGTTCGGTCCGGCCAACGGCTCCTCCCATTGGCCCCAGGATGAGCTGGCCGAAGGGCGCCGGCAGCTGCTCGGCCTCGGCGGTGACCGTGTCGATCGCGGCGTCGGGAAGATCTGTCAGGGAGTCGACCTTGAAGTACTCGCGAACCCCCTGCGGGCTCCCGGCGTCCAACATCTGCTGCACGGCCACGTAGGGCATGGGCTGGATCATGTCGAGCGCCGGCGAGCCGAACGCGCACAGGGGCGCGGCCGCCTCCATGCCCTGCTCCGGCGGCCCGACGTAGCAGTAGACGATGGCCACGATGGGCGCTCCGCGCACCTCCTCGGACACGAACGGCCCCGGCGGCGCCGTGAGCAGCGCCACGCCGCCGCCGACCTCCTCGTGGGCATCGGCGAGGAAGTCGCGATAGTTGCGGATCACCTCGCCGGCTTGCGCGCGCGGGTACATGAGCAGCCCGGCGGCAAGGAGCGGGCCCACCGGATGCAGACGGAACTCGAACTCGGTCACGATGCCGAAGTTCCCGCCCCCGCCCCGCAGCCCCCACAGCAGCTCGGGGTTCTCCTACGCGCTGGCGGTGACGATGCCGCCGTCGGCGGTCACGAGCTCGGCCGACAGGAGGCTCTCACACGTGAGGCCGTATACGCACTCGAGCCAGCCGCTGCCGCTGCCCAGCGCGAGCCCGGCGACGCCTGTGTCCGACACGCGCCCGCCGGTGAGCGCCAGCCCGTGCTCGTGCGTTGCTGCGTCGAGCTCGGCCCATGTGGTGCCACCCTGAACCCGTGCCGTTCGCTCCTCGGGTTGGACCTCGACGCGGTTCATCGCCCGCAGGTCGATCACGATCCCGTCGTCGCAGGAGCTGTAGCCGGGCGTGGAGTGCCCGCCGCAGCGCACGCTCACCACGAGGTCGTGCTCGCGGGCGGTGGCCAGCGCAGCCTGCACGTCTGCGCTTGAGGAACACCGGACCACCAGCGCGGGGCGGCGGTCGACCATGCCGTTCCAGACGAGGCGGGCGTCCTCGTAGGAGGGGTGATCGGGCGTGATCACTTCGCCACTGATCGTCGAACGAAGGTCCTCCACCGTGGGGGCTGCGAGCACCGGTTGGCTCATGGTCCGCGTTCCTTTCCTCGAGTCATCCGCGACGCTGGCACGCTGGGGTCCCGGTCGCTCGGGTGTCAGGGCTGCGCGGAGGGGCCGCGCGAGGCTGGAGCATAACGGAGCGTTTCGGTGCCGAGAGCCAATGGCAGCGACTGCTAACCTTCGCGTCAGATGTCGTTGCAGATCTCGCTCCTCACACCCCTTCTGCTCCCCCCTCGGGGGGAATAGCGCGTGGCGGCCGCGTAGCCGCATACCAAGCAGAGAGGAAGTGTGAACGAGACCCAGAAGGAGCACGAACGACATGAGCATCGTTGATGAACCCACTCACAGCGGCCCGGCGGAAGCCGGCCGGGAGGACTCAGACCGCGTCCTGATCTTCGACACGACCCTGCGCGACGGCGAGCAGTCACCCGGGATCTCGCTGAATAGGCACGAAAAGCTGGAGATCGCCCACCAGCTGGGGCGGCTGGGCGTAGACGTGATCGAGGCGGGCTTTCCGATCACCTCGCCCGGCGACTTCGAGTCGGTGCAGGCGATCGCCCGCGAGGTCGAAGGTCCGGTGATCTGCGGCCTGGCGCGGACGAGCAAGCAGGACATCGAGGCGGCCTGGAACGCCGTCAAGGACTCCGAGCGGCCGCGCATCCACACGTTCATCGCCACGAGCGACGTTCACATCGAGCGCAAGCTGCAGACCACGCGCGAGGACGTCAAGGGTCAGGTGCGCGCGGCGGTGGCCCAGGCGCACGAATACACCGAGGACGTCGAGTTCTCTCCCGAGGACGGCTCGCGCTCGGACGTCGAGTACATGGCCGAGGTGATCCAGATCGCGCTGGAAGAGGGCGCCACGACGATAAACGTGCCGGACACCGTCGGCTACACGATGCCGCAGGAGTACCGGAGGATGTTCGAAGAGCTCTACCGGCTGGTCCCCGGACTGCGCGACGTGGTCGTGTCGGTCCACTGCCACGACGACCTGGGGCTGGCCGTGGCCAACTCGCTGGCCGGCCTGGAAGCCGGCTGCAGGCAGGTGGAGTGCGCGATCAATGGGATCGGCGAGCGCGCCGGGAACGCATCGCTGGAGGAGATCGTGATGCTGCTGCACACCCGCGCGCGGAGCCTCGGGATATGGACTGCAGTGGACACCACCGAGATCGCCCGCACGAGCCGGCTGGTCTCGCGGCTGACCGGCTACCAGGTGCAGCCGAACAAGGCGATCGTCGGGCGCAACGCGTTCGCGCACGAGGCCGGCATCCACCAGGACGGGGTGCTGAAGGAGCGCACCACGTACGAGATCATGGACGCCACCACGGTCGGGCTGCGCAGCAACTCGATCGTCCTCGGCAAGCACTCCGGCCGGCACGCGCTGAGCAAAGCCCTGGAGGAGATGGGCTTCGAGCTTGAGGGCCAGGCCCTGAACACGGCGTTCAAGCGCTTCAAGGAGATCGCCGACCGCAAGAAGCACGTGACCGCGATGGACCTGGAGGCACTCGTCACCGACGAGCTGAGGGAGGAGATCCCGGGCTATGCGCTCGACTGGTTCGAGGTCGAGGCATCCTCGCGCCGCCCGCCCCACGCGCGCGTGTCGGTGACGCTGCCGGAGGGTTCCTCCGCGGAAGGCACGGGCGTCGGCGACGGGCCGATCGATGCGGTGTTCCAGGCGATCGACGCGGCCGCGGGTGTCGGCGCGAAGCTCAGCGACTTCACGATCGGTGCGGTCACAGAGGGCCAGGACGCGCTCGGCGAGGTCTCGGTGGTGGTCGAGGTCGACGGTTCGACAGGCGCCGGCCAGGGCGTCTCGACGGACATCATCGACGCGGCCGCCCGCGCGTACGTGCGCGCGCTCTCGGTCGCCGTCGCCCGCTCGCGCGCGGGGGAGACAATCGGCCTGCCGGAGACAGCGGGCGGGTAGGGATGTTGATGGCGCCGCCTGCCGGCGGCCTGGGGGGTCGCGCGCGACGTGTCCAATGCGCCGCTTGAGTGAACGTGTGCTGATCTAGGTCCGTACGCTTCCCCGATGGAGACCGACACCCGGTACGCGCTTAGCAACGAGACGAACATCGCGTATCACGTTGTGGGGCGCGGCGACGTTGATCTGGTGTTCGTGCCCTCCTTCATCTCGAACATCGAGCTGTACTGGGAGCTCCCCTCGCTCGGGCGGTTCCTCACCGCCCTCGCGGGCTTCACGCGCCTGATCCTGTTCGACCGCCGGGGGTGCGGCGCCTCCGACGGACCTGCGGGCGCGGCCACGCTCGAGGAGCAGCTCGACGACGTGCGCGCCGTGCTCGAGGCGACCGAAGCGCGCCAGCCGGCGCTCCTGTCGCTCAACGAGGGCGCCGCGCTCGCGCTGCTGTTTGCCGCCACTCACCCCGACGTCGTGCGTGCGCTCTTGCTCGTGGCCCCTCAGGCGCGGCTGGTGGCCGGTCCGGGCTATGAGTGGGCGCTGCCGGCATCCCAGCGCGAGCACGCGATGGCCAACGTGATCGCGCACTGGGGGCAGGATTCCCCCACGAACCCGTGGATGCAGATCGTCGGCGACGAGCCGCGGGAGCGTCGCACCATGGCCCGCCTGCAGCGCCTGGCGGCCGGTCCGGGGGATGCCGCGGCGGCGCTCGAGCTGGCAGGGCGGACCGATGTTCGCGACATCCTGCCAAGCGTGCAGTGCCCCACCCTGGTGCTTCGCCGCCCGGACGACGAGTTCATCGACGAGCGCCACTCGCGCTACGTCGCCGAGCACGTCCCCGGCGCCCGCTACGTCGAGCTTCCCGGACGGCAGGGGGCGCTGGGCGAGCCCGGAAGAGCTGCGCGCGAGATTGAGGACTTCCTTACGGGATCGCGCCCGCCAGCGCCCAGCGAGCGGATGCTCGCGACGGTCCTGTTCACCGACATCGTCGGCTCGACAGAGCTCGCGGCCAAACTCGGCGACGCGCGCTGGCGCGTGTTGCTCGAGCGCCACGACACGCTACTGGAGCGCGAGGTCGCACGCCATCGCGGACGCGTGGTGAAGTCGCTCGGCGACGGCGCGCTCGCACTGTTCGACGGGCCGAGCCGCGCGCTCGGGTGCGCGCTTGCGATCCGCGCCGGCCTCGCGGAGCTCGGCATGCATGCGCGCGCCGGCCTGCACACCGGCGAGTGCGAGCTGCTCGCCGGCGAAGACGTCGGGGGCATCGCCGTCCACATCGCCGCCCGCATCGCGGCGCTCGCGGGACCCGACGAGGTGCTCGCGAGCAGCACCGTCCGCGATCTGTCCGTGGGATCGCCGTTCGAGCTGCACAGCCGCGGCGAGCAGGTCCTGAAGGGCATCTCCGACCCCTGGCGCGTGTTCGCGGCGCAGGCCCACGACGAAATGCGCGCGGCGCAGGACACCTGAGGCGAGCTGCGCCGTGCGCCGACGGCCCCAGCTCGCAGCCGTCTGTGATAGCGTACGGATGTATGGTAACCGTGGAGAAGCAATCGAGGCGAGACAATCGCGAGCAGGACGCCCACGGGGCGCCCGCTTCCCGCGCAAGGGCCGTTCCGAGCGCCGGCGCCGATCCGCTCGACCCCGTTGTCATCGGTGCCCGCGTCAAGGCCCTGCGCGAGTCCTCGGGGCTCTCCCTGCGCGACCTGACCGAGCGCAGCGGCGTGAGCGCCCCGATGCTCTCGCAGGTGGAGCGCGGAGAGACGAGCCCAACGCTCACGGTCGCCGCCCGCATCGCCGCAGGCCTAGAGCTGCGGCTCTCGCAGCTGTTGCGACTGGACGAGGACGGGGCCGTGACGATCGTGCGCGCAGGCGGCCGTCAGCGCGGCGGCAACAAGCGCCGAGGGCATCGGTTCGAGGTTATGACCTCCTCACAGCCGGGCCAGCGCGCAGAGCTCTCGCGTCACACCCTTGCGCCCGGCGGCGCCACGGGCGCGGTCGACGATCCTCCGATGCACGAGCCCGGCAGCCGGGAGACGGCGCTCGTCGAGCATGGCTCGGTGGTGCTCGTGTGCGATGCCGAGCGACACGAGCTCAAGGAGGGAGACTGCGTCACCTTTGACGCCGATCTGCCCCACCACTTCGAGAATCCCACCGCCGAGGAGGCCGCGTTTCTGGCGGTTGTCTCCGCCGGACTGAGGCGAAGCTAGATGCCGACAACCGACCGACCCGGCTGGACCCCGTCAGGGGTCTTCATCAAAAAGGAACCAAGCACCCACGACGACAAGGGCCGATGACGATGCCAAAGACGCTGTTCGACAAGATCTGGGAGGCCCACGAGGTGGATGCGGGCCCGCCCCCCCTGCTCTACATCGACCTCCACCTCGTCCACGAGGTCACGAGCCCTCAGGCATTTGACGGGCTGCGCCTCGCCGGCCGAACCGTGCGCCGGCCCGACCGCACGCTTGCCACCGCCGACCACAACACGCCCACCGACGGCACGCCCGTGGCGGCGCGCATCAAGGATGAGCTTTCCCGGGTGCAGGTGCAGACGCTCGAGCGCAACTGCGAGGAGTTCGGCGTTCCCGTCTACTCGCTGGGCTCCGACCGTCAGGGCATCGTGCACGTGATCGGCCCCGAGCTGGGCGTCACGCAGCCCGGCATGACGATCGTCTGCGGCGACTCGCACACATCCACCCACGGCGCCTTCGGCGCGCTGGCGTTCGGGATCGGCACGAGCGAGGTGGAGCACGTGCTGGCCACCCAGTGCATGGTCCAGCACAAGCCGCGCTCGATGCGAATCACCTACGAGGGCGCACTTGGCTTCGGCGTGACCGCCAAGGACCTGATCCTCGGCACGCTCGGGCAGATCGGCGTGGGTGGCGCCACCGGCCACGTCGTCGAGTACTCGGGGCCCGCCATCGAAGCGCTGGGCATGGAGGGACGGATGACCGTCTGCAACATGACCATCGAGGGCGGCGGGCGGGCGGGAATGATCGCGCCCGACGAGACCACCTTCGCCTGGTTCTCGCAGCTCGAGCGACCGGGCGCGCATCGGGGGGCCGAGCTGGATCGGGCGATCGAGAGCTGGCGTGCGCTGCGTACGGACGACGGCGCCTCCTTCGACCACGAGGTCGTCGTCGACGCCTCGGCACTGTCGCCGCAGGTGACCTGGGGCACGAACCCGGGAATGGTGAGGGCCGTCACCGAGACGGTTCCCTCGCCCGATGAGTTCGACAGCCCAGCCGACCGCGAGGCGGCCGAGCGGGCCCTTCAGTACATGGCGCTCGAGCCCGGCCTGCCGATCCAGGAGATCGGCCTGGACCGCGTGTTCATCGGCTCGTGCACCAATTCGCGCATCGGCGACCTGCGTGCTGCCGCGGAGGTCGTCGCTGGTCGCAAGGTGGCCTCGAGCGTGAGCGCTATGGTCGTCCCCGGCTCTCAGCAGGTCAAGGCACAGGCCGAGGCCGAGGGGCTCGATCGTGTCTTCCGCGATGCCGGCTTCGACTGGCGGGTGGCGGGCTGCTCGATGTGCCTGGGGATGAACCCCGACATCCTTCAGCCGGGAGAGCGCTGCGCGTCGACCTCCAATCGCAACTTCGAGGGCCGCCAGGGCCGGGGCGGACGCACGCATCTGGTCTCCCCCCAGATGGCCGCGGCCGCGGCGATAGAGGGGCACTTCACCGACATCAGGGATTGGCGATGAGCGGATCCTCGCCCGGGGTCGATTGGCAGCAGCGGGACCTCGCCACCGCGTTTCTCGACCAACGCCACATTCTCATTCCGCTGCTCGACGTCCAGGAGGACCTGGTCCGACGTCTGTTCGAGAGACGCCAACGCACCGTCAGGCGATTCCTGGACGTGGGGTCGGGAGACGGCGCGATGTCCGAGCTCCTCCTGTCACTCCAGCCCGAGTCCGAGGCGGTGCTCGTCGACTTCTCCGAGCCGATGCTCCAACGCGTGGGCGAGCGACTCGAGCGATTCCCGAGCCGCTGGCGCGTGGTCCGCGGCGATCTCTCCGATCCCGCATGGGCCGACGGCCTGCCCGCGGGCGGCTACGACGCCGCGGTCTCGGCCCTCGCGATCCACCACCTCCCGGCGGAGCGAAAGCAACGCCTGTTCGCAGAGCTATTCGAGCTTCTGGAGCCCGGCGGCGTGTTCGTGAACATGGACTACGTGTTGGTCAACGGCCCGCTGCAGGGAATGTTCGACGAGCAGATGGTGGCCAACCTCGTGGGGGCCGAACGGGAGCGCGGCAGCACCCGCTCCGCCGAGGAGATCGAGCGCGACATGGCCGCCGACGACGACGATCGCCCCGACACCGTCGAGGATCAGCTGGGGTGGTTGCACGACGCCGGCTTCGAGGGCGCGGAGGTGCACTTCAAGTGGGCAGACGCGGCCGTGTTCGGCGCTGTCAAGCCGGAAGGTGCTGACGGCTAGATGCAGGCGATAGAGACCATCGCAGGGCAGGTGAGCCACCTCGACCGCTCGAACGTGGACACCGACCAGATCATGCCCAAGCAGTTCCTCAAGCGGGTGGAGCGGACCGGCTTCGGGCAGTACGTCTTCTACGACTGGGCCAAGGAGCCCGATTGGGAGCTCCCACCCAACCCGATCCTCGTCGCTGGTGAGAACTTCGGCTGCGGCTCCTCGCGCGAGCACGCCCCATGGGGTCTGCAGGACTACGGCTTCCAGGCGATCGTGGCACCGAGCTTCGCCGACATCTTCTACTCCAACTGCACCAAGATCGGGCTGCTCCCGGTGGTGCTTGCCGAGGAGGACTGCCAGGCGCTCGCCGAGGCGGGGGACGGGCAGGTCGACCTGCACGCGCGAGAGGTGCGCTACCCGGGGTCCGACGGTGAGCTCGTGACGGTGCCGTTTGAGATCGACGCCGAGATCCGGCGGCGGCTGCTGGCGGGGCTGGATGACATCGGTGTGACTCTCGGCGAGGAAGACCAGATCGCCGCCTACGAGGCCGAGCGCGAGCGGGTCGGTCCGGTCACGACGGCGCTCTAGGGGCCCACGCCGATGGCCCACCGCATCGTCACGCTGCCCGGCGACGGGATCGGGCCGGAGATCATGGCCCCGACGCTCCACTTGCTGCGGAGGTTCGGCGAGTTCGAGTTCGAGGAGCACCTGTTCGGGGGCGCCTCGATCGACGCGCACGGCGTCGCGCTCACCGAGGATGTCCTCGCCGCGTGCCGGCGCTCGGACGCGGTGCTGCTGGCGGCCGTCGGCGGCCCGAAGTGGGACACGACCGATCCGAACCGGCCCCGGCCCGAGCAGGGTCTGCTCGGCCTGCGCAAGGGGCTTGGGCTGTACGCGAACCTGCGCCCAGTCAAGCCGCTGCCCGCGCTGTATGACGCCTCGCCGCTGCGCCGCGAGCGAATCGAGGGGACCGACCTGCTCGTCGTGCGCGAGCTCACCGGCGGGATTTACTTCGGCGAGAAGACCCGCACGGCGACCTCCGCCTCCGACGTGTGCTCCTACACCACCGAGGAGATCGAGCGCATCGCCCGGACCGCGTTCGCGGCCGCGCGTGCGAGGGTCTCAAGCGTGGACAAGGCCAACGTCCTCGAGACCTCGCGGCTGTGGAGGGAGACCGTCACCGAGCTGCACTCACGCGAGTTCCCGCACATCGCCCTGGAGCACGTGCTCGTGGACAACGCCGCCATGCAGCTCCTCTCGTCGCCCCGGCATTTCGACACGATCCTCACCGAGAACATGTTCGGGGACATCCTCTCCGATGAGGCCGCCATGCTCACCGGCTCGATCGGGATGCTCCCCAGCGCGTCGCTCGGTGGGGACGGCCCGGGCCTGTTCGAGCCGGTGCACGGCTCGGCGCCGGACATCGCCGGTCGGGGTCTCGCCAACCCGTTGGCGATGTTCCTCTCCGCCGCGATGATGCTCAGGCACGGCCTCGGCTTGGAAAGCGAGGCGACGGCTGTAGAATCGGGGGTTCAACGCGCGCTCGCCGGGGGCCTGCGCACGCCCGACCTGGGAGGAGAGGCGCGCACCGAGCAGGCGACGAAGGCAGTGCTCGACAACCTCGAATAGGAGCGCAACGAACGTGGAGCCCACCGACCTCATCTGGATGAACGGAGAATTCGTCGCCTGGGAGGACGCCAAGATCCACGTGCTGACGCATGGCCTGCACTACGGCACGGGCGTGTTCGACAGCATGCGCTGCTACGACTCGCAGCTCGGCCCGGCGGTGTTCCGCAACGCCGACCACATCGATCGCCTGCTGCGTTCGGCCGAGCTGTACTACATGCCGGTGCGCTACTCGGCGGAGGAGCTCCGCGCGGCCACGCTCGAGCTGGTGGCTCGCAACGGTCTGCGCTCCTGCTACATCCGCCCGATCGTCAACCGCGGCTATGGTCAGATGGGCCTCAATCCGCTCGAGGCGCCGGTGGACGTGACGATCGCCTGCTGGGAGTGGGGCGCCTACCTTGGCGAGGAGGGCAAGCGCGACGGCGTCCGCGTGAAGGTCTCCTCCTGGCGGCGGATCAGCCCCGACTCGCTGATTCCCCATGCGAAGGCCTCCGGTCAGTACCTGAACAGCGTCCTCGCAAAGGTCGAGTCGCTGAAGGCCGGCTATGACGAGGCGATCCTGCTGGACGACCATGGTCACGTGTGCGAGGGCACCGGCGAGAACGTCTACGTCGTGCGCGACGGCGAGATCGCAACCCCCGGCCAACACAACTCCATCCTCGACGGGATCACCCGCCGCTCGATCATTCAGATCGCGCAGGATCTCGGCTACACCGTGGTCGAGCGAAACGTCGCGCGCGCCGAGATGTACCTGGCCGAGGAGATGTTCATGTCCGGCACAGCTGCCGAGCTCGTGCCGGTGCGAGAGGTGGACGACCACGTGATCGGCACGGGCAAGCCGGGCGAGATCACGCGTGTGCTCCAGGCCGCCTTCGACGACGCCATCCACGGGCGCTCAGAGCGCTACCGCGAGTGGCTCGACGTGGTGCCGGCGCCGGCGCTCGAGACGCCCACCGGCGAGGGCTCCGCGCCCGACGCGCAGACGACCGCCGCGGGCTAGGGCCCAGTGTCCGACATACAGCTATACGACGCCACCCTGCGCGACGGGATGGGGGGAGGCGGATTGAGCCTCACCGCGGCGGAGAAGGTGCGGGTGGTCCATGCCCTGGACGAACTCGGCGTCCACCTGATCGAGGCGGGCTTTCCCGCGTCCAACCCCAAGGAGCAGGAGCTCTTCGGGCTCCTCGCCGGCGAGGAGCTGGCGGGCGCGCAGATAGTCGCCTTCGGCATGACCCGGCGTGGTGGACTCACGGCGGATGCCGACGAGGGGCTGCGGATTCTCGCCGACTCCTTCGCGCCGGTTTGCACGCTCGTCGGCAAGGCCTCGGTGCTCCACGTGGAGAAGGTCATCCGCGTCTCCCGCGAGGAGAACCTCGCGATGATCGCCGACTCCGTCGCCTTCCTGGTGGGAGCCGGAAAGCGGGTGTTGCTGGACGCCGAGCACTTCTTCGACGGCTTCGCGCTCGATCCCGGCTATGCACTCGACTGCCTGCGCGCAGCCGCCGATGCGGGGGCCGAGCGGCTCGTGCTGTGCGATACGAACGGCGGCGCGCTGCCTCCGCAGATTCGCACGGCACTCGCCGTCGTTACCGAAGCGCTCGGCGGTGCCGCGCTCGGCATTCATACCCACGACGACTCGGGCTGCGCGGTGGCCAATACGCTCACGGCGGTTGAAGCGGGCGCGACGCAGGTGCAGGGGACGATCAACGGCATCGGCGAGCGCACCGGCAACGCCAACCTCATCACGATCATTGCCGACCTGCAGCTGAAGATGGGCTGCGATCTGCTGTCCGCAGAGCGCCTCGCGCGCCTGACCGAGACCGCACACTTCGTCGATGAGCTGCTCAACCGCTCGCCCGACCCCGCGCAGCCATACGTCGGCAAGCACGCGTTCGCGCACAAGGCGGGGATGCACGCGGCAGGCGTGCAGGCCGAACCGCAGACATTCGAGCACGTCGATCCTGTCGTGGTCGGCAACCGCCGCGACGTCCTCATCTCCGAGCTTTCGGGCAAGGCCACGATCGTGGCGAAGGCCTCGATGCACCGCGGAGCCAGCGCCGAGCTAGGCGCTGGCGCGGCACCGTCCCCAGCGGACGATGAGCTCATCCGGCGCGTCGTGGAGCGTGTCAAGGAGCTCGAGCACCAGGGCTTCCAGTTCGAGGCCGCGGACGGGTCCTTCGAGCTGCTCATGCGCAAGGAGGCGGGCACCTACGAGCCTCTGTTCCGCCTGGAGTCCTGGCGAGTGCTGGTCGAGCAGCGAGCGGACGGCAAGGTCGAGACGGAGGCCACGATCAAGATCTGGCTTGGAGGGGAGCGCTACGTGCGCACCGCCGAGGGCAACGGCCCCGTGAACGCGCTCGACAACGCGCTTCGTGACGCCATCGGCGAGATTCATCCGCATCTGCGGGACATCGAGCTGGTGAACTTCAAGGTGCGCATCCTCGATGAGGCGAAGGGCACGGGCGCGGTCACCCGCGTGCTGGTCGATGCTTCCGACGGCCATGAGGTGTGGGGCTCGATAGGTGTCTCGGAGAACCTCATCGCCGCCTCCTGGGACGCGCTCGTGGATTCCCTGGAGTACGGCATGCAGCCTGGGAAGGCCTCCTCGACCTCCGACGAGGGACACGCGGTTCGGGGGGCTGGATCGGTACGTGAACCCTGAGCCGATCCCCCTCGCTCGGCCCGTCCTGGGTGAGGCGGAGGAGCGGGCGGTCCTCGAGGTGCTGCGCTCCAAGCAGCTCTCCCTCGGCCCGCGTGTGCGGGCGTTCGAGACCGCGTTCGCGGCGCGCGTGGGAGCACCGCTGGCGAGCGCCGTCTCGAGCGGCACGGCCGGATTGCACCTTGCGCTGCGCGCCGTTGGCGTGCAGGACGGAGACGAGGTGGTGACGAGCCCGCTCTCGTTCGTGGCCTCGGCCAACGTGGCGCTGTATGAGCGGGCGCGACCCGTGTTCGCCGACATCGACCCGCTGACCCTCAACCTCGACCCTCACGCGGCGGCCGCCGCGGTCACCGAGCGCACGCGGGCGCTCCTGCCGGTCCATATCTTCGGCTACCCCGCCGAGATGCCGGCGTTCGAGCGGCTCGCCGAGGAGCGTGGGTTGTCGATTGTCGAGGACGCCTGCGAGGCGCTGGGAGCCAGGCACGCTGACGGGACTCCCGTCGGAGGGCGCGGGCACCCGGCGGTGTTCGGGTTCTACGCCAACAAGCAGCTCACCACGGGCGAGGGGGGCATGATCACGTTCGCCGGCCCGGCGCTGAAGGAGCGGGTCGACTCCGAGCGCAACCAGGGGCGCGCCCCCGACATGAGCTGGCTCGACCACGACCGGCTCGGCTTCAACTACCGCCTCTCGGATGTCGCCTGCGCGCTCGGGCTCGCCCAGTTGGAGCGGTTGGAGGAGATGCTGGCGGCGCGTGCGCTTCAGGCGGAGCGCTACCGCGCGGCGCTGGCGGGGGTCGATGGCCTGGAGCTGCCCTGTCCCGACGAAGGGGGAAACGTCCGCGGCTGGTTCGTGTTCGTCGTGCAGCTCCCCCGGGGCACGGACCGCGATGAGACGGTTCGCGCGCTTGGCGCGGCGGGTATCGAGAGCAAGCCCTACATGCCTGCGATTCACCTGATGAGCTTCTACCGCGAGCGATTTGGCCATCGCGTCGGAGAGTTTCCGGTCTGCGAGGACGTGGCCGCGCGTTCGCTCGCGCTGCCGTTCTTCCCGCAGATGAGCGAGGGCCAGGTCACTCGGGTTGCCGACAGCCTGAGCGATGCGCTCGGGCAGTAGAGCGGGGGGTCTTTGGCGGCCGCTGAAACGACCGGCAGGACGGGTGGCAGGACGGCCGGGCGGGACGGGCGGGCGGGCCCACATCCTAAACTGATCGCCCGTGCCCCGCTTCCACGAGCCGCAGGACCCCGATTTTCACCGTCTGAACGCCTCGATCGGCTTCGATCGGCGCCTGTGGCCGCAGGACCTCGCCTCCTCGCGCGCACACGCGAACATGCTCGCCGACCGCGGGGTCCTCGCCGTCGATGACCGCGACGCGCTGCTCGTCGGGCTGGATGCCGTCGAACGCGAGCTGAGCGAGAGTCGCTTCCCGTTCTCCGATGAGGACGAGGACATCCACATGGCGATCGAGCGGCGCCTGACCGAGATCGCCGGTCCGGTCGGCGGAAGGCTGCACACCGCGCGCTCGCGCAACGACCAGGTGGTCACCGACCTGGCCATGTACACCCGCGAGCGCGCGGCCGGTGCCCAGACCGCGATCGCGGGTCTGATGGGCGCGCTGCTCGCGCGTGCGGAGGAGCACGTGGACTGGCCGATGCCGGGCTACACCCATCTGCAGCGCGCCCAGCCCGTCTACCTCGGGCATCACCTGCTCGCCTACTTCTGGATGCTCGCACGCGATCTTGCGCGGTTTGCCTTCGCCGAGCGCGAGGCGGGGGTGCTCCCCCTCGGCGCCGGCGCCCTGGCGGGGGTGAACTTCGACACCGACCGCCAACAGCTCGCGCGCGAGCTCGGCTTCCAGAACGTGGCGCCCAACTCGATCGACGCGGTCTCGGGACGGGACTTCATCCTCGACTACCTCAGCGCGGCCGCCACCTGCTCTACCCACCTTTCCCGCCTGGGAGCGGAGCTCGTGCTGTGGTCGAGCTCGGAGTTCGGCTTCTGCGAGCTGCCCGACTCGTGGAGCTCGGGCTCCTCGATCATGCCCCAGAAGAAGAACCCGGATGCGGCCGAGCTGTTGCGCGCGAAGGCACCCCGGGTGGTTGGC
The DNA here is from genome assembly GCA_963709885.1 of uncultured Solirubrobacteraceae bacterium. Classification (GTDB taxonomy): domain Bacteria; phylum Actinomycetota; class Thermoleophilia; order Solirubrobacterales; family Solirubrobacteraceae; genus Palsa-744. The sequence goes on along the minus strand of CAVPXY010000001.1, from coordinate 2,057 downwards.
CACCTGGCGGCCTTTCACGGTGTCATGCACGGGCTGGCGCTGACCTACAACAAGGACCTCCAGGAGGACAAGGAGCACCTGTTCGACACGGTCGACACGCTCGAGCTGACGCTCGCGGCGGCCACCGGAATGATCGCCGGCGTGAGCTTCCGGCGTGAGCGCCTGCGCGAGGCTGCCTCCGATGAGCTGATCGCCGCCACCGACCTGGCCGACCTGCTCGTGCGCCTCGGCGTCCCATTCCGCGAGGCCCACGGGGTCGTCGCCGGTCTCGTGCGCATGGCCATCGACAGCGGCAGGCCTCTGTCCGAGCTCACACCGGATGAGCTGGCCGCCCACTCAGAGACGCTGGCAGCCCACGGCGAGGAGCTCAAGAACGTGCTCGCGCAGGGCTCCTGGCTTGAGTCGAAGGTGTCCGAGGGAGGCACCTCGCTGGCCCGCGTCTCCGAGCAACTCGCCCTCGCCCGAGCGGTGCTCGATGACGGCCCTTCCGGTTGACTTCTATGCGCGCCCGGTCCTCGAGGTGGCCCCCGCGCTGATCGGATGCACGGTCGAGCACCGTGGCGTGGCGGGCGTGATCGTAGAGACCGAGGCCTACCACGAGTCAGAGCCCGCCTGTCATGCGTTCGCCGGACTCACGCCGCGCACGAAGACGCTATTCGGCGGGCCGGGCCAAGCCTACGTGTACCGCTCCTACGGCATACACGCGCTGCTCAATGCGGTGTGCGAGCCCGAGGGCATCGGCGCCGCCGTTCTGATTCGGGCGCTCGTCCCTGTTGCCGGGATCGAGGCCATGCGCGCCCGCCGCGGTGCTCGGCGTGCCTCCGGTCGGTCGGTCGCCGGGCCCCCGACGCGCGAGGAGGACCTCTGCTCCGGGCCGGGCAAGCTCACGCAGGCCATGGGCATCTCGTTGGGAGAGAACGCCAGCAGTCTTCTAACCGGCCCGGTGCGCATCCACGGGCGCGCCGGCGACTGGCAAGACGTCTCGGTAGTGAAGGGAACGCGCATCGGGATAACCCGTGCGGTAGAGCTGCCCTGGCGCTTCTGTGTTGCCGGCAGCCGCCATGTCTCGCGGCCGCGACTCTGAGCTCCCACCGGCTCTCACGCGTGCCGCCGGTCAGCGCCCCGTGACGGGGGCCCCTGCGCCACGGGGCGGTGGCGCTATCCGGCGGGGCTGACTCCTCCCGTCGGCGAAGGAGACGATGGAGGGGCCGGCGAGGAGGGAGCCGACGGAGGGGCGCTCGGTGGTTCGCGCGCGGGTGTCGGTGTCGGCGGCGCGGCGGTATGTTCGGGGCTCGCGCTGGGAGCCCCGGCGCCCGCTTCGTTGCCCCCGCCGTGCGGCGTGGAGGGCGTCCCGGTCGCTTTGCCCCCACCGGTCGGAGTCGTGGCATGTCCGGGCGCCGCGCTTGTGGAGGAGGGCGAGCTCACTTCGGGGGTGCTCGTGGTCGAGGTACCGCCACCCCCTTTGGAAGAGACGCCCTTTCCCGCGGAGGCCTGTTCGGAGCGGGTCTTGTCGATTCCCAGCGCCGAGGTCATGAAGTCGTGCCAGATCAGTGCCGGGAAGGTGCCCCCGAACACCGGGCCGCCGTTGAACTCCGTGGTCATCGGGATGAGCTTGTCCGGGTAGCCGACCCACACAGCGACCGTGTACTTGGAGTCCCAGCCGACGAACCAGGCATCGCCGAAGTTGGTGGTCGTGCCCGTCTTGCCGGCCGCGAACTGCCCGATCGCGGCAGCGCGGGCTGTGCCGTACTGAAGCACCGTTTCGAGCATCGAGGTCTCGGTCTGAGCGATGCCGGCGGGGAGCACCGGCGTGGTCTGCACCCTGTTCCTGTCCAGGCGCTCCCCGTCCGGGAGGAGCCGACCCCCCGCGTCGACTTCCTGGATTCCCACGGGAGCGTCTTCTTTGGCCAGCGTTCCGCTCACGCGCCGGCCGCCGTGGGCGATCGTCTCGTAGGAGTGGGCCATGTCGAGCGGGGTGACGCCGACCGTCAGACCGCCGATCGTCATCGCCGGGTTGGTCGAGATCGGGGTCGTGATCCCCATCCGGTGGGCGAGGC